>NZ_JBIVHJ010000010.1:0-1281 GCF_044749145.1 Curtobacterium sp. NPDC089689 | reverse complement strand
CCGTCCGCGCGCAGGACGACCTCGTCACCGCCACCGGCCGTGCTGCCGGTGACATCCGCGACCGCGTGGCGGCCCTCACCGGCCGACGCGTCGGCAGCGCCCACATCGAACTGACCGGCATCGTGCACGAGCACGAAGGCCGGGTCCGGTAGGAGGAGGAACCCGTGAGCACCACCTCGCTCGAGCGCCGCATCCAGCGGCGGAGCATCCACCGTTCCCGCTCCGGCGCCGTGTCGGTGTCCCTCATCGTCCTCGTGCTCGTGGCGGCGTGGATCGGCACCGAATCGGTCCTGAAAGCCGTGGGCGCGGCGCCGCTGCTGGCGGACCCGCAGACGGTCGTCGACGCCGCACTCAAGCCCGACGCCGCGTTCGTGACGATCGTCGAGGTCATCGCGGTCGTGCTCGTGGTCCTGGGCGTCGTGCTGATCGTCCTGGCCCTCAAGCCCGGCCGGCAGCACCGGTCCGCGGTCGAGCACGACCGGGGCGCAGTGGTCATCGACACCCGCATCCTCGCGTCCACCGCGGCGAACGCCGCCGGACTCGCCGCCGGTGTCCCCGAGGACAACACCTCCGCGACCGCCCGCGGCCGGAGCACCGAGGTCCGCGTCGTGCCCGTCACCGGTGTCCCGGTCGACGAGCAGCGCGTCCGTGACGCCGTGAAGCAACGACTCGGTCGTCTCGACGAGCGGTTCGGCAAGCGTGTGACGGTCCGCGTGGAGGAGAAGGGAACGCTGGCATGACCAAGAGCAACCGCACCCTGAACCGCATCATCCTGCTGGTCCTCGGCCTGGCCGCCGTCCTCGTCGGCCTCACCATCGGCGCCGGCGTCCTGCCCGCCGTCCGCGACGCCCTGGTGCCCTACGTGACGTTCCCGTCGAACGTCACCGTGCCCGCGGCGTCGCTGTGGATCGTCGCCGCCGCCTGCGTCGTGGTGATCGTGCTGGCACTGCTGTGGGTGTCCACCCGCGGCCGCGGCGGCACCAGCGTCGCCGTCCGCGAACGCAGCGGTGAGGACCAGGTCACCATCAACGTCGCGCTCGTGCGGGACGTCATCGACCACGAACTCGCCGGCGTCCGCGACGTCGTCGGCTCGAAGGTCGACACGTACCTGGTCAAGCGGCAGCGCGCCGCCCGGATCCGGGTGAACGTGCGCCGCGGCGGCGACGCCGTGAGCGTCCTCGACGCCGTCGACCACGCCATCGGCGTGCTGGACCGCACCCTCGGCCGGCAGGTCCCGGTCCTGGTCCACCTCACCGGCGGCACCCGCGCCGCCCTGGCCAA
>NZ_JBIVHJ010000009.1:1944-5468 GCF_044749145.1 Curtobacterium sp. NPDC089689 | reverse complement strand
GCGCGGTGTTCAGTTTCTTGTTCCCGATCGTCTGTCGGGAACCACAAAGTGGACGCGAGCCCCACACCCGAAAGTGTGGGAAATAGTTGTGTTGTCAAGTCTTCGGCTTATTAGTACCGGTCAGCTCCACGGGTCGTTAGTCCCCGCTTCCACATCCGGCCTATCAACCCAGTAGTCTGCTGGGAGCCTCTCACACTCAAGGTGCATGGAAATCTCATCTCGAAGACGGCTTCCCGCTTAGATGCTTTCAGCGGTTATCCGGTCCGAACGTAGCTAATCAGCGGTGCCCTTGGCAGAACAACTGACACACCAGAGGTTCGTCCATCCCGGTCCTCTCGTACTAGGGATAGATCTTCTCAAATTTCCAACGCGCGCAGCGGATAGGGACCGAACTGTCTCACGACGTTCTAAACCCAGCTCGCGTACCGCTTTAATGGGCGAACAGCCCAACCCTTGGGACCTACTCCAGCCCCAGGATGCGACGAGCCGACATCGAGGTGCCAAACCATGCCGTCGATATGGACTCTTGGGCAAGATCAGCCTGTTATCCCCGAGGTACCTTTTATCCGTTGAGCGACAGCGCTTCCACAAGCCACTGCCGGATCACTAGTCCCGACTTTCGTCCCTGCTCGACCTGTCAGTCTCACAGTCAAGCTCCCTTGTGCACTTACACTCGCCACCTGATTGCCAACCAGGTTGAGGGAACCTTTGGGCGCCTCCGTTACTCTTTGGGAGGCAACCGCCCCAGTTAAACTACCCACCAGGCACTGTCCATGAACCCGATCAGGGTCCTACGTTAGACATCCAGAGTGACCAGAGTGGTATTTCAACAATGACTCCACGAACACTAGCGTGCCCGCTTCACAGTCTCCCACCTATCCTACACAAGCCACACCGAACACCAATACCAAGCTGTAGTAAAGGTCACGGGGTCTTTCCGTCCTGCTGCGCGTAACGAGCATCTTTACTCGTAGTGCAATTTCGCCGAGTTCGCGGTTGAGACAGCTGGGAAGTCGTTACGCCATTCGTGCAGGTCGGAACTTACCCGACAAGGAATTTCGCTACCTTAGGATGGTTATAGTTACCACCGCCGTTTACTGGGGCTTAAATTCAGAGCTTCGCCCAAAGGCTAACCCTTCCTCTTAACCTTCCAGCACCGGGCAGGCGTCAGTCCGTATACATCGTCTTGCGACTTCGCACGGACCTGTGTTTTTAGTAAACAGTCGCTTCCCACTGGTCTCTGCGGCCTTCACCGCTCACGGAGCAAGTCCGGTCACGGTTCCGGCCCCCCTTCTCCCGAAGTTACGGGGGCATTTTGCCGAGTTCCTTAACCACGATTCTCTCGATCTCCTTGGTATTCTCTACCTGACCACCTGAGTCGGTTTCGGGTACGGGCGGCTGCAACCTCGCGTCGATGCTTTTCTCGGCAGCATAGGATCACTGATTTCCCCAAAACGGGTACGCGTCGGATCTCAGGCATACAGACGACGGATTTGCCTATCGTCAGCCCTACATCCTTACACCAGGTTCACCTTACGGATACCATCGCCTGGCTCAGCTACCTTCCTGCGTCACACCTGTTCATACGCTAGCCGCACCAGCATGGGGTCGAGCGTTAGACCGGCCCGCATCACCCCGAAGGGATCCGCTGGTCCGGGTTAGGACTCTTAGCACCACTGGATTAGCTTGGGCGGTTGTTCGCCGGTACGGGAATATCAACCCGTTGTCCATCGACTACGCCTGTCGGCCTCGCCTTAGGTCCCGACTTACCCAGGGCGGATTAACCTGGCCCTGGAACCCTTGGTCTTTCGGAGGACGGGTTTCTCACCCGTCTTTCGCTACTCATGCCTGCATTCTCACTCGTGTAGCGTCCACGGCTGGATTCCTCCGCCGCTTCACTCGCCACACGACGCTCTCCTACCACTCCGCACGACTGAACCACGAAGGCTTATCGAGTGTGCGAAATCTACAACTTCGGCGGTGTGCTTGAGCCCCGTTACATTGTCGGCGCGGAATCACTTGACCAGTGAGCTATTACGCACTCTTTCAAGGGTGGCTGCTTCTAAGCCAACCTCCTGGTTGTCTATGCAACTCCACATCCTTTCCCACTTAGCACACGCTTAGGGGCCTTAGTTGGTAGTCTGGGTTGTTTCCCTCTCGACGATGAAGCTTATCCCCCACCGTCTCACTGCTGCGCTCTCACTCACCGGCATTCGGAGTTTGGCTGACGTCAGTAACCTGTTGAGGCCCATCGGCCATCCAGTAGCTCTACCTCCGGCGAGAAACACGCAACGCTGCACCTAAATGCATTTCGGAGAGAACCAGCTATCACGAAGTTTGATTGGCCTTTCACCCCTATCCACAGCTCATCCCCTCCATTTTCAACTGAAGTGGGTTCGGTCCTCCACGACGTCTTACCGTCGCTTCAACCTGGCCATGGATAGATCACTTCGCTTCGGGTCTAGGACATGCGACTCAAATCGCCCTATTCAGACTCGCTTTCGCTACGGCTACCCCACACGGGTTAACCTCGCCACATATCGCTAACTCGCAGGCTCATTCTTCAAAAGGCACGCCGTCACCCCTACAAGGAGGCTCCGACGGTTTGTAAGCAAACGGTTTCAGGTACTATTTCACTCCCCTCCCGGGGTACTTTTCACCTTTCCCTCACGGTACTTGTCCGCTATCGGTCATCTGGGAGTATTTAGGCTTATCAGGTGGTCCTGACAGATTCACACGGGATTTCTCGGGCCCCGTGCTACTTGGGATACACATCCGGCCATAACACCATTTCGTCTACGGGGCTGGCACCCACTACGGCCCGGCTTTCAAACCGGTTCGACTATGATGCGCTGTAACCGTCCCAGTCCGGCAGAACTGAGCGACGTGTCCCACAACCCCGACCATGCAACGCCCGCCGGCTATCACACATGATCGGTTTAGCCTCATCCGCTTTCGCTCGCCACTACTCACGGAATCACATGTTGTTTTCTCTTCCTGTGGGTACTGAGATGTTTCACTTCCCCACGTTCCCTCTACCCGCCCTATATATTCAGGCGGGAGTCACCAGGTCGACAAGTCGCCTGGCGGGGTTTCCCCATTCGGAAATCCTCGGCTCACAGCTCGATTATCAGCTCCCCGAGGCTTATCGCAGATTTCTACGTCCTTCTTCGGCTCCAGATGCCAAGGCATCCACCGTTTGCTCTTAGAAACTTGACCACAAAGATTAAAATTGCGATCGACTCGAACAACAACCAGCAAGCCGGTCATCGTCACGAGCGATCTAAGATGCTCGCGTCCACTGTGTAGTTCTCAACATACGATCGGCACCACACTCCCCCAACACTCTCGTGTCAGCTTCACGTGGCCCATCGAAGAACCAGCAACACCCAGGCACCATCACGGCCCCGACTGTCACGGCTCAACCCCCGATCATCACGACCGGGAAGCCTGGTCCCTCAGGACCCAACAACGTGCACCAGCCACCCGCGCTTGCCCACCAACCCGTTCCTGACCTGCAAGCA
>NZ_JBIVHJ010000009.1:0-1847 GCF_044749145.1 Curtobacterium sp. NPDC089689 | reverse complement strand
CGGGCCGTACTGAGATCGGCAGACGCGCCGACAACTGCACTGTCAATGTTCCACCCATGAGCTACCGGCAACCACGTTCGGGTTGCATCGGCGCCTGGATCCCTGCGAGCCACGAGGACTGCACGAGACCAGATGCTCCTTAGAAAGGAGGTGATCCAGCCGCACCTTCCGGTACGGCTACCTTGTTACGACTTAGTCCTAATCACCGATCCCACCTTCGACGGCTCCTTCCACAAGGGTTAGGCCACCGGCTTCGGGTGTTACCGACTTTCATGACTTGACGGGCGGTGTGTACAAGGCCCGGGAACGTATTCACCGCAGCGTTGCTGATCTGCGATTACTAGCGACTCCGACTTCATGAGGTCGAGTTGCAGACCTCAATCCGAACTGAGACCGGCTTTTTGGGATTCGCTCCACCTTACGGTATCGCAGCCCTTTGTACCGGCCATTGTAGCATGCGTGAAGCCCAAGACATAAGGGGCATGATGATTTGACGTCATCCCCACCTTCCTCCGAGTTGACCCCGGCAGTCTCCTATGAGTCCCCGCCATAACGCGCTGGCAACATAGAACGAGGGTTGCGCTCGTTGCGGGACTTAACCCAACATCTCACGACACGAGCTGACGACAACCATGCACCACCTGTACACCGACCACAAGGGGGCAACCATCTCTGGCCGTTTCCGGTGTATGTCAAGCCTTGGTAAGGTTCTTCGCGTTGCATCGAATTAATCCGCATGCTCCGCCGCTTGTGCGGGCCCCCGTCAATTCCTTTGAGTTTTAGCCTTGCGGCCGTACTCCCCAGGCGGGGCGCTTAATGCGTTAGCTACGACACAGAAACCGTGGAAAGGTCCCTACATCTAGCGCCCAACGTTTACGGCGTGGACTACCAGGGTATCTAATCCTGTTCGCTCCCCACGCTTTCGCTCCTCAGCGTCAGTTACGGCCCAGAGATCTGCCTTCGCCATCGGTGTTCCTCCTGATATCTGCGCATTCCACCGCTACACCAGGAATTCCAATCTCCCCTACCGCACTCTAGTCTGCCCGTACCCACTGCAAGCCCGAGGTTGAGCCTCGGGATTTCACAGCAGACGCGACAAACCGCCTACGAGCTCTTTACGCCCAATAATTCCGGACAACGCTTGCACCCTACGTATTACCGCGGCTGCTGGCACGTAGTTAGCCGGTGCTTTTTCTGCAGGTACCGTCACTTTCGCTTCTTCCCTACTAAAAGAGGTTTACAACCCGAAGGCCGTCATCCCTCACGCGGCGTTGCTGCATCAGGCTTTCGCCCATTGTGCAATATTCCCCACTGCTGCCTCCCGTAGGAGTCTGGGCCGTGTCTCAGTCCCAGTGTGGCCGGTCACCCTCTCAGGCCGGCTACCCGTCGTCGCCTTGGTGAGCCATTACCTCACCAACAAGCTGATAGGCCGCGAGTCCATCCCCAACCAAAAAATCTTTCCACCACCAGGCCATGCGACCAGTAGTCATATCCAGTATTAGACGTCGTTTCCAACGCTTATCCCAGAGTCAGGGGCAGGTTACTCACGTGTTACTCACCCGTTCGCCACTAATCCACCCAGCAAGCTGGGCTTCATCGTTCGACTTGCATGTGTTAAGCACGCCGCCAGCGTTCGTCCTGAGCCAGGATCAAACTCTCCGTAAAAAAATTACCAACCACACCCGAAAGCATGGCCGAGTTGATACTGACAAAAAGAACTGTCAACTGACAATTCTGTCTATCCAAAAGGAATTGTCTCCGAACCGAGCAAGCTCGGCCACGGGGTCAATAAATTGGCATTGACAATGTGCACGCTGTTGAGTTCTCAAGGACCAGACGCACTCCCC
>NZ_JBIVHJ010000008.1:37380-58892 GCF_044749145.1 Curtobacterium sp. NPDC089689 | reverse complement strand
CTCCGAACCGAGCAAGCTCGGCCACGGGGTCAATAAATTGGCATTGACAATGTGCACGCTGTTGAGTTCTCAAGGACCAGACGCACTCCCCACTCAGCCCGCAGTTCAGCGGACGTCGTCAGAGAGGCTGGTTCGTTGCCCGGGCGAGACTCGGAGGCGACCGTTCCGGCCGTTCCGTTCTCCGCCTCAGCGGCAACGAGTGATTACTTTACGCAGAGGTGAACGGCAGCGCCAACACGTGTCGCATCCCGGGCGTGTCGTCCCCCGACTTCCCCGGGAACACGCGGGAGTCGGGGTACCGCGCCGCCCGTACTCTGCCAACGCGACCCCGGGAACGACGAAAGGCACGATGCGGAACCGCACCGTGCCTCCAGGCAGACCTGCCCAGCCGTCTACTCAGCCGCAGCCAACTGGCCGCAGGCCCCGTCGATCTCCTTGCCGCGGGTGTCGCGGAGGGTCGTCGGGATGCCGGCGGCGTTGAGGCGGCGGACGAACTCGTCCTGCACGTGGGGCTCGGACGAGGTCCACACCGAGCCGGGCGTCGGGTTGAGCGGGATCGGGTTGACGTGCACCCAGCCCCGACCGCGCGCGTTGAGCTTCTCGGCGAGCAGGTCGGCGCGCCAGGCGTGGTCGTTCATGTCCTTGATGAGCGCGTACTCGATCGACACGCGGCGACCGGTCTTCGCGTAGTACTCGTACGCGGCGTCGATGGCCTCGTCGGCCTTCCACCGCGAGTTCACCGGGATGAGTTCGTCTCGGAGTTCGTCGTCGGGTGCGTGCAGGGAGAGCGCGAAAGTGATCGGGATGTTCTCGTCCGCGAGCTTCTTGATCGCAGGGACCAGGCCCACGGTCGAGACGGTGATGCCGCGGGCGCTCATGCCGAGGCCGTTGGGCTGCGGCGCGACCATGGTCCGCACGGCCTCCATCACGCGCTTGTAGTTCGCCAAGGGCTCCCCCATGCCCATGAAGACGATGTTCGTCACCCGTTCGGCGTCGACGCGGTCCTTGCCGCCCTTGCGCGGGTCGCCCCCGAGCTCACCGGCGGCGATCGCGGCGTTCGCCCGGACGATCTGCTCGATGATCTCGGCCGTCGACATGTTCCGCGTCAGCCCGGCCTGCCCGGTGGCGCAGAACGGGCAGTTCATGCCACAGCCGGCCTGCGACGACACGCAGAGCGTGATGCGGCCCGGGTAGCGCATGAGCACCGACTCGACGAGGGCGCCGTCGTGGAGCTTCCAGAGGAACTTGATGGTGTCGCCGTTGTCCGTCGCCAGTCGCCGGGTCTCGGTGAGCAGCGGCGGGAGCATGCCGGCGACGAGTTCGTCGCGCTGGGCGGCCGGCAGATCGGTCATCTTCGCCGGGTCGGACGTGTGGTGCGTGAAGTAGTGGGTCGAGAGCTGCTTGGCGCGGAACCCCGGCAAGCCGAGCTCCTTGACCTTCTCGACGCGTTCCTCCACCGTGAGGTCGGCGAGGTGCACCGGCGGCTTGCCGCGCTTCGGCGACGCGAACTGCAGGAGCGGGCGGCCCGCGGAGTCCTGCGCCTGGGTCCAGCCCTCGGTGCGCGGGCGCACCTGCGGACGAGCAGAACGCTGCTCTTCGAACGGGGTGCGGGTCTCGGAGGCCATCACGCCAGTTTACGGGAGGCCCACGACGAGGGCGGGCACGGCGGCCGGTGCGAAGGCGGCGGGCAGCAGGGCGAGGGTCACGCCCCCGACGACGAGAGCGCCGATCGCGGTCGCCGCGACACCGACCACGAGGGTGGCGATCGCCCAGCCGTGAGCGGCACCGACCCGACGGCGCAGACCCTGGGCACCGGTGACGAGGCACGTCACGGGCAGGCCGACACCGAGGAGCCACGCGAGCACGAACCACCCGAGGGCACCGGCCAGTCCGTTCGCCTCGTCCGAGAACGCGGCGGTGAGGAACAGCAACCACGCCACGACGAGCGACAGGACGACCCCACCCGCTGCGGCGAGCATCACCACGAGGTCGATGGCCCACCGCGCTGACGACGGTCGGACGGCGGTCTGGTCGGTCACGGGCCCACCCTACGGGGGCCGAGGACCCGGTGCGGGTCAGCTCCCGGCGGGCAGGAGGCGCGCGAAGTGGTGCGCGGCCGGGTACATCGGCACGATGTCGACGACCTCACCCGGGTGCGGCGCCTGCAGCACGAGACCCTGGCCGAGGTAGATGCCGACGTGGTCCTCGTTGTCGTAGACCACGAGGTCACCGGGCTTCGCCTCGGACTCGGGGATGGTCGTCGCCGCGGCGTCCTGCGTCGGGACGTAGTGCACGAGCGGGATGCCCACGGCGGCGTACGCGACCATGGTCAGGCCCGAGCAGTCGATGCCCGAGTGGGAGGCGCCGCCCTCGACGTAGGGGTCGCCCATGTACTGCAGTGCGGTCGCGAGGATCGTCGCGCGGTCTCCGCCGGCGGACAGTGCCGCCGAGATCGCCGACTCGGCCTCCGCCGTGGTGACGCCGAACCGGGTCACGACGGTCGGGTACGAGACCACGGTGGTCGTGGTCGAGACGCCGTCGATCGCGGTCACGGGAACCTCGACGTCGTGCGCCACGGTGTAGGTCTGCAGCTCGGCGGCGGGGACCCCGGCCAGCGCGCTCTGCGAGGTCGTCGTGCCCGAGTGCGCCTCGGTCGACGGGGTCGCGGCGTTGGCGGGCACGGCGAGGGTCAGGCTCGAGGTCACGGCGAGCGCGGGTGCGAGGAGGACTGCGGCGCGCTTGGCGTTCGCGGCGCGACGGACGTGCCGGGGGTCGAGGGCGCGCTCGGCCTTGAGCGTCGCGGTGCGGGAGAGCACGGCAGAGCCGGCGGCCACCACGGGCACGGGACGCATCGCGACGACGCGGGACTGCTTCGTCGGCTGGACGAAGGTCGACCGAGCGGCGGCGGGACCGAGCGCGGAGCGACGACCGCGCGGACGGCGGAGCGCCGGCTCGGCCGTCGACGTGGAGGGAGCGGGTCCGGGAGCGGTGGGTGCGGGCAGCGCTTCGGCGTGCTGGCTGTCGGCTGCTGCGGGCAGAGCGTGGCGTCCCATGGTTCCTTCCGTCGCGACCTCGGGAGAGGCGGCTCGGGCCGGTCCACCGGAGGGACGACCCGAGAAAGTAACGTATTGGTCACGGCGGACCGCGATGCTGGGCGGTTCCGGCGTGTTCCTGCGGTTCGTCACAGGAAGCGCCGCTCCTTGCAGGGTCCTCAGATGGGCGCCACGGCTGCGGTGCCGGCCATCCGGCGGCCGTCTGCCGCACGACGTCGGCGATCCGGGCCTCCCGGTCGGACGCGAGGCGGTCCACTCAGGACCCGACCTGCCGGACCGGCACGTCCACCGGGCTGTCCCCCGAGGTGTCCCCCGGTCGTCCACGGCATCAGCCGCGGAGGTGGGCCCGCACCCGCTCCTGCACCGCGGCGGCCTCGTGGTGGTCCCACACCGCGAAGTGCGTCCCGCCCGGGAGCCGGAGGAGTTCGGCGTCCGGCACCTCGCGGAGTGCCCGCTCGCTGTGCTCCGGCAGGACGTCGGTGTCCGCGTCTCCGTGCACGAGGAGCGTCGGCGCCCGCACGGCCCCGAGGTCGAGGGAGGTGATCGCGCCGAGGTTCGCGACGTCGTTGCGCCAGCCGTCGCGGTGCGCGCCGGAGCTGTTGCCGGTGGCCGCGAGGTCGAGCACGAAGCGGCGACGGCCCGGGTCCGCCATGACGTCGCGGACGTGGGCGTCGAGCGCTGCCCCGCGGAGCGAACTCACCCCGGCGATCGCCGTGCGGACCACGAGCCCGGGGACGACCCGTGCGGCGAGCGCGGAGGCGAGGGCGCCGGCTCGGGTCTGGGTCACGAACCACTCAGCGGGGGTCGTGCGCGGGGGCGTCCACCGTCCGGAGAGCCCGGCGGCGACGACGAGCGCCGAGACGCGGTCGGGGTGGGACACGGCCAGTCGGTAGGCGCTCGGTCCGCCACCGGACCACGCGAACACGGCTGCTCGGTCGATGCCGAGCCGGTCGAGCAGTGCGACGGCGCGGTCGGCGTCGTCGTCGAGGCTGCTGCGGCCGTGGCGGACGGGCGTGCCGAGGTAGCCCGGCCGGGACACGGTCACGACACGGAAGCCGTCCGAGGGCAGGAACCGTGCCATCACGTCGGCGGTGTCGACCCCGCCGGGTGTGCCGTGCAGCACGAGGACCGGTGCGCCGGCGCCACGGACACGGACGACGTCGCTGCCCATCGCGTGCGCGTGCCCGTCCGAGGTCGGACCGGGGCGGGTGTCGGGCTGCATGGCCTCGACGCTAGCCGCGCGGTGCCGTGGACGCGCCATGGAGGGGGTACGGATCGCCTGGACGGGTCGCGGCCCACCGGCACCCCGCTCAGCGCACCGCGGTCCGGCCGCGCAGGCGGAGTGTCTCGCCGGGGTACTCCCCGAACTCCTCGTGGTACGCCCCGGAGAACCGACCCATGTGCTTGAAGCCGCAGGAGATCGCCACGGCGGCGACCGAGGAGACGTCGGGGTCGGCGAGCTGCAGGCCGAGCCGGGCCTTCTCGAGGCGGATCTCGCGGAGGAACGCCATCGGGGTGACGCCCTCGTGCCGCTGGAAGGCCTCCTGGAGCGTGCGCACGCTGACCTCGGCGGCCTCGGCGATCTGCGGGACGGTGAGGGGGCGGTCGAAGCGTGCGTGCATGAAGGTCTTCGCCCGCTGCACGGTGCTCGCGTGCGGACCGGCGACGTGGCCGTCGGGCATCGGTTCGAAGGCGGCGAGCACGGCCTCGGCGAGCATGAGGTCGAGGGCGTCCCGCCCCTCGCCCACGGTCGAGCGGTCGAAGAGCGCCGGGGCCACGGCCCGCACGACCTCCTGGAGCGGACCGAGCCGTTCGGGCTCGACCACGACGGGGAGGTTCAGCGGGCGCGGTGCGGCGCCGGTGTCCATCGTGGCGACGGCCTCGAGGAAGTCCGCCCCGAAGTGCACGAAGTGGTGCGTCCCCGCGACGGCGTCGATGGTGAACTCGCGACCGGTCGGGAAGGCGACGGGGACCGAGGCATGCATCGTGACGGGTGCCGGCCCGTCCGCATCGATCACGGTCCCGCCGTCGACCGCCCACGAGAGCACGTACTGGCGCTCGGGTTGCAGGACACCGGAGAAGCGCGACGACGACGAGGACGTCCGCAGGCTCACCCGGCCGTCGCTCATCGCGCGGTAGCGGAGTCGGAACGCGGTGTGGTCGGCGAAGTGCAGGTGGCGACCGTTGTGGACGTCGCGGAGCAGGGCACTCGCCTCGCCGGGGTCCGTCAGCGTGTGGACGACGTCCTGCACGGCACCGCGGTGCCGGTCGGACCGTCCCGGCGTCACGTGCGGCTCGATCCACCCGTGGCTCGCGACCAGCTCAGGTCGGCCAACGTGGGCGCGGCGTCCTGCTGTTCGACCGCCCAGCCGCGACGGGCAGCCTTGCGGAGGTGCCGGTACGTCGTGATCCGGACCGGATCGACTGCTCGGTTCGACTCGTACTTCGTCATGGTGCGCTCCCTGGACGACATCACGGCGCCCAGGACACAGCAGCTCGACTGGTCGATCCGCGCATTCCCTGGACACGAAACGGACTCGTTGCTGGGGCTCGACGGTACGCGCGGCGCGGACGGCGCACACGGATGCGGCATCCAGGCTGCCCGTATCCGCGCGTTCTGGATGTCCCTCGCACGGGGGCCGCCGGACGCGACCGGTCACCGGACTGGAGGCCCGTGGCGGCGCCGCCACGGGCCTCCAGTTCGATGCTGCGCACGCCGCATTGTTCGCATACAATGCGAACATGTTGATCACCGTCGACCCGGCTGCGCGCGCCTCGCTGGCCGACCAGATCGCGACGCAGGTGCGCGTCGCGATCGCGCGCGGCGACCTCGCCGCGGGCGCCCGTCTGCCGTCCGCCCGCGACCTCGCCGCGTCGATCGACGTCAACATGCACACGGTGCTCCGCGCTTACGCGCGGCTGCAGGAAGACGGGCTCATCGAGCTGCGACGCGGACGCGGAGCGACGGTGCTCCGGTCCGGGAACGCATCGTTCGACCGGCTCCGCGACCTCGTCGGGGAGCTCCGTGACCAGGCGGACGCCCTCGGGGTGCCGCTCGACGAACTGTTCACGATGCTGGAGGGGGCACGATGACGACCACACGGACGACGATCGGGACACGACTGGCGGTGGTGGCGCCGAACGTCGTGGCGCTCGTGGCGCTCACGGTGACGGGGGCACTCCTCGCGCCGCGGCTGCCGGCACGGATCGCGACGCACTTCGGTGCCGACGGACGCGCGGACGGCTTCGGGTCGCCGTGGCCGTTCTTCTGGATCTCCCTCGCGGTGTGCCTCGCATCGGCGGTCGCCGGCGTGGCGGTGCTCCGGCTGCGCGACCGGAGCACCGCCGCGCTGCTCATGCTCGTTGCGTCGCTGATGGGTCCGATCTTCGCGGCGGCGTGGACCTCGACGGCCGTGATCGCGCTCGTCGGCAGCGATCGGTTCGCCTGGTGGTGGACGCTGGTCTTCGTCGCGATCGGCGCTGCCGCGGCCGCGATCTCCGTCCCACCGCTCTGGCGCGGCAGGGCTGCCGCGCCGACGCAGAACGTCGACGCGCTCGACGTCACGCCGGAGACCCGGGTCGCGTGGCGGTCGCACGTCGGGAGCCCCTGGTTCGTGGTGCTCGGGCTGGCGTTCATCGCGCTCGGTGTCGCGCTCGCTGCGTGGACGGCGGCGAGGAGCAGCGGTTCGGCCGTCGTCACCGGTCTCGTGTTGCTCGTCGCCGGGTTCGCGGTGCTGGTCCTCGCCCGTGTCGAGGTCACCGTCGACCGGCGCGGACTCCGCGTGACGTCGTCGGGGACGCGGCTCCCGATCATGCGGGTGCCGCTCGACCGGATCGATTCCTGCGGATGGGAGCAGGTCTCCCCCGGGCAGTGGGGCGGCTGGGGGTACCGGATCTCCGGTCGAGGCATCGCCTACGTCACGCAGTCCGGGCCGGGGATCGTGGTCCGGTTGCGGGGTGGTGGCGCCCGGGTGGTCACCGTCCCCGACGCACAGCGCGGCGCGGCGGCCCTCGGGACCCTGGTGGCACGGACGTCGGCCTGAGCACACAGGAACGCTGAGCACAGGGGAACGCCCCGCCGGAAGGGGGTCGGCGGGGCGTTCCGGTTCGTGGGGAGGCGGGTCAGCGCTTGACGGCGTCGATCTTCAGCATCTTGGCGATCACGGAGTCGAGCTCGCTGTCGTCGAAGACCTGCTTCCAGTCCTCCTTGATGAGCTTCTCGCGGCCGTAGCCCATCGCGATGTGGCACGCGTCCGAGAACGGGTTCGAGCCGCGCAGGCCGTTCGTGAGGGCGATCCAGGTGTGGCCGTAGAGCATGGCGCGGGCGGCCTCACGGGGCACACCGACGCCCGTGACGGTCTCCTCGAGCGCGTCGTTGAGGAAGTCGCCGATCATGCACGCGATGGTCTCGACGAGGGTCGGCTCGAGCACGGCGAGCTGCTTGACGGTGACCCAGTGCACCTGGATGACCGGGGCGTACATGGTCGTGATGACGGCCTCGGCGATCGCCTTCGCGCGGTCGCCCTCGTCGCCCAGGGACTCGGAGGCGTCGAACGCGGCGATGACCTCCTGCGGCGCGGCGATGCCGCCGAAGGTGTCGTCCCACTCCTCCTTCGTGGTGCGCTCGAGGAACACCGACGGGTGGCACGGGTGCGCGACGGCGTAGTGGACGTCTTCGCGCTCCGCGAGCAGCCCCGCGTATGCGGCGGCCGGGTCGAGGGTGAGGATCGTCGCGCCGGGCTTCATGGCCGGGACGAGCTGCTCCGAGATGCTGCCGAGCAGGACGTCCGGGACCGCGAGGACGACGACGTCGGCGGCCGCCGCGGCCTCGACGCTGTCGGTGAGCGACCGGCCGAGGGCCTGGATGCGCTCCTGGCCGGCGGGCGAGGCCTCGCTGTAGAGCGTCGTGTACTCGCTCTTGGCGAAGTTGTTCGAGACGCGGGTGCCCATCTTGCCGCCGGCACCGATCACGGCGACGGTGACGTCGGCCGTGCCGGACCCGGCAGCGACGGTGTGCGTGGTGGTGGCGGTGTCGGTCATGATTCCTTGCTCCTGATGTGGTCGATGGTGTGCTGGGTCCACTCCGCCTCGGTGCGGCAGGTGGTCTGTGCGGCGGTCTCGTCGCCGTCCGGCTCGGCCCCGGCCCCGGCTGCGGCGTCCTGCCACGGGAGCCAGAACTCGACCACGCGGTTGATCCCCCGGGTGTGCGGGTCGATCGCGGCGCTGACGCCCGCGTAGTCGAGGAGGCCGGTCCCCGTACGGACGCCGGTGTACTGGAAGCCGACCCATCCGGGCGACCGGGTGAAGGCGGCGTCCTTGACGTGCCAGTTGCGGACGTACGGTGCGGTCAGTGCGACGACCTCGGCGGGGCGTTCGAGCCGCGCGACGGTGTTCGCGGGGTCGAGGCAGATGCCGAGGTGGTCGGAGTCGATCGCCGCGACGACGGCGACGAGGTCCGTGGTCGCGACGACCTCGTACGTCTCCAGCGCCAGGGTCACGCCGGCTCGCTCGTACGCGGGCAGTGCGGTCCGCAGGCGTCGTTCGGTCTCGGTGGCGTCGGGCTGGTCGTCGCCGCTCGTCCACATGCTCCGCACGAGCGTCGCGCCGAGCTGCTGGGCGACGTGCAGGTACCGGGCGAGGTGGTCCGGGTGCGTGCCGCGTGTGCCGACCTCGAGCGTGAGGCCGAGGTCGTCGGCCAGTGTCCGGATCGCCGCGAGCCGCTCGTCCGACGCGGTGTCGAGCGGGAGGTGGTCGCAGACCTGGAAGAGGTCGACGCCGTCGTGGGAGGCCGCGTCGCGCATCGCGTCGTCGAGCGACATCGGGTCCGGGACGCGGTCGGACATGCGCCAGGAGTAGGCGTAGGTGGAGAGACCGAGCAGGGACGTCATGCGCGCACCCCCTGCTCCTGCAGGGTCAGCACCTCGTCGAGGATGGTGGTGATCGCGGCCGGGTCGTGGGCGAACCGTCCGAGGAACAGTCCGCCGATTCGGCCCTGCCCACGGGTGAGCAGCCCCGGTCCGGCGCTGCCGCCGTAGATCACCGTGCTGCCGGTGAGTTCCGGCCGCGACGCGAGGTGCGCCTCGAGCCCGGCGAGCACGTCCACGATGTGGTCGTCCGGCGCGGGCGCCGGCGCACCGATCGCCCACACCGGCTCGTACGCGACGATCAGCGGCCCGGCGAGGCCGTCCGCGGTCGCCGTGGCGAGCGAGCGGTCCAGTTGCGCGGTCACCTCGTCGATCGCGTCCGCACTGGAGGCACGGGTCAGCTCGCCGACGCAGACCAGCGGCCGCAGCTGGTTGCGGTACGCCGCGTGCACCTTCCCCGCGACGTCCTCGTCGGTCTCGTGGAACAGGCTGCGCCGTTCGGCGTGGCCGATCTCGACGAGGTCGACGCCGATCTCACGGAGCTCGGCGCCGGAGACCTCGCCGGTGAACGCGCCCTCGTCGGCCCACGCCAGGTCCTGCGCCCCGAGCAGGACCGGAGCATCGCCGATGACCTCGCGCACGGGCACGAGCGCCGGGAACGTCGGGACCACGAAGAGCTCGACCGCACCCGACCGGACCGCGGGGTGGGCGCGCGCGGTCTCCACGACCGCGGCCGTCCACTCCAGGGTCCTGGCGTGCGATAAGTACGTCTTCAGCGACACCCCGACGAGCGTCACGGTGCGTCGGTCCCGACCGGCGCCGAGCCGTCGTAGGCGCAGATGGCCTGGACCTTCTCGGCGCTCGCGCTGGACGGGTCGAAGGTGTAGCCGAGCCACTCCTTCGCCATCCGTCGCGCGACCTCGACACCGACGACCCGCTGGCCCATGCAGAGGACCTGCGCGTCGTTCGACAGGATCGAACGCTCGACGCTGAAGGAGTCGTGCGCCGTGACCGCACGGATGCCCGGGACCTTGTTGGCGGCGATCGCGACCCCGAGCCCGGTGCCGCAGACCAGGATCGCCCGGTCGGCCTCGCCGTTCGCGACCATCTGTGCGGCGTCGACGGCGACGTGCGGGTAGGCCGTGTGCCCGTCCGCGTCCACACCGACGTCGACCACGGAGGCGACGCGCGGGTCGGCCTCGAGGTCGCGCTTGATCGTCTCCTTGTACTCGAAGCCGGCGTCGTCGGAGCCGACGACGAGACGGAACTGCTGCGCGGGCTGCTCGGTGTCAGGCATGCTGCTCTTCCTTCTGCGGGGTGAGGGTCGCGAGGACCGCTGCGGTGATGAGGGCGAACGAGATCGCGCCGGCGTCCGGCGTGCCGACCGCGTCCTCGCCGTGCGTGCGGGCGCGGCCCTTGCGCGGGAGGAGGTCGGCGGTCGCGCTGGCAGCCGCGGTGGCCGCGGCCGAGGCGGCCGACCAGGCGGTGACGAGGTCGTCCCCCGCCCGGACCCGCGCGGACAGCACGTCGTCGAACGGTACGAGGGCGTCGACCATCGTCTTGTCTCCGACGACGGCACCGAAGGCCAGGACCGCCTCGGCGGCGGCGTGCACGGCGTCCGCGACGGTGGCGGCGGACGGACGCGACTCGTCCCCGACGACGCGACCCAGTGCCTCCAGGGCGGCTCCCCAGATCGCACCGGACGTCCCGCCGGCCCGGTCGGACCAGGCGTCCCCGGCGATCGCGAGCACGCTGCCGGCACCGGCGCCGCGCTCGACGGCGTCGCGCCCGGCGGCGGCCGCTGCGGTGGACCCGCGCTGCATGCCGATGCCGTGGTCGCCGTCGCCGGCGACGGCGTCGATGCGGCCGAGTTCGTCGACGTGGTCGTCGACGGTGGCCCGGATCGCGTCGATCGCACGGGCCACGACCGCCGCCGAGCGGCGGGACGCCTCGGAGCCGACGGTGACCGGGGCCAGGGTGCCGGCGACGAGTTCCTGCTCGGACACCGGCTCGGCCGGCACGGCTCCGCCCTTCCGGTACGCGGGGCTGTCGGCCGGCGCTGCCCAGAGGTGCTCGAGTTCGTCGTCGAGCCAGAGGAGCGTCAACGAGACGCCGGCCATGTCGAAGCTCGTGACGAGTTCGCCGACCTCGGGCTCGACGACGACCGCTCCGGCCGCCTCGAGCAGACGGACGACGCTGCTGAAGACGACGAACAGCTCCTCGTACTTGACGCTGCCGAGGCCGTTGAGGATCGGCACGACCCGGGCACCGTCCGGCACGACGCCGGTCGGGAGCTCGGTGAGCAGGCGGTCGACGAGCAACTCCGCGAGACCGGCCGCGCTCGGGACGTCCGCCTCCGCGATGCCCCGCTCGCCGTGGATGCCCATGCCGATCGCCATGCGCCCCTCCGGGACCGTGAAGAGCGGTTCGTCGGCGCCCGGGAGCGAGCAGCCGGAGAAGGCGACACCGAAGCTCCGCGTCCGGTCGTTCGCGCGCTCGGCGAGGGTGGCGACGGCGTCGAGGTCGTCGCCGCGCTCGGCCGCGGCGCCGGCGACCTTGAACACGCAGAGGTCCCCGGCGATCCCGCGACGCTCGTGCGCCCGGTCCGCCGGTGCGCTGGCGACGTCGTCGGTCACCCGGACCGTGCGGACGGGGATGCCCCGCGCCTCGAGGGTCCGGGCGGCGGCGTCGAAGTTCAGCACGTCGCCGGCGTAGTTGCCGTAGGAGAGGAGGACTCCCCCGCCGTGGTCGACGGCGGCCGCCACCGCGGAGACCTGCTGGGCGCTCGGGCTGGCGAAGAGGTTCCCCATCGCCGCGCCCGCCGCGAGGCCGTGCCCCACGAGGCCGCCGAACGCCGGGTAGTGACCGGAGCCACCGCCGACGACGAGGGCGACGGTGCCGTCGGGGCTCGTGGTGGCGCGGGCGACCCCGCCGTGCACCTTCCGGACCCGCGCCCGGTTCGCGGCGACGAACCCGTCCACCATCTCGTCGGCAAAGTCCGCCGGGTCGTTGTACAGCCGGGTCATGCGCGGCTCTCCGCCCGCTCGGACTCCACCCTGCGGATGCTGCCGGTCAGCTCGCCCTTGCTGCGGCGGGCGAGCACGACCATGAGCACGCTCGACAGCAGCATGAAGAACCCGACCACGAACATCGGGAGCTGGTAGCCGCCCGTGGCGTCCTTGAGCGCACCCGTGATGTACGGCGCGGCGAACCCGCCGAGGTTGCCGAGCGTGTTGATGAGCGCGACACCCGCTGCGGCCGCCGCACCGGAGAGGAACCGGGTCGGCATGGTCCAGAAGTTCGGGAGGGCGGCGAAGATCGCGCAGGCCGTGACCGCGATGACGGCGACGGTGGCCGCCGGCGAGTCCATGTAGAGCGCGACGGGGATCGACAGGCCACCGACGAGGGCCGGGACCGCGATGTGCCAGACCTGTACGCCGCGGCGGAACGCGTCACGGGACCAGAAGTAGAGGACCACCGCGGCGGGCACGTACGGGATGGCCGTGATGAGGCCCTTCTGGAACAGGTCGAACGTGGTGCCGAACTGCTGCTGGAAGCCGTCGATGATCGTGGGGAGGAAGAAGCTCAGCGCGTAGAGGCCGTAGATGAAGCCGAAGTAGACGCCGGCGAGCATCCAGACCCGGCCGGACCCGAAGGCTGCCTTGAGGCCGCCCTTCGCGCCGTGCCCGTCCTGCTTGTCCTTGTTCTCCGCTGCGAGCGCGCCCTCGAGCCAGGTCTTCTCGTCCTCGTCGAGCCACTTCGCCTGGGACGGCTTGTCCTTGAGCACGACGAGGCAGAGGAGGCCGACGATGATCGCGGGGATGGAGACGCAGAGGAACATGAAGCGCCAGCCCTCGAGGCCGCCGAGCAGGCCCTCGTGGGTCATCAGCCAGCCGGCGAGCGGCGACCCGATGACACTGGTGAGCGGCTGCGCCAGGTAGAACAGCGCGAGCATCTTGCCGCGGTGACGTGCGGGGACCCAGGTCGAGAGGAACAGGATTGCGCCCGGGAAGAACCCCGCTTCGGCGACACCGAGCAGGAAGCGGAGGCCGACGAGCTGCGGGTAGTTCTGCACCCACGTGAAGAGCAGCGAGACGATGCCCCACGTGATCATGATGCGGGCGAGCCACACGCGGGCGCCGAACTTGTGGAGCGCCAGGTTCGACGGGACCTCGAGCACGAGGTAGCCGATGAAGAAGACCCCGGACGCGAACCCGAACTGCGCCGCCGTCAGACCGAGGTCGGCCTCGAGACCGTTCGGGGCGGCGAACGAGATCGCGGTGCGGTCGAGGAAGTTGATGAAGAACATCAGCGCCACGAAGGGCACGATGCGTGTCGCGATCTTGCGGATGGCCGATCGTTCGACCGCCGAGGTCGGGATGCCTCGGGTCGCGGGGATGTCCACGGTGACTCCTGCTCTGGGGGGATGGTTCGGACGCTGCTGCGCGCCGGGTCCTGCGGGCGCCGCTGTGCGCCGGGGTCCAGTGTGGGCGCTCACCCGCAACTTGTCAACCGGTTGACCATGCTGCGCGGTCGGAGGGTCGACAGAGCACGCGGACAGCCACCGCGCCCCCCGGCCCGGCGCGGGCGAGCGGGAACCGGTTGACCGACCGGTACGCTCGCCCCATGCCCGCGTTCAGTGAGAACGACCCGCTCAACATCCGCCTCGAACTCGAGTCGGTGCCGGCCGGGTCCCCCGCCTCCGAGGTCGCGCGGCAGCTCGTGTCCCTGCTGACCGCGGGTGACCTGGCGCCCGGCTCCCGGCTGCCGTCCGAGCGGGTGCTCTCCGAGCGCCTCGGTGTCGGCCGGTCCGCCGTGCGGGAAGCCCTCGCGGCGCTGGAGATCCTCGGCATCGTGCAGATCCGACCGGGATCGGGCACCTACCTGCGTGGCGGCACCTCGGACCTGCTGCCCACGACGCTCTCGTGGGGGCTCATGCTCGCCTCGAACCGGACACGGGAACTGCTCGAGGTGCGGTCCTCGCTCGAGCGGACGGCGGCGATCCTCGCGGCGCAGCGGGCCACCCCGGAGCAGCTCGACGAGCTGCAGACCTACCTCGACCGCCAGCAGGAGTCACTCGACGACCCGGACGCGTTCATCGATGCCGACGTCCGGTTCCACGTCCTCATGGCCCGGGCCGCGGGGAACGACGTGCTCGCGGACCTGCTGCAGAGCCTCCGGTCGATGCTGAGCGTCTGGGTCGGCCGACGGGTGCGCACGCGGCAGGCGACCGAGGCCGCGTACGACGAGCACCGGGCGATCCTCGCTGCCCTGCGCGCCGGGGACGTCGCGGCGACGCAGCGGGCGATGGACGAGCACATGGCCACGGCGAGCGCCCGCATCGAGAACGCCGAGCCCGTCCCGGCGGAGGCCGACGCCAGCTGATCCGGAGCGGAGCGGCGGCGGAGGCGTTGCCGTCCCGGCAACACCGCTTGCGGTCGACGGCGTCGGTCGGCTGGAGTACCCCCGTGCACCTCCACGACGACCCCACGCCCGACACCGACGCCCGCTCCTGGTGGGAGGCCCGGTACGCCGAGCGCGACGGCATCTGGTCGGGCCGGGTCAACGCCGTGCTCGCCTCGGTGGCGGCGGGACTCCCGGTCGGTCGGGCGCTCGACCTCGGCTGCGGTGAGGGCGGTGACGTCGTCTGGCTCGCCGAGCGCGGGTGGTCGGTGGTCGGGGTCGACCTGTCCGTGACCGCGCTGACCCGGGCCTCGGCGGCGGCCGTCGCAGCCGGGGTCGAGGAACGGACGTCGTTCGTCGCGGCGGACCTGGCGTCGTGGGAGACCCACGCGCGGTTCGACCTCGTGACGGCGTCGTTCCTGCAGTCGTGGCCGGTCGCGATCCCGCGCGCGGCGATCCTCCGCCGTGCGGCCGGGTTCGTCGCCCAGGGCGGGCACCTGCTCGTCACCGCGCACGCCGCTCCCCCGCACGGCGACCTGCCCGAGGAGCTCCAGGGGTACCGGTTCCCGTCGCCGTCGGACGACCTCGCGGCGCTCTTGCTCGACGACGGGTGGGAGGTCCTCGAGGCAGCCGGACGCCCGCGCACCGCGACGACCCCGTACGGCCACGAGCACCGCACCGTCGACGGCGTGGTGCTCGTCCGGCGACGTTGAGCCCGGGTCGTGTCAGCGCGGCAGCGGCAGCGACAGCGGCACTTCGGCGGCGAAGGCCCGGACGACCCGGTCCACGACCTCCGGCGCCGGCGCGTCCCACACGGCCTGGTTGAAGATCTCGACCTCCACGTCCCCGGTCCACCCGGCCGCCGTCACGGCAGCGGTCACCGGCCCGAAGTCGACGTGCCCCTCACCCATCACCCCGCGGGAGAGCAGCGGGTCGGCGGCGATCGGGGTCGTCCAGTCGCACACCTGGAACGACGCGATGCGGCCGGCGGCCCCCGCGCGCGCGACCGACGTCTCGAGCGCCGGGTCCCACCACACGTGGAACGTGTCGACGACGACCCCGACCGCGGCGGCCGGGAACGGCGCGGCGAGGTCGAGCGCCTGCGCGAGCGTCGACACCACGGCACGGTCGGCGCAGTACATCGGGTGCAGCGGTTCGACGGCGAGCCGGACCCCGGCGTCGAGCGCGTGCGGCACGAGGGCCGCGAGCGCGTCGGACACGCGGGACCGGGCGCCGACGAGGTCCTTCGAGCCGTCCGGCAGGCCGCCGGCGACGAGCACGAGGACGGGCGCGGACCCGGGTGCCCCGGCAGCGGCGAGCGCGGCGGCCTCGTCGATCGCCCGCCGGTTGTCGTCGAGCGCTGCGGAGCGTCCGGCACCGTCCGGGATCGTGAAGAACCCGCCGCGGCAGTGCGACGAGACCCGGAGTCCGGAGTCGGCCACCATGCGGACGGCCTCGTCGAGCCCGACGGCGGCGACCGGCTCTCGCCATGTGCCGATCGCCCCGACACCGGCGGCCGACACGACGTCGAGCGCCTCGGGGAGGGTCGCGTACTTGACGGTCGCCTGGTTGATCGAGAGCCGCGGGTGGGGTGCGGCGGTCGTCGGCGCGTCCACGATGTCGGCGGGCGCGGTCTCGGCGTCCCCGCGTCGACCGGGCGTGGCGAGCCGGCCCCCGGCCGTCACGCGACCACCCCCGCGAGGTGTGCTGCGTCGGGAGCCGAGCCGTGCCTCCCGGCCGACGCGGCCGACGCGGCCGACGCGGCCGACGAGACCGACGACGGCGCCGCGACCCCTGCCAGCGCGAGCAGGTCGTGCCAGCGATGGGCTGCGAGGGCGGGGGCCTCGAGGGCGCCGCACGCGTTCGCGAGCCGGACCGTCTCGGACAGGTGCGGCAGCGAGCGGCCCGCGTGCAAGCCGCCGACCATCGTGAAGGCGGGCTGGTGGCCGTTCAGCCAGGCGAGGAAGGCGATGCCGGTCTTGTAGTGCCACACGGGTGCGCTGAAGACGTGGCGTGAGAGCGCCTCGGTCGGGCCGAGCAGGGCGCGGAACGCGGCCTCGTCGGGCAGGACCTGCACGGCGGCGGAGGCGACGGGGCCGAGCGCCGCGAAGGCGCCGAGCAGGGCGTCGGAGTGGTGCGTGCCGTCACCGGCGATGAGGTCGACGTAGTGGTGGTCGTCGCCGGTGAACATCCGGACGCCCTCGGGGAGGCGCGCACGGAGGGCTGTCTCCGCGCGGGCGTCGAGGAGGCTCATCTTGATGCCGCTCACGCGGTCGCCGGCCTCGCCCATGACAGCGAGGACGGTGTCCGCGCCGGACGCGCCGCCGTCGGCCCGGTCGGCGGTCGCGCCACCTCCGGCCCGGTCGGCGGTCGCGCCGAAGTAGCCCGCGAGCGCCGGGTCGAACGCCTCGCCGAGCCAGTGCAGCACGACCGGGGCGGACGCCCGCGAGAGGACCGCCGCGTACACGCGTCGGTAGGTCGCGGCGGGGTCGGAGTCGCTGCGTGCGAGGCGTGCGAGGTGTCGGCTGGCCATGAGGACGACCCCCGCGCCGGCGTCCTCGGCGTGGTGGAGCTGTCCGACGTAGGCGTCGACGACCTGCTGCTCGGTGGCCGGCGCGTCGGGGAGGTCGTCGGTGTTCACCCCGACGACGAGCCGGCCGCCGACGGACTGCGCTTCGCGGGCACTGCGGGTGACCAGCTCGCGGGTCGCCGCAGGATCGAGGCCCATGTTCCGCTGCGCCGTGTCCATGGCGTCGGCCACGCCGAGGCCCCACGACCAGAGGTGGTGCCGGAAGGCGAGGGTGGCTTCCCAGTCGAGGTCGGCCGGGGCTCCGGGGGTGTTGTCCGCGGCGGCGCGCGGGACCACATGCGCGGCGGCGTACACGACGCGTTCGGTCAACGGCGCCGTCGGCTTCGCGACCGGCTGCGCGGCCGCGAGCGGCTCGCGCAGCGGCTCCGTGGTGACGGAACCGTCGGCGGCGAGGAGCGTCAGCTGGTCGGGGCGGGCAGTCATGCGCTGACGGCCTCGGCGTCGGCGGGCTGCGCCGCGGCGGGATGCGCTGTGTCCGGCTCGGCGTCGGCCTGGAGGCGCGGCTCGGCCGGGGTGCGCAGGTCCAGCTCCGGCAGGTCGATGCGTCGGCCCTCGGCGCTGGACCGCAGACCGGCCTCGGCGAGCGCCACCCCGCGGGCGCCGGAGAGCAGGTCGTACCGGTGCGGCCGTCCGGCGACGAGGTCGCGGACGAAGTCCTCCCACTGGGCACGGAAGCCGTTGCCGTACTCCTCGTCGGGGACCTCGAGCCACTGCCCGCGGTAGTCGCGCTCGTCGCGGAGGTCCGGGTTCCAGACCGGCTTCGGGGTGGCGGTGCGCGGCTGGATCCGGCAGCCGAACAGCCCGACGACCGCGCTGCCGAGGGTGCCGTCGACCTGGAACTCGACGAGTTCGTCACGGTCGACGCGCACGGCCCAGCTCGAGTTGATCTGCGCGGTGACCCCACCGGCGAGGTCGAACACCCCGTAGGCGGCGTCGTCGGCGGTGGCGGCGTAGGGACGCCCCTGCTCGTCGGCGCGCTGCCCGACGTGGGTCACCGCCCGGGCGTAGACGGACTCGACACGACCGAAGAGCTGCTCGAGGACGTAGTTCCAGTGCGGGAACATGTCGACGACGATGCCGCCGCCGTCCTCCTTGCGGTAGTTCCAGCTCGGGCGCTGCGCGGCCTGCCAGTCCCCCTCGAACACCCAGTAGCCGAA
Source organism: Curtobacterium sp. NPDC089689 (assembly GCF_044749145.1). Lineage (NCBI taxonomy): Bacteria > Bacillati > Actinomycetota > Actinomycetes > Micrococcales > Microbacteriaceae > Curtobacterium > Curtobacterium sp. NPDC089689. The sequence continues at coordinate 40,825 of NZ_JBIVHJ010000008.1, read as the reverse complement.
CTCGCCCCGGACGCTGAGGACGCGGCCGAAGAACCCGGAGTCGATGAGTCGGCGGAGCTTCCGGAGGCCCGGCAGGTACAGCTTGTCGTGCACGACGCCGTTCGGGACCCCGGCGTCGGCGGCGGCCTGGGCGAGTTCGAGGGCCTCGGCGGAGGTCTCGGCGGTCGGCTTCTCGGTGTAGACGGCCTTCCCGGCGGCGATGGCCTTGCGGAGGGCTCCGGCACGGGCGCTCGTCACGGCGAAGTCGGCGAACACGTGCCAGCGGGGGTCGGCGAGGGCGGCGTCGAGGTCGGTCGTCCAGTGCTCGAGGCCGTGGCGCGTGGCGATCTCCTCGAGCTTGGCGGCGTTGCGTCCGACGAGGATCGGTTCGAGCTGCACGCGGGTGCCGTCGGGCAGGAGCACGCCGCCCTCCTCGCGGATGGCGAGCACCGAGCGGACGAGGTGCTGGCGGTACCCCATGCGTCCCGTGACGCCGTGCATGATGATGCCGATCCTGCGTGTGGTCATCGCGTGCTCCCTTGCTCGCCGTGGCCGCCTCCACCGGTACGGAAAGCGCTTGCCAGGCACCGTACACCACGGTGTGAGCGCTCCGCAGCCCCTCGAACACGAATCGCACATGGTCGGGGCGGAGGGCAGTGTGCCGGACTCCGCAGCCTCCACGGCGGTCGCGACTCCCCGCCTGTGGCGATCGATCGGTCACGGACGGTCGCTCTCCCGACCGCCGGACGACGATTCGCGACCGCCCGACGGTCGAGCGCGGGCGAGTCGCGGCAGGGCGAACGGCGCGCCGCGGACTACCGGGCCGTGCTCGCGCGCAGCACGACCTCGCCGTCGACCGCGCCGCCCACGTCGGTGCCGAGCGCACGCCGGACGGCTCGCGCCCCGATCTCTTCGAGCGGCAGGCGGACGGTGCTGAGCGCCGGGACGACGTCGGCGAGCATCCGGACGTCGTCGAACCCCGCGACACCGACGTCGACGCCGGGTACGAGACCACGCTCCCGGATCGCGGCGAGCGCCCCGACCGCCATGAGGTCCGTGACCGCGAACACGCAGCGTGGCAGCGGTGCCGCTCCCCCGGCGGCGGCGTCGAGGAGGGTCTCCATCGCGCGGTGTCCGCCGTCGCGCGTGAAGGCCGACTGCACCACCCAGGGGTCCGGCACCGCCAGTCCGTGTGCTGCGAGACCGGCGACGAACCCCTCGTACCGTGCGTGGGCAGTGGCGAGGGTCGGGTCGCCCGCGAGGACGGCGAACGAGTCGTGCCCCTGTTCGACGAGGGCTCCGGCCAGCGCTGCGGCTCCACTGAGGTTGCGGATGACGAGCCCCTCGACGCCCGGCACCGCCCCGCCGTCGAGGTCGGAGACGAGCGCGGCGACCCCGGCACCGCCGGCGACGAGGGCCTGCACCGCGGCTCCGGTGTCGGACGCGGCACCGAGCCTGCGGCTGACGGCGAGCACCACGGCCCGGGGGCGGAGGCCGGCGACCACGGCGAGCACCTCCTGCTCGCGCGAGGCGTCCCCGCCCGTGGAGGTGATGGTGACGACGAGTCCGGCCTCGTCGGCGGCGCGGATCGCCCCGGCGGCGATCGCGGCGAAGTACGGGTCGGCGATGTCGCCCACGACGAGGGCGAGGGTCGTGGTGGTCCCGCGGGCGACCGCCTGGGCTTGCACGTTGGCGGTGTACCGGAGCTCCCGCGCGGCGGCGTGCACCCGGTCGAGTGACTCCTGCCGGACCTTCCGCGCGCTGCCGTTGAGCGCCCGCGAGGCGGTCGCGAGCGACACGCCCGCGCGCTCGGCCACGTCCGCCAGGGTGACCGTGCCCCGCTCCGGCATGTCGTGCCTCCAGTCCGGACCGCGACCGCGGTCTGAGCGCGAGGATAGCGATTTCCGCCGGCGACCGCGCCGTTCGGCGGCGCAGGTCGCGTTGTCATCACATGATTTTGGAAAGCGCTTGCCAACGAGCGTTCGCTCGTGTAGACCTGTGGCACTCGGCCGAGACCCCCTGAACGCTCACCCGCGGCGCACGCCGTGGTCCCGAACGAAAGCAGTGACGATGAAGTCCTCGAAGAGAATGCTCGCCCTCGCCGGCGGCATCGCCGCGCTCGCCCTCCTGAGCGGCTGCGCGTCCGGCGGCTCCGGCTCGAACGGCGGGAAGGTCGACCAGCTCACCTTCTGGCTGTCCACCTCCACCGCGCAGGAGAAGGGGTACCAGGACCTCGCCGACTCCTACGAGAAGGAGACCGGAGTCTCGGTCAAGATCGTGAACCTCCCGTACGACGGTCTCCAGACGAAGCTCCGTGAGTCCGCCCAGGCGAACTCGCTCCCCGACGTCGTCCGTGCCGCGGGCATCGACCCGATCTGGACCGGCAAGACCGTCGACCTCGCGTCCATCGTCGACGACGACGCGAACAAGATCGACCAGGACATCATCGCGAAGGACAAGGACGGCAAGATCACCTCGATCCCGTCCGACGTCACCGCGGCAGGGCTGTTCGTCAACAAGTCGCTGTTCGACAAGGCCGGGGTGTCCTACCCGACCGACCCGTCGAAGGCCTGGACCTGGGACGAGTTCCTGCAGAAGGCCGACCAGGTCAAGGAGAAGACCGGCGCGAAGTACGACCTCGTGTTCGACTCCTCGCCCTCGCGACTCCGGGCCTACATGTTCACCAAGGGCACGGACTTCATGCAGCAGGAGGAGGACGGCTCCTTCCCGACCGACTCGAAGACCGTGAAGGCGCTGCAGGACTTCGCCGACATGAACGACGACAAGACGATGCCGAAGTCGGTGTGGACGAGCCAGCAGGACCCGAACGCACTGTTCAAGAGCGGTCAGGTCGTCGCGTACTTCTCCGGCGTCTGGCAGTCGTCCGACTTCGCGTCGAACATCACCGACTTCGACTGGGCGAGCGCAGCGACCCCGGCCGATCCGACCCACGCGACGGAGATCAACTACGGCGGCAACATCGTCGGGTTCGAGAACTCCGACACCCGTGGCGCCGCGGCGAAGAAGTTCATCGCCTACATGTACGACCCGACGAACTACGCGAAGCTCGTGACCACGAACGGGTTCCTCCCCGTCGAGTCCGGCCTCGACATCACGTACCCGTTCGAGTCGCAGGCAGCGAAGGACTCGTTCGCGCTGTACCAGAAGGAGATCGAGGCAGCGGCACCGATCTCGAGCTCCTACGCGAAGGAGAGCGCGCGCTGGGGTGTCGAGGGCAAGGAACTCGGCACCGACCCGACGACGGCCGAGGTGGGGAAGCTCATCAACGGCCAGCAGTCGGCGAAGCAGACGCTCGAGACGATCACGAAGTACTACGAGGACCACGTCGGCTGACGGAGCGGGGCGGGGGGGCCCCGCCCCCCCCCCGCCCCCCGCCCCCCCCCCCCCCCCCCCCACCCCACCCCCCCCCCCCCCCCCGGGGGCCCCCCGGGGGCCCCCCCACCCC
>NZ_JBIVHJ010000008.1:0-37370 GCF_044749145.1 Curtobacterium sp. NPDC089689 | reverse complement strand
CGGGCGGTGGGGGGTAACCAAAACACCGCCCCGCTGTGGGCGACCCAGCCGCGTTCTCCAACCACCAAGAACATCGGGCACCCGGGGGGGGGCGGGGGGGGGGGGGGGGGCCCCCCCCCGGCCCCGTCCGCCTTCCCCCCGACGACCCCGACGAACACGACGACCGCGACGAACGAAGAGGACCATCGTGAGCACCCAGACCGCCGTCCCCCGTGCGGTGCCGTCCAGCGACACCGTCCGACCCCCCGGCCGCGGCACCCGCCGCCGACGCTCCGGCGTCCGGAAGCCCCTGCTGGCACCGATCGCCTTCGTCAGCGTCAACGTCGTCCTGTTCGCGGTGTTCTTCGTCTGGCCGGCCGTCATCGGCCTCGGCTACTCGTTCACCGACTACAACGGCGTCGTCTCCCCGAACTTCATCGGGCTGCAGAACTACGTCGAACTGTTCCAGGACGACACCTTCTACGCCGCACTCGTCCGCACCCTGCTCTACGCCGTGGTCGCGGTCCCCCTCGGGTTCGTGCTCTCCCTGTCGATGGCGCTCATGCTCACGAGTCCCGCCGCCAAGGGCCGGAGCGTCGCCCGCATCGTGTTCTTCGTCCCGTGGCTGATCTCCCCGATCGTCACCGGCGTCATCTGGCGGTGGATGTTCGGCGAGAACTTCGGTCTCGCGAACTTCGTCGTCGAGTCCCTCGGCGGCAAGGCCGTCCCGTGGCAGTCGAACGCGGACCTCTCGCTGCTCGTCGTCGTGTTCGCGAGCGCGTGGGCGGGGTCGGCGTTCAACATGCTGCTCTTCGTCGCCGCGATCCGGAACGTGCCCCGCTCCTACTACGAGGCCGCCGCGCTCGACGGCGCCGGCGCCTGGCACCAGTTCCGGTACATCACGCTGCCGAGCATCGCGCCGACGTCCTTCATCGTCGTGCTGCTGTCGTCCCTCGGCGCGTTCAAGGAGTTCGCGACGATCCAGGCCCTCAACGGCGGCGGCCCCGGCACCGACAACAACCTGCTCGTGCAGTACATCTACACGAACGGGTTCCAGAACGCCCACATCGGCTACGCCTCGGCAGCGTCGATGGTCCTCATGCTCATCCTCATGGCCATCGCCCTGATCCAGCTGGCCGTGAACCGTCGGACGGAGAAGCGCCGATGACCACGACCCTGCCCGGTGCCGGTGCACCCGGCGCCGCGAACCCGGACGCCACCCGCCCCGACGCGGGCGACGGGGACCTGACCCGATCCGTGACCACCGCCGGCCGACGCGCCGCGAAGCGTGCGGCGGGACGGGCCGCCACCCGCGGCGGCCTCGACCGCGTGCCGAAGCCCAAGGCGATCGCGGTCAGCGCGCTCCTCTGGGTCTTCATCATCGGCTTCGGGTTCCCGGTGCTGTGGTTCGTCCTCAGCGCGTTCAAGCCCGGCGGCGAACTGTTCTCCTACCCCCTGACGCTGTTCCCGGAGCAGTGGTCGGTGTCCGGCTTCGTCGAGGCCTGGCAGAGCTTCGACTTCGCCCGCTACTTCGGCAACACCATCGTCGTCGCCCTGGTGACCACCGTGCTGACGGTCCTCGCGAGTGCCGCCACCGGGTACGCCCTGGCGAAGTACGACAACCGGTGGCTCAAGGTGTTCTTCGTGTGCATCCTCGCCACGACCATGCTCCCGACCGAGGTCATCCTCGCGCCGACGTTCATCGTCATCCGTGACCTCGGCATGTACGACTCGCTCGCGGGCATCATCGTGCCGTCGATCATCACCGCGACCGGCATCTTCATGTTCCGGCAGTTCTTCCTCACCGTCCCGGACGACCTCGTCGAGGCCGCACGGATCGACGGCGCGAGCGAGTTCGGGATCTTCTGGCGGATCATGCTGCCGATCTCCCGGCCGATCATGCTGACGCTCGCGATCTTCTCGTTCCAGTGGCGGTGGAACGACTACATCTGGCCGCTGCTGGTCCTCAACGACCCGCACCAGTTCACGATCCAGATCGCCCTGCAGAGCATCGTCGGGGCCGAGAACGTCAACTGGACCGTGCTGCTCGGTGCCTCGGTGATCTCGATCCTGCCGCTGCTGCTCATCTACCTGGTGTTCCAGAAGTACGTGAACGGCGCGGACCTCAACGCGGGGCTCAAGGACTGATGGGGTTCCTCGACGCGGTCCGTCCCGCCGTCGACGCCGAGCTCGCCGCGTGGCGCGCGACGCCGGGTGACCCGGCGGCGCTGTCGCACCGCGAGCTGATGGCACGTGCCCTCGCCTTCGTGGGTGCCCGGGTCCGGCAGGAGCAGCAGGGAGGCCCGGATCGCCTGCCCGACGACGACCTCACCACCGCGCACGGGTACGTCCGGCACCTCACCACCCGGCAGTCGGCCGGAGGCACCTTCGTCGGTGGGGACAACGTGCTCTCGCCGCCCGACTCTGCGTTCACGGTGAACGACGTGTGCGACGCCCTCGAGCTGCTCGAGCCGCTGCGCGACCGGGACCCGGCCGCCGAGTCGCTCGCCGCCGACCTCGACCGGATCGTCGAGCGGGCGACCCCGGCGCTCCTGACCGGGGGCGTGCACACGCCGAACCACCGGTGGGAGATCAGCGCGGCCCTCGCCCGGATCCACCGCCTGCACCCGTCGGACGCCCTCGTCGAGCGCATCCACGAGTGGCTCGCCGAGGGGCCGGACATCGACGCCGACGGCCTGTGGTCCGAACGGAGCCCGAACTACGCCGCCGCGGTCTCCTGCCCGTCGTTCCTCGTGCTCGCCGACGTGCTCGACCGACCGGCGCTCGTCGACCCGGTCCGGCGCTCGCTCGGCGCCACCCTCGCGCTGCTCCTCCGCGACGACACCGTCGAGACCGTGCAGTCCCGGCGACAGGACCAGTCGGAGCCGTTCGGCATCGGGCCCTTCGCGCCGCTGCTCTGGCACGTCGCGGTGCTCGACCAGCGCGAGGACCTCGCCGCCGTGGCGGCCCGCGCGGCCGTCGCCCCGATGTGGCAGCCCGCCGTGGCCGCGGCCCGCGCGATGACCGACCCGCTCCTCGCCGAACCGCTGCCCGCCCCGGCGCCACTCCCCCTCGGCACCACCGTGTTCGACGGCGCCCGGCTCGTCCGCGTCCGCGAGGAGCACCGGGACGTGGTGCTCTTCGCCGGCTCCGACGTCCCCGCACAGGGCCACGTGCGCTCCGGGCTCGCGAACAGCCCCACGTTCCTCCGCGTGCTGTCCGGCGACGCCGTGCTCTCCGACGTCCGGCTCTCGCGGGAGTTCTTCGGCCTCGGCCCCTTCCGGCCGACCTCGCTCGAGGATCTCGGGGACGGACGATGGCGACTCAGCGAGACCGTCTCCGCCGGCTACCACCAGCCGCTCGCCCCCGCGGACCGCCGGACGGACGGGGACTACGCCCTCGCCGACGAGGGTCGGTTCTCCGGCTCGATGGCCTTCGGGTCACGCGCCGTCGACACGGTGTCGCTCCGCACGACCGTCACCGTCGCGATCGAGCCTGAGCGGGTGGTCCTCGACCTCGAGACCGACGGCGCCGACGTACCGTGGTCGCTCCAACTCACCTTCCGCGACGGGGGTACGGTGACCGGTGTGAGCACCGACGCCGCGACCGGGGAGGCCGTGCTCGTCGCGGGCACCGGTACCCACGCTGCCGGGGACTCGACGATCACCTTCGGACCGGGCTCCGGCACCGGGTACGCACAACCGGCGTTCTACGCGCCCGGTCAGGACTACGCGTTCCTCGGCGGGACCGACCGTCCGGAGGGGCAGCACGTCCACGTCACCGGCCGCGCGCCCGGACGCGCACGCCTCGTCATCGGCACGCCGTTCCCGACCGGCACCGAGGCCGCGACCACCGGTGTGGCGACCACCGACATCGACACCGCTGCGATCCGGTGACCGTGACCGGCGACGGACCGCAGCCGGCGGGGCGGACCGGAGACGGGCCTCCCGGCATCGTCCTGGTCGGCGCCCGCGGGTACGGACTGCACCACCGCGCGACCATCGACCGGATGGCCGCCGCCGGCCGGTGCGTGCTGACCGCGGTCGTGGACCCGACGCTCGGCGTGGACACCGACGGCGGCGTGCCCGTCGTCCAGGACGTCACGGCCGCTCGCGAGCACGGCGCCGTCGACGTCGTCGTGGTCGCCGCGCCGATCGGCGCGCACCTCCCGCTCGCGCTCGCCGCGCTCGAGGCGGGCGCCGACGTCCTGCTCGAGAAGCCGCCCGTGACCACCCGGGCCGCACTCGCCGAGCTGCTCGACGCCGAGCGCCGCACCGGCCGGGTCGTGCAGGTCGGGTTCCAGAGCCTCGGCTCAGCCGCGCTCCCGGCCCTCCGCGACGGGTCGGTCGTGGGCCCGGTGCGGTCGGCGGCCGCGGTCGGGACGTGGACGCGCGACCAGGCCTACTGGTCCCGCTCTGGCTGGGCCGGCCGTCGGCGCGTGGCCGGCGTCGACGTCCTCGACGGCGTCGTGACGAACCCGCTCGCGCACGCCGTCGCCACCGCGCTCGCGCTCGTCGGCTGCCGTCGCGCCACGGAGGTCGCCCGCGTCGAGGTCGAGCCGTACCGCGCGAACGCCATCGAGGGCGACGACACCTCGGCGGTCCGGGTCACGACGACCGCTGGCCGGGAGGCCACGGCAGCCCTCACGCTCTGCGCGCCGACCGAGGTGCTCCCGACCGTCCGGGTGACGGGTGCGGCGGGACGGGCCGTCCTCGGCTACACGACCGACGAGGTCACCGTGGACGGCGCGACCACGACGTACGAGCGGACCGAGCTGCTGGAGAACCTGCTCGACCACCGGGCCACCGGAACGCCGCTCCTCGTGCCGCTCGACTCCACGGGGGCGTTCGTCGAGGTGCTCGAGGCCGTCCGCGCCGCCGAGCCCGTGCAGATCGACCACCCCTGGGTCACGTGGGAGGGCGAGGGTCCGACGCGCCGACCGCTCGTCGCCGACGTCGAGGCGATCGTCGACCGGGCGGCCGATCGGCTCGCGCTGTTCTCCGAGGTCGGAGCACCGTGGGCGCACACGGCGCACGACGAGGTACTCGCGACGCTCCGGGTCGACGGTGCCCCGGTCGCCACCGTCCTCGACGGCTCGGGGACCATCCCGACGTCGTCGCCGCGGCCCTACCTGCACCCCGTCCGGACCCGCGGCGGCGTGACGGTGTCGGCGCACCACCCCGGCGACCACGACTGGCACTGCGGCGTCGGGTTCGCGATCCCCGACCTCGACGGCGTGAACTGCTGGGGTGGCCGCACCTACGTGCACGGCGACGGGTACGTGTGGCGGGACGACCACGGCCGCGTCGACGTCGTGCACGCCGAACAGCGGCCCGGCTGGTTGGGGCAGGAGCTCGTCTGGCGCGGTCCCGACGGCGGGGTCGTCCTGCACGAGGACCGGGTGCTGACCTGGGCCGGGCAGGAGGACGGCTGGACGCTCGACTGGTCGTCGTCGTTCCGTGCGCCGGGCTCCGCCCCCGTCCGGCTCGGCGGCCCCGGGTCGAACGGGCGCGTCGGTGCCGGGTACGGCGGCTTCTTCTGGCGGTTCCCGCCGTGCGGCCCGGTGTCCGTCCGGACCGCCGACGCCGCCGGTGAAGCGGCCGTGCACGGGTCCGTCACACCGTGGGTCGAGTGGACGGCGGACTTCGACGGGGGGCCGGCGACGGTCCGGGTCACGGCGCTCGACCACCACGACCCGTGGTTCGTCCGTGTCGAGGAGTACCCCGCCGTCGGGTCGGCGCTCGCGTGGCGCTCCCCCGTGACCGTGCGGCCGGACGTGCCGCTCGTGCGGTCGTTCCGGGCGTCGGTGCGCGACGGGCGATGACCTGCCGGCGCGCTACGGTCGGGGGATGACCGATGCTGCGTGGGAACACGACGTCGCCGAGACCTGGGCGGCGGACCTCGACGACGAAGGACTCGTGGCGCGGATGACGTCGCTCGCGGCCGCTGCACCACACCCGGCACTCGCCGCGTTCGAGCTCGGCGGGGCGTACGACTCCACCGGACGCGAGGCCGACGCGGACGTGCAGTACGCCGCCGCCACCGCCGATGGCCTCGACGAGGTCGACCCCGACCGTGCGGCGCGCATGGTCGTGCAGCACGCGTCCACGCTCCGGAACCTCGGCCGGGTCGAAGAAGCGATCGCGATGCTCCGGGACGCGCCCGAGCACCCGGCGACGGGTGCTGCGCCGAGGGTGTTCCTCGCGCTCGCGCTGCACAGCGCCGGACGGGTGGACGAGGCGCTGCGGGTTGCGATCGAGGCCGTCGAGCCGACGCTCCCCCGGTACCACCGGTCGGTACGGGCGTACGCGGCGGCACTCACCGACTGAGCGGGTCGTACCAGCTGATCCGGCCGAGACCGGATCCCCTCGTACGGGTCAGCGCGGCTGGTCGAGGGGCAGGGCGTCGCTCGTCGTCCGCAGGGACTCCTGGCGGAGCTCGAGCTGCGCCACGGCGAGCGCCGCGAGGTCGCGCAGGTTCGCGAGGTCGCCCTCGGTCGCCTCGCGGGGCTTCGCGTCGAGCACCGCGAGCGTGCCGATCGTCGTGCCGTCGTGCTTCACGAGGGGGACGCTCACGAAGAACCGGATGCCGAGGGGGCCGGTCACGAGCGGGCTCTCGCGCATCTCCGGGTGGGTGGCGCCGTCGGGGATGACGACGGGTTCCGGGACCGGCGCGAACCCGTTGCGGAAGCTGATCTTGCGCGCCGACGGGTCGACACCCTCGGCGATCCACGACTGGGACCACTCACGGTCCTCGTCGAGCACCTCGACCAGGGCGATGGGCGCGTCGAAGAGGCGAGCCGCCATGGCGGTGGTGCGGTGCAGGGCCTCCTCGGGGAGTTCGTCGAGCGTCGCGGGCCGGTCGGCCGTGCCCGCCGACGCGGGCGCAGCGTGCGCGCCGGACGGCGCGACGGCGTCCGGCGCGGAGCCACCGGCGGGCGGGAGCTGCGTGCCCTGGACCGGCGCGGCGGCCGCCGGGACCTGCGTGACGGGGGCGGTGGGTGCCTCCAGGCTGTCAGGGTCGACCACCACGTCGGGCGCGGAGGTGTCCGCGATGACGACGTCGCGGAGCATCGCGACGAGCTCGGACCCGAGCGGCCGGTCGGCCGGGTCCTGCGCCGTCATCGCGCGCAGCGCGGACTTCCAGTGCTCGGGGAGCGGCTCGGGCACGACCGGGTCGCGGGAGAGCCGTGCGATCGCCGACTCGACGACGGAGCCGGGGAACTCCCGGCGGCGGGTGAAGCACTGGAGCAGGACGAGGCCGAGCGAGTAGACGTCGCTCGCGGGTCCGACCTCGCCGCCGCGGGCCTGCTCGGGGCTGAGGTAGGCGGCGGTGCCGGTCGTGACGCCGTCGGCGGTGAGTCGTTCGGCGCCCTCCGCGATCGCGATCCCGAAGTCGGTGAGCCGGGCGCGTGCCCGGTCGGCGTCGTGTCCGTAGTCGACGAGCAGGATGTTCGAGGGCTTGATGTCGCGGTGCACGACCCCGTGCGCGTGGATGTAGTGCAACGCCTCGGCCATGTCGAACCCGACCTCGGCGATGTGCCGGACGGCGAGCGGGCCGACCTTCAGCCGCGCCTCGAGGTCCTGCCCGACGACGAGCGACATGACGAGGAAGCGCTGCTGCGCACCGTCAGCGTTGGTGAGGACACCGGCGTCGAGGAGGCCGACGAGGTTGTGGTGCTCGAGCGAGGCCAGCACCCCGAGTTCGGCGTCCTGTCGGGCGATGTCGACCGAGCCGGAGTGGAACACCTTGACGGCGACCGGTCGGCGGAGCACTTCGTCGGTGGCCTGGTAGACGACGGACATGCCGCCCTGGCCGATGACCCGTTCGACCCGGTACCGGCCGTCGAGGAGCGGCGCTGCGTCGTCGTGCGTCATGGGGTCCTCGTGCTCGGTGGGTCTGACGTTGCATCCTCCCATCCCGCGCGGCTGTCTGCCCGGAACGCTCCGCGAGGGTTCGCGCAGCGGACCGTGCCGCGGCCCGCGCGGCTTCGCGCGGCTTTACGCGGCGGACCGTGCCGCGGCCCGTGCGGCGTAGCATCGCGGCAACGCAGGTCCGACGAGGGAGTCGCCATGCCCGCACGGTTCGTGTACTGGATGAACGTGTCCGTCGACGGCTTCATCGAGCGGGCGCCCGGTGAGCACGACGGCCCGGACGGCCCGGAGTGGGTGAGCATCGACGAGGAGCTGCACCGCGAGTTCAACCGGCGCGCCGCGGCGATGACGCTCTCCGTGGAGGGCCGGGTGTTGCGGGACATGATGGACCCGTACTGGCCGGACGCCCGGTCCGACGCGTCCCTGACCGAGGTCGAACGGGAGTACGGCGAGATCTGGACCGCTCAGCCGAAGGTGCTCGTCTCGCGGACCCGGACGACCGCCGACCACGGCACGCGCGTGATCGGTGCGGACGGCGACGCGATCGAGCAGCTCGCGAGGATCCGGCAGGAGACCGATGGTGACGTCGGGGTCGGTGGTGCTGATCTCGCGTCGCAGCTCTTCGACGCGGGGCTCATCGACGAGCTGATGCTGTTCACGCACCCCGCGGTGCTCGGCGGCGGACGGCCGCTGTTCGACCCGCCCCGGTCCGGCGAGCGGGCGCCGGTGCGGCTCGCGCTGCTGGAGGAGCAGCGGTTCACGAACGGGGTGGTGCTGCGACGGTGGGACGTCCTGCCGGCGCGGTGACATGTTGTACACAGAGCGCTGGAGACCCGTTGCCCCGTTGCGTTATCGTGTCCGCGAGCACAGAGGGGGTCTGCGTGGGGGATCTACAGGTCGACACGGCGTCGCTCGACGCCCTGACACACGCCATGGCACCGTTGCCGTGGTCAGTACGAATGGACCGCTCGATCGCCGATCCGCGCGAGGACGCCCTCGGCTCTTTCATCGTTGCTGCAGCCCTCGGCGACGCAGGGTCGACGATCACCGACCGCGGCGAGGTGCTCGCGGAGTCCCTGACGTCCATCGGGAAGTACCCCGCCCAGGTCGCGTTCCAGATCTCGTCGACCGAGGGTGAACTCGCGGCACAGCTGGACGGTCGCTGATGGCCTGGACGAACACGGATCCGGGGCAGGGCGATCCTGCTGCCGTCTCGGCGATCGCGGCATCTCGACGAGACAAGGCCGACGACCTCCGCGACACGGCACGGTCGCTGCGTGTGCTGGCGCACGACGGTCAGACCGCTGACTGGCGGGGTCGTGCGAAGGAACCGTTCCAGGCGAACGTCGGCGCGTTCACCACTGATGTCGGCACCCTCGCGGTCGCTCTCGACGAGCAAGCGAGCGCGCTCGAGACCTATGTGTCCGTGCTGACATCGATCCAGGAGGACCAGCGCGATCTCGAAACGCGCCGATCGTCGGCGGCACAGGCACTTGCCGACGCCGAGGCTGCTGCGAGCAGCGCCAGGTCCGAAGCGCGCGACACCGCACGGTCGTCCGACAGCACACCCGAGCAGATCGCGAGCGCGAGCAGCACCGCGAACCGGCGCGCCGACGACGTCACCGATGCGCTGACCACGGCCCGCAGCATCGACCTCGAGTGGGACGCGCTCGTCGAACGGCGGCGGGCGGCCGACCGCGCCTGCGCCGATGCACTCGACGCCCGTGCAGCCAACGGCCTGCCGAAGCGGCTGACCGACTCGGACATCGCGAGTGCCACGCCGCTGACACTCCTGGCGCTGCTGCAGAGCATGGGTCCGGACGACGCCGCGGAGTTCCTCGCGAAGCACCCCGACGCGGCGGCCCGGATCGAGACCGCCGACCCGGGTGCCGTCCGCGCGTGGTGGGAGTCCCTCGGGGCCGGTGACGACACACGCCTCTCGGCGGAGCAGTCGGCTCTGGTCGCTGCAGTCCCGTCGATCATCGGGGCGCTGAACGGCGTGCCGGCGCAGGCGCGAGTCGCCGCGAACCGGAGCCTCGCCGCCGACCGGCTCGAGGACGCGAAGACTCGGCTCACCGCGCTGCAGCTCACCGAGGGCGTCCTCGGGCAGGCGCTCGGACACGGCACGAAGGCGAACCGTGACGAGATCGCCGCGTTGCAGCAGGAGATCACGTTCCTCGAAGGCGTGGTCAAGCAACCACCCGAGCACCAGCTCTACCTCTACGACCCGTCCCAGAAGCGGATCATCGAGATGATCGGAACGCCGGGCCCCGACACCAAGCACGTGATCACGTACGTGCCCGGGACCTTCAGCAACATGGAGGGCTTCTACAACAACGGGATCCAGCAGGTCGGCAACTGGTTGCACGAGGCCTCACCGAAGGACAGTGTCGTCTTCGTCGCGAAGGACGGTGTGTTCCCCGGAGAACAGACTGCCGGCGCCGGTGGCATCGCCGAGGCGAACGACCCACAGTTTGCGCTCGGGCCGGCAGAGCGGCTTCGACAGCTCGCAGCCGGCATCAGCACGGACCCGAACATGACGAACGCCCTCACGACGGCCATCGGTCACAGCTGGGGAGCGGCCAACATCACCACCTCGGAGACGCTCGGTGCCATCTACAACCAGGTGGACTCGCTGTCCGGCGCCGGCATGCCGCAGAACTGGAAGCCGAATGAACTCACCCAGTACAAGGACTACTCCTACGTGGACATCCTTCAGGTCGGGCAGGCGACACGACACGTCTGGGCCGGCAACAACCCGCGCTGGAACCCGGCCTTCGAGCACGACGCCTACTACGGTCCGAAGCCGGACGACATCAACCCGTACGATTACGGCTTCCTCCTCGACCAGCACAACCGGGTCGCCCGAGTTGAGGGGAACCGCGCAGTACTCGACGATCTGAGATCGGACATCTTCCAATGAACGCCCGGAACATCGTGACGCTGACTCTCGTCGCAATCGCCGTATTCGCCCTGACTGCCTGCGCCGGAGGTCCTTCCATGTCCAAATCGCCGACACCGAACACCCATGTGACCCGCGCGGATGTCGAGAAGCGAACAGGTGCCGTGCAGGGCAGGATCATCGATGCCTTCCCCGAAGGTGCTGTCAGCGAGACGAGCACAGGCGGCTGGGCCCTGCTCGACTGCTCCGAGAACGAGATACAGTCCTCGATCAGCGCGACCTTGACCCTTGCCCGGACCGTGCCGATCGACGCCACCTACGACGCCATCACGCATGAGCTCGAAGCCGACGGGTACCGAGGAGAGCAGAGCACGGCCTCCCGCGGGACAAAACTCGTCATCACGGGGGCAGCGAACGACCAGTACTTCATCACGATCCAGAACGACAAGAAGCGCGTTCTGATCTCTTCCTTCTCGCAGTGCTTCCGCGGTTCGCTGGCGGACCAATGAACAGGTGCCGCGCCGGTCACGGGTAGTGTCCGAGCGGAGACGGCACGCCGCCCCGGTGAGCGCCAAGACACCAGGAGCGCTCGTGGAGACCGCGCTGAACTTTGACGAATGGAACACGACCTCGCACGGGCTGCGCCTGGTCCTGACCGGGCAGGCGAACAAGCAGTCCTTCGTCTCGATCCTCAAAGACACGAAGCGCGTGCAGATCTCCTCCTTCTCGCAGTGCTTCCCGGGTTCGCTCGCCGATGGCTGACCCGACTCGACGGTGCCGTCGGCGGGCCCGGTGCCCGAACACTGACCGTCGCGACGCTCGCCCTCGGGACCCTCGCTGCGTGCTCCGAAACGTCCGGTGCGGAGCGGACCGCTGAGTCAGCTCCCCCGGCCACCCGGGCGCTGGCCGAACAGCGGACCGCAGCGCTCCAAGACCGGATCGTCGACACGTTCCCGAAGGGTTCGGTGGCGGAGCAGTCCGTCCGCGGGTGGGTCCTCCTGTCGTGCTCGGACGACGACATCCAGACCGCGGGCGGGGTCCACGTCACCCTCGCCAGGTCGGTGGACGTCGACGAGACGTATGACGCGATCGTGCACGCGGTCGAGCCCGACGGCTACTCCGGTGCGCGTGACACGACGCCGAAGGGGGCGGCGCGCCTGACCGTCACCGGACCGGACGACGACCAGTACCTCGTCACGATCTACCGCGAGGACGGAGACGCCCGCATCTCATCGTTCTCGCCGTGCTTCCCGGGATCGCTCGCCGACGGTTGAGCACCCGCACGACGGCAGATCTCAGCGCACCCGCGCCCGGTACTCCCCCGGCGCACACCCCCGCGCACGGGTGAAGTGCGCGTAGAAGCTCGACTGCGACCCGAAGCCGGCAGCGTGCGCGACCTCGGCCGTCGTCATCGACGTGGTCGCGAGCAGCCGCTGCGCCTCGGCCACCCGGCACCGGGTGAGGTACTCGACGATCGTCGAACCGACGTCCTGGCGGAACACCGTCATCGCGTGGTGCGGGTGGAGGTGCGCGGCCGCGGCGACGTCGTCGACCCCGATGGGCTCCCGGAACCGGTCGACCACGAACCGGACCATGTCGATCGCCCGGTCCATGCCGACCGGCCCGTGCCTGCCGTCCGGTCGGAGGTCGATCGTGTCCCGGTGGTGCCGGAGCAGCCGTCGGACGAACGCCTGGGCCTCGAGGCCGGCGATCAATTCGGCACCGTCGTCGGCGAAGTCGCGCTGCCACGACCCGAACATCGACTCGACGTCCCGTCCGGCAGCGACGGCCGGGACGAGCACGGGACGGTTGAGGAGCATCGCGCCGAGGTCGTGGTCTGGCAATCCCCACGCGAGCACGTCGCCGAGCGGGATGTGCGCCCAGAGGAAGTCTCCGGAACCGGCTCCGGCCCCCGGGCCCTCGCCGATCAGCTGGTGCGGCGTCCACCCCCAGAAGAGCGCGACCTCCCCGGCGTGGACGGACACGTCCGTGCCACCGAACCGGTAGTCGAGCCGCCCGTCGAGCACGAGGTTGATCTCGAGGTCGTCGTGTCGGTGCGAGGACAGCATGACGGGCGCGGGGCCGCGATGGCTCCAGTAGGCCGCTTCCACCGTCTCGACGTCGAGCACGGCCCGAGCCTACGTCAGCGAGCCCCGCGCGACACGAACGCGACCCCAGCGCCCGAGCAGACCCCAGCGGCCCGAACCGACCCCAGCGGCAACGGCGACCAGCGCCGGAGGATCCTGGAACCGCGGCCTCCGAAGCCGGAGGCACGGCAAGCACCGCACTTCCTAGCGTCGGACCATGACCAAGATCACCATCATCGGCGCCGGCGGCTTCGTCTTCCCCTTCCGCCTCATCGGCGACCTCGTCAGCTTCCCCGCCCTGCAGGACGCGACGCTGCACCTCATGGACCTCGACGCGGGCCGGGTGGCTCGGACCGCGAACGCCGCCCGTGAGCTCGTGGCACACCACGGCCTCGGCGTCGAGGTCCTGGAGACCACCGACCGGCGCGAGGCCCTGGCCGACGCCGACGTCGTGATCATCACGTTCCAGGTCGGCGGGGTCGAGTCCTACAAGTGGGACGTCGAGATCCCGCGGAAGTACGGCATCGACCAGGCGGTCGGCGACACCGTCGGCCCCGGCGGGGTGTTCCGGTTCCTGCGGTCCGTGCGTGCGTACGAGGACATCGCGCACGACGCACTGGAGCTCTGCCCGGACGCGCAGTTCATCAACTACGCGAACCCCATGGCGATGGCCACGGCGTTCCTCAACGCGAAGGGGCTTCGGACCGTGGGTCTGTGCCACAGCGTGCAGGGCACCACGCGCATGCTCGCCCGTACCCTCGGCGTGCCCTACGACGAGGTCGAGTACGTCTGCGCCGGCATCAACCACCAGGCCTGGATCCTCGAGTTCCGGCGACGCAACGGCGAGGACCTGTACCCACGGCTCCGCGAGGTCATGACCGCGAAGCACCGACGCGGTGTCGCGGCGGCGGACCTGCACGACGACGACGGCGACCACAGCGAGGCCGCCGCAGCGGCGAGCAACTACGAGGGCGGCAACGAACAGGTGCGCACGCAGCTCATGCGGTCCTTCGGGTACTTCGAGACGGAGTCGAGCCACCACGCGAGCGAGTACGTGCCGTACTTCCGCAAGGACCCGGAAACGGTGCTCGAGTACATCCCGGAGCGCTGGGACTACTACGAGATCTGCCTCGCGCACGACGAGCAGGGTGACGTCGACCAGCAGCTCGAGAAGCTCAAGGCCGACCTGTCGCCGTCCGTCGAGTACGGCGCGAGCATCGTCAACGCGATCGTCACGGGCGTCCCCGCGGTGGTCTACGGCAACGTGCCGAACAGCACCGGTGTGATCAGCAACCTCCCCGCGGACGCCTGCGTCGAGGTCGCGTGCCTCGCTGACGGCAACGGGGTCACCCCGACCTCGTTCGGTGAGCTCCCCCCGCAGCTCGCGGCCCTCAACCGGACGAACACGAACGTGCAGACCCTGGCCGTCCGCGCGGCGCTGACCGGCAACGTCGAGCACGTGCACCACGCGGTGGCGCTCGACCCGCTGACGGCGGCGCACCTGACGCTCGACCGCATCGCCGCGATGACCGACGAACTCCTGCACGCCCACGCGGCGCTGCTCCCGGAGTCGCTGCGGCCGGCGGACGCGGCCACGGCACCGCAGGCGACGACCGGCCTGGAGGCCCGCCCCGCCCTGGTCTGAACCGTCGCGCCCGACGTGGGGTCGGGTCCTGGACGCGACCCCACATCGGACGTGCGGCGCTCCGGGGGCGCACATCGCGCCTCCCGGCCGATCTGAACGGCACCACGACCTCGAAGGAGAGGACCATGCCGACCCGACCACCCCGTCAACCCGCCGGAGGGCAGCTCGCCAGACGCGGCTTCCTCGCACTCGCCGGCATCTCGATGGCCGGCGCGCTCGCGGCGTGCGCCGGCCAGGGCACGGCCGCCACCGGCGGCACGAAGCACATCCGGCTGTCCACCTGGAACATCCCGACCGACATCACGAGCTACCAGGCGATCGCGGACGAGTTCGTCGCGGCGCACCCCGGGACGAGCGTCGCCGTCGAGGTCACGACCGGCCAGTTCCACCAGTGGTTCATCACTCGACTCGCGGCAGACCTCGCACCCGACGTCATCCGGATCACCCCGCAGCAGATCGGCCGCTACGCGGCGAACGGCAGCCTGGTCGACATCTCCGGAGCGATCCCTGCGGACTACCGATCGGACTACAGCGACCCCTTCTGGGCGATCGGTGCCCGGGAGGACGGCATCTACGGCGTCTTCCAGCACACCGACAACTTCATCACCTACTACAACCGCGACGTGATGGAGCAGGTCGGGGTGACACCACCCACGGCACTCGCGGACGCCTGGACGTGGGACGAGTTCCTCGACGTCGCGAAGGAGGTCAAGCAGGTCACCGGCAAGTACGCGTTCGGGTACGGCTGGTCGGCGCCGGAGACGGCCTACCGTTGGCTGCCGTTCGTGTACCAGAACGGGGGTGCGTTCCTCGGCGAGGACGGCGCCACCCCCTCGATGGACACCGCGGAGGCGATCGACGCGCTCGCCTTCGGGCGGAAGTGGTACGCCGACGGGCTCGCGACCACCGGGAACATCTCGAAGAGCGGCGGTGGCGACGTCGCCCGCAACCTGTTCCTGACCGGGCAGATCGGGATGATGCTGAACAACCCGGAGTCGATCGTGCAGCTCGACACCGACATGCCGGACAACTGGGGCACGGCGCCGATGATCCGGAACGTCGGCGAGGCGAGCGACCTCGGCGGCAACGCCCTGGCCGTGACGAAGTCGAGCAAGCACCCGGAGCTCGCGGCCGAACTCGTGGCGATGATCACCTCACGGTCGAAGATGCAGCAGTTCTGCCACGACGGCAACTGGCTGCCCGCCCGGACGTCCCTCGACGCGGCGGACATCGGGTACGCGTCCAACTCGGACACCATGCAGCGGTTCATCGACCAGGGGTCGACCATCCCGCTGTCGATGGTGAAGGCGGAGAGCGGCCAGTACTTCTCGTCGCTGAACGCGGTGTTCGCCGACTACCTCGACCTCTGCCTGCTCGGGCAGCTCAGCCCGAAGGAGGCCTCGGCCCAGATGATGGAGGCGATGCGCAGTGTCACTGCGAACTGAGACCGGCCCCGCGCGGACGACGACGTCCGTCGCTCCCCCGACCGGCGCGCTGGCCGTCGGCAGCGCCGCCCGTCGACGACACGGTCGGTTCGTGCCGTACGTCTTCGTCGGACCTGCGGCGCTGCTCTTCCTCGGGTTCTCGCTCGTCCCGATCGTCACCGCGATCGCCCTGAGCTTCCAGGACTCCAGCACGTCGCTGGGTGACGGCACCTGGGTCGGCGGGAAGAACTTCGTCGACATGGGCTCCGACCCGCTCATCGGCACGGCGCTCCGGAACACGCTCGTGTTCACCATCGGCACGGTCCCGACCGCGATGGCGATCGGCCTGGCCCTCGCCGTGGCGCTGAACCGACCGCTCCCCGGGCGCTCGGTGTTCCGGGCGTTGTTCTTCGTGCCGATGGTCGCCGCCGGCGTCGTGGTGGGCGTCATCATGTCGTGGATCTTCAACGGCGACTACGGCGTCGTGAACAACCTTCTCGACGCCCTCGGGCTCGGCCGGGTGCCGTGGCTCACCGCGCCGGGCTGGGCGATGGCGACCCTGGTGATCGTCGTCGTGTGGACCCGGATCGGGTTCTGCATGGTGATCTACCTCGGCGCCCTGCAGTCCGTACCCGCCGAGCTCAAGGAGGCCGCGGCGATCGACGGCGCCTCGCGGTGGGTGCGGTTCCGGACGATCACGTGGCCGCTGCTGCGACCGACGACGTCGATCCTGCTCATCCTCAACGTGGTGTTCTCGCTGCAGGCCTTCGACGTCATCTACGTGATGACCGGCGGAGGTCCGGGCTTCTCCACCACCGTCCTCATCCAGTACGTGTTCCGGTCGGCGTTCATCGACGCACGCATGGGCTACGCGGCAGCGCTCGGGCTGGTGCTCGTGGCGATCCTGCTCGTGTTCACGCTGCTCCGGCAGCGGGCGACCAAGAAGGCAGAGGAGGCCATCTGATGGCACTGTCCGTCGCGGGTCCGCCCCGCTCATCCCGTCCGGTGCAGCGCCGCCGTCCGACGAAGCCCGGACGATGGGTCCTCGTCGCGGGGCTCACCGCACTCGCGATCCTCATGGTGTTCCCGCTGTACTGGATGGTCGTGTCCGCGCTCACCCCGGGTGGTCAGTCGCAGAGCGGCACGTTCTCGCTCTTCCCGACGAGGCCGACGTTCGAGAACTACACGCAGGTGTTCAGCACGCAGCCGGTGTGGCGGTGGCTCGGCAACTCCGCGCTCATCACCTCGGTCGGTACATCACTGAGCGTCGTCGTGTCACTGATGGCCGGGTACGCCCTCGCCAAGTTCCGCTTCGTGGGTCGCGGGCTGCTCTACTCCGCGTTCCTCGTGACGATCATGATCCCGATCCAGGTCACCCTGGTGCCGAGCTTCCTCGTCGTCGCGAAGATCGGCCTGGTCGACTCCCCGTGGGCGGTGATCCTGCCGACGGTGTTCGACGTGGTGGGGATCTTCATCGCCCGGCAGTTCATGCTCGGTGTCCCCGATGCCCTGATGGAGGCGGCGCGACTCGACGGCGCCGGAGAGTTCCAGACCTTCTTCCGGGTCGTGCTCCCGTCGTGCGGACCGCTCGTCGGCGTGCTGGTGATCCTCGGCTTCATGACGCGGTGGAACGACTTCCTCTGGCCGCTCGTGGTGCTCCAGGGCAACGGGAACCTGACCGTACCGGTCGCGCTCTCCACGCTGACGAACAACCCGGCGTTCAGCTCACCGTGGGGCGCGGTCATGGCGATCGCGACGGTCACGGTGCTGCCGCTGCTCGTCGTGTTCCTGGCCTTCCAGCGGCAGTTCGTGCAGGGCATCGCGTCGACCGGCATCAAGTAGGCATCGGCACGGGGAGCGGGCGGGCCGGAGTCCGCCCGCTCCGCGTCAGCCCGCGAGCAGGAACGCCGCGAACCGGTCGATCGTCCGGATCGCCGCGGCGCTGCCCTCGTCGTTGAGGTGCCCGTGGAAGGTCCCCGGTTCGACCGCGTACGTCACCGGGACACCGGCGGCCCGCAGTTCCTCGGCGAACGTCGCACCGCTCGCCCGCAGGTCGTCCCGCTCGGAGTCGACGATGCAGGTCGGCGGGAAGCCGGTGAGTTCCGCCCCGCCGGCGAACACCCCGTCGGTGGCACCGGCGGCGTGGTTCGCGTTCATCCTCCTGACGGACTCCGGCGTGAACCGACGAGACGGGTCGACGCCGACCATCGCCCCCGCGAGCTCATCGGACTGCGGGGGCAGCTCGGCGTGCACTGTCGGGTACGCGAGGAGGACCTGCCGCGGCGCCTCGCCGTCGGCGACGAGCCGGAGCGCAGCAGAGGCGGTGATCGACGCCCCGGCGCTCGCTCCCCCGATCGCCCAGTCCCGGCCGCCGGTGTCGAGGGACGCATCAGCGCGGACGGTGGAGAGGACGTGCCGCACCTCGTCCTGCGGCACCGGGAAGTGGACGCCGTCCGGCCGCTCGTCGCTCGGCGCGAGCCGGTACTCGACCTCGACGGTCGTGATTCCCCGAGCGGCGAGCTCACGTGCGGTCTGCACGGACTCGGGCATGTCCAGGTCGCCGAACATGAAGCCCCCGCCGTGCGACCAGACGAGGGCCGCGCGTGCCGGCCCGTCGGTCGTGGAGACCCGGATGCGGAGTGGCCCGTGCGGTCCGTCGAGGGTGCGGTCAGTGGTCGTCATGTCGTGTCGTCCTCGTCACGTCGGGCCGCGGGTCCGCGGCGGTGCGTGCCGTCACGGTACCGGACGGCGGCGGCGCGCTGCGCCGACAGCGGTCTGCCTGGAGGCACGGTGCAGGTGAGCAGGTCCGCGCACCGGCACCGCGTACCGGCCTGGAGGCACGGTGCAGGTGAGCAGGTCCGCGCACCGGCACCGCGTACCGGCCTGGAGGCACGGTGCAGGTGAGCGGGTCCGGGTACCGGCACCGCGCCTCCCGTCCGTCACGCCGCGACGCGGCCGCTGCGCGACCGCAGCAGACCGGCGACGACGATGCCGGCCGCGAGCGCCGTCAGGAGGATCCCGGAGACGGTGAGTCCGTCCTGGAAGGCGGCGAGCCGGGCCGCCGACGAGGCGCCGGCGGTGATGCTCCCCGGGACGAGCGCGGCGAGGACCGTCCCGACGACCGCCGTGCCGGCGCCGGTCGAGACCTCGCTGGACGTGTCGACGAGGGCGGCGCCGATGGATGTGCGGTCCGCCGGGAGGCCGTGCAGGACGTCGTTGCCGGCGACCGCGCCGACGACGCGCATGCCCGCACCGACGAGCACGAGGGCGACGGCGATCCAGCCGTAGCCGGCACGGCTGCCGGCGGCGGCGACGGCGAGGCCCGCGACGACGGCGGCGGCGCTCGTCCAGGCGGCGGTGCCGGTGCCGACCCGCTCGACGAACGGGCCGACGAACCGCCCGCCGACGAGCAGGACGACGACCATCGGCAGCATCGCGATCGCCGCGGCGGAGGGCGCCCAGCCCCAGACGTACTGGAGCTGCAGGGTCGTCAGGTAGGTGAGGCCGGACACTGCGAGGCCCGCGGCGGCCTTGTACGCCAGGCCGCTCGCGACCAGGGGGCGAGCGAGCAGGGCGAGGTCGAGGAGGGGACGGGCCGCCGCGCGCTCGCGCCACACGAACGCCCCCGCGGCGACGATCGTCGCGACGAGGGCTGCGCTGCCGACGCCGGGTCCGGCCTCGACGAACGCCGTCGGGGTGAGGAGCGCACCGACGAGCGTGACGGTGCCGAGGACGGCCCCGGCGACGTCGATGCGGTCGGGGTGGAGGTCCTCCGGGCGGTCGGCGCCGATGCCGGCGCGGATGCCCACGATCGCGAGCAGGGCGACCGGGACGTCGACGAGCAGCAGCGCCTGCCAGGGGACGACCGCGAGCGCGAAGCCGCCGACGGTGGGACCGACCGCGTAGCCGACGAGGCCCGCCGTGGAGATGACGGTGAGGGCGCGGATGCGGAGGTCCTGCCGGTCGAACAGCCGGAACGCCAGGGCCATCGAGCCGGGGGTGGTCATGGCGGCGGCGAGGCCGGTGACCGCACGGACCGCGATGAGTTCGCCCGGCGTGTGCACGAGGGCGGTGGCCGCGCTGGCGACGGCGAGCAGGACGAGGCCCGTGAGCATCACCCGGCGGCGGCCGAAGCGGTCGGCGACGGCGCCGAAGAGGAGCATCGTGGCGCCGAACACGACCGAGTACGCGCTGGTCACCCACTGGAGGCCGACGGTGGAGGCGTGGAGCTCACGGCCGATGGTGGGCAGCGCGACGGTGAGGACGGCGTTGTCGAGCATCTCGAACAGGAACACCGCGGATAGGCCGGCGAGTGCGAGCCAGGCGTCGCTGAGACGGGCTGGGGCCGGGCGCTCCGTGCGGGCGGGGACCGTGGACCGGGACGTGACGGACATCGGGACTCCTTCGTGGTGAAGAAGTAGCGGCCCGTTCGGTGCCGTGTCCGTGCGCCCTCGCGGGCGGTTTTCCCTCTGGGGTGAGTGTCACACGCCGGCGGCGCCGGCGCAAGCCGCGGGTCAGGCGGTCGTCGCCGCGGGCTTCGCGCTGAACTGCTGCACGAGCTCGCGCTTGAGCACCTTGCCGCTCGGCCCCAGCGGCAGTGCGTCGAGCACGTGCACCACGCGTGGGTACTTGTACGCGGCGATCTCCGCTGCCACCATGTCGATCAGCTCCTGCGGCGTGACCGTCGCGCCGGCGCGGAGCACGACCGCGGCCTCGACCTCTTGTCCGTGCTGCTCGTGCGGCGTGCCGAACACGGCGGCCATCGCGACGTCGGGGTGCCGGGCGAGGACCTCCTCGACCTGGCGCGGGTACACGTTGTACCCGTTGCGGATGATCATGTCCTTCGTGCGGTCGACGATCGTCAGGTAGCCGTCGTCGTCCTTCGTGCCGAGGTCGCCGGTCCGGAACCAGCCGTCGACGATCGCGGCCTCGGTGTCCTCCGGACGGTCGAGGTAGCCGTTCATGAGGTTGTGGCCGCGGATGACGAGCTCACCGATCTGCCCGTGCGGGAGCATCACGATGCGGTCCTGCGTCTCCGGGTCGGCGATCTCCACGTCGACGCCCCACACCGGGGTGCCGATCGTGCCGGGCCGCGGTGTCGTCCCGACGTGGTTGAAGGACGCGACCGGCGAGGTCTCGGTCAGGCCGTAGCCCTCGTGCACGGGGGCGTCGAAGACCTGTTGGAACTTCTCGAGCACGGCGAGCGGCAGGGACGCCCCACCTGAGATCGCGTATCGCAGCGGGGGCCGGGAATCGGTGCGGGTGGCGGCGTCGAGCAGCGCCATGTACATCGTCGGCACGCCCATGAACACGCCGGTGCCGTGCTCGACCATCGCCGCGAGGGCGCCGTCGCCGTCGAACTTCGGGAGCAGGACGATCGTCGCGCCGACGCGGAAGCCCGTGTTCATCGTGCAGGTCTGCCCGAACGTGTGGAACAGCGGGAGCGCACCGAGCAGGACGTCGCCGCGGTGCAGGTCGAACGTGCTGAGGAGGTTCGTGTTCGCCTGCTCGAGCAGGGCGAAGTGCGAGCCCTCGGCGCCCTTCGGGTGGCCGGTGGTGCCGCTCGTGTAGAGGATCGTGGCGGTGTCGAACGGGTCGCGGGGGACGTAGGTGTCGAGCGGTTCGGCGGCCTGCGCGAGGTCCTCGAGCCGGTCGGGTGCGTCGGTCGCGGCCTGCGCGTCGGGACCGGCCGGCGCGTCGGCTCCGGCGCCTGCCGACGCGTCGGGCCCCGCGGCCGGCGGAGCCAGGACCGTGACGACGTCGACCCCGGCGAGCGCCGCACCCGCCGCACCCTCACCGAGGAGCGGCGCCGCGCACACGAGCAGCGAGACGTCGGCGTCCCGCAGCACGTACTCGATCTCGCCGCGCTTCAGGAGCGCGTGCACCGGGACGACGACGGCCCCGAGGGCGAGGGTCGCGTAGTAGACGCGGGGGAAGTCCTCGACGTTCGGGACGAGCATCGCGACCCGCGAGCCCTCCCGGATCCCGCGCGCCCGGAGCGCGCCCGCGTACGCGAGGGTCTGCGACCAGAGCTCGGCGTAGGTGGTGCGTCGGTCACCGACGACCACGGCGACGTCGTCGGGGAACCGGCGCGCCGACTCGGCGAGGATCGCCGCGACCGAGGCGGTGGCCTGGGAACGGCGGGTGCTGTGCTGGGTGTCGGTCATGCCGGTCTCTCATCTCCGTCGACGGACGCGTGACCCGATCCTACGGCCGCCGCTCGGACGGCGTTCCGTCGCCGCGGTCCCCACGGGCGCGTCGCAGCGTCTCGCTCGGCGCCTCG
This sequence comes from Curtobacterium sp. NPDC089689, assembly GCF_044749145.1. Taxonomy (NCBI): domain Bacteria; kingdom Bacillati; phylum Actinomycetota; class Actinomycetes; order Micrococcales; family Microbacteriaceae; genus Curtobacterium; species Curtobacterium sp. NPDC089689. The sequence goes on along the minus strand of NZ_JBIVHJ010000008.1, from coordinate 15,176 downwards.
CCGAACCGCTCCGCGTAGTTCGCGGCGAAGCGGCCGAAGTGGCCGAACCGCCACCGTCGGGCGACGTCGCGGACGTGCGTCCCCGGCTCGGCGAAGCGGAGGTCGGTGCGGGCGCCGTCGAGCCGCTCGGCACGCAGCCGTTCCATCGGGGTCTCGTCGAACCGGCGGCGGAACGCGCTCTGCAGCCCGCGTTCGCTCAGCCCGACCGCTGCCGCGATGTCGCGGAGGACGATCGGGTCCGCGGCGTGCTCGTGCACCCAGTGGGCGGCGCGGAGCGCTGCCGAGGACGGCTCCTCCGGGTCCGCACCGAGCAGCGGGAACGCGTCGACGACCGACGCGGCGATCTCGGCGTTGAGTTCGTCGCGGTGTGCACCGTCGACCTGTTCATCGGTCAGCGCGGCGGCGCGGTTGCGGAGGATCGCGCGGAGGGGTCCGAGCGCGGACGCGATGTCCGGCTGCTGGCCGAACACGAGTGGGCCGTGCACGACCTGGTCCCGCCGGGCGAGGGCCTGCCGGAGGATCCGGTCGGACAGGTGCAGCATGGTGATCTTGCGGGTGTCCGCGGTGAACCGGTAGGGCACGGAGGCCGAGAACACCACGGGGTGCCCGGGCTCGGCCGTGAGGGTCGAGCCGTCCGTGCAGTCCTCGATGGTGGCGGTGCCGTCGCCGATCCAGAAGACGATGTGGTCCGGGCGCGGGTCGAGCCGGCCCGAGCGGGTGCCCTCGACCTCGGCGCCGCGCATCGACACGTCGGCGTCACCGGCTCCCACGTACCGGTAGGCCTCGAGCGCGCCGCCGACGCCGTCCACGATCCCGTAGGTGCGGTCGATCTCGGGGCTGCGGTTCGCGCTGATGGTCTCGACACGGAAGCGACGGAAGGACGGGGTGTCCTCTCCCGGTGCCGACGTTCCCATGGGGGCATCCTGGCAGGTCGCGCGTTCGGGGACGGAGCGACGCCCCGGAGACGCGTCGCTGCGGGGTTCCCGTCGTCCGGACACGGGGGTTGCAAGGTGCTAACTTTTTTTTGTTAGCACCCAATTCGCACCGCCGACCCGAGCAGGAGCCCTCATGTCCGTCACCTCACCCACTCCGACACTGATCGCCGACATCGCGGCCGAGATCGGCTACGCCGACATCGCGGCTGCGCCCGAGGAGTACACGGCGATGATCGCCGGCATGCTCAGGGTCTACGACGCCCTCGACGCGGTCCCCGAGGACGACACTCGCCCGGGCCGCGCGCCGGTCGAGTACCGGATCCCGTCCGGGACCGAGGATCCGCACCACGCGTGGGAGGTCCGCACGTCCGTCCGCGGTGCCGAGGTCGGTCCGCTCGCCGGGGTCCGTCTCGGCGTGAAGGACAGCATCCTCGTCGCCGGCGTCCCGATGCGGAACGGCTCAGCCGAGCTCTCGGGCTTCGTCCCGGACGAGGACGCGACCGTCGTCACGAGGGCCCTCGCCGCAGGGGCCGAGATCGTCGGCAAGACGACCAACGAGTACTTCTGCATGTCCGGCGGCAGCCACACCGCTTCGTCCGGCGTCGTGCACAACCCGCACCGGATGGGCTGGTCCGCCGGAGGCTCGTCGAGCGGCAGCGCCGTCGCGCTCGTCACGGGCGACGCGGACATGACCCTCGGTGCCGACCAGGCGGGGTCGATCAGGATGCCGGCGTCCTGGTCCGGGGTCGTCGGACTCAAGCCGACCTACGGCCTGGTGCCGTACACCGGCATCGCCACCCTCGACGCGTCCTTCGACCACGTCGGCCCGATGACCCGCACCGTGACCGACAACGCACGGCTGCTGAGCGTCATCGCCGGCCCCGACGGCTTCGACCCCCGCCAACGCGACGTCGTCGTCGGCGACTACCTCGCGCAGCTCGACGAAGGCGTGACGGGGCTGCGGATCGGGCTCCTGCGGGAGGGCTTCGGGACCGAACACGCCGAAGCGGCAGTCGACCGCACGGTCCGTGCTGCCGCCGAGGGACTCCGCGGAGCGGGCGCGGTCGTCGAGGAGGTCTCGGTCCCGCTCCACGCCCTCGCGCCGGCGCTCTGGACCGCGATCGCGATCGAGGGGATGGCCGAGACGGTGCTCCGGAACCAGGGCTTCGGGTTCGGGCGGCTCGACCGCTACCCGGTCGACATGATGCAGCGCCTCCTCGACCACCGCGGCGACGCCGACGCCCACCCCGCGAACGTCCGACTGTTCACGCTGGTGGGCGCGTACGTCGACCGTCAGGCCGGACGCCTCCACTACGCAAAGGCGATCAACCGGGCTCGTGTACTCCGCGCCGCGTACGACGAGGCCCTCTCACGCTTCGACGTGCTCGTCACCCCGACAACCCCGCAGACCGCGCGGCCGCTCCCGGACCCGGCACACGGAGCCGGAGCCGCGATCGGCGCGTCGATCGAGATGTCCGCGAACACAACGCCCTTCAACGTCACCCACCACCCCGCCCTCAGTGTCCCATGCGGCACCGTCGACGGGCTGCCGGTCGGTGTCCAGCTGATCGGGAAGCACTTCGACGAAGCGACCCTCTTCCGCGTCGGTCGTGCACTCGAGCGCGTCTGACGGCCTCGAGCCGGTGGGATCATGGACGCGAGTCCGGTCCCACCGGCTCGAGGCGCCGGGACCCGCCCGGCCGTGCCACCGACACGAGAGGCCGTGCGTTGACCCGATCCGAGGAGATGCGCATCCGCATCCTGGACACGGCACACGAGCTGCTGAACACCGACGGACGCGACGCCGTCACGACCCGGGCGATCACCTCGGCACTGCACATCCAGGCCCCGACGATCTACCGCATCTTCGGCGACAAGCAGGGCCTCCTCGACCAGGTCGCGCTGCACGGCTTCTCCGCGCACCTCGCGACCTGGACCGGGTGGACGCCCGGGACCGATCCGGTGGACTCACTCCGGCAGGGCTGGGACATGCACGTCGACTGGGGCCTCCGGCACCCACAGGTGTACTCGATCGCGTACGGCGAGCCCCGGGTCGGCTCCTCCTCCCCCGCCGCCGACGCCATCGACGCCATCCTCCGGACGCAGATCGAGGAGGCCGCGGCGGTCGGCGTGCTGGCCGTGCCCGTCGAGGTCGCCGTCAGCATGATCCGCGCCGCCGGCGTCGGCGTCGTCTTCACGCTCCTCGCGATGTCGGCGGAACGGCGCGACCGCACCCTGTCCCACCGAATCCGTGAGTCGACGTTCGCGGGAGTGTTCGCACTGGGTACGCCCGCACTGGACCACGGCGGGGCCGCGATGCAACTCCGGCAGCAGCTCGCCGGCGCGACCGTGCTGAGCGCGAACGAGCGTGCGCTGCTCGGCGACTGGCTCGACCGGCTGGCAGCCCCGCTCCCCTGAAGCGGGCGGCCGCGGCGGCGGGGCGTCTGCGACCACATGCCGAGCCGGACGCGCGAACCCGGAGCTGCTCCGTCGTCGACGGGCGGTCGACGTCGGAGGTGGGTCGTGCCTCCAGGCCCGTCCGTCAGGGCGGTGGTCAGGGCACCGGCGCCAGCCGGTAGAGCACCTGCGGGCGTCCCCGCCGACCGTAGCGGTGCGCGAGGTCGATCGCGCCCGTCGCGACCAGGTGGTCGAGGTACCGCCGCGCCGTCGCCCGCGACGTCCCGGTGGCTGCCGCGACCTCGTCGGCCGACCGGGCGACCGCGGGGTCGAGCGCCGCGACGACCCGTTCGAGCGTCGGCGCGCTCACGCCCTTGGGCAGCGCCTGACCTGTGTGCGCCGCAGCGCCCCGCGCGGGTACGGGTACCCGCACCGAACCGGTGGCGAGCAGCCGGTCGACGTCGCCCTGCCCCATCGGCACGGCGCGCTGCGGGGTCTCCCGTCCGCGACGCTCGGCGGCGTACGTACGGAGCCGGTCCTGCAGCGCTTCGCGGTCGAACGGCTTCATGAGGTAGCCGACCGGGTGCGCGGCGAGTGCCTGTCGGACGGTGACCTGGTCGCGCGACGAGCTCACGACCAGGACGTCGGTGGCTTCGACACCCGCGAGGCGCATGCGGTGCAGGACCTCGACACCGCTGATGTCGGGCAGGCGCATGTCGAGGAGCACCAGGTCGACGCCGTGCTCGACGTGGGCGAGCGCGGCGCTGCCGGACGCTGCGGCACCGACCACCTCGAACCCCTCGGTCGCGGCGACCCACCGCACGTGCAGCGCGCGGGCACCGGCGTCGTCGTCGACGACGAGCACGCGGACCGGCGGCGTCACGGCGCCACCGCCATCTCGACGTCCAGCCGCGCCCCGCCGAGCGACGCCGACCGCCCGACGACCACCGAGCCGCCGCGGTCGGTCGCCGTGCGTCGCACGACCGCGAGCCCGACGCCACGACCGAGGCCGGTCTCGTCGGCCTTCGACGACCAGCCGGACCCGAGCACCCGGTGGGCGTCCGCCGGGTCGATGCCGGGGCCGTCGTCCTCGACGGTGACCGCCACCACGTCGCCCCGGGTGCCGATCGTGCAGCGCACCCGTGCCGCACCCGCCTCGGCGGCGTTCCGGCACAGGTTCGCGACGACGAGCAGGACCTCGTCGTCGAGCACGACGTCGTCGGCGACCCGCAGCTCGAGCGCGGCTCCGTGCGCGTCGACCTCGGAGCGCACCGCCTCGATCGTGGCGGTCGCCACGGCGCCGCGCCGCGGGGACCCCGCGCCGCCTCCGCTGGTCAGCCCTGGTGCCACCGCGTCGATGTACGCGAGCGCGTCCGGACCGTCGCCCTGCGCCACGAGCCCGCGGACGACGTGCAGGCGCGTCCCGAACTCGTGCGCCTGCTCGCGCAGCGCGTCGGTGGTCCGCCGCACCTGTCGGCTCTCCGCGTCGACGGCGTCCGCTCGCCGCAGCCGCCGTGCGATCCCGAGCGAGAGCAGCACGCTCGCGAGCGTCGCCACGACGAGGGCACCCGTGCTCCAGGGCAACAGCGCGCCGAAGGCCCGTGCGCGGTCGGCGGCGATCGCCGACTCGAGCACGCCGACCGCGACGACCCCGACCACCTGGCCGTCGGCGCCCACGATCGGCACCTTCGCACGCAGGGTCGGGCCCGACGGACCGGTCTCGGTGCCGACGAACCGTTCACCCGCGAGCACGGGTGCGATCGTCGTCTCGACGAGCTCGCCGCGCTCGGACGGGTCGGGGTGGGTGATGCGCACCCCCTCGTCGTCGGTGACCACGACGTAGGAGACCCCCGAGGCGCCCTCGACGAGGGAAGCGATCGGCTGGAGCGACGCCGTGGCCGACGTCAGACCGTCGGCGTCGGCGAGCGCTCCGGGAGCGCCGGCGTCGACGACCGACGTGACGGCGGCCCGGAGCTCGGGCAGGTCGGCGAGGTTCGACGCGACACCCGACACCTGGTCGACCACGGAGGCCCGGATGCTCTGCTCCTGCACGGCTGCGGCGACCCCCGTGGTCACGCCGGTCGCGGCCAGCACGATGATGCTCGGCAACGCCAGCACGGCGCTGCGTCCGAGTCGGGTGGCACGCGGTCTCCTCACCGTGGTCCCCCTCCGGTCGTCACGTCGTGAGCGTCAATGAGCACAACTCCGCCGTCGGATGCCGGTCCGGACGGCGACTGCCATCGTACTTCTCGACCTGCGGCACGACGACGTGCGCAGGAGGGAGCCATCCATGACAGAGCAGTCAGCACCGGCGACGCCCGCACGGCCACGGGGCCGTCGCGCCGTCGCCCGCGCGGTCGGCGCAACCGTCGCCGCGGTGTCCATCGGCGTCGCGGCCTTCGGGTCCATCACCTCCGCCGCGGCCGGCGGCGACCCCACGACCTCCGTCACGATCGTGGCGCCCGCTGCGGCCGGCGGCGGCTGGGACGGCGTCGCGCGGTCGATGCAGCAGGCGCAGCGCGCGAACGGCATCGTGAACTCGGTGCAGGTCGTCAACATGCCGGGCGCCGGCGGCACGATCGCGCTCGGCAACGTCGCACGGCTCGAGGGCCAGACGGACACGCTGCTCGTGGGCGGGACCGGCCTGCTCGCCGCCGAGGTCCAGTTCGGCTCCGCCGTCACGCACGACGACATCACGCCCCTCGCGGTCACGGTGGAGGAGTACGACGTCATCGTCGTCCCCGCCGACTCGCCGTACGAGACGCTCGACGACCTCGTCGACGCCTGGCGCGAACGGCCCGGCTCCGTGCCGTGGACGGGCGGCGGTTCGTTCGACCAGCTCGTCGTCACCGACCTCGCGGTCTCGGCGGGTCTCGACCCGGCGGACACGAACTACATCCCCTCGGACGGTGGCGGCGAGGCCATCCAGGCGCTGCTCAACGGCACCGCCGCGGCGGCCTCCGGCGGCTACCCCGACAACATCGACCAGATCGAGACGGGCCGTCTGCGCGCGCTCGCGCTCGTGGCGCAGCAGCCGGTCGAGGGCATCGACATCCCCACCGCCGTGGACCAGGGCTACGACGTGACGCTGACCAACTGGCGCATGATCGCCGCACCCGGGGGCCTCGACTCCGCGGAGAGGACGCAGCTGACGGGCATCGTGCGCGACACCCTGCGGACGCCCGAGTGGCGGGACGCGATGGACCGGTACCACTGGACCGAGCGGATCATCACGGGCCGCGAGCTCGACGCGTTCATCGACGAGGAACGCGAACGCATCCAGGGGCTGTACGAGGAGCTGGGCCGATGACCCGTCCGAGCAACCCCACGTCGTCGTCTGCGGTCGTCGGGCAACGCCTCACGCTCCGCGCCGACCCCGGTCGTGTCGCCGAGGTGGCGAAGGAGCTCACCACGCCGGCGCTGTTCACGGCCTTCGCGGTGTACCTGGTCGTCGGCATCGTCACGATGGAGGTGCCCGCCGGCACCGCGTTCCCGGGGCCCGCGGTGTTCCCGGGGATCGTCGCCGCCGCGCTCCTGCTGCTCGCGGCACTCCTCGTCGTCCGGTCCGTCCGGCAGCTGCGGCACGGTCCGGACAGCGAGCCGGCCGCCGGAGCCACCGACCCGGCCACCGCCGGAGTCGCAGCCCCGGCCACCGCGGGCACCGCCGCGACCGCCCCAGCCACGCCCAGCACGGCCGACACCGCCGTCGCGGTCGACGCCGCTGCCGCCGCCCCCCAGCGCGCCGTGCGCGTCGACTGGCGCTCGCTGGCCTGGGTCGTCGTGTCGTTCGCCGCCTTCGCGCTGCTGCTCGACGTGCTCGGCTGGATCGTCGGCGCCGGCCTGCTGTTCCTCGGCGTCGCCAAGGGCCTCGGTGCCCCCGGCTGGCTCCGCCCCCTCGTCGTCGGACTGACGGTGGCTGCGCTCAGCTACATCGCCTTCGACATGGTGCTCGACCTGTCGCTGCCCTCGGGCATCGTCGGATGGAGGTTCTGACATGGACGTGCTCGGTCTCCTCGGTGACGGGTTCGCGGGAGCCCTGACGCCCGCCAACCTGCTCTGGGTCGTCGTCGGCTGCCTCCTCGGCACCGCCGTCGGCGTGCTCCCCGGTCTCGGGTCGTCGATGGCGGTGGCGCTGCTGCTGCCCGTGACGTTCTCGCTCGACCCGACGGCGGCGTTCATCATGTTCGCCGGCGTCTACTTCGGCGGCCTCTTCGGCGACTCGACGATGGGCATCCTGATGAACACGCCGGGACAGGCCTCGGCGATCGCGTCGACGTTCGAGGGCCACAAGATGGCGTTGAACGGTCGGGCGGCGCAGGCGTTGGCGACCGCGGCGATCGGCGCGTTCGTCGGCGGCATGGTCGCGTCGATCCTCGTCGTGTTCCTCGCTCCGGCGCTCGCGACGTTCTCGTCGAGCTTCGGTCCCGCGGAGTTCTTCGCCCTCGCCCTCTTCGCGTTCGTCACGACGTCGTCGGTCGTGACCGACGACGCGCTCAAGGGACTCGGGTCGCTGTGCCTCGGCCTCGGCATCGCCGTCATCGGCGTCGACGGCATCTCCGGCGCACCCCGTTTCACGATGGGCGTCCCGGAGCTGTTCGACGGCATCTCGCTCGTCACGGTGACCGTCGCGATCCTCGCCCTCGGCGAGGTCATCCACGTCGCGTGCCTCGCCCGGCACCTCAAGGACGGGAAGATGGTGCGGGCCACCGGTCGCCCGTGGTTGTCGCGCAGGGAACTGCGCGAAGCGGCTCCCGCGTGGTTGCGCGGCACCGCGATCGGGTTGCCGTTCGGCGTCGTCCCCGCAGGCGGCTCCGAGATCCCGACCTTCCTGGCGTTCGGCCTCGAGAAGCGGCTCGATGCCCGACGGAAGGACCCGCAGTTCGGCCGCGGGGCGATCCGCGGTCTCGCGGCGCCCGAGGCTGCCGGCAACTCGACGACCGGCATGGCGATGGGCGCACTGCTGTCGCTCGGCCTCCCGGTGTCGGCGACCGCCGCGATCATGCTCGCCGCGTTCCGGCAGTACGGCCTGCAGCCCGGGCCGCTGCTGTTCGACCGGTCCCCCGACCTCGTCTGGGCGCTGCTCGCGTCGTTCTTCATCGCGATGGTGGTGCTGCTGGTCATCAACCTGCCGTTCGCGATGCTCTGGGCGAAGCTGCTCCGCATCCCACGCGCGTACCTGTACGCCGGCATCGCGGTGTTCTGCGGCCTCGGCATCTACGCGACGAGCGGCTCGGTGTTCGACCTGCTCATGCTGCTCGGCATCGGCATCGTCGGGTTCCTCATGCGGGCGCTCGACGTGCCGCTCGCGCCGCTCGTGATCGGCATGGTGCTCGGCCCGCTCGCCGAGACGAGCCTGCGCGACGCCGCGCTGAGCGCCGACGGGGACTTCTCGGTGCTCGTCGCCGGACCGATCCCGATCGTGCTCTACGCCGTGCTCGCCGTCGTGATCGCCGTCACCGTCCGCAGCCGCCTCGTCGCCCGACGAGCGGCACGACGGGCGGCCCAGGGGGCCGTTCCGCGGGAGCTCGTCGACCGCTGACGGGGCACGGCCGGTCCCGACGCGACCGCGAGACGGACGGGAGGCCCGCACCTCGCGCTGGCGCTCCGCGACCGCTGACCACCGGAGCGCGGGTCGGTCCGGGAACAGGGCCGCGTGCAGCGCGGACGCCTGCGCGCGCCAGAACGCGCGCGACACCGGCCCGCCGCTCACGAAGTACGTGCCGGGACGATGCCCCGCGGCCCCCACAGCTCACCGAGCGTGACCGTCGCGACGCCGGGCACGCTCAGTGCCCGCACCGCCGCGGCTGTCCAGGCCCGTGCCGCCGCGCTGTGCTGGTCCGGGTCCGTCGCGTCCGGGACGAGGTGCGGTCCGTACCCGCCTGCCGCCGTCACGTCGGTGACACGCGGTCGCGGCGACGTCGCCACCGCGTTGAAGCGCGGACGCAGCGTCACCGGTCCGACGTGCAGCGGCCTGCCGGCAGCCAGCCTGGAGGCACTCATCGCCACCCAGCGCAGCATCCGCAGCGACTCGGTCATCTGGGCACGCGACCGGTCGTGCATCTGCGGCGTCACGCTGAACGACAGCGGGCCGTCCCACGCGCTGTGGAGGTCGACGGCCCGGTTCAGCTCGGTGAAGTGCGCACGCGTTCCCGCCACGACCTCGAGGCCGCCGACCGAACGCGCCGCATCCCGCAGTGCCCGCTGCAACGGTGGCGTGGTCACGTGCGTGACGGGGTCGTACGCGCCCGCCCGGGCCACCGGTCCCGCCTCGAGGACGGCGTCGATCGCGGCACGGAGGGCGTCCGGGTCGTCCGTGACGAAGCGGACGTCCAGGGGTGCTCCACGCGCGTCACGCCGGGCCAGTGCGAGCAGGCTCCTGGCATCGGGCTGGTCGAGGACCGGCTCGACCAGGACCGGTGCCGGTGCCGGGAGGTCCGCGTCGTCGGGTCGCGTCGCGGCCGGGGCCGACGACGCCGTGTACTGGAGGGTCGGCGACGGGGTCCGTGCGGAGGTCGGAGCCGCGCCGTCGAGGGCCGCGAGGTCCGCGGCGGGGGCGGGAGCGCCTCCAGGCCGTCGGGTCACGCGCAGCGTGAGCGCCTGCCGGATCCGGGTGCGGGCCGGGAGTGCGACGGGGAACGGCTCGGCGAGGGGTGTCGAGTACGTCTTGAACGAGGCGTCGGTCCAGTTGCGCTGGTCCTCCGACTCGAACACCGCCCCGTCGAGGTCGAGCGCGAGCTCGTGGTCCCCCACCCACCACGTGAGACCCACGACGTCCGTCGCCGGCTGGTGCGGTGCGATCCACGTCGGGAAGGACTGCTCGGTCGGCGGACCGACGGGATGGCGGACCGTGACGGGCAGCCCGGCGACCGTCGGCGGGTGGAGCACGACGAGGCCGATGCGGTTGCGGCGGAATGCGGTGGTCGTCGTCGCGGTCGCCTCGACGCGCAGGGTGTCGCCGTCGATGACGAGGTCGAGCGTGGAACGGAGCACCTCGCGGGCATCGAGGGCGGTTGCGACCTCGGTGCAGATCCGGACGCCGGTCGCGGTCGGCGTGGTGCTCCGGTGCGTCACGGTGTCGTCCGCGGTGCGCCAGTCGTGGTCGCGGGTGACGAACCGGACGGCGCGGAGCACGACGACGCCGTCGTGGGCGAGGTCCGCCACCTCCGCCTCACGGAGGGTCAGTCGCCACGGTCCCGCGGTGACCGTCTCCTCCGGCTCGGCGCTCGGCCAGGGCGGCAGGGATGCGTCCCAGGGTCGACCGTCGGCGGCTCCGTCTGCTGCTCCGTCTGCTGCTGCTGCTTCGTCTGCTGCTGCTCGCCCGGCAGGTCCGTCGTGCACGGTCGGCTCCGTCAGAGGCTCGTCATGCCGCCGTCGACCCGGAAGACCGAGCCGGTTGCGTAGGAGGACTCGTCGCTCGCGAGGTAGACCACGATCCCGGTGACGTCCTCCGGACGTCCAGGCCGACCGAGCGGGGTGCGTGACACGATCGCGGCACGCGCCTCGGGGTCGTCAGCGATCGTCGTCACCAGGCCCGTCTCGGTGTAGCCGGGCACGACCGTGTTCACGCGGATGCCGTCGCGGGCGTACGCCATCGCCGTCGCCCGGACGAGTGCGTGGACGCCACCCTTCGTCGAGCTGTACGCCGCGAAGGTCGAGCCCTCGCCGTTGAGGCCCGTCGGGCTCCCCGTCGCGATGATCGACCCACCTCCGTTCGCGAGCATCGACCGCACCGCGTGCTTCACGGTGAGGAACGTCCCCGTCAGGTTGACCGCCACCGTGCGGTTCCAGGTCTCGAGGTCCACGTCGGCGACCGCGGCGTCGAGGCCGAAGAGCTGCACGCCGGCGTTCGCGACGACGACGTCGACGGAGTGCCCGGCCCGCGCGACCGCGTCGTACGCGGCGACGACGCTCGCCTCGTCGGCGACGTCCATCTCCTGGGCGATCGCGTTCGGTGCCGTGGCGGCTCGACGGGCGGCGTCGGCGTCCCGGTCGGCGTAGACGACCACCGCGCCCTCGGCGACGAAGGCGTCGGCGATCGCACGGCCGATCCCGTTCGCGGCGCCGGTGACGAGTGCGGTCTTTCCGGTGAGGCGGTCGGTCATGGTGTTCCTGTCTGTCGGTGGTGCTGGGAGCGTACTGCTCGGGTTCGCCTGGTCGGGCTGCTCGGGTTCGCCTGGTCAGGCCGCTCGGCGCAGGCGGACGGCGATGTACGGACGGCCGGGGAGATCGACCACGAACCGGCCGGAGACGCCCCTGGCCACGGTCTCGACCGTCGTGTTCCAGGTGTCGATGACGTCGACGTCCCAAGTGGTGGACGGGTCGTGGAAGAACCGTCGGAAGGTCGGCTGGCTGAAGCCGAAGTAGTAGAGGACGTGCTCACCCACCACCCCGGCGGCCGGCGCGTCCCAGTCCCCTGCGACCGGTTCGAGGACCCCGCCGGGCGCCTCCTCGGTGATCCGCGCGAGGAACGCCATCCGCTCGGGGCTCGTCCCGTGGAGGTCGCCGCCCTTCGCCCACCAGAGCACCTCGTCCGGGTCGACGTAGGTCTCGCCGTGCCCGACGTAGCCGCCGCGGACGGCGCCCTCCCAGCACCGGCGCACCATCTCCTCCCCGGAGATGTTGCCCCAGCCCTGGTCGATGTTGCCCTCGTACGCACACTCGTCCACCACGACGGGCTTCTGCCAGCGCCGCCACTCGGTCGTCATCTCAGCGGTCTTGTACGCGTCTGTCCGCTGCATGCTGACGTGGGTGATCCACGGCCGACCCTGGTCGTAGACCACGCGGCAGTTGTGGATCGAGCGCAGGTGGTCGGTCGCGTCCCACCGCTGCACGATCCCCGCCCACCGCTCCCAGTCCGCCTCGGTCTTGTCGAAGAGCAGGTCGAACTCGTTCGCCATCGACCACCAGACGTTCCGGAACGCCGAGAGCCGGGCAGTGGCGTACCGCACGTAGCGGTCGTCCGACGCCGGGTCCATGCGGGAGAACCCCCACCGGTCGTAGGCGTGGAAGAGGATGAGGTCCGCTTCGATGCCGAGGGCGTCGAGCTCGTCGATGCGCTGCTCGAGGTGCGCCCAGTACGCGGGGTCGAACCGGTCGAGCAGGAAGCCGCCGTCGCTGTCCCGGGTGAACGGGAAGCGCTCGGGTTCGTTGCTGTTGAACGTGTACGACTTCGGGAACACGCACATCCGGATCTTCGTGAACGGTGCGCTGCCGAGGGTGCGGAGGGTCCGTTCCTCGAGGTCGTCACCCTGGTGGGTCCACGCGTACGCGGTCGTCCCGATCGGCAGGTACCGGGTGCCGTCCGCGTACCGGAAGTGCATGCCGTCGACGCGGACCGGTCCCCTCGACGTGCTGGCGGTGACCTCGAACTGTCCGGCGAGCCGGTCGAGGCTGGCGGCGTTGCTCGCGGTCTCGAACCGCCAGGTCCCCTCGACCGGCGGGAGGAAACGGATCCGGTAGCGACCGTCGCCGTCGTAGAACCCCAGGACCTCGGCCGCGGCACCGTCCGGGCCGAGGAACCGCGCGGTCAGCTCGACGTCGGTGAAGGGGTTGCCGTGCGCCGGCCCGGCGATCACCACCTCGAACCGTTCCCAGCGCCCCACCGACGGCGCGTGCGTGGTCTCCGCCGACCCGACCGCGGTTCCGGCCGGCTCGTACTGCGCCGACGGTGCGCTCGGGGCAGGGGTCTGGTTCGCGGTTCGGTCGGTCGACCCCGGGGCGATCTGTGCGAGTTCGGCGAGGACGGCCTCGCGGTCCGCCGTCGACAACTCCTCCTCGGTGTCGAGCACCAGGCCGAGCGGCTGCGAGTGGAACGTGTGCAGCAGGGTCGACCCGACGATGGACGGGGCGTGCCGGCGCAGCACGTCGGCGGCCGAGGGGTCGCGGAGGACGTCCCAGAGCGCAGTCCGTGCGCCGAAGGTCGGTTCGGTGGTCGTCATGGTCATCCCTTCACCGCGCCCGCGAGGGCGCCCTGGACGAAGTAGCGCTGGAACAGCAGGTAGACGATCAGCACGGGCAGGATCGACATGATGATGTACGCGTTCAGCTGGGGGTAGTTCGACCCGTACTGGGTCTGGAAGTTCGTGATGCCGAGCGGGATCGTGAACTGGTCGGTGGTCTGGAGGAGCGTCAGCGCCATCGGGTACTCGTTCCACGTGGACACGAAGTCGAGGATGAAGAGCGCCGCGAGAGCCGGCTTCGCCAGCGGCAGGATGACCTGCCAGAACAGCCGCCAGTTCCCGGCGCCGTCGATGCGCGCCGCCTCGTCGAGCTCTTCGGGGATCGCCTTGAAGAAGCCGTAGAGGATGAACACCTGGTAGGAGACGCCGAACGCCAGGTACGGCAGCATCAGGCCGACCTTCGTGTTCAGCAGGTTCAGGCTGAGCATGGTCGAGAACAGCGGGCCGAGAGCGACCTGCACCGGGATCAGCGTCCCGAGGGCGATGACGCCGAGCAGGAGCTGCTGCCACCGGAACTTCAGCCGGGACAGCGCGAACGCGGCCATCGCGGCGAGCAGGAGGCCGAGTGGCACCTTGATCACGGCGATGACGAGGCTGTTCGCGCCGGAGACCCAGATGTTGCCGACCTGTGCGGCGTCGGTGTAGTTGCCCCACTCCCAGTGCGTCGGGAGCGCCCACGGAGCCAGGTTCGCGACGTCCGCCTGGCTCTTCACCGACGTGATGAACATGAACAGGAACGGCACGATCCAGATGATCGCCGCGACGACGAGCGCGATCCAGAGGCCGATCAGCGGCCAGTCGCGACGACGCTCGCGTCGGGCCGCCGTGCCACGGTCGGCGCTGGAGCGTCGCTGCCCGGCGTCGGTGACCACGGGTGCGGGTTCGATGGCGGTGCTCATGCTTCCTTGCTCCCTCGGAAGGTCCAGATCATGTAGGGGACGACGAGGATCATGCTCACGACGAAGAGGACGGTCGCGATCGCGTTGCCGAGCCCGAACACGTGGTTCGAGAACGACTGCTGGTAGGACCACAGCGCGAGGACCTGCGTCGACTGGGCCGGTCCGCCTCCCGTGGTGCCGACGATGAGGTCGAACACCTTGAGCGAGCTGATCATGGTGAGGACGACGACGATGATCGTGGTCGGTCGGAGTGCCGGCCAGGTCACGGCGCGGAAGATCTGGACCCTGCCGGCGCCGTCCAGCTTGGCCGCCTCGACGAGTTCCTCCGGGACGTTCTGCAGCCCGGCCAGGTAGAGGACCATGTTGAAACCCGCGGTCTGCCAGACGAAGGCGACGAAGACCGCGTACAGCGCGATGTGCGCGTCGCCGAGCCAGTCCTGGGCGAGCGCGTGGAGACCGACCGCGTCGAGGACGCCGTTGACGAGTCCGGACTGCGGGTTGTACAGCCACACCCACATCGTCGCGACGGCGATCGAGGCCAGGACTGCGGGGATGTAGAACGCCGACCGGAGCAGGTTCCGACCGAACAGCTTGCGGTTGAGGCCGAGCGCGATCCCGAGCCCGAGCGCCGTCGGCACGAGCAGGGACAGGACGACCCAGACCACCGTGTTGCGGAAGGCGGGCCAGAACACGGGGTCTTGGGTGAAGATCCGGACGTAGTTGTCGACCCCGACGAACGTCTTCGGCGACGTGATGAAGCCGTCCCAGGAGAAGAAGCTCATCACCACGGTGGAGGCCATCGGGTAGACGAGGAACCCGACGAACAGCACGAGCGTGGGGAGCACGAAGGGCAGGGCGCCCCGCCATCCCGAGGCGGAGCGCCCCCCGGGGCCCCCCGGTGGCGGGGGGGGGGGGGGGGGGGGGGGGGGGGGCGCCCCCGCGGGGACGTTGACACCCCCCCTGTGGGTGAATACAGGCCCGCACTT
>NZ_JBIVHJ010000007.1:0-64324 GCF_044749145.1 Curtobacterium sp. NPDC089689 | reverse complement strand
GTCGACCACGCCATCGGCGTGCTGGACCGCACCCTCGGCCGGCAGGTCCCGGTCCTGGTCCACCTCACCGGCGGCACCCGCGCCGCCCTGGCCAAACCCACCCGCGTGCAGTAGACCGCACCACCCACCCACCACACCAGACCCCGGGAGACGCACCGTGCCTCCCGGCCGGTCCGGTGTGCCCACCGACCCGACCATCCCCAGCGGCAGGACGCAGTAGCGTCCTGCCGCTGGGTACGAGGAGACCTCCATGGCCGAGTGGCCGGTCGGAAGCGCGTGACGAGCTGACCGGCACCCGTGCGCGGGGCGCGTCGCCGCGGCGTCCCGCGCACGGACAGCCGCACGCTGTGCGGTCCCTCACGACCCGTTCACCTGCCGTCCCCCGAGCGGGGGTGAGCACGGCGCGAGACTTCCCACATGAAGTTCTCCGGCAGGACCAAGGGTCGGCGTCGCGCAGCAGCGTTCGTCGCCGCGGCAGGCATCTTCGCCGCCGCCGTCGCGGGCATCGCGACCTCCACCGCCTCAGCCGCCGACGCCAGCACAGCGCAGCGCGGGGCCACCATCACCTCGACCGGGCTGCGTCCCGGGCAGGTGAAGCACGTCTGGTTGATCATCCTCGAGAACAAGTCGTACGACGCGACGTTCACCGGGCTCAACCAGAACAGCTACCTCTGGAAGACGCTGCCCGCGCAGGGGGTGCTGCTGAAGAACTCCTACGGCACCGGCCACTTCAGCATGGACAACTACCTCTCCATGGTGGCCGGCCAGGCCCCGCAGGCCGACACGCAGGCGGACTGCAACGTCGTGAACACCCGCTTCGGGTCCGACCACAGTGTCATCCGCTCCGGCTCGGACAAGGGCCAGGTGCGGTCGCTGGCGAACGCTGCGCAGCCGAGCGGCGCGAACGCGCCCGACGGCTCGAACGGCTGCACCTACCCGCACGCCACGCCGACCCTCTTCAACCAGCTCGACGCCGCCCACAAGACGTGGAAGGGCTACGCGCAAGACCTCAGGAACCAGCCCGGTCGGGAGGACGGTGTCTGCGGTGCACCCGGGACAGCCGCGAACAACCCCGAAACGAACCCCACCTACCTGACCCCCACACCGGACCACCCCGCGCCCACCGGCGTGACGAGCTTCACCGGCGCCCAGGCGAACGACCAGTACGTCGCCAAGCACTTCCCGTTCCCGTGGTTCGAGGGGCTCACCGGCACCGCCGGCGCCCACGGTGCCGCGGCGAAGTCGCTCACCACGCCCGCCCAGGGCGGCACCGACTGCGACTCGGCGCACATCGCGAACCTCGACTCGTCCGCGAACGGACTCTTCCGCGACCTGCAGCACGAGAAGACCACCCCGGCGTTCAGCTGGATCACGCCGAACAACTGCAGTGACGCGCACGACGCGGTCTGCAAGGGCAACAACCTGTCCGGGTCGTTCACGAGCAGCGGGCAGCCGGTCTACCAGTCGGGCACGCCCGCGCCGGAGTCGACCACGCCGAAGAACCACACCGGCGGCCTGTACGCCTCGGACCTCTTCCTCAAGTACTACATCCCGATGATCGAGCGTTCGGCCGCGTTCAAGGACGGCGGCCTCATCGACATCACGTTCGACGAGGCGAACCCGCCGTTCACCTACACCGGCAACAGCTTCAACAACGCGGACCACTACGGACCGACGCTCTCCGACGAGCCGAACGCCTCCTCGGGCATCGCGGCCGACCGCGCCGGCGAGAACCTGTACGGCAAGAACGTCGCCTTCGAGCCCACCGGCCCGAACTCGACGCTCGGCAAGGACGCGAAGGGCAACCAGCTCTACCCGGGCCCCGGCGACAACGCCTTCATCGACCGTCCGCCGGTGTGCACGCAGACCTCTCCGACGCTCGTGCCCGCGAACTGCGTGCCCGGCATCGTCCGGGGCGGCTCGGGCAACACCCCCGGAGCCCGCACCGACGCCGTCGCCGCGAACACCGCGTCGAGCTACGTCTCCGACCAGTCGATCGTCGCGTCCGACACCGGCCGCGGCGTGGTCGACACGACCGACACGACCGGTCCCGGGGGCACCAGCCCGATCCCGGCGGACACCTTCGTCGGTGCCGTCAGCGACACCGGTCCGCAGTTCCCGACGACCTCCTCGGGTTCGGTCGTCAACGGCTCGTTCCAGCTCCTCGACGCCTCGGGCAACCCCGTCACGCCGACCGGGCCGGTCACGAGCCTCACGCTCAGTGCCGAGGGAGCGCCCGGGTTCCTCACCACGGGGCAGACCGCTGACCCGCTGTACGACGCCACCGACGCGACCCCCGGCGGCGGCGACACCGGCAGCGTGCTCATCAGTCCGCTCATCAAGCCCGGCACCGTGTCCACGACGTACTACAACCACTACAGCTGGCTGCGGACGATGGAGGACGTGTTCGGGGTGAGTCGAGGGGACGACCACCAGCGGCTTCCCGGCGGCACCGTCTCCGGCGGCGTCGACGGTCGCGGTCACCTCGGGTACGCGGGCCAGGCCGGCCTCGAGCCCTACGGACCGGACGTGTTCAACAACGCGAGGCACCGGTGACCCGCTCACGCACCGCGTCCCTCGCGGTCGCGGTGGCGGGGGTGGCAGTCCTCGCGGGGACGCTCGTCGGCTGCTCGTCGCACGCCGAGCCGAAGGTCGAGGACACCTACGGCGGCATGCCGGCGTACCTCGCGGGCATCCCGTCGACCACGGACGCGGTGCTCGACGGCACCGCGGCCCGGCCGGCCCTGACCTCCGAGGGGGACGCGGTCCGCGTGCACCTGCACGGTGGCGCGACGGTGCTCGCCACCGTCACCGGTCCGGTCGTCCCCGGTGAGGGGCTGCCGTACCAGGGCGAGACGACGACGTGCACGTGGACGGTGTCGCTGCGGGACGCCTCCGGCAGCGTGCCGGTCTCCCTGACCGACCTGACCACGACGGACCAGCTCGGGAACGCCTACCGGCTGTCTGCGGTCCCGGGGAAGGGGACACCCACGAGTGTGCTCCGCCCCGGGCAGCGCACCACGTTCGAGGTCCGCACCGTCATGAAGGTCGGCGAGGGTGTGCTGCGCTGGGCTCCCGGCGGCGGGAAGACCCTCGCCGAGTGGGACTTCGAGGTCGAGAACGACTGAGTGGCAGGGTCGATGACGCGACCGACGACCGGACGGGAGGCACGGGGCGGGTCCGCCACGTGCCTCCCGTCCGTCATGCGGTCACCGGCCCGACATCGCGGCGATCGCCTCGCTGATGGTCGCTCCGGGATGCGCCTCGCGCCACTCCCTGACCTCGCGGGGGTCGGGAGCAGCGCCCGGGGGAACGCGCGTCACGCCGATCACGCTCGGCGCGACGGCGGCGTACGTGATCGTGGCGAGCGCCCCGAGGCAGGCGTACGGCAGGCCCAGCGCGAGCCCGGCTCCGATCGTCGCCGCCGTGCCGCCCAGGATCACGAGCGCCGGCCGCCACCGGACCGGTGCCGTCACGGCTGCCGGTGCCGTCGGCGACGGAGCGCCGTACCGGACCAGAGCATCGCGGTGAACAGGGCGAGTGCGGCTCCGACCACGCTGCCCCAGTGGCCTGCGGTCGCGGGTGCGGTGGCGAGGACAGACCCCGCGACGACGAGCGCCGAACTGAGCGGCAGCGCGATCGGTACGCGCAACAAGAACGACTTCATGACGTCATCCCTCCCGTCAGACGCACCGCGGCTTGACCTTGCCACCTGCGAACGGGTAGACGCGCAGCTGCTTGGTGCCGCAACGGATCGCCCCGCTCCCGGTGATCGCCACCGTGGCCGCGGTCAGGATCGCGCCGACGACGACGCAGAACGTGCCTCCACTCACCGCGCACACGGCGGCCCCGAGCGCGAAAGCCGCACCACTGATGATCATGTTCTGGTCGGTTGCGTTGAAGCTGACGTAGGTGCCCCTCGAATCCTTGCCTGCACCGATCCGCTCGCCAGAGCGCTCGGTGACGAGGTCGAAGGTGAAGCCATCGCCGAGATCGACCGTCGTGGTCGTCGACCCGTCGGCGCCCTGGCTGTCCGCTACGACCAACCCGTCGGCCCTCGCCTCCGCGAGCGCGAGTGCGAGTTGCTCAGAGCTGACCGCAACTGCAGCTGAGTGAGCCTTTGCAGCCGTTCCAGGTCGAATGGTCGTCGTGTCAGCTGTCGCAGCCGGTGCGATGACGAGCGAACTCATGACCACGGCAGTAGCGAGCGCGAGGCTCGTGAGCGCTGTTCGGTTCGTCGACATTGTTCCCCCTTTGGGTCGTGAGACCGCCGCGTTGCGACCTCACGAGCGAAAGTACTCAGGTGAACGGTGAACGTCAAACGTGAGATTTCAGTCGGCTGGAAGCGCGGCGAGCTCCCGCGCCAGCGCCGCCACGAAGTCGTCGATGTCCTGCTCCGAGGTGTCGAACGAGCACATCCACCGCACCTCGTTCCGGCTGGCGTCCCAGTCGTAGAACCGGAAGTGCTCGCGGAGCCGATCGGCCACGCCCGCCGGCAAGGTCGCGAACACCCCGTTCGCCTGGGTCTCCTGGCTGAACCCGACGCCCTGGATGCTGCCGTCGGCGATGCCCGACTCGAGGGCGCCGCGGAGCCGGGCGGCCATTGCGTTGGCGTGCTGCGCCGAGCGGAGGTAGAGGTCGTCGGTGAGCAGGGCGATGAGCTGCGCCGACACGAACCGCATCTTCGACGAGAGCTGCATGTTGAGCTTCCGGAGGTAGTGCAGCCCTTCGGACGCCGACGGGTCGAGGACGACGACTGCCTCGCCGTACAGCAGGCCGTTCTTCGTCCCGCCGAAGCTCAGGACGTCGACCCCGGCGTCGGTGGTGAAGGCGCGGAGCGGGAGGCCGAGTGTGGCGGCGGCGTTCGAGATCCGGGCGCCGTCCATGTGCAGCTTCATGCCGAGGCCGTGCACGTGGTCGGCGATCGCGCGGACCTCGTCCACCGTGTACGCGGTGCCGAGCTCGGTGGTCTGCGTGATGGACACGACGAGCGGCTGCGCGCGGTGCTCGTCGCCCCAGCCCCACGCCTGCTGGTCGATGAGCTCCGGTGTGAGCTTGCCGTCGGGGGCGTCGACCGTGAGGAGCTTGATGCCACCGACCCGCTCGGGCGCGCCGGCCTCGTCGGTGTGGATGTGCGCGGTCGAGGTGCACACGACGGCACCCCACCGCGGGAGCATCGACTGCAGCCCGACGACGTTCGCGCCGGTGCCGTTGAACACCGGGAACGCCTGCGCCTGGTCGCCGAAGTGCTCGGTGAAGACCTCCTGCAACCGTGCCGTGTAGACGTCCTCGCCGTACGCGATCTGGTGGCCCTGGTTCGCCGCGGCGATGGCGTCGAGGACCTCCGGGTGGATGCCGGCGTAGTTGTCGGAGGCGAAGCCGCGGAGGTCGAGGTCGTGGAGTCGGAGGGTCACGCGTCGATCCTAGGTTCGGAGGCGGCGGGCTCGGGCCGGAGGGGGACCCGGACGCCGTTCACCGCGGTCGCCTCGGCGTCCCAGAGCCCGACGACCTCGTCCCCGAGGCGTTCCTCGAGGCCGTCGAGTGCCCGGACGACGAAGACGGTCGCTGCGGCGGTGGCCGGGGCGTCCTTCCGGAAGCCCTCAGCGACGGCCCGGGTCCAGGCGTCGGCCGCGGCCTTGGCAGCGGCGTAGTTCGCCGCTCCGGCGGTGGGGCGTTCGACGCTCGTCGACGACACGATCGCGAGGTGCCCGGCGGGCGAGGCCACGAGGTCGTCGTACAGGGCGCGGGTCGTGTTCCGGAGCGTGCGGAAGCCGCGGTCGAAGAAGTCCCAGTCCTCGTCGGACTGACCGGCGAGGCCGCCGCCGCCCCGCCATCCGCCGACGAGGTGGACCAGGCCGTCGACGTGCGTGCCGTCGGCCTGGAGGCGCGACACCAGTCCGTCGACCGCGCTGCGGTCCGCCAGGTCGCACCGCTGGGTCGTGACCTGCGGGACGGACGCGCGCAGTGCCTCCAGGCCGTCCTCCCTCGCGCCGACGGCGACGACCGCCGCACCGGCGGCGACCAGTGCTCGGGACACGGCCGCGCCGCTGGTGCTGGTCGCTCCCGCGACCAGCACCGTGCGGCCGGCGAGTGCGCCGCCGCTCACGCGGCGGCAGCCGGGGCGTCGTCCGTCGTCCCGGTGATGCCCGCGGTGGACTGGATGACGGTTGCCATCTTCTTGTTCAGCGCCTCGTAGAACATCGAGAGCGGGAACTCGTCGTCGAGGACGGCGTCCGTGTAGCCCTTCGGCGGCCCGGCGAGCGTCTCCTGCGGCAGCCCCTTCGCCCAGGCCGAGGCCGGGTGCGGGGTGAGGGTCTGCGTGAGCATCTCGTAGGCGGCGAGCCAGTGCGCCGACTTCGGGCGGTCGATCGAGCGCCAGTAGAGCTCGTTGATCTGGTCGCTCAGGGCGATGACGACGTCGGGGACGGCGTCCCAGTCGATCGTGAGCTGGGTGTCGGTCCAGTGCAGGACCCCGTGCTGGTGCAGCCACGCGAAGAGGAGCTGTCCGCCGAGCCCGTCGTAGTTGCGGACGCGGCTGCCGGTGATGGCGAAGCGGAACACCCGGTCGAAGAGCACCGCGTACTGGACGAGCTTCGCGTGGTCGCGGATCGAACGCCGGGCGTCCGACAGCTCGGCGTCCGGCACCGCGGAGAGCGACCGCTGCAGGGACACCGACTCGCGGAACGCCGTGAGGTCGCAGCGCAGCTCCTCGAGCGAGTAGAGGAAGAACGGCATCCGCTGCTTGATCATGAACGGGTCGAACGGCAGGTCGCCGCGCATGTGCGAGCGGTCGTGGATGATGTCCCACATCACGAACACCCGCTCGGTGAGCTCCTGGTCGTCGAGCATCGCCGCGGCGTCCGCGGGCAGCTCGAGCTTCGTGATCTCGGCGGCGGCGCGGACGACCCGGCGGTAGCGGGCGGCCTCGCGGTCCTGGAAGATGGCGCCCCAGGTGAACGCCGGGACCTCGCGCATCGAGACGGTCTCGGGGAAGAGCACGGCGGAGTTCGTGTCGTACCCGGGCGTGAAGTCGACGAAGCGCAGGGCGACGAAGAGCTTGTTGCCGTAGTCGCCGGCCTCGAGCTCGGCGATGAAGTCGGGCCAGATGACCTCGACGAGGAGGGCCTCGACGAAGCGCGAGGCGCTCCCGTTCTGCGTGTACATGGGGAACACGACGAGGTGTCCGAGGCCGTCGACCCGGTGCTGCTGCGGCTGGAAGGCGTTCAGCGAGTCCAGGAAGTCCGGGACGCCGAAGCCCTGGTCCTGCCACGCTGCGAAGTCCCGCGCGAGCAGGTCGAGGTACTCGGCGTCGTGCGGGAAGGCGGGGGCGAGCTCGGCGATCGCGGGGACGACCACGGCCAGCAGCTCGGTCGCGGCGGCGTGGTCGGCGGGGTCCGGGACGGAGCCGTCCGCTGCCTGGAGGCCCTGGAGCGTGACGACGGCGTCCTTGAGCCGGAGCCAGGCCGGGTGCGTGGCGACCCCGCGGACCGGGCGGTCCTCGACGACCTCGGGCTCTCCGACGATGGCGTCCTGGGTGAACCTCTGGACGAACTGCGACATCTCGAACCTCCCGTCGTTGGGCCGGCGTACATGGCCGGACCGCCTCGAACGGCGGTCCTGACGGAATCCTAATGAGGAGTCCGAGCGGCATTCTTGCCACTTTCCGGCGCTTTCCTGCGCGCCCGGGCAACCCACGCTCTGAACCGAGCGCGCGACGCTCGACATCGTGCGCGGAGTGGTCCTGACCCCCGTCCGGGACGGTCATCCTGCGGGATGATCCGCCTGGCCGACCGGTCTCGCTACGGTGACCTCGACCGCGTGCCGCTCGGGGCGTGCGCTCGCAGACAGGGGTACCCGACGTGGACCGTCACCACCGCCAGCTCCGCCCTCGCCGTCACCGCCGCGCGGATCGCACGCACCTGACCGTGGCCGTCGCCCTCGTCGCGGCGTCCGCCCTCGCCGGGAGCCTCGTCGCGCTGCCCGCCGTCGCCGCCCCGTCGGACGACCCGACGGCCGTCGCGGTCGGGAGCGCGTCGAGCGGCACGCCCGCGACGGCCGGGGCGACGGACACCCCCGGCGGTCCCGGTACCACGATCTCGACCGGTGCGGCGCCCGTCGCGTCCGGCCCCGGCTGGACCGTGACCCCGTCCGACGGCGGGTACACGGTCACCCTGACGCTCGACGAGCCGCTGCCCGTCCGCGCCGCGGCCCCGACGCTCGTGGTCGACGGCACCGACATCGGCGTCGCGACGACGAGCCTCGACCAGCGCACCCTCACGGTCACCACGACGGACCCGTCGGTGGCGGACGCGACGAGCGTCGTGCTCGGGTCGACCGGCGGCGTGCAGCGGCCGAGTGGCTCGACCCCGCAGGTGCAGACGAAGCCGCAGGCCGTCCCGCGGGAGACCCCGGCGCCGCTCGACGCCGACCCGGCCGCAGCGGGGCCGTACTCCGTCGTCCGTGCCGACTACGACCTCGGTGACCAGGCGGAGACGATCCGCGGGTTCGCCGGGCGCAAGGGAGAGATGCGTGCGGCGGTCTGGCTGCCGACGAACGCCCCCGGCAAGCGTCCGGTCGCGGTGTTCCTGCACGGCCGTCACGAGGTGTGCTCGGGCGGGACCCCGTCGAGGGCCGGCTGGCCGTGCGGCAAGGGGCAGACGGTGATCCCGAGCTACCTCGGCTACACCGCGGCGGCGCAGGCCCTCGCGAGCAACGGTGTCGTCGTCGTGTCGATCTCCGCGAACGCGATCAACGCCCTCGACGGCACCTACGCGGCAGACGGGGGCGCGGAGGCCCGCGGGCAGCTCGTCCTCGACCACCTCGCGCTCCTGCAGCGCGCGGACGCCGGTCAGGAGCCGAAGTTGTCGTCGAAGCTCGTCGGGAAGCTCGACCTCCGGCACGTCGGGCTCATGGGGCACTCCCGCGGCGGCGACGGCGTGGTCCGTGCGGCACTGCTCAACAGCCAGCGGAA
This sequence comes from Curtobacterium sp. NPDC089689, assembly GCF_044749145.1. NCBI lineage: Bacteria > Bacillati > Actinomycetota > Actinomycetes > Micrococcales > Microbacteriaceae > Curtobacterium > Curtobacterium sp. NPDC089689. The sequence continues at coordinate 55,353 of NZ_JBIVHJ010000007.1, read as the reverse complement.
GCAGCCGTTCGGCATCGTCTCGGTGCTGCCGCTCGCTCCGACGGACTTCGGTCGGACCACCCTGCCGGACGTCGACACCGCCGTCGTCCTGCCGTACTGCGACGGTGACGTGTCCGACCTGCAGGGGCAGCACTTCTTCGACGACTCCCGGACGGCGTACGGCGACGACGTCCTGCGCTCCTCCGTCCTCGTGATGGGCGCGAACCACAACTTCTTCAACAGCGTGTGGACCCCGGCCACCTACCCCAAGGAGTCCTCGGACGACTGGTGGGACGACTCCGACCCGGTGTGCGGCGCGAAGGCCAAGGGCACGACCCGACTGTCCTCGTCCGCGCAGTACGCCGTCGGCACGAGCCTGGTCAGCGGCTTCTTCCGCCTGACGCTCGGTGGCGAGCAGCAGTTCCTGCCGTACTTCGACGGCAGCGGACGGGTCCCGGCCGCGCTCGGGAAGGCGGACCTCCGGGTGACGGCGTCCCTGCCCGGGAGCACCCGCCGCGACCTCGCGCTCTTCACCGCGCCGGACCGCGCCGTCACGACGACCGGAGCGCTCCGGGCCGCCACGTGCGCGAGCTCGGACGGGATCGCCGTCACGGCCGCGCTGCCGACCTGCGTCTCCGGGGAGACCACCGCGCCCGACTACGTGCCGGCGTGGCTCGCACCGTCCGTCCCGGCGACACCCGCCCTCCACGTCACCCCGACCGGCAGCGCGACCGGCGGGGAGGTCCGGGTCGCCGTCAGCCCGTCCTCGGGCGACCTGTCGTCGTTCTCGGCGCTCTCGCTGCGCCTCACGCCCGACGACCGGGCGACGTCGGCCGCCGACGTGAGCGTCCGCCTGACCGACGCCGCCGGCGCGACGGCGAGCGTGCGGCTGTCGGACGTCAGCCGTGCCGGTGCGCTCCTGCCGGGTTCCCGGGACGCCGTGCGCAAGACGCTCCTGCAGGAGGCCCGCGTGCCGCTCGCCTCGTTCACCGGCGTCGACCTCACGAGCGTCCGGCAGGTCGCGGTCGTCGTGCCGAAGGGGAAGAGCGGCCTGCTGCTCAGCGACCTCTCCGTGGTGCCCGAGTCGTCGCTCGGGAGCCCGAAGGTGGTCGACCGCCCCAGCGTCCGCGTCGTCGACCGGTTCGTCGACGAGGGCAACGCCACCGGGACCACCCGGGTCGCGATCGTGCTCTCGCGGCCGGCGGAGCAGACCGCGACCGTGGCGTTCGACCTCGACGCCTACGACGAGACGGTGCGTTCGACGGTGCAGTCGGTCGTGTTCCAGCCCGGCGACACCTGCCGCTCGGTCGCGGTCACGAAGGTGGGGAACCGCCGCGCGTCGGAGTCGCCGACCACGGCCTACCCCCTCTCCGTGAGCCTCACGCAGGGCGGCGCGGTGCTCGGCACCGGGACCGGCACCCTGACGCTCCGCGAGGACGACGGCGTCACGGTCGACGGCCGGAAGCGGGCGTCCGCACCTCCCGTCGGCACGGCGGGTGAGGCGTGCGCCGAGGCGCAGGCAGCCAAGGGCACCGTCACCGCGAACCCGACCCAGCCGAAGCGCGGCAAGGGCGTCGCCCTCACGGCTCCCGGCTTCCGCGCCGGGGAGTCCGTGACGATGCGGATCGACGGTGGCGCGGCCCAGCGGGTGACCGCGAACGCGGCGGGCACCGCGACGGTCACGATCGGGACGACCCGGACCGTCGGGAAACACATCGTCTCCGCCCAGGGGTACGGCTCGGGTCGGACGGCCTCCGGGACCTTCACGGTCCGTCGCTGACGGGCCCGCCCCTGCGGCGGCGTGCGACTGACGTACTGGAGGCGCGGGTCGGGCCCGACCCGCGCCTCCAGTCCGGTGATCAGCCGGCCAGCGCCGTCGCGATCCGCGCGTCGCGCACCTCCGGTGCGTCCGCGAGCGTCGTCTTGACGAGCTCCGACCACTGGTCGACCAGGACCTCCGTCGCGTCCGCCTCGACACCGGCGAGGACGGCGTCGACCACCTCGCGGGGCGTGGCCTTCGGGCCCTCGTACCAGCGGGCGATGTCCGTGTCCGCCGCGCCGAGGTGCACACCGGTGACGAGCGTGCCCTGCTCGGCCAGTTCGAGCCGCGCGCTGTTCGTCAGCGCCCACTCTGCGGCCTTCGCCGCGTGGTAGGCGCCGGCGCCACTGATGCTGAACCAGCTCAGGGCGGACAGGACGTTCACGACCGCGCCGCCGCCGTTCCTGCCGAGGACGGGGGCGAACGCGCGGAGCATCGACGCGGTGCCCCAGAAGTGCGTGTCCATCTCGCGGTGTGCGAGCTCGAGATCGCCCGTGACGAGATCGGCCCCGGTCGAGATGCCGGCGTTGTTGACGAGCAGGGTGATGTCCTGCGCGCGCTCCGCTGCCGCCGCGACCTGTTCCGGGTCGGTGATGTCGAGCGCGAGCGGCACGACGCCCTCGAGGTCGATGGTCTCCGGCCGCCGGGCGGTCGCGTAGACGGTCGCGCCGCGTTCGACGAGCTGGCGAGCGAACTCGCGTCCGAGACCTCGGTTCGCTCCCGTGACGAGGGCGACGGCTCCGGTGATCTGCATGGTGGTGGTCCTTCCGTGTGGGTTGTACGGTGACCGTAGGACCTGACATCAGTGTCAGGTGCAAGCAAGGTGACGGAGGGCAGTGCGGAATGCGGATCGGCGAGCTCGCGGAGGCGACCGGTGCGAGCGTCCGGTCGCTGCGGTACTACGAGCAGCAGGGCCTGCTGCGGTCGGAGCGGACCGGCGGCGGGCAGCGGGACTACGCGGACGACGCCGTCGAGTACGTGCGGCTCATCCGGTGCTGCCTGCGCGCCGGGCTGCCGACGAAGGTGATCGCGGAGATCATGCCGTGCATGCACAGCGGCACGACGACCGGCTCGCAGCGGGCGTTGCTGCAGGGGGAGCGGGCGAAGCTGGCGGCGCAGATCGCGGAGCTGACCGAGCTGCGGGAGCGGCTCGACTGGTTCATCGACGCGGCTGAGGGGCGGGCGGAGTCGGCTGGGGCGACCGCGGCGTGACCCGCGCGACGTCACCCTTGTGCTGCCGCCACCGCTCGTGACGTGAAGTTGCGGAGGGCGTGGTGCATCAGGGCCCTGTCGCCGTTGCGGTGTGCGGCGACCGCGAGCTGGAGCGGCCCCGCAGCGCGGTGCACGCTCGCTCGGGCGAGCTCGTCGGGACGCAGGTCTCGTCGCAGCTCATCGGCAGGGAAGCTCCGGACGAGCCAGGACAGGTCGATCGCGGGGTCACCGACCGACGCGTGATCGACATCGATCAGTCCGATCGAGTGTGTCCCGACGAGGATGTTGAACGGATTGAGGTCTCCGTGGACGACCGTGGGCTCCGTGTCCGACTCCGCCCGGAGGAGCCTCGCGACCACTCCTCGTGCCAGTCCGCGCAGCGTCGAGGTGGGCAAGACCCGCGCCACCTCGTCCACGAGGGTCGGCCACTCGTCGCCACCGCACCAGTCGCGGACCGGCCGGAGCGCCTTCGCCTCCGGGAGGTCCGTCGGCACGCTCCTCAGCCGCTCCAGCACGGGCAGGTAGACCCGTCGTGCGTCCGCCCAGGTGGACGCAGCGAGCGCCGCACCGTCGATCCGCGTGGACACCGAGGCCGTCCAGTCCCGTGTCGATGTGGGCCCGAGCAGCGGCGCGGAGACGGTGAGTCCGTGCGGCAGACCGTGGAACCGCCGCGAGTTCCCGACCTCTGCCGATGTGCGCCGCGCGTGGTCGGTGCCGAAGGCCACCCGGACCGCGACCTCCTGCAGCAGCACCACGCCGTGGAAGGCTCCGTGCACGAAACGCCGATCGCGCCACCGAAGGGTGGGCCAGACCTGTTCGAGTGTGGCGGCCACGGGCGCCAGGTCGACCTCTCGGTGGTTCACCCGGTCACGCGGCACGGTCACCCTCTCGTCCGCCGCATCGTGGTCGGGGCGATGCCGTCACCATCGTCAGGGCTGGTGGCCGAGACTATGACCTCGGTCCGCACAACAGCGGACTGCGGCCGTGCCGAGGACGGTGTTACCGTCCCAGCGGAATGCCGAAGTTGCATTCTCAACCACACAGAATCGAGGCAGACATGGTCACCGACACTACTGCTCGCAACGGATCGTTCGCCCTCACCGGCCGCAAGCGCATTGGTGCGCTCCTGCTCGCGACCGCGGCCCTGATCACCGCGGGCATGTTCACGGGCGGTCCGGCGCACGCGGAGAAGATCGGCTCGCTCCTGACCTTCGGGTGCGGGAACAAGACGGCGCAGCTGAACTGGACGAGCACGGGTGAGATCCACCTCTTCGGGTCCGCCGACCGGGACTCCGCCGGGACGAACCTGCTCCGGATCGTCAAGAAGAACGGCACGTACAGCTACAACTCCGGCTACCACACCTTCACGTTCCAGTTCGGGGCCTCGACCGGCCACGTGACCAGTGCGCACGAGGTCTGCGTCGCGCAGAACTGATGGACGACGTCGGCACCGGCTCGTCGGACGAGCCGGTGCCGACGTCGAGCCGACGCCGATGGCGGTCCGCCTCCGACGCTGCCTTCACGCAGGGCATCGCCGCGCTCGTCGCGTCGCGCCGGCTCGAACGGGTGCACGCCGACGGACTCTTCGAGGCGGCGACCGACATGATGCTCGCGTCGGACCTCTGCACCCGAGCGGTCACCGTCAGCTGATCACGGCCGGTCAAACCGCCCCGCTCGTTCTCCGCCACACTGGCGACATGCTCTCGGTCCGCGTCTCCGCTCCCGCTCCGCTCGCGGAGGAGCTCCGAGCACGGCTGTCGACGGACCCGACCGTCTCGGACGTGACAGTCCTGCGCGGAGCCTGCCTCGACGGGCAGGGCGACCTGCTCCTCTTCGACATGGCCCGGGAGAACGCGAACAACGTCATGCGGATGCTCCGGCACGCCGGCGTTCCGGAGCAGGGCACCATCGCCGTGTACGACCCGGTGACGGTGGTGTCCGACGCCGCGGACGCCGCCGAGCGAGCAGCGCCGGGACACCCTGCCGACGGAGTGCTCTGGGCGCAGCTCGCGGACAGTTCCCGGGAGGACGCGCGCCCCTCCGTGTCCTTCTTCACGTTCCTCCTCCTGGCGACGCTCATCGCCGGTATCGGCCGGCTGCTCGACCAGCCCGTCCTCATCATCGGCGCGATGGTGGTCGGGCCGGAGTTCGCGCCGATCGCTGCGACCTGCTACGCCGTTGTCCGTCGGCGCTTCGGCATCGCGGGTACTGCACTGGCGACGCTCCTCGCCGGGTTCGCCGGCTCGGCGCTCGTGTCGTGGGGTCTCTGGGCTGCCCTCTACGCTGCAGGACTGATCACCTACGAGCAGGCGACGACCGGGCAGCAGACCGAGTTCATCGTCGCGCCGGACGGGTGGTCCTTCGTCATCGCGGCACTCGCCGGCATCGCGGGGGTGTTGTCGATCACCTCGGCGAAGCCGTCCGCGCTCGTCGGGGTGTTCATCTCCATCACGACCGTCCCCGCCGTCGGGACGGTCGGCCTCACCCTGGCGGTCGGCGCCTGGGACGAGGCGTCCGGCGCGGTGGTACAACTCCTCGTCAACCTCGCCGGGCTGCTGCTCGCGGGTACGGTGACGCTCGCGGTCCAGCTGCTCTTCGGGCGGTGGGTCGGTCGGCGGCTGCAGCATCTTCGGGCAGCCCGGAGATGACGATGCGCGCGGTCCGGGCGGTCTGCTTCGACCTCGACGACACGCTGTTCGACCACCGAGGATCGGCCCGCACGGGCGTCCGACGATTCCTCGGCCGACTCGGTGTCGACGTCGACGAGGTGGTCCTCGCGGAGTGGTCACGAGCCGAGGGCGAGCAGTACGAACGGTGGCGGACGGGCGAGATCGACTTCGCGGAGCAGCGGCGGGAACGGCTCCGCATCGTCCTCCCGCCCCTCGGCGTCGCGCTGCCGGCCGACGAGGCGGGGCTCGACGCGCTCTTCGACGACTACCTCGCCGCCTACCGGGGTACCTGGCGGGTGTTCCCGGACGTCGCGCCGCTGCTCCGGTCCCTCCGGCGGCGCGGGTACCGGATCGGCCTCCTCACGAACGGCTCCGAGGCGCAGCAGCTCGACAAGCTCGCCCGGACCGGCCTCGACGCTGCGTTCGACGCCGTGTGCATCTCGGAGCAGATCGGCGTGCAGAAGCCCGACCCACGCGCGTTCACGCTCCTCGCCGAGCGACTCGGGGTCGATCCGGAGGCATGCCTCTTCGTGGGCGACGACCCCGAGCGGGACGTCGCCGGCGCACGCCGTGCCGGCATGCGCGCGGTCCTCGTCGACCGTGCCGACCCCGGAGCGCCGGATCTGGCGACGGTGGTCGAGACGGCGCTCGACGCGGGCTGAACCGCGTCAGGCCGACGAGCCTCGGTTCAGACGGTCTGCCGCCTTGCCGAGCAGCCAGTTCACGGCCCAGCCGAGCACACCGATCACCGGCACGAAGAGAATCACGATCGTCCACACCCACTTGACGACGTCGCTCCGCCGAGGGCCGCGCCACACCTGCACGAGCGCGACCACGTCGAGTGCGAGCAACACCAGCAGGACGAGGACGTGGAAACCGGTCATCCCTGAGACCATGCGGTCTTCTCCTTCCCGCACCGGTGGCCCGGTGCGTCCGATCGACCCTACGGATCGGCTCACGCGATGTCGTCATCCGCTGGGGGGACCGGGCGGGAGGCACGGGGCGGACCCGCACCGTGCCTCCCGTCCGGTGCGACCCGGCCGTGCGCCGGGGGCGACCCGCCTCACCCGAGCAGGTGAGCGATGCGCGCCGCGCGCGCCGCGTTGTCCTGCGCCTCCGGCAGCTCGGTGCGGCTGACGTACCAGAGCGCCGACTCGACGAGCCGCGCGACCGACCAGGCGTGGATGCGGTCCGGGTCGAGGCCCGTCCGATCCGCGACGAGCGCTGTCCGGTCGACGACGGCGGCGAGCGGATCGGGCAGTGCGAACGGGTCGTCGACCTGCATGAGCAGCGGGCAGAGGTCGTAGGCGGGGTCGCCCGTCATCGGCTTCGGGTCGATCACGAGCCACGGCTCACGCTCCGCGGCGAGGACGTTGCCCGGGTTGTGGTCACCGTGCACGACGACCTCGTGCGGGGCGGTCCGGGGGAGTTCGCGGAGCAGCGCCACGCCCTGCCGCACCACCCCCGGGTCGAGCGGCGGCGCGAGGGTCTGCATCCGGCGTTCCGCGAGGTCCGCCCACTCGTCGCAGACGTCCACGAGCCGTTCGAACGGGGAGGAGTCGGGGGCACCGGCGGCCCAGAGCTGGGCGACGGCGTCCGCTCCGATCGTCAGCCGTTCCGTCGCGCCGAGGTCCTCCCGGTCGACGAGTCGTGTGCCCGGCTCGCAGCGCTCGAGGAGCATCACGAACGGGTCCTCCGGGTCGGACGCGAGCACGCGGACCGCGCCGCGGCCGTCCCACCAGGCGAGCGCGGCGGCCTCGTCGCGGGCCTCACGGTGCGGGAACGACAGCTTGAGCACAGCGGGAAGGCCGTCGGCGGTCGTCACGGCGCGGACGTGCGAGACGCTGCCGCCCGTGATCTCCGGACCGAGCCGGAGGCCCCACCGCGCGACGGCGGCCTCGAGCCGGTCCGGCACCGTCCGGCGCCAGTCGTCCTCCGTCGGCCACATGCGAGGGGTCAGTCGACCACCGGTGTGAGCCGCACCGGTACGGCCTTCGACACCGGGGTGTTGCTGCCCTCCGCGGCGCTGTCGAGCGGCACGAGGACGTTCGCCTCGGGGAAGTACGCGGCGGCGCAGCCCTTCGCGCTCGGGTAGGCGACGATGCGCTGGTCGCGGAGCACCCGCTCGACGTCGTCGTGCCAGACCGTGGTGACGTCGACGTGCTGCCCGTCCTCGAGTCCGAGCTCGGCGAGGTCCTCCGGGTTCACGAAGACGACGTGCCGCCCCTTCTTGATGCCGCGGTACCGGTCGTTGAGGCTGTAGATGGTGGTGTTGTACTGGTCGTGGCTGCGCAGGGTCTGCAGCAGCAGGGTGCCCTCGGGGCGCTCGACGTGTTCGAGCTCGTTGACGGTGAGCATCGCCTTGCCGGTCTTCGTGGCGAAGGTCCGCGAGTCGCGGGGGCCGTTCGGCAGCACGAAGCCCTCCTTGCTGCCGGCTCGGCGGGAATAGTCGTCGAAGCCCGGCACGACGTGGCTGATGTGGTCACGGATGACGCCGTAGTCGTCGCGCATGGCCTCCCACGCGATCGGCACCCGGTCGCCGAGGACGGCACGGGCGAGCTCGCAGACGATCGCGACCTCGGACCGGAGGCCTGGCGCGACCGGCGGCACCTGGCCGTGGCTGCCGTGCACGGAGCAGACGGTGTCCTCGACCGAGACGAACTGCGGTCCCGAGGCCTGGACGTCGACCTCGGTGCGGCCCATCGTCGGCAGGATGAGGGCCTCCTTCCCGACGACGGCGTGCGAGCGGTTCAGCTTCGTCGACACCTGGACGGTCATCTCGGTGCCGCGGAAAGGCGCTTCGGCGAGCTGGGAGTCGGAGATCGCGCCGACGAGGTTGCCGCCCATCCCCATCCAGAACCGCACGTCGCCGCGCTGCATGGCCTGGATGCCCTTGAGCGCGTCGACGCCGTGCTCACGCGGCGGGTCGAAGTGGAACTCCTGCGCCAGGGCGTCGAGGAAGGTGTCCGGCATCTGCTCCCAGATCCCCATCGTGCGGTCGCCCTGCACGTTGCTGTGGCCGCGGATCGGGGAGGCGCCGGCGCCGGGCTTGCCGATGTTCCCGCGGAGCAGCAGGAGGTTGATGATCTCCTTGATCGTGTCGACGGCCTTGGTGTGCTGGGTGATGCCCATCGCCCACGTGATGATCGTCCGCTCCGAGCGCAGGTAGCGGTCGGCGAGCTCGTCGATCTCGGTGAGGGACAGGCCGGTGGCGCGGACGACCTCGTCGTCGTCGACCTGCAGGATGTGCTCCACGAACGCGTCGTAGCCGCTGGTGTGCTCGTCGATGAACGCCCGGTCCACCACGGTGCCCGGGGCCGCCTGCTCGGCGAGGACGACCCGCTTCGCGACCGCCTGCAGCAGCGCCATGTCGCCGCCGAGCCGGATCTGCAGGAACTGGTCGGCGATCTGGGTGCCGTGGCCGACGACCCCGCGGACGCGCTGCGGGTTCTTGTAGCGGCGGAGGCCGGCCTCGGGGAGCGGGTTCACGGCGACGATCTCCGCGCCGTTCTGCTTGGCGTCCTCGAGCGCGGTGAGCATGCGCGGGTGGTTCGTGCCCGGGTTCTGCCCCATCACGATGATGAGCTCGGTCCGCTCGAAGTCGTCGTACGCGATGGTCGACTTGCCGATGCCGACGACCTCGGCCATCGCGAGGCTCGTCGACTCGTGACACATGTTCGAGCAGTCCGGCAGGTTGTTCGTCCCGAAGGCCCGGACGAAGAGCTGGTAGACGAACGCCGCCTCGTTCGAGGTGCGTCCGGAGGTGTAGAACGACGCCTGGTCCGGGCTGTCGAGGCCGTTGAGCTTCGCCGCGATGAGCTCGTAGGCACGCTCCCAGCTGATGGGCTCGTAGTGGTCCTTCCCCGCGGGCTTCCACACCGGCTCGGTCAACCGACCCTGCATGCCGAGCCAGTACTCGGTCTTGTCGGCGAGGTCGTCGACGGAGTGCTCCGCCCAGAAGGTCCGCGGCACGGTGACCGGTGTGGCCTCCCACACCACGGCCTTGCCGCCGTTCTCGCAGAACTCCGCGGTCTTGCGCTCGTCCGGGTCCGGCCAGGCGCAGCTCATGCAGTCGTAGCCGCCCTTCTGGTTCAGGGCGAGCATGAGCTTGGCGGTCCGCGCGGCACCGAGCTGTTCGAGCGCGGGCCCCATCGAGTGCAGGACGCCGGGGACCCCGGCGGCCCAGTCCTTCGGCGCACCGACCTCGATCCCAGCGTCGGTCACGTCGTCGGTCGGGGGCTGCTTCGTCATCGTGCGCTCACGGTCTCTCGGTCGCTGCTGCTGTCGGTGGTGGTGTCGGGTTCGACGATGCGCTCGGGGCGGCTGTAGACGACCATGCTCTGGCCGCGGAGGAACCCGATGATCGTGATGCCGACCTCCTTCGCGAGGTCGACGGCGAGCGACGACGGTGCGGACACCGCGGCGAGCACCGGGATCCCGGCCATCGACGCCTTCTGTGTCAACTCGAAGCTCGCGCGGCCGCTCACCATGAGCACGGTGCCGGTCAGGGGCAGTCGCCCTTCCTTCACCGCCCAGCCGATGACCTTGTCGACGGCGTTGTGCCGACCGACGTCCTCGCGGAGGACGAGCATCCGCCCGGTGCGTCCGTCGAAGAGCGCTGCGGCGTGCAGGCCGCCGGTCTTCTCGAACACGGCCTGCTCGTCGCGGAGCAGGTCGGGGAACGTCGCGAGGAGCGCCGGGTCGAGCACGAGGTCGTCGTGCAGGACGGCGTGCTGCGAGGTCGTGCGGACGGCGTCGATGCTCGCCTTGCCGCAGAGCCCGCAGGAGCTGGTCGTGTAGAAGGCACGCTCCAGGCTCGGGTCCGGCGCGGGGACACCGGGCGCGAGGGTGACGTCGAGCACGTTGTACGTGTTGAGCCCCTCCTCGGTCGCTCCGGCGCAGTACCTGGCAGCGAGGAAGTCGTCACCGCGTGCGATGACCCCCTCGGACACGAGGAAGCCCGCGGCGAGGTCGACGTCGTTCCCCGGGGTCCGCATCGTGATCGCGAGGGATGAGCCGCCGACCCGGATCTCGAGCGGCTCCTCGACGGCGAGCAGGTCCTCCCGGACCGACCGCGAGGTGCCGACGGTGATGCGGGTGACCCGCTTCCGTGCGGTGATCCGGTTCATGGCTCGGGTCTACCACCCGCACCCGTCGCCCACCAGTGCGGTGCGGGTCACGTCCACGGCAGCCGGAGTGACGGCACGACGGCACCGGCCCGCACGCCGCCCGCCTCGACGACCGCCAGCCCGTCCGCGTCCGCCAGCCCGCGGAGCATCGCCGGCGACTGGTGGGTGGTCGGCACCGCGCCGTCCGGCGTCGACCGGTACGCGAGGACGAGTGCACCCGAGCGTTCGTTCGGTACGTCGGCGGCGATCGCCACCCGGCCCGGCTCGTCGAGGGCACGTCCGGTCATCCCGGCCACGAGCGGACCGCCGAGCAGCACCGCGCCGACCATCGCCGCCATCGGGTTGCCCGGCAGGCAGAGGTACAGCGTCCGACCGCGTCGGGCGAGCATCGTCGGCCGTCCGGGGCGCACGTCGACGCGGTCGACGACGAGTTCCGCGCCGATCCGTCCCAGTGCGCCGCGGACGTGGTCGGTCGACGACCCGGCCGTCCCGCCCGTCGTCACGACCAACCGCTCGGCGGCGTCACCGAGCACCCGTTCGGTCGCCGCGAGGTCGTCGGACACCCGCACGGCGGTGCCCGTCGACGCACCGAACCCCTGCAGGACGGCGGGGAGCGTCATGGTGAACACGTCCCGGACCCGACCGGGTTCCGGGACACCCCGCCCGACGATCTCGTCCCCGAGCACGGCGACGCGGACGGTCGGCGCGGGGACGACGTCGAGGTCGTCGACGCCCGAAGCGGCGGCGAGGGCGATCCGGGGCGGTGTGAGCACGGTCCCCGCGGCGAAGAGCAGCTCCCCGACGGAGACCTCCTCGGCCGCGGGCCGGACGTGTCGACGGATCCCGACGGTGTGCCGCACGAGCCGTCCGTCGACGACGTCGGCGTCCTCCGAGCGCACGACCGACGTCGTCCCGGGCGGGATCGGCGCCCCGGTCGTGATCGGCCGCGCCCGACCCGCGTCGAGCCGCTCGGCCGACGGAGCCGCCCCGGCGACGATCGCGGCGCCGAGCGACCACGGGCCCTCGCCCGCCACCGCCCAGCCGTCCATCGCGGCGCCGTCGTGGCCGGGCACCGCGCCGGAGGCGGTCAGGTCCGACGCGAGCACCCGCCCGAGACCGTCCGCGAGGTCCACCCGGACCCCGAGCTCGCACAGTGCAGCCCCGGCCGCGTGCGCCGCTGCCCGGGCGTCGGCCCACTGCACCGGGTCGCCGTTCACGCTCCGTCCTGCTCGGCGCGCGCCGCGGCGAGGCGGGTCGCGGTGGCGACGGCGTCGGACAGGTCCTCGGAGCTGCCGCCGCGGAGCCCGGCCGCGTACCCGACGAGGAACGTCGTGAGCGGCGCCGCCGGACGGGCGACCCCGTGGGCGGCATCACGCGCGAGGTCGAGCACGACACCGATGTCGATGGTGGCGTCCGCGGGGAGCCCGAGCGCCTCGGCGAGCTCGGCCTTCCACGCGGCGAGGACGTCGTCTGTGGTCATGCCGCCAGTCAAGCAGTGCCGGGGGCACCGGGCATCTCGATGGGCTCAGGTGAGCCGTCCGGCGTCGTCCGGGGTGTCGACGTCCGCGCAGAGTGCGGAGGGCACGGGGACCTCGACGAGCGTGAGCGGAGCCGTCAGCCGACGCAGCGACGCACCGACGACCTCGTCGAGGCTGTCGACCGCAGTCCGGAGGGGCGTCGACCGGTACAGCGCCAGGAGCGGCTGGCGGCGTCCGTCGTCGTCGACCGTGACCCACCCGTCCCGCTCTGCATCGTCGCCTGCAGGATCGACGGCTCGGAGCAGGAGCGTCACGGCCTCCACCGGCCGGACCAGGTCGCAGGCCAGCACCAGCGTGAGCGGGGCGCCCGCCGGGACGGCACCGAGGCCCGCGGCGAGCCCGCTCACCGGACCGCCGAACGGCGGGTCCTCACGGACGAGCACGATCCCGGTCGGCGTCCGGGCGTCCTCCCTCGACCCCACCAGGACCGTCCGCCGGGCGCCGGCGGCGGCGTGCACCGCGCGGTCGAGCAGGGTGTCACCGGGCGCGCCGAGCGCGGTCTTGTCGATGCCCCCGAGACGCGCGGCGCGTCCGCCTGCGAGCAGGACGGCGTCGAACGACGGGAGGGCGGACACGTCCGCACGCTACCGGCCTGGAGGCACGGCTCGACTCCGCCACGCACCGCTCGACCGCACGCGGGCCGTGTCGCGGCACGTGGCCGGTCCGCGCTCAGTGGCAGCGTTCCAAGGTGAAGGACGGCTCGGCGTCGAACCCACCGCGGCCGGTTCCGGACGGGCCGCTCGACGTGGACGTCGACCCCCAGTGCCGCACGGTCGTGCACCCGAGCGCGTCGGACGCCTGCACGACGGGGTCGCTGCTCGTGGCCGAGGACGCGACGACGAGGAGCCGGTCGGTCCCGGTCGCGACGAGTCGCTCGATCTGGGCCGCGGTGAACACCGGCACGTGCCCGGAGAACCCGCCGTCGGTGAGGACCTCACGCCCGGTGTCGCCGATGACGTCCGCGGAGATGCGCCACGAGTCGGACAGGAAGAGTGGCCGGCCGTCCCGTCCGCCACCGTCCTGCTCGGCGGTCCGGACCAGGGCGGCCTCGGCGGGCGTCAGCGTCGAGTGGCCGCCCCAGACGTCCGGCGTCGAGATGCGGAAGGCCGAGCTCGGGACGACGCTCCGGTCGGCTCCCGCCATCCCCTGTCGGGCGAGCGCGAACGCCCGGTTCGGGGTGTGGCCGCCGAACGCGAACGCGCCGTTGCCGGTCCCCACCGACGCGTCACCGCCGCTGCCGTCCCGTGCCGCGTCGAGGGCCTGCAGCGAGAAGCAGGCCGGCCCGGCGACGACCGCGGCGACGAGCAGTGCCGTCCTCGCCCGTCGCCCGCGCGTGCCGGTCCGCACGGAGACTCCGCCCCAATGCACGAGCAGTGCGATGAGCGCGGCGATCGTCAGCCCCACCGCCACCGCGCCGAGCACTACCGGTTCGGCGGACGACCGCGCGAGCCACGTCCACCAGGCGCCCTGCACCACGAGGAGCCCGACCGGGACGGCGCGGAGCCGTCGGTCCGCAGCGTCGACCAGTGACACCGCGCCCCACCAGCCGACCGCAGCGAGCACGGCGAGCTGGACGCCGATGCCGGCGACGTAGGCGGTGTGCGGGAGACGCATGACGGACAGCACCGCGAGCGCGGTGACCAGCCACACGGAGACCGTGACGAGCGCTGCGAAGGCGGGACGTGCCTCCCGGCCGGTGCGACGCGGCCACCACCGGACCGCGCCGATCCCGATCCCGGCGAGCGCGGCTGGCCACGACCAGCCCACCTGCGAGGCGTACCGCGGCGAGAAGAGCTGCAGGAGGGTCGTCCCGGTGCGGTGCCGCACGCCGCCGAGGCCGTGGAAGCCGTGGGCCAGGTGGGCACCGGCGCGGGCGAACGCGCCGCCGAGCGCGCTGACGGCGCCCGGCCAGGCGCCGGGGAGGAATCGGTCGACGCCGTTGTACCCGAACACCATCGCGAACATGCTGTTGTCCGTCGAGCCGTCGACGTAGGGGCGGTCCGCCGTCGGGAGCAGCTCGACCACCACCGACCACGCGAGGCTCGCGACGAGCGTCGACGCGACGAGCACCCCGACGTGCCCGAGCGTGCGACTCCACCGAGCGCCCGGGGCCGACAGCGCCACCACCGTCCCGACGACGAGTGCCGGGACGACCAGCCATGCCTGGAGCATCTTCGCCTGGAAGCCCACGCCGACGAACAGCCCCGCGAGCACGAGCGGCCACCAGCGCCCGGTCAGGGCGGCACGCTGCCACCAGACGAGCGCGACGGCGAGGGCCATGGTGAGGAGGCCGTCCTCCATCGGGTGCCCGAACATCGACACGAAGATCGGGGTGGCCGCCGCGAGGGCAGCCGCGACGAGGCCGACCCGCGCGCCGGCCCACCGCAGCCCCACGACCGACACGGCCACCGTCGTGACCGCGCCCTCGATCACCTGCGGCAGCGCGAGCGCGGCCGTGGACATGCCGAACAGGTGCACGCTGATCGCCTGGGGGACCGCGAAGCCCGCGAGCTTGTCGAGCGTCACGGTCGCGCCGGGATCGAACGAACCGCTGAGGAAGGCGGGCAGGGACTCGGACATCGAGCGGGCGGCGGCGGCGTAGAAGTCCGAGTCGCCGCCCCGTGCGAGGTTCCAGCTCGTCAGGACGGCGCCGAGCACGACGACGAGGATGAGGACGGCGAGCTGGCGCCGCGGCTGGTGCAGCCAGCGGGCGGGACGCGCACCGGTGCGGTCGGGCATGGTCATGACGGCAATGTGCTGCGCGCATCGATGAGGGAGCCGGAGATCCGCCCGGGTCCGGCAGCGGGTTCGTTCAGGTCGTCCCCGCCGGTAGCGTGGGTCCATGCCCCGCTTCACACCGCCGCCGGCCGACGCCGTCCGCGCACGACTCCTCGACGCGGCCCGTGACGAGTTCGCGTCGCAGGGCGTCACCGGGGCGAAGGTCGAGCGGATCGCGGCCGCTGCCGACAGCAACAAGGCCCAGCTGTTCCACTACTTCGGCGGCAAGGACGGCCTGTACGAGGCGCTCCTCGAGCAGACCGCGACCGAGCTCGCCGCCGAGGCCCCGCTCGACGTGGACGACCTGGCCGAGTACGCCGGTCGTCTGCACGACGCCTACACCCGGCGGCCGTGGGTGCCGCGGCTCCTGACCTGGCACCGGCTCGAGGGCCGTCCGGTCGAGTCGCTCGAGGGCGCCAGGGCGGACGCCGTCGCCACGGTCGAGGCAGCACAGCGAGCTGGCGTGCTGCCCCGGACCTTCCGACCGGCCGTGCTGCTCGGGCTGGTCGAGCACCTGGCGGCGTTCTGGGCGGAGACCGCGCCGGAGGCCGAGGGTCCCGTCGCGGCAGTGGCCCCGCAGCGGCGGCGGCAGGCCGTAGTCGACGCGGTGGCGGCGCTGCTCGGACGGTCGGCGGATTCCCGGCCGCGTGGGAGTTCGCTGGGCGCATGAGCGAGTTCGTGAGGGACAACCCGGCCGCCGGACCCGAGGAGCCGGACGCGTACGGCATCGACCTCGTCGACGGCGACGAGCCGTCCGTCCGCCTGCTGGTGCGTGGTGAGCTGCCGGAGTCGGTCGAGCACGACGGCCGGACCTGGGTGGCCACCGACGAGACGCACGACCCTGGTGACGACGGCCCGCCGATCGCCGTGTTCCGGCCGCAGGTCTGACCGTGGCGGCAGCGGACGAGACCGGACCGTTCTTCCACGGCACCCTCGCGGTGCTGCAGGAGGGGGACCTGCTCGTGGCGGGTCGGCCGTCGAACTACCGCCCCGAGGTCGTGATGAACCACGTCTACTTCACGGCGCTCCCGGACGGCGGTGGACTCGCCGCGGAGCTCGCGGTCCTGCTCGCCGGTGCCGGTGACCCGCACGTCTACGAGGTCGAGCCGACCGGGTCCTTCGAGGACGACCCGAACGTCACCGACAAGAAGTTCCCCGGCAACCCCACGCGGTCGTACCGCACGACGGCGCCGCTGCGGATCGTGCGCGAGGTCCACGACTGGACGCGGCTGACGCCCGAGGCGCGCGAGACGTGGCGGGAGCGGCTGGCGACGATGCAGCGCGACCGGGCGGAGATCATCAACTGACGTCCGACGGCGGTCACTGTCGGTCGTCGGATGTACCGTGCGGCCATGCCTGAGGGTGACTCCGTCCACCGGCTCGCCGTGCGGCTCCGAGCGGTCGACGGGGCACGGGTCCGTGCTGGTGAGCTCCGCGGCGGCCCCGATGCGGGGCACGCCTTCGGTGGGCAGCGCGTCAGCGGCCACGCCACGCACGGCAAGCACCTCCTCACCCGCTTCGACGACGGCACGACCCTCCACACGCACATGCGGATGCAGGGCTCGTGGACCGTGACCGCCCCCGGGCGACGGTTGCCGCTCCACGTGGCGCGGGACGCCCGCGTGCGACTCGCGCTCGACGACGGCCGGACGGTGTGGGGCATCGACCTGCCGGGCGTCGAACTCGTGCCGACCGCCGAGGAGTCCCGCGTCGTCGGGTACCTCGGCCCCGACCTCCTGCACGACGACTTCGACCGCGACGAAGCCGTCCGCCGTTGCACGAGCGACCCCGACGCGACGATCCGGACGGTCCTCCTCGACCAGCGCCGGGTCGCGGGCCTCGGGAACCTCTGGGCGAACGAGCTCTGCTTCGTCCGCGGCGCCCACCCGGACCGTCCGGTCGGCGACGTCGACGTCCCGTCGGCCCTCGACACGGCGCGCCGGATGCTGCGGCACTCGGCGACCGTGCCGGACGCCTACCAGGTGACGACCGGGGTACTGCGACGCGGGGAGCGACACTGGGTCGTCGGGAGAGCCGGGCGACCGTGCCTCCGGTGCGGGACCCGGGTGCGGGCGCGCGACGACGTCGAGGTGGCGGGGTCGCCCGCGCGGCGGGTGTGGTGGTGTCCCCGCTGCCAGCCGGCGCCGACGACGCGCTGACCGCCGGAGCCGGAGCCGACGACTGCGTCTCAGGGAACGTTGAGCCGCTTCCGTCGCAGCCCTGCTGCGGTGAGCGCCATCACGAACGGGGGTTGCACGCGGGCGAGCCGGTGGATCGCAGCCTCGTGCAGCAAGCAGAGGTTGCCCATCTGGGCAGCGGTGAGCTCGCCTCGCGCGAAGGTGACCACACGTGCGTCGTTGACGTGGACGGCCAGCGCCTCGAGTGGTCGGCTCGCGATCCGGTGGTCCTTCGCGAGGAGCACGAACCCGGCCCGGGTCCCCGCCGCGATCCACTCCTCGTCGGCCATCCGCTGCGCACGCTCGTCGCCGAACTGCTCCGCGAGGGTGACGGCGTCCCACCCGGCGCCCCGGAGGCGCGCGATGAGGAGGCGGCCGCCGACGGAACGATCGAGCAGGAAGCGACACTCGCCCATCGTCACGCGGCCTGCAGGAGGAGCGACCGGAGTTCCACCGGCTCGAGGCCGAAGTCGTCCGCGACGTCCGACATCGCCTCGCCGGCGCGGACCCGGCTGACCACGTCTTCGACGCGGACGCCGATCTTCGCCACGGTCGGCTGACCCGAGTTGCGGTGTGGATCGACGATCACCTCGATGTGCTCGAAGGCGGGGAGCCGGAGGAAGTCCACGAACCCCTCGCGGTAGACGATGCTCTGCAGGTACTGGTCGACGACGTCCCGGAACACGCCCTGGTGGTTCCGGACGACGACGAGGTCTCGGTCGCCGTTGTCGATGAGGATCTCGGCGCCGTCGGTCCGGAGCTTCTCGCTGAGCAGGGCATCCTCCAGTCCGATCTCCTGGCGGAGGACGTCGACCGCGGGCCGGATCCGAGCCATCGGGAGACCGGCACGGCGGAACGACTCCACGATGTAGGCCTCTGCGAGCGCGTTGAACGGGACCGTGAAGCTCCGCCCCGGTCGCACCCCGGTGAGGATGGGCGCACTCCACCCCCACTCGCCTTCGCTCCGCTGCCTGAACCGGTGCCCGTGCGCCCACCGCGCGAACGAGGTCGACGGGGCGCGAACGATCTGCGCTGCCTCCGTCAGGGAGTAGATCGGGGTCGTGTGTGCCGCGTCGCCGATCGGTGTTTGCATGCAAACAGCCTACCGCGCGGAGGACTCAGAGCACCCGCTCGAGCAACCGCAGCGTCCCCGCGATGTCGATGCTCCGGTCGAGCAACCACTGCACCTGCAGCCCGTCGAACGCCGCGATGATGAGCGACGCCACCTGCTCGAGGTCCGCGTCCGAGTACCGCCCCGACGCCGCGAGCTCGTCCCGGAGCTGCGCCGCGAGGTCCGCCCGCACGGCCTCGAACCGCTCGGTGAAGAACGCCCGTGCCTCCTCGTTGCCCGGCTCGACCGAGGCACCGAGCAGTGTCGTGTACAGCGTGACGAGCGCCGGTTCGCGGACGTTGTGGTCGGCGACCGCGGTCATGCCGGCGACGACCCCGGGGACCGCCTCGAGCATCCGCGCCGACAGGACGTCCCGCTCGCGGAGCACCTCGACGAGCAGGGCCTCGCGTGACGAGAAGTAGTGCCGGAGCGCCGCGTGCGAGATCCCGATCGCGTCGCCGATGGCCCGGAGCGAGGTGCCGTCGATCCCGCGGCTCGCGACGACGTCGAGCGTCCGGTCGAGGATCTCCTGCCGCCGCTGGATCCCCTTGGCGTACGGACCCCGGACGCCGCTTCCCACGTTGGAACTCACCCGTCCAGGCTACGGCGCGGCGGAGAGCGGACACGGCGCTCCGAAACGATCGCGTCAAAAACTTCCGACCGGAGGTTTTGAGTGCTACTGTCGCGGTCACCTATCAGCACTAGGTATTCAGACGGGCGTCAGCCCCCTGTGGCTCGAGGAGGAGTCATGTCGACACCGACGTCGAAGGAAGAACCCAAGTCCGGTCTCGCCGGCACCGCCACCCCGCCGGTCACCGCGGCCGCCGGGGCGACGAGCTCCGACCCTGCAGCGGCATCGCGTGCGTTCTCGGTCGAGGGCATCACGCAGGCCGTCAGCAGCGTCCGTGTCGGCGCCGGGTACATGTGGGCACTCAGCATCGCCCAGTTCGGCCTGTTCGCGGGGCTGCTCACCCCGGTCATGGTCAGCATGTCGATCAAGGCCGAGGTCATCAACCCGACGAGCCCGGAGTCGGTCGTCGGCTCGGTCCTGCCGTTCGGCGCGATCGGTGCCCTCCTCGCGAACCCGCTGTTCGGGGCGCTCTCCGACCGCACCCGCACGCGTTGGGGGCGTCGTCGCCCGTGGATGGTCGGCGGTGTCGTCGTCTTCCTCGCGGCACTCGCGTGGATCGCCTACTCGCCCGACATCCTGCAGCTCACCCTCGCATGGGTGCTGGCCCAGGTCTCCGCGAACGCGGTCCTCGCGACCCTGACGGCGAGCTTCGCCGACAACGTGCCGGAGTTCCAGCGCGGCAAGGCGTCCAGTGTGATCGCGCTCGCACAGAACGTCGCGATCCTGGCCGGCATCTACCTCGCGGTGTACCTCGTGGGCAACCTGCCGGTCCTGTTCATCGCGCCGGGTATCCTGTCCGTCCTCGTGATCGTCGTGTACTCGATCGTCGCTCGCGACGACCTCCCCACGACCCCGCTCAAGCCGTTCAGCTGGATCCACCTGATCAGCTCGTTCTGGACGAACCCGATCAAGCACCCGGACTTCGGACTCGCCTGGTGGGGGCGCTTCCTCATCACCTTCGGCACGTTCATGTTCACGACGTACCGCGTGCTCTACATGCAGAGCCACCTCGGTCTGCCCAAGGGTGAGGCGGTCGCGGCCGTGGCGTTCGGTGTGCTCCTCTACACGCTCGCCCTGCTCGTCAGTGCCGCTGTCTCCGGCTGGGTGTCGGACCGCATCCGCCGCCGCAAGGTCTTCGTGTGGGGTTCGACGGCCCTCACCGCGGTCGGACTCGTCATGCTCGCCCACGCCGACTCGGTCAACGCCTTCTACTTCGCCGAGATCGTGATGGGCTTCGCCTTCGGCATCTACGCCGCGATCGACACGGCGCTCGTCGTGGACGTCCTGCCCGACCCGGAGCGTCCCGGCAAGGACCTGGGTGTCATCAACATCGCCAACGCCCTGCCGCAGTCGCTCGCACCGGCCGTCGGTCTCTTCCTCCTCGGCATCGGCGGCGGGCAGAACTACACGCTCATGCTCTGGGGCGCCGGCGTCGCGGTCCTGCTCGGGGCCCTCGTCATCTTCCCCATCAAGTCGGTCAAGTAGCGCAGACGCGCAAGGAGACCGCCTGGAGGCGCGACCTGCGTCCGCAACGCGAGTCGCGCCTCCAGTCCGGTCACTTCGGAGCCTCCAGTCCGGTCACTTCGGAAAGGACCCACCATGGCACCCGCCATCTCCCTGCAGCTCTACACGGTGAACGCCGCGCTGGAGCCCGACCTCGACGGTGGCGTCCGCCGTCTCGCCGAGATCGGCTTCGACACCGTCGAGGCCTTCGCGTTCGTCGGCCGGTCCGCCGAACTCAAGCGGGCGTTCGACGCGCACGGCATCACCGCGAAGACCGGTCACGCCTTCCTCGTGCAGCAGGAGATCCCGCTGCCCGACGGCTCCGTGATGACCGCACCGTCCCACGCCGAGACCTTCGCGGCGGCCGCTGAGCTCGGCCTCGAGATCGTGATCGACCCGTTCGTCGGCGCCGACGAGTGGACCACCCGCGAGGGTGTCGAGCGCGTCGCCGCCCGGCTGAACGAGGCCGCCGCCGAGGCCGCCGAGCACGGCATGCGCGTCGGCTACCACAACCACGACCACGAGCTCCGGCCGCAGATCGACGGCAAGCCCGCACTCCAGGTGCTCGCCGAGCTGCTCGACACCCGTGTCGTGCTCGAACTCGACCTGTACTGGGCGTCGGCAGCCGGCATCGACCTCGTGCCGTTCATCCAGGAGCTCGGTGACCGGATCGTCGCCGTGCACGTGAAGGACGGGCCGATGCACGACGGGATCTCCACCGCCTCGATCCCGACCGACCAGACCCCGGCCGGCCAGGGCGACGTCCGCCTCGCCGAAGCCATCGCCGCAGCCCCTGCGCTCGAGTACGCCGTCATCGAGTTCGACGGCTTCGACGGGGAGATCTTCGACGGGGTCGAACAGTCCTACCGGTGGCTCGACGCCACGCTGAACAAGGAAGCGGTCTCCGCATGACCCGCACCGGGAAGGTCGGCATCGGGTTCATCGGCGCCGGCATGATCAGCGAGCAGTACCTCACGAACCTCACGCGGTTCCCCGACGTCGAGGTCGTCCGCATCGGCGACATCGACACCGAGCGTGCGGCGGCGTCGGCTGCGAAGTGGGGCGTCGCGGCGTCCGGCACCGGCGACGACGTCCTCGCGGACCCGGACGTCGAGATCGTCGTCAACCTCACGCTGCCGGCCACGCACGTCGAGGTCTCGACCGCCGCCCTCCGCGCCGGCAAGCACGTGTGGAGCGAGAAGCCGATCGGGGTCGACCGTGCGTCCGCCGCCGAGCTGGTCGCCCTCGCCGAGTCGCTCGGGCTTGGGCTCGGCATCGCGCCCGACACCGTGCTCGGCTCCGGCTGGCAGACCGCCAAGCGCGCGATCGAGTCCGGCGCGATCGGCACCCCGTTGACCGCCGTCACGAGCTTCCAGTGGCAGGGGCCCGACGTGTTCCACCCGAACGCGTCGTTCCTCTACGCGAAGGGCGCGGGGCCGCTGTTCGACATGGGCCCGTGCTACTTCACGGCGCTCGTGCACCTGCTCGGACCGATCGCGTCGGTCGTCGCGACCGGTTCGACGTCGCGGGACACCCGCCAGCTCGTCGTCGGGCCGAACGCCGGCCAGGAGTTCCCGGTCGAGGTGCCCACCCACCTCTCCGTCCTGACCTCCTTCGAGCAGGGCGGCTCCGCGCAGTCGCTGCTCTCGTTCGACACCCCGCTGTTCCGCCACGGCGTCTTCGAGGTGAACGGCACCGAGGGCACGATCGTCCTGCCCGACCCGAACACCTTCGGCGGCGGCCACCCGATCCGCATCGCACGGCCGCTGGGTGCCGATGTCTCGTTCCCGTTCGAGCAGGCGTGGGAGACAGTCCTCGACGAGGAGCCCACCGCCGGCCGCGGGCTCGGCGTGCTCGACATGGCGCGGGCGATCCGTGGCGGCGGCTCGCACATCGCGACGGGCGAGGTGGGGTACCACGTGCTCGACACGATGGTCGCGGTGGAGGAGTCCGTCGAGCGCCGTGCGTTCGTCGAGGTCGAGTCCACCGTCGCGCCGATCGCGTCGCTGCCGGAGGGCTTCGACCCCTTCGCGGCCACGCTCGACACGGTGACCGCCGGCGTCTGACGGCCCGCGGTCGCGCGCCCCCGCGCCGGGGCTATCCGCCGAGACTCGGCTCGGCGGACGGTTTCGTGGTGATGAGGCCACGAAACTGTCCGCCGGCCCGAGTCTCGGGCGGCGCCAGCGTGCGCGCGGCGCGCGCCGCGCGGAGAGCGCGGTCAGGCCCAGAGGCGGGCGATGGGCACCGACCGACCGAGCACCCGCTCGGCCGCACGGTGCCCCGAGTACAACGCCGCCGACGCCGTCGCCGGGTCGTCCGTCCACGTCGCCTCGCCCGCGAGGTGCAGCACGCCGTCGATCGGCTCCGCGAGGTCGTCGTGGTCCGCCGTGGTCGACCCCGGCAGCATGTGCGCGTAGGACCCGAGCGCCCAGGGGTCGTCCTGCCACGCGGTCACGAGCACCGAGGTCGGCGCGGCCACCCGGTCGCCGTACAGCCGTCGCAGCTGGTCGAGCACCGACGCGGCGACCCGCTCGGCGGACCACCCGCGGATCGCCCGCCCCGCCGGCCCCGCCGCGAACGTCAGCAGCGTCGGCTCGCCGTCGATCCGGGTGAGGTCGTACCAGGAGTGCCACCACGATCCCTCGGGACCGAGCTGCCGGACCGCGTACACGTCATCGTCCCAGAACCGCTCCGGGAACCGCAGCACCACCTTCTCGAAGGCGTTCATCCGCAGGTGGCCGAGGGCCTCCCGGTGTCGATCAGGAAGCGGCGGGTCGAACGTGATCGTGCCCGCCTGCAGCACACCGACGGGCACGGTCACGACCGCGCTGCCCGCGGCGAACGGCGTGGAGCGTGCGCCGTCGTCGACCGTGACGACGACTCCTCCGAGACCGCGCGACACCGCGGTGACGGTGTGCCCGAGCCGAACGTCGAGCCCCTCGGCGAGGCGCGCCGGCAGCTCGTCGTACCCTTGCGGGAACACGACCTCGTCACCCTCGATGGTGTCGTCGTCGAGGCCGTGCGCCGCCAGCTCGTCCGCGCCCACCCCGTACTGCTCCTCGCTGCGGTGCTCGAGGTGTTCGCGGACCCGCTCGGCGCGTTCGGCGTCCCACCCCTGCGCGGCCACCGCCCGTTCGACGACCATGCGGTAGGAGTCCGCCGGGGCCGACACCGCGATGACGTCCACGAGGGTCCGGTCGACGGCGTGCACGTCGTCGGCGAACCGTACGGCCTCGGCGTCGGACATACGGCGGCCGTCCGGCGCGTGGTACGCGATCGGACGGCCGTCCACCTGGTAGCCGCCGACGGTGAACTCCACGGTCGGCAGCCCGAACGCCCGCACCGCGTCCGCGACCGCGCTGCCGTCGATCCCGTGGATCCACGACGCCCCGCTGTCGGTGACCTGCCCGCCGGTCCGCTCGGTGTGCACCCGCCCGCCGACACGGTCGCGCGCCTCGAGCACCACGACCCGGCGCCCGGCGTCCTGCAGCAGTCGTGCCGCGGTCAGCCCGGCCACCCCCGCACCCACCACGACGACGTCCCACGAGGCGGTTCCCACGCTGGTGCTCCTCTCGGCGGCGGATCACGATCATCACAGGGTAGTGCGGATCCCGTCGCGAGGCGCTAGTTTCAGTGCTCGGATGCACGGTGCAGTGGATCCTCGGCGACGGATTTCGTCGCGTGACACATCCGAGAGGTGGCTGGTCATGCGGGACGGCGGAGTGGTGACTGCGGCCACCGACACGACGGCGGTCGACAAGGGCCTTCGGACGGGCGCGCTCGGCCTGTTCGGCAGCGTCGTCATGGGCATCTCGTCCACGGCGCCGGCGTACAGCCTGGCTGCGAGCCTCGGCCTGGTGGTCGCGAGCGGCGGGGCGCTCCTCGCGGGCGTCAAGGCGCCGGCGATCATGCTGCTCGCGTTCATCCCGATGTGGATGATCGCCGTGGCCTACCAGGAGCTCAACAAGGAGGACCCGGACTGCGGCACGACCTTCACCTGGGCGACCCGAGCGTTCGGGGCGGTCACGGGGTGGCTCGGCGGCTGGGGCATCATCGCCGCGGACATCATCGTGATGGCGAACCTCGCGCAGATCGCCGGCTCGTACGGGTACACCTTCGTCGGGGTGATGACGAACGACCCGGCGATCAGCGCGCTGGGGAGCAGCACCCTCTGGTCGACGGTGGCCGGCGTGCTCTGGATCGCCGTGATGACCTTCATCTGCTACGTCGGCGTCGAGGTCTCGGCTCGCCTGCAGTACGTGCTGCTCGGCGTCGAGGTGCTGGTCCTCGTGATGTTCGCGTCGGTCGCCCTGGTCCGGGTCGGCACCGGCCACGGCGTCGACGGATCGATCACCCCGTCGCTCAGCTGGCTCTGGCCGAGCGGCATGGACTTCGGGTCCGTGATCGCGCCCGCCATGCTCACCGCGATCTTCATCTACTGGGGCTGGGACACCGCGGTGTCGCTCAACGAGGAGACGAAGGACCCGGAGAAGACCCCCGGTCGCGCCGCGGTCATCAGCACCGTGCTGCTGCTCGTGATCTACGCGCTGGTGTCCATCGCCGCGATCGCGTTCGCCGGGGTCGGCACGAAGGGCATCGGCCTCGGGTCGCAGACCAACGCGGACGACGTGTTCTCGGCCATCGGCCCCACGCTCTTCGGCGACTCGTTCATCGGGCACGCCGCGATGGCACTGCTCGCGTTCTCGATCCTGACCTCTGCGTCGGCGTCCACCCAGACGACGATCCTGCCCACCGCCCGCACCGCGCTCTCGATGGCCGCGTACAAGGCACTGCCGACCCAGTTCGCCCGGATCCACAAGCGGTTCCTGACCCCGACGTGGTCGACGGTCGGCATGGGCCTCGCGTCCATCGGGTTCTACGTGCTCTTCACCGTCATCTCGACGAACCTGCTCACCGCCCTCATCGGGTCGGTCGGCCTGATGATCGCGTTCTACTACGGCCTCACCGGGTTCGCGTGCGTGTGGGTGTACCGGCGGACCCTGTTCTCGAGCGTCCGGAACGCCGTCATGCGCGGCCTGGTTCCCCTCGCCGGCGGGATCGTCCTCGCCGTGACGTTCGTCTACGGCCTCGTGCAGTTCGCTCAGCCCGACTGGCTGCAGGACGACGCCGGCCACGACGTCACCATCCTCGGGATCGGAGCGGTCGCGGTGGTCGGGATCGGCGCGATCCTGATCGGCGTCGTGCTCATGGTCGTGTGGTGGCTGCGGTCGCCCGACTTCTTCGCGGGCCGGACGCTCACGGCCCGGACCCCCGTGCTCGTGCTCGACACACCCGAGGGCCTCCCGACGATGGGCCTGCCCGACTCCGGCCGCGAGCCGACGGTCATCGCGCCGGACATGTCGAACCTGCCGACCGGCAGCATCGCCGTGGACGAGGAGACGGGCAATCGCTTCCGGCGCACGCGGTCGCGTCGCGACGACCGTCGCGACGGCTGAGGTCCGAGCACTGCGCGTCCGCCCCGCGGCCGACGTGACCGCCTGACGCACTGGAGGCCCGGTACCAGCTGGTACCGGGCCTCCAGGCCGTCGTGTGGTCACCCCTGATCTCCGGCGACCGCAGGGTGGGCCGGTCGCCCGGCCCACCCGACGACGTCAGCGCGCGGTGCGCGCGCCGATGCGCGGGACGACGAGGCCGAGGACGACCATCGCGACCGCGAGGATGAGGTGCAGCACGTTGTCCGCGCTGTTCAGCGGCACGAAGTTCGCGCCGGTCGCCATGCCGGCAGTGAAGAGGCCGTAGATGAAGACGACGAAGTAGACGATGCCACCGACGACGAGGTAGTTCCGCGAGCCGACGTGGGAGCGGGCGGCGACGACGCCGACGACGCCGAAGAGCAGGTGGACGATGTTGTGCAGGACGGACACCTGGAAGACGCCGACGAGCAGGGCCATCGAGCCGTGGCCGGCCATCGACATCGAGCCCATGTCCATCGTCAGGCCGGGGATGAAGCCGGCGATGCCGACGAGCAGGAACACGACGCCGAAGAGCAGCGCGACCTTCTGGGTCAGCGTGGCGGCGAAGCCGGTGCGGGCGGGAGTGCTGTGTGCGGTCATGGTGCGGTCCTTCCGAACGGTGGGTTCGAACTCGATGGGCCCGTGGCGGAGATCGCCACGGAACTGTCCCAGTCGCACAGGTTCTTCGGAGCGGACCATCCGGTGGTTTGGAGGGGCTCGTGCGAACTCCTGCCGTGCCGGCTGCTGCTCCGTCGTGCTCCAGGTGTGCTGTGCCGATCCAGCCTGCACGTTGCCTGTGGACCCGGTTCGGGTCACTGCGCTCGGCGGACTGGCCCCCCTCCTTCTGGGGTGCGTGGCTCGGACCAGATCTCCGTCGTGCGGGGGACGCGCGTGGCCTGAGCGTCCCCCTAGCGTTGGCTGCGTGATCGAAGTCGAGCACCTCACCAAGCACTACGGCCAGAAGATCGCCGTGAACGACGTCTCGTTCGTCGTCCGACCCGGGAGCGTCACCGGCTTCCTCGGGCCGAACGGCGCGGGCAAGTCCACGACGATGCGCATGATCATGGGCCTCGACCGCCCCACCTCGGGGAGGGCGATCGTCAACGGCGCGCCCTACCGCAGCTTCTCCGACCCGCTCCGGCAGGTCGGGGCGCTGCTCGAGGCGAAGGCGGTCCACTCCGGGCGGAGCGCCTACAACCACCTGCTCGCACTCGCGGCGACGCACGGCATCCCGAAGGCCCGGGTGCACGAGGTCATCGACATGACCGGCCTCGACGCGGTCGCGAAGAAGCGCGTCGGTGGGTTCTCGCTCGGCATGGGGCAGCGCCTCGGCATCGCGGCGGCACTGCTCGGCGACCCGAAGACCCTGATCCTCGACGAGCCGGTCAACGGCCTCGACCCCGACGGCGTCCTCTGGGTCCGCCAGCTCGCCCGCCGCATGGCCGCCGACGGCCGCACCGTGTTCCTCTCCAGCCACCTCATGAGCGAGATGGCGCAGACGGCCGACCGTGTCGTCGTGCTCGGTCGCGGCCGGGTGCTCGCCGACGCCCCGATCGCCGAGTTCGTCGCGGGAGGTGGCAACGGAGGCGGCAACCGCGTGCTCGTCCGGACGCCCGCGCCCGACCAGCTCTTCGGCGCGATCGGCTCCGCCGCGTCCGCCATCACCCCGCGCGAGGACGGCGCCTTCGTGGTCGTCGGCCCCGACGCGCAGCGCATCGGCGACGTCGCCGCACAGGTCGGCGCACCGATCCACGAGCTCACCCCGATGGGCGCCAGCCTCGAGGAGGCCTACATGGCACTCACCCGCGACGACGTCGAGTACCGATCGGAGGGCGTCCGATGAGCGCCGTCACCATGCCCCGCTCCACGAGCCTCTCCTTCCCGCGCCTCGTCCGGAGCGAGTGGATCAAGCTGCGCAGCATCCGGTCGACGGTCTGGTGCTACGCCATCGTCGTCGTCCTGACCCTCGCGATGGCCTCCCTGCTCGGCGCCGTCGACACCGGCGTCCAGCGTGGTGCACCGACCGCGGTGGCGAACGAGCTCATCGTGCAGGTCAGCGCCGCCAGTGTGTCGCTGACCGCGCTCGTCGTCGGGGTCCTCGGCGTGCTCATCATCACGGGGGAGTACGGCACCGGGCAGATCCGGTCCACCTTCACCGCGGACCCCGGGCGCACCGGCGTCGTGCTCGCGAAGGCGTTCGTCCTCGCGCTGACGACCTTCGTGGTCAGCGCCGTCGCCACCTGGATCGGCGTCGCGATCACCACCGCGCTGCAGGCCGATCGGGACATCCGCCCCGACCTCGCGGACCCGGCGGTGTTCATGCCGATCCTCGGCTCGTCGGTCTACGTGACGCTCGTCGCGCTCCTGGCGTTCGGCATCGGACTCCTCGTGCGGTCGAGCGCGGGCGGCATCGCCATCACGCTCGGCATCCTGCTCGTCCTGCCAACGATCGTGCAGATCATCGGCGGGCTGACCAACCAGCAGTGGATCATGGACGCATCACAGTTCCTGCCGTCCTCCGCCGGGGCGCAGCTGTACACGTTCGACTCGGGTGCGCAGCAGGGCGACGGCCTGCACCTCGGCGGTTGGGGTGGTTTCGGGGTCCTCGCGGGCGAGGTGGTCGTGATCGGCGCGATCGCGCTCGCCGCGGCGCGGTCGCGCGACGTCTGACGACGTCGACGGACTGACGGGAGGCCCGGATCACGCGAGCAGGTCAGCTCACGTGGTCCGGGCCTCCCGGGGTCCCCGTCGAGTGACGGGCGTCAGCGGCGGCCGAGCAGGGCCGCGACGGCTTCGCGGAGCCGTGACGGGCGTCGGACCGCGAGCGGCACCGTGCGGGTGCTGGCCGGGAACGCGAGGTCGTGGAGCATGTTGCGCTTCGAGCCGTCCCAGTTCGCGAAGAGGTACGCGCCGCCGAACGAGGTGAGACTCCGGACGGGCGTGCGCTTCCAGTTCCGGGCGACGTAGTAGCCGGAGTGACCGGCGCTGATGTTGCGGATCACGGTGTCGACGTCGATGACGCTCGTGGTCGTGACGACGGCGGTGATGCCCGTGCGGTCGCGGGCGACGTACTCGATGCGGTGTTCGGACACGGGAAGCTCTTCGTGCTGGAGGGATCAGGGTGGGGACACGGAACCGCCGTTGCTTCCGGGGGTCAAGGATACGTCCGACCCCGTCGGTGCGTCACGGTCTGTGCATCATCTGTGCGGTTCCGCGCCGGGCGGACGATCCCGGGGAGCCCGAGCGGCGCGCGAGACTCGCGCTGCGGCGCGCGAGTCTCGCAGTGAGCGACACTCCTCGCGCTCACGGCCGCGAGGATTGTCGCTGAGGCCGAGTCCCGTGGCAGGACGGGCAGGACGTGCAGCACCCCCGCCGGTCCGTCAGCGGGCGCGCTCCCGTCGGAGCGAGCGCAGCACGCGCATGAGGACGTCGAGCTTCACCTGCCCGGCCGTGTACGGGCGGCCGAGCGCCGTCCGGGGGAGGAGCACGAGGACCCCGTCGTCCGTCCGGGTGATGCGGAGCGCGACGTCGACCCGTTGCCCGCGTCGCTCCTCGGTCACGAGGTCGATGTGGCCGACGTCGTCCCACGCCAGGTGGGCAACGGGCTCGGAGCTGTCCGGCGTCCAACCGTGCAGCCCGCTGCCGTCCACCGTCCAGATCGTCGGCGCGGGGTCACCGACCGGCTCGACGGGGAGGTGGAAGCGCACCGGCCCGTGCGCTCGGATGCGGGCGAGCGTGCGGCGGTCCGACCGACCGCGCGAGCGCGACCCGACGGCGATCCAGACACCCCACACCAGCAGCACGAGCGGGAGCAGGAGGAGCGACAGGCGGCGGTGTCCGCTCGTGAACCAGTCGAGGTGCGGGACCTCGAGCGCGAGCGACCCGCCTCCGACCACGACGAGCAGGACCACTGCGACGATGAGTCCCCACCGCGGAGGCGCCACCCCGTCCCGCAGCCGCTGCACCCACCGATCGGCTTCGTACTCCACCCGGCCATCCTGCCCACGTGTGCTGCGTGTGGTCCGCGACCCGTGCCTCCAGGTCGGGTCGCCGGTGCGATGCCGGGCCGCGACCCGTCGTCGCGGTGTCGCCGCGCCCCGCCGCTGGCGCACGTGCGCGCTCACGACCATGCTGGGACGGTGCCAGCGCCCCTCGCCACCCTCCGCCCCGCCCTGCCCGGCGTCGTCGTCGCCCTCGCTGTCGGCATCGTCGCGACCGTCGTCGGCACCCTGGTGCCCGTCGTCGGCGGTCCGGTCCCGGCGGTCGTGCTCGGCGCCCTCGTCGGCTGGCTCGTCCGCCGTCGCACGGAGGGGGAGCTCGGGAACCTGGCCC
The DNA here is from genome assembly GCF_044749145.1 of Curtobacterium sp. NPDC089689. Taxonomy (NCBI): domain Bacteria; kingdom Bacillati; phylum Actinomycetota; class Actinomycetes; order Micrococcales; family Microbacteriaceae; genus Curtobacterium; species Curtobacterium sp. NPDC089689. The sequence continues at coordinate 25,001 of NZ_JBIVHJ010000007.1, read as the reverse complement.
CCGGCGTGAAGTTCGCGTCGAGCCGGGTGCTGCAGGCGGCCGTGGTGCTGCTCGGTGCACAGCTCTCGATCGGAGCGGTCCTCCGGATCGGCGCCGAGACGCTGCCGGTGATGCTCACCACGCTCGTCGTCTGCCTGGTCGGTGCCTGGCTCCTCGGCCGGGCGCTCCGGGTGTCGTCGACGCTCCGGACACTGATCGGCGTGGGCACCGGTATCTGTGGCGCCTCCGCGATCGCGGCCGTCACGCCCGTCATCGGCGCCGTCGGAGCGGACGTCGCGTACGCGATGTCGACGATCTTCCTCTGCAACATCGCCGCGGTGTTCCTCTTCCCCCTGCTCGGACACGCGCTCGGCCTGTCGCAGCACGCCTTCGGCGTCTTCGCCGGCACGGCGGTCAACGACACCTCGTCGGTGGTCGCGACGGCGACGGTCTACGGTCGCCAGGCGACCGACACCGCCGTCGTCGTCAAGCTCGTGCGCACGCTGATGATCATCCCGATCGTGATCGGGCTGGCCGGACTGGAGGCGCGGCGCACCGCCCGCACACAGGCTGCGGTCGGTGACGCCGCCGGTCGCGCCGGAGGCGTCCGCGTGTTCCGGCTGGTCCCGTGGTTCCTGATCGGGTTCCTCGTGGTCGTGCTGCTCCGGACCGTCGGGGTGCTGCCGGCGGCCGCTGCCCCCGGTTTCGCGTCCGTGGCGACGTTCCTCATCACCGTGGCGCTCGCCGCGATCGGGGTGTCGACGGACTTCGGTTCGCTCCGCCGGGCGGGGTTCCGGCCGATGGTGCTCGGCATCGTGCTGTGGGCGCTCGTGGCGGGGACGAGCCTCGGGGTGCAGGCGGTGTTCGGGATGCTCTGACGACCCTTGCCGCCTCGCGACCCATCGATTATCGTTGCTATCGAAAATCGATGGTCCGATGCTGAGGGGAACCGATCATGACCGCACCCGTGTACGACCCGCCCCGTGGCAGCCGCTCCTGGCTGCCCTCCGTCATCGCGTGCGCGATCGGCGTCGTCTGGGTCGGCTGGGCCTACGTCGCCGGCCTCGTGCACTCGCTCCGCGTCGGTACGGTCACGGTGCCCTTGCGGACCGCCTCGACGGCCGACGTGCTCCGACCGCCCGGCGGCGTGGCGCTCCGGGCTGATGCGGTCGCGGTGCAGGTCCCGACCGGTGATGTCCCCGGGGCCGCCCTCGCCTACGTCCGCGTGGGCGATGCCGTCGAGGTCGTCGCCGTCGCAGCCCTCATCGCACTCGTCGGGACGGTCGTGTGGCGTGTCGCTCGCGGCGGACTCTTCGATCGGTCGACGCCGCGACTGCTCGACGGGGTCGTCGTCCTGACCCTCGTCGCCGGTTTCCTGCCCGACTTCGTCCGGCGCATGGGGTGGAACTGGATCGTGTCCTCGCTCGGGTGGGACGGCCGTCTCCCGGAGCCGCTCGTGGAACCGCAGTTCGTGCCGGTGTACCTCGGGGTCCTCGTCGTGACGTGCTTCCGGTTCGCCCTCACGGCGTCGCAGCGGATGGTGCGCGACCAGGCCGGTTTGGTCTGATGCCGCCGGAGGAGGACGGGCACGCGGTCGTGTGCCACCTCGACGACCTGTTGGCAGTACGGGGCATGACCCTCACGGAACTCGCGGACCGGGTGGGGGTGACGGTGGTGAACCTCTCCGTGCTGAAGAACAACCGTGCCCGCGCGATCCGGTTCTCGACGCTGACGGCGCTGTGTGACGTCCTGGGTTGCCAGCCGGGCGACCTCTTCTCGGTGCGTCGACCGTGACGGCGGCGGTTCGCCCTGGCTTGGGTGGCGGCTGGACGCGGGACGACGGGCACCCAGCAAGATGGACCGGACCACGCGAGCGCGTCGGTCGGAGAGGACACCGTGTCGGACGACACCAGCAACGCCGCCCTGCAGGCGATGATCGACCGCGCCGGGCGGATCACTGCTGACGAGGCAGAGACGCTCGACGCCACCTGGAAGGCCGACGAGGGGATCCTGCTCCCGGAACCGAGTGCGTCGCTCGCCATCCAGGGCGGTGCGGACGGGCGGATGGTCACGAACGCCGACCTCATCGCTGCCTGGCAGCACGCGCTGGACGCCGCCGGCGCAGCGGGACGCGTCGAGGAGATCGAGGCTGCGCAGGAGGCCGGGCGCGCGGTCCGGCACTCCGACGCGCGGCTGCGCGACCGCGCCGGTGCCGAGGAAGCAGTCCGGTCCGCGGTGCTCGCGACCGGGGTGCGCGACCTCGTCTCCGACGATGAGTACGACACACTGACCGCGGCCTGGCGGAAGGTGCTCGGCGCGGCGTGACCGGCCGCGCCCGCGTCGACTCAGGTGCGGGCGCGGACGGCGCCGATGGCCGACCGGACGACACCGGGCACGGTCGAGGAGACGGCTCGGAGGTACGGCTCCTCCTTGCCTCCGAACCCCGTCTTGAACTTGGCCACGCCGTCGTCGATGTAACCGACGAGGTCGACCGAAGTGTGTCCTCGGCGGAGCGCCCACTGCAGTGCGTCGTGGTAGAGGACCGTGCTGGGACTGGCTGCGCGGTGCGCGCGGAGGGACCCACCGACCCACCCGCACACGACGGGGTGGCTCGCCAGCGCCACCAGCAACCCCACCGCCTCGCCGTCGATCACCGCGGTCGACGCGTAGAAGTCGTCGCGGCCCGCTGACCAGCGCTCCAGGCGTGCGCCGAGGTCGGCCGGGTAGGGCGACGGCACCCCGCGGCTGCGGTAGGCCTCCTCGAGGAGTTGGGGCAGGAGGGTCGTGATCTCGCCCGGGAGTGCGGGCCGCACCTCGACGCCCCGCCGCAGGCCGGAGCGCAGGTGGTACCGGGTGTTGCTCTTCATCCCGGCCGTGAGCGACTCCGGGGTGGCACCGACCAGGTCCACTGTGATCGTGCGGTCGGCGTGCCACTCGCACCGTGTCTCGGCCAGCGCACGCTCGGCGCTGCCCGCCACCCCCGGCCCGAACTCGAACCGGACCAAGGGGCGCCCGTGCCGGACCTGCCAGCTCCGGAACGCCCGCAGCGTGGGCACGAGGAGGGATTCGGGGACGAGCGGTCCGACGTAGGGGAACGGGGGCTCGACGGCCCTCGGCACCAGGGAGGATCGCATCATCACGGGGAACACCCCGACGGGTTCACCGTCCCGCAGGACGAGGAGCGGGGTGAACCTCCACCCGAACATGTCCGTCATGAGGTGCAACCACGACCAGTCGTGGAAGCTCGTCCCGCCCGGACTCGCTGCGACGAGCGAATCCCACAGCCGCGAGTCGTCGGTCGTCGTGAACCGGATCTGCACTGGACGAAGCCCTCCCTCGGGTGCCGACTGCCCGATCATGACAGACGACGGCGGACGATCGTGGCCGAACGTAGTGCTGCGAGCCGAACGAACGCCGACACTCCGGAGCACCCGCTGGCCCCGACCGCCGTGTGACGATCCGGTGACGACGTCGTCTGCGCCGCCACGCCGATCGGCCTCCGTCGACCGTCGCCGAACGGACCGTCCGCCGCGGACCTGCGACGCACGGTCCCTACCGTCCAACCTGTCCGACGCGAGCGAACGACCGGCGCGGACGGAAGGGAAGACCACCATGAAGCTCTCCACCACAGCGCTCCTGGCATCGGCGGCCGCAGTGGCCGTGCTCGGCGGGGCCGTCACGTCGGCCTCCGCTCAGGCGGCACCCGCGCACGACACCACGGTCCACGCTGCCGCACACGTCCTCGCGGCTCGGACCGCCCAGCCCCCGAAGCCGGGTCGCCAGGACCACTACCGGTCGACCGACTCGGTGCAGGGTCTGACCCGTGCCGTGGACCGCGCGAGCCACCCTGGCCTCGAGCTCTGCAGCGGCGACTTTGCGTCGCTCGTCACCGCCACGGGCGACCTGCGCGGCGACGGGCACACGTCCTGGCTCGTCGACACGACCTGCGACGGCGCGACCGGCAGCACCCCGGACGAGGTCGCCCTGTACGAGTCGACGGGCCACGGCATCACCCGGTCCGCAGTCCTCTCGGCAGCGACCGCGACGCCGCGTCCGAGCGCCTACCCGTACACCTGGGGCGCCCACACCGTCGTGATCGCCTACCGCGGCGACACGCAGTACCGACTCGTGAAGCTGACGCCTCGCGCCGTCGACCGCGGTCCGATCGTCGCGTTCCACTGACCGGGCGCGGGTGCCGGACTGGAGGCCCGGATCACGTGCGCAGACCTGCTCACGTGATCCGGGCCTCCCGTGCGACAGGGCCGGCGGAGCCGGCTGCGGCCGGCGTCACACCTGGCTCGCGCCGCCGTCCACGTACAGGACCGCGCCGGTGACGTAGCTGCTCCGCGGTGAGCCGAGGAAGAGGACAGCATCGGCGATCTCGTCCTCGGTGCCGAGGCGACCGAGCGGGACACCCGCGGCGAGACCGTCGAGCAGCGAGCCCGCGTCCTCCGGCGTGTCCGCCAGGCCGGAGAGCCCCGGCGTCCCGATCGGCCCGGGCGCGTCTCGGTCGGATGGGGCTGTTGTGGTCCGATCGGTACAGAGAGGGAAGGTGGGGCATGGCCACTCGTGGACGACCACGGTCCTTCGACGCGGACGCCGCCCTCGACCGTGCGGTCGACGTGTTCTGGCGGCAGGGCTACGAGGGGACGAGCCTCGACGACCTGACGGGCGCGATGGGCATCAACCGGCCGAGCCTGTACGCCGCGTTCGGCAACAAGGAGGAGACCTTCAAGAAGGCGATCGGCCGCTACGCCGAGGTCGAGATGGCCTACGTCGGGGACGCCCTCGCCGAGCCGACCGCCCGCGCCGTTGCCGAGCACTACCTCCGCAGCCACGTCGCCGCTGTGACCGCCCCTGGGCGGCCTGCCGGGTGCCTGTCCATCCAGGGCGGCCTGGCCGCCGGCGAGGGCGACCAGCGCATCGTCGACTTCCTCGCCGAGAGCCGGGCCGGCGGCGAGCAGCGGTTCGTCGAGCGGTTCCGTCGTGCGGTCGAGGACGGCGACCTCCCCGACACCGAGGACCCCGTCGAACTCGCGAAGTACGTGTCGACGGTGTCGGCCGGACTGGCCGTGCAGGCGAGCAGCGGCGCACCGCGCGCCGCGCTCGCGGCGGTCGTCGAGCGCGCGCTCCGCGCCTTCCCGGCCTGAGCCGGGTACCCACCCGACGGACCGGAGGCCCCGGGGGCCGGGGGGCCCCCCCCCCCCCCCCCCGGGGGGGCCCCCCCCCCCCGCCCCCCCCCGCCCCCCCCCCGGGGCCTCCCGTCCGGCATCGCGGCGTCAGCCGCGGATCGCCTCCGACAGCTTCACGCGACCGCCGGTCCGGAGCAGCGCGTTCTCGTAGATGCGCGCGCCGACGAGGATGACCACGACCACCGAGGCGAGGAGCACCAGGAGCGACAGCACCGGCTCCCACCACTCGACCGAGCCGAGGAAGATCCGCATCGGCATCCCGATCGCCGCGCTGAACGGCACGTACGACATGACGCCGAGGATCGTCGGGTTCGAGTACGCGACGATGATCAGCACGTAGGGGATCATCACGAGCATCATCACCGGCGTCGTGACGCTGCCGACGTCCTCCTGCCGCGACACGAGCACCGCGGACGCGGCGAACAGCGACGCGATGAGCACGAACCCGATCGCGAAGAAGCCGACGAACCACAGCATGCTCGGGCCGAGCAGCGTGAACAGGTTGTCCTGGCCGGTCAGGGCGAGCGCGATGGTCGCCGCGATCGCCACCGCCACGATCTGCGCGAACGCCATGGTGCTGTTGCCGAGCACCTTCCCCGCCAGCAACGCACGGGCCGGGATCGCCGCCATCAGGATCTCGACGACCCGGGTGGACTTCTCCTCCACGACGCTCTGCGCGATCGACTGCCCGAACGTCACCGCCGAGGCGAAGAACACGACGCCGAACGCGAGCGCGACGATGTAGACCAGGCCCTCCGGCAGCGCGTCCGGGTCGAGCAGCTCCACCGTGGGGGAGACGCTGAGCGCCTGCACGACAGCGGTCGGGGTGGAGTCGAGGCCCACGACCGAGAAGCCGAGCGGGTCGTCGGACGGCACGATGGCGGCGTCGACGTCCCCGCTCCGGACGAGGCGCTCGGCCGCGGCGGTCGTCGCCGTCGGGGTGACGTCGAGACCGGCGGACGACGGCAGGCTGACGCCCTCCGCGACCGCCACCGGCGTCTTGTCGTCGGACGTGGCGTTGCCGACCACGCCGGCGATCACGATGGACGCGACGACCATGACGACGAGGATGAGCGCCGAGACGATGAACGCCTTGCTCCGGAGGCGCGCCTGGATCTCCCGGGCGCTGACGAGCCGGACCGCGGACACGAACGAACCGTTCACCGGATGACCTCCCGGAAGACCTCGCTCAGCCGGGGGACCCGGGGAGCGAACGAACCGACGGTGCCGGACGACACCGCACGCTGCAGGACGGACTGGGCGACCGCGTCGGACGCCTCGAACACGGCGTACCCGCCGTCGAACTCGCGGACGCTGACGCCCGGTTCGTCGCGGAGCCAGGCGACGTCGCCGTCGACGAGCAGCTCCCACGCCGGTGGCCCGGCCTGGCGCCGGAGGTCCTCCTGCGGCCCGGACGCCCGGATCCGCCCGTCGGCGATGACGACGACGTCGTCGCACAGGCGCTCCACGACGTCGAGCTGGTGGCTCGAGAACAGCACCGGCACGCCCCGGCCCGCTGCCTCGCGCAGGACGCCGAGCACGACGTCCACGGCCATCGGGTCGAGGCCCGAGAACGGCTCGTCCAGGACGAGCACCTCCGGGTCGTGCGCCAGCGCGGCGGCGACCTGCACCCGCTGCTGGTTGCCGAGGGACAGCTTCTCGACCTCGTCGTCGGCGTGCTTCCCGAGTTCGAGGCGCTCCAGCAGCTGCCCGGTCCGGTCGGCGGCCTCGCGCTTCCCGACGCCGTGCAGCCGGGCCAGGTAGGTGATCTGCTCGGCGACCCGCATCTTCGGGTACAGGCCGCGCTCCTCGGGCATGTACCCGAACCGCTTCCGGTCCGCCGGACCGATGGCGCTGCCGTCGATCGACACCGTCCCCGCGTCGGGCTCGAGCACCCCGAGCAGGATGCGCATGGTCGTGGTCTTGCCGGCGCCGTTGCCGCCGACGAAGCCGGTGAGGCGTCCGCGGCCGACGTCGAACCCGACGTCGTCCAGGACCCGGCGCTCGCCGAAGCGCTTCGTCACGCCCTCGATGGTGAGCATCGCTGGTTCCCCTTCCGTCGACGCACCTCGCCGACGTCTCGACGCTATTGGCCGGGAGGCCCGGCTCGCCTCCGGCTGTCGGCGGGACTTCCCGAGCCGGTCGCCTCCGTCGTACGGGGGAGACGCCGCGGCAGGGGGCGACCGTCGCGCTGAGGGATGTCGCCCCGGGCGGCGGGCGCGTCCCAGCGATCCGGCGGCGGCCGTCGGTACGATGCGGCGACCGCGCTCCTTCCCGAGAGGGCCGCGTCGCCGCGCGCAGGGCGCGGCCGAAGCCCGTGTCCCGACCGGGCGCAGCACCGTCGAGGGGGAGCACGTGACCGAGCATCAGGAGCACACCGCGGTCGAGGAACCGGCAGCGGTCGTCCGCCACGGACGCCTCGCCCCGCGCAGCCCGATCGGCTTCGCCGCCCGCGTCGTCGCGATGTCCGCCGCCGTCGCGCTGGTCGGTGCGGGATCGGTCGCCGCGATCGCTTCCTACCAGGTCGTCAGCCAGGCCAAGCCGCCGGTGTCGCTCGCGATGCCCGGCACGAGAGCGAAGGCTGCTCCGGAACTGACCGCGCAGTCCGGCGAGGTGAACATGCTCCTCGTCGCGACGGACACCCGTGACGGTCAAGGTGCCGGCTTCGACGACCCCGTCAGTCGTCGGGCGAGCTCCGGCGTGGGCAACAACGACACCACGCTGCTCGTGCACATCTCCGCGGACCACACGAACATGGCCGTGGTCAGCTTCCCCCGTGACCTCGTCATCCCGATCCCCGCGTGCACCAACGACAACGGCTCCGTGACCCCGGCGACCGACGCGGCGATGCTCAACACGGCTCTGTCCCGCGGCGGCGAGAAGCACGGTCTGGGGTGCGTCGCGAAGACGATCTCCGACCTCACCGGCCTGCAGATCCCCTACGCCGGCATGATCACCTTCGACGGCGTCGTCGCGATGGCGGACGCGGTCGGCGGCGTCGAGGTCTGCCTGGCGACCCCGATCGTGGACACCGACGTCTCCCCGGCACTCGACCTGCAGGCCGGGAACCAGGAGCTCTCCGGGGCCGAGGCCGCGGCCTTCCTCCGCTCGCGCCACGGTGTCGGCGACCGGAGCGACCTCGGCCGGATCAGCAACCAGCAGACGTTCATGTCCGCCCTCGCCCGGCAGACGGTGTCCGCGGGCACGCTGACGAACCCCGGGCGAGTCCTGCGGCTGGCGGAGACCGCGGCCAAGCACATGACGCTGTCCGACACGCTCGCCGACCCGACCACGCTCGCCCGGATGGCACTCGCGGTGCAGAACGTCGGGCTGTCCCAGATGGTCTTCGTGCAGTACCCGGTGGCCGACGACCCGTCCGACACGAACCGGGTCGTCGTGTCCGAGGACGCGGCCTCCCAGCTCAACGCGGTGCTCAAGGCGAACGAGCCGGTCGTGCTCGGCGAGGACAGCCTCGGTCGTTCAGCGGTGAAGGACCCGAACGCGAGTGCGTCCCCGTCGGCCGGGACCGGGTCGTCGTCGGGCTCCGGGTCGGGGTCGCCGTCGTCGGGGTCCGGTTCGCCGTCCGGGGGCGCGTCCTCGGGCGCTGGCTCGTCGTCCGGTGCGGCATCGGCCCCGGCATCGGCCCCGGCCGGCACGCCGAGCGCCCCGCGCACCTCGGCGGCGCCGCTGCCGGACAACGTCTCGGGTCAGAGCGCCGCGACGGTCACCTGCGCCAAGCGGGACGACTAGCCCGCGACGCCGTGCTCGAACGCCCAGACCACGGCCTGGATGCGGTCGCGCAGTCCGAGCTTCTGCAGCACGTTCGACACGTGCGTCTTCACGGTGGCGTCCCCGACGAACAGCTCGCGGGCGATCTCGGCGTTGCTCAGACCCCGGGCGAGGAGCCGGAGCACCTCGGCCTCCCGCTCGGTCAGGCCCGCGCCGGCGACGGCGGCCGCGGCGATCGCGGTCGTGTCGACCGGCGTCGTCGGGGTCGGTACCGGCGCCGCGGTGGCCCGGCTGATCACCCGGCGGGTGACGTCCGGCGCGAGCAGGGCGTCCCCGGCGGCGACCGTGCGCACGGCCTCGATCAGCCGCTCGGGGGAGGCGTTCTTCAGCAGGAACCCGCTCGCGCCGGCCTCGAGTGCCTGGAAGAGCGCGTCGTCGTGGTCGAACGTGGTGAGCACGAGCACCGCGGGCGGGTCGTCGAGGGCGGCGATGCGCCGGGCTGCCTCGAGGCCGTCGACGCCGGGCATCTGCACGTCGAGGCACACCACGTCGGGCCGGAGCCGCACGACCGCGTCGACGGCCTGCTCCCCGTCCGCCGCTTCGCCCACGACGCGGAGGCCCGGCTCGGACTCGAGGATCACCTTGAAGCCGGCCCGGACGAGGTCCTGGTCGTCCGCCAGCACGATGGTCAGGTCGTCGGCAGCCATGCCCGCACCAGGTACCCTCCCCGGGCGCGTGGCCCGATCTCGACGGTCCCGCCGACGGCGGCGACCCGCTCCCGCATCCCGACGTGGCCGAGACCGCTGCCGGTGGTGTCCCGTGTGCCGCCGCGGCCGTCGTCGGTGACCTCGACCTCGACGGCGTCGGCGAGGTACCGGAGCCGGACGTCCGCTCGTGCACCGTGCCCGGCGTGCTTGAGGACGTTCGTGACGGCCTCCTGCGCGACCCGGAAGGCCACCGCGGCGACCGTGGGCGGGACCGGCCGCTCCTCGCCGACGACGGACCAGTCAGCGGGGTGGCCCGCGGTCCGGGCCGCCTCGACGACCTCCGCGATCCGACCGATCCCCTCGGTGCTCGGCGCGGCGCCGGCGGCGGTGCTCCCCGCCGGGGCCGCACCGTCGCCCACGTCGTGCGCGCGCAGGGTGCCGAGCATCCGCCGGAGCTCCTCGACGGCGGTGCGGGCGCTGTCCTCGACCACCGAGAGCGACGACGCGGCCTGCTCGGGGTCACGGCCGAGCACGCGACGTGCTGCGCCGGCCTGCACGCCCATGAGTGCGACGTGGTGGGCGACGACGTCGTGCAGCTCGCGGGCGATCCGGACCCGTTCGAGCGTGATCGCCTGCGCCGCCGAGCGTTCGCGCTCCGCGGTGAGCTCGGCGGTGCGCAGGTCGAGCTCGTGCCGGGCGACCGCGGCGCTCCACGCACGGTTGCCGGCGTACCACGCGGCCCCGAAGTACACGACGTTGATGAGCACGTTGAGCAGCGAGTAGGCGATGTAGGGCGGGATGAGGGCCTCGCCGTCGTTCGGCAGCGCCGTCGGCATCGACCAGCCAAACACGATCGCGAGGAACAGCCACGTGAACATGCCGCCGATCACCACCCACCGCACGGCCTCGGCGCGGACCCGGTCCGAGCACCAGGCCCCCACGGTGTACAGCGCGATGAACAGCGTGAAGTTGACGACGAAGAGCTCGGGCACGTGCAGCAGCTGCGTGCCGACGAAGGCGAGCGCGACCACCACGAGCGCCGACATCGGGAACCGCCGCCGGAACGCGATCGGCACCGTGTTCGCGAGCACCATGAGCGCGGACACCCACCACGCGGCCTGGTCGTCGTCGTACGCCCCCGAGGACCCGTACAGCGTGACCGTCGTGGCCATGCCGAGCGCGAGCGCGCCCGCGAGCACGGCATCCTGCCGCAGCTCCTGCCGGCCCACCGGCAGACGTGACCACTCGCTCGGCGTCGCCCCCATGCGTCCACGGTACCGAACCGCGCTGCTCCGCCGGGCGTAGTCTCCTGGCCATCCGGAGCGGGAGGCACGATGCGGTTCCTCGTCAACGTCATCGACGACGGCCAGGCCGCCGCGGTCGGTCGCACCGAGTCGGCGACCGAAGCCGAGGCGGCAGCGGTCGACGCCCTCAACGAGCGACTCGACGCCGACGGCCGGATCGTCTTCGCCGCCGGCGTCTCGGCACCCGCCGACGCGACGGTCGTCGACGCCCGCGGTGCCGGACCGATCGTCCGACCGGGGCCGGCGGTCGAAGCCGCCGAGTACGTCGCGGGCTTCTGGGTCCTCGACCTCCCGGACCGGGAGACCGCGGAGCGGATCGCGACCGAGGCGTCACGCGCCTGCAACCGGAAGGTCGAGCTCCGCGCGCTCCTGTGACCGACGCGACCGGACCGACCCCACGGCACCGATGGCGGTGACCGCCGCTGCGAGCAGGAACGCCACCGCCGGACCCGCAGCGTCGAGCACGGCCCCCAGGCCGGCCGCCCCGACAGCCTGACCGAGGACGAGCACGACGAACAGCACCGACGTGCCCGCCGCGGCGTGCTCGGGGGCGATCTCCGTCGTCCACGCGATGAGTGCACCGGTCGCGGCCGTGTAGCCCCACCCGAAGACCACCCCGGCCGCGAGGGACACCGCACCGGATGCCGGAACGACCCCTTCGACGGCGACGGCGGCGGCCGTGACGAGGGCCGTCACCAGCCACATTGTCCGCGCCCGGAGTCCTGCCGTCCGACGGCTCGTGACCGTGACCGCCGCGCCACCGACCCCGACCGTGAGCCACAGCAGCACCGACGTCACCGTCGAGGCCCCGGCATCGACGAGCGTCGACCGACCGAAGGTCCACACGCTCGCGGTCCCGGCGCCGTACAGCAGGGCGACGACGAGCAGCCGGGCGTGCGCACGGGACCACCGACGCCCGGGGGTCGACGGTCCCCGACCGCCGTCGTGCTCGTCGCGACGGCCGGCGGCGACGAGCACCACCGCACCCACGAGCACCGCCGCGACACCGGACACCGCCCACGCCGTCCGCCAGTCGGGCAGGAGCAGGAGCGCGAGCACCCCCGCCACGACCAGCCCCGGGCCGGTCCCCGCGTTCACGAACGCCTGCGCCCGGGTACGACCGGGGCGGGACACCCGCTCCTCGACGAGCCGCACGAGCGCCGGTGACGCCAGACCGGCGCTCGCCGAGCCGACCATCGCCGCGACCGAGAACACCACGGCGCCGGAGCTCGCCGCCATCCCGAGTGCCCCCGCGGCGGCGGTCACGGTGGCCGCGACGACGAGTGCCCGGGCGTGCGACCGAGCGAGCACGAACCCCGCCAGCGCTCCGACGCAGTAGCACGCGGACGCAGCGGCGGACACCCACCCGGCGGCCGTCGCGTCGAGGTCGAGGTCACGCTGCACGTCGGGCAGGAAGAGTCCGAAGGCGAGTCGGACCAGGCCGTACGTCACCGCGATCAGCGCCAGCCCGGAGCCGAGGAAGGCGGCCCTCCGTAACGAAAACGATCGTTTCACTTCTCGGAGCCTAGGCTGCACCCATGGCGATGCGCACAGGGACCCGGCGCAAGCTCCTCGACGCCGCCGAGGAACTGTTCTTCACGCACGGCATCGCCGCCACCCCGGTCGACGCCGTCCTCGACCGAGCCGGCGTCTCCTCCGCCACGCTCTACCGCGAGTGGGGCAGCAAGGAAGCCCTCGTCGCCGCGGCCCTCGACCGCCGCCACGACGAGTGGACCGCCACGTGGGACCGCGCGATCGCCGCGGCACCGGACGACCGTGCCCGGCTCGACGCCGTGTTCGACGCACTCGACGCCTTCCGCTCGACCCCGACCGGCACCCGCTGGTGCGCCTTCCTCGGCACCGCCGCCGAGTACGCCGACGCCCCGGCAGAGGTCCGCGCGGTCCTGACCCGCGAGACCGACACCCTGCGTGACCGACTCACCGGCGCCGCCGAGCCGCTCGTCGGCGCCGCCGACGCCCCCGCGCTCGCCGAGGACCTGCTGCTCGTCGTGTCCGGAGCACTCGCGATGCGACTCCGCGACCGGCGCACCGGCACGGCGACCGCCCGCGCCGTCGCCGACGCGGTCGTCCGGGCCCACCGCGTGGACGGTGCCTGCACGACCTCACACAGAACACCCGGTTGAACGCGGATCTCGACGAGACCGCCGGACACTACGCTCCGATCGTGCACCCGACCGCGTCCCGAGTCACCCGCCGAGCCCTCATCGCCGGAGGGAGCGCCGTCGTCGCCGCCGCAGCCGTCGCCGAGGCCGTGGACCTCCGCCTGCTCCCCGGTCGCTCGACCATGTACCGCGCGCTCGGACTGGACGGGCAGCCCGGCCGGATCCCCGACGTGACGCCCGTCCCGACCAGCTCCGGCTCGTTCGTCTCGAAGGCCCGCGGCGGCCGCACCGTCGGCTGGACGATCGCGGCGCCCGAGTCGGCCGGGCCGCTGCCCATCGCGGTCGCCCTGCACGGCTACGGCGGCTCCCACCGCACCTTCTTCGGCAACGGGCTCGGGTACGAGCGCTTCCTCGCGGAGCACATCGCCCACGGCGGGGCACCCTTCGCCGTGGCCGGCGTCGACGGCGGCAACCGCTACTGGCACCGTCGGGCGGACGGCGACGACCCCGGTGCGATGGTCCTCGACGAGTTCGTGCCGATGCTCGAGCAGCACGGGTTCGACACCGGGCGCCTGGCGTTCACCGGCAACTCGATGGGCGGCTACGGCGCACTCCGGTTCGGCGGGCTGCTCGGGGCTTCGCGGGTCCGTGCCGTCGCAGCGCTCAGCCCTGCGCTGTGGACCAGCGCCGGCGACACCGCCCGAGGAGCGTTCGACGACGCCGCGGACTTCCGCGCGAACACCGTGCTCGGTCGGCAGCGCGAGCTCGACGGCGTTCCGGTGCGCATCGACGTCGGGAACGGCGACGGCTTCGAACCCGCCGTGCGCACCTACGTCGACGGGTTCGACACGGCGCCGGCCGGCGGCTTCGAGCCCGGAGCCCACGACGCCGCCTTCTGGCGACGCATGGCCCCGGCACAGATCACGTTCCTCGCGCGGCACCTGCACGCCTGACGCGGGCAGCGGACGGGAGGCACGGCTCGCGTCCGACACGCGCGGAACCCGAGCCGTGCCTCTCCCCACCGGCACGGCCGGACCGCCGCTGGCGCGTCGCGCCCGGAACCGGCGGCGTGGGCCCTGGCCGGTCCGCGTCAGCGGTTCGCGACCAGCAGGTCGTCGACCGCTGCGACGACGGTCGCCACCTCGGTGCGCGTCGTGTAGTCCACGTGGACGTCCGCGAAGCGGACGACGCCGTCGGCGTCGATCACGAAGACCGACGGGAACGGGATCGCCGCCGTCGCGTCCGCGTTGCTGTCCGCGACGTCGAAGCCGAGCTGCGTGTGCGCGCCGCGAGCCGCGGCGCTGGGCTCGGTCACGATCCCGAACCGCCCGGCCAGGACGTTCTCGGGGTCGGTCAGCACCGGGAACGCCAGCTCGCCGTTCGCGATCGACTGCTCCGCGGCCTCCGGCGTCTGCGGCGACACGGCCACCAGCTCGACCCCACGCTCCTGGAGCGCCGGCAGGAGCTCCTGCTGGTACGTGCGGAGCGTGATGTTGCAGTAGGGGCACCAGGCGCCCCGGTAGAAGACGACGACGGTCGGGGTGGTGCCGCGGGCCTCGGCGAACGAGGTGGTGTCGCCGGTCGGGGTGACGAGCGGCGCGTCCGGGGCGGTCTCACCCACGGCGACGACACCCTCGGGAACGCCGGCGTCGCGGAGGTCCCGCTGCTCGCCGTCGAACACCGCGGAGAGCTCCGGGCCGATCTGGGCGGTGAAGCCCTCGTTGAACGTCTCCACCTGGCGGGCGATGGTCTGGTCGGTCACGATCGGGCTCCTCGAGTCGGGTGCCGGCTGCGGCGCCGGTGGACGGAGCGTAAGCACGACGAGGGCGCCGTGGGGTGGTGCGCGTCACGCGGCGTCACGGCGCCGGTGCTCGCTCTCCCCGTCCTGGCAGTTCCGGAGCGCGATCCCCGGGGTCCGCGCACTGCAACTGCGAGGTGCTGATCGGAACAGACCGTCGTCGCGCCTGCCGGAACGCGCACCGCAGACGGGACCGTCAGGAGGCGTGCAGGGAGGACACCGCGAGCTCGGCCAGCCGGTGGTCGTTCGTCTCCTCGTGGGCGGTCACCGTGACGACAGCGTCACGGGCCCGGTCCACGACGACGTACTGGCCGTACCGACCGTCGAGGCGCCACGCGTCGCCCGGGCCGTCCCAGACCGCGAGGCCGTAGCGCCGGAACGGACCGTCCGTCGACACCTCGACCCAGTCGGCGTGCATCGTGTCCACCCAGGCGGTGGACACCAGCTGCTGCCCATCGAAGGCACCCCGGTCGCGGAGCATCCGACCGATCCGAGCGAGCTCGGACGTCCGGAGCTCGAGCCCGCTCCCGCCGACGACGAAGCCGAGCGGGCACCGGTGCCACTGCGGGTTGTCGATGCCGAGTGGATGGAACAGGCGGGGAAGGAGCCAGTCGCGGACATCGCCGACGACCGTCGCGAGCATGCGCATCGCGACGTAGGGGCTCGAGTCCGTGTACCGGAACCGCTCGCCCGTCCCGCTCGCGGGCAGGGCGAGCATCGTCGCGGCGAGGTCGTCACCGGGCACGGGCTCGTCGCCGAACCACGCGAAGTCGATGCCGCTCGTCATCGTGAGCAGGTGCCGGACCGTCACACGGTCGACGCCCCCGCCGAGGCGCACGTCGGGCAGCAGCTCGGGTACGCGGGTGTCGAGCGTGAGCAGGCCCTCGTCGACGGCGATGCCGACAGCCAGCGCACAGACGCCCTTCGACACCGAGTACACGTTCTCGCGGTCGTCGCTCCGCCACCGGTGGGAGACCTCGTCGTCCCCGATGCGGACGTGCACCCCGTACGCGCCCAGGCCTTCCTCGTCGACCGCCGCGACGAACCGGTCGAGAGCGGCCCCGGCAGTGCTCACGCCCGACCGCGGTTCCGGCGTCGGATCGCCTTCGGGGCGCGCCCGCCGAGGAACGAGCGGGCTGGGTCGACGAGGAACCCCTGCCGCAGGGCCTCGCGGCCGACGAGCATCCGGAAGCCCATCTGGTCGCGGTTGCTCAGGGTGACCTCGGCGTCCACCGTCTGCTCGTGCAACGTGATCGGCGTGAGGATGACGATGCGCTCCTGGGTGTGGCCCGTGGAGCTGCGGATGGTCCGGCGGTCGTGGATGTCGCACTCGACGGTGACCGCGTCGGCGTCGGTGTCCTGCCACGGGTGCACCGAGAAGCGGACCCGGTCGCCCGGGAGCTCCTCGAGGTCGAACGCGTGGAGTGCCGAGCTCCGGGCGCCGGTGTCGAGCTTGACCTTGATCCACGGCAGCGCGAGCCCCGGCAGGGCAGCCCACTCACGCCATCCTGCGATCGTCGGGGTGCGGCTCATGTGCCCATCCTGTCGCATGCTTTGATGGAGCGTCGCCGTCGATACCCCGAACACCCAGCGGAGCACCCACCGATGAAACTCGCCATCCTGTCGCGCGCCCCGCACGCGTACTCGACCCAGCGTCTCCGCGCCGCGGCGATCGACCGCGGGCACGACGTCAAGGTGCTGAACACGCTCCGGTTCGCGATCGACCTGACCGCCGACGAACCGGACCTGCTGTACCGCGGCAAGCTCCTCAGCGACTACGACGCCGTGCTGCCGCGCATCGGGAACTCGATCACCTACTACGGCACCGCGGTCGTGCGCCAGTTCGAGCAGATGGACGTGTACACGCCGAACACGGCCACGGGGATCACGAACTCGCGCGACAAGCTCCGGGCGAACCAGATCCTGTCGCGGCACCACATCGGCATGCCGGCGACGACGTTCGTGAACAGCCGGGCCGACGTCCGGGGCGCGATCGACCGGGTCGGCGGTGCTCCGGTCGTCATCAAGCTGCTCGAGGGCACGCAGGGCATCGGCGTGATCCTCGCGCCCGAGGCGAAGGTCGCCGAGTCGATCGTCGAGACGCTGCACTCCACGAAGCAGAACGTCCTCATCCAGTCCTTCATCTCGGAGAGCCGCGGGAAGGACATCCGGGCGCTCGTCGTCGGCGACCGGGTCGTGGCCGCGATGCGGCGCAGTGCGTCCGGCGACGAGTTCCGCTCGAACGTGCACCGCGGCGGCACCGTCGAGAAGGTCACGCTGACGCCCGAGTACGAGGAGGCGGCGGTCCGTTCGGCGCAGATCATGGGGCTGCGGGTCGCCGGTGTCGACATGCTCGAGGGCAACGAGGGACCGCTCGTCATGGAGGTCAACTCGTCGCCGGGCCTCGAGGGCATCGAGCGTGCCACGGGGCTCGACGTCGCCGGCGCGATCATCGACTTCATCGGCAACCAGGTCGCGTTCCCCGAGATCGACGTCCGGCAGCGACTCAGCGTGTCGACGGGGTACGGCGTCGCGGAGCTCCTGGTGCACACGAACGCCGACCTGGTGGGCAAGACGATCAAGGAGTCCGGGCTCTGGGACCGCGACATCACGGTCCTGACCCTGCACCGCGGGGCCACGGTGATCCCGAACCCCCGCAGCGGGGTCACGCTCCAGGCCAGCGACCGGCTGCTCTGCTTCGGCAAGCTCGAGGAGATGCGCTCGATGATCCCGGACCGCCGGAAGCGTCGGAGCAAGGTCCGGAAGCTGCCGAAGGACGCCGTCACCGAGCAGTCCTAGTGCGCGTGGAGGGCACCCGGACCGCACGTCCAGCACTTGTGCGGAATGATGAGCCGGTGACCATCCTCGCTGACCGCCCCGTCGACCCGACGTCCGAAGCGGAGACAGCGCGACCCGGCAACGCCACCGCGAAGCACCGCAACGTCTCGTTGCTGTCGGTCGCGACGACCACCGCGGACCGCGTGACCACCTCCGCCGACATCGAGGAGCGCCTCCGCGGTGCCCTCCGTCGCCTCCGCCTACCGAGCGGCCTGCTCGAACGCGTGGCCGGGGTCAAGGAACGTCGGAACTGGGGCGAGGGCCAGACCTTCCACGAGGCCGCGATCGACGCCGGTCGTCGTGCGATGGCCGAGGCGGGCGTCCAGCCGCACGACATCGGGCTGCTCATCAACACCTCGGTGACCCGACCGCACCTCGAGCCCAGCGTCGCGGTCCGGCTGCACCACGGCCTCGGCCTGCCCTCGTCGGCGATCAACTTCGACATCGCGAACGCGTGCCTCGGGTTCGTCAACGCCATGAGCGTCGCCGCGGGCATGATCGACTCCGGCCAGATCGAGTACGCGCTCATCGTGGACGGCGAGGACGCCGACCAGGTGCAGCTCAACACGATCGCCCGGCTCAACCAGGGCGGCCGCAACCGCAAGGACTTCATGAGCGAGTTCGCGAGCCTCACCCTCGGGTCGGGCGCCGCGGCGGCCGTGCTCGGCCGGACGGACGCGCACCCCACCGGGCACCGGCTCATCGGCGGCGTGACCCGTGCGGCGACCCAGTGGTACGACCTGTGCGTCGGCAGCCCGGACGGCATGTTCACCGACGCCAAGATGCTGCTCAAGGGCGGCATGGAGCTCGTGGTCGAGGCCTGGAACGAGGCCAAGGCGCACTTCGACTGGTCCGACATGGACCGCTACGTGCTGCACCAGGTCTCCGACGTGCACACCAACGCGTTCGTGAACGCGATCGGCGTCCCGCGGTCGAAGGTACCGACGACCTACGAGCGCTACGGCAACGTCGGCCCGGCGTCGATCCCGATCACCCTGGCGGACGAGGTCGCGAAGGGCTCGATCCGCACCGGGGACCGGGTGTTCCTCGGCGGCGTCGGATCGGGCATCAACACCGCGATGCTGGAACTGCACTGGTGAGGTCCGGCCTCCCTCGCGTCGCTGCCACCACCGCGCCGGCGACGCTCCCGCCGCCCCTGCCCGGACTCGACCCCGCCTGGTCACGGCTGGTCACCGTGCCGGGTGGCACAGACGACCGGCCGGGAGGCACGGATCGCCTTGAGCGCACCTGGCACCTCCTCGACACGGCCGGCTCCCTCGACGCGCTCGGCGCGCGTCCCGTGGGCACCCTGCTGTGCGTGCACGGCAACCCCACGTGGTCCTACCTCTGGCGCTCGGTCGCACAGCGCACGCTCGACGTCGCCCGCGCCGGTGGCCCTGCGTGGCGGGTCGTCGCGGTCGACCAGCTCGACATGGGGTTCTCAGAGCGGACGGGCAAGCAGCGTGGGCTGGCGCAGCGCGGCGCCGACCTCGGGGCACTGACCGACGAGCTCGGGCTGACCGGTCCCGTCGTCACGCTCGGGCACGACTGGGGCGGGGTGGTGTCGCTCGGGTGGGCGGTCGACCACCCGGACCTCGTCGTGGGCGTCGCGACGTGCAACACCGCCGTGCACCAGCCGGCCGACGCACCGATCCCCGCGCCGCTGCGCCTCGCACTCGGGCCGGGGATGCTCGGTCGGGCGACCGTCCTCACGCCCGCGTTCCTCGAGACCACCCTGGCGATCGCGCACCCGAAGCTCGACCGCGCCGTCGCCGACGCCTTCCGTGCGCCGTACCGCGGTGCCGCCCGCCGTGGGGGCATCGGCGGCTTCGTCGCGGACATCCCCGTGGACGCCGACCACGCCTCGGCACCGGAGCTCGACCGGATCGCCGCGGGGGTCGCCGCGCTCGAGGTCCCCGCGCTGCTGATGTGGGGACCGCGCGACCCGGTGTTCCTCGAGCGCTACCTCGACGACCTGCTCCGCCGCCTGCCGCACGCCGACGTGCACCGCTTCGAGGGCGCCGGGCACCTGCTGCCGGAGGACGTCGACGTCGCCGGGACGGTCACCGACTGGCTGGGCGACCGCCTGCCGGAGGGGACCGTGCCCACCCGGGCCGATCTGAGCCTCCCGGCCGACACCGACCACGTCGGGGAGGCGAGCCGCCCGCTCTGGGCCGCGCTCGAGGACCTGCGCGACGACGACGGACCCGCACTCGTCGAGATGGCGGCGCCCGGCGGGGTCCGCACCGTCAGCTGGCGGTTGCTCGCACGCCGCGTCGACG
This sequence comes from Curtobacterium sp. NPDC089689, assembly GCF_044749145.1. Classification (NCBI taxonomy): domain Bacteria; kingdom Bacillati; phylum Actinomycetota; class Actinomycetes; order Micrococcales; family Microbacteriaceae; genus Curtobacterium; species Curtobacterium sp. NPDC089689. Next base: position 5,049 of record NZ_JBIVHJ010000007.1, on the reverse strand, counting down.
AGATCGCCGCTGGTCTCGCCGTCGTCGGCGTCCGTGCGGGGGACCGCGTCTCGCTGCTCGTGACACCGGGTGCCGACCTGACCGCCGTGCTGTACGCGTGCGTGCGCATCGGTGCCGTCGTGGTGGTGGCGGACGCCGGACTCGGGATCCGCGGTCTCACGCGCGCCGTCCGGGGCGCGCGACCGGACTGGATCATCGGTGCGTTGCCGGGACTCGCGGCGTCGCGTGCGCTCGGGTGGCCGGGCCGTCGCATCGCGACCCTCGCGCTCCCGGGCGCCGCACGTCGGGCCCTCGGGGTGTCGCACACGCTCGCCGAGGTCGCCCGTGTGGGCGCCGACCGACTCGCCGCGGGCGGTGCCCTGCCGGAGGCGCCGTCGTCCGACGCGACCGCGGCGGTGCTCTTCACCTCCGGGTCGACCGGACCGGCGAAGGGCGTCGTGTACACGCACCGGCAGCTCGGCGCGGTCCGGGACGCCCTCGCGACGCAGTACGGCGTCGGCGTCGGTACCGGACTCGTCGCGGGGTTCGCGCCGTTCGCACTCCTCGGCCCCGCCCTCGGCGCACGGTCGGTGGCGCCGGACATGGACGTCACCGCACCCCGGACGCTCACTGCGACCGCGGTCGCCCGTGCCGTCGCCGCTGCGGACGCCACCGTCGTCTTCCTGTCGCCGGCGGCGATCGCGAACGTCGTCGCGACCGCGTCGCAGCTGACGGAGACCGACCGGACGGCGCTGCGGCGTGTCGAGCTGTTCCTCTCCGCGGGAGCGCCGGTCTCCGGCTCGCTGCTCGCCGCGGCGACCGAGCTGACGCCGAACGCGACGGCGCACACCCCCTACGGGATGACCGAGGGGCTGCTCATGACCGACGTGGACCTCGACGGGGTCCGGGCGGCGTCGGCCGCTGACGCGTCCGGCGTGTGCGTCGGGGTGCCCGCGGCCGGTGTCGACGTGCGGATCGCCCCGCTCGACGCCGACGGTGCCGCGACCGGCGCACTCACCGACGCACCGGGGGTGACCGGCGAGATCGTCGTCGCGGCCCCGCACGTCCGCGACCACTACGACCGGCTCTGGCGGACCGACCGGGCCTCGCGGCTCGGCGTCGCGGACCCGCGCGGACACCGGACCGGCGACGTCGGACACCTCGACGACGCCGGACGGCTGTGGGTCGAGGGGCGGCTGCAGCACGTCGTGACGACACCGGACGGCGTGGTCACCCCGGTCGGGCCCGAGCAGCGGATCGAGCGCGTCGCCGGGGTCCGTCGTGCGGGTGTCACGGGCATCGGACCGGCCGGTACGCAGCAGGTCGTCGCCGTCGTGGAGACCGACCCTGCCGAGCGTCGACCCGGCCTCGCGTCGCCGTCGCTGGTGTCCGCGGTGCGCGCCGCCGCCGGGGTGCCCGTGGCGGCCGTGCTCGTCGTGCCCGTGCTGCCGACCGACGTCCGGCACAACTCGAAGGTCGACCGCACGCGGCTCGGCCGGTGGGCGTCGTCCGTGCTCGCCGGTGACCGGATGGTGCGGCCGTGACCGGCGGCGTCGCCGGGAGGCGTGCGCTGCGGGGCTGCTCGTGAAGGTCCTGGTCACGGGAGCCAGCGGCTTCCTCGGACAGGCGACCGCGGCGGCCGTGCGGGACGCCGGGCACGAGGTCCGGACGTTCCAGCGCCGACAGTCCGGGGTGTCGGGCGTCGCGGACGTGCTCGGGACCGTCACCGATCGCGACGCCCTGGCCCGCGCCGTCGAGGGCGTCGACGCCGTCGTGCACCTCGCCGCGAAGGTCTCCCTCGCCGGGGACCCGGACGACTTCCGCCGCGTGAACGTCGACGGCACCCGGGCGCTCCTCGGCGCCGCACGGGCCGCGGGTGCCGGACGTGTCGTGTTCGTGTCTTCGCCGTCGGTCGCGCACACCGGGACGTCGCTCGCCGGTGTCGGTGCCGGCCCGGCCGAGCCCGACCGTGCCCGCGGGGAGTACGCCCGGACGAAGGCCGCCGCCGAACTCCTCGCACTGGCTGCGGACGAGCCGGGGTTCGCGGTCGTCGCGGTCCGGCCGCACCTGGTGTGGGGGCCGGGGGACACCCAGCTCGTCGGACGGATCGTCGAACGGGCGCGTGCAGGGCGGCTGCCGCTGCTCGACTCCGGTGCGGCGCTCATCGACACGCTCTACGTCGACAACGCGGCGTCGGCGATGGTGGCGGCGCTCGAGCACGCGACGGACGACGGTGTGCACGGGTCGGCGTACGTCGTGACGAACGGCGAGCCGCGGCCCGTCGCGGAGCTCCTCGCCGGGATCTGCGAGGCGTCCGGGGTACCAGCGCCGCGGTGGCACGTGCCGGCCGGGGTCGCGCGGGTGGCGGGGTCGGTCGTCGAGGCGGTGTGGCGCGTGCGGCCGGGGCAGGACGAACCCCCGATGACGCGGTTCCTCGCGGAGCAGCTGTCGACGGCGCACTGGTTCGACCAGCGTCGGACGCGCCGTGACCTGGGCTGGACGCCCTCGGTGTCGATCGACGAGGGGCTTGCCCGGCTCGCTGCCGCGCGCTGAGCCCCGCGGCAGGGGCCCGGGCGCGGGCCCGCTCGGCGCCGAGTCTCGTGCTGGGCGACGTCTTGCGTGCGCTGGAGCGCGCGAGATGTCGCTCAGCACGAGTCTCGGCCCGGGAGCCGGTCGAACGGGCCGACCGTCCCGGACATGACCGTGCCGGGTCCGCGTTCGGGTCGCGGACCCGGCACGGGGTCGTGGGGCGGGACTCAGCCGAGTCCGAGCTTGCGCTTGAGTGCCTTGCGGCGCTTCCGGGCTCGTCGGTCGGCGAGGGCGCGGCGTGCGACCTCGGCCTTCGAGTCCTTCACGACCGGGCGGTTCGCCCGTGCGCCGAGCCAGAACCCGAGCAGGACGACGAGTCCGACCAGGATGATGCGGTTCCGCATGGTGGTGCTCCCTTCGAGGTGCGGCAGGTGCGGCAGGTGCGGCAGGTGCCGCTGGTGCGGCAGGTGCCGCTGGTGCCGCAGGTGCGGCAGGTGCCGCAGGTGCCGCAGCGACAGTGCGTCGGGCCTCAGCCCGCGAAGCGCTGCCAGAGGTCGGTGACGATCGGCCAGACGTCGCCGGCGCGGTCCGCCGACGAGACCGCGACCGTGACGACCGGGTAGGCCGTCACCGCGAGGGCGACGAGCACGGCGAACACGACCGCGACGACCGAGGTCACGGTGTGCCGCCGCGTGAGGGCGAGGAGGACGAGCGCGAGCACCACGACCAGGCCGAGCAGGGCGACCAGGGTCACCCGCACGAACGGGAACGGGACCAGACCCGCAGTCGTCGCCGTCACCCCGGCGAGGAACCCCACGAGCGGGAAGAACGCCCCCACGACGATCGCGACGAGCAGGACGATCCCGATGCCCGACGCGATCCAGACGCCCCGGGGCCGCGGACGGCGTGCTCGGGGGCGATCACGCCCGAAGCCCCGGAGCGCGGTCACGGCCGGTCCCCGTCGTGTTCCTGATCGGGGACGACGCCGCGGTGCGTGTCGGCGTCCTCGCGGAGGGCCTCGGCCGCACGGGACAGGGTGGCAGAGGCGTCGTCGAGCGCGTCGGCAACTTGGTCCTCCCCGGAACCAGCTGCGCCCTCGGAACGGTCGTCCGCACCGACGGTGTCCGCGCGGTCACCTGCCACCGCTGCGTCGGCCGAGGCGTCCTGCGCGTGCGAGCCGGCGTCACGGGCGGAGTCGGCGGCCTCGTCGGCGGCGCGCGCGGCGCGGTCGGACACCTCGGCACCGACGTCGGCTGCGGCGTCACGCGCTGCCCCCGCCGCGTCCTTCGCGTGGTCGACGGCGTCGGAGGCCGCGTCACGGGCACGGTCGGCACCGTCCCGAGCGCGATCGGCAGCGTCGGCCACACCCTCGCGGACGCGGTCGGCGCCCTCCCGAGCGCGGTCAGCGGCGTCCGAGGCGACCGAACGTGCCGTGTCGGCCGTGTCGGAGGCGACCTCCCGGACGCGATCGGTGGCGTCCGCGACGGCAGCACGCGCCGTGTCGGCCGCGTCACCCGCACGGTCCACCGCACGGGCAGCGGCGTCACGAGCCCGCTCCGCGACGTCGGCGGCGTTCTCCTGCACGTCGGCAGCGACGTCGGACGCCGCGGTCTTCGCGCGGCCCACCGCGTCCTTGCCGGACTCGACGGCCCGGTCCAGCGCGGAGGGCTCGTCGTCGAACGGTCCGTGCACGTCGAGCACGCGGACGTCGACGGTCACGGTGCCGTCGCCGAGCTGCGACACGGCCTCGCGGACCTGCCGACGCACCTCGTCGGCGACCGCGACCACGGGCTCCGGGTACTCGACGACGATCGAGACGACGACGTCGAGTGCGCCGTCCTCCTCGTCGACCTGCACCCCGGTCGTCCCGGCGGAGCGGCCGAACTGGGAGCGCACCCGGTCGGCTGCGCGGGCCAGGAGGTTGCCGAGGTGGTGGACCCCGTGCACCCCGAGGGCGGTCTCGGCGGCGGTGCGGGCGGCCACGGTCACGCGCGAGGCGTCCTCGGGCAGGGGCTCGGTGAGCTCTGCCGGCAGGGGTACCTCGGTGATCTGCGTCCGGGCGTTCGGGTCGTGCTGCATGACTTCCTCCTTGCTCCGGGACGACGGACGCCGCCCACCGTGGGCGGGCGGCGTCCGGGTCCGTGGCGGGTTACTTGAAGACGTCCTTGACGTCCTCGCCGGCCTTCTTGGCGCTGGCTGCGGCCTGGTCCTTCTTGCCCTCGGCGACCTTCTGGTCGTCGTTGGTCGCCTTGCCGACGGCCTCCTTGGCCTTGCCGGCGAGGTCCTGGGCAGCGTTCTTGATCTTGTCGTCGAGACCCATGACGGGCTCCTCTCTCTCGTCTGGGCATGCGCCCGGTTCCTTGGGTGGTGCGGCCGGGAGGCACGGTGCGTCTCCCGGTGTCTGGTGTGGTGGGTGGGTGGTGCGGTCTACTGCACGCGGGTGGGCTTGGCCAGGGCGGCGCGGGTGCCGCCGGTGAGGTGGACCAGGACCGGGACCTGCCGGCCGAGGGTGCGGTCCAGCACGCCGATGGCGTGGTCGAC
>NZ_JBIVHJ010000006.1:0-79537 GCF_044749145.1 Curtobacterium sp. NPDC089689 | reverse complement strand
GACTCCTTCTTCTCGTCGTCGTTGTCGTCGTCGCCCGGGATGTAGACGTCCTGGACGGTCACGTTGACCTCGGCGACCTCCATGCCGACGATCTGGGTCAGCGCGCGGGCGACCGACGAACGCACGCCGTCGGCGACCTGCTGCAGCGAGACGGGGTACTCGGCGACGATCACGATGTCAGCGGCGACCTGCTTCTCGCCGACCTCGACCTTGACGCCCTGGCCGAAGTCGCGCTGGCCGATCGCGTCGCGGATCGCACCGATCGCACGGGCAGCACCCTTGCCGAGCGAGTGCACGCCGTTGACCTCGCGGGCCGCGATGCCGGCGACCTTCTCGACCACGGTGTCGTCGATGACCGTCTTGCCCGAGGGGTTGGAGCCAGCGGCGTGGGTGCCTGCGGCGCGGGAGCCGGCGAGGGTGTTGGGGGTCGTGGTGTCAGCCATGTCGATTCCTTCCGTTCGTCCCGCCGGGCGTTCCCAGCGGTTGCTGTTCACGGAGGAGACGGGACACCCCAGACGGAAGTCACGCCGGGCTGAGATCCTCCATCGACTTCCCAGACAACGGCCGTTCCAGCACGTTCTTGTCCCCCGTTCTGCTTCCGCGGAGAGCGACCGTTCGGAAAGCGGCCGCACCGTGACGCGGTGTGACCGGAAAGCGCGCATCCGCGGTGTACCCCGGTCGGGAACGCGCGGCGACGCTGCCCCGGTGGTAATGAGGCCGATGCCGGCGGTGGTCAGCGCCAGCGGAGTCGGCGTCCGGCCGCGGTGTCGTTCCACGAGGCGGTCAGCGCCTCGTCGCCGGTGGAGTGGGGTCCCGCGTGGCCGTCCTCCCGGCCGCAGCGCCACCGGTCGAATACGCTCATGCAGAGGTCCCGGACGGGAGCCTGCGGATCGAGTGCGGCGGCGGTCGGCGCGGTGTCGTGGGCGGAGGTCGGCTCGGTGGCCTCGGGTGTGGCGTCGTCGTGCATGTCCCCAGGAAGACGTCACCGCGGGGCCGGATGTCACGAAACCGTCGTCGTCGCGGCTTCCCGGGCACGTCGTCGTCCGGTGGTGCATGCTCGGAGTTCCGATCGACCGGTCGGGGCCACGACGGACCGGAAGGCGGGGATGAACGACGACGATCCCCTCCGACGCGGTTCCGACGCGACACTCGTCGCCCGGGCGGCCGACGGTGACGTGCTCGCGTTCGAGGTGCTCGCCCGACGGCACGGTGCCCTGATGCGCGTGTACGCCGAGCAGGTCCTCGGCTCGACCATCGAGTCGGACGACGTCGTGCAGGAGGCCTTCCTCACGGGGTGGCGCAAGCTGTCCGACCTCGAGGACCCCGCGCGCTTCCGGTCGTGGATGCTGCAGATCACCACGAGGAAGGCGCTCGACCGACTCCGGCGCCGACGGCACCACGACGAGCTCGGCGACGTCGAGGCCCCTGCCGACGCGGCACGCAGCCCGGAGCGTATCGTCGAGAAGAGGCTGCAGTTGGACGCCCTGCTGACGGCACTCGACCGGCTCCCGGCCGACCAACGCCGCTGCTGGCTCCTCCGCGAGACCGCCGGGTACAGCTACCAGCAGATCGCCGACGAACTCGAGCTGTCCACGTCCACCGTCCGCGGACTCCTCGCACGAGCACGACGGTTCCTCGCTGCCGAGATGGAGGGATGGCGATGACCGACCACGACCTCCCGAGTCCCGACGACGACCTCCCGCTCCCCGACGACGACCTCGACGGGCACACCATCGAGGAGCTCGCCGACTACCTCGACCGCGGCCGCGAACCCCGTGCCGCGTCCATCGAGTCCTCGCCCGGGTGTCGGCTCGCCCTGGCGAACATGCAGCGCCTCCGCGAGCTGTCGTTCGGCGCGCTGCAACGCCGTGCCGAGGACGAAGCCGGTCGTGAGACCGCCTGGATCGACCGGCTGCTCGACACGATCCGCGCCGAGGTCCGGTCCGGACGGGACGTCCCGATCGCGCACCCCGACCCGCGTCTGCGTCTCGCGATGACCGAGGCCGCGGTGCGCGGGGTCGTCCGGCGTGCCGGCGACGCCCTCCGCGAGGTCGTGATGGGACGCTGCGAGCTCGACGGCGACGTGGACGTGCCGGGGTCGCCCGTCCGGGTCGCGGTGACCGCTGGCCTGCTCTACGGCGCCCCCGCCGAGGCGACCGCCGACCGGCTCCGCGACGCCGTGGCCACCGCACTCGCCCGCCACACCGAACTCACGATCGAGTCGATCGACGTCCGCTTCGACGACGTCGTCCTGCCCTGAGGAGCCCACCGTGGACGATGCAGCGCTGTCGAGCGAACTCACCTCCGCGATCCGCGAGGTACCCGGCGTGGTGGCGGTCTACCCGCCCCGACCGATCGTGCACGCCGCGGCCGAGGTCGTCGCCACCGCCCTCGCCCTCCGGGAGCCGGACGTGCTCGTGGACATCGACCGACACGGCGCCACCGTGCGCATCGCCGCCGGCATCGCGGTCTCGGGCGACCGGCCCGCACCGGACACGGTCCGCGACGTCGGCGAACGCGTCCGCGATCTCGTCGACCAGCGGGTCGACGGCGGAGCCGACCTCGTCACGGTGACCGTCCGCCTGGTCGAGGACGCGGTCACGCCCGGCGCGACCACCTGACGGCCGGGAGGCGCGGGGCGGCGCCGCCACGCGCCTCCCGGCCGTCACCTGGCCGGCGCCGCGGGGCCTGCCCGTTCTGCCCCGTCGACTGGGGTATCCGTCGAGCCTGCCCGCCGAGCACCTCCCTCCGAATGATCCTCACGCATCCACCCGAGGATCGGACCGCACCGTGCTCATGCCCGCCCCCGTCGCCGACCCGGCGACCTTCGCACCGATGGTGCGCCGCCACACCCGTCTCGTGCACGCCGCCGCGATGAGCATCCTGCACTCCCCCGCGGACGCCGACGACGTGGTGCAGGAGACCTTCCTCGCCGCGTGGACCCACCTCGACACGATCGACGACCCGACCGCGATCTGCGGATGGCTCGTGACGACTGCGCGCCGTCGGGCGTACGACCGAGTCCGGCGCGCTGCCCGACGCCCGCTCGACGAACTCGACGAGTCGGTGCCCGCGCCCGACGACACCACGCCGACCCACGTGTGCGAACGGTCGTCGCTCGTGCACGCGGTCCGGGCCGTGCTCGCGTCGATGCCCGCCCTGCAGCGTCGGTGCTGGGAGCTCCGGCACCTCGACGGGCTGGCCTACGGAGAGGTCGCGGCGGTCCTCGGTCGGCCGGTGTCGACCGTCCGTGGGATGCTCGCTCGGGCACGGCGGACGCTCGAGCAGGAGCTGGCCGGCTGGCGGTAGCGTCGACGCATGCCGTCGTACTCGATCCGCTCCACCCGCGAGGACGATTGGCCGCTCGTCCGTGCCCTCCGCATCGAGAACGCCACGGACAACGCGATCTCGTACGGAGCGACGCCGGACGCCACCCGTGCGATGACCGAGGACGACTGGCGGATGCGCGCCCGTCGGGGCACCGCGCCCGACGCCACGAGCCTCGCCGCGACGGAACTCCGAACCGGGCGGTGGATCGGGATGATGAGCGCGCAGACCGGGGACGCCGACGGCCCCGAGCCCGTGCTCACCGGGGTGTACGTCACCCCCGGGTTCCGCGGCCGGACGCACGGCGTGGCCGACGCGCTCCTCGACGGCGTCCTCGCATGGGCCTCCGGACGCGCGTCGGTGCTCCGGCTGTACGTGTACGAGCACGCGGAACCCGCACGCCGCTTCTACGATCGTCGGGGGTTCCGACCCACCGGGCGGGCACGGGACCTGCACCTCCTCGGGGCGGACGTGCGACCGGAGGACGGTCGCACGATCGAGATGGTCCTGCCGCTCGACTGACTGACGGGACCGTCCGGCCGTCCGGTCGGTCGCTCGTGTTCAGGTCCCTCGAGGACCCTCGGTCCGTACGGCGTCCGTCCCGGCGACGCCGACGACGGCCGACTCCGCTGGTGTCGCCCCGACGGCGGCCTCCCGGAAGCGCTCGGCGGCCGCGGTCCGGACGCGGTGGAGCACCCCGCCCTCGTCCTCCTCGAGCCGGACGAGTCCCATCCGGCGCAGGTACGGGGTCTTCCGGTCGCTCGCGGCACGGTCGACCACGACGGCATCGGGCAGCTCGAACTCCTCGACGTTCCGCCCACCTGCGGCGTACGACCAGTCCACGAAGTCGAACAGCGGCCACCACGTGAACCCACGGACGTCGGTCCCGGACGCGGCGAGCGCCCGCACGGTGTCGGCGGCGTCGCGGACCCAGGCGGACCGGAGCTCGTCGGGGCCCTCGATCGAGGTCTCGGTGACCAGCATCGGCAGCCGGTACCGCTCGGCGAACCGGCCGAGCGCGTCGGCGAGCCCGTCGGTCCAGCGGTCGTGCGTGTGCTGGACCGTGCCGCCGGCGCCCGCGATGAGACGCCGAGGGGTGAGGTCGGGGTAGTAGTTCACGCCGAGCAGGTCGACCGCGACGGCTCCGTCGACCAGTTCGCGCAGCCCCGACTCGGTCGCGCCGTGCTCGAGCAGCCAGCCGTGCGCCGGGTGTCCGGGGACGACGCGGCCGAGCACGAGGTCGGTCGGGACGGTTCCGAGCACCTCGAGCAGCGCCGCCTCCGCACGGGTCGCCCCGTCCCCGTCGCCGGACTCGACGAGGGTGCTCGCCTCGACGTGCACGACCACCGCACGAGGGTTCGCGGCGCGGACGGCCCGGACGCTCCGCTGGATGCCGGTGGCGATCGCGAGGACCACGCACGTCCATCCCGTCCACCCGGACAGCCCCGGTGGCCAGACCCCGCGGAGTCCCGCGAACGACGCGGTCGTGATCGGCTCGTTGAGCGGGGTGACGTGATCGACGACACCCGCGTACCGCTCGGCGAACGCTCCGGCGAACTCGGCGATCGCATCCGGGTACCGCGGGTCCGCGAAGGAGTCGTCGAGCCAGGTGGGTGTGCCGTAGTGGACGAGGTCGGCGATGACGGTGACACCGCCGTCCGCCGCACGGGGCAGCCGTTCGTCGAGGACGGACCAGTCGAACCGTCCGGGGCCGAGGTGCACCTTCGGCCAGTCGACGCCGTACCGGAGGGCCGTCGCCCCGAGGTCCCGCACGGTGTCGAGGTCAGCGCGCCAGGCCTCGTCGTGCCCGGTGAGCACGTGTTCGTCGAGCGGCGCCATCGCGAAGCGGGCTGGTGGGTAGACGCACGTGTCCTCGATGCCGAGCGCCCAGGTGAACGTCCCGGACGCGAACGCCTGCCCCGGCAGGCCGGCGCCCGGGGTGCCGCGCGTCACTTCAGTCCCGAGGTGGCGACGCCCGCGACGAAGTACTTCTGCGCGAAGAAGAACCCGAGGGCGATGGGCAGGAGGGAGATCACGGCCCCGGCGAGCAGCACCGCGTGGTCCGTGACGTGCGCGCCGCCGAACAGCGTGAGCCCGGCGGGCAGCGTCAGCATGTCGTTCGAGGTGCTCACGACGAGCGGCCAGAGCAGGTCGTTCCACAGCGCCATCCCGTTGAGCACGGCCACGGTCGCGATCGCGGGCTTCGCCAGCGGCAGGATCACCTGCCAGTAGATGCGCCAGTGCCCGGCGCCGTCGATGCGCGCCGCCTCGTCGAGCTCCGGCGGGATGTCGATGAAGAACTGCCGGAACAGGAAGATCCCGAACGCACTCGTCGCCCTGGGGATGATGAGCCCCTGGTACGTGTTGAGCCACCCGAGGTGGAACAGCTCGACGAACACCGGGATGAGCGTCACCTGGAACGGCACCATGAGCGTCGCGATGACGAGCACGAACGCGACGTTCCGCCCGACGAACCGCATCCGGGCGAGGGCGTAGGCGCACATCGAGTCGAACAGCAGCGTCAGCAGGGTGGTCACGATCGTGAACACGAGCGAGTTGAGGAGCAACCGCAGGAACGGCAGCTGCGACCACACGCCCTCGTAACCGTGCAGCGTGATGCTCGTCGGGAACAACGATGCCGGGTGTCCGAAGAGGTCTGCCTCGGACCGGAAACTCCCGCTCACCATCCAGACGAAGGGGACGAGCGCGAACACGAGTCCGATCCCGAGGTACACCCACTTCAGGACGGAGCCGGTGACGACGAGGCCGCTCCGGCGACCGTGTCGCCCCGGTCGGTGGCCGGCAGACGGCCGGGAGGCACGGGTCGGCTCCGCCACGGACGGTCGCCGGGTCGCGGTGTCAGTCGACATCGTCGTACCGGAAGAGTCGGAGCTGCAGGAGTGAGATGAGCATGATGATGACGAAGAGGACCCAGGAGATCGCCGAGGCGTAGCCGGTCTGGTAGTTCACGAAGCCATCCCGGTAGAGCAGGTTGACGAGGGAGTCCGTCGCGAACACGGGGCCACCGCCGGTCATGACGTAGATGAGGTCGAAGACCTGGAACGACTGGATCGTCAGGATCATCGACGTGAACAGGAGCGTCGGGCGGATGCTCGGCAGGGTGATCCGCCAGACGGTCTGCCAGCGGTTCGCACCGTCGAGCTCGGCGGCCTCGTACCGCTCCCCCGGCACGCCCTTGAGCCCGGCGATGAAGAGGATCATCGCGAAGCCGATGCTCTTCCAGACCGACACGAAGATGACGGTCGGCAGCGCGAGCGAGGTCGACTGCAGCCAGGCGACGCTCGGCAGACCGAACAGCGCCGTGAGCCCGCCGACGAGGCCGATGTCCGGGTCGAGGAGGAACTTCCAGACGAGGCCGATGGTGACGAGCGAAACGATCGTCGGGAAGAAGAACACCGAGCGGACGATCCGGTTGAGCAGGGTGTCCCGTTGCAGGAGCAGTGCGGCGACGAACCCGAGCACCACGAGCAGCACGACGGAGACGACCGTGTACTCGAGCGTCACCCGCAGGGCGTTCCAGAACTGCGGGTCGTGGGCGAGCTGGACGTAGTTCCCGAACCCGACGAACTGCTGCGAAACGGCACCCACCGTCCAGTCGAAGAACGAGTAGTACAGCGAGCGCAGGATCGGGAAGAGGACGAACACGCCGAGGATGAGCAGCGACGGGGCCATGAACAGCCAAGCGGGCTGGAAGCGGCGCGTTCGGCGGCGGGTGGGGCGTGCCTCCCGGCCGGCGGTGGAGGCGGGGGCCCCGTCACGCGTGCTGCGTGACGGGGCCGACCCGGTGAGCTGGTCGGTCACTGGCTGCAACCGGTCAGACCGTCGATGGTCTGCGCCGCTTCCTTCGTCGCGTCGGCGACGGAGGTGCCGCGGGTGATCTTGCCGATCATCGGGACGTAGGCGTCGGAGTCCACCTTGGTGGCGTTCGTGACGTGCGGCAGGTAGAGACGGGAGTCGGGAACCTGGCTCGCGAACACCGAGACGGTGGCGTCGGCCTTGAGGTCCGCGTCGTCGGAGAGGTCGGTGCGGAGCGGCGGGAAGCCGGTCTGCAGCGAGAACTTCTGCTGCGCGGTCTTCGACGTCCAGTAGGCGAGGAACTCCTGGGCCTGCGTCGGGTACTTGGTCTTCGCGGAGATCGACAGCGGAGCGATCGAGCCGAGGGTCGTCGACTTGCCGTCCACACCGACCGGGACCTTCACGATGCCGAGGTCGATGCCCGCCGACTCGTACCCGGGTGCTGCCCACGGTCCGTTGATCTCCATGGCGGCCTTGCCGGCGGAGAACAGCGAGTCGGCCTCGGCGCCGGTCAGACCGACCGGGCTGACCTTGTCCTTCGCGACGAGGTCGCCCCAGGTCTCCAGACCCTGCTGCGAGGCCTTCGTCTGGACGGCGCTGCACCCCTTGCTCGTGACGATGTCCCCGCCCTCGAGCCACTGGAGCACCGGCCACATCTGGATGGTCTGGTTGTCGGCGAGCGCGATCCCGTACTTGCCACCGGTCGTCAGCTGCTTCGCGTCGGCCGCCATCTCCTGCACGGTCGTCGGCGGGTTCGCGATGCCGGCGTCGGCGAAGAGCTTCTTGTTGTAGTAGAGGCTCAGCGTCGCGAAGTTGGCGGGGACGCCGTAGAGCTTGCCGTCGTAGGTGAACTCCTCCACCGTGCCGGGTGCGAACTCCGAGGTGTTGATCTTGCCGTCGCCGCTGCCGGTCATCGTGATCGGCAGCACCGAGTTCGTCTTCACGTACTGTGCGACGGCGTTCGGGTCGCTCGACACCGCGGCCACGTCGGGGCCCTGGCCGGTGAGCCACGCCGAGGGGAGCTTCTGCTGGATCGTGTCCCACGGCTGCACGGTCATGTCGACCTTGATCTTCGGGTGGGACTTCTCGAATTCCTTGACGATCGTGGCGTAGCCGGGGCGGTCGCCACCGGTGAACCCGGTCCAGACCTTGAGGGTGACGGGGCCGTCGCTGCTCGCCGCGCCGCCGGCGGAACAGCCGGTGAGGACGAGGGCGAGGGCGGCGGCGCCGGAGACGACCGCGAGGGTCGTGCGTGCGTGCTTCATCGTGAACGCTCCTTTGCGTTGCAGGGGGTGCGCAGGACGGGTGTTCGGTGTCGATCGGTGCGCGGGACGGAAGTGAGGGAGAGCGGGGAAGGGTCAGGGAGTGGGGTGCTCGGTGTCGTCGTCGCAACCGCAGGATCCGCGGAGGACGACCTCGACCGGCAGCTCGGTGTGCCGGTCGTTGCCGTCGCCGCCATCGGTGCCGGAGCGAGGACCGTCCACGAGCCCGAAGAGACGCTCGGTCGCGATCCGGCCCATCTCCTCGGCGGGGACGCGGATGGTCGTGATCCCCGGGGTCGTGACGCGGGCGAGCCCGAAATCGTCGAAGCCGACGACCGAGACGTCCTCGGGTACCCGGACCCCGGCGCGGCGGAGGACCCGCAGGCCACCCACCGCCATGTCGTCGTTCGCGAAGACGATGCCGTCCGGCAGCTCGCCCTCGTCCCGGAGACCGGCGAGCAGTTGTTCGACGGCGGCGGCGCCCGAGGCCTCGGAGAGGTCCCCCTCGGCGACGGACACGTCGACGAGGCCGAGCCGGTCCGCCGCCCGGAGGAAGCCGTCGCGCCGGTCGATACCGGTCTGGTGGTCGAGCGTTCCGGTCACGTGGAGGAGTCGACGCCGCCCGTGGACGGTGACGAGGTGATCGACGAGCTGCTCGGTGGCCGCGACGTCGTCGATCCCGACCGACACCGCCTGTGCGAGGTGCGGGTAGTTGCCGACGAGGACGACGGGCAACCCGCTCGCGACGAGGGCCTGGACGTGGTCGTCGTCGATCGCCGCACTCGTGACGATGGCGCCGTCGGCGGTGCGGGACCGCATGACCCGCTCGTACGCGACCCCGCCGGTGGACGTGTCGGCGTTCGTCGAGACGATCACCTGCGCGTCGTGTGCGTTCGCCGCGGTCGACATCCCGGTGAGGACGTGCATGAAGTAGAGGTGGCCGAAGACGTGCGTCGACGAGTTCGGGACGATGAGGGCGACGGCGTCGGCGCGCTGGCTGCGCAGTGCGCGGCCGGCGGAGCTGGGGACGTAGCCGAGCTCGTCGGCCGCCCGCTTGACCGCGGCTCGGGTCTTCTCGCTGATGCGCTCGTGGCCGGACAGTGCCATGCTCGCCGCGGCCGAGGTCACGCCGACCTTGGCGGCCACGTCCTTGAGGGTCACGGACTTCGGCACGGGCGCCTCCTCGCGTCGCTTTATCGATTAACTGCGACCATCATGCATCTGCTTGATCGATTCAGCAAGCCTTTCGTCGAACCCGGCGCCCGAGACGGACGGGAGGCCCGTGGCGGCGTCGCCACGGGCCTCCCGTCCGTCCTGTGGACAGTCCTCGATCAATTGAACCGGAACACCTGCGGTGCCTGCCCGTTGCAGTCGTAGAGCTGCAGCGGGGTCTGGTTCGCCGTGTTGCCGGACGGCACGTCGAGGCACCGTCCGGACTGCGGGTTGAGCACCGAGCCGTTCGCCTGGGGTACCCACTGCTGCCCGCCGACACCGTTGCACGTGTACAGCTCCAGGTGCGTGCCGTTCGCCGTCGCGTTGCCGTCGAGGTCGAGGCACCGGCCGAGCGTCCGGATCGTGTGGTCGGACGCGTTGTAGGCCCACTGCTGGTCGGACGTCTGCTCGTCCGTCAACAGGGTCTGGCAGTCGTACACCTGCACCTGCTGGCCGTTCTGCTGCAGGTCGTTGCCTGCGACGTCGACGCACTTGTCGCCGATCGTGCGGATCGGCACCGACGCCACGAACTTCTGCGCCTGGTTCCCGTTGCAGTCGTAGAGCTGCAGCGCCGTGCCGTTCGCGGTGTTGCCGGACGGATCGTCCAGGCAGCGGCCGGACTGCGGGTTCTTGATCGACCCGTCGGGCTGCACGATCCACTGCTGCCCGCCCACACCGTTGCAGTCGTACAGCTCGACGTGCGTGCCGTTCGCCGTGCCGTTGCCGTTCACGTCGAGGCACCGCCCGAGCGTGCTCAGCGTGTGGGCGCCGTACACGTTCCCGAGCCAGTGCTGGTCGGCCGCGAGCGCCTGGCAGTCCCAGAGCTGGACGACCGCGGTGTTGCCGCCGGTGTCGTCCCCGGACACGTCGACGCACTTGCCACCCGGTCCGGTGATGAACGAGCCCGGACCCCCGCCGGTGGACACGCCCTGGTAGTTCTGCGCGACGACGTTCGCCTGCACGGCGTTGTCCGCAGCGTCGGAGGAGTACCCCGACGTCATGACACCCTCGAAGAAGGACTGCGTCCCGCGGTTCGAGTTGTCCCCGCCGGCCCCGAGCACGATCGACCCCTCGAGCTTCATCGGCGTGTAGCCCTGCCCGTCACCGTCCTTGTCGGTCGGCAGCGGCCCCTCGTACCACTTCGACAGCGAGCCGCCCTGCGCGTCACCGCCCTTCAGTGCGAAGTTCGCGACACCGTCGTTCTTGAGCAGCGCCGTGACGAACTTCGTGCTGTTGCCTGTGTTCGCCGTGTTGATCGCCGTCCTGCCCTCGTAGACGCCGTTCTCCAGGTCGGCCTGCACCCAGGGTCCGCGACCGGCGCTGCCCGTGCCGTTGAGCATCGAGAGGTTGAGGGCGTCCATGTGCCCCTTGCCGGTGTCCTTCTCCTGGGTCTCGACGTTGCCGAAGTCGGAACAGCACCCGTGGTTCACGTTGGTGCCACTCGCGACCTCGTACATCGACTCGGGGCTCGCACCACGCGCGGTCCCCTTCGCGAGCGTGCTCGAGATGCGGTAGGCGACCTGCTGCGGCATGAAGATGCCGTACGCCTTGTGGCCGGCCACCGTGATCGGCAGCGCCGTGGCGTTCGCGGGGTTGTTCGCCGGACCCGCATCACCCGCCGGGGCGACGGTGAGGTCGTTGTGGTTCGACGACTGGTCGTAGATCTTCGGGATGGTGCACGTCGTGCCGGAGCAGAACGTGTCCTGCGCCGCGGCGTTCGCGTACCCACCAGCGGCGAGGAGTCCGATGTTCGTGGTCGCCCCGTCCGAGGCGCGCTGCACCTGGTAGAGCGGCCCGTTGTACGAGGAGTACAGCGCCCGGGTGGAGCTGTACGCGGCGACACACGAGGTGCCGGCGCTGGCGTAGGTGTCGCACGGTCCGGCGGTCGCGGCAGCAGCGCTGCCGGTCCCTGCCGAGACGGCGAACAGGCTCCCGGTGACGAGAGCGAGAGCCCCGAGGAGGGCGGCGACGGTGCGCCGTGACCTCGAGGTCGACCCGATGTGCATGGATGCGGTCCTTCCGAGCGTCGTTGCTGGGGATGGCGGTCGATCGTCGGGTTCGCAGCGGTTGACGCTGCTTAATCGATTAACCACCGTCAAGGCTACGCCGGTTCCGGACGGCGGGCAACCGGTGCAGGACACTGAGCGTGTGGATGGACTGCGGACGGACCGGCTCCTGCTGCGCCCGTGGACGGTCGGAGACGCACACTTCCACCGGCAGCTCTGGGAGGAGCGCGACCCCCGGGTTCCTGCACATCGACGCATCTCCGCGGACGGGCGCCCCACCGTCGCGGAGCTCGAGGAACGACTCCGGGTGTACGAGCACGCGCCTGCTCCCGGGCTGCTCGTCGTCGAGGCGATCGGTACCGCGACACCGCTCGGGTACTGCGGACTCGTGCCGAACAGCGTCGGGGTCCCGGCCGAGCCCGAGCTGGCGTACGAGTTCCTCCCGGAGCACCGGGGACGGGGCTACGCGACCGAGGCGGCGCGGGCGGTCGTCGACCGTGCGGCATCGATCGGGTACGCGCACCTCGCCTCGACGGTCCGAGAGTGGAACACCGCGTCGCTGCGTGTGCTCGACAAGCTCGGCTTCGTCGACACCGGCGACCGCGAGGTCGACCCGGTGCACGGCGACTCGATCCTGCTCCGACTGCATCTGCACTGATCGGCGTCCGAGCGCTCCGTCCCGGCGGCCGTGATGCCACGCGGCCCGGTTCAAGGCGGACACGGGTCCAGGCGGACGGGAGGCCCGTGGCGGCGTCGCCACGGGCCTCCCGTCCGGTGGGTGGTCGCGTCTCAGCGACCGGGCGCCTCGCCCGGTGCGGGGCGGACCCCGGCCGTCGGCGACTCGGCCGACGACTCGGACCGACGCGCGTCCAGCGGCTCCGTCAGGGCGTCCCGGATGATCCGCCGCGGGTCGTACCGACGTGGGTCGAGGTCGGACCAGTCGATGTCGACGCCGGTCTCCTGCTCGATCTCCGCCTTCGTCGTGTCGGCCCAGTCACGGACCCGGCGGACGACCACCGCGAGCTGCCGGGAGTACCCGACGAGTCGCTGCGGGCCGAGGCAGAACGCGGCGATGACCAGGATGACGACGATCTTGTCGACGTCCACGGCCGTGTCAGTCACGGGGCGCCGCGGGCGGGACGTCCGGGCTGGCGTCGTCGCTGGCCCGGACCTCCTTGCGGAAGACGGTGAGCGACTGCCCGAGGCCCTTCGCGAGCGCGGGGAGCTTCGTCGCGCCGAAGAGCAGGACGACGATGGCGAGCACGATGAGCAGGTGTGCGCCGGTGAGGTTGCCGATCATGGTGGGTCCTTCCGTTGGTGGTTCGGGTGGGCTCCGGTCAGGCGGACGGAGCCGTCGTCAGGTCGTCGGCGGTGGGCAGGTCCGCACCGCGCCGACCGACGGTGATCGCCGCGGCACGCGAACAGGTCCTGCCGAGTCCTCTCAGTGCCGCGTCGTCGAGGTCATCGAGGCGCGCCCGAGCGTCCGGATGCGCGTCGGCCGCTGCGCGCGGCGATCGTGCCAGTTGCCAGACCAGCGCTGCGGAGTAGGTGTCACCGGCGCCGACGGTGTCGACGACGGTCGTGGACGCCGCCGGGACGTGCACCCGGTGCGTCGCGGTGGCGAGCACCGAGCCCGCTGCCCCGGTGGTGAGGACCGCGAGTCCGGCGCCGAACCCGAGGACACGGTCGAGGACGGCGTCGGGGTCGGCGGCACCGGGCCAGAGCCAGGCGGCGTCCTCGTCGGAGAGCTTCACCACCGCGGCGAGCGCGGAGAGTTCCTCGACCCGGGCCAGCGCCTCGTCGCGTGGGCCGAGGAGCGCGGGACGGATGTTCGGGTCGAAGGAGACCGAGCCCCCGGCGACCGCGGTACGACGTGCCGCATCCACCACCCGGTCAGCCCCGGGCTCGAGGAACGCCGCGATCGACCCGACGTGCAACCACGTGGGCGTCCCGACGACCTCCGGCAGGTCCCATACGATGTCGAACACGTACCGCGGCTGACCGTCGGCGCCGAGCCGCACCGTGGCCGAGGACGTCCGTCCGGCCCCGAGCGACCCCGGGGTGAGCCGGACGCCCGAGGCCCGGAGGTGGTCTGCGACGCGGTGACCGCGCTCGTCGTCCCCGAGCCGGGTCGCGAAGTCGACGTCGCACCCGAGGCGGGCGAGCCCGAGCGCCACGTTCGCGGGGCTCCCGCCGGGGACCTCGCGGACCGTCTCGCCGTGGACGACGTCGACGAGCGCTTCCCCGGCGACGGTGACGGTGGCCGCGGACATCAGGCTGTCGTGGTCCCGGCCGGGACGGACGCTGCCGGGATCGTCTCGGGAGCGACGGTCCTCCCGAGCGCCCAGTACGACGTGCCCGCCGGCGCCTCGACCGACCACGGTGGCGCCTGCAGCGGGTACACCCGCGTCGTCACCGAACGTCCGGCGCTCGTGAACACCTCGACCACGGAGCCGTCGAGCAGGACCCGGACCGCCGGGAGGTCCGCTCCTGCGTCGAACGGCGCACGGACCACCGCGGAGCTCGGGTCGGCGCGGCGGTCCGCGCTGGCACGGGAACGGTCGACCGTGAGCGTGTCCGCCGCGGTGTCCACCACGAGGTCGAGGTACTCGTCCACGCCGAACCGGATGCGGATGCACCCGTCGACCGGCGTCGGGAGCACGATCTCGGCCTGTGCGTCGATCGTCGCCCCGTGCGCGGGGAGGGCTCCCCCGCGGCGGAGGGCGTCGACGGCGTCGTGCGGCGCGGTCGCGAGCCGGCCGTCGGCGACCCAGGTCCGACGCGGCAGCGAGATCGCCCCGGACCAGCCGGCCTGCCGGGTCCAGTCCTCCGTCCTGCCCTCGGTGACCCAGCCGAACAACACCGGCCCCCAGGACCCGGCGCGCATGACGGACGCGGCGTAGAAGTGCTGACCGTCGTCGACGCGGTGCGGACGGGGAGCGCCGGAGAGCGGGATCGCGATCACGTCGGCGGGCCCGGCCCCGTGTGACCAGGACGCGACGACGACCACGTCCGTGCCGTCGACGGAGATCACCTGCGGGCACTCCCACCCCTCACCCGTGTCGATGCCGTCGACCGTGGCGCGGGGCATGGCGAGCAGGTCACCCTCGTGCGTCCAGTGCACGCCGTCCGCGGAGCGGTAGTGCCGCACGGACGCCACCTGTTCCGCGGAGGCCGCTCCGACCGCCATCGACCAGCCGTCGCCGTCGGACCAGACGAACGGGTCGCGGAACATCGTGATCGCCTCGTCCTCCGTCGGGTCGGCGACGACCTGCACCGGCGCACCGAAGGTCGCGCCGCCGTCCGTCGACTCCGCGAGCAGCACCGACTGGAACGGGCTGTGGTCGACCTTGCCCGAGTAGTAGGCACGGACGACGCCGCCGTGGAGGACCGTGTTGCCCGACCACGCTCCCCCGGAGTCCGCTCCGCCGGGGACCGGGACGATTGCCGGGCGGTGGAGGGTCCAGTGCACGAGGTCGTCGCTCGTCGCGTGCCCCCACTCGACCGGCACGTCGAGGTCGACGCGCGGCCGAGACTGGAAGTACAGGTGTGCCTGGCCGCCGATGTCGATCGGACCGTTCGGGTCGTTGAGGTACCCGCGCGGCATGCGGAGGTGGAACTGCGGCAGGTGGTGGTCGGGTGCGGCGTGCACGGCGGCTGCTTCCTGGTGTGGTCCGGCGTGGGGGCGGCGGTCGCTCCCGTGGGCGAGGGCGTCGGGGGTCGTGGTCATCGGGACGACCCCGCCGTGACGCCCTCGATGAAGTACCGCTGGGCGAAGATGAACAGCAGGACGCTCGGGATCATCGTGAGCACGACGCCGGCGAGCACGACGGAGATCGAACCGGTACCGAGGTTGCCCTGCAGCCCGACGAGTCCGAGCGGCAGCGTGAAGGTGTCCTGCTGGTTGAGGAAGATGAGCGGTCGGTAGTACTCCGCCCAGAAGCCCGAGAAGTTCAGGATCGCGAGGGTCGCGACGGCCGGGCTGGCCATCCGCGAGTACACGTGCCAGAACACCCCGAACTGCGTCGCGCCGTCGATGCGCGCGGCCTCCCCGAGCTCCTTCGGCATCTGCATGAAGTACTGCCGCATGAGGAACGTCCCGAAGGCGCTGCCGAGCGCGGGCACGATGAGCGACGCGATCGAACCGGTCAGCCCCATGTCCTTGAGGATGACGAACACCGGGATGATGATCGTCTGGATCGGGACCATCATCGTCGCGAGGAAGATCCCGAAGATCGTGTTCTTCCCCGGGAAGCTGATCATCGCGAACGCGTAGCCGGAGAGCGTGCAGGTGATGGTCTGTCCGACCACGATGAGGAGCGTCACGATGACGCTGTTCACGAAGAACTGCCCGATCGGGATCTGGTTGAACACGGCGGCGTAGTTGCTGAAGTCCCAGGACAGCGGGATCCACTGTGGCGGGTTCTCGAACGACTCAGCCGGTGTGCGCAGCGAGGTCGTCAGCGTCCAGAGCAGCGGGCCGAGGGCGAACACGGCGGCGATGACCAGGATCACCAGGCCGATGATGCTGCCGAGCTTCGCCACAGGGCGCCGGCGCCGGACGATGTGGGTGACGCTCGGCTGCGCGACGGTCTCGGGAGCGTGGAGCGGGTTGAGGACGTCGGTGGTCGTCATTGGTAGAACACCAGCTTTCGTGCGGCGATGAACTGGATCCCGGTGATGACGCCGATGATGACGAGCAGCAGGATCGCGATGGCCGAGGCGAACCCGAACTGCAGGTTCTGGAACCCGGCCTGGTACAGCGAGATGGTGGCGGTCGTCGTGGCGGTGCCCGGTCCGCCCTTCGTCATGATGAAGGGCTGGTCGAACAGTTGCATCGCGTTGATCATCGCGATCACCGTCGCGAACAGGATCGTCGGGCTGATGAGCGGGATCTTGATCCGGAAGAGCGTGCGCCACGGTCCGGCGCCGTCGATCGCGGCGGCCTCCTGGACGTCCACCGGGACCGACATGAGCGCGGCGACGAAGAGGACGAACGTGAATCCGACCTGCTGCCACACCACCACGAGGACGATCGTCACCTTGGCCCAGAACGGGTCGTTGAGCCAGTGCGCCCCGGGCAGACCGATCGCGTTGAGGTAGTAGTTGATGAGTCCGAACTTCGTGTCGAAGATGTAGCCCATGAAGATCGACACGGCGGCGGACGAGGCGAGCAGCGGCAGGTAGAACGACGTCCGGAAGAACACCCGGGTGGCGTTGCGCTTCCGGTTGTTCGCCAGGACCGCCAGCAGCATGCCGAGCGAGATCTGCAGCACGACGATCCCGATGGCGAGCACGATCGTCACGCCGAACGACGCGAGCACGGGCCCGTCGGTGAAGAGGCGCGTGTAGTTGTCGAGGCCGACGAACTTCGGGCTGGTGATCACGTCCCACGACGTGAAGGAGAGCCCGAGCGAGGCGAGGATCGGGATGAGCGTGAAGACGGCCACGAAGACCACCGCCAACCCGATCATCGCGTAGCCGAACGAGGCCTCGCGGCGGCGGACGCGTCGCGCCGCCGGCCGGCGGGCTGCGACCTCGGCAGCCCGCCGGGAACGGATTCCGGTCGCAGCGGTCATCACGACGCCTGCGAGGCGGCCTTCTCGATGTCGGCCTGCAGGCCGTCGAGCGCCTTCTTCGCGTTGCCCGACGAGATCGCCTGGGTCGTCCGCTGGTTGAGCGCCGTCGCGAGCGCGTTGTAGTACGGCGGCGCGGAGATCGGCACGGAGTTGTCGAGCTGGTCGTAGAACACCGACCAGTGCTCGGGGCCGGTCGTCTTGTAGCGGTCGGCGGTGAGCAGCGACTTCTGCGCTGGGGTGGTGACGTTGCCCGGCCACAGCGCGTCGAAGCTCTCGGGCTGCACCATGAGCTTGATCACCTCGAACGCGAGGTCCTTCTGCTTCGACGAGTTGAAGATGCCGTAGCCGCCGGCTCCGAAGAGCGACTTGTTGCTCTTCCACGTCGGGAACTCGACGACGTCGAAGCTGCCGTCCTTCATGCCCGCGTTGTGCAGGCCGCCCGCCCAGAACCCGCCGCCGATCGTCATGCCGATGCGGCCGGACGCGAAGAGGCCCTGCAGCGTGCTCCCGCCGCCGACGTCGGGTGAGGGCGAGGCGCCGGACTTCTGCAGGTCGATGACGTACTCGAGCGCCTCGACCGCGGCGTCCGAGTTGGCCGTCGGGTCGCCCCACTTCCAGCCGCCCTTGCGCCCGCTGACCCCGACTGCGTTGTCGGCGAAGGCGGAGCTGTTCCAGAGCCAGTCACCGCCGGAGTAGCGCCCCTCCTCGAGCAGGTTGCCGTCGTTCGCGTAGAGGAACGAGGTCCAGCTGCCCCAGAGCCGCACGACCCAGTCGAAGGCGTAGGTGCCGCCGCCGACCTTCGCGATGCTCTCCGCGGAGGACCGGAACTGGTCCATCGTCCAGTCCGACTCCGGCCGCGCGAGGCCCGCCTTCTCGAACAGGGAGGTCGAGTAGAACATGCTGCCCGCGTTGAAGCTGTCCGGCAGCGTGTAGAGGTGCCCCTCGTACATGGTCGACTCGAGGAGCGACGGGTGGATGCCGCCGAAGTACGTCTTCAGCCCGGACAGGTTCTTCGTGACGTGGTCGTCGAGCGGCGTCAGCAGGTTCTTCGACGCCAGCAGCTGCTGTCCCTCGGTCGCGACGCTGACGATGTCGGGGACGTCGCCCGAAGCGATCTGGGTGAGGACCTTCGCGAGGAAGTCGTTCCAGTCGGTCCCGTTGATCGCCGTGACCTGCAGGCTCGCCTTCTTGTCGAGCTGCTTGATCTTCGGCTCGATGGCCTTCTGCAGTGCGGTCGCGGCGCTCTGCTCACCGAAGTAGAGCATCTTGACCGTGCCGGATGCGGTCGCGCCGCTGCCGGAGGTCGAGCAGGCTGCCAGCGATCCGATGCCGGCCAGGGCGAGCCCCGCGCCACCGAACTTGAACAGCGTGCGCCGGTCGATCGGGGTGCTGAATCCGTTCGCCATGGGTCGCTCCTCTCTGAGCGATCGTGGCCCCGCCGTTCGGGACCAATACGTATTTGCAGGGTGACTGTACACACTGGGCGGGGAGGTGGCAATACGTATTTGCTCATGCAATGATGAGGCGTCGAAGGAGGATCGATGGCGAGCCGAAAGCGGACAGCGCAGCCGCACCGCGTCACCATGAAGGACGTCGCGCGGCACGCCGGGGTGTCGCAACCGACGGTGTCGTTCGTCCTGAACGACCGTCGCGACGTCTCGGTCGCCGAGGAGACCCGCACCCGCGTGTGGGAGGCCGCGAAGGAGCTGAACTTCCAGCCGAACCGCGCCGCGCAGTCCCTCCGCTCGAACCGCTCGTACACGGTGGGCGTCATCGCGGACCGCCTCGTCTCGCAGCCCTACGCCGGCCACATCGTGCTCGGCGTGCAGCAGGCCGTGCAACAGGCCGGGTACGTCTGCTTCGTGGTCGAGACGGCGCAGACCTCCGACGGCGGGAAGGCAGCTGTGGCGAACCTCGTGCAGCAGGGTGTCGCCGGGCTCGTCTACGCGGCCCCCGGCCCCGAGGACGTCGCACCGGTCGCGGGCGCGGACGACGTGCCGACCGTGTTCGTCAACTGCTACCCACCCGGCGACGCCCCGGCGGTGACCGTGCTCGCGGACGAGTACCAGGGTGGCCTCGACGTGGCCGCAGCCGTGTTCGCCGCCGGGCACACCCGGGTCGCGTTCCTCGGCGGACCCGAGCAGGACTACGCCTGCCGGGAACGCAAGCGCGGGTTCGACGACGCCGCCACCGCGGCGGGCATCGCGCTGGACGACGTGCCCGTCCGGTTCGGGAACTACCAGGTCGGCTCCGGACACGACCTCGCGACGGCGATCCTCACCGAGGACCCTCCGACGGCGATCGTCTGCGGCAACGACCGGATGGCCGTCGGCGCGCTGATGGCCGCGCAGTCGCTCGGTCTGCGATGCCCGGAGGACATCAGCATCGTCGGCTTCGACGACCAGCCAGACCTCGCGGACCAGATGCACCCGCCGCTGACGACGGTCGCGCTGCCCCACCAGCAGATGGGGTTCGAGGCCGGCACCCTGCTGCTCGCAGAGCGGCAGCAGCCAGGCCGACACCTCGTGCCGTGCGAGTACGTGCCACGCAACTCCCTCGCCGCCCCGCGCACGCCACCGACCCCCGAGGACACCGAGTGACCACGCACCCGAGCACCCACCACCGGCCGGCGGACGGCTTCGTCGGGGACGTCATCCCGGTCGAGCTCGACGGCACCGTATGGCTGTACTACCTGCTCGACGAACGACCTGACGCTCCCCCGCTCGAGCGGGTCGCGGGCATGCCGTGGGCTGCCGTGACGACGACCGACTTCGTCACCTTCGAGGACCACGGCGTCGTGCTGCCCTCCGGCGGTCCGGACGCCAGCGACCACGACTGCTACACGGGCAGTGTCGTCCGCGGGGACGACGGCGGACTCCACCTCTTCTCGACCGGCCACAACCCGCACGTCACGGTCGAGACCGAACTCGGACGCAAGGACGTGCAGGTGGTCTGCCACGCCACCTCGGACGGTGACCCGACCTCCTGGACGAAGCACCCCGAGTGGGACCTGCTCGCCCTGCCCGGCTACGCCCCGGAGGACTGGCGCGACCCGTTCGTCCACCGCCCGTCCGCCGACGGCCCGTGGCAGATGCTCATCGCGACCCGGCGTCCGGACGAGCCGTACCGTCGCTCGGGCCTCGTCGCACGGCTCGAGTCCGACGACCTCGTGACGTGGCGGGACGCCGAACCGCTCTGGGCACCGCACCGGTTCATCGCCCACGAGTGCCCCGACGTGTTCCGGTGGGGCGACTGGTGGTACCTCGTGTACTCCGAGTTCTCCGACGCGTTCTGCACCCGGTACCGCGTCGCGACCTCACCCGACGGCCCGTGGCTCGCGCCGGCCGACGACACCGTCGACGGGCGTGCGTTCTACGCGGCGAAGACGGTCGCCCTCGGCGACGACCGCTTCTTCGTCGGGTGGATCGCCACGAAGGAGGGTGAGCGTGACGCCGGCGCCTGGCAGTGGGCGGGCACCATGGCGACGCTCCAGGCGCACCAGCGACCGGACGGCTCACTGCGGTTCGACCTCCCCGAGCGGCTGCGGCGAGCGTACGCGGACGAGGTCGACGTCACGGACGCCTTCGGCCCGACGAACGGAGCGTCCGGATCGGTCGGCCACGACGCACAGACCCGTTACGCGGCCTGGGTCGGGCCCGAGCTGCCGACCGAGGCACTCGTTTCGATCGACCTCGACGTCGACGCCGACACCCGCGCGTTCGGCGTGCTGCTCCGCACGAGCGACGACACCGAGGAGAGCTACGCGCTCCGCCTCGAGCCCGACCGCCGCCTGATGGTGCTCGACCGTTGGCCGCGCGGCTCCACGGGCGGCGAGCAGTGGCAGATCCTCGGCGACGTGCCGCACGCCGTCGAGCTCGAGCGTCAGGTGTCGCTCGACCCCGGCCCGCACCGGATCGTCGTGCACCTGGACGGCGATATCTGCGTGGTGGTCGTGGACGGATCCGTCGCGCTGAGCACGCGGCTCTACGACCGCCCGTCCGGTCGGCTGGGCCTCTTCGCGCAGGACGGTGGCTTCATGCTGCGGCGGGCGACCGTCGCGACCCGCTGACGACCGGGAGGCGCGGCGCGGGTCGGCGCCGCGCCTCCCGGCCGTCCGCTGGCATCCCGCGCATGACGTCACCCCAGGCCCTCGACGAGCCGGACCGACGGCTCGTCGCGGCCTGGGCTGCGGACTGCGCGGAGCGCGTGCTCGCGCTCTTCGAGGCCGAGGTGCCGGACGACGGCCGGCCGCGCGACGGGATCGATCGGGCGCGCCGCTTCGCCGCCGGCGAGCTGGACACCGCTGGCCAGATCCGCGATCGGTTCGTCGCCGGTCCCGCCGCGCACGCCGCGAGCTCGGACGTCGGACGGGCAGCGGCACGCGCTGCAGGACAGGCGTCGGGGGTCGCCCACTTGGGTGCGCACGCGCTCGGGGCGGCTGCGTACGCAGCGCGCGCCCCGGAACTCGCGCCCCCCCGGCGCAGGCGGTGACGAGGCTGGCAGCTCGCGCACGCGGGCGAGCCGGTCCGCGCGGCACTGCGACGCCTGCCGCTCCTCGGCGAGGACACGTCCGGCCCACTCGGGCCCGGCCTGCTGGCATCCGGAGCGCTCGGAGCGCACATCGAGCGGCTCCAGCCGCGATCCGGACCACCTGACGGAGTGGAGGCGCGGTGCGGGCCCGAACGGTGCCTCCAGTCCGGACCTGGTCGCGTCAGCGCGTTCGCATCGCGGGGGTTCTTCCCGTTTCGGGGACGGCTCCCGGGGCCGCTAGGGCAGCATCTGCTGGAAGATCGCGACGCTCCGAGCGATGCCGATCACCAGGCCGATGACGAGCAGGGCGATGTTGATCCAGAGCGGCCACATGGGTCGGCCGGGCGCGACCTTGCGGACGACGACGTACCGGCCGATCAGGTACAGGATCGGGGACAGCAGGAACGCCCAGCCCCACGGGAACGGACGCACCACGCCGCGCCGCCTCAGCTCGCGGTGGTCGAAGTACGCGAGCACGACGGTGGCGGCGTAGACCAGGACGGTGAACCCCTGCACGAGCAGGTACCCGGCGGTGTAGATCGACCGCGGATCGACGGTCCGGACGCCGCCCGGGAGGACCTCGTAGCGGAACTCGGGCTGGTACAGGAGCGAGACCGGCAACGAGACGATCGGCAGCAGCGCCATGATCCACACCCACACGGTGTCGGTCGGCACGTGGTCCGGGACCCGCGGGCGCGGCACCTGCGAGGTCGGCGGCCCGACCTGGTCGGTCCACTGCACGCCGTCCCACCACCGGGTGCCGTGCTGCCCGGAGGGGTCGGGGTACCAACCAGGGGGTGTCGTGGACATCGGTGCTCCTCGGGGGTCGGCGGGAGCGACGAGCCCCCGCGACCGACGGTAGAGCAGCGGGGCGCTCGAGGGTGCGATCGGGACATGACGATCGCTTCAGGTTCGTGGCCGAGGGCGACGGCCGCCTGCCCCGGCCGCCGGTCAGCCGCAGCCGGCCGCGAGACCCGGAGGTGCGCGCACCACGCACCCCCGGGTGGTCGGTCACCGGACGGGCTCCTCCGGGTCGTCGCGGTCTCGCCAGTTCCCGACGACGGGGAACTCCGTGATCCGCAACCGGGCGGATCCGTACGGGACGAGTCGGAGGTCGTCGTCCGGCCCGTGGTCGAGGACCGGACTCGCCGGCGGCGGCGCAGCCTGGGCGCCGGCCATGCGCCACTCGGTGGCACGGGCACCAGGAGCATGCAGCACCACGGCTGCGTCGCGCCGGTGACCGAGCGACCACGGTGCGACGGGCACGGCGCCGCGTGTGACGCGCCAAGCGCCCGCGTCGCGGACGTCGGCGAGCCCCCAGTTCCACGACCCGCGCGGGTGGACCTCCCACTCCCCGATGCCCGGGGCGCCGACATGCTCGACCCAGCGTTCGCCGGGCGAGTACACCATCACGAGCGGGCCGAGGCGGACGGCCGCCGCCTGGCGTTCACGACGGACGACGCGTGCCCGCATGGGCAGGACGAGGACGACGTCGCCGGCCGTGGACCAGTCGCGGACGAGGGTGACGTATCCGTCGTCGACCTGGAGGCCCGGCTCGTCTCCCAGCTCGCCTCCCGTCGACGGAGCGCCGTGGATCGACATCGCCTCACCGCCGACGGTCAGCGTCGCGTCGGTCGCCCATCCCGGGATCCGCAGGCGGACGGCGAAGGGCTCGGTGCGTTCGGTCTGCACGCGGAGGGTGACGGTCTCCTCGAACGGGTACGCCGTGTCGACGGTCACCGTGACCGGGGCGCCGCCGACGTCCGTCCGGACCTCGGAGGGGGCGTAGGCGACGACGCGGAGGCCGTCGTCGTCGCGGAGCCAGAGGTGGGACACGAACTTCGGCCAGCCCTGGTGCAGGTTGGCGGTGCAGCAGCCGAAGTGCGGCTCGAGGCCGAAGATGCCCGCGTCGTCGGACGAGAAGCTCCACTCGCGACGGGCGACGGACACCTCGACCTGGTTCGCCTGCTGGTGGTACTGGTGCCCGCGCATCTCGGGGTCGCTCGACGCCGGCAGCAGGTTGTACGCGAGGGACTCCAGCCGGTCGCCGTCGACGCCCCGTCCGTAGACCTGGGCGTGGACCTCGGCCGTGAACATCATCTCCACGACCTGGCACGTCTCGATGCCCGCCGTGGCCGACGGGCCGCCGAGCCACTCGTCCCCGGAGAACCACCCCGATGCCTGCCCGTGCCACCGGTCGAGGGCGGCGAAGGACGCCTCGGTACGGGCCGCGTGCCCCTCGAGGTCGTGGTCGCGGAGTGCTTCGACCGCCCCGGTCTTGAGCCCCATCGCGACGTTCGGCCCGTGGGTGCGGTGCGAGAACGTCCGCGCGGCTCCCGTGATGAGGTCGGTTGCGAGGTAATCGTCCCAGCGGGTGGTCTGAGCAGCGAGCAGGTCGACGAGGTCGAGCAGCCAGTCCTCACCGGTCCGCTCGTGCAACCACCAGACGGAGAGCGCGTTGTCCGCGCCGCGCGCACGACCCCACGACGTCAGGGGCCGCTCGGGCAGGTGGTCCAGCTGGTGTCGGAAGTACCGGGCGAGGAACGGCGCGACGCGGTCGTCCCCGGTGGCGTCGGCGTGCTGCGTGAGCACCTTGCACGCCACCATCCGCGGCCACCAGTCATCGTTGCCGGTCGGCCCGAAGAACCCGTCCTCGCGCTGGGACCCGAGGATCCACTCGATCCACGGACGGGCGAGCGCGAGGAGCCGTTCGTCCCGCAGGACGTGGGCGAGCGGGACGAGCCCGTCGAGGTAGTACGGTCCGCGCTCCCAGTTCTCGCCTTGGCCGCCGAGCCAACCGCTGTCCCGACCGACGTCGGGCCAGACGGACTCGAGTTGCCCGGTGATGCCGTCGGCCTGTAGCCGGAGCTGGTCGAGCAGCCAGCCTCGCGGCGTGGTGCTCCCGAGCGGCAGTGGTCGGTGCGGGCGTCCTCGGCGCGCGGTGACGGAGTCGTCCGTGGTGGTGTCGTCGGTGGTGGTGTACTCGATGGTCATTTGATCGACCCTCCGATGAGGCCCTTGGTGTAGTAGCGCTGGAGCGCGAGGAACAGCACGACCACCGGGACCGTCGCGACGCACGCGACGGCGGTGAGGAGTCCCGGGTCGATCACCGGCACACCGGGGATCTTGAAGGACGTGCTGATGCTCGCCAGCGCGAGCGGGAGTGTGTACTTGCTGTCGGTCGAGAGGAACGTGACCGAGCTGAGGAGGTCGTTCCACCCGGCCATGAAGCCGAACAGTGCGGTGGTGACCAGCCCCGGCCACGCCAGGGGCAGCATCACCGAGCCGAGGATCCGCCCGGTCCCGGCCCCGTCGATGGCGGCCGCGTCCTCGAGCTCCGGCGGGATGCCGTCGAACGTGTTGCGCATGACGAAGACGGAGAACGGCAGCTGGAGCGTCACGAGGACGAGCACGACCCCGGCGAGCGAGTCGAGCAGACCGAGCTTGCCGAGCACGATCGACAGCGGCGTCAGCAGCCCCTGGAACGGCACGACGAGCGGCGCGAGCAGGAGTACGAACACCACGGTCGACCCGCGGAAGCGGATCTTCGAGAGCGCGTAGGCGGCCAGGGTGGAGACGACGGCGACGAGCACCGCGACGGCGATCGCGACGGCGAACGAGTTGACGATGTTCTGCCGCAGGTCGACGGACGGGTCGAAGACCTTCGCGTAGTTCCCGAGGGTCAGGGTCGCGAGCGACTCGAACCCGATGCCGCGGGCGTCGGCGTCCGCCGGGAGGAACGAGCGGAAGACGATGTAGACCACCGGCGCGATGAAGAGCAGGGCGAGGACGGTCCCGACGACGACGTACGTGACGCCGGCTGCGGTCGGCCCGCGCCGGCAACGACGCGGCGCCGCTTCCGGCAGGTCGGTCCGGTCACGGACGCCCGGCCGGGAGGCACGGCTCGCGTCGCGTCCGCCGGCTGCGGTCGTCCGCCGGGTCACGTCGGTCGCGCTCATCGTTCGTCCCCCGTCCCGGTGGACCGCAGGGCCCGGAGCTGGACGACCGCGATGGCGAGGATGATGACCGTGAGGATCATCGAGAGCGCGGCGCCGTAGCCGAGGTCGTAGCGGACGAACGACTGCTGGTACGTGTACATGACGGTCGTGGTCGTCGCCCCGCTCGGGCCGCCCTTGGTGAGGACGTAGAACTGGTCGAACACGAGGATCGACCCGGACACGGCGAGCAGCAGGCACAGCGCGAACTGTCGGCGGACGAGCGGGAACACGACCGAGCCCTCACGGCGCCACCATCCGGCGCCGTCGATCTTCGCCGCCTCGATCACCTCGTTGGGCACCGCCTGCATCCCGGCCATGAGCAGGATCATCGCGACGCCCATCGACTTCCAGACCGTGAGGACGACCACCGCCCAGAACGCCGGACCGGGTGCGGTGAACCAGGCCGTCTGCCCGTCGGTCAGGCCGACCGACCGCAGCAGCACGTTGATCACACCGGTCCCCGGCACGAGCAGCACGTTCGCCATGTACGCCGCGGCGGTGAACCCGATGACGACGGGCATGAAGAACGCCGTCCGGACGAACGAGACGAACCGTCCCTCTCCTCGCACCATCGTCGCGGCCGCGTAGCTGACGGCCATGCCGAGCGGCACCGAGACCACCGTGAACAGCAGCGAGAACCCGAGCGACCGCCAGAACGCCGCGTCCTGGAACGCCTGGGCGTAGTTCGCGATCCCGGCACCGCTGACCCGTCCGAGCAGCGGCCAGTTCGTGAACGACATCCCGACCAGGAGCGCCATCGGGACGACGAAGAAGACGACCGCGAGGACGAGGGCCGGGGCGAGGAGCAGCCAGGCGAGGGTCTGCCGCCGCCGGCTCCCGGGTCGCGGACGCGCCCGGGCGGGCCCGTCCGCGACCCCGGCGAGCGCCGTCGTCGTGACGGCGGTCACTGGCCGACCTGGCTGTACGCCTGCTCGATCAACGAGTTGGCCTGCTGCTCCGCGCTGGCGAGGGCGCTCTCGGCGTCGGCGCCCTGGAAGATCACCTTCTGGGACTGCTGCGCCCACGGCCCGTTCGGATCGTTGACGACCGCGTTGTAGGCGATGCTCTTCGGCAGCTTGCCGATCGCGAGCGTGTCGACGATGTCCTTCGACCACTCGTCGGTCGCGAGGCTCTTCGCCACCGTGAGGTCCGGAGCGATCCAGCCCTGCGACAGGTCGATCTCAGCGGCCTGCTTCGAGCTGACGAGCCACTTCATGAGCGACCACGCCCCGTCGGTGTTCTTCGCCGCCGCGGTCATGCCGATCTCGTCGCCGCCGAGGAACGACCCGGAGCCGCCGTCCACGCCCGGGATCCCGACCGCGCTGCCCCAGTCCGCCTTCTTCGCGGTGAGGACGTTCGCGCCCCCGAACACGATGCCGACCTTGCCGTTCAGGGCGTTCTCCTGCCCGACGTTGCCCGGGTCCTGGTTCGGCTGGTCGGTCTTCTGCATGAGTCCCGACTTCCACATGCCTTGGTACCAGTCGACCATGCCGACGAGGTCCTTGCTGGTGAACTCGGCCTTCTGGCTCTTGCCCGCGGCGGTGAGGACGCTCCCGCCCTTCGCCCACGAGCTCGGGAAGCCGGTCCACGCTTGGCCGACGCCGCCGAGCGTCGAGAAGCCGGTCACGCCGCCACCCAGCGCCTGGATCTTCTCGGCCGCGGCACGGACCTCGGCGAGCGACGTCGGCGGCTTGGTCGCGTCGAGGCCCGCCTTCTCGAAGAGCGACTTGTTCCAGAACATCTGGGAGCCGGTCAGCCCCACGGGCAGCCCGTAGTTCTTGCCGTCGAGCGTGCCGATGTCGACGCCGGCCGGGGCGAGGTCGTCCGCGTTCGACAGGTCCTTCACCTTGTCGGTCACGTCGGCCAGCAGTCCCTGCGTCGCGAGGAGCGGGGTGTTGACGATGTCGAAGCTCACGAGGTCCGGCACCGATCCGGCGCGTGCGGAGTTCGCGAGCTTCGTGAGGTACTGGTCGGCCTGGATCGTCGAGATCTTCACCGTCACCCCGGGGTGGGTCTTCTCGTACGCCTTGACCTGGTCGGTGAGGTCGACACCGCCGTCCCGCTGCCAGAGCGTCACGGTGCCCTTCCCGTCGCCGTTGCCCTCGGCCGAGCCGCTGGACGAGCACCCGGCCAACCCCAGCGCCGCGACGGCCAGCGCGGCGGTGAGCACCGTCGCGCGCCTGAACGTGGATGTCTTCATCGTCATCTCCGCATCTCTCCTTGCCGCATCGTTGCCGCAAGTTTTGCTGTGTTTGCCGACGCTAAAGGGCGGTGACCGGCGTGTCAATGCTTGACGACCGAATCGTGATGCGGCAAGGTTTGCCGAGGTGCCGTAGCATCGCACCGGAAGGAGGACGCCGTGGTCAACCGTCGAGAGGTCACGCTGGCGGACGTCGCCGCGCAGACCGGCGTGTCCGTCGGCACCGTCTCTAAGGTGCTGAACGGCCGCGGTCAGATCGCGGCGCAGACGCGAGAGCGCGTCGCCGCGGTGGCGACCGAGCTGGGGCTGAGCGTGCGCGCCGGGACCCGCACCGTGCCTCCCGGCCGGTCGTTCCTCGTCGGAGTGCTCTCGACCGACGCCTACGGACGGTTCACGATCCCGATCCTCACCGGCGCCGAGGACACCTTCGGCCCTGGCGAGGTCTCGATGCTGCTCGCCGAGAGCCGGGGCGACCCGATCCGCGAGACGCACTACGTGCAGACCTTCCTGAACCAGCGCGTCGACGGCATCGTCGTGACCGGACGCTCCAGCGACCCGCGGCCCTCCATCACCGGCCTCCTCGGGGTCCCGGCGGTGTACGCGCTCTCGCCGTCCACGGACCCGGCCGACGTGTCGATCGTGCCCGACGACGAAGCCGGGGCGGCCCGTGCGATCGACCACCTCGTCGGGACGGGACGGCGGTCCATCGCCGTCGTGTCCGGAGCCCGTCGGCACACGGCGAGCACGCACCGGGTCGAGAGCGCGAAGCGTGCGATCGCCGCAGCCGGAGCGACGCTCGCGGGCGGTGACGCGCTCTACGGTGAGTGGAGCGAACGCTGGGGGTACGAGGCGGCGACCCGGCTGCTCGGCACGGAGTTCGACGGCGTGTTCTGCGCGAGCGACCAGATCGCGCGCGGGGTCGTCGACTGCCTGCGCGAGGCCGGGGTCGTCGTGCCCACGCAGGTCGGCGTCGTCGGGGTCGACAACTGGACCGTGGTGACGGAGGCAGCGCGCCCGAGCATCACCTCGGTCGACCTCAACCTGCGCGAGGTCGGGCGCCAGGCGGCGGACCTGCTCATGCGGATGATCCAGGGCGACGAGGTCACCGGCGGCGTCCGCATGGCCGAGTGCTTCCTCGTCCCGCGGCAGTCGACCTGATCGGCGCCGGGATGGACCAGCCGACCGGCGCCCTCGCCGACATCCTCGCCGCCGCGGGACTGCCCACCAGCGGGCGGTTCCGGACGTCGGCCGGATGGGTGAGCCGGGCGTGGATCGGCGACGACGTCGTCGTGCGGCAGAGCACCGGCGGCGCGCGCGACGCCTACCGCCACGAAGCCGGGGTCCTGGCAGCGCTGGCGGGCACGGGCGTCCCACACGCCCGATCGATCGCGGTCGGTGAGCACCCGGACGGGCCGTGGTCCGTGACCGAGCGCCTGCCGGGCAGGACACTGCACCAGGCGTGGGGGCCATCGGACGAGCACGGACGACGGCGGATGATCGAGAGCCTCGGCGCGGCACTGCACACCCTGCACCGGGTCCCCGCACCCCCGGGACTGCTCCCGCCGTGGTTGGCGGACGCATTCGCCGGGGCAGACTGGCCCGCCTACCACCCGCCGATCGTCGGCACGGCCGAGCGCCTGGCAGCCGAGGCACTGCAGCGCGACGGGGTGGACGTCGAGGTCGTCACCGCCGCCCGGGACTGGGCGCGTGCACACGTCGGGCTCGTCGCCGACGACCCGCCGGTCCTGGTCCACGGTGACCTGCACCCGTCGAACGTCATGGTCGACGGCGACGAGGTCTCCGGCCTCATCGACTTCGCCGAGGCGGTCACACAACCCGCCGACGTCGAACTCGACACGCTCCTGCGGTGGTGCGCCCACCCGGACGAGTTCCCGCCGACCCCCGGAGCGTCGACGCTCGACCCGGGGACCCTGGTGGACGTTCCGCGGTGGCTCCGTGACGCGTACCCGGGACTGTTCTCCCACGAGCACGAGCGCGACCGGCTGGCGCTCCACGCGATAACGGTCGAGCTCGCCATCGCGGCCCACCACCCGGAGCGCGCGGTGCAGGAGCGGGCGTTCCGGAACCTGGCGGGCCTGCTTCACGAGACGAGCGGTCTCGACCGGGTGCTCGGATCGCTCGCCTGACCGGCGGTAGCGTGCACGCATGGACGACGACGTCGCACCGCAGCCGGCTTGGTCCGGGACGATGCTCGTCGCGCGCGGAGCGGAACCGGTCGTCGAGCGGGTCGTTGGGAACACCGCCGGGCCGGGCTCACCGCCGATCACCCTCGGCACGAGGTTCCAGGCGGGGTCGATCAGCAAGCAGCTCATGTCGGTGGTCGCCCTCGACCTCGTCGCCCGCGGGCGCCTCGCGCTCGACCAACCGATCGCCGAGCACCTGCCCGCCCTCCCCGGCCACCTGCGGACGGTGACACTGCACCACCTCCTCAGCCACACCTCCGGACTCGGTCACTGGGACAGCCTCGACGGGGTGCCGCCCCTGCTCGACGTCCCGCCGTCGCACGAGGAGCTCGTCCGGCTGACCCTGACCTCACGCCCCGGAGCTGCGCCCGGTGAGCGCTTCCGGTACAGCGGACCCGGGTTCCTCGTCGTCGCACTCGTCGTCGAAGCGGTGGCCAGACGCCCGTACGCAGACGTCCTCGACGACGTGGTGCTCGAACCGGCCGGGATGCACGACACGACGTCCGGGCAGTTCCCCGAGCGCGGGGCTGCGGTCGGACACGTCGACGGCCGGACGATCGCCGTCGAGCCGGGCTTCGCCGACCTCCCCGGCACCGGCGACCTGTGGACGACGGCCGGTGACCTGCTCCGGTACGGCCGAGCCCTGCGGTCCGGGCAGCTCCTCCCCCACGCCCTGGTCGCGGAGATGCTGTCCCCGCAGGCGGTCCTCGAGCCGCCGGACCCCGTCGACCGCCCACTGTCGGCGACGGCCTACGGCTACGGCACGTTCCTCGGACGGGTGCTCGGCGACGACGGCTGGTTCGTGCCAGGGGACAACCCCGGCTTCCAGTCCCTGCTCGCCGAAGTGCCCGGCGAGGACACCGAGGTGGTGGTCCTGAGCAACGACGCGAGCGGTGTCGAAGCCGCGCTCCACGAGTGGGCCGCGACACGATGACCGACCTGAAGGACCTCCTGCTCGACACGCTGCGCGCCCAGCGGCGCCGCGTCCTCAGCGCCCTCGACGGCCTCCCCGACGGGGCGCTGACGAGCTCGGCCGTCCCGTCGGGCTGGACCCCGCTCGGCATGGTCCGTCACCTGACCTCCGACGTCGAGCGGTTCTGGTTCCAGGGGGTCGTCGCCGGCGAGGCGCTCGACCTCCCGACCGACGACGAGGTGTGGCACCCGTCGCCGTTCCCGGGCCGCCAGCAGATCCTCGACGACTACGCGGCCGCCGCGGCACGCTCCGACCGCATCATCGGGTCCACGGCGCTCGACGCGCGCCCCTCGTCACGTGCGTCGGCGCGCTACCCCTGGGCGCCGGACCGTTCCCTGCTCGAGACCGTCCTGCACGTCATCACCGAGACCGCCACGCACGCCGGCCACCTCGACGTCGGACGCGAGCTGGTCGACGGCCACCAGCACCTCGTCCTCACCGCGTTCAGCGACCACGGCGGCAGCGAGGCACCGTGACCACCGCAGCGAACGCGCACGACGTCGAGCGCGCGCGCCGAGTGACACACCTGCGCCGGACGCTGCTCGAGGCAGCTCCGGGTTCGTCCGTTCGTCTCCGCGGTTCGCTCGCCCGCGGTACAGCGGACGCGTGGAGCGACATCGACCTCTCGTGGAACGTCGACCAGGGCGACGACGCACTGGCGGCGCTCCCGCACGCGCTCCGAGGTGTCGGACCCGTCGAGTCCCTCCGGCTCGACCCGGACCGGGCCGCGAGCAGTCGCCTGGTGTTCGTGCGGTTCCACGGTTGGTCCCTGTTCCAGCGCGTCGACATCGACGTCGTGGGTCGGTTCGGCCCCGACACGCCGAGCTGGGCCGGTGCGAGGTCCAGCGCCGAGAGTGCGTTGATGAACGTCGTCGCGGCCCTGCGTGCGTCGCACCGCGGTCGAGGTGACGTCGACGGCCTCGTGCTGCGCGGGTTCGAGCGCGTCGGCGGGACGGACGCGGGCGGTGCGACGGTGCGGCGGCTACGTCGGCTGATCGACGCCTCGGTCGCCGCCGATCCGGCCCAGGCAGCGTTGGCAGAGCGCGTGCGCGCCGAGGTCCGTATCGCGTTCGACCGCGGTGATGACCCGTCATCGTGAACGAGATCGTGTCCGGCCGGTACCGGGCCATCTATCGTGTCGGCATGCGACGCCGCTACGACCCGTCCGTCGACCGGTGGGTCCCCCTGCCGGTGGCCGACGTCCGTGATCTCATCGCCGACGGTCGCGCATGGCTGTCCGGCGGGGTCGCCCTGGATGTGTTGCTCGGGTACGAGTCCCGCGCGCACGGCGACGTCGACGTCAGCGTCACGGCCGAGGACTTCCCCGACTTGGTCGCGACGCTCCCCGACTGGCTGCACTGCTTCGCGGCGCGGTCCGGACTGCTCGCGCCGCTCGACGAAACGCTCGACCACGAGCCGTTGGTCAACGTCTGGTGCGTCGACAGCCGGACGGGATCATGGTGTCTGCAGATCAATCTCGAGGCCGGCGACCAACGCGCGTGGCGCTATCGTCGCGAGCCGAGCATCGAGCGCACGTGGACGTCCGCCATCTCGGACGTGCGGGGGATGCGGGTCGTCAGCCCCGAAGTACAGCTGCTCTGGAAGTCGGCTGCTCCGCTCGCGAAGGACGACGCAGACCGGACGGCGGTGGCCCCGCTGCTCGACGACGAGGCGCGCGACTGGCTCGACGCAGCGATCCGCACCGCACACCCGGAGTCGCCGTGGCGCAACGCGTTCCGCTGACGGTCGCTGTGCTTCGTGCACGGGCCGAGCGGCGTCAGGCCTCCTCGGAGCGCGGAACGGCGGCGCGGCCAGCGCCGAACGCGCCGACGAGCATCCCCGTGCACACGATCAGCAGGCCACCGAGGATCATCGCCGCGCCCGGCACGGGACCGAGGACGAAGACCCCCACGATCCCCAGGACAGCGACCGACGGACCGATGAGGTACGCGGCGAAGGCTGTCACCTGAGCACTGTTGTTCGGTTCCACACCCGAACCCTGCTGGCGCGCTGCGGTCCGCAGCGTCCGTGGCGCAACGCACCGGCCTGGAGGCGCGACCCGCCCTGCGGGGTCGCGTCGCGCCTCCAGGCCGGTCACCGCGACGGCGGTCGACGCGCGACCGCAGACTGCCGCAGCCCGCCTACCCGAGTGGCTCGACCCCGTAGCTGGTGACCACCGCGCGCAGCTCGTCGAGGTAGGTCTGCGCCTGCACGGTGAGCGGGACCGAGGCGTGCGCGATCCAGCCGATCTCGATCCGCTCGTCGACGTCGAGCGGGATGGCGACGATCTCGGGGTCGAGGTCGTCGCTGATGAGGCCGGTGGAGATCGTGTAGCCGCCGAGTCCGATCATGAGGTTGAAGATCGTCGCACGGTCCGACACCCGGATCTCGCGCTTGCTCGACATCGTGGAGAGGATCTCCTCGGCGAGGTAGAAGGAGTTGTTCGCGCCCTGGTCGAACGTCAGCCGCGGCAGGTCGGCGAGGTCTTCGAGCGTGGCGCGCTCGCGTGCGGCGATCGGGTTCCGACGGGCGACGAAGATGTGCGGCTGCGCGACGAACAGCGGGGTGAACACGACCCCCGCGTCCCGGAAGAGCTTGCCGAGCACCTGCCGGTTGAACTCGTTGCGGTAGAGGATGCCGACCTCGCTGCGGAGGGTCCGGACGTCCTCGATGATGTCCCACGTGCGGGTCTCGCGGAGGGAGAACTCGTACTCGTCCGCGGCCGCCCCCTCGACCATGCGGACGAAGGCCTCGACGGCGAACGAGTAGTGCTGCGCGCTCACCCCGAGCAGGCGTCGTGATGCCTGCCGGCCGACGTAGCGCTGTTCGAGGAGGGACACCTGTTCGACGACCTGCCGGGCGTACCCGAGGAACTCGACGCCGTCGACGGTGAGCACGACACCGCGGGCCGACCGCGTGAAGAGCGGGCGCCCGATCCGCGCCTCGAGGTCCTTCATCGCCGCGGACATCGTCGGCTGCGACACGTAGAGCAGGTCGGCTGCCGCGCTGATCGACCCTTCGGATGCGACCTCGATGAAGTACCGCAGCTGCTGCAGGGTGATGTCGTTCGAGACCCGCGCCATAGGCAGAGGCTATACCGCCGCATAGCGTCTCCGTATTACCTGATGACCCGTGGTTCCCGTCATGATCGAGAGACCCCTTCCCAGTGCCTCCGGGCCGCGACGCAGACGGATGGCTCACCATGACGGACGACCTCACCTTCAGCATCACCAGGACCCGGTTCGACGAGGACTACTCCCCCTCGGACAGCTCCCGGTTGACGACGAACTTCGCGAACCTGGCGCGCGGGGAGCACCGGCAGCAGAACCTCCGCAACGCGCTGTCGCTGATCAACGGGCGGCTGAACGAGCTGGCCGGCGCTGCTGGGTCGTCTGCGGTGCCGAGCGCGACCGGTGACCGTTACCGTGTCGAGCTCGACATCGTGTCGGTGTCGATGGAGTTCGTGGACGAGGGTGCGGCGGAGCGCTTCCCGTTGCTCGAGATGCTCGACGTCACGATCGTCGACCAGCACACCGGCGAGCGCCACCAGGGCATCCTCGGCAACAACTTCTCGTCGTACCTCCGCGACTACGACTTCTCGGTGCTGCTGCCGTCACTGCCGTCGCTGCCGTCCGACTTCGGTGTGCTGCACGGGGTTCTCTTCCAGCGGTTCCTCTCGTCGTCGGCGTTCCACGACGGGTTCGACACCGAGCCCGTCGTCTGCATCAGCGTCTCGACGAGCCAGACCTACCGGCAGACGGGGTTCGTCCACCCGGTCCTCGGCGCCGAGTACGACCACGAGCACTCCTCCCTCACCGACGACTACTTCGGGCGGATGGGGATGCAGGTGCGCTACTTCCAGCCTGCGGGCGGCGCGGCCCCGCTCGCCTTCTACTCGCGCGGCGACGTCACCGGGGACTACTCGGACCTGCAGCTCATCGGCACCATCGCCACGATGGAGACGTTCCAGAAGATCTACCGCCCGGAGATCTACAACGCGGACACCCCCGCCGGCGCGACCTACCGCCCGACCCTCGAGCACACGGACTTCACGGTGCCGCCGGTCACGTACGACCGCGAGGAGCGCAGCCGCCTCGGCGTTACCCAGGGCCGGTGGACCGAGGAACACCTCGTGACACCGCACCGTGCGCTGCTCGGCCGGTTCGCTGCCGACGCCGCCGTCACCCTCTGACCTCCCTCCTTCCTGACAGGACC
This sequence comes from Curtobacterium sp. NPDC089689, assembly GCF_044749145.1. Taxonomy (NCBI): domain Bacteria; kingdom Bacillati; phylum Actinomycetota; class Actinomycetes; order Micrococcales; family Microbacteriaceae; genus Curtobacterium; species Curtobacterium sp. NPDC089689. The sequence goes on along the minus strand of NZ_JBIVHJ010000006.1, from coordinate 44,215 downwards.
CGCACTCGCATGACGTCCCTCCTCCCCACCTCCATCGTCGGCAGCCTGCCGAAGCCGTCCTGGCTCGCCGAGCCCGAGAAGCTGTGGTCCCCCTGGCTGCTCGAGGGCGACACCCTGGCCGAGGGCAAGCAGGACGCGCTCCGGGCGGCCGTGCACGAGCAGGAGCAGCGCGGCATCGACATCGTCAGCGACGGCGAGCAGAGCCGGCAGCACTTCGTCACGACGTTCATCGAGCACCTCGACGGCATCGACCAGCAGCGCAAGGAGACCGTCCGGATCCGCGACCGCTACGACGCCGCCGTCCCCACCGTCGTCGGCGCCGTGAGTCGTTCCGCCCCGGTGTTCGTGGACGACGCCCGCTTCCTGCGCACCCAGACCGACCGACCGATCAAGTGGGCGCTCCCCGGCCCGATGACCATGATCGACACCCTCTCCGACCAGCACTACAAGTCGCGCGAGAAGCTGGCGTGGGAGTTCGCCACGATCCTCAACGAAGAAGCACGGGAACTCGAAGCGGCCGGGGTCGACATCATCCAGTTCGACGAGCCCGCCTTCACCGTCTTCCACGACGAGGTGCAGGACTGGGGTGTCGCCGCGCTCGAGCGTGCCGCCGAGGGCCTGCACACCGCCGAGACCGCCGTGCACATCTGCTACGGCTACGGCATCGAGGCGAACAACCGGTGGAAGGAGACACTCGGGGCCGAGTGGCGGCAGTACGAGCAGTCGTTCCCGCTCCTCCAGCAGTCCTCGATCGACATCGTCTCCCTCGAGTGCATCCACTCCCACGTGCCGCTCGACCTCGTGGAGCTCATCCGCGGCAAGAAGGTGATGCTCGGCGCGATCGACGTCGCCACCGAGACCGTCGAGACGCCGGACGAGGTCGCCGAGGTGCTGCGGCGGGCGCTCGAGTTCGTCGACGCGGACAAGCTCATCCCGAGCTCGAACTGCGGGATGGCGCCGCTGGCGCGGAGTGCTGCGCTCGCGAAGCTCGGGGCGCTGTCCGCCGGGGCGGACATCGTGCGGGCCGAGCTGGTGGGCGCGGCCGTGCCGGCTGGCCGCTAGCGGTTCGGCTCACGACGAGGCTCAACCCGGTCTGGAGGCACGGCTCGGCCCCGACACGTGGCTGTCGTCGGTCAGGCCGAAGGCGTTGACTACCCCCATGATCACCAAGGGCGAGATCCACGAAGTCGAGAACGCGACCGTCCGGGACCGCGACGGCTTTTCAGTCGGCAAGGTCGCTCAGGTGTTCCCCTCCGAGGAGGACGGCAGCGCCGCGTTCGTCAGCGTCGCGACCGGTCTCTTCGGCGGGCACGCCGTGCTCGTCCCGGTCGAGGACGCCATGTTCGACGGCTCGGCTCTGCACGTCGGTTACACGAAGAACGCGATCAAGGGCGCGCCCGCGGCCAGCACCGAGAACGCCTTGTCCATCACCGAGGCGAACCAAGTCCGCAAGCACTTCGGATTGTCCCCAGCGGGCAAGGCGACCGGCGACATGGGCGATCCGTACGAGAACCTCGACCAGGCCGGGACCGGCCCAGCGGGCGCGGACGACACCGAGGGCGCGGGGACGACACCGCCAGCATGAAGCGGGACGCTGAAGCGGACATCGCCTCCTGGTCGAGCGTCGAGTTGTCGCTCGACCGCCGGACGGATGCGCGCCGGATCACGTTCGGAGTCTCCTGATCGACATCTACCGACCACGTCCTGACCGGCACGAGACACTCCCGACTCGGTCTCTGCGAAGCACTCGCTCCGCGCCGTGACGGAGCCGCGCTGACTCGGCGCGCGTTCAGGCAAGTGGCGGATTCGCCATCGCTCAACGAGGCGGTGTTGTTCTGCGAGGGCTCCGCACGGAGACGAGGCAGGGAGGGTGATTCCCGCGATGAAACGGGAGCACGTCATCGTGCGAGTGCACGAACGGCGTCGTACTGGCGCGTCCGTTGGAGCATGCTCGAACCGGACGACCGTCAGCCCCGGAGGAGGTGCGCGAGCAGCGAGACGCTGATCACAATGCCGGCGAGTACGAAGGCGCATCCTAAGAACCTCGTGAGCTCCGGAGTGAACTGACCTCCCTAGAACTCGCCCTGCGACTTCCGCGAGAACCGCGCGATCGGCTCGGGGAAGCAAAGTAGGACGGTGCCCCAGCTGAGACAAACGACCGCTGCTACTGCGATCCAGAGAGTAAGCACGGGCGGAGGCTATCCGGTCTCCTGTCGCAACAGCCGATGATTCAGTCCGAGTACAGCCTGTTCGGGCGGGACGCCGAGCACAATGGCGTCCTCGACACCGCATCGGAGCTCGGGATCGGGTTTGTGCCGTTCTCCCCGCTCGGCCGTGGGTTCCTCTCCGGCACCGTCACTCAGAAGGACGACCTACCCGAGGGCGACGCCCGTCGGAACCTCCCCCGGTTCTCCGACGCCGCGATCGACGCGAACCTCCGCGTCGTCGACGAGCTAAAGGCCATCGCTGACGAGAAGGGCGTCACCACCGCGCAACTCGCGCTCATCTGGCTGATCCAAGCAGGCACCGTCCCCATGCCCGGCACCACGAAGCCGTCCCGGGTCGAGGAGAACGTCGCCGCCGCCGACGTCGTCCTCACCACCCGTGACCTCGAACGCATCGAAGTGGTCTCCCCGCACGGTGTCGCGGTCGGTACCCGCAACACCGAAGCCGGCATGGCCCGCGACCGCGGCTGACCCCCGCACAACGACCCGTGGCACCAATCGTGTGCCACGGGTCGTTTGTGCGTCCGTTTACCGATCAGTCAACGAGACGTTCAGCGAGCCGCTGCCGGTCGTCTCTGCCTGCGTCGTCAGCATCCGCGGGGCGACCGCCCGCGAGAGCCGCCAATCGAGGCATACTCGTGCGAGTATTGAGTCATCCTCCACAAACACGGAAGGGGACCTCCCATCGCCGAGCAAGTACTTCCCGAAGATCGCCGTCAGCACTTGGACTTTATTCAGGCGGCGATCGCACGCATGTCTGCTGCATCGGCTGTCGCGAAGGGATGGGCGCTCACTATCGCGACGGCCACCTTTGGGTACGCCGGCACGCAGTCATCCGCTGTCGTCGCGCTTCTCGGGATGTTTGCTGTAGTGCTCTTCGCCGCGGTCGATACTCGCTACCTTCGAGAGGAGCGCAAGTACCGATTGCTCTTCGACGCAGCTCGAGGCGGCGCCGTTGATGTGTACGAGATGAACGCGAGTAGCTACTGCGACACGTTGAGCCTCGCGGACTCCAAGTCCATTTCGCTGGGTGAAGTTGTGTGGTCGTGGTCGGTGCGTGACTACTACGGACTCATGCTCCTTGTCGGGGTGGCGCTGCTGGTGTGGCTGCACTGCCGATAGTTCGGCAAGCTTCTCGGAGAGTTTCCCAGGCGTCGTCTTTCTGCGCCTCACTGTAGTTGCTCTCCGGCGGCCAGATACGTCCGATCCGATCGTTCTCGTTCCGTGGTACAAGGTGAATGTGCATGTGCATCACCGATTGGCTGGCCGCTTCACCGTTGGATTGAATGATGTTGAGTCCGTCCGGGTGCAGGCTCTCTTCGATGGCCTTCGCAATCCTGAGGGCGGTGACGCTGAGTCGTTGAACCGTCGGCTCATCCAGCTCCCAAATGTCTGGGACGTGCGAGCGAGGGATGACCATCGTGTGGCCGAGCACTGCGGGCTCAGTGGGGAAAAAGGCGACCGTGTGTTCGTCGCGGTACACCTCTCGGGCGTCTGGGTCGTCGCGATCGACGATTTCGCAGAACGGGCAGCCCTCCTCACCACCGATGTCACTCATGAGCGAGCGTATGCGCCGTCCACCCATGAGGTGATGTTGGCTTTGATGTCCGCGTAGACCGCTTGACTCGTGGAGCCAGACGGGGTGTGTACCGGGACGTAGTCGGCAACGGTGCCGCCACCCTTCAGTGCAACGTTCGAGAACGGGTTGGCGCCTGCACTATCGGTCGTGCCCGAGGAGTCAGCAAGGCCGTTGATGCGGATACCCACGAGAGGCTTCTTCGCATCCCACGCCTTCGCGATCTCGTACTGGACCCAGCTGCGGTCTGCGGTCTCAGAACCGATCAGTACGACGACGGCCTTCTTGTCGGACATCTGCTCGTCGATCCACTCCTGGATCGCGGTGTCACCTTGTTGCTTCACCGCTTCCCACTCCTGCGAATCCATGATGGGCTGCCCCTCGACAACTCCCATGTTTGACACCTGCTGAACCCGCCACGAATCGTTGTCGTAGTGGAAGCTGTAGAACACTGTTTTGGCCATGATTTCCTCTCCATGCGACCTCGTTGGCGCGCTTCGAGCAGCTTACCGAGGAGTACTGACGTTCCTTCAGGTCGACCCTCGCAACCTCCGCAGGTAGAGCCTGCGCAGGTGGCTATCGCGCCGGCTTCGAGGCGACGTGCCCGGCGATTGATAGTGAACTGGCCGCCGGTCGGAAACTCTTCCGCCGCCAACGGTCCTGACCAAGGTGCTCCACAGCGTCCTCAACGAGTCGTCCCCCCACGGTGGTGCGCGATGGCCCGAAAACCGAAGTTGATGTTCTTCAGGTGCGTCAGCGGGTCAGACGAGCTGCCCTCATTGCGCGCTCCAGTCCACGCCTCAGGCGTGATCTTGGGCCACAGTGTGAAGTCGTAGCGGTGCTTGGTCACGTACTCATGCGAAGCCGCCTGGCCATCAACTTCACGTCCGTAGGTCACCTGCAGCTCGCCGGTGACAGGGGCACCCATAGCGCCGCTCTTGTCACTGCGATCCGCTGTACTCTCCGGCAGGTGTCAAAACAGGCGGATCCGTGCCCCGGGCGCGAGCTCAAACGGTGCAGCGAAGAACTCGCGGAGACCTGGCCCAACGTGGGTATCGTCATCAGAGAGTCCGAAGCCCGCACCGAGGAGCTCGAAACGGACGTCTTTAGCAGCAGTCGCCCCCGTGTTGGCGAGGACTAGGTCAAGAGCGCCATGGCTAGCGATGCTGGGGACAATGTTCATAGTTACGTCCGGGCGTGTTCGGTCCTCACGATCCTGAGCTGCTTGGGCGGAGTCATGCCGCAGTTGAACGGCGGAAGGTGGCGCGCACCTCGGACGCACCTTGGTCAGGCCGAAGCGCGCACTTCAGCGTGACCAGAAACGTGCGAAGCAGCGTGAACAGTCGCAGGTTCTCCGGCCTCACCCTCGATACTTTCGTCGTCTCGGTAAGCGATCCCTTGACGGAACGCGCTACTGTCTGGACAGCGATCCGGAATCATTGCGTCATGGTCGAACCAATTCCTGCCGTCTTCAACCCGATCGCCTCTGAAATCCGGCTTGTGCACGCGCGGCTCGATCGGGCTGACGCGCATGTGCGGATGTTCCGGGGGACGTGGGACGAGTACCTGAGCACCAGGCCTCACAAGCTTCGACACACTCCGGAGAGCGACGGGACGTTGACGGTGCGGCTGCACCGAACAAGACCGCTTCCCGTCGACTTGTCGGTGATCTTCGGGGAGCTGCTCTATGAGCTGCGTGCAGCACTCGACAACTGCCTCTACGCGATTGCGGTGCTTGTCTCGGGGGAGAACCCGCCGCCGAGCGCGGGGAGACTGGAATGGCCGATCCGCGAAACGCCGGCAGAGTGGAAGAGCCAGGCCAGTAGGTACCGCGACTTGCCGCCGGTGATCAGGGAGGCTCTCGAGAAGGTGCAGCCTTATCAGGCCCAGCTACCGGGGTGGAACAGCCTGGCGATCCTGCACGAGCTCGCGCGGGTGGACCGGCACCGATCGATGCACGGTCTGGGGCTGTACCTTTCTCATCTGCGTATGAAGGCCGACCTCCGCTACATCGAAGTCCTCGATCAGGGACGGCCGGGCATCATAGGAGACGGTGATTCAATTGTGAGGCTGCGGTTAGCCGAGGGCTTCGTCCTTGCTCCCCACAATTTCGATTTGAGGGTCGAGTTCGACGTCGACGTGACGAATGTGACAGAGAGCGTCGGCCCCTCAGGGCAGCTCGGCCGCCCTTGGGGCTCGCTCGACAAGCGCCTGCGCAGCCTCGTCATGGCGACGCGGCAGTACACCACAGAACTCCTTGAGATTGCCGCGGATCACGTGCTCGGGCAAACGCGATAGGCAATGCAAGTCAGTGCCCCGGGAGGCGCCGACCGGGACGAGGCCGATTCCCGCCGGTTTCCGCGCTCGCTCTGTCCGATTGACGGTCCGTCACCGAACACAGCTTCTTGCAACGCACGCAATGCGACTGCCGTGTCGCAGACAGCCCGTCCGAATCGAATCTCGATGAAGTTCCGCTCTCCGACCAGTCGGCGACCGCGCCCCTGAACGACGAACGCCCCGCCGGCCGAAGCCAGCGGGGCGTTCCCACGAGTCAGGCCGGGATCAGAAGTCCCAGTCCTCGTCCTCCGTCACGACAGCCTTGCCGATGACGTACGACGAGCCCGACCCCGAGAAGAAGTCGTGGTTCTCGTCCGCGTTCGGGGAGAGCGCCGACAGGATCGCCGGGTTCACCTCGGTGAGCTCCTTCGGGAACATCGGCTCGTACCCGAGGTTCATGAGCGCCTTGTTCGCGTTGTAGTGCAGGAACTTCTTGACGTCCTCGCTCAGCCCGACCTCGTCGTAGAGGTCCTGCGTGTACTGCGTCTCGTTCTCGTACAGCTCGAAGAGGAGCGAGAACGTGTAGTCCTTGAGCTCCTGACGCTCGGCCTCGGTGACCTGCTCGAGACCCTTCTGGTACTTGTACCCGATGTAGTACCCGTGCACGGCCTCGTCGCGGATGATGAGGCGGATGAGGTCGGCGGTGTTCGTCAGCTTCGCCCGCGAGGACCAGTGCATCGGCAGGTAGAAGCCGGAGTAGAACAGGAACGACTCGAGCAGCGTCGAAGCGACCTTGCGCTTCAGCGGGTTGTCGCCCTGGTAGTAGTCCATGACGATCTGGGCCTTCTTCTGCAGGTTCGGGTTCTCCTCGGACCAGCGGAAGGCCTCGTCGATCTCCGGCGTCGACGCGAGGGTCGAGAAGATCGACGAGTAGCTCTTGGCGTGCACCGACTCCATGAACGCGATGTTCGTGTAGACGGCTTCCTCGTGCGGGGTGATCGCGTCGGGGATGAGCGACACGGCGCCGACGGTGCCCTGGATCGTGTCGAGCAGCGTGAGGCCGGTGAAGACGCGCATGGTCATCTTCTGCTCGGCCGGCGTCAGCGTGTTCCACGACTGGACGTCGTTCGACAGCGGCACCTTCTCCGGCAGCCAGAAGTTGTTGACGAGGCGGTTCCAGACCTCGACGTCCTTGTCGTCCTGGATGCGGTTCCAGTTGATGGCCTGGACCCGATCAATGAGCTTCAGCTTCTCGACCAACGCACGTTTCCTTCAAGAGATGGTGACTATGTAACGGACTGGAGGCGCGGTGCGGCCTGGCACCGCGCCTCCAGGCCAAGAATGATTGCGACAGCAATCAGAGCATGCAGCTGACGCAGCCCTCGACCTCGGTGCCCTCGAGCGCGAGCTGACGCAGACGGATGTAGTAGATCGTCTTGATGCCCTTGCGCCATGCGTAGATCTGGGCCTTGTTGATGTCGCGCGTGGTCGCGGTGTCCTTGAAGAACAGCGTGAGCGACAGGCCCTGGTCGACGTGCTGCGTGGCAGCGGCGTAGGTGTCGATGATCTTCTCGGCACCGATCTCGTACGCGTCCTGGTAGTAGTCCAGGTTGTCGTTCGTCATGAACGGCGCCGGGTAGTAGACGCGGCCGAGCTTGCCTTCCTTGCGGATCTCGATCTTCGACGCGATCGGGTGGATCGACGACGTCGAGTGGTTGATGTACGAGATCGAACCGGTCGGCGGGACGGCCTGCAGGTTCTGGTTGTAGATGCCGTGCTCCTGGACGGAGGCCTTCAGCGCCTTCCAGTCGTCCTGCGTCGGGATCGCGATGTTCGCGGTCGCGAAGAGCTCCGCGACGCGGGCGGTCGCCGGCGTCCACGCCTGGTCGGTGTACTTGTCGAAGAACTCACCCGACGCGTACTTCGAGTCGCGGAAGCCGTCGAAGGTCTCCCCCGTCTCGATGGCGATGTTGTTCGAGGCGCGCAGGGCGTGGAACAGCACCGTGTAGAAGTAGATGTTCGTGAAGTCGATGCCCTCTTCGGAGCCGTAGTACACGCGCTCACGAGCGAGGTAGCCGTGCAGGTTCATCTGGCCGAGGCCGATGGCGTGCGACTTGTCGTTGCCGTCCTCGACGGAGCGGACCGACGAGATGTGCGACATCTGCGACACCGAGGTGAGGCCGCGGATGGCGGTCTCGATGGTCTTGCCGAAGTCCGGCGAGTCCATGGTCAGCGCGATGTTCAGCGACCCGAGGTTGCAGGAGATGTCCTTGCCGATCTCCTTGTACGAGAGGTCCTCGTTGAAGGTGGTCGGGGTGTTGACCTGCAGGATCTCCGAGCACAGGTTGGACATGTTGATCCGACCCTTGATCGGGTTGGCCTTGTTCACCGTGTCCTCGAACACGATGTACGGGTAACCCGACTCGAACTGGATCTCGGCGATGGTCGTGAAGAAGTCACGCGCCTTGATCTTCGTCTTCTTGATGCGCGAGTCGTCGACCATCGCGCGGTAGTTCTCGGAGATCGGGACGTCGCCGAACGGCATGCCGTAGACCTTCTCGACGTCGTACGGCGAGAAGAGGTACATGTCCTCGTTGTTCTTCGCGAGCTCGAACGTGATGTCCGGCACGACGACACCGAGCGACAGCGTCTTGATGCGGATCTTCTCGTCCGCGTTCTCGCGCTTGGTGTCGAGGAACTTCATGATGTCCGGGTGGTGCGCCGACAGGTAGACGGCACCGGCACCCTGACGCGCACCGAGCTGGTTCGCGTAGGAGAAGGAGTCTTCCAGCAGCTTCATCACGGGGATGATCCCGGAGGACTGGTTCTCGATCTGCTTGATCGGGGCGCCGGCCTCACGGATGTTGGAGAGCAGCAGGGCCACGCCGCCGCCGCGCTTCGAGAGCTGCAGCGAGGAGTTGATGCCGCGCGAGATCGACTCCATGTTGTCCTCGATGCGGAGGAGGAAGCAGGAGACGAGTTCGCCGCGCTGGGCCTTCGCGGTGTTGAGGAACGTCGGGGTCGCGGGCTGGAAGCGGCCGGCGATGATCTCTTCCACGAGGTCGATCGCGAGCTGCTCGTTGCCCTGCGCGAGGCCGAGGGCCGTCATCACGACGCGGTCCTCGAAGCGCTCGAGGTACCGCTTGCCGTCGAACGTCTTGAGCGTGTAGCTCGTGTAGTACTTGAACGCACCGAGGAACGTCTGGAACCGGAACTTCTTCGAGTACGCCAGGTCGTTGAGTTTCTGGATGAAGTCGAGCGAGTACTGCTCGATCGTCGCGGCTTCGTAGTACTCGTTCTCGACCAGGTAGTCGAGCCGCTCCTTCAGGTTGTGGAAGAAGACGGTGTTCTGGTTGACGTGCTGCAGGAAGAACTGCTTGGCGGCCTCACGGTCCTTGTCGAACTGGATGTTCCCGTCCGAGTCGTAGAGGTTGAGCATCGCGTTGAGGGAGTGGTAGTCCATCCCCGTCTGCGGCGACGTCAGATCGACGTCTGCAACTGCTGCGTCCAAAATGCTTCCAATCCAGTGGTGACTGCGTGCACGTCGTCAGGCGTGCCGAAGAGCTCGAAACGGTAGAGGACGGGGACGCCGCACTTCTGTGCGATGACGTCCCCTGCGAGACCGTAGGCCTCGCCGAAGTTCGTGTTGCCGCCGACGATCACACCGCGGATGAGGGAGCGGTTGCGTTCGTCGTTGAGGAACTTGATGACCTGCTTCGGGACCGCTCCCTGCCCGTTACCGCCCCCGTAGGTCGGCAGCACGAGGACGTACGGCTCGTCCGCGTGGAGGAACGGGTCGTTCGGGTAGAGCGGGATCCGATGTGCCGGCAGGCCCAGCTTCTCGATGAAGCGGGCCGTGTAGCCGGACACGCTCGAGAAGTAGACGAGGCGACTCATGTGCGCTCCCTGGTGAGAGGTGCGGACAGCAGATCAGGAGGGGCGGTGTGGTGCTCGCCGGAGCCAGCACCACACCGGGGTCACGCGAGCTCGGCGCTGAGTGTCGCGATCTTGTCGGGACGGAAGCCCGACCAGTGGTCGTCGTCGGTCACGACGACCGGGGCCTGCAGGTAGCCGAGGCTCTTGACGTGCTCGAGGGCTGCCTCGTCCGTGGAGACGTCGTGCACCTCGTACTGGATGCCCTTGTTGTCGAGGGCCCGGTACGTCGCGGTGCACTGGACGCAGGACGGCTTGGTGTAGACGGTGACGGCCATGATCTCCCCTGTGTTCTCGGCCCGTCGAGCGGGTCGTTCAGTGGTGCTGGTGGTTGTGCTGCTGTGGTGCTTCTGAAGCCTGCCGGGTCTCGCAGAGAGCGAGTGCTGCGCCCGCAGAGAGCGGGTGCGAACCGGTGACTCGATACTACATCTAGTGGCCGACACCGGGACCGACCACAAGAGAAAGTGTTACAGCCGTGTAGTTCTCCACAACGCCCTCCACAGTGTGAACAGTCGGGAGAGGCCCGTGATTCCGCCAGTCTGACCCTCGCCACCGACACTCCTCCACACCTTGTGGACACATCCCTCCACGCCTGTGGGCAGAACACGATCGGCGTGTCGCGGAGCCCGGCACCTGACCGTGCACAGGTGCCGTGCACGCACACCTCCCCGACCGGGGGACAGGCCGTCCGTCCGGTCCGTACACTCCTCTTGTGAGTACGTACGGGCCCCTGCTGAAGACCCCCGGCGTCGGTCGTGTCATCGCCGCGCAGCTCACCGCCCGCTTCCCGTTCGGGATGCTCTCGCTCGCGTACCTGCTCCACGTCGAGCACGTCTTCGACTCGTACGGCGCGGCCGGACTCGTGCTCGCCACGACGAGCATCGGGCAGGCGATCGCGGGCCCGCTCACCAGCCGGTGGATGGGCAGCTGGGGCATGCGTCCCGTCCTGATCCTCACGAGCATCGTCGCGCTCGCGAGCATGGGCGTCGTCGGGTTCGTCCTGATGCCGCTCTGGGGCTACGTCGTCGTCGGGTTCATCGGCGGGCTGGCGGTGCCCCCGGTCCAGCCGGCCGTGCGCACCATCTACCCGAAGATGGTGACCTCGGCGCAGCTCACTCCCCTGTTCTCCCTCGACGCGAGCGCGCAGGAGCTCATCTGGGTGGCCGGCCCCGTCATCACGACCTTCGTCGCCACGCAGATCGGCACCGTCGAGGCGATCGTCGTCGCGATGGCGTTCCTCGTCATCGGCGGCGTGTGGTTCATCGCCTCCCCCGAGCTCGGCCGCGTGCGCATCCCCCGCTCGAAGCGGGCGTTCGGCGTCGTCCTGCGCCGCCCCTCGGTCGTCGTCGCCACCCTGACCGGCCTCCTCCTCATCGGAGCGTGTGCCGCGGTCGAGGCCAGCGTCACGAGCGTGTTCGGCGAGGGCAGCCCGAACGCGGGCATCGTCCTCGCGGTGTTCGCGATCGGGTCCCTGGTCGGCGGCCTCGCGTTCGGCCACCGCCCGATCTCGCCGAACACCCTCTGGACCCGCATGGCGATCGTCTTCGTGGGCCTCGCGCTCGCGGTCGGCGGAACGAACTTCTGGTGGCTCTGCCTGGCGCTCCTCATCGCGGGTGGCGGCATCGCCCCGGCCCTCGCCGTGATGTTCGGCTCGGTGTCGGCGACGGTGAAGTTCTCCGACACCGCCGAGGCCTACGGCTGGATGGGCACCGGCCAGCTCATCGGCGCGGCTGGCGGTTCCGCTGTGGCCGGGTTCCTCATCGACCTGCACGGGCCGACCGGCGGCCTCATGGTCGGTGCGGGCATGGCGTTGGTCGGGGTGCTGCTCCCCCTCGCGGCGAAGCAGTGGCTGCCCGACCTGCGCGGCCGTGACGCGAGCCCCATCCCCGACACCGAGCCGGTCAACCTCCCCACCTGATCCACGAAACGCGCGCGTTCCGACATCGCGCGCGTCGATCGACGCTCGTCACGTCGATCACGTGGTGCGAGCACCGGCCGGGAGGCACGACACGCGCCCGCCATGACCACCAGGATGGGTGCATGCTCACCTCCATCCCCCTCCGCGACGGCCGGAGCATCCCCACTGTCGGCTTGGGCGTCTACAAGGTCGACGACGCCGAGGCGGCCGTCGCCGTCGGCACCGCGCTCGACGCCGGGTACCGCCACGTCGACACAGCCGAGATGTACGGCAACGAGCGTGGCGTCGGGGAGGCGATCCGTGCCTCCCGGCTGGATCGTGACGACGTCTTCGTGACGACCAAGGTGTGGAACGACCACCAGGGTCGCGACGCGACCCTGCGGGCGTTCGACGCGAGCCTCGACCGGCTGGGGCTCGACGCCGTCGACCTGTACCTGATCCACTGGCCGGCAGCGGCGCGCGACCGGTACGTGGAGACGTGGCGGACGCTCGTCGAGCTGCGTGCGTCCGGACGTGCGCGGAGCGTCGGAGTCTCGAACTTCCAGGTGCCGCACCTCGAGCGGATCATCGACGAGACCGGCGAGGCCCCCGTGGTGAACCAGGTCGAGCGGCACCCGTGGCTTCCGCAGCGCGAGTTGATGGCGTTCCACGCCGAGCACGGCATCGTGACCGAGGCGTGGTCGCCGCTCGGCCGGGGGCGTCTCGTGGACGAACCGGTGCTGACGGCGATCGCGGAGGCGCACGGTGTGAGCGTCGCGCAGGTGCTCGTGCGGTGGAACGTGCAGCAGGGCGTGGTGGTGCTGCCGAAGTCGGTGACGCCCGAGCGGATCCGCTCGAACATCGACGTCGTTGGGTTCACCCTGACGGAAGAGGACCTCGCGGCGATCGCGACGCTCGAGTCCGGGCAGCGGACGGGATCGCACCCGGACTCGGTGTCGTAGCGCTGCCCTCAGCGCTCCGGCAGCACGCCGCTGAACGCCAGGACGGCGATCGCCGTGCCGACGACGGCGAGGAAGATGCCGATGAACCGCACGAAGCCCGGGGTGATCGGCTTCCCGTTCATCAGCTGGTCGCCCCCGATCGACTGCGCCCACCGGTTGAAGACGGCGATCGTGATGCCCCAGAGCGCGACGACGACCGCGCCGATGCCGAACCAGGTCATGACGGTCATTCGCCCCTCCGGCGGGCAAGTTGCTGACGCAGGTTGCGGACGAACAGGACCTCCATGCCCAGCGCGACCACGGGTAGGACGACCGCGAAAGCGATGTCCAGGGCACCGTGCCCGCGGGAGAGTGCTGCGATCGGCAGGCCGACCACCAGCACGGCGCACACGATGACGTTGAACCACGCTCCGATGACCCCTCCTGGGGTCCGACCGGTGCGCTCCATCCAGGGAACGGGCATGCGCCGGAAGCTACTCGTCGTGCCTGGGCCGGTGTCGTCCGGTCAGCCCCGGCGATCCTCCTCGGATTGCCACGGCAGGTTGAGGTCGCCCGGTTCCGGCTCGACGACGCCCGCGTCGTCCGCGCCGCCGGTCCCGGGTGCCGCGACCACACGGGACGGGTCGATGCCGTCCTCGCGGAGCTCGGCGTCGTCGCGCTGCTGGGTCTGGGAGGCGGCGGTCTCGCGCTCGCTCGACGGGCTGTAGGACGTGTCCGCCGCGCGCTGGGCGCGATCGTCGAGGCCGTCGGCGCCCTCGTGGTGCGCAGCGTCGCGCAGCTCGTCGTTGCGGGCGCGGTCGTCGGACTCGTCGGGGCCGGGGGCCTGGGGGATGCTGTCGCTCATGGGCTGCACAGTAGGCCGGTCGCCTCCGGGCACGGTTCGGTCGCGGGCACGCTCATCCGCTTCCCGCCGGTCCGTTCCCCGGCGCCGCAGCACACCACGAACCGCTGAGGTCCCCGGCCTCCGTTACGGTGGTGCAGCACCCGCACCACCTGGAGGTCCCATCGTGACGATCGTCGCCGCCGCAGACGGCTCAGCCCTCGGCAATCCCGGCCCTGCCGGCTGGGCCTGGTACGTCGATGACGACCGGTGGGCAGCCGGCGGTTGGCCGAAGGCGACGAACAACCAGGGCGAGCTCACCGCCGTGCTGCAGCTGCTCCGTGCCACGAAGGACACCGGCGAGCCGCTGCACATCCTGTGCGACAGCCAGTACGCGATCAAGGCGTGCACCGAGTGGCTCGCCGGCTGGAAGCGGAAGGGCTGGCGGAAGGCCGACGGCAAGCCCGTGCTCAACGTCGAGATCATCAAGGAGCTCGACGCCGAACTGCAGGGCCGGAAGGTCACCTTCGAGTGGGTCCGCGGTCACGTCGGGCACGAGATGAACGAGGCTGCCGACGTCCGCGCCCGGGGTGCTGCGACCGCGTACCAGAACGGCACCGACGTACCGCACGGCCCGGGTTGGCCCGGTGTCGAGGTCACCGAGCCGGAGCCCCTCCCCGAGGCGACCCCGCCCGCGACCCTGTTCTGATGGGACGAGCGCCGGGTCCCGACGAGGCACGGTCACTCGTCGAGTCACGGCTCCACGACGGCGAGGAACTCTTGTGGGTCGGCCGGAGCGACCTCGGTCGGATGTTCGTGCACGCCGACCGCTACCTGATCCCGTTCAGTGGGCTCTTCACCGTCCTCGTGGCGGTCGCCCTCATCTCCGCTGCACGGGGCTCGTCCCATCCCGCGGTGCTCGCGCTGCTCACGGCATTCCTGCTGATCGGACTGCACGTGCTCGCGGGCCGGTTCATCGTGAAGTGGCACCGCAAGCACACCGACGTCTACGCGGTCACGGACCACCGAGTGCTCGTGGTGAACGAGCGCCGGGTCCGGGAGACCTCCGCGAGCCGGACCGACTGGTACGTCGATCGCTCCGCCGAGCACATCTCCGTCGAGTGGGATGACTCACGCCACCTCGACACGCTCTTCTGGGGTGGGAGCGAGGCGGTGCGGCAGTACGCGAACACCGGCCTCGACCTCACACCCGACCGCGGGAACTTCGCGCTCTACGACGTCGCGGACGGCGACGCCCTGCTCACGGCCCTGCAGCGAACTTCTGGCCGGTGAGGTGGACCAGGCCTGGCGAATCGGGCAGGCAGCGGGGTCAGTAGGTCCCGTCCCGGCGGTCCTGCCGGGTGATCTGCTCACCCGACGCCGGATCGATCCCGCTCCGGGTGGTCGTCGTGGTACGACGGCCGCCGAACGCCACCGCCAGGCTGATGATGAGCAGCACGACACCGGCGGCCATCAGGATGTAGCCGATCAGGCGGAGGTCGACCCCGGCGACCTGGATGTTCAGGGCGAACGCCACGATGGCGCCGATCACGATCAGGGCGATGCTCGATCCGATGCGCATGGCGGTTCCTCTCGACGGTCCCGGCCACCGGACGGAGCTGGGCTGCCGTCGAACGTACCCGAACGTCAGAGTGGGCGTTCCCACAGTGCGACGGTGCTCTCCAGCCGGTCGTACCGGTAGGGCTTCGTCTCCCCCGTCGGCTCGTACCCGAGCGAACGCCAGAACGGCTCCGCGACGTCGGCGTTCGTCGCGACGATCCCGAGCCGGAGCCGGGTGATCGGCACCGGGGACACCGGGACGGCCGACGTCTCGGTCCGGCCCGCAGCCGCACCCGCACCCGCCGAACCGCCAGCCGCCCGAGCGCACGCCACGACCTCGTCGTGCATCGCTCGCCCGAGTCCCTGCCCGTGCGATCCCCCGCGGACGACGAGCAGCCCGACGTGCGCCACTTCCGGCGCCGGGTACCCGAGCAGCAGGTCCGCGAACGCGACGAGCTGGTCGCCGTCCCACAGTCCGAGGCCGTGCTTCCCCGCGGGGTCGAACCCGTCCGGGACGCCGATGAGCGCGCTGAGCCCGTCGGACGTCCCCGGCGGGTACCCGGTGATGGGAGCCGCGTAGTCCGGTACGGACTCGAGGAGGTCCTGCAGGGCGGCGACGTCCCGTGCGGCGGTCGGACCGCCGAGCGGACGGGCGACGGGCGCCATCAGTCGACGTCCACCTCGGCCCACCCGTCGAACCGGCCGATCTCGGTGACGCGGACGACCGCCTCGCCGGCCTCGTCGGAGGCGTCGAGGTCGATCGTCGCCGAGAACCCGAAGTCCTTGTCGCCGGCCGGGTCCGCGAAGATCTGCCGCGCACGCCAGGTCCGCCCGGCGCCGTGCTCGTCGAGGACCAGGTACTGCATCGACCGTGCGTCGGCGTCGGTCCCGATTGAGTCGTGCGCGTCGTAGTACTCCTCGAGCACGGCGTCCCACTCGTCCCGCCCGAAGCCTGCGGCTCCGTCGAGCGCGGCCAACCCGTCCACGTCGTCGGCGGCGGCGAGCAGCACCCGCTGGAACAGGGCGTTGCGGACGAGCACCCGGAAGGCGCGGACGTTGCCGGTGAGCCGCGCGGGCTGCGGCGGCGCGATCTCCTCGTGCTCGGCGGCGGCCTCCGCCACCGAGCCGTTCAGCAGCGCCTCCCACTCGTCGACGAGCGAGGAGTCGGTCTGCTTGACGACCTCGCCGAGCCACTCGATGAGGTCGTCGAGCTCGGGGGTGCGTTGTTCGTCGGTGATGGTCTGCCGCATGGTGCGGTAGGCGTCGGAGAGGTACCGGAGGACGAGTCCCTCGGAGCGGGTGAGCTGGTAGAACCGCACGAAGTCGCCGAAGGTCATCGCCCGCTCGTACATGTCCCGCACGACTGCCTTGGGCGAGAGCTGGAAGTCGAGGACCCACGGCTGCTCGGCGGCGTAGGCCTCGTACGCGGCGGTCAGCAGCTCGTCGAGCGGCTTGGGCCAGGTGACCTCCTCGAGCAGCTCCATCCGTTCCTCGTACTCGATGCCCTCCCGCTTCATGCGCGCGACCTCCTCGCCGCGCTCCTTGAACTGCTGCTGCGCGAGGATCGCCCGCGGGTCGTCGAGGGTGGACTCGACGATCGACACCATGTCCAACGCGTACGTCGGCGAGGAGGGGTCGAGCAGCTCGAACGCTGCGAGCGCGAAGGGCGACAGCGGTTGGTTGAGCGCGAAGTTGGGCGCGACGTCGACCGTCAACCGGTACGACACCGGCGGTCCGGACACACGCTCGATCACCCGTGCGTTGATGAGCGTCCGGGCGATGATGAGTGCTCGCCGCGCCATCGCGAGCTGCCTGGCCCGTGGTTCGTGGTTCTCGAAGACGAGCGCCCGGACGTCCTCGAACGCCGATCCACCGCGTGCCACGACGGAGAGCACCATCGCGTGCGTGATCCGCATGCGCGACACCATCGGCTCGGGCTCGGCCGCGATGAGCTTCTCGAAGGAGGCCTGCCCCCAGGAGACGAACCCCTCCGGCGCCTTCTTCTTCTTGACCTTGCCCTTCTTCTTCGGGTCGTCGCCGGCCTTCGCGAGGGCTCGGGCGTTCTCGATCTCGTGCTCGGGCGCCTCGGCGACGACGTCGCCCTCGGTGTCGTACCCGGCGCGTCCCGCCCGTCCGGCGATCTGGTGGAACTCGCGCGCGGACAGCTGCCGCATCCGCGAGCCGTCGAACTTCGTCAGGCCGGTGAGCAGCACGGAGCGGATCGGTACGTTGATGCCGACGCCGAGGGTGTCGGTCCCGCAGATCACCGGCAGGAGTCCGCGCTGCGCCAGCTGTTCGACGAGCCGCCGGTACTTCGGCAGCATTCCCGCGTGGTGGACGCCGATGCCCGCGCGGATGAGCTTCGAGAGGGTCTGGCCGAACCCGGCGCTGAACCGGAACCCCGCGATGGCAGCAGCGATCTCATCGCGCCGTTCGCGTGAGGCGACCTTCACCGACATGAGCGCCTGCGCTCGCTCGAGCGCTGCGGCCTGCGCGAAGTGCACGATGTAGACCGGCGCTTTGCCCTCCTCGAGCAGCCGCTCCACGGTCTCCTGCACCGGTGTCATGACGTACTCGTAGGACAGCGGGACCGGCCGGGAGACACCGGTCACCCGGGCGGTCGGCCGTCCGGTGCGACGGGACAGGTCATCCGAGATGGTGGTGACGTCCCCGAGGGTGGCGGACATCAGGAGGAACTGCGCGCGTTCGAGCACGAGCAACGGCACCTGCCACGCCCAGCCGCGGTCGGGGTCGCCGTAGAAGTGGAACTCGTCCATCACGACGACGTCGACCTCGGCGTCCGGCCCCTGCCGCAGTGCGAGGTTGGCGAGGATCTCCGCCGTACAGCACACGATCGGGGCGTCGCCGTTGACGCTCGAGTCGCCGGTCACCATGCCGACGTTCTCCGCGCCGAACAGGTCGACGAGCTGGAAGAACTTCTCGGACACGAGGGCCTTGATCGGCGCCGTGTAGTAGCTCCGCTTGCCCTCAGCGAGCGCGGCGAAGTGCGCGCCGGCGGCGACGAGGGACTTGCCGGTGCCGGTCGGGGTCGAGAGGACGACGTTGGCGCCGGAGACGAGTTCGATGACCGCTTCGTCCTGCGCCGGGTAGAGCGGTCGGCCGCCGTCGGCGGCCCACGCGGCGAAGGCCTCGTAGACGGCGTCCGGGTCGACGACACCGTCGACCGCCGCCGGCAGGGCGGCGACGAGCGGGGGCTGGGCGGTGACGTCGGTCATTCGTCCATCCTCCCAGGTGCGGACGGGGCGGCCGGGAGGCGCGGTACGGGCCCGCCCTGCGCCCCCAGTCCGGATCGTGCCGAGCCGCAGACCCTGCTCCATACGCGCGCATAGACTCGCGACATGCGCGAACTCGGCTTCCTCTCCTTCGTCCCGAACCACGGTGGCACCGCCGGTGCCGCTGGAGCGCTGGAGGACGGCCTGCGGCTCTTCGCCGCTGCCGAGTCGTTCGGCTACGGCACCGGCTGGGTCCGCGGGCGGCACTTCGAGCCGTTCCTGACGAGTCCGATGACGTTCTTCGCGGCCGCGGCACAGCGGACGAGCACGATCGGGTTCGGCACCGCCGTGCTCGGCATGCGGTACGAGGACCCGGTACGGTTGGCCGAGGACGCGAGCACGGTCGACCTGCTGAGCGGCGGGCGCGTGCAGCTCGGGATCAGCACCGGCATCGCCGGGTACGGGCCGATCCTCGACCCGGTGTTCGGCTCGGTCGAACGGAGCTTCCGTGACGAGGCCGAGGCACGAGCCGCGCGACTCCTCGAGGTCCTGCAGGGTGAGCCGCTCGGCACGGCCGGCAAGGGCTACGAGAGCATCCCGGCCGGCGCCGACCTGACGCTGCAGCCGCTGAGCCCCGGTCTCCGCGATCGGGTCTGGTGGGGCGGCGGCAGCACGGCCACCGCGGTGCGCACGGCTGAGAAGGGGCTGCTGCTGCACTGCTCGACGTTGAACACCGAGGACACCGGTGCGCCGTTCGCCGTGGCGCAGGCGGACCAGATCACGGCGTACCGCGAGCGTTTCGCTGAGCTCCACCCCGACCGCACGCCGAAGGTCGCCGTCGGGCGGATCGTCGTGCCGCTCCTCGACGACCACGACCGCGCGGTGCACGAGGAGTTCCTGACCGGGTACGCCTCGGGCATGGACGACGAAGGACGTCCGCTCTCGGGGCCGCCGTTCCGCTTCAGCAGGGTGGTCCAGGGATCCGTCGAGCAGATCACCGAGACGCTCCTCGCGGACCCCGCGGTGGCGGCGACGGACGAACTCGTGGTCACCCTGCCGGCGAACGGCGACGCGGCAGCGCACGAGCGCATCCTGCAGATCGTGGCCGAGCAGGTCGCTCCGGTCGTGCGAGCCGGCTGAACCCGGTCGTCTCCCGGCCGGGGCATCCGGCGGGGCCCACGACGGGCTGGTGAGTTCCCCGGGCCCCCGGCCGGATGCACCATCCCGTTCCTGATCCGCACGGGATGGTGCGTCCATAGTTGCACCCCGCCACGGGCTTGTCACGCCGACATCGCGGATTCCGGCGATCCAAGATGAACGTTCGTCACTCGACGATCGGGCTCCGGGAAGACGAATGCGCCCCCGCGCAAGCGTGGGGGCGCATCCTGGACACACCGGTGTCGTCCGGGCTGACCGATCGGATCAGGAGACCGGCTCGCACGCACGACGGCACCGTTCGTGGTGTGTGCGCGATCGGTAACCAGCCGACACGCGCGGGATCATGTTACTGAATGCACCACTCGCCCGCGCGGAAACCGGATGTGGTCACTGCTCCAGTTCGAGGGTCGCGGTGCCGGCCTCGTCCGTGACCGACGCCCCGACGTGCAGCGTGAAGGTCCCGGGCTCGTACGACCACGCACCGTCCCAGTGCGCGAACGCACGGGCCGGCACCTCGATCGACACCTCGGTGGAGGCGCCGGCGTCGAGTCGCACCGGGGCGAACCCGACGAGCCAGCGGACCGGCCGGTCGACCACGGAGTCGGCACGCGAGGCGTAGACCTGCACGACGTGCTTGCCCGCGCGCGCACCGGTGTTCGCGACCGTCGCGGTGACGATCACGGCGTCGCCCCCGCGGACCGCCGGGGTCGCTGCGACACCGTCGATCGTCCAGGTCGTGTAGCCGAGGCCGTGCCCGAACGGGTACGCCGGCTCGGTGCCGGCCCGGAGCCAGGCCCGGTAGCCGATGTGCACGCCCTCGTCGTAGGCGACCTTGCCGTCCACCGGGGTGACGTTCGACACGGGGACGTCCGCGAGCGTCGCGGGCCAGGTCGTGGGCAGGCGCCCGCCCGGCTCCGCGGCACCGGTCAGCACGTCGGCGAGCGCGTTGCCGTACTCCTGCCCGCCGAACCAGGTGAGGAGCACCGCGGCGACGTCGTCGCGCCAGGGCATCTCGACCGGGGAGCCGGCGTTGACGACCACGACCGTGTTCGGGTTCGCGGCGGCGACGGCGCGGACGAGGTCGTCCTGGTGCCCCGGCAGCGCGAGGGAGTCGCGGTCGTAGCCCTCGGACTCGACCTTGCTGTTCGTCCCGACGACGACCACGGCGACGTCCGCGCCCGTGGCGGTGCGCACGGCCTCCTCGATCAGGACGGCCGGGTCCGCGTCGCTCGGCTCGGTGCCGAACTGGTACGCGAGCACCCCGCCGAGGGTCTCGTCCTGGACGACGTCGTACTCGATGCGGATCGCGACCTGCTGGCCGGCCTCGACCTCGACCGGCACCGACCGCGCCGGCGGGTTGAGGAAGGCGGCGCCGAGCTGGTCGCCCTCGAAGCCGACCTCCTCGTCGAGGACCAGCGAACCGTCGATCCACATCCGGGAGTGTCCGGCGGCGCCGATGCCGATCCGGACGGTGCCGGTCGTGGGTGCGGTGTACGTCGTGGTGATGTCGAGCCGGTCGGCCTCGCGGGTCGGGGCGTCCCCGCCGAACCAGAAGAGCGCGGTGGCCCGGCGGTCCTCGACGAAGATCTCCTCGCCGGCCCTGACGAACGCGACGCGGGCACCGGGCTCGCCGGTCGCCGGGTTCGTGATGGTCGACAGCGGGAACTCGGCGATGCCCTCCTGCACGACGGCACCGATGGCGTGGTCGATCGTCGCACCCGGGAACGCGGCGCGGATGCCCTCGACCGGCGTCACGACGTGCGACGGCACGACGGTCGCGGAGCCGCCGCCCTGGCTGCGGGCCTGGTCGGCGTTGTGCCCGAGCAGGGCGACGCGCGACACTGCGCCGGGGTCGAGCGGCAGGATGCCGGTGTTGCGGACGAGGACCGTGCCCTCCGCCTCGGCCTCGCGGACGAACGCGACGCCGTCCTCGACGTGCACGGGCTGCGCGGCGACGGGCTCGAACCCCTCGAGTGCGCCGACACGGGCGGCGAGCGTCAGGATGCGCCGGACCTTGCGGTCGATGTCGGCCTCGGGGACGTCACCGGAGCGCACGGCGTCGAGCAGCGGCCCCTCGCTCCACCACGGGTTCGGTCCGGGCATCGCGACGTCCTGGGACGCCTTCGCCGAGTCGACCGAGCGGACACCGGTCCAGTCGGAGACGACGATGCCGTCGAAGCCCCACTCCGAGTTCAACGGGGTCTCGAGCAGGTCGTTCTCCGACGCGGTCACACCGTTGATCGCGTTGTAGGACGACATGATCGCCCAGGCTTGCGCCTCGGTGACGGCCTTCTCGAACGCGAGCAGGTACAGCTCGCGCAGGGCCCGGTCGGACACCTCGGTCGAGGCGGTGAAGCGGTCGGTCTCGTAGTCGTTGGCGATGTAGTGCTTCGGGGTCGCGGCGACGCCGTTCTCCTGCACGCCCTCGACGTAGCTGGCCGCGAGGTCGGCGGTGAGCACCGGGTCCTCGCTGAACGCCTCGAAGTGCCGGCCGCCGAGGGGCGAGCGGTGCAGGTTGATCGTCGGGCCGAGGACGACGTCGACGCCCTTGCGCCGGGCCTCGACGGCGGCTGCCGCGCCGTAGCGCTTGGCGATCGCCCGGTCCCAGCTCGCCGACAGCGCGGTGGCGGACGGGAGGTTGAGCGACGGGTCGCGCTCGTCCCACACCTCGCCGCGGACGCCGGACGGGCCGTCCGACATGAGGATGCGGCGGAGTCCGATCTTCTCGATCGGCCAGGTGGTCCAGAAGTCACGTCCGGTGAGCAGCTGCACCTTCTCCTCGACGGTCAGCTGGTCGAGGAGCGCGTCGATGCGCTCGGCCAGCGGACTGGAGGCACGGGTCGTCTCGTTCACGATGGTCACGGTGGTCGGTCCTTTCGTGGGGGCGGGCGTCAGCGCACGCCGCGGATGCGGGAGACGGAGGCGATGCCGAGCAGGCCGACCACCGCTCCGGTGATGAAGAACCCGCTGTAGCCGCCGGTCACGGCGATCACGCCGGGGGCGGCCGCGGGGACGATCGACTGCGGGAGCGCCTGGGCGATGTTCACGACGCCGAGGTCCTTCGCGTTGTCCTGGTCGGACGGCAGCACGTCGGTGATGAGCGCGAGGTCGACCGCGTAGAAGACGCCCATGCCGGCGCCCATGACGAACTCGCCGACGAGCACCATCGACAGCGACGGCGCGAGCGCGATGAGCACGAGGCCCACGACGCCGACGACCCCGGCGACGGCCACGAAGAGCTTGCGGCGCCCGAGTCGGTCGGACAGCCAGCCCGCGACGAGCGAGGTGAGCACGATACCGACGACGTTCCACAGCGTGCCCTGGAAGACCGCGTTCGCGAGGTTCGCATCGTTCACCCCGATGTCGTCGCGAAGGAAGTACGTCAGGTAGGACACCGCGGTGTACTGCGCGGCGACCATCATGAAGCGGGTCAACCAGGCCCAGCCGAGGTCCGGGTGCTTGACCGGGTTGAAGACGAACGACCCGAAGAGCTGTCCGACGCCGAGCTTCGAGGTCGGGCGGTTCACGAGCACGCGGTCCCGGAAGAGCACGGCGTAGAGGACGACGAGCGCCGATCCGATCGCCCCGGGGACGATCATCTGCGTGGCCGAGGTGGAGAAGAGCTGCACGAGGAACGTGCCGCCGACGAGCGCGAGGTTCTGCGCCAGTCCGAGGAGCGCGGCGACGCGGCCGCGCTGCGAGCGCGTGACGTGGTCCGGCATGACGGCGGTGAGCGCGGCGATCGTGGCGTTGTACGCGATCTGGGCGACGCTCCAGGCGACGACGAGGACGACGACCGAGGACGTCGTCGCGACGGCCACGAGGGCTGCGAAGCCGACCACGGTGCCACCGATGATCCACGGACGACGCATGCCGAGCCTCCCGGCGGTCCGGTCGCTCAGGCGACCCGCCAGGGGGTTGGCGACCATCGCCGCGAACGCGCCGATGCCGAGGGCCGTGCCGAGCACACCGGCCTGGTTCTGGGGCGCGATCTCCGCGACCTTGAGCGCCATCGCGACGAGCACGGGCGGCAGGAGGGCGATGAACAGGCCGAACATCGCGATCGGCATGCCGAGCGTGTACATCAGCGGGTTCCCGCGACCGCGCGTGGGGGCGACGGCGGTCGGGGTGTCGGCCATGGTCAGGGCGTCGTTGGCCACTGGGTCCTTCTTCCGGGTGCGCCACCAGCACCGGTGACTCGCGCGCCTCCTTCGGCGGCTCCGACCACCGTAACACCAGAAACCTACTTGTGCTTGGTTTTGTCGGCGTGCTCCTGGCGGTATGGTCACCGCATGGCACGACGGGGTTCGTACGCAAAGGGCATCGCGAAGCGCGAGGAGATCCTCACGATCGCGCTCGACCTCGTCGCCGTGAACGGGTTCCGCCGCACCAGCATCAAGGACATCGCCGACGCTGTGGGGCTCACCCAGGCCGGGTTGCTGCACTACTTCGACTCGAAGGACGAGCTCTGGGTCGAGGTGCTCAAGCGCCGCGACGCGATCGACGATGCCCACGACTGGCAGGCGTCGGACCCCGCCCAGCTCCTCGCTGCCGTGGTGCGGCACAACGCCGAGGTCCCCGGGCTCGTGCAGATGTTCGTGAACCTCTCCGCCGCGGCCGCGACCGATCCGGAGCACGCGGCGCACGACTACTTCCAGCAGCGCTACGAGACGACCCGTGCAGAGATGACCCGGCAGTTCCGGGAGATGCAGGCCGAGGGGCGGCTCCGTGCCGACGTCGATCCAGAAGCCCTGACGAGCGTCATGCT
The DNA here is from genome assembly GCF_044749145.1 of Curtobacterium sp. NPDC089689. Classification (NCBI taxonomy): domain Bacteria; kingdom Bacillati; phylum Actinomycetota; class Actinomycetes; order Micrococcales; family Microbacteriaceae; genus Curtobacterium; species Curtobacterium sp. NPDC089689. Next base: position 19,806 of record NZ_JBIVHJ010000006.1, on the reverse strand, counting down.
CGCGGTGTCCGACGGCATGCAGATCCAGTGGCTCTACGACCCGTCGCGGGACATGGCCGCGCACGTCGAGCTCATCGCGCAGCTCGCCGTGACGCAGGCCGCGGCGAGCATCGCGGACTGACGCGCACCGGGCGCCGCGCCCACGCAGCGCACGCCGCGCCCGCCGCGCCCGCGCCCGCGGCGCTCGCGCGCACGCCGCGCCGGCGCGCGCCGCAGTTCAGCTGCGCCGCAGCTCCGGGAACCCGTCCTCGCGCCACTCCCCCTCGACCGGGACGCCGGCCGCGGCCGCCCGCTCCTCGCGCTCCCGGAGCTCGACCCGGCGGATCTTGCCCGAGATCGTCTTCGGCAGCTCGGCGAACTCGACCCGACGGACCCGGGCGTACGCGGGCAGTGCGGTGCGGGCGTGCTGCAGGACCTGCAGGGCGGTGTCTGCGTCGGCGGCCCACCCCGCGGCGAGCGTCACGTAGGCCTTGACGATGTTGAGCCGCGCGGCGTCCGGAGCGGGCACGACGGCGCTCTCCGCGACCGCGGGGTGCTGGAGCAGGGCGCTCTCGACCTCGAACGGCGACACCTTGTAGTCCGAGGACTTGAACACGTCGTCGGTCCGACCGATGAACGTGAGCTGCCCGTCGGCGTCGCGCGAGGCGATGTCACCGGTGTGGAAGAAGCCGTCCCGCATGGCGACGTCCGTGCGGTCGGGGTCGCCGAGGTACCCGGACATGAGGTTCAGCGGGCGTCGGGTCAGGTCGAGGCAGACCTCGCCCTCGTCGGTCCGTTCGCCGGTGACCGGGTCGAGCAGCACGACGTCGACGCCCGGCAGGGGCGTGCCCATCGCGCCCGGGGTCACGGGAGCGCCGGGCGGGTTGCCGATGATCGCTGTGGTCTCGGTCTGGCCGTAGCCGTCGCGGATCGTCAGGCCCCAGGCGTCGGCGACGCGCGCGATGACCTCGGGGTTGAGCGGCTCGCCCGCGGAGACGACCTCGCGGAGTGCCCGCGGCCGAGCCCCGAGGTCGCCCTGCAGCATCATCCGCCAGGCGGTCGGCGGCGCGCAGAACGACGTGACCTCGTGTCGGTCGAGCGCGTCGAGCAGCGCGACCGGGTCGAAGCGCGGGGTGTCGTGCACGAAGATCGTGGCCTCGGCGATCCACGGCGCGAAGAAGCAGCTCCACGCGTGCTTGCCCCAGCCGGGCGAGCTGATCGCGAGGTGCACGTCGCCAGGACGGACACCGATCCAGTGCATCGTGCTGAGGTGTCCGACCGGGTACGAGGTCTGCGAGTGCACGACCATCTTCGGCTTCGAGGTCGTCCCCGAGGTGAAGTACACCAGGCACGGGTCGGTCGCGAGGGTGCGCACCACCGGCCGGCGTTCGTCGGCGGGGGCGGGCTCGCCGAGGTCGGTCGGGTAGGTCGTCCAGCCCGGGGTCGCTGCCCCGACCGCGATGCGCGAGAAGTCGCCGTGCACCTCGTCGAACTTCGCCGTCTCGCCGGCGTTCGTCACGACGTGCGCCACCGCGCCACGGTCCACACGGTCCTGGAGGTCTGCGGTGTCGAGCATGGTGGTGGTGGGCAGGATCACTGCGCCGACCTTCATCACCGCGAGCATCGTCTCCCAGATCTCGAGCTGGTTGCCGAGCATGAGGAGCACGTGGTCGCCCTTCCGGACGCCGTGCGCGTGCAGGAACGCCGCGAGCCGGTCGGAGCGCGCCGCCATCTCGGCGTAGCTGAAGCGCCGGTCGCGCTCCGCGTCGACGAGGTGGAGCGCGGTGCGGTCGTTGTCGCGGGCGATGACGTCGAACCAGTCGTCCGCCCAGTTGAACGTCTCACCGACGTCGGGCCAGGTGAAGTCGGCACGGGCCTGCTCAGCGGTCTCGGCCGCGAGCAGTCGGTCGCGGGCGGCACGGAAGGCGGCGGTCACGTCGGGAGAGGACACCGTACGATCATGCCCGATCGGACTGCGCTGCCGGCAACCGCGCGGTCGCGGGTGCGCTGGCGCGCCGGCCGGGAGGCCCGTGCAGCGTCCGGCGGACAGGTACCGTCCGTGCCTGGTTGCGTCCACCCCGCGCCGGGCAGGATGGGCGGGTACGCAACACTCGACGAAGAGGAGACGCGATGACACGCGTGGTGGTCACCGGTGGCAGCGGCAAGCTCGGGCGGGCCGTGGTCCGGCACCTGGACGAGCACGGGTACGACGTGGTGCTCGTCGACCGGGTACCCTCGCCGGACAAGCCCGAGCGGGTGCCGTTCATCCGCACCGACCTCACCGACCACGGCCAGGTGCTGAACGTGCTGCTCGGGGTGGACGACCGCTACGACCACGTCGACGCTGTGGTGCACCTCGCCGCCGTGCCCGCTCCGGGTCAGGTGCCGGACGTGGCGCTCATCACGAACAACGTGACGTCGTCGATCAACGTCTTCCACGCCGCTCGCCAGGCCGGCATCAAGAACGTGGTGTGGGCGTCGAGCGAGACCCTGCTCGGCATCCCGATGGGCGAGCACCACCCGCCGTACCTGCCCGTGGACGAGGAGTTCCCGGTCCGTCCGCAGTCGTCGTACTCCCTCGGCAAGGCCGTGGAGGAGGAGATGGCCCGCCACTTCACCCGGTGGGACCCGGAGCTGAAGATGATCGGGCTCCGGTTCTCGAACGTCATGGACGAGACCGACTACCCGTCGTTCCCGTGGGACGCGACCCCGGAGGCGAAGACCTTCAACCTGTGGTCGTACATCGACTCGCGCGACGGCGCCCAAGCGGTCCGACGGGCTCTCGAGGCCGACCTCACCGGGTTCGAGGCGTTCGTGATCGCGAGCCCCGACACCGTCATGGACACCCCGACGATCGAGCTCGTCGAGCGGTTCGTGCCGGACATCGAGCGCCGGAGCGACATCGACGGCGTCAGCTCGCTGCTCTCGAGCGAGAAGGCCCGCGAGCTGCTCGGCTACGCGCCCGAGCACAGCTGGCGCGACCACCGCAGCTGAGCCCGGTCACGCCTGCCCGGGCGGCCGCCGCTCGGGCAGCCTCCCGGTCAGGCCGGGAGCAGGAGTCCGTCGAGGACGAGGTCGCGCGCCCGCGGCAGCAGGTCGGCCACGAGCGCGTCCTCGTCCACGCCCGTGATCTGCGCGATCGCACCGATGATCGCCCGCACCGACAGCTCGCCGTCGCACGCGCCGGCGAACGCGGCGAGCGCCGTGTCCGCGTCGACCCGACGTCCGAACCCACCACCCTGGACGAGCGTCATCACGGTCGGGTCGTCGTTGCCCGGCCAGTAGAAGCGTTCCTCGGTGACGTCACCGGCGACGCGCAGGTGCGCGGCGCCGAGCGCCTCGTCGTCGTGCGCGGCGAGCCAGTCGGCCGCGTCGAGGACGCGCGCGACGGTGGCGCCGAGCCCCGCGGGGTTGGACCCGAGCACCTCGGGGACGCGCTCGAAGCGGCGGAGGCGGGGCGTGCCTCCCGGCCGTTCGTCCGCGTGCGCGGGGCGACGCACGACGACGTAGCCGAAGCCGACGCCCGTGACGCGGCGGTCGCGGAAGTCGTCGAGCCAGGCGTCCACGAGGTCGTCGAACTCGGCGCTGCCGGGCTTCGTCCCGCCGTCGCGGATCCAGGTCTCGGCGTAGGCGGGCGGGTCCTCGCGCTCCCGCTCGACCACCCAGACGTCGAGGTCGGAGTCGGCGCCGGCCTCGGCCTCGGCGAACCAGGACCGCACCCGGTCGAGGCCGTCGGAGCCCCAGTGGTACTCCCAGTTGCCGAGGAGCTGCGCGGTCCCTCCGGGTTCGAGGTGCTCGCCGAGGCCGCGCAGGACGGTCGCGACGAGGGCGTCGCCCACCATGCCGCCGTCGCGGTACTCGTAGGACGGAACCCCTTCGCGGCGGGGCGTGATGACGAACGGCGGGTTCGAGACGATCCGGTCGAAGCGCTCACCGGCGACGGGTTCGAACAGCGAGCCGAGCCGGAACTCGATGCCGTCCAGCCCGTTCAGCGCGACGTTGAACCGGGCGATGTCGAGCGCGCGGCGGGAGATGTCGGTGGCGACGACCTCGTCGGCGAACCGGCGGGCGTGTATCGCCTGGATGCCGCAGCCGGTGCCGAGATCGAGCACGCGGTGGACGGGCACGGGCACCTGCAGGCCGGAGAGCGTCGTGGTGGCTCCGCCGATGCCGAGCACGTGCTCCTCCCCCAGCGCCGTGCCGAGGGCGAGCTCGCCGAGGTCCGAGACGATCCACCAGCTGTCGGCGCCGAGGTCGTCGACGAAGGCGTACGGGCGGAGGTCCACCGTGGGGTGGACGAGCGCGTCGGCGGGGTCGAGCGGCAGCCCCGAGTCGTCGGCGCTGCTCGAGTCGGTCCGCAGCAGGCCCGCGGCGGCGACCCGGTCGACGCCCGCCGTCGGGAACGCGACTGCCGCGTGCGCCCGCGACACCGGGAGCCCGAGGACGAAGAGCGTGGCGAGGGTCGCGAGCGGCGAAGAGTCCCGCGCCCCCAGCGCACGCAGCGCCGCCACGCGTGATCCCCGGTGCAGTGACGCTGCGGCCTCGGCACCCCACAGGGAGTCGAGCCGCTCCACGGTGAACCCCGCGGCCTCGAGGTCGGCGGCGATCGCCGCGACGGCCGCGGGCTCGGTCGTGATCGTGGGCAGCCGGTGCGCCGGTCGAGCAGCGGGGGTCACGGGGCGACGTCCTCGCGCATGAGGGCCGCCGGGACCTCCCACGCCGCGACGAGGTCGAGCAGTCCGGGGAACCGCTGCTGCACGTCGTCGAACCGCACGCGACTCGAGCGGACGAGGCCCTCCTGGTGCTGTTCGAGCAGCCCCGCCTCGCGCAGCACGCGGAAGTGGTGCGTCAGCGTCGACTTCGGCCGGTCGATGCCGACCCAGCCGCAGCTCCGCACCCCGCCGGCGGCGTCGATCAGGTACCGGTGCAGGATGGCGAGGCGGATCGGGTCACTCAGGGCGTCGAGCACGACGGGCAGGTCCATCTCGGCGACGGTCGGCTGGGGCAGCCGCTCCGGGGCATCGACGTTCGCGGGCATGCACGAGACGGTAGCACCGTTCACGATGCTGTACGAGTTGCGTCGTACAAAAGACTGCGGTACGAATGCAGTCGTACAAGACCTCCTCGGAAGGGTGCTCATGCAGCAGTCAGCTCGCTCGGTCGCCGGGTTCTGGATCCTCGCCGCGGTGCTCCTCGCCGCGATGGCGTCCTCCTCGGTACCGTCGCCCATCTACCCCGTCTACGCGGCCGAATGGCACCTCACCCCGCTCATGCTCACCGCGGTGTTCGCGATCTACGTCGCCGGACTGCTCGTCACGATGCTCGTCGCCGGACGCCTGTCCGACCACGTCGGCCGGAAGCCGGTGCTGTTCGCAGGTGGCCTGCTGCTCGTGGTCTCCCTCGTGCTCTTCACCCGGGCCGACGGACTCACGGCCCTCATCGTCGACCGCATCGTCCAGGGCGTGGCGGTCGGCCTGCTGATCGGCGCGCTCGGAGCCGCGCTCATCGACCACTCGCTCGAGCGCTTCCCGTCCCTCGCCGGTGTCCTCAACGGTGCCGTCCCGCCGTTCGCGCTCGCAACCGGCGCGCTGTCGAGCGGCGCCCTCGTCGAGTGGGGCCCCGCGCCCGAACAGCTCGTCTACGTGGTGTTCGGTGCCCTGCTGCTCGTCCTGGTGATCGCCCTCGTCGTCGTCCCCGAGCGGGTCACCCGCCGACCGGGCGCACTCCGGTCGCTCCGCCCGACGGTGTCCGTGCCGCGGGACTCCCGCGTCCTGTTCCGCAGCGTCGCCGGGTCGCTCGTCGCGAGCTGGGCCCTCGGTGGCCTCTTCCTCTCGCTCGTGCCCTCGGCGCTCGGCGCGGTGTTCGGCATCCAGGACCACTTCGCCGCCGGGGCGCTCATCGCCGTCGTGACGGGGGTCGGCGGACTCACCGGTCTCGCGATCCAGCGCCTCGACACCCGACGGAGCCTTCTGCTCGGGCTCGTCGCGCTCATCGTCGGCCCGGTGGTCACCGTGTCGTTCGTCTTCGCGCACTCGCTGCCCGGCCTCGTCGTCGGGAGCGCGATCGCCGGCATCGGGTTCGGCGCCGGGTTCCAGGCGCCGCTCCGGATGCTGCTCGCGACCGCCGCTCCGACGCACCGTGCCGGACTTCTGTCGACGATCTACATCGTGAGCTACCTGGCCTTCGGCGTCCCTGCCGTCGTGGCGGGCCTCGTCGAGCCGGCGTTCGGCTTCGTGCCCGTGCTCGCCGGCTACGGGGCGTTCATCGTCCTCGCCGCCGCGACCGCCCTGGTCCTGCAGCTCGTGTCGGTCCGACGGGTTGTGGTCGAGGAGCAGGCTGCTTCGGTCATCGAACGCACGGCCACCGGCTCCGTCCGGACCTGCCCCGAGCGGGGCGCCGCGGCCGCCGACTGAGCGGAGGCGCCGGGCTCGCTCAGTGACCGGGGCGCGGGTGCTTCGGTGCGCGGGCCTGCATCCCCATGTTCCGGTGCGCGTCGGCGTGTGCGGCGTCCACGTCCGCCTTGCCGCGGTCAGCGACCTTCCGCAGCCACTTCGGGCCGCGGGTCTTCGCCCAGTCCCAGAAGCGGTGGAGCTGTGCCCGGAGCCACGTGATGATCCGGTGGAAGAAGTGGAACTCGCTCGCGAGGATCGTCAGCCCGATGAAGACCACGAGCCAGCCCGGCCCGGGCAGCGGCACGAGGATCAGGCCGATGACGACCACCAGCCCACCGACGACCCCGACGAGCACCTTGTAGACGAGGTGCACGTGCGGCCGCGCGTGGATCCAGGCGCGGAGTTCACGGAACCACTGGAAGCGGTGGTGCCGCGCCGCCGAGGGCTCGACAGCGCCGGGTCGCTCGTCGGGTGTGCCGTCCATGTCGGCACGGTAGGGGCTGCGGCTGGGAAACTGCGCCGTGGCGGACGGCAGGGTCCTGGACGGCACACCACGGGCCTCCCGGCCATCGTCAGCGTCGGGTCAGCGACCCGGCCTGGAGGCCCGTCACGCGTGCGCGACGCACGTCGCCGCCCACGGGACGGCGGCCAGGCGCGCCTCCGGGATCGGCTCCCCGCCGACCGCGCATCGCCCGTAGGTCCCCGCGTCGAGCCGCGCGAGCGCGGCGTCCACCAGCCGGATGTGCTCGCGGGCGTCGTCGCGGACCGCGCCGAGCGAACCGCGCTCCCACGCGAGGGTCGCTCCCTCCGGGTCGTGCTCGTCGTCGGAGTTGGCGTCCTGCCGGGCGTCGCTCACGTCCCGCATGCTCTGCTCGACGCCGGCGAGCAGACGTTCGTTGCGGAGGCGCTCGGCGGTGAGTGCGGCGCGGGGATCGTCCATGGCGGACCACGGTAGTCCGCCGTCGCGTGCCGCCACCCGGGTCCGGTGCGGAATGGACGCCGACTCGGATGCGTTCGCATCGACATGACCAAGATCGGGTTCCTGTCGTTCGGACACTGGCGCGACGTGCCGGGGTCCAGGGTGCGCAGCGCGCGCGAGGCCCTCGTCCAGGCCGTCGACCTCGCCGTCGCCGCCGAGGAGGCCGGGGTGGACGGCGCGTACTTCCGCGTCCACCACTTCGCGCCGCAGCAGGCCGCACCCTTCCCGCTGCTCTCCGCGATCGCCGCCCGGACCAGCCGCATCGAGATCGGCACCGGCGTGATCGACATGCGGTACGAGAACCCCCTCTACATGGCCGAGGAGGCCGCGGCGACCGACCTCATCTCCGGCGGCCGACTGCAACTCGGCGTCTCCCGGGGATCACCCGAGACCGCTCTCGCCGGGTACCAGCAGTTCGGCTACGTGCCGGACGCCGGCGACCCGAACGGCGCCGACCTCGCGCGTTCGCACACGAGCGTCTTCCGCCGAGCGATCGCCGGGGAGCCCATGGCGAACGCGAACCCGCAGATGACCGGCACGGCCGGGTCGCTGCCCGTGTTCCCGCTCTCGGACACGCTCCCGGACCGGATCTGGTGGGGTGCCGGCACCCGCGCCACCGCCGAGTGGACCGCCGAGCAGGGCATGAACCTCATGTCGTCGACGCTCCTCACCGAGGACACCGGCGTGCCGTTCGACGAGCTCCAGGCCGAGCAGATCGAGCGCTTCCGGTCGACCTGGGAGCAGATGGGGTGGGAGCGGACCCCGCGGGTCTCGGTCTCGCGGAGCATCATCCCGATCATCGACGACGAGTCACGCCACTACTTCGGTGTCCGGGCGCAGGTCGAGGGTCAAGACCAGGTCGGCCACCTCGACGGCGGACTCGCACGGTTCGGCCGCTCGTACATCGGGTCGCCCGAGGACCTCGTCGCGGAGCTCGCCGCCGACCGGGCCGTCCGTGCTGCCGACACCGTGCTCGTCACCGTGCCGAACCAGCTCGGCGTGGACTTCAACGCCCGGATGCTCGCCGCGGTGAAGGACGTCTTCACGCAGGTGGACGCGGCACCCGTGCCCGCCTGAGCGGTCCCGGCCGGCGCGCAGCGGTCCCCCATCTCGCCGACACCCGGGCTGGGGCTGTGTCGCACGCACACCACGCCGTAGCGTCGAGGGGCACATCCGCACTCCGTCTCCTCGAGGAGGACCCCGTGACGCTCCCGGCCGCCGGCTGGTTCCCCGATCCGCAGGACGCATCGCGACTGCGGTGGTGGGACGGGCGTACCTGGGCCGAGGCGACCCGGGCGCTGCCGAGCCGGACGGAGCCGATCGTGCCCGTGGTGGTCGCACCCGTCGGGCCCTCGTTCTCCGTCGGCACCGCGGTGATCCGGACCCGTCCGTGGGCGTCCGACGCCGGAAACGTCCGACGACTGTGCGTCCTGACCGTCGTCGCCGCCCTTGCCGCGGCGCTCTCGGCGGTCTGGAACCCCCTCGGGCTCGTCAGCGCGGTCGCGTTGGCGATCGGGTCGGTGGCCGTGATCGCTCCCCGGGCGACCGGCGGGTGGCGGGTGCTCTCGCGGAGCATCGCGACGAGCGCCCTCGTCGTCGCGGTGGCGACGGCGGCCGTCGCTGCGTCGGCGCAGTTCCGCCTGTTCTGACCCCGGCGCCCGTCCGCCGACGCTCGCCCGTGTGCCGACGTCCCCGCCCCGCCCCCGCGGTGCGGTTCCCGTTCGCTCGACCGAAGTCCGATCGCACCGGATGCAACCATGGCGCCGATCGCCTTTGGTTGCGCGAACCCACGGCACCCCGACACCGCGCCCCGCCCTACCCCCGCCTCGCCCGAGGGTGCGCCGTCTGGTACACGTCCCGCAGCATGTCCGCCGTCACCATCGTGTAGATCTGCGTCGTCGCGACGCTCGCGTGCCCGAGCAACTCCTGCACGACCCGCACGTCCGCACCCCCCTCGAGCAGGTGCGTCGCGAACGAGTGCCGGAACGTGTGCGGCGACACGTGCGCCTCGAAGTCGGCCGCAGCCGCAGCCGCCTGGATCACGAGCCACGCGCTCTGCCGGGACAGCCGCGCCCCGCGGGCACCGAGGAACAGCGCCGGCGTCGAGGGCCCACGTGCGGCGAAGACCGGCCGGGCCCGGACGAGGTACGCGTCGATCGCCGCCCGGGCGAAGCTACCGAGGGGCACGATCCGCTGCTTGTTGCCCTTGCCCGTCACCCGCACGACCGAGACCCCGGGACCGTCGGGCCCCTCGTCGTCCGACTGCACGTCGTCGACCGACAGCCCGACCGCCTCGGAGATGCGCGCACCCGTGGCGTAGAGCAGCTCGAGCAGCGCCCGGTCCCGCAGCTGCACGGGATCGTCCCCGACGACCGCGCCGAGCAGCCGCTCCATGTCGTGCACGGAGATCGCCTTGGGCAGCCGCATCGGGGCCTTCGGCGGTCGGACGGCGGTACCGGGGTCGAGCGGCAGCCAGCCCTCCCCCGCAGCGAACGCCGTGAAGGACCGCACCGAGCTGAGCATCCGCGCGATCGACCGGGGCGCGAGGGGCTCCGGCCGGGTGGCGAGGTGCTCCACGAACCCGGCGACGTCCGCCCGCGCCAGACGACCCACGTCGTCGACGGCAGCGGCTCCCCCGGCCCGGTCGGCGCCTGCGGAGTCGACGACCGGGGCGTCCGCCAACCATTCCGCGAACACAGCGAGGTCACGCCGGTAGGCCGACACGGTGTGCTGCGACAGCCCCCGCTCGATCGCGACGTGCCGCAGGTACGATTCCGTGGCCTGTGCGAGTGCGATCACGCGGTCACCGCGACGACCGGCACGCTACCGACGAGCCGCGGCGTCGGCCGCGAGGACCGCCACCACCAGCCCGGAGTTGTGCAGGCGCCCGTCGAGGATCGCCTCGACCAGCTCGGCGCGAGGCACCCACCGCTTCACGATGTCGGCCTCCTCGGCCTCCCGTTCGAACGCCGACGCGGTGGCCCGGATGCCGCGGGCGCGGTAGATCTCGAGGAACTCGTCGCTCCCGCCCGAGGAGGTGTTGTAGGTGACGAGGTGCTCCCACTCGTCGGCCTCCACATCGGCCTCCTCGGCGAGCTCGCGCTTCGCGGCCACGAGGTGGTCCTCGCCCGGGTGGTCGAGCAGACCCGCGGGCAGCTCCCAGTCGCGCACCCGGACCGGGTGCCGGTACTGCTGGATGACGAGCACGCGTCCCTCGTCGTCCTCCGCGTACACGGCGACCGCCCCGGTGTGGTCGATGTACTCGCGCACCATCGAGCCGTCCCCGTACGCGACGGTGTCCCGCTTCACGTTCCACACGACGCCCTCGTACACGACCGTGGAGTCGGTGACGTCGAAGGAGGTGGGCTCGTCTGCGATGGGTGCGTCGGTCACGTGCTCAATCCAAGCACGCCCCGTCCCCGGAACCTGGTTCCGCCCGACAGAACGCGACCGCAAGCGACAGAACGCGGCTTCGAGCGACAGAACGCGCCCCCTGGACGGGGGGGGGGGGGGGGGGGGGGGGGGGGGGCCCCCGCGCCCCCCCCCCCGCCGGGGGGGGGGCGGGGGGCGGCGCAGGGGGGGGCGAGCCGGGGGGGGGCCCCCCCCCCCACCCCCCCCCCCCCCCCCCCCCCCCCGCGGCCCCCCCCCCCCCCCCCCCCCCCGCCCCCCCGGGGGGGGGGGGGCCCCGCGGCCCCCCCGCCTCCAGGCCGTCGGGCGTTCGCCTCAGGCAGCCGACTCCTGCGGGTCGAACAGGCTCGAGGCCCCCGCGCGCTCGATCGCGGCACCGACGAGCCCCGCGAACAGCGGGTGCGCGTTCGTCGGACGCGACCGGAGCTCCGGGTGCGCCTGCGTGGCGATGTAGAACGGGTGCACCTCGCGCGGCAGCTCCACGTACTCGACGAGCGTGCCGTCGGGCGAGGTACCCGAGAACACCAGGCCGGCGTCCGCGATCTGCTGGCGGTAGTGGTTGTTGACCTCGTAGCGGTGACGGTGACGCTCCGACGCCTCCGGGGCGCCGTACAGCTCCGCCGCGAGCGACCCGTCGGTGAAGTGCGCCGGGTAGAGGCCGAGGCGCATGGTCCCGCCCAGGTCACCGCCGGCGATGATGTCCACCTGCTCCGCCATGGTCGCGATGACCGGCGTCGTCGTCTCCGGGTCGAACTCGGTGCTCGACGCGTCGGTCAGCCCGGCCTCGTGGCGGGCGTACTCGATGACCATGCACTGCAGGCCGAGGCACAGGCCGAGCGTCGGGATGCCCTGCTCACGCGCGAACCGCAGCGCGCCGAGCTTGCCCTCGATGCCGCGGACACCGAAGCCGCCCGGGACGCAGATCCCGTCGACGTCGCCGAGGTGCTTCGCGGCGCCCTCGGGCGTGGTGCAGTCGTCGGACACGACCCACTTCAGCTTCACGCGGGCGTTGTGGGCGAACCCACCGGCGCGGAGGGCCTCGGTGACCGAGAGGTACGCGTCGGGGAGGTCGATGTACTTGCCGACGAGGGCGATCGTGACCTCCTTCTTCGGCTCGTGCACCGCGTCGAGGACCGGCTTCCACGCCGACCAGTCGACGTCGTGCGCCTCGAGGCGGAGGGCGTCGATGATGACCTGGTCGAGGCCCTGGTCGTGCAGCAGCCCCGGGAGGTCGTAGATCGAGGGCACGTCGACGGCGTTCACCACGGCGTCCTCGTCGACGTCGCACATGAGGGCGATCTTGCGCTTGTTCGAGTCCGACACGGGGCGGTCGCTGCGGAGGACGAGCGCGTCCGGCTGGATGCCGATCGAGCGCAGTGCGGCGACGGAGTGCTGCGTCGGCTTGGTCTTCTGCTCGCCCGACGCGTTCATGAACGGCACGAGCGAGACGTGCACGAAGAAGACGTTGTTGCGGCCGAGCTCGTGCCGCACCTGGCGCGCCGACTCGATGAACGGCTGCGACTCGATGTCACCGACCGTGCCGCCGACCTCGGTGATGATGACGTCGGGCTGGGGGTCGTTCTCCGCCTGCTCGCGCATCCGACGCTTGATCTCGTCGGTGATGTGCGGGATGACCTGGACCGTGTCGCCGAGGTACTCGCCGCGACGCTCCTTGGCGATGACGCTCGAGTAGACCTGCCCGGTGGTGACGTTCGCCGCCTGCGAGAGGTTGATGTCGAGGAAGCGCTCGTAGTGCCCGATGTCGAGGTCGGTCTCGGCGCCGTCGTCGGTCACGAAGACCTCGCCGTGCTGGAACGGGTTCATCGTGCCCGGGTCCACGTTGAGGTACGGGTCGAGCTTCTGCATGACGACCTTGAGGCCGCGCGCCGTGAGCAGGTTGCCGAGGCTGGCCGCCGTCAGGCCCTTGCCGAGAGACGAGACGACCCCGCCGGTCACGAAGATCTGCTTCGTCACCTTCGGGGTCTCGTTCGAAGTTTGTGTTCCGCCGCTGTAAGTGTCCGCCACGGGCTTCCATCCTACGTCAGATCGGACGGGAGGCGCGACCCGCGTTCGCCGCGGGCGTTGCGCGGGTGGGTGGCCGGTGCCCGGCCCGCCTCGTGGCGCGCCGGTCGTGGCGGGCGCGGACCGCCGTCAGGCGGACTGACCGGCGACCTCGAGGAGCTCGCGGGCGTGCTCCATGCCGCTGGCACTGTCGCCGAGGCCGGAGAGCAGCCGCGCCATCTCCTGCAGCCGCTCCTCGCCGTCGAGCCGCCGCACGCTCGACGAGGTGACCGCGCCGCTGGCGTCCTTCACGACGTTGAGGTGGTTGTTCGCGAAGGCCGCGACCTGCGCGAGGTGTGTCACGACGATGACCTGCGTGCGCTCCGCGAGCTGCGCGAGCCGCCGCCCGATCTCGATCGCCGCCGCTCCGCCGACGCCGGCGTCGACCTCGTCGAAGACGAACGTCGGGACGGTGGTGCTGCCCGCCATGACGACCTCGATCGCGAGCATGACACGCGAGAGTTCACCGCCCGACGCGCCCTTGCCGATCGGACGCGGGTCGGTGCCGGAGTGCGGCTGCAGGAGGATCGCCACCTGGTCGCGACCGTGTCGGCGGTACTCCTCCGCGTCGGTGACCTCGACCACGAGGGTGGCGCCGGCCATCGCGAGCGACTTCAGTTCGGCGGTCACGCGCTTCGCGAGGTCGCCGGCAGCCTTGGTCCGGGCCGCGGTGAGGGCACCGGCGGCGTCAGCGAGGGTCTGTTCGTCCTGCTCCACAGCCTGCTGCAGTGCAGCGATGCGGTCGTCGTCGCCGTCGAGCTCCAGGAGTCGCTCGCCGGCCCGCTGCCCGTACGCGATGACGTCGTCGACGGTCTCGCCGTACTTGCGCGTGAGCCCGGCGAGCAGGGCGCGCCGTTCGTTGATGAGCTCGAGGTCGTGACCGGCGTCCGGTTCGAGCGAGCCGAGGTAGCTCGACAGGCTCGCCGAGGCTTCCGTCGCCTGGATGCTCAGCTCCGTCAGCTGTTCGAGCACGGGCTGCAGCGCAGCATCCGAAACGGCGACGCGCTCGATCGCTCGGCGTGCCGACTCGACGAGGCCGACGACGTCCGGTGCGCCCTCGAGTGACTCGCTCGACAGCGCTTCGTGGGCGAGGCCCGCGGACAGCCGGAGTTCCTCGAGGTTGCCCAGCCGTTCGGCCCGTTCCGCGAGCTCGACGTCCTCGCCCGGCTGCGGGTCGGCCGCCTCGATCTCGTCCGAGGCGGCGCGGATCCGCTCTGCCTCGGCGACGCGGTCGTCGCGGTCGCGCGTGAGCGTCTCGAGTTCGCCCGCGTGCTGCTGCCAGGCGTCGTACGCGGCGACGTACGCGTCGAACGCCTTCCGGAGCTTCGGACCGCCGAACCCGTCGAGGGCAGCGCGCTGGGCCGCGGCCGACGTGAGGCGGATCTGGTCGGACTGGCCGTGCACGGTGACGAGCTGGTCGGCGAGCTCGCCGAGCACCGCGACCGGGGCGCTGCGTCCGCCGACCGTCGCGCGGCTGCGACCCTCCGCCGACACGGTACGGGTGAGGATGAGCTCGCCGTCCTCGACGGCGCCGCCGGCGTCCTCGACCCGTTCGGCGACGGCGTCGTGGTCCGGCACGTGCCAGCGTCCTTCGACGACGGCGGACGACGCACCCCGTCGGACGGCTCCGGCGTCAGCACGGGCACCGAGCAGGAGGCCGAGTGCGGTGACGATCATCGTCTTGCCGGCGCCGGTCTCACCGGTCACGACGGTGAAGCCCGGACCGAGTTCGAGCGTGGTCTCACCGATCACCCCGAGGTCGGCGATCGAGATCTCCTCGATCACTGGTCGACCTCGTCGTCGCGCTGCGGGCCGCGCCAGCCGGTGACGGGCAGGCGGAACTTCGCCACCAGACGGTCGGTGAACGGGGCGTCCTTGAGCCGCGCCACCCGCACGGGCTCAGAGGACCGGTGCACCTCGACACGTGCACCCGGCGGCAGGTCGTGCGCCCGGCGGCCGTCACACCACAGCACGCCGACGCCGCTCGTCCGGCGCAGCACCTCGACCGCGAGGGTGCAGTCCGGACCGACGACGATGGGGCGGGAGAACAGGGCGTGCGCGCTCAGCGGCACCATGAGGATCGCGTCGACGTCCGGCCAGACGATCGGACCGCCGCCGGAGAACGAGTACGCCGTGGAGCCGGTCGGAGTCGAGATGACCACGCCGTCGCAGCCGAAGGACGACAGGGGGCGGCCGTCGACCTCGGTGACGACCTCGAGCATGCGTTCGCGCGACGCCTTCTCGATCGTGGCCTCGTTGAGCGCCCACGACGAGTACACGGTCTCCTGGCCGACGACGACGTCGACCTGCAGCGCCACGCGCTCCTCGACGTGGTACTCACCACGGAGGGTGCGCTGCACGGTCTCCTCGAGGTCGGGGCGTTCGCTCTCGGCCAGGAACCCGACGTGGCCGAGGTTCACCCCGACGAGCGCCGCACGGGTCCCGCGGACGAGCTCTGCCGCGCGGAGGATGGTCCCGTCACCGCCGAGCACGATGACGATCTCGAGTTGGTCCGCCTGCACGTCGACCCCGAGGATGTCGACCTTGCCCACGGACGCCTCGGCCCGCCGGACGTCGGCGTACTCGTCGAAGGGCATCACCGGGGTCACCCCGGCGGCGTGCAGGATGTCGCAGACCTCGACCGCGGCGTCGATCGAGTCCTGCCGCCCGGTGTGCGAGACGAGCAGGATGTGCCGTTCGTCGCTCATGCCACCCCTTCCGCCAGGCTCGTCGCCCGGTCGATCCATTCTGTCGGATTGGTACCGACACCACGCTGGAAGCGCGCGAGGTACTCGTGGTTCCCGTGGGTGCCGACGATGGGCGAGGCCGCGAGACCGGACGTCCCGAGGCCCGCGTCCCACGCCGACCAGAGCACGTTCATGAGCGCGTCGTTCCGGAGGCCCGGGTCGCGCACGATGCCCTCCCGGACGCCACCACGGCCGACCTCGAACTGCGGCTTCACCAGGAGCACGAAGTCGTCGGACGGCACCGCGGAGGCGAGCACCGGCAGCACGATCCGGAGCGAGATGAAGGACAGGTCGCCGACCACGAGCGACGTCTCCGCCGCTGCCGGGTCGAGCGCGGCGTACGACTCGGCGGTGAGGTTCCGCGCGTTGCACCCCTCGATCACGGCCACACGGTCGTCGAGGGCGACCACGGGGTCGAGCTGGCCGTGGCCGACGTCGAGCGCGACGACCCGACGGGCACCGCGTGCGAGGAGCACCTGCGTGAAGCCGCCCGTGCTCGCGCCGACGTCGAGCGCCACGCGTCCGGTGGGGTCGATCTCGAAGGCGTCGAGGGCACCGACGAGCTTGCGCGCAGCACGGGAGACCCACTCGTCCCCGGAGTCGACGACGATCGCGGCGTCCGCACGGGTCGGGTGGGACGGCTTGACGACCGCGACCCCGGCGACGGTGACGCGCCCGTCCTGGATCAGCTTGGCCGCCGCCGTGCGTGACCGTGCGAGTCCGCGTTCGGCGACGAGCGCGTCGAGACGGACGGGACCGCCGCGAGCGCCCTCGGCTGCTCCGGCGGGCTCAGGCACTCGCCGTGCCGCCGCTCTCGAGACGAGTGCGGAGCTCGTCGTGCAGGGCCGCGAAGGCGTCTGCACGGTCCGCGAGGTCGAGTTCCTCCGCCGTTGCCGTCCGCGCGGCGAAGTCCTCGTGGTCCTGGTCGGACAGCGGGACGCCGGAGGCCCCGCCCGGCTTCGGACGCGCCGAGACGTCGCCGGGCTGCGGCTGCGTCGGGCGGTCCTCGTTCGGCACGTCGGTCACGCTACTCGCCGCCGTACAGCTTCGGGTCCACGTCGAGACCGTAGATGGCCAGGCCCGACTCCCAGATGATCGTCGCACCCGCGCGCAGTCGGTCGAGGTCGTCGCCGTCGTCGAGCACCCGCACGACGTGCCCGCGCATCGCCACCGTGGAGTCGCCGACCGTGACGTACCGGGTGCCGTCCTCGTCCTCGCGCCGGACCGTCACCGGGTAGGGGGTCGACAGGCCGCGGAGGTCGCCGAGGATGAACGTCGGCCGCGACTTCGGGTCGGCCGCGAGGACCTGCTTCGCCTGGTCGATCCCGGTCAGGACGAGGACGCTCGGGATCCCGGCGTCGTTCGCCCCCTTGATGTCGGTGTCGAGTCGGTCGCCGATGAACAGGGGATGCGCACCGCCGAACCGGGCGAGGGCAGCGTCGAAGATCGGCCGTTCGGGCTTGCCCGCGACGACCGGCATCCGGCCGACCGCCTGGTGCACGGCCGACACGAGCGTCCCGTTGCCGGGCGCGATCCCGCGTTCGACGGGGATCGACCAGTCCATGTTCGTCGCGACCCACGGCACGTCCGGGTCCGCGAGGGCGAAGGACGCCTCCGCGAGCTCCTTCCACCCGAGGTCGGGCGAGAAGCCCTGGATGACCGCCGCCGGCGAGTCCTCGGCGCTGTTCGTGACCGTGAACCCGGCTTCCTCGACGATGCTCGTGAGACCGAGGCCACCGGTCACCAGGACCGTCGATCCGGCCGGCACGAGCGTCGACAGGAGCCGGACGCCGGCCTGCGACGAGGTCACGACGTCGTCCGCGGCGACCTCGAGGCCGAATGCTTCGAGGTGCTCGGCCACGTCGACCGGACGTCGCGACGCGTTGTTCGTGATGTACCCGACGCGGGCGCCGAGCGACGCCCGGGTCAGGGACTCGACGGCGTGCGGGATCGCGTTGCGTCCGCGGTACACGACGCCGTCGAGGTCCGTCAGGACGACGTCGATCCCGTGCGTCGGGGGAACCGCGCCGGTGGACGGCTGCGGAGCCGCGTCAGTCGGCTGCGGAGCCGCGTCAGTCAGCTGCGGAGCCGTCGACGTCGGTGGGGTTGTCGTCGTCGATCTCTCCGGGCTCGTCGGCGGGGCCGGGCTCGTCGACGGGGGCGTGCTCGTCGGCAGGCTCGAGCTCGTCGTCGGCGTCCTGCTCGACTGCGGGCTCGTCGAGCTGCTCGGCGTCGTCCCCTCGGTGTCCTTCGTCCTCGATCGCTTCCTCGACCACATCAACCGTCTCCCAAGCATCCTCGTCAGCGGCCTCGGCCAGAGCCGTGGTCGCGTGATCGACACGGGCCCACCACTCGTCGGCCTCGTCCTGGCGGCCGAGCTCTTCGAGCGTGGCCGCGTAAGCACTGTAGAGCGCCGGGGACCAGCTGTACGCAGTGGAGGGGTCGAGCTGTGGAATCTCCAGCTCACCGAGCGCGGCCTGTGGATTGCCGAGGTCGAGGCGTGCGCCGGACATCGCGATCGCGAGCTCCACCTGCACGGGGGTGTCGAGGGCTGCGCGGTCGACCGAACGACCGAGCTCGAGCGCGCGCTCGGGTCGGCCGAGGCCACGCTCGCAGTCGACCATCATCGGCAGCTGGTCGTTCTTGCCCGCGATGCGCCGGTAGGTCCGGAGCTCACGGAGCGCGGTGGCGAAGTCGCCGAGACGGTACGCGGTGATCGCGGCCGTCTCCCGGACCACGGCCACGCGACCGGCGCGACGGGCAGCGCTCAGTGCGTGCTGGTTCGCCGTCTCGGGGTCGACGTCCACGAGGAGCGCCGCCGAGACGAGGTGCTTCGCGACCCAGTCCGCGTTGTCCTTGCTGAGGGTCTTGAGCTCTGCACGGGCGGCAGGGTCGAGATCACGTGCCTGCACGCCATCGGGGATCTCCGGATCGTCGTGGCGGGGGCGGATCGACTTGGTGCCGTACGGGTCGCGGTCCTCCCAGTCGTCACGGGCTGCCTCGCCGAAGCGTGCGCCGGCATGACGCGAGCCGTCCCCGAAGCGACGACGGTCGTCGCCTCCGTCACGACGCGGGCGGTCGGAGTCTCCGCGGAACGGACGGCCGCCGTCGCGGCGTTCGGGACGGTCGCCATCGCGTGCAGGACGGTCCGAACGGAACGGACGGTCACCGTCGCGACGGGGACGATCGGCACCACCGCGGAACGGACGGTCACCATCACGCGCCGGACGATCCGAACGGAACGGACGATCTCCATCACGCGCCGGACGATCCGAACGGAACGGACGGTCACCATCACGCGCCGGACGGTCCGAACGGAACGGACGATCACCGTCGCGCGCCGGACGATCCGAACGGAACGGACGATCACCATCACGCGAAGGACGGTCCGAACGGTACGGACGGTCACCATCACGACGCGGACGATCAGCACCACCGCGGAACGGGCGATCACCATCCCGCTGCGGCCGATCAGATCCACCACGGTACGGACGGTCGCCATCACGCGCCGGACGATCCGAACGGAACGGACGGTCACCATCACGACGCGGACGATCAGCACCACCGCGGAACGGGCGATCACCATCCCGCTGCGGCCGATCAGATCCGCCACGGTACGGACGATCACCGTCGCGCTGCGGTCGGCCAGCACCGCGCGGACCGTCACCACGAGGCGGGCGCCCGCTGTCAGGACGATCACCGCGCCAAGCCGGACGGTCCCCACGCTGGGAGCCGTCGCGGAACGGACGACCACCCTCGCGACGAGGACCATCGTCACGCCGGCCACCCTCCCGACGCTCGAAGTCGCGCGGACCGGACGACCAGCGGCCACCCTGGCCGCCATCTCGACGAGGCCCACGGTCTCCGTCTCGACGCGGCCGATCCGAACGGCCTTCGCCGTCTCGTCGCTGTTCGTCGTCGTTCGCCACCGTCGCTCCTCGTCTGCGCGCCCGGTCTCCCGAGCTGTCGTCCGCTGTGTCGTTGTCATCGGGTGCCGGCCTCGAGCACGACACACGCCCAGTCCATCACGAACCGTGCCGCGCGTCGAGGCGAGCGACCGCCACAAACAGAAATGACCACCGACCCTCGCGAGCGTCGGGTTTCCCCTGTGCTCGACGGAGGGCCGATGGCCACGTCTTTCTTTCACGTTGAGTCCGGCGGCGTCCTACTCTCCCACAAGGTCCCCCTTGCAGTACCATCGGCGCTGAGAGGCTTAGCTTCCGGGTTCGGAATGTGACCG
>NZ_JBIVHJ010000005.1:80694-107488 GCF_044749145.1 Curtobacterium sp. NPDC089689 | reverse complement strand
CGCGGGCGCCCCGGGGGCGGCGGGGCGGCCCGCCCCCCCCCGCCCCCCCCCCCGGGGCGGCCGGGGGCGGGCCCCGGGCCCCGCCCCCGGGCCTCCCGGTCGTCGCGGTGTGCGCGGGGCGCGACGCGCCCTCCTGCGCTCAGCCCTGCGCGGGCTGCTCCGTACTGGGTGCGTCGAGCACGGCCGTCGACGACGTCGTCGAGGCGACCGTCTGGGGTCGGAGGTTGGTGCGGGTGCGGTGCGAGCTGAGCTCGTTGTCCTGAGCGGCCATGATGCTGTCCTGGGGGTGTGGGATACGTCGTCGGTGGGAAGCCGACGACGGTACGGTACCTCCTCGTCAGGACAAGACGACAATCCCCCGTGGGGGTGTCACCCGACGACTCAGTGGAACCAGTCCTGCGCGCGGATGTCGCGGAGGGCCTGACGGCGGATCTCCGGGTCGAGCGTCATCACGTAGACGGTGCCGTCGAGGTGGTCGACCTCGTGCTGCAGGGCCTCCGCCATGAGCCCGTCGCCCTCGAGCACGACCTCGTTCCCGTCGACGTCCACGCCCCGGACCTTCGCGTGCGGGTACCGCCTCGTCGGGTAGCCGAGTCCGGGCACGGAGAGGCAGCCCTCGTCCATGAGCTCGGGCTCGCCGGAGACCTCGACGACCTCGGGGTTGAGGACGTACCCGACCTCGCCGTCGACGTTGTACGAGAACGCCCGGAGGGCGACGCCGATCTGCGGTGCGGCGACCCCGGCGCGGCCGGGCTCCTTGACGGTGTCGATGAGGTCCTGCACGAGGTCCCGGACGCCCTGGGAACCGAGCGCCTCGGGGCGGATCGGGTCGGACGGGGAACGGAGGACGGGATCGCCGAAGAGGCGGATGGGACGGACGGTCACGTTACTGCAGCACCACCAGGAGGTCTCCGGCGTCGACCTGTTGTGTCGCCGGGATCGCGAGACGGCCGACGGTGCCCGCCACGGGCGCCGTGATGGCCGCTTCCATCTTCATCGCCTCGATGCTCGCCACGGCCTGACCGGCTGCGACGACGTCACCGACGGCGACCTTGAGCGTCACGACGCCGGAGAACGGCGCGGCGACGTGCTTCGAGTCGGACGGGTCGGCCTTCTCGGCGGCCTTCGTCTCGACCTCGACCGAGCGGTCGCGGACCGACACCGGGCGGAGCTGCCCGTTGAGGGTCGTCATGACCGTGCGGAACCCGCGCTCGTCCACCTCGCCGATGGCCTCCAGGCCGACGAAGAGGTCGACGCCCTTCCCGAGCGGCACGGTGTGCTCCTGCCCGGGACGGAGTCCGTAGAGGTAGTCGACCGTCGGCACGACCGAGAGGTCGCCGTACTGCTGCCGGACGGCCTCGAACTGCCGCGTCGGCTGCGGGAAGAGCAGGCGGTTCAGGGCCTGCTGCCGCTCCGGGCCCGGACGGTCGAGGTGCGCGCGCTCGGCGTCGGGCACGGGCGTGACCTCGATGCGGACGTCGCGACCGGCGAGGACCTTCGAGCGGAACGGTTCCGGCCAGCCGCCGGGCAGGTCGCCGAGCTCGCCGGCCATGAAGCCGATGACGGAGTCGGGGATGTCGTACTGCTCGGGGTGCTGCTCGAAGTGCTCGGGGTCGGCGTCGACCGCGGCGAGCTGGAGTGCGAGGTCACCGACGACCTTCGACGACGGCGTGACCTTGGTCGGGCGGCCGAGGATGCGGTTCGCCGCCGCGTACCAGTCCTCGACCTGCTCGAAGCGGTCGCCGAGGCCGAGCGCGATCGCCTGCTGCCGGAGGTTCGACAGCTGACCACCCGGGATCTCGTGCTGGTACACGCGGCCGGTCGGACCGGGCAGACCCGACTCGAACGGGGCGTACGCGCGGCGGACGGCCTCCCAGTACGGCTCGAGGTCGCCGACCGGCGCGAGGTCGAGGCCGGTGTCGCGTTCGGTGTGCGCGAGGGCGGCGACGAGCGCGGACATGCTCGGCTGGCTCGTGGTGCCGGCCATCGGCGCTGCCGCGACGTCGACCGCGTCGGCCCCGGCCCGCGCGGCGGCGAGGAGCGTCGCGAGCTGGCCGCCGGCGGTGTCGTGCGTGTGGACGTGCACCGGCTGGTCGAAGCGCTCGCGCAGGGCGCCGACGAGCCGCTCGGCGGCGCCGGCGCGGAGCAGCCCGGCCATGTCCTTGATGCCGATGACGTGCGCGCCGGCCTCGACCATCTGCTCCGCGAGGCGGAGGTAGTAGTCGAGCGTGTAGAGGTCCTCCGCGGGGTCGAGGAGGTCGCCGGAGTAGCAGAGCGCCGCCTCGGCCACCGACGTACCGGTGGCGAGCACGGCCTCCAGGGCGGGTCGCAACTGGCTGACGTCGTTGAGCGCGTCGAAGATCCGGAAGACGTCGACGCCGCTCGCGGCGGCTTCGGCCACGAACGCGTCGGTGACCTCGGTCGGGTACGGCGTGTAGCCGACCGTGTTCCGGCCGCGCAGCAGCATCTGGATCGGGATGTTCGGCATCGCCGCACGCAGCGCCGTGAGGCGCTCCCACGGGTCCTCACCGAGGAAGCGGAGCGCGACGTCGTAGGTCGCGCCGCCCCAGGCCTCCATCGAGAGCAGCTGCGGGGTCAGCCGTGCGACGTGCGGCGCGACGGCGACGAGGTCCTTCGTGCGGACACGGGTGGCCAGCAGGGACTGGTGCGCGTCGCGCATCGTCGTCTCGGTCACGGCGAGGGCGGCCTGCGCACGCAGTTGCCGTGCCCACTCCGCCGGACCGAGCTCGAGCAGCCGGTCGCGCTGCCCGGGCGGGGGTGCGACGGAGAGGTCGACTGCGGGGAGCTTCTCGCTCGGCTCCACCGTCTGCAGGCGCCGCACACCGTTCGGCGTGTTCACCGTGACGTCCGCGAGCCAACCCACGATCTTCGTGCCGCGGTCCTTCGACACGTGGCCGCCGAAGAGCTGCGGTCGCTCCTCGATGAACTTCGTCGAGACGTCCCCGCGGGCGAAGTCCGGGTCCTCGAGGACGGCCTGCAGGAACGGGATGTTCGTGCTCACACCGCGGATCCGGAACTCGGCGAGGGCGCGCTTCGCGCGGGACACCGCCGCCGGGAAGTCCCGCCCGCGGCAGGTCATCTTCGCGAGCATCGAGTCGAAGTGCGGGCTGATCTGGGCGCCGGTCGCGATCGTGCCGCCGTCGAGCCGCACGCCGGCGCCGCCGGGGCTGCGGTAGGTGGTGATCTTCCCGGTGTCCGGACGGAAGCCCTGCGTCGGGTCCTCCGTCGTGATGCGGGTCTGCAGCGCAGCGCCGTGCACCCGGACGGTGTCCTGCGTCAGGCCGAGCTCGACGAGGGACTGCCCTGCGGCGATCCGCATCTGGGACTGCACGAGGTCGACGTCGGTGACCTCCTCCGTCACCGTGTGCTCGACTTGGATGCGCGGGTTCATCTCGATGAAGACGTGCTGGCCGGCACGCTCCCCCTCGGTGTCGAGCAGGAACTCGACCGTGCCGGCGTTGACGTAGCCGATCGACCGGGCGAACGCGACGGCGTCGCGGTGGAGTGCCGCCGCGATCGACGGGTCGAGGTTCGGCGCCGGGGCGATCTCGACGACCTTCTGGTTGCGGCGCTGCACGGAGCAGTCGCGCTCGAAGAGGTGGATCGTGCCCTCGTCGGTGCCGGTGGCGTCGGCGAGGATCTGCACCTCGATGTGCCGCGGCCGGATGACGGCCTGCTCGAGGAACATCGTCGGGTCGCCGAAGGCGCTGTCGGCCTCGCGCATGGCCGCTTCCAGCGCTTCCCGCAGCTCCGCCTTCGTCTCGACGCGGCGCATGCCACGACCACCACCGCCGGCGACGGCCTTCGCGAACACCGGGAACCCGATCGCGTCGGCGCCCGCCAGGAGTTCCTCGATGTCACGACTCGCCGGTGTGCTCGCGAGGACGGGCACGCCGGCCGCGATCGCGTGCTCCTTCGCGGTCACCTTGTTGCCGGCCATCTCGAGCACGTGCTCACCGGGGCCGATGAACGTGATGCCGGCAGCGGCGGCCGCGGCGGCGAGCTCGGGGTTCTCGGAGAGGAAGCCGTAGCCCGGGTAGACGGCGTCGGCGCCGGACTCCCGCGCGACGCGGATGATCTCGGAGACGTCGAGGTAGGCACGGACGGGGTGACCCGGCGCACCGATCAGGTAGGCCTCGTCCGCCTTCAACCGGTGGAGGGAGTTGCGGTCCTCGTACGGGTAGACGGCCACGGTCCGGGCGCCCAACTCGTACGCGGCACGGAATGCACGGATGGCGATCTCGCCACGGTTCGCCACGAGGATCTTGCTGAACACGAGGTCCCTTTCAGCCCGGGTTGAGGTGAGACAACCCTAGTCGCGGTAACGTTGCTCACCGTGCATGTACTCAGCGTGAGCTCCCTCAAGGGTGGTGTCGGCAAGACGACGGTGACGCTCGGCCTGACCTCGGCCGCGTTCGCCAAGGGACTGCGCACGCTGGTGGTGGACCTCGACCCGCAGTCCGACGTCTCGACGGGCCTCGACATCAACCTCGCCGGGCACCTCAACGTGGCCGACGTGCTCGAGAACCCGAAGGAGAAGATCGTCCGCCAGGCGATCGCCCCGTCCGGGTGGACGAAGGGCTCCCAGGGCAAGATCGACGTCATGGTCGGATCGCCCTCGGCCATCAACTTCGACGGGCCGCACCCGTCGATCCGCGACATCTGGAAGCTCGAAGAGGCCCTCGCGAACGTCGAGCAGGACTACGAGCTCGTCCTCATCGACTGCGCCCCGTCACTGAACGCCCTCACCCGCACGGCGTGGGCCGCGTCCGACCGCGTCACCGTCGTCACCGAGCCCGGGCTCTTCTCCGTCGCGGCTGCCGACCGTGCCCTCCGCGCGATCGAGGAGATCCGCCGCGGTCTCTCGCCGCGCCTCCAGCCGCTCGGCATCATCGTGAACCGTGCCCGCGTGCAGTCGCTCGAGCACCAGTTCCGCATCAAGGAGCTCCGCGACATGTTCGGGCCGCTCGTACTGTCGCCGCAGCTGCCGGAGCGCACGTCGCTGCAGCAGGCGCAGGGTGCGGCGAAGCCGTTGCACGTGTGGCCCGGCGAGTCCGCGCAGGAGATGGCGAAGAACTTCGACCAGCTGCTCGAGCGCATCATGCGCACGGGCAAGATCGGCCCCTACGCCGAGGGCGGCGCCGCGTAGCGTCCGCTCCGGTCCGCGCGGGCGGGCGGGCGGGCTATTGCGCGGGCGTTTGGCGGGCGCCAGCGTTTGGTCGGCGCAGGCGTTTGGTCGCACGACGTGCCGCTCACGTTCGCGTTGGTCGCAGATCGTGTCGCCTCGGAGCACCGGCAGCGACGGCTTCTGCGACCGCAGTGATCAGCACGCGGCACGTCGTGCGACCAACCGGATCGTCGTCGGCCCCGCTGGCCTGCCGCTTGTGCCTCGGCCAGCGCCGAGCGGGGTCGCGGGACGTGCCGCTCACGTTCCCATCGGTCGCAAGACGAGTCGGCCCGACGCCCCGGCCGTTGGTCGCAAGACGTGCCGCTCACGTCCGTGCTGGTCGCACGAAGTGTCGGGTCGGCGTCGAGGGAGCGGCACGTTCTGCGACCATGACGAACGGCACGCGGCACGTCGTGCGACCAACGTCAGACACGACGACGACGCGCGAACGACGCCGGGCGCGGCCACGACGACGCGCGGCGCGTCAGGCGACTGCCACGTCGGGGCGCCGACTGGCCGAGGGACGGCGGGTCAGGACGCGCGGGAGGCCCGACGGGCAGCGAGCTCGTCGTCAGGATCGGCAGCGGGGGCGGCGTCGAGCTCCACGAGCGACGACTCGACCTCGCGCAGGACCTTGCCCACGGCGATGCCGAACACGCCCTGGCCGCGCGAGACCAGGTCGATGACCTCGTCGTCGGAGGTGCAGAGGTAGACCGAGGCACCGTCGGACATCAGGGTGGTCTGGGCGAGGTCGGACACGCCCGACTCCCGCAGCTGGTTCACCGCGGTGCGGATCTGCTGCAGCGAGATGCCGGTGTCGAGCAGACGCTTCACGAGCTTGAGCACGAGGATGTCACGGAAGCCGTAGAGCCGCTGCGAGCCGGAGCCGGCGGCGCCGCGGATGGTGGGCTGCACGAGTTCGGTGCGGGCCCAGTAGTCGAGCTGCCGGTAGGAGATGCCGGCTGCCCGGGCGGCGACGGTGCCGCGGTAGCCGTTCTGTTCGTCGTGCTCCGGCATGCCGTCGGTGAAGAGCAGCCCGAGGTCGTACCGCGTCATGTCCGACCCGGTACCGGGGGTGTCAGTCCCACTCATGCGCTTGCCTTCCACGACGATCGAGCCCTCACCCGAAGCTTCAATGCCGGGTTGAGAGTTGTTCCGAGGACCACGGTAGCGACTCCGAGCCGCCGCGCGCGGGACATCCGCTCCGGCGCGTCCGGCGTGTCGAGGATACGCCCCGCCCTCCGACACCCGCCAGCGACGCGAGACTCCCCCAGCGCGAGCCTCATGCGTCGAGACGACCGATCGCCGACCGGATGAGTTGCGACCGGATGGTCTCGAGGTGCCCGGCGATCTCCCGCGCGAGCTCGGTGGCCTTCGCCTTCGAGGTGGCGTCCCCGCGGCGCGACACCGGCATGAGCGCGGACTCGATCAGACCGACCTCTCGCTCGGCGGTCGCACGGAAGGTCCGCAGGTGCCGCGGCTCGATCCCCGAACGCTGGAGCTCGACGAGCGCCTTCAGCACCGCGACGGAGTCCTCGCCGTAGGTGTCGGTCGCGGGGAGCAACGACGACGACACGGCGTCGGACAACAGCATCGGGGTGGCTCCCGCCGCCCGGACGGTCTCGTCGCGGGTGTAGCGACGCTCACGGCCGAGGATCGAGGGCTTCGGCGCCTCGCCCCCACCCGGCAGCGTCGGCTCGCGCCCGGCGTCGAGGTCCGCCAGGTACTCCTTGATGACCTTGAGCGGGAGGTAGTGATCCCGCTGCAGCCCGAGGATGATCCGGAGCCGTTCGACGTCGGCAGGCGAGAACTTGCGGTAACCGCTCGCGGTGCGCACGGGGGTCACGAGTTCGCGCTCCTCGAGGAACCGCAGCTTCGAGCCGGCGAGGTCCGGGAACTCGGGCTTCAGGCGAGCGAGGACCTGCCCGATCGTGAGCAGCTCCGGCGCCGCGGACCCCGCCCGGGCCGCGGCGGACCGCGCGGGCACTACGCGTTCGCCAGGCGCGCCAGGTCGACCCGGGAGGCGTAGAAGGTCAGGCGGAACTTGCCGACCTGGACCTCGGACCCGTCGGTGAGCAGGGCCTCGTCGATGCGGGCACCGTCGAAGTAGGTGCCGTTGAGCGACCCGAGGTCCTTCACCGTGAAGCTCGTGCCGTGCCGGAGGAACTGCGCGTGCTTGCGCGAGACCGTGACGTCGTCGAGGAAGATGTCGGCGTCGGGGTGCCGACCGGCCGTCGTGACGTCGGAGTCGAGCAGGAACCGCGCGCC
The DNA here is from genome assembly GCF_044749145.1 of Curtobacterium sp. NPDC089689. NCBI lineage: Bacteria > Bacillati > Actinomycetota > Actinomycetes > Micrococcales > Microbacteriaceae > Curtobacterium > Curtobacterium sp. NPDC089689. The sequence goes on along the minus strand of NZ_JBIVHJ010000005.1, from coordinate 100,032 downwards.
CACGTTCGGACCGCGGCGCACGACGAGCAGCGCCGAACCGGAGGGCAGCGCCGTGATGGCGTCGCGCTCTTCGGTCGAGATGCCGGACTCGGGCGTGAGGGCCGCCGCCTGCTCCAGACTGAAGGTCATCGTGGTGTCGACGAGTCGCTGCTGCTGGGTGCGACCGTCGCTGCCTGCCGGACCCTGCTGCGGGACCACTGGATCGGACATCGTGGACCTCCCTCTCTTGGCCCATCAGCGTATCGGAAACGGGTGACCCCGCGGGAGCCCAGAACGGGGCTGTGCACAACTCGGCAGTGCGCGATCAGCGAACGTCCACGAAACGCGCACCGAGACGACCGGGAGGCGCAGTGCCAGCTGGCACCGCGCCTCCCGGCCGTCATCCCGTCACCACGGACGGACCGTCACCGCCTGCGGACACGCACCGCCGGTCCGTCACTGCTGGAGCTCCGACAGGAGCTCCTTGATCTCGGAGTCCTTGAGCTTCACCCAGGGCGAGCCGTCCGGGTCGCTGGTCGAGGCCTCCGGGCTGTCGCCGGTGTTCCACCACTTCGCCTGGTACGGCACACCGTCGAACAGGACCCGCGCCCCGGTGTCGTACTGCTTCGTACCGGACCACGACGGGTAAGTGCCCGCCGGCAGGGTGACCTGCTTGACCGGCTTCTCACCCGGCAGCACCGGCCCGATGAGCTGCCACGGCGTCTCGTAGGCGCTGAGCACCGGGTCGTCCGGCAGGTCGCCCGAGGTCCACCACTTCGCCTCGTAGACGTTGTGGTGCCAGACGATCTTCGTGCCCTCGAGGTAGGACGCGTCGGCGCTCCACACCGGGTACGGGCTCGTCTTCGGGTCGTCGGTCGGTTGGACGGTCGCGCTCGGCTCGGCCTTCGTGACGTCCGAGGCCGCCGCGACGATGCCGCCCGTGAAGCCCTTGCCGAGGACGTCGGCGAACAGCACGCCGTCCTGGTCGACGCCCGAGCAGGAGTTCGACACGGTCGACAGGTTCACGTAGTTCGAGCCGCACGTGGTGTCACGGTTGAGGGACCACATGGACATGCGGCCGAGCCCGCGCTCCCGCGCCCAGGCGTTGAGCTTCTTCGCGTCGGTGAGCGAGAACACCTCGTCCTGGATGTCGTTCTGCCCGATCATCGGGGTCGCGCCGACCTTGTGCCAGAGCGTCGCGTCGGTGAGGGGCGTCCCGGCCCGCCGGTACAGGACGCCGAGCTGGCGCTGGACCTCCTGCAGGGTCTGGACCGAGGCGGAGTACATGCTCTGGCTCGAGCCCTTGGCCTGGCCGTAGTCCATCGTCATCGCGTTGACGCCGGCGAGGTCGACCCCGGCCTTGAGGAACTGTGCGACCGCGGTGGTCCCGTCGCTCGTCAGGCCCCCGGGCGCTGCGGGCAGGGTGAGCCACACTGCGAGGGGGTGCCCCGCAGCACGACGCGCGTCCTGCAGCTTCTTCACGGCGGCAGCCCGGCGCTCCCCCGCGGCGTGGTTCGTGAGGTCGTCACCCTCGACGTCGAAGTCGACCGTGCTGACGTCGTATCGCTGCACGACGGTCTCGTAGGCGCCGACCAGGTCGGACGTGTGCGTGCAGGTCGTCGCGAGCTCGTCGTTCGCGAGGCCGCCGAACGAGACGCCGACCTCGCCCTTCTGCTGCTGGAGCCGGGCGATGCGGCGGTCGAGGTCGAGGGAGTCGGATGCGCCCTGCAGCGAGTACGCCGACCCCCAGGTCGGGGTGCAGGCCGCGTCGTGGTCGGCGACCACGAACGAGAGCATCACGTCGCGGCCCTTGGCGGACTTAACGTCCTCGAAGGCGAACGTCGGGGTGGCGGTGACGTCGGTGTACGCGGCGAACCAGCTCTTCTGGGCGTCCGCGGCCTGCGCCGACTGCCAGCGGTCGAAGCCGAGGTAGCCCCCGGCCGCGACGGCAGCGGTCAGGACGACCGCGAGGCCGACCCGCAGCGGGGAGAGTCGTCTGGTGGAGGACATCAGGCAGCGGTCCGTTCATCGGTGGAGGCGGGGGCGGCGGGGGACGCGGCGCGCCGGGTCGGCGCGTCGGACGCAGTGGGCCCGGCGGGTGCGGTCACGACCGTCGGGGTACTGCGGGTCGCCGGGGCGCCGACCGTCCCGGCACCGTGGCGGGTCGGCAGCTCCGCACCGCCGTGCCCGAAGTACAGGACGGCACGCCAGTCCTCGGCGACCGGCTCGGCCTCGGGCAGCAGACCCTTGCGGGCCGCCTTCCGGTCCTGCTTCGCCTGCCGACGGGCGGCGCGACGTGCGGCCCGGGCGGACGGGTCGTAGTACATCCACCGGGTGGCCCACAGCCAGACGTCGACGACCGAGTTCCAGATGCCGATGTACGCGACGATCGCGTAGAACGCGAGGAGGGCGTTGAACGCCGCGAACACCGCGTTGCCCCAGTTCTGCGCCTGGTAGTCCCGCAGGAACGTGAACACCGAGAAGACGACCATGGCGTACGGCGCGAGGACGTACAGCGCGGGGGACGCCGTGCGGTCGCGGACCTTCGGCGTGCGGGCGAACGGGATCTTCTTCGCCGTCAGCGCCTGCTGGATGCTCTTGAGCACCCCGGCGACGTTGACCGGCATGAGGATCAGGTTGAACCCGTAGATCCGGAGGATGTCGGTGCGCTTGTAGCCGCAGTACTTCAGGTCGGACGCGAAGAGCCAGAAGTACGGCAGCGCGGCGAGGAGCACCATCGGGCTGAGCAGCCGCGAGTCGTACGGGTAGGCCAGCAGGAAGATGAGGCCGAGCGAACCCCACGCGATCGACGCCATGTAGTTGACGCGGAGGGACATCTCGACGAGGCCGACCCGCTCCCCACGCTGCCGACGCTCGCGGACCTGGCGGAGGTACTTCGGCAGGATCAGGAGGCCACCGTTCGCCCAGCGGCGTCGCTGCACGATGAGCGAGCCGAAGTCCGGCGGGGTCGCGCTGTACGACAGGCGCTCCGGGTAGTTCACCAGGGTCCAGCCGTGCATGCCGAGGTCGACGCTCGACTCGGTGTCCTCGATGACCGTGCGGTCCTGCACGTACCGCTTGACCTCGAAGCCGCCGACGGTCTCGACCTCCTCGATGTCGCGGAGCGCACGGGTGCGGATGACCGCGTTCGCGCCGACCCAGAAGGTCGCGTTGTGACGCGACATGCCCTGGTGGAGGATGTGCTGGATGTCGGTGGTCGCACCGGCGAGCCGCTCGATGCGCGTCGCCGCCCCCCGGAAGGACGAGTACGGGGTCTGCGTCACGGCCACGCGGGCGTTCTCCGGCTGCTCGAGGAAGTACACGAGCCGCAGGCAGTAGTCACGGAGCAGGACGGAGTCGGCGTCGAGCGTCAGGACGTAGTCGGACGCGGGGACGACGAGGTCTGCGTCCTCCGGCGAGGCGACCGTGCGGAGGATCGTCCCGCTCGCGGTCTCCTCGAACGCGTACGAGCCGCCGAGCAGCCCGATGTACGAGTTGAGGTTCATGGCCTTGTTCGCCTCGTCGGAGAGGTTCACGAACCGCTTCCGCTCGAAGGTCGTGATCTCGGCGGTGAAGGTCCACGCCAGACGGCGGGTGAGCTCGAGGGCACGGGCGCTGGTCACCTCGGTGAAGGCGTCGCCACCCAAGGCAGCACCGGCCGCGCGGCCGGCGGTAGCCCCGGCACCGACCGCGTCCACGATCGCGGCCTCGAGCGCCTCCGACGTCAGGCGCAACTCGTCGGCCAGCGCGACGAGCACCTGGTCGTGGAAGAAGTGGTCCACGTGGTCGACGACCTCGTGCTCACGGGCGTGTCGCCGGAGCCAGGCGTCCGCCCAGCGGTGGTGCTCGACGAGCGTCCGGAGCGCGTCGACCGAGGCGTGCGGTGCGGAGTCGGCGTCGATCTCCGCGACGAGCAGGGCCTCCTGGAAGCGCCGGGAGGGTGCGGCGAGCTGCGACTGGATCTGCCCGGCGACCGCACGGGTGCGCTCGAGCTTGTCGGCCACCTCGGGGTCGGTCGGGAAGGGGGCGTCGTCGACGAGCAGGACGACGCGGAGGGCCGGGTACTCCTGCAGCGCTGCCGACCAGAGCGTGGTGGCGACGACCTCGGGTTCCTCGGCGTAGCTCGGCACGAGGACCGTCATCGGCGCCTCGTGCCCCTCGGCGAAGTGGCGGTCGAGCTCGGCGCGCGGAACGCGGACGTGTGCGGCGAACCGCTCCATCGCACCCTGGCGGGCGATGAGGTGCATGAGGGCGGAGAAGGTCAGGAAGGTGACGACCACCAGGTACGAGATCGCCTCGGTGGTGAAGCGGAAGCTCTCGGTGCCGTAGTCGAGGAACTGGCGGATCACCGTGTAGACGACGTACGCGAGCCAGAACGCGATGGTCAGGATGATGGCGACGCGACCGGAGACGAGCTTCCGGTCGGAGGGACGGGCGTGGATGGTGTCGAGCGGGCGGGTACGACGCTCGGAACCCCACTGCCTCCGGCGCACGGGGGCGCCGTCGAGCTGTTCGGGCATGACGGTCCTTCTTCCGCGGAGGTCAGCGCACCATCGGGTCGGCACGCTGTCGGGTTGCCCCCGACGGTCGACTGCGAACCTATGGGGACAGAACGAACGGTGCAGACACCCGGAAGGGGGGTTCTGGCCTCCTCGTGCGGGAACCCGCACGATGTTGCGGGACGGCCGGTTCGCGGCGTGTCGCTCCGGGTCCGGCGGGCCTCCGGACGACACGCCGCTCACGTTGCGCGCGGTCCCCCGACGGTCCGCCTGGAGGCACGGCTCGGCTCCGTCGGGTCCGTCGCGATCCGCGCGCAGGTGGTCGCGACGCCCCGTCGACACCCGGCGAAGGGTCACGAACGGTCGCTCGGAGTGCTCGGGAGCGACGTTCCGTGACCTCCGGGCAGCGCGCGCCCGGGGAGTTGCGACCCCGCGTTCGCGCGCGTCGGCGGCCGGGTGTTCCGGCGGCTGGGTTCGTCAGCGGCCGCGGGCGAGCAGCCAGAGGAGGTACGGCGCACCGACGACCCCGGTGACGACACCGACGGGGAGCGCGGTGCCCGGGATCGCGAACTGGGCCACGAGGTCGCTCGCGAGCGTCACCACCGCGCCGACGGCGGCGGCGGGGGCGAGTGCGACCCGTCCGCCGCCGACGACCCGCCGCGCGATCGGCGCCGACATGAGCGCGACGAACGACACGGGGCCTGCGGTGGCCACGGCGCCGGCCGTCAGCGCCACCGCGGTGAGGAGCAGCAGCACCTTCGCGCGGTCGGGACGGAGACCGAGCGCCGACGCGACGTCGTCCCCGAGCGCGAGCACCGTCAACCGGGGCGACTGGACGAGGGCGAGCGCCATGAGGACGACGAAGGCGATGCCGAGGACGCCGACGAGGTCCCGGTCGACGGCGTTCAGGCTGCCGGAGAGCCACAGCAGCGCGGTGCCCGCCTGGGTCACGGTGCCGCTCGTGAGCATCCAGCCGGTCACGGCCAGGCAGATCGCGGCGACGCCGATGCCCACGAGGACCACCCGGTTGCCGGTGATCCCCCGCTGCCAGGACAGTGCGGCGATGACGAGCGACACCACGACGGCCCCGACGAGCACGGTGCCGAAGAGCGCGATCCCGGACGCCCCGAACAACACGATCGCGGTGATGCCGGCGGCGCTCGCTCCCGAGGTGATGCCGATGACGTCCGGGCTCGCGATCGGGTTCCGCACCACGCTCTGCACGATCGCGCCGGCGACACCGAGGGCCGCGCCGACGAACACCGCGCCGAACACCCGCGGCCCGCGGAGCTGCCCGATCACGAAGTCCGCGATCGCGTCCCCGTGCCCGAACGCGGCGGCGGCCACCTGCGCGGGTGACAGCGGGATCTCGCCGACGCCGAGGCCGGTGAGCACGAGCGCGACGAGCACCACGAGCAGCACGCCGAGCACGAGCAGCTCGCGGCGTGCTCCGACGACCCGGCGACGGCTCCGAGGGTCCACGGCCGTCACAGTCCCCGCACCGCCCGGGACCGGACGAGCGCGATGAACACCGGCGCCCCGACGAGCGCCGTGACGATGCCGACCTGCAGCTCCCCCGGGTACGCGACGACGCGGCCGATGACGTCGGCCGCGAGCAGGAGGGCCGGTGCGACGAGCGCGGAGAGCAGGATCGTCCACCGGTTGTCGGGCCCGGTGAGGCGACGGACGGCGTGCGGGACGGCGAGTCCGACGAAGGCGATCGGCCCGGCGGCGGCCACGGCGGACCCGGCCAGCAGCACGGTCACGACACCGCCGACGACCCGGACGAGCACCACCCGCTGGCCGAGGGACGCGGCGAGCTCGTCGCCGAGCGCGAGGGTGTTGAGCGACCGACCGAGGCCGATCGCGACGACGAGGCCGACCAGCACCGGGACGACGATGACCCCGGCGGTGCCGAGGTCCTTGCCCGCGAGCGCGCCGACCTGCCAGAACCGGAGCTGGTCGAGCAGGGACTGGTTCGTCACGAGGACCGCGGTCGTCACCGAGGACAGCGCCGCGGCGACCACGGCCCCGGAGAGCGCGAGCCCGACCGGGGAGAGCCCGCGCCGGGCGACCGCGGCGATCCCGTAGACGAGCAGCGCCGCGAGTCCGGCGCCGACGAACGCGAAGGGCAGGTACGCGCCCGTGCCGCTGATGCCGAACACCGCGATGCCGGTCACCACCGCGAGGGAGGCCCCGGCGTTGATGCCGAGCACGCTCGGGTCGGCGAGGGGGTTCCGCGTCACGCCCTGCATCACGGCACCGGCGACCCCGAGTGCGGCTCCGGCCAGGAGCCCGACGACGGTACGGGGCACGCGGTTGCCGAGCACGATGAGGCCGATCTCGTCGCGGCGTCCGGGGTGCAGGACCGTGTCGAGGACGGTCCCGAGCGGGATCGGCCGTGAGCCGAACGCCACGGACAGCGCGACCGCGACGCCGAGGACCACGACCGCCAGCACGGTGGCGCGGACGAGCCGGCCGACGGAGCTGGGCGCGGGAGCGAGGACGGGAGCTGCCATGGGGGTGAGGCAACCCTAACGTGCGCGCCCCGAGCGGATCGGCCCGACGTTCGGCCTTCCCCGAGCGAGCCGTGAGCGTGCGCAGTGCTCGTTCATAGGGTCTCCTTGGGGAACAGGCCTGTACTGGCATCCATCGACGCCCGACCGGGCCGTCGAGGGACGACCGGAGAGCACCGATGAACGAGACCCCGAACCCCGACGCCACCCCTGGCGGGACGAACGGCGCGACGACCGACGGAGCCGCTGCCCGCACGCAGGGCGGTTGGGAGGCTCCCCACGCCGACCGATCGACCCTCCGCCCGGCCTACGCCTTCGACGGCAGCGGTCCGTACCTGTACGCACCCGACGGCTCCGGCCCGTACGCCTACACGCACGACGGCCGGGGCCCGTACCTCGTCGGGAGCCCCGCCCTCGACGGGCAGCACTGGTCGAACGGCCAGGGCTGGTCGAACCCGCAGGGCTGGGCGACCGGGGCCGCCGCCGCGAACCACGGTGGGTGGGCGTCCGCGCCGACGAAGCGCCCGCGCCGCCTCGGGCTCATGATCGGCTCGGGCATCGCGGCGCTCGCGATCCTCGGGGCCGCGGGCGGGACGGCCCTCGGGCTCTCCTCCCAGCACACGTCGACGACGTCGAGCCAGTCGCAGGGCACCACCACGCTCCCCGGGACGGGCAGCGAAAGCGGGAGCAGCGACGGCAGCGGCACGAACGGCTTCACGGTGCCGGGCAACGGACTCGGCACGGGCGACGGTACCGGCACGGGCGACGGCAGCTCCGGGACGAGCACGCAGTCCGCCGCCACCGCCGCGACCGCAGCCCAGAAGAAGGGCGTCGTCACGATCAACACGGTCCTGAACTACGACGAGTCGTCGCAGGCCGCCGGCACCGGGATGATCCTCACCTCGAACGGCACGGTGCTGACGAACAACCACGTCGTGCAGGGCGCCACGAGCATCGTCGTGACCGACGAGACGACCGGCAAGCAGTACAAGGCGGACGTCGTCGGCACGGACGCCACCCACGACGTCGCGGTCCTGAAGCTCCAGGATGCATCCGGCCTGTCGACCGTCACGCTCGACGACGACGGCGGCGCGAAGACCGGCGACTCGGTCACCGACGTCGGGAACGCCGAGGGCACGGGCAACCTCGTCGCCGCGGAGGGCACCGTCACCGCGACCGACCAGGACATCCAGGTGCAGAGCGACTCCGGCTCCGGCACCGAGTCCCTCACGGGCATGATCCAGGTCGCGGCGGACATCGTCTCGGGCGACTCGGGCGGCCCGGTCCTCGACAGCGAGGGCGAGGTCGTCGGCATGGCGACCGCGGCGTCCTCGGGGTCGGCGGACGTCACGGGCTTCGCGATCCCGATCTCGACCGCGAAGTCGATCGCGGACAAGATCCTCGCGGGTGAGTCCTCGTCGACGATCACGATCGGCCTGCCCGCGTTCCTCGGAGTCGAGGTGAGCGGGACCGCCACGACCGGTGGCGTCGCCGTCGCCGGCACGGTCGAGGGCTCGGGTGCGGCGAAGGCCGGCCTCGGTGCCGGCGACGTGATCACGGCGCTCGACGGCACCGCGGTCTCGACCTCGGACGCGCTGACGGCGGCGATCCAGGCGCACAGCGTCGGCGACCGGGTGACGGTCACCTACACGGACAGCGCCGGGACCTCCCACACGGTGACGGTCACGCTGACCGCGGGCCCGGCAGCCTAGCCGCCGGGGAGGTCAGGACCCGAGCACCGCCCGCACCACCGACCGGAACACGTTGGCCGGGGCATCCGCTGAGAACGCGGTCGCCCCGGCCTCGGTGCGTCCGACCCGGGCGAACCCCTGCCCCTCGGCGTGCACGATCGTGACGGGGTGCTGCGCCCCGGGCCGTCGCAGGTGCGAGACCGTCCACGGCGCGGCCCAGAACCGGGCGAGCCGCGGGTCGCCCTCAGCGACGTCCGCGGGCAGGTCCGGCGCGGTGTCCCCGCCGTCGAGGCGGCGCGCCACCAGGTCTGCCCGGACCGACCCCGTGCGGAACGGGAAGGTCCACACCGGGCGGATGCCGAGCCTCCCGGCCATGACCGCGACCACGCGCTCGGGCGGGACGGCGGCGACCACCTGGTCGTCCCTCCCGTCGACGACGGTGCCGTCCCAGGCCTGGAGGCGCGACTCGCTCCCGTCGGCCAGTCGCTGTTCCAGGGTGGTCGGCTGGGTGTCCTCGGCCCAGGGGCCGAGGAGGGACTGCGTGGCCTCGGGCAGGGTGCCGAGGCGTCCGACGAGGCCGGCGTCGATGAGCTCGCGCCCGGCGGGGCTGCGGAGGAGGCCGGGGTTCCACCGGCGCCCGGCGAGGCTGCGGAGGGTCGACACGGCCTCGGCGCCGAGTCGTGGACCGTCGAGGGCGGGAGCGGCGGGTGCCGCGGGCAGGGGCTCGAGGTCGCGGTGGGGGCGTGCCTCGGTGGGCTCGGTCGCGCGGACGGTGTCGAGCACGGCGAACACGAGGTCGTCGGTCGCGAGCATGCGGGCCAGCGGCCGTTCGACGGTGAGGTCGACGCGGTGCCGCCCGGTGACGAACACGAGGTGGGCTCCGGCGACGGCGCCGTCCTCGTCGGGCCGGACGTACTCGACGAGGCGTGCGGGGGCGCCCGCGGCGGTCCACACGTCGACGCCGACGAGCAGCAGGCCCTCGACCGACCCCGGCAGGCGCTCGAGGAGGCTCGTGTGCTCCTCGGCGATCGTGCGGTCGCTCGGGCGGGAGCGGACGGTGATGACCACGTCGTCACCGGTGAGCCGGAGGTCGGCCTGCGGGGCGTCCTCGCGACGCCAGGCGTCCGGTCGGCGGAGCGTGAGGCGTGCGGTGCGGTCCTCGGTGCCGAGCGGGACGGGGACAGCCATGCTCCGAGGCTACGGGGGCGTGCCCGGGAGGTCGGGTGCGGCGCGCCGGGCGGGCGGGCTCAGCGGCGGCGGACGGCCGGGGGCGGCACGGGCTTCGCGGCGACGACTTCGGCGAGCGCCACCTCGACGGGCCCCCGGCGGGTGTCGATCGTCACCGTGGCGTCCGTCCGGGCGCGCAGCTCGCCGAGGGCGTCCCGCGCGCCGTCGCCGTGGTGTGCACGGACGACGAGCCGGTCGCCGAGTGCCGCGTCGTGCAGCACGCCCAGCGCGAGGGCCCGTGCGACGGCGGCCGGGTCGGTGGTCATGCTGCCCAGGGTAGGGCGGGCGGGGCGTCGTAGGGTGTCGGGATGGAGAAGGCACGGGTCGACAGCTGGATCTGGGCGGTCCGCATCACGAAGACCCGATCCGCCGCGACGGCCGCGTGCAAGGCCGGCCACGTCCGGGTGAACGGGGAGCGCGCGAAGCCGGCGCAGCCGATCGGCCCCGGCGACGAGGTCCGGGTGCGGCAGAACGGCTTCGACCGCATCGTCGTGGTGCGCGGGATCATCCTCAAGCGGACGAGCGCCCCCGAGGCCGCGAAGCACTTCGAGGACAAGACCCCGCCGCGACTCCCCCGCGAGGAGGCCGGGTTCGTGCCGCAGCGCGACCGGGGTGCGGGGCGTCCGAGCAAGCGGGAGCGCCGCGACCTCGAGAAGCTCCGCGGCTACTGACCCGGCATCAGACGAAGCGGACCGTCTGCTGCAGGCGGTCGCGGACGTCGAACACGTCGACCGACCCGACGGGCGAGAGCGCGCCGGACAGCACGTACGCCAGGGCGCTGCGCTGCACGACGAACGCGGTGGGCTTCCGCTGCGAGCCGACGAGCTGGACGTCCTCGTCGACGGCGGAGTCCGGCACGACGAGGATCCGGCCGGTGAAGCGGACGCGGGTCTGCTTCTGCACGGCGCGGGCGGCGCGGACGAGTTCCTTGACGGGGCGCTCCCCCGGCGCGAGGGTCTCGCCGACGATCTCGCCGCCCTCGACCTGCACGGGTCCGCCCCAGTCGATGGACTCGAGCGCCCACAGCCCCGAGTTCGTGAGCACGGCGTGGTCGAGCTTGCCCTCGGGTCCGGCGTCGAGGTCGTGCCAGACGGTGACGCCGATGCCCATGTCCGCGACGATCGACGCCGTGGCCTCCTCGGCGAGCGCCTCGCCGAGGAGCCGGCGGATGTGCCGGGGCGCGGAGCGGATGAGCGCGGGGTCGTAGGGGTCCTCGATGGGGTCGCCCAGACCGACCCACTCGCGTTCGGCCTGCAGGAACACCTCGCGGGACCGCCCGCCGGGGTGTCCGTGGGAGCGGGCACGGGGGCGTGAGTCGCGACGAGCCGACGGGGGTGCGTAGGCGTCGCGGGGTGATCCGTGCCTCCAGGCCGAGGAGCCGGACCCTGCCGACCCGGCCTCGTACGTCGGGGCCGAGCCGGGGCGGGAGCCCGCGTCGTAGGCGCGGCGGGCGGCGGGGGTGCCGATGCGTTCCCAGGCGAGCTGGACGCGTCGGAAGGACTGGGGGTCGCCGCCGAGGTCGGGGTGGGACTCGCGGGCGGCCTTCCGGTACGCGCGCCGGAGTTCGTCGTCGTCGGCGGTCGCAGGGACGCCGAGGACCTCGTACGGGGTGGCGTCGGCCGGGCTGTCGGTCATGGCCCTGCGACATTACCCGAGGGAGCGTCGGGGTCAGCCGCACACGCGCTGGGTGCTGGCTGGGGACGGCGTCGGTCGGGGACCGCGGACGCCCACGGGGTCAGGGTCAGGCGACCGTGAACGTCACCGGGGCGCCCAGCCAGCGGGCGTACCGGTCGGCGGCGGCACCGAGTGCGCGGACGGCCGACGGGGCGAGCGGGGCGAAGGGCGTGACCGTCACCCGGACCCCGGACGCGTGTTCCGCTCGGGTCCACGTCCCCACGACGACGCCCCGGACGACGGCCATCGGCAGGAAGATGCCGTTGCCGCCCGGCACGACGCGGTCCTGGTGCTCGACGGGCAGCTGCGCGGAGCGGTCGGCGTAGCCGAGGAGGTACTCGTCGAAGCCGGGGAGCAGGTGTCCGGTCGGGGTGCCACCCGTCGGCGGACGGTCGGCGAGCGCGAGCAGCCCTCCGCCGAGGTGCTCCACGGCGTTGCCGGCGGCGGCGATGCCACGGCGGACGTCCCCGAGCGGGAGTTTCGTCCACGCGGCGGCGTCGGCCTCGGTGGCCGGACCCCTGCCCCGCAGCCAGCCCGCGAGGAGCCGGCGGAGCGCCTCGTCACGGTCCGGCACGGGTTCGACGGCGGGCGCCCACTCGTCGAGGAGCACGATGCCCTGGCCGACCCGGGCGGTCGGCCCCCAGACGACCAGTCCGTCGAGCGACAGGCGGAGCAGGAGGTGGTAACCGCGTCCACCGGCAGGGTCGATGCCGACGGCGCGCCAGCGGTCGAAGAGGTCGTCGCGGACGAGCGAGCGACCACCGCCGAGCGCCTCGACCGTGGCGTCGCGGGCCGTGGTGACGAGCGCCTCGTCGATCCCGAGCTCGGCGGCGCGACGGGCGATCGAGCGCACGGTGCGGTCGGCGGTGAGCGAAGCGATCAGCCGGAGGTCGTCCGGTCGGAGGGCGTGCAGGGTGCCCCGCATCGGCCAGCCGCGGACGAGTTCGCCACGGTCGAAGGCGGCCCGGACGTCGTCGCGCGTGGACCCGGGCGTACGGACACCGATCGCCCAGAGCACCTGCCCGAGGTCCTGGCCCTGCACGGCCGTCATGCGCGCGACCGCCGCGGTCGGCGCGGCGCCCGGGACGCCGATGCCCTGCGCGGCCAGACGCTCGGCCCGGAGCCGCGCAGGGGTCGGCTGCGCGGACACGGGCGGCCGGGACACCGGGCGTCAGGCCACGGCCGCCGCGATGGCGTCCGCGTGCTGCTCGATGAACGCGACGTCGGCGCGGTAGAGCTCGACGTGTCCGTGCGCGAGGTCGCTGACGAACTTCGGGTCGCCTGCCGCTGCCTCGGTCTCGATGGTCGTGACGAGCGCCACGAGCGACGACACCATCGTGTCGACGAGGACCGACCGCGAACGGGCGTCGAGCTCGTAGGCCCGGCAGAACTCGGCGGCGCGCCCGAGCCGGAGGTCGAGCGACGCGGTGCCGCCCTCGACGACGCCGGTCGTGAACGGCGCGAAGCGGTACACGGCACTCGCGACGTCCCAGACCCGGGGCCCCGGGTGTGCGGTGTCGAAGTCGATGATGCCGACGGCTGCGATGCCGTCGTAGACGCAGTTGTACGGCGCGAAGTCGCCGTGGACGATCGTCTCGACCGGGGCGCGCTCCGCCTGGGACCACACGTCGGCGTCACTGCGGGGGAAGTCGGCTGCGGCGTCGTGGTAGTGGCGGAGCATGCGTGCCGTGGTCACGAGCGCGGCCTCGCTCGCGATGTCCTGGTTCCACGGGTAGTCACCGGCGGTGCCCGGGACGAACGACACGGTCTCGAGGGCGTCCCCGAGCGAGATCGGTTCCGGCACCCCCACGAAGCCGTGACCGTGCACGTGTTCGAGCAGCCGGTGGACGGTGGGCGTCCACGGACCCGCCGGGCGGTGGACCCGGTCGTCAGCCCTGGTGATGCGTTCCATCAGGGGAACCTCCTGTCGGACGTCGTCGTTGACGTCGTGGCCAGCGTATCGGTGGCGCATCGGCAGCGCCGGGAACGATGTCGGGCCGTCACGTGGCGGTGATGCGTGCAGCGTTGCATGCAAGGCGTAGGATCGTTCGTCGTGACGGCACCGACCAGCACTGCAGCGGCAGCAGACCGCGCCTACGACCACGTGAAGCGCGCAATCATCCGCGGCGACCTGCCCGGCGGGACCGCGATCAGTGAGAACGCGCTCTGCCAGGAGATCGGCGTGTCCCGGACACCGGTGCACGAGGCGTTCCTGCGACTCGCCGCCGAGGACCTCATCACCCTGGAGTCACGCAAGGGCGCCGTCGTGCGGCCGATGTCCCCGAACGAGGCGGCCGACGTGCTCGAGGTGCGCGAGGCGATCGAGTCGACCGCGGCCACCCGGGTCGTCGCCGACGGTCGTGCCGCGGACGTGTTGCCGGATCTCCGCTCGATGCTGGCGGAGCAGGAGGCCGCGGTCGCCGCGGGTGACGTGGACCGCTTCGTCGAGGTCGACGCGGACTTCCACGGAGCGGTCATCGGCGCTTCGCGGAACGGCATCGCGGTCATGTTCGCGCGGACCCTGCGCGATCGGCAGCAACGGCTCCGACACCACCTCATGCGGCTCCGGCCGGAACAGCTCCAGGCGTCGCTCGACGACCACCGCGCCCTCGCCGCCGCACTCGAGGCCGGGGACGCCGCCCGCTACGCCGAGCTCCTGCGCGCCCACGTCGCGTCGCACCGGGGCGCCCTGTGAGCGCGGCCGACGCCACCACCGGCAGCGTGCCGACCACCGGCTCGGTCGCCCTGCCGCGGACGCGCAGCCGCGTCCTGCCGTGGGTGGCCGCGTGGGGCGCCGTGTTCGTGTGCTCCTGGGGCGGCAACCAGTTCTCGCCCCTGCTGCTCATGTACGAACAGCGGCAGCACTACTCGTCCGTGCTGGTGAACGTGTTCCTCGGGGTCTACGTCCTCGGACTCGCGCCGGCGCTGCTCGTCGCCGGGTCGCTGTCCGACCGGCACGGCCGCCGCCCGCTCCTGCTCGTGGGCATCGGCACCGCCGTCGTCGGGAGCGGGCTCCTGGCGCTCGGGCCGTTCGGTCCCGCGTTCCTCGCCGCCGGGAGGCTCTTCTCCGGCGCCACGGTCGGCATCGCGATGGCGGTCGGGAACAGCTGGGTGAAGGAGCTCTCGCAGGGCCGCTTCGACCCCCGCGCGGACGCCGGTGCCGGGGCTCGACGGGCGTCGCTCGCGTTCACCCTCGGATCTGCGTCGGGAGCGCTCGTCGCCGGGGTGATCGCCCAGTGGGGTCCGATCCCCGAGGTCCTCCCGTTCCTCGTGCACATCGTTGTCGCCCTGCCCTTCGCGGTGATCGTGTGGCGCACCCCGGAGACGAACACGACCGGAGGGCTCCCCGGCCCCTGGTGGCACCAGCTCCGGGTCCCGAGTGCCGGCCACCGCCGCTTCACGCGCGTGGTGCTCGTCGCGGCGCCGTGGATCTTCGGCTCGGCGGCGATCGGCTACGGCTACCTGCCGACGCAGCTCGCCGACGCGACCGGCGCCTGGGGACTCGTCTTCGCCACAGCGGCGACGGTCATCGCCCTCGGCGTCTCCAGCGCGGTGCAGCCGATCGCGAAGCGCGTGCACTCCGTGACCTCCGCCCGGGGCCTCACCGTGGCGGTGGCACTCATGACGGTCGGCATCGCGGTCGTCGCCCTCGCGATCGTCCGGCAGTCGGTCTGGATCGGCCTCGGTGCGAACGTCGTCATCGGCGCGGGCATCGGCCTCGCGCTGGTGTCGTCCCTGCTCGAGGTCCAACGCATCGCGGGCACGCGCGACCTCGCCGGGCTGACCGGCGTCTTCTACGCCGCGGCGTACGCCGGCTTCCTCGCGCCCGCCGTGATCGCGGCGGTCGCGGGCGCCGTGGCCGTCCCCGTCGTCCTCGCCGTGGTCGTCGCGCTCGGCGTGGTCTCGTGGGTCGCGATCACGGTGTCGTCCGGGAGGCACATCCCGGCCTGAGCGCGCCGCCCCGCGCCCGACGGTGGGTCACCGGGTGCGGGCAGGTGCGGTGCGACGGCAGCCCGGCAGGACAGTCAGCCCGGCAGCACGTCGCGCAGCCATGCCGGGCCGCGCACGCCGGCCCCGAGCGCCTCGACGCGGGAGCGCAGCTCCCGGTCCGCCGTGACGACGAGCACGGGCGCGTCGCTGTCAGCGAGTGCCTGCTCGGTGGCGGCGACGATCGCATCGTCACCCGACGCCGCTGCCCGCACCACGTCGACGGGTCGGGCAGCGGCGTCGGGGTCGAGCCGTGCCTCCCGGGCGTCGCCCTCCAGCACCACCGTCCAGCGCGGCCACCAGTGGGCGAACGGCAGGTCGAGCTCGGCCGAGGCGACGCCGTCCGCGGCGAGCGCCCTGACGCCGTCGACCAGCCGGCCGGCGGCGCCGGCGCGGTCCCGCCACCAGCCGTCGGGTCGGCTGCCGACCACGTTGGCGGCATCGACCACGACCCGGGGCGTCGTGTCGAGGGACGCGCGGAGCGCCGGCCAGGAGGCACCGAAGCCGGGGTGGAGCGGGAGGTCCGCGACGTCGTCGACGGGGATCCAGGACAGCGCGAGGCTCTCACGGTCGGCGATCACCGGTTCGAACGGCCGGGAGGCGCGCCCGACGACGGTCGTGTAGGTCCAGAACCCGAGGTCGAGGACCGCGGTGTGCCGGAGGTCGATGCCGTCCTCGGGGACACCGGCCTCTTCAGCGGACTCGCGGAGCGCCCCGGTGACGGCGTCCTCGCCCTGGTGACGGGCGCCGCCGGGGATGCCCCAGGTGCCGCCGTGGTGGCTCCACTCGACGCGGTGCTGCAGGAGCACGCGTCCTGCACCGTCGTCGGCCAGGAGTCCCGCCGCACCGAAGCGTCCCCACGCCTTGGTGCCGTCGGGGCCGATCGCCCACGCGTCCCCGGGGTCGCGGGGACCCGGTGGCGGGCCGGGCGTCGTCGCGCCGTCGACGTCGGGGAGGCGGTTCTCACCAGGGACTCGGGGCACCGTTCCACCTTCCCACACGGGCCTGTCCGTGTGACCACCCGTGTCGCCGTTCGTCAGCGTGGGGCCAGTCGGACGAGTTCGACGGTGAGTGAACTGCCGTCGACCGTGCCGCGCATCCACGTGTGGTCCGGTTGACGGCGGCGGTCGGTCGGCGACCCGGGGTTGAGCAGGCGGAGTCCGGTGTCGGCGACCGAGTCCCAGGGGATGTGCGAGTGGCCGAAGACGAGCACGTCGACGTCCGGGAAGGCGGCGGCGGCGCGGCGTTCCCGTCCGGTCGCGGCGCCCGTCTCGTGCACGGCCGCGAAGCGGAGGTCCTCGACGGTGAAGCGGGCCTCGAGCGGGAGCCGGTCGTCGAACTCCGGGCCGTCGTTGTTGCCGCGGACCCCGACGAACCGACGCGACCGGCCGGCGACGGCGTCGAGCGTCGCGAGGTCCACCCAGTCCCCCGCGTGCACGACGAGGTCGGCGGCGTCGACGTCGCCCCAGAGCGCGGCCGGGAGGTCCTTCGCGCGTTTCGGCAGGTGGGTGTCGGACAGCAGGACGAACGAGGTCGTCACGACGCGGCGCCGCGGGCCGGCATCGGCAGACCGGCCTCGTCCGCGGTGCCGAGGCGTTCGAGCAGCCCGGCGAGCAGGGCGATGTCGTCGTCGGACCAGTCGGCGAGGCGTTCCTCGAGGGCGTCGCGGTGCAGCCGGACGGACCGCTCGAGTGCCGCGCAGCCGGCCTCGGTCGCGATCAGCGGCTTCGCGTTGCCGGTGCCGCCGTCGGTCGTCCGCACCAGGCCCGCCGCGAGGAGCCCCGAGAGCTGCCGGGAGATCGTCGACCGATTGAGTCGGAGGTAGCGGGCGATGTCGATGGCCATGCAGCCGGGGTGCTCGACGACGAAGTCCACGAGCGACTGGTCCACGACGCTGAGCACCTCGTCCGACCCGCGCGCCCGGATGCTGGCCCGCCTCGTGATGCGGGAGAGCTCGGTGTAGGCGCGTCCGACGTCGGCGTTCCGGACATCGGACCTCGGGTGGTCCATGGTGGCTCCTGCCTGTCGAGGGCCGTCTCGCACCGGCTCGTCCCGGTACCTTGCGGTCAGAGGATACCGATCGGTCGCTGACCGGACTGCCAGACCCGCCGAATGCCAGACCCGCCGACTGCCAGACCCGGCCGACTGCCGGCCCCCCGACTGCACGGCCCGCCGGGTCA
Source organism: Curtobacterium sp. NPDC089689 (assembly GCF_044749145.1). NCBI lineage: Bacteria > Bacillati > Actinomycetota > Actinomycetes > Micrococcales > Microbacteriaceae > Curtobacterium > Curtobacterium sp. NPDC089689. Next base: position 82,279 of record NZ_JBIVHJ010000005.1, on the reverse strand, counting down.
GCTGCCGGCGGCAGCCGCCTGGAGCGCGGCGATGTCGAGCTTCTGCATCCGCATCATGGCCTCGTACACGCGGGCGTTCGCGGCGGGGTCGCCCGAACCGGTCATGAGGTCGCCCATCATCGACGGGGTGACCTGCCACGCCACACCCCAGCGGTCGAACAGCCAGCCGCACATCGACGGCCGTCCGCCGTCGGCGAGCAGCGCGTCCCACACCCGGTCGAGCTCCTCCTGCGTGTCGACGTCGACCTGGAACGAGACCGCGTCGCTGTGCGGGTGACCGGCGCCGCCGTTCATGGCGCGGAACCCCCGGCCGAGCAGCGTGAACTCGACCACGAGCGCATCGCCGTCCGGGGTCTCGGCGACGCTGTCGATCCGCGAGTCGGGGAAGAGCGAGACGTACAGCTCGGCTGCCTGCCGCGCCTGGTCGTCGTACCAGAGGAACGGGGTGATCGCGGTCATCGTCGACTCCTGCTCCCGGTCCTGCCCGCTCAGTCCGCGACGCCGCGGCTGAGGAGCCCTGCACGTTCGGGGTGCTCGTCGAACCACTGCCCGACGAACCAGCACATCGGGACGACGCGCTTGTCCGACGTCCGTTCGACCTCGTCGATCGTGTGCGTCACCAGGGCGGCGGCGTACCCGTGCCCGCGGTGCTTCGGCACGGTGTACGTGTGCGGGAAGGCGATCGCGTCGCCGTTCTCGCGGTAGTCGAGGACGCTGACGAGTTCACCGTCGACGTACATCGCGTAGCGGCTCTCGTCGGCCTCGTGGCGGAACTCCTCGGTCATGCCGCCATCATGCTCCGGGAATGCCCTCCGAGCCCGTGCGTTGCGTCCTCCATGACCACGATCGGCATCATCGGAGCAGGCAACATCGGATCCCAGCTGGCACGCCTCGCCGTGCAGCACGGCCACGAGGTGGTGATCGCCAACTCCCGCGGCCCGGAGACCCTCTCGGACCTCGTGGACGAGCTCGGCGCGTCCGCGCGCGCCGCCACCCGTGACGAGGCAGCAGCCGCGGGCGAGATCGTCGTCGTCACGACCCCGCTCGCCGCGATCGACACGATCCCCGTCGAGCCCCTCGTCGGCAAGGTCGTCATCGACACGAACAACTACTACCCGCAGCGCGACGGGCACATCGCGGCGCTCGACGACGAGACGACCACCACCGCCGAGCTGCTGCAGGACCACCTCCCCGGCGCGAAGGTCGTGAAGGCGTTCAACCACATCGCCGCTCCCGCCCTCACCGACGAGGCCGAGCCCGCCGGGACGCCCGACCGCCGCGCCCTCGTGGTCGCCGGCGACGACGAGGACGCCAAGCGCACCGTCACCGACCTCATCGACGCCTTCGGGTTCGACGTCGTCGACGCCGGTCCGCTCGCCGAGGGATGGCGCATCCAGCGCGACACCCCCGGGTACGTCGTGCGCCTGACGGCGCCGGAGCTGCGCGAGGCGCTCGCCGCCGCGAAGCGCTACCGCGACATGTAGGTCGTCACCACCTGACGGACTGGAGGCGCGGGGGCGGGCGGCCCCCCCCCCCCCCGCCCGCCGCCGGGGGCGCGGGGGGGGCCACCGGCCCGCCCCCCCCC
>NZ_JBIVHJ010000005.1:0-80684 GCF_044749145.1 Curtobacterium sp. NPDC089689 | reverse complement strand
GAGGGGGGGCCGCGGGCGGCGGCGGGGGCGCCGGGGGCGCGCGCCGCCCCGCCCCGCCCCCCCCCGGGGGGCGCCCCCCCCCCGCGGCGGGGGGGGGGGGGGGGGGCGGCCCCCCCCCCCCCCTCCAGTCCGTCAGCGGGTCGCGATGAGCGACTCAGCGACCTGCCGCCGCGCCGTCGAAGATGACCGTCATCTCGGCCACGTCGTCCTCGGACGGCGCCCACGCGGTACCGGCCTCCGCGTTCTGCGTGATCTGCTCCGGCTTCGTCGCCCCCGCGATCACGCTCGACAGCCCGGGCTGTGCCAGGAGCCACGCGAACGTCCCCTGCAGCATCGTCACCCCGCGCGCGTCGCAGAACCGCTGGAACTCGTCGAGCACGTCCCACGGCGCGTCCGCGAGCAGCTGCGGCTTCGCCGTGCTGAGCCGCCCGTCCGCGGGGCCACCCGCCTTCGTGTACTTGCCCGTGAGCAGGCCGTTGTACAGCGGGAAGTACGGCAGGAACCCGAGCGCGTAGGCCCGGACCGCCGGCAGCACCTCGTCCTCGACGCTGCGGGCGAGCGGGCTGTACTCGTTCTGCGCGGACACGAACTGCGTGGTGCCGGCGATCGAGGCGGTGAGTTCGGCCTCGGCGATCTGCCAGCCCCCGAAGTTCGAGTGGCCGACGTAGCGGATCTTGCCCTCGCGGACGAGGTCGTCGAGCACCGAGAGCGTCTCCTCGATCGGGGTCACCGGGTCCGGGCGGTGCATCTGGTAGAGGTCGATCCAGTCCGTCCCGAGGCGCCGGAGCGACGACTCCACGGCGAGCCGCACGTACCGCCGGGAGCCCCGCACGCCCCAGTCCGGCCCGTTCACGCCCTGCATGTCGAGGCCGAACTTCGTCGCGAGCACGATCTCGTCGCGGCGCCCGGCGACGGCCTTCCCGAGCATCTCCTCGCTGAGCCCGGGTCGTCCGCCGTAGACGTCGGCAGTGTCGAAGAGGGTGACGCCGGCGTCGAGGGCGGCACCGACGACGGCGTTCGTCCCCTCCTGCGACTCCGAGGCGGTGCCCGGCCGGCCGAAGTTGTTGCAGCCGAGGCCGACGGTGGACACGACGAGCCCCGAGGGCCCGAGCGGACGGTGTTCGATTCCGGTCATGCCCCGACCGTACCGACGGGCTGCCGTCCGCGGCCCCGAACTGGGGATGCGCCCGGGCCGGAGGCTCCCGATAGAACTGACGATGGATCAGACCAGCGGAGGGAGCAGCAGTGGCGTCGCATCGCATGCCGGATTCGGACCGGCCCCGACGGCCGGTCCCGGCCTGGGTCACCGCTGTGCCGGAGGACGCCCTGGAGGCACGCCCCGCCTCCGCCGTGTCGGCCCCCACCGAGCACGTGGTCGGGTCCACCGCGACGACCGCCGCCGAGGCCGCGCCCGTCATCGCCGCCGTCGCCCGGCCGGAGCACGGCTCCGCGGTCGCCCGGCCGGAGCACGTCGCCACCGCTGACACGCCCGGTGCACCTGACGTGCCCGGCGCACCTGACGTGCCCGGCGCACCGCACATGCCCGGCGCACCGCTCGGTGACGCCGGGTCCGCGCACTCGCCGCTCGGCGTCGTGGTGCCGGACTTCCCGCCGGACGAGGACCTCCTGCCGCCGGCACCGACCTCGCCCGCGGTGCACACGCTCCCGTTCGACCAGCTCGTGCGTCCGACGCCGGCGCCGGTGTCGCCCGTCGACGCCGCGCCGCTCACCCCGCCCGCGGCCACGGCTCCCGCAGCGCCTCCGGCACCGGCCGTCCCGGTGGTCGGCCAGCCGCGGTTCTCGGTTCCTGGTCTCGAGCACGTCGTCGTGGCCGGCAGCGAACCGGCCCCGACCGGCCCCGTCGGCTACCGCACCCCGGCACGCTTCGCGCAGCACCAGGTCGTGGCAGCGCCGACCACACCCGCTCCGGCCGCCGCGTCCGCGTCGTCCGTGCCCGCGCCGACCGGACCCGCGCCGTCCACGTCGAGCCGGACCGGAACCGACGCGCGGACGGTCGACGAGTCCCCCACCGTCGCCGCGCCCGTGGTGCGCGAATCCGCCCCGACCGAGCCGCTCCCCCAGGCCGGCGCAGCCCCGACCGGTGTGACGTCGGACGCGACGGCCGGGGCCGGTGCGCGTCGGATCGGTGCGACGCCCGGGGCGGTCCTCGGCGCCGTCGCCGGCATCGCGACCCTCGGGCTGGCTGCGTGGTGGTTCACCGCGCCGGGCACCGTGCACGGCGTCGGCCTCGTGCTCGGGGTGCTCGCCCTCCTGCTGTCGGGGATCGTCCTGCGGGACCGGTCGGCCACGTGGCAGCGCCCGGTCGCACTGCTCGGTGCCGTGCTCGGCGGCGTCGGGACCCTCGTGCTGCTGTGGGCGGTGGCGTCCGCGCTCCTGCCGACCGCGGGGGCGACGCTCCCCGACCTCACGGGGACCGGGACCGTCCCGACGGTCGCGCCGTAGCGGTCGCGCGGCGCCGTCGAGCCGCGCGGCGCTGTCGAGCCGCGCGGCGCCGTCGAGCCGCGCGGCGCCGTCGAGTCGCGCGGCGCCGTCGAGCCACGCGGCGCCGTCCAGCCACGCGGCGCCGTCGGGCCGCGCGACGCCGTCGGGCCGCGCGCGCCGTCGCTCAGACCGCGCGGATCACGCCGCGGGACAGGATCGCGTTCGTCAGGGCGTCGACCGGTTCGCGCTGCGTCGTCGGGTTGGCGATGAGGACGTAGTCCACCGCGGGCAGGTCGGGCAGCGCCAGGCGCTGCGACACCTTCACGAGGTCGGCCGGGATGAGCGAGTGCGGGAACACCGCGACCCCGATCCCCGCCCGGACCGCCGCGAGCACCCCGTTCACGTCGCGGGTGTTGCAGGTGATCCGCCACGTGCGGCCGGCGGCCTCGAGGGCGTCGATCGCCATCTGCCGGCTGATGCTCGGCGCCTGGTAGACGATGAGCGGCACGGGCTCGCCGTCCTCGAGCGCGATGCCGTCCTGCGCCATCCACACCATCTGGTCCGTCGCGACGCGGGTGCCCTCGGCCGACTCCCCCGCGGTCTGCTTGATGAACACGAGGTCGAGCTGGCCCGCGTGCACCCGGCGGAGCAGCGGCGCGGACTGGTTCACCGTGAGCTCGAGGTTCACGTGCGGGTGGAGTCGCCGGAAGTCCCGCAGGATCCGCGGCAACTGCGTGATCGCGAGGTCGTCCGCCGCGCCGAAGCGGAGCCGGCCGCGGGTGGCTGCCCCCGAGAAGTACGCGTCCGCCGTGGCGTGCGCCGCGAGGATCGTCCGGGCGAAGCCGGCCATCGCGTCCCCGTTGTCGGTGAGGCTCACACCCCGGGTGTCCCGCGCGACGAGGGTCCGGGCGACCGCGCCCTCGAGCCGTCGCACGTGCTGCGAGACCGTGGGCTGGCTGATGCCGAGGCGGACCCCGGCGGCCGTGAAGCTCCGCGTCTCCGCGACCGCGAGGAACGTCCGCAACAGCACCGGGTCGAGCACGACGGACCCCCTCATTCGACTTCGCAATGGAGTGATAGCAACCATACGGGGATCGAATGGCCTGCGGGCAACTAGTTTCGAGTGGGTACCGTCCGACCGTTCCGCCTCGACCTCCGGAGACCCCCCAGCCGTGAGTGCGTCATCGACGACCCTCCCCCCGCCCACCGAACCCCTCCCCGTCGTCGCCGAGCGCCCACCCTGGCGGCACACCCTCATCGCCCTGTCGGTGCCGAACTTCCGGATCTTCACCGCGACGAACCTCGTGGCGATGACCGCCGGGTGGATGCAGCGGATCGCGCAGGACTGGCTCGTCCTGCAGCTCACCGGCTCGGTCGCGCAGGTCGGCATCACCGTCGCGTGCCAGTTCGCCCCGATGCTCTTCTTCGGACTGTTCGGCGGCGTCATCGTCGACCGGTTCTCGAAGCGTGCGCTGATGATGCTCACCCAGGGTGCGTTCGCGGTCCTGTCGCTCGTCCTCGCCGTGCTCACCCTGACGGGGGTCGTGCAGGCGTGGCACATCTGGGTGATCGCGTTCGTCGTCGGCATGGTGACCGTGATCGACAACCCGGCGCGGCAGGTGTTCGTCACCGAGATCGTCGGGCACCAGCACCTCCGGAACGCGATCAGCGTCAACTCGAGCGTGTTCCAGCTGGGCGGGATGATCGGCCCCGCGCTGTCCGGTGCGCTCCTCGTGGCAGTCGGAGCGGGGTGGTCGTTCGGGGTGAACGCCGTCGCGTGCGCCGCGGTCGTCGTGACGCTCGGGTTCCTCCGGGTGTCCGAGCTCCACCGCACCCCGCCGGCACCGCGCACGAAGGGACAGCTGGTCGAGGGGCTCCGCTACGCGATGGGCAAGCCGACCATCCTCGTGCCCGTCGTGCTCATGGCGTTCTTCTCGGTGTTCGCACTGACGATGCCCGTCCTGCTGTCGGCGTTCGCGTCCGAGGTGTACGACGTCGGCGCCGGCGGCTACGGCGTGTTCAACTCCGCGGTCGCGATCGGGGCGCTGGCCGGGGCGCTGCTCTCCACCCGGCGTGCCACGGTCCGGCTGCGCACGATCGTCGGCGGCGTGTTCTGGACCGGAGTACTGCTCGTCGCCACCGGCGCCGTACCGGTGATCGCCCCGTTCACGGTCGCGCTCGTCGCGGTGGGGATGTCACAACTGCTGTTCATGACGGCGTCGAACTCGCTCGTGCAGCTGTCCTCGAACGTCGCGATCCGTGGTCGTGTGATGTCGCTCTACGTCCTCGTGCTGCTCGGCGGCCAGGCCGTCGGAGGACCGATCATGGGCCAAGTGGTCGACCACTTCGGTGCCCACGTCGGCATGGTCGTCGCCGGGGGCGTCCCCGCGGTGGCTGCGGCGGTCGTGGGGCTCGTGCTCGCTCGGCGGGGTGGGCTGCACCTCGCGGTGCGGATGCGCCACCACCTGCCGATGCCCGCGATCGTGGGGCAGCGCTCCGGGGGGGGGGGGGGCCCCGGGGGTGGCGGGGGCCGCGGCGGGGGCGCGGCGCTGGTGGCCCCCGCCCCCCCAACGTCGCGGCCCCCCGCGTCATCCCGGGGGGCGACGCGACTTTGGTTGTGCGAACGCAACCTGACGGCACCCGACGTGGTGCGGGACGGACGGGAGGCCCGTGGCGGAGTCGCCGCCCCTCCCTCGCAGGCTCGGTCGGCGCGGCCCGCGTGACGCTGGCGCGTCACCGCTGAGCGAGCCGCGCCAGTCCGGTACCGGGTCGCGTCTAGTACGCGACGCCGAAGCGCGCCCGGTGGTGCGCCGGCGTGACGATCTCGTCGACGAACGCGATGGCGAAGTCCTCGCCGGAGATGTCCGAGTTGCCCTCGGCGTCGGTGAGGAGCACGTCGTCGGTGGTGCGGTAGGTGCCGGTCCGCTCGCCGGGGTTGTAGCTACCGAAGGCCGCCGCCGGGCTCACGTAGAACCAGTCGACCTCGGTGCCCGACGCCTTGAGTGCGTCGAGGATCGCGGCGTGGCTCTTGGCCTCACCCTTGAAGGCGTCCGGGAACTCCGGGGTGTCGAAGAGGCGCGGGCCGCCCTCCGCGACGAACAGCGATCCGGCGCCGCCGACGATCCCGAGGCGCGCGCCGGCAGCCGAGGCCGCGTCGACGAAGTGCTGGAAGCGGTCCTTGAGCTCCGAACCGTCGGCCTGCACGGCGTGGAGGGCGACGACGACCACGTCGGCGCCCTTCGCGACCTCGGCGACGAAGTCCGTGTCGAACGCGTCACCCTGGGCGAGGGTGAGGCCGTCCGCCGGCTCGAGCTTCGAGGTGTCGCGCGCGACGGCGGTGACGGTGATGCCGCGCGAGAGCGCCTCGCGGGTGATGGCGGAGCCGGCGTACCCGGTGCCTCCGAAGACGACGATGCTGGTCATGGCGGTCCTTTCGTGGAGCGGTTGCCCTTCATGACTCACTGTACGGGTGTTACTCTCCATCGGTAAGTAGGCACCTCATGGTGCGTAACGGAGGCCAGCGTGTCCGCTCTCGAGTACACCCCCTACGCGGCGGACTGTCCGTCGCGTCAACTCCTCGACCGCATCGGCGACCGGTGGAGCGTCCTCACGATCGGCTCGCTCGTCGACGGCCCGCAGCGGTACTCGGCGATCGCGAACCGGGTCCAGGGCGTCTCGCAGAAGATGCTCACGCAGACGCTCCGCGCCCTCGAGCGGGACGGGCTCGTCACCCGGACAGTCTTCCCCGAGATCCCGCCACGGGTCGAGTACGAGCTCACCGAGCGTGGACGGTCCCTCCGCGCCGTGCTCGAGCCGCTCGAACGCTGGGCCACGGACCACATGGACGACGTGGCAGGGTCGCGCGAGACGTACGACGCGCGACGCGGTTGAGCCGCGCTCCACGTCGGCTGGAATCGCCGCCCGGGCCTGGTGGTTGCCTGGTGGCATGCGATCTGTCGTCTACTCGAAGCCCGGTGACTCGTCCGTCCTGACCCTCGAGGAGCGTCCGCTCCCGGAGCCCGGCCCCGGCGAAGTGCGCGTCCGTGTCGTCGTCTCCGGGGTCAACCCGACCGACTGGAAGGCCCGCGCCGGCGGCACCTACGGCGACGGTCTGCCGTTCCCCGAGATCACGCCGAACCAGGACGGATCGGGCGTCGTCGACGCGGTCGGCGAGGGCGTCGGGCACCTGGCGGTCGGCGACCGCGTCTGGCTGTTCATGGCCGCCTCCGGTCGCCCGACCGGCACCGCGCAGGAGTACACCGTCGTCCCCGCCGAGCGAGCCGTGCCGCTGCCCGACGGCACCGGCCACGACGTCGGCGCGTCGCTCGGCGTCCCGGCGATGACCGCGCACCGCGCACTCACCACGCACGAGCACGGTCCGGACCGGCTCGCTCCCGGGGCGCTGGACGGCAGGACCGTCCTGGTGGCGGGCGGCGCCGGTGCTGTCGGTCACGCCGCCATCCAGCTCGCACGCTGGGCGGGCGCGACCGTGGTGTCGACGATCAGCTCCGACGAGAAGGCCGCGCTCGCGACCGCTGCCGGGGCGCACCACACGGTGAACTACCGCGACGAGGACGCTGCCGACCAGATCCGGCGCGTCGCTCCGGACGGCGTCGACATCGTCGTGGAGGTGTCGATCCCGCAGAACGCGCGGCTCGTCGCCGAGGTGCTCGCGAACCACGGTGTCGTGTCGATCTACGCGAACAACGGCGGTGACGAGGCGACACTGCCGATCCGGCCGAACATGGGCGTGAACGCGCGCTACCAGTTCCTGCTGCTCTACACGATCGGCGACGAGGCCCTCGCGGCGGCCGCCGAGGACGTCACCGCGGCGCTGCACGACGGCGTCCTGCCGGTGGGTGAGGGCGCCGGCCTCCCGCTGACCCGGTTCCCGCTCGAGGAGACCGCGGCGGCGCACGACGCCGTCGAGGGCGACGCCGTCGGCAAGGTGCTCATCGACGTGAACGGGGAGTGAGGCCGCTCCCTGCGCGGACGACGATGGAGTGGCGCGCACGACGGAGCGGCCAGGACGACGGAGCGCCGAGGACGACAGAGCGCCGCGACCGCCGGTGATCCGGTGGTCGCAGCGCTCCGTCGGTCGGTGACTGTGGGGTCAGCGGGCGAGCGCGGCGGCGAGCCGTGCCTCGAAGCGACGACGGGCAGCGACCCGCTCACGCTCGATGTTCGCGGCGATGACGGCGCGGTCCTCGTAGTCGGCGTCGGTGGTGTCGTCGGTCCAGTTCGGGGTGTACACCCGGGAGCGACCGAAGGGCTTCGGTTCGGGGGTCACGATGGTCATGCGTGGATCGTACGTCGAGCGTCCGACAAATCGTGTGCGCATCACGGGCCTTTCCGGTGGTTGCGGTCCCGGTCCGGGAACGGGGACGCGAGCGAGAACGCGACGGCCATGAACGAGGCCATCAGGGCGACGTACTTGGCGTCGAGGTCCGTGAACGCGTCCGGAGCGGGCGAGTCCACGGTGAGCATGCCGAACGAGTACTCCTCGGAGCGGATCACGACCGACACGTACGAGCGGTAGCGGGGCTCGAACCCGGGCAGGTCCTCGTCGGCGTCGACGTCGGCGGTGCGGTCCCCGACGACACGTGGACCGCCCCCGACCAGCACCCAGTCGAGGTTGCGGTCGCCGTAGGGCGTGCCTGCCCGGAACACCCCGGCGGTGTCCTCCGCTCCCCCGTGCCCGATCGGCTCGAGCGCCCGGAGGTCCGCCGACAGCTGGTACACGTTCGCTCGGACGTCGGGGACGCCCGGCAGGAGGTAGAACGCCAACGCGACGGCGATCCGGTCCGCGAAGCCCGGGAGTTCCTGCCGACGCTCGTACCGCCGGAGCTCCGCGAATCGTGTGAGCCTCGAGGCGAGCTGGCCGAACGCGTACCGGACGGCGGTGCCCTGCTCGAGCTCGGTGGACCGGGCGACGGCGGCGGCCGCGGCCACCGAGGCGGCGGCCCGGCGCGCGCGGACGACCTGCACGACGACCGCGGCGAGGAGCACCACGAGGCCGAACACGACGAGCGAGACCTTCAGCCCGGGCCCCGCGACGAGGTTCGGCAGCTGGAACGCAGCGGTGGGCGCGGTCGCCACGACGATCGGCCAGACGACCGCACCGGCGCGGCGCCGCCGTCGGTCGACCATGCTTCGCTCCCCTGTCATGACGACGACGGTAGGACACGCCACCGACGTCGGCAGGGTTGTCCACAGGGCGCGGCACGAGGGTACGAGTGTTGTCCCCTGCAACGCCGACTTGCCCCCCGAACGAGGGTGGGAAGAACATCATCCCCATGCAGCAGCGACTCAAGACCAGAGCAACGGCGCTCCTCGCGACCGCCGCCATCGTCCTCCTCGGCGGCACCTTCGGAGCCTCCGCGGCGAACGCCGCCACCGTCTCCCCGCAGGTCATCGGCGGCGAGCAGGCACCGAGCACCCCGTGGGAGGTGCAGCTCGTCTTCCAGCAGGGCGGGTCCGGCACGTACGGGTGCACCGGCGAGCAGATCAACGCCTCGTGGGTGCTCACCGCCAACCACTGCGTGGACGGCACCACGGCGATGAACGTCTACCACTCCAACAGCACGACGAACCGCGGGACCGCCACCGCGGCGGACGCCCTCTACTCGGCACCGTCCGGCGACATCGCACTCGTCCACCTCCGCACGGCGAAGACGCTGTCGTCCTACGCCCAGCTCGACCTCGGGTACGCGACGAAGTCCTCGGGCACGGGCACGATCATGGGCTACGGCAACCGCGCGAACAGCGTTCCGAGCACCGGGCTCTACCAGGCGTCGGTCAACCTGACCGGCCGCTCGATCGACGCGTACAACGGCACCGCGCAGCACGTCACGGGCGTCTCCGGAGCCTCGAACCACGGCGACTCGGGCGGCCCGCTGCTCGTGAACGGCAAGGTCGTGGGCGTCTGCTCCACGGGCGACGTGGCCGACCCGGGTGCGAACACCCACGCAGGGTCGAACTACGCGGTGCTGACGCAGAGCGCCAGCTGGATCCGGAGCACGGCGGGCGTCTGACCGACGTTCCCGACGAGCGGACGGGAGGCCCGTGGCGACGCCGCCACGGGCCTCCCGTCCGTCCCTCCCCGCCTCTCCTGCACACGCGGACCTGAGCGGTCCAGCGTCCACAGGCCGCGCGCCGCGGCCCGTCAGGGCAGGCGCGGTTGGTAAGCATGACCCATGACCGACGTCTCGACACCCGTCCCCGGCACCCGCGCTCTCGTCCTCGGAGGCGGCGGCGTCGCCGGCATCGCCTGGGAGCTCGGGGTGCTCACCGCCCTGCAGGAAGCCGGGGTCGACCTCGACGCCGCAGACCTCGTGGTCGGGTCGAGCGCCGGCAGCGTCGTCGGGACGTTCGTGCGCGCCGGAGCAGTCGCCGATGCGTACGCGCAGCAGCACGCACCGCTGCCCTCCACCTACGAGGAGCCTCCGGTCATCGCGTCGGAGGACTACCAGACCCGCCTCGAGCAGGTCCTCGCGGGCGCACGTGACGACCAGGACGCCCGTGCTCGACTCGGCGTGGTGGCGCAGCAGTCCGTCGGCGGCCAGACCGACGAGGAACGCATCGCGACCTTCGAGCAGACCATCCCCGGCTCCGGGTGGCCGTCGAAGCCGCTCGGAGTGACGACAATCGACGCCACCGACGGCACGTTCCGGGTGCTCACCGCCGACTCAGGCGTGCCGCTCGCCCGCGCGGTCGCGGCGAGCTGCTCGGTACCGTTCGTCTGGACACCGGTGTCGATCGACGGGGTCCCCCACATCGACGGCGGGCTGCGGTCGGCCACGAACGCCGACGTCGCCGCCGGGTACGAGCGCGTGCTCGTCATCGCCTGCGGACCCGAGGGTCCGTCGCCGCTCGGGCCGTGGCTCGACGTCGCGGTCGAGAGTCTCCGGGCCGGCGGCAGCTCGGTCGAGACCGTCGTTGCGGACAGCGCCTCGCAGCACGCCTTCGGCACGAATTCACTCGCGCTGTCCACACAGGCGCCGTCGGCCGAGCAGGGGCACCGTCAGGGCTCGACCGTCGCGGAGCAGATCGCCGCGTTCTGGGCGTAGGTCCACGCGGTGTCGCCGGACGTGGCTAGCGTGGGGTCATGACGACGCCGTTCTCCGACCTGGACCACTTCACCGCCCTCCCACGAGTCGACGGCATCGCGGTCGCTCCGGACGGTTCGCGGGTGGTCCTCACCGTCAGCGCCCTCGACGACGAGCGCACCGGGTACCGCCGCTCGGTCTGGAGCGTCCCCGCCGACGGCGCCGGCACGCCCGTCCGGCTGACCCGGTCCGCGAAGGGCGAGGGCGGCATCGCGGTCACGCGCGCCGGCGACGTCCTCTTCGTGTCCGGCCGGCCCGACGAGTCCGGCTCCGACGACGCGGCTCAGCTCTGGCTGCTCCCCGCGGCGGGTGGCGAGGCCCGTCCGGTCACCGCCCTGCCGGGAGGCGTGGGTGGCGTCCTCGCGACAGCCGCCGGTGCCGACGTGGTCGCCCTCACCGCATCCCTCCTCCCGGGTGCGCAGGCCACGACCGACGCTCCCGCGTCGTTCCTCGCAACCGACGCCGCACTGCGGAGGCGGCGGAAGGACCTGAAGGTCGGGGCGATCCTGCACGAGACCTACCCGGTGCGCTTCTGGGACCACGACCTCGGGCCGGACGAGTCCCACGTGCTCGCGCTCGACCTCGGCGGTCTGCGCGAGCGTGACGACGCCGATCGTCCGGCTCCCGGCGAGGACGCCCCCGACTACCCGGCACACCTGCCGCTCCCGGTCGACCTCACCCCGACGCCGGCCCGGACGCTCGACCACGTCGACGGTGCGCTGACCCCGGACGGCCGGACGCTCGTCGCGGCCGTCGGCGTGCAGGAGGCCCGGGGCTTCCGGTCCGTCCTCGTCACCGTCGACGTCGCCACGGGCAGCCGCACCGTGGTCTTCGACGAGCCGGACGTCGACCACGAGATGCCCCGCATCAGCCACGACGGCCGCACGGTCGCGTGGGTCCGCACGGAGCGTTCGACGCCGGCCGGTGCGCACGAGCAGGAGGTCTGGACCGCCGGGATCGCCGCGGACGGCACGGTCGACGTCGCCGGAGCCCGACGGATCGCAGCCGACTGGGACCGCTGGCCGAGTGAACTCGTGTTCGAGCACGGTGACGGTGCGCTCCTCGCCACCGCCGACCAGGACGGCCGGGCACCCGTGTTCCGGATCCCGCTCGACGGCGGCCCGGTCGAACAGCTGACCCACGACGACTGGGCGTACTCGAACCTGCGCGTGGCGGAGGCGACCGGCGAGGTCGTGGCGCTCCGTGCCTCCTGGCAAGCGCCGCTGCACCCGGTCCGGATCGCCGCCGACGGCTCCGTGACCGTCCTCGCGACCCCCGCGCCGCTCCCCGCGGTCCCCAGCACCATCGAGGACGTCGAGACCACCGCGGCGGACGGCACGCGCGTCCGTGGGTGGCTCGTCCTGCCGGAGTGCGACGGCCCGCACCCGCTGCTCCTCTGGATCCACGGCGGACCGCTGAACTCGTGGAACCAGTGGTCGTGGCGGTGGAGCCCGCAGCTCCTGGCCGCGCGCGGCTACGCGGTGCTCCTGCCCGACCCGGCGCTGTCGACCGGGTACGGGCTCGACTTCGTGAACCGCGGGTGGAACGCGTGGGGGCAGGCGCCGTACACCGACCTCATGGCGATCACCGACGCGGTCGAGGCACGCGACGACATCGACGAGACCCGGACCGCGGCGATGGGCGGGTCGTTCGGCGGGTACATGGCGAACTGGGTCGCCGGGCACACGGACCGCTTCCGCGCGATCGTGACGCACGCGAGCCTCTGGGCGCTCGAGCAGTTCAACGGCACCACGGACATGTCCCAGTACTGGCAGTCGATCTTCGACGCCGAGGGCATGCGCGAGAACGACCCACACCGGTTCGTCGCCGACATCACGTCGCCGATGCTCGTGATCCACGGCGACAAGGACTACCGGGTGCCGATCGGCGAGGGGCTGCGGCTGTGGTCGGAGCTCGCGGAGCACCACGCGGCGGAGGACGGCACGATGCCCCACCGGTTCCTGTACTTCCCGGACGAGAACCACTGGGTGCTGCAGCCGCAGCACGCGAAGGTCTGGTACGAGACGGTGTTCGCGTTCCTCGCGCAGCACGTCCTCGATGAGGAGTGGGAGCGGCCCGAGCTGCTCGGGTAGCGCGGGGCCGGCGGGGGCCGGCAGGGGCCGGGGCCGCGGGGGCCGGGGCCGGCGGCGCCGCAGGATCGCCGAACGTGCGCATTCCGACGAACCACGTGTCGATCGACGCGTGGTTCGTCGGAGCATGCGCCCGCATCGGGTTCCGCGCCGCGAGTACGACGGTGCACGTGTCGATCGACGCGCGCAACGTCGCACTCGTGCGTGCTCACCCACGCGTGCTCCGTCGCTTGCACAACCGCCGCACGCGCAAACAGCGACGCGGCCGATGTCGTCCGACACCGGCCGCGCCCTTCCGCAGCGACACCCGAAGTCACACGCGGAACCGACCGGGAGCGAGCGCTGACGCTGGACCCCGGCCGAGATTCAGCCCCTCACACGAACGCTGCCTGCCCCGTGATCGCACGTCCGACGATGAGGGTGTTCACCTCGCGGGTGCCCTCGTAGGAGTAGATCGCCTCGGCATCGGCGAAGAACCGCGCGACGCCCTTCTGCAGCACGATCCCGTTGCCGCCCTGCACCTCGCGGCACCAGCCCACCGTCTCGCGCATCTTCGCCGTCGCGAACGCCTTCGCCATCGCGGAGTGCTCGTCCCCGCCCACTCCGGCATCCTGCATGGCCGAGGCCTGCGTGCAGAGCGCGATCGACGCCGTGATGTTCGCGAGCGACTTCACGAGGAGGTCCTGCACCATCTGGTGGGACGCGATCGGCTTGCCGAACTGGATGCGGGTGCGGGCGTAGTCGAGCGCGGCATCGTAGGCACCGACCGCGATGCCGATCGCTTGCCACGCGACCTCGGTGCGGGTGAGCCGCAGCACCTCCGCCGTCGCCCGGAACGAGTCCGCGCGCTGCAGCCGCCGCGACTCCGGGACACGGACGCCCGTCATCGTGATGTCGGCGTTCTGCACGCCGCGCAGGGCGATCTTGTCCTCGATCTTCGTCGCGCTGAAACCGGGGGTGTCGGTCGTGACCAGGAAGCCCTTCACCTGGTCGTCGGCGACGTCCTTCGCCCAGATGACGACGACGTCGGCGAAGGTGGCGTTGCCGATCCAGCGCTTCTCGCCGTCGAGGACCCACTCGTCACCCTCGCGCCGAGCCGTCGTCCGCAGCCCACGTGCCGAGTCGCTGCCGGACAGCGGTTCGGTGAGGCCGAACGCCCCGACGAGCTCGCCCCGAGCCATCGGAGGCAGCCACTCCTGCTGCTGCTCCTCGCTGCCGGCGACGGCGATCGAGTTCATCGCGAGGCCGGACTGCACGCCGATGAACGTCGCCACGCTCGCGTCGACGCGGCCGAGCTCGAGCGCCGCCCAGCCGCGGTAGACGGCCGAGTTCTCGAACTGACGCACGAGCGGGACACCCGGACCGTACATGCCGAGCTCGGCGAGCGGCGCGATGACCTGCATCGGGAACTCGGCGCGCGCCCAGTGGTCGTCCGCGATGGGTCGGACCTCTGCCTCGAGGTACGCCCGCAGCCGTCCGAGTGAGTCACGCTCCTGCTCGGTCAACCCCGCCTGGAAGCCGTAGAAGTCCGATTCGAGGAGGGGCGTGGTGACTGCCGTCGTTGACATACCCCTGATCGTGCATCATTCTCGAAAACGTTGCAAGGGAGGGATGCATGTACTCATCGAACTCTGCGCTGCGCGCCTTCCGGGAGGCCCGCCACACCTTCATCGACGGCTCGCGGATCGACATGGGAACCCTGGCAGCGTCGCTCGGCGTGGACCGGACGTCCCTGTTCCGGTGGGTGGGCAACCGCGACCAGCTGCTGTCCGAGGTGCTGTGGTCACTGGCCGTCCCGACGCTCGACGGCGCTGCCGCAGCGGCTGCTCCGTCGGGGGTCGCGCGCATCGTCGACGTCCTGGACCGGTTCACGGCCGACCTCATCCGGGCGCCCTACTTCCGGGCGTTCCTCACCCGGGAACCCGCGCGGGCCCTCCGGCTCCTGACGACGTCGGAGAGCGACGTGCAGAGTCGCTTCGTCGCACGGGTCACCGCGCTGGTCGACGCCGAGCGGAACTCCGGCGCGTTCGACCCCGCACCGTTGTCGAGCGAGGAGTTGGCGCGGCTGCTCGTCCGCATCTCGGAGTCGTTCACGTACGCCGACCTCATCTCGGGCGAGACGCCCGACGCTGCCCGGGCCCGTGCGACGTTCGAGTACGTGCTCCGCCCGGCCGCCGTGCCGGCAGCGGTCGACTGACGCCCGACGGTGACGGCGTCAGCCCTTCGCGGCGGTGAACTCGAGGTTGATGTCGTCGGGGTCCTGGACGGAGAGGATCACGATCCCGGCGTCCCCGAGGTCCGTCACCGCACCGTGCTCGATGCCAGCAGCGTCCAGACGAGCGGCAGCGTCGTGCAGGGCGGCGACCGAGCCCACGGTGAAGCTGACGTGGTCGAGCCCGACGGTGTCCGGGTCGAACCGCTGCCCGTGCGGAGCGACCGGCCGGAGCCCGAAGAGCTGGTCGCCGAGCGGGAAGATGCATCCGCCGTAGAGGCGCTCGCGGTCCTGCTCGATCCCGGGCTCGTCGGCGTGCTCACTGAAGTCCATCGCGGGCTCGACGCCGAGCAGCTGCTCGTAGAACGCCTTGCTCCGGTGGATGTCGGTCACGGTCACCCGGACGTGGGCGAGTGCTGTGGGGTGGGCGAAGGACTCGGACACGATGCGGTGCTCCTCGTGGTGCGGCGGACGGCCGGTGGTCACCGGCACCCGTCGAGGCAACGCCCACGGCCTGACGAGCACCCGCACGGTGCGGCGACCGGACAGCTCCCGACGATCAGCGGAAGCCGCGGGTCTCCAGCAGGTGGTGCGGGATGCCGTGTCCCTGGCAGCGGTCACGGCGACGAACGCCACGCATCACGTCGCGGACGTGGTCACCGCAGCCGGTCCACGAGGACTTGCCGCACACGGGGCACTGAACCGACTCGCACATGGATGCCACGGTACGGACGGAGCGCTGGACGGACGGCTGCAACGCTGTACCCGCTCGACCGCATGACGGGATCCGGACTCCCGAGCATCAGACGGCACGGAGCCGGAGCCGACTACGGTCGGTCCGGCCTCGGCCCCGGAACCAGCCGAGCCGCACCACCGATCGGAGACCGATGACCATCGACGAGTACCCGTTCACCCGCACCTACCCCACGCGGTGGAACGACAACGACATGTTCGGGCACGTGAACAACACGATCTACTACTCGGCGATGGACAACGCGGCGACGTACTGGTTCCGCGAGGTCGCCGGACTCGACCCGTTCTCGTCGGAGTGGATCGCGGTGCTGGTCTCGTCGAGCTGTCACTTCGTCGAGTCGGCAGTGTGGCCGGACGTCATCGAGGTCGGGATGCGGTCGAAGCGGATCGGCACCACCAGCATCGCGTGGGAGTTCGGGCTCTTCCGTGCCTCCGACGGCGCTCTGCTCGCGACGGGTGAGTTCGTCCACGTGGTCATCGACCGCGAGGGCGCCCGCCGCCCGGTGCCGGTGCCGCCCGAGCTGCGCGAACTCGTCGCGGACACGATGACCGTGCCCGCCTGACCAGCGCACAACCGGAGACGGCTCGAACCACGTCATCTCGTGGTTCGGGCCGTCTCCGGTTGTGCGAACGTCGTGCCGTCCCGAGCGCCGAGCGCGAGCGCCGAGCGCCGAGCGCAGCGCCGAGCGCCGAGCGCGGCACCCGGCGCCGCTAGATCAGCGCGTCCGTCAGGTGGTTCGGCGTCCCGAAGCGGTGCGCCGTGATCGACACCGCCTGCTCCCGGAGGAACGGCAGCACCTCGAGTCGTCCCGCCTCGGTCACGGGCTCCGCGTACACCGCGACGTCCGGACGCCCACCGATCGCCGCGTACAGCGCCGAGACGTCACCGCCGATGAGCCGCACCCGCGTGGAGGGGCCGTCAGCGATCCGCGCCGAGAACGCCGCGTCGGTCTCACCGTCACGGAGCGACCGGACGATCGACAGCGACTGCACGGCCGATCGCACGGCGGCCGGCAGCGAACCGGCCACCGAGACGTCGATCGTGGTCCCGGCGCGGAGCGCAGCCGACACGACGCGCACGAGCGACTCGACACCGTCCGCATCGACGTCGGTGGCAGCCAGCCGCACGTGCACTCCCGGGTAGGGCAGGTAGCGCGCGATGTTCCGCTCGGCGGTGAGTGCCGACACGTCCGTGGCGGTGCCGAACAGCGACGCCCATGCCTGCTGGTCGGACGCGAGCGAACGGTCGAGCGACTCCGAGGCGACCCCGGCAGCCCGGACGAACGCCGACACCGGGGCGGACACCGCGGCACCAGCACCAGCACCAGCACCAGCGGGCGCCGACGACCACGAGCCGAGCCCGAGCAGGTAGTTCAGCCCACCGGCCTTCGTCCCCGCGCCGACCGCCGACTTCTTCCACCCGCCGAACGGCTGCCGCCGGACGATCGCACCGGTGATGCCGCGGTTCACGTAGAGGTTGCCCGCCTCGATGCGGTCGAGCCAGGTGCCGATCTCCGCCGGGTCGAGCGAGTGCAGACCCGAGGTCAGGCCGTAGTCGACCTCGTTGACGATGTCTATGGCCTCGTCGAGGGTGCGGGCGGTCATGATGCCGAGGATCGGACCGAAGTACTCGGTGCGGTGGAACGCCGAGCCGCGGGCGACACCGTCGCGGACCCCGGGGCTCCAGAGCTTGCCGGAGTCGTCCAGGCGCGCCGGCTGCACGGCCCACGACTCGCCCGCACCGAGCTTCGTCAGGCCGTCGAGCAGCTTGCCCGCGGCCGACTCGATGACCGGCCCCATCTGCGTGGTCGAGTCGGTCGGGTAGCCCACGGTCAGCGAGGACACCGCGTCGACGAGCTGCGACCGGAACCGCCGCGACGTGGCCACCGAACCGACGAGCACCACGAGGGAGGCTGCGGAGCACTTCTGGCCCGCGTGCCCGAACGCCGAGGCGACGACGTCCTTCACGGCGAGGTCGAGGTCGGCGGACGGGGTGACGATGATCGCGTTCTTCCCCGAGGTCTCGGCGAGGAGCGGCAGGTCGGGGCGGAACGACCGGAAGAGCTCGGCGGTCTCGTACGCCCCCGTGAGGATCACCCGGTCGACGAGCGGCGACGACACGAGCTGCTTCCCGAGGTCGTTCTCGGAGACCTGCAGGAACGCGAGGACGTCGGCGGGGGCACCGTGCAGGTCGAGCGCGGTCTCGATGATCGACGCGAGCACGGCACCCGAGCGCTCGGCGGGCGGCGCGGGCTTGAGCACCACGGCCGACCCGGCGGCGAGCGCGGCCAGGGTCGAGCCGGCGGGGATGGCGACCGGGAAGTTCCACGGCGGCGCGACGAGCGTCAGGGCCGCCGGGGTGAAGGTCGCACCGTCGACGTCGTCGAGGTCGGAGGCGAGCTCAGCGTAGAAGTGCGCGAAGTCGATCGCCTCGGACACCTCGGGGTCGGCCTGGTCGATGGTCTTCCCGGTCTCCGAGGCCATGACCTCGACGAGCGCTGCGCGGTTCGCCTCGAGGGCGTCACCGACGGCGTGCAGCACGGCGCCGCGCGCCGCGCCGGACCACGAGGCCCACTCGGCACCCGCGGCACGGACGCGACCGAGGATCGAGTCGAGCGTCGAGGCGGAGTCGACCCGTGCCTCCTGGACGACCCTGGTTCCCAGCGTCGACGACGCGACCCGCGCGGTGATGTCGGCACCCCACTCGCGGAACGCGGCGACGGACGGGTCGGTGTCCGGCGTGTTCTCGAAGTGCCCCGCGGAGGGGCGACCGACGGCCGCGTAGCGGTCGGCGACGCGGTGGGACGCCGGAGCGAGGAGCCCCTCCGGCGTGGCGAGCGGTGCCAGGGACGACCGGAAGCGGTCTTCCTCGCGGGCGAAGAGCTCCGGCGAGGAGGCGAGGGAGAAGACCGCGGACATGAAGTTCTCCTGCGATGCGCCTTCCTCCAGGCGACGGATCAGGTACGCGATCGCGACGTCGAACTCGCCGGGGTGGACCACCGGCGTGTAGAGCAGCAGGGACCCGACGGTGCGGCGGACTGCCTCGGCCTGCCCCTGCGCCATGCCGAGCAGCATCTCGAACTCGATGCCGTCGCGGACGCCCCGCTGGCCGGCGAGCAGCCAGGCGTGCGCGACGTCGAACAGGTTGTGGCCGGCGACGCCGACGCGCACGTTCTCGACGCGTGACGGGGTGAGCGCCCAGTCGAGCACCCGCTTGTAGTTCGTGTCGGAGTCCTGCTTGGTGTGCCACGTGGCGAGCGGCCAGCCGTGCACGGAGGCCTCGACCTGCTCCATCGGGAGGTTGGCGCCCTTGACGAGCCGGACCTTGATGTCGGCGCCTCCGCGGGCACGACGCGCGGCGGACCACTCCTGCAGGTGCTGCATCGCGGCGAGCGCGTCGGGGAGGTACGCCTGGAGGACGATGCCGGCCTCGAGCGTGGTGAACTCGGGCTCGTCGAGGAGCTTCGTGAAGACCGCGATGGTGAGGTCGAGGTCCTTGTACTCCTCCATGTCGAGGTTGATGAACTTGTTCGGCGAGGCGGCGGCCGCACGGCGGAACAGCGGCCGGAGCTTCTCGATGATGTCCTCGACGGCGTGGTCGAACGCCCACGGCGAGTGCGGGTGCACGGTCGAGGAGACCTTGATCGACACGTAGTCGACGTCGTCGCGGGCGAGCAGCTTCAGCGTCCCGTCGAGGCGCCGCGCGGCCTCCTTCTCGCCGAGGACTGCCTCACCGAGCAGGTTGACGTTCAGCCGCACGCCGTCGCGCTTGATCTTCGCGATGGCCGGGCCGAGCTTGGCGTCGGTGGCGTCCACGATGAGGTGGCCCACCATGCCCCGCAGCACACGTCGGGCGATCGGCACGACGACGCCGGGGAGCACCGGGGCCATCCCGCCACCGAGCCGGACGAGTCCGCGGAGCGCCGCGGGCAGGAACCCGGGTGCGTTCGGCGCGATGGCGCGGAGCTTGCGCGCGGCGACGCCGAGGTCCTCCGGGCGGACGACGCCGTCGACGAACCCGACCGCGAAGTCGAGGCCGGCCGGGTCGGCGAGGACGCCCGCGAGCTGCTTCGCGGAGCCGTCGACCGGGTAGGTCTCTGCCTCGGCGAGCCACTGCCGGACGAGCGCGACCGACTCGTCGGCGAGGTCGCCCGGTCCGGCGGGCTGGGGAGCGGCAGCGGGGTGCTCGTGCACGGTCGTCATGGGATCAGTGTGGAGCCGCCGAAGCATCAGCGGAAGCAACGTTTCGTGACGAGTACCGTGCAGTTCTCCTAAACTGACGCCATGCTCGACGTCCGTCGTCTCGTCCTCCTCCGGGAGCTCTCCATCCGGGGCACGATCGCCGCCGTCGCCGAGGCCGTCAACTTCACCCCGTCGGCCGTCTCGCAGCAGCTCGCAGCCCTCGAACGCGAGGCCGGCGTCCCCCTCCTGCGCAAGGCCGGCCGACGCCTCCAGCTCACCCCGCAGGCCGAGGTGCTCGTGCAGGCAGCCGGACACGTCCTCGACGTCCTGGAGCAGGCGCAGTCCGAGGTCGAGGGTTCGATGCCGACCGTCCAGGGCCGGGTCCGGGTCGCGGTGTTCCAGTCCGCCGCGCTCGCGCTCATGCCGAACGCCCTGCACGCGATGGCGACCGACCACCCCGACGTCCGGATCGAGATGGTGCAGCGCGAGCCGGAGACCGCACTCCACGAGACCTGGATCCGTGACTTCGACATGGTGATCGCGGAGCAGTACCCAGCGCACGCGGCTCCGCGGCTGCCGGGCCTCCACCGCGAGGACCTCACGACCGACGCCGTCCGCCTGGCACTCCCCCCGCTCGACACCGCGCTCGCTCCGGTCACCTCGATCGCGGACGCCGAGGCCCTCCCGTGGGTGATGGAGCCGCGCGGCACGGCGTCCCGGCACTTCGCGGAGCAGGTCTGCCGCCGGCACGGCTTCGAGCCCGACGTCCGCTACGAGACCGCCGACCTGCAGACGCAGATCCGCCTGGTCGAGTCCGGCAACGCGGTCAGCCTCATGCCCGACCTCATGTGGACCGGTCGGACGACGACGTGTCGGCTCGTCGAGCTCCCCGAACGACCACGCCGGACGATCTTCACCGTGGTCCGGTCCGCGGGGTCGTCCTCGCCCGCGGTCACCGCGTTGCGCGCGGAGCTGGAGCGCGCGGCCGCGGTCGTCGGCAGCTGACGGACCGGCGCTCGCCTCGCCTGGTCGACGCGACCCGGCGACGGACGGGAGGCACGGGTCGGGCCCGCACCGCGCCTCCCGTCCGATGTTCAGTTGCAGTGGAAAACCCCAGGTCAGATGCTGTGTGGACCCGAATCGTTCCGTGATGGAACCGCAACCTCCGGTCCACCCGGACGGCGCTCCGGAGCCGTAGCGTCAGCATCGACAGGAGCGGATGGCCGCCCTGCGAACCCGGACCTCCCAGGGGGGAAATCCATGCGCACCACCAACACCTCGCCGCGCCGCCGTGCCGCGCTCGTCGCGGCGACCGCGATCGCGGTCGTCACCGTCGGTTCCGGCGCCGCGTTCGGCGTCACCGCGGCGAACGCGGCGACCGGCACGGCGACGTCGACGTCGACGACTGCTCCGGCCGCCGGCACGTCGGCTTCGGGCTCGACGTCGTCGGCCCCGGCCGCGGGAACGCCCGCCGCGACCACGCCGGTCGCGTTCACAGAGCCGTCGACGAAGGCCGCACCGCTCGCCCTCACGGCAACCGTCGGCACCCCGTTCAGCCACACGTTCCACACCACCGGCGGGGACGGCACGGTTGCGTACGCGATCCAGGACGCACCGTCGAGCGCCTGGACCGTGCAGTCGGACACGGGCGTGCTGAGCACGACACCGACCACTGCGGGGACCTACGACTTCGAGGTCGTCGCCCTGAGCGGTGGCACGCAGGCGACCGAGTACGTGCAGGTCACGGTCTCGCCCTCGCCGGTGTCGTTCACCGAGCCGTCGACGAAGGCGCAGCCCCTCGCCCTCACCGCGACCGCCGGCACGACCTTCACCCACACCTTCCAGGTCGTCGGCGGGAGCGGCTCCACCGCGTACGCGATCCAGGACGCGCCGTCGTCGAAGTTCACCGTCAACGTCTCCACCGGCGTGCTGACGAGCACCGAGACCACGGCGGGTACGTACGACTTCGAGGTCGTCGCCCTCCGTGGGACGGCGACGGCGACCGAGTACGTCCGGCTCACGGTGCGCCCCGCGGCGGCCGTCGGGGTCACGACCATCGTCAGTGACGGGAACCCCGACCACGGGGCCTACCAGATCGGTGTGACCGGTGCGATCGAGTCGTTCAGCGCCACCGGCAAGGACCTCGGCAGGGTGTCGTCCATCCCCGCGAAGCAGGGCGGCACGATCCGGGTCACCGGCGTCGCGGTCGACCGGTTCGGGAACCTCGTGACGCCCGGCACCGTCGGCCGGCAGCCGATCGGGACGGTCACGAGCTCCGTCGCGTCCGACCGCATCGTGGCCGACCCCACGAAGGAGTACGTGCTCGTCACGTTCCCGCACGCGTCGCAGCACCGCCTGACGGTGTCGCAGGACGGCGTCTCCGGCTCGTTCGTCGTCGCCGTGCAGCCGCTCGCCACCGCCGCGGTCGCGACATCGGCGACCGGGACCGGCGCGACGCTCGCGTACACCGGGGCCGACGAGCGCGGACCGATCGCCTGGGGTGCGGGTCTCCTCGCCGCGGGCGCGACACTGCTCGGCTTCCGGCTGCGTCGCCGTCGCCTCTGAGCAGGTCGCCCCGCCGACGACGCGGGCCCGGTGCCGACGCGCACCGGGCCCGTGCCGGTTTCCGCACCGTTCCCCCCAACCCTGGTCACATTTCGGCGTCGAGCCGCCGTAGCCACTCAGCGCGGCCCTACGATCCGAGGGCCGAAGATCCTCGGCGGACTCTTACGATCCGGCACCCGACCGGACCTGGACCCTGGGGGAGAACGTGCGTCGAAGCACTTCAACCGCCCGACGCGCCTGCGCGCTCGGGACCACCGCCGCGCTCGTCGTCCTGACGACCGGCCTCGGCATCATGACCGCGACGGCCGCGAACGCCGCGCCGTCGGACACGGACGGCTCGGTGTCCGCACCCGCCGACCCGACCCACGCGGAGTCGCCGACGCCGACGGACGCCCCGTCGCCGACCGACACGCCCATCCCCACGTCGACCCCGTCGGCGACGGCCACACCGACCGGTGAGTCGACGCCGACGCCCACGACGTCGACCGCGCCGACGTTCCCGCTGCTGCCGCTCCTGCGCTCCTCGGCTCCGGCTGCCGGCGACGCCACGGATGCGGGCACCACCGCTGCGGTCGCCGCCCCGACCGTGACGATCACGGGCGACGCGAAGGTCGGCTCCACGCTCACCGCCAGCTGGGACGGCTTCGACGCCGACGGCTTGTTCAAGTACCAGTGGCTCGACGCGACCGGTGCTCCGATCTACAAGGCGCAGTCCGAGACCTGGAAGGTCGACGCCGCGTACGCGGGCACGAAGGTCTCCGTCGAGGTGACCGGCGAGGTCTCCGGCGCCGTCACCGGCCCGGTCGAGTCGGAGCAGTCGGCCGAGATCGTCGAGGACGTCGCGTTCTTGGGGACGGACGGCAAGCCGACGGAGGACGGCTCCACCCAGGAGAACGCTCTCGAGCTCTCCGCCACGGCCGGCGAACCGTACTCGTACACCTTCCGTGCCCAGGGCTTCCCCGCCCCGAAGTTCGAGCTCAGCTGGTTCTCCGACGACGAGGACGAGACCGAGGGCAACTTCGTGTCGACGAAGGCCCAGGCCGAGTCGACCTCGACGATCGGCTTCGGCTGGTCCGCCTTCGACGACGAGGAGTTCACCCTCGAGGACCAGCTCCCCGAGGGCATGACCTTCGACGCGAGCACGGGCGAGTTGAGCGGCACGCCGAAGTTCGCGATGCCCTACGAGTTCGCGATCGCCGCCACGAACGGCACCCAGACCGCGAAGCAGTACGTGGAGCTCGACGTGGACCCGGGCGCGGCCTACGGGGTCGCCGCGATCACGCTCGACAAGAACGTCGTGGACAAGGGCGAAGGCGGGTTCTGGATCATCACGAAGGACGGCGTCGAGGGCTGGAACCAGTCGCAGGACGACGACGACATCGAGGAACTCGACCACGTCAGCATCAAGCAGGGCGGGACGCTCCTCGTCGCCGGCACCCCGGTGGACCGCTACGGGAACTTCGTCGACCTCACGGACCCGGAGAGCGCTCCCCTGCGGACCACCGTCACGTCCAGCGTCGCCAGCGACGTCATCAAGCCGTACGCCGAAGACGGTGCGGAGGGCGAAGGTCTGACGAGCGTCACGTTCCCGCACGCTTCGACGCACCGGCTGACCGTCGCTGCCGAAGCGCTCCAGCCGCTCTCGTTCGACGTCGAGGTCACCCCGACCGTCGCCCCGGCCGTCGCGGTCACCCCGACCGCCACCGGCACCGGTGGCCAGCTCGCCTACACCGGCTCCGACGCGACCGGAGCCCTGCCCTGGGCCCTGGGCCTCGTGCTCGCCGGCGCCGGCCTGATCGGCGCGCGCTCCCTGCGCCGCCGTCGCGCCCAGCGCTGACACAGGACGTCTCCCGTCGGTCGCGTGCCCGCGTGACCGA
This sequence comes from Curtobacterium sp. NPDC089689, assembly GCF_044749145.1. Classification (NCBI taxonomy): domain Bacteria; kingdom Bacillati; phylum Actinomycetota; class Actinomycetes; order Micrococcales; family Microbacteriaceae; genus Curtobacterium; species Curtobacterium sp. NPDC089689. Next base: position 56,455 of record NZ_JBIVHJ010000005.1, on the reverse strand, counting down.
CGGGAGGCCCACCCCGGCCCCGTCCCGCCCCTCACGGCGCGACGGGGCCGCTTCCGTCACACGGCGGTGTCGCGTCGGTAGCGTGGGCGGCATGCCGACGCTGCTGCACCTCGACTCCTCCGCCGACCTCGCCCACTCCCGCTCGCGCGCGCTGACCGCCGCGTTCGCCGACGCCTGGCGTGCTCGGGGTCCGGAGTACACCGTCGTCCGGCGCGACCTGCACGTCGACCCGCTCCCCCACCTCGAGACGTCGGCGCTGCACTGGGCAGCGGACGACCGCACCACGGACGAGGTCGTCGCCCCCGAGGCCGAGGCGCTCCGCCAGGAGGTCATCGACGAGCTCCTCGCCGCGGACGTCCTGCTCGTCGGTTCGCCGCTCTACAACTACACGGTCCCGTCCACGCTGAAGGCCTGGCTCGACCGCGTGCACATCCCGGGCGTGCTCGTCGGCGACGTGCAGCCCCTCGCCGGTCGCCCGGTCGTCACCGTGGTCAGCCGAGGCGGCACCTACGACGCCGACACCCCCACCGAGGGATGGGACCACGGCTCCCCCGTACTGCAGATCATCCTCGGCACGGCGCTCGGGATGAAGCACTACCCGGTGACGGTCAGCGCCACCCTCGCCGACCGTCTGCCGGACCTCGCGCCCCTCGCCGACCACGCCGCCGCCGAGTTCGCCGACGCGAGGACCACCCTGGAGCGCCTCGCCACCACCGTCGTCTGACCGTCCGGGCGCGCACCACGTCACGTCCCGCATCGATCAGGCGGGACGCACCTCGCCCGCGCGCCCGAGCAACGCCGCGTGGTACGCCGTCTGCGTCAGGGCGCTCGCGAGCAGGAACCCCGTCATCGACTCGATCCCGCCGCTGAACGGCACCCGCGCCGCGACCTCGAACAGCGTCGGCTCGTGCAGGGCGTCGAGTGCCTCGGCGACGTGGCGCGAGCGCTCCTCGCGGTGCCGTGCCAGCGTCCGGGCGCGGGCGACGACGTCCCGGAAGCGGTACTCGTGGCCGGGGCAGACCTCGAGCTCGGCGTACCGGTCGAGCCTGCGCAGCGACGCCAGGTGGTCGCCGAGCGGGTTCGATGCGGTCCGTCCGCCGAGCCCGATCCCGGAGTTGATCCTCGGCAGGACGTGATCGCCCGTGAAGAGCAGGCCGTCCCCCTCGTCGACGAAGCAGCAGTGGCCGGCGGTGTGTCCAGGGGTGTGCAGCGTGCGGATGTCCCGACCGGCGACGGGCAGGGCGTCGCCGTCCTCGAGCAGCAGATCGGCGTACGGCTCCGTCGTGCGACCGAGTCCGATCCGTCGTCCGCTCCCCCATGCGGCCACGACGCCGGCGCGGAGGTCGTCCGGCAGCCCCCACGACGCGATGTCGGCATCGTTCGCGGCGGCGTCGGCACGTTCGTGGCGGAGCGCCTCGACCTCGGCCGGGTGCATGGCGATCCGGGCGCCGGTCGCCCGCCGTACGGCCGCGGCGGCACCGAGGTGGTCGGCGTGCAGGTGCGTGACCACGACGAGCCCGACGTCGTCGAGCGAGCGTCCGATCGCGGCCAGTCCCTCGCGGAGCACGGCGAGGTCGTCGTCGGCGGACCACCCCGGGTCGATCAGGGTCAGCACGCCGTCGGTTCCTTCGACGACGTAGACGAGGGTGGCGTCCGGTACGCCGAAGCGGAACGGGACAGCGAGGGTCCAGAGGCCGGGGCGGATCTCCTCGGTCGGGGGCAGGACGCCGTCGCGGAGCGCCGCGGCCTGCACGGGACTGATCGGTTCCGGTGCCGGCGCTGCCGGCGGGGGCACGGTCGTCACGCGCCCACCCTAGCGACGGACGCCGTCGCGCCGGAGCCGCACCGTGCCTCCAGGCCGGAGCGTCACGCGACGAGGTCGCGGAGCCGGCGCTCCGTGTCGTCGTCCGCCGGCGTGAAGACCACGAGGCGGGTGCCGACGGCGGGGCTCAGCCACGAGGTGGCGAGTTCGAAGTCGAGGCGGCCGACGTCCGAGTTGAGGACCTGCTTGCGCTCGGTCACCGCCTCGGTGACGTCGCGGGAGTCCCACAGGCGGGCGAACTCCTCGGAGGCCGCCCCGAGCCGCTCCACGAAGGCGCGCCAGGCGGGGTCGTCCCGGTGCTCGGGCCAGCGTGACCGGAGGCGCGCGACGGACTGGCGGGCGAGCCGGTCCCGGTCGACGAGCGCGGCCTGCCAGTCGGGGTCGGTGAACATCAGCCACACCGAGTTGCGGTCGAGGGGCGGGACGCGGTCGAGGTCGCCGATGAGCCTGCCGTACCCGCGGTTCCAGGCGAGGACGTCGAAGCGGGCGTTCTGCACGCAGGCGGGCCACGGCTCGACGGCGTGCACCACGCGCAGCGTCGCGGCGTCGACGGCGTGCTCCTCCGCTCCCGTCGGCGGGGACGCACCGGCGAGCTTGAAGAGGTGCGCCCGCTCGTGCCGGTCGAGGCGGAGGGTCCGGGCCACGGCCTGCAGCACCTGCTCGGAGACGTTGATGCGTCGGCCCTGTTCGAGCCAGGTGTACCAGGTCGCACTGATGCCGGCGAGCTGGGCGACCTCCTCGCGGCGGAGTCCCGGCGTGCGCCGCCGTGCCCCGTCGGGGAGACCGACGTCGGCCGGTGTGACGCGGGCCCGCCGCGAGCGGAGGAAGGCACCGAGTTCCCGGGCGTCGAGCCTGGTGGTTTCGGTACCGGTGTCAGTAGTGGTCTGGTACCCGGATGTCACGAGCGCGACGCTACCCCCATGACGACCGCGACAGCACCCCGCACGCAGGCTCCCGACACGATCCGGGCCGGCGGTATCCTCGTCCTCCTCGTCGGCCCGTTCCTCGCCGGCCTCGACTTCTTCATCGTCAACGTCGCGCTGCCGACCATCCGCCGCGACCTCGGAGCCTCCCCCGCGGCCCTCGGGCTCGTGGTCGCCGGGTACGGCACCGCCTACGCCGTCCTGCTCGTGCTCGGCGGGCGGTTGGGCGACGAGTACGGCCGCCGTCGCCTCTTCGTCGTCGGCCTCGCAGCGTTCACCGTGACCTCGCTCGCCGCCGGTCTCGCGCCGACCACCGGGGCGCTGCTGACGGCGAGGGTCCTGCAGGGAGCGTCCGCCGCACTCATGGTGCCGCAGACCCTCGCGACGTTCCGCGCGGTGATGACGGGGACGGCACGCGGTCGGGCGGTCGCGCTGTACACCGCCGCCGGAGGGGTGTCCTCCATCGTGGGGCAGCTGCTCGGTGGTCTGCTCGTGTCCGCGCTGTCGTGGCGGGCGGTGTTCCTGGTGAACGTGCCCGTGGGGCTCGTCGCGCTCCTGTTCGTCCGGCGGGCGGTCCCCCGCTCCCGGTCGGCCGTGCGGGTCGGAGCGGACCTCCGTGGCACCGTCTCGTTCGCGGTCGCGCTCGGCGCCCTGCTGGTCGCCCTGGCCGAGGGCCCGGCGAGCGGCTGGCCGTGGTGGACCTGGATCGCGCTCGGAGTCTCGGTCGTCGCGGGCGTCGTGCTCGTGCGGTGGTCGGTCGTCGCCCCCCGCCGCGGCGTGTCACCGTTCCTGCCGGTCGACCTCATCCGCGGAGCGACGTCGATGCGACGCGGACTCCCGGCGCTCGTGGTGTTCTTCGTGCTGTTCGGCACGTTCATGTTCGCCTTCTCGATCGTGGCGCAGGACGGGCTCCGGCTCGGTCCGCTCGCCGCCGGGGTCGCGATCTCGCCGGTGATGATCGCGTACGTCGTGTCCTCGGCACGGGTGCCCGCGCTCCTGGCCCGCTCCGGCCGCGCGGTGCTCGTCGGCGGACTCGTCGTCGAGGCAGCGGGCCTCGCCGTCGTGCTCGCAGTCCTCGCGTGGGGGTGGCGGACGCTGGTGGCGATCGACCCGTCGGGTGTGCGCCCCGGGCAGGTCGTGCTGCTCGTCGTGCTCGGGGTCGGACTGGCGCTCGTGGGGTGCGGGCAGGCGCTCGGCGTCGGGTGCCTCTTCCGCTCGGTCCTCAGCGAGGTGCCCGAGGGATCCGCGGGTGTCGGCGGCGGGGTGCTCGTGTCGGCGCAGCAGACCGCCATCGCCCTCGGCTCGTGCTTCTCGGCGGTGGCGGGCGGTGCCGGCGTGCAGACGGGTGCGGTCGTCATCGGGGTCGTGCTCGTCGTCGGTACCGCGGCGCTCGTCCCGCAGGCGCTCCGCCTGCCGGCTCCGTGACCGCGCGCGTGGTCCGCCGGACCCGCACCGTGCCTCCAGGCCGGCCGCGCACGCGCCCGCGCGCGGCCCGCCGGACCCGCACCGTGCCTCCAGGCGGACCGCGACCGCGCCTGGGGGCCGGACGCACACGCAGCGGGACGTCGATCCTGCCGGTGGCCGATCCGGTGCGCGATGCCCGGGGACCGCGCACCGGATCGGCCACGGAACGAACCGATCACTCGGCCCCACGCGAGTAGACAGGCCGCATGGAGACCGCACCCATGCTCGCGAAGGCCGTCCCGACCGTCCCCGAGCCGGACAGTGTGCGCGGCGGTCTACGGTACGAGCCGAAGTGGGACGGCTTCCGCGGGATCGTGACGGTCGACGGCGACCACGTCGAGATCGGCAGCCGCGGCGCGAAGCCCCTCACCCGGTACTTCCCCGAGCTCGTCGAGGCCTTCCGCACGCAGCTCGGCGGCCGGGGCGACCCGGTGGTGCTCGACGGCGAGGTGGTCCTGCGCTCCGGCGAACCGGGTGCCGAGCACCTCGACTGGGACGCCCTGTCGCAGCGCATCCACCCGGCGGAGTCCCGCATCGCGAAGCTCAGTCGGGAGACGCCGGCCCAGTTCGTCGCGTTCGACCTGCTCTCCGTCGACGGCGAGGACCTCCTCGACCATCCGTTCGACGAGCGCCGGGAGCGGCTCGAACAGCTCGGCGGGGACCTGTCCGACCCGCTGTTCGTCACGCGCACGACGCTCGACGTCGACCTCGCACGCGAGTGGTTCACGACCTTCGAGGGTGCGGGACTCGACGGCGTGGTCGCGAAGCCCCGTGCGCGACCGTACGAGCCGGGCAAGCGGACGATGCTCAAGGTCAAGCACCACCGCACCGCTGACGTCGTCGCGATCGGCTACCGCGTCCACAAGAGCGGGCACGGGGTCGGCTCCCTGCTCGTCGGGCTGTACGACGCCGACGGGGAACTCCGCCAGGTGGGCGGCGTGTCCGCCTTCTCCGACAGGCGACGGGTCGAGTTGGTCGAGGAGCTCGACCCGGTGGTCCTCCGGGATCCGGACGGGAGGCCCGTCACCGGTGACGGGGAACGGTCACGCTTCTCGTCGGGTCGCGACACGTCGTTCGTCCGGTTGGAGCCGACGCGCGTGCTGGAGGTCCGCTACGACCAGATGGAGGGCGACCGGTTCCGTCACACGGTGCAGTTCGAGCGGTGGCGACCGGACCGCGACCCGCGGTCGTGCGTCTACGACCAGCTGGACGTGCCCGTCGCCTGGGACCTCCGAGCGGTCCTCGAGTAGGGGTTGTCCTGTCCGATCTCCGCTCCTATGCTCGACTTAGTTAGGCTACCTAGTAACCTCGGGGGCAAGGAGGACACCATGGTCATCGACGGCATCAGTGAGACGCACCGCGGCACTTGGTCGCGACTGACGCGACTCAACACGGCGAGCGTCAGCCTGCCGATGCGGACGACCCGGGTGGACGACAGCACGCCCGTCGTCGACGAGCGCAACTAGTCCTTCTCGACCTGCTTCGCCGCGTTCTTCGCGCGCGACGGTTGGACGCGCGGCGGCTCGCCGGGCATCTTCGGGAAGTCCGGTGGGAACGGCAGCTCACCGAGGCCGTCTCCGAGGTCGCGGTCCCACCAGGCGAGCAGCGGCCCGACGTCCCCGGGCACCTCGTCCATGGTCTCCCACGGGTCGCCGTGCTCGCGCAGCCGGCCCGGCACCGACCGCACCGTGAACCCCGTGGGATCGACGGTGTCGAGCTCCTCCCACGCGATCGGGGTCGAGACGCTCGCGTGCGGCAGCGCCCGCGGGCTGTAGGCGCCGGCCATCGTGCGGTCGCGGTTGGCCTGGTTGAAGTCCACGAACACCCGCTGCCCGCGCTCCTCCTTCCACCACGCCGTCGTCACCCGGTCCGGCATCCGGCGCTCGAGCTCGCGTGCGGCGGCGATGACGGCGTGCCGGACGTCGAGGAACTCGTACTCGGGTCGCACCGGCGCGAACACGTGCAGGCCGCGGTTGCCGCTCGTCTTGATCCACGCGGTCAGCCCGACGTCGGCGAGGACCTTCCGAAGCTCGTGCGCGACCGGGACCGTGTCGCGGAAGCCCGTCCCCGGCTGCGGGTCGAGGTCGATGCGGAGTTGATCGGGGTGGTCCGGGTCGCCGGCACGAGACGCCCACGGGTGGAACACGACCGTGTTCATCTGGGCTGCCCACACCGCGACCGCCGGCTCGTCGACCACGAGCTGCGGGTGCCGCCGGCCGCTCGGGTACGTCACCTCGACGTCGCGGACGTACGGCGGGGCGCCCTTCGGCGGGTTCTTCGAGAAGAAGTCCTCCCCGTCGACGCCGCCCGGGAACCGCTGTAGGGAGATCGGCCGGTCGCCGTTCGCCCGGACGAAGGCGTCCCCGACCGCGACGAGGTACTCCGCAAGCTCGAGCTTCGTGATGCCCGGCTCGGACCACAGCACCCGCGAGGGGCTGCTGATGCGTACCTCGCGGTCACCGTCCGGGCCGGGAACCGTCAGCGTCGTCGCCTCGCTCGCCATGCAGCGGAAGGTACACGGGCCTGCCTGCCGGTGCTCCGACGGGATGTCACATGGTGTTCCAGTGCAGACGTCCGTTCCCGTCCGGCCCGTGGCCGCCGCACTGGTACGACCGTCCGTTCGAGGCCTGGGCCACGACACCGCTCTCCGCGCTCGAGCAGAACGCACCGGGGGTGATGAGCTCGTGCTGTGACGAATCGGACGGCTCCGGTGCCGGTGCGGGTGCAGGAGCGACGTACGTTCCGATCGTCGTCACCTCAGCGACGGGCGCGCGGTTCAGTTCCTCCCGGACCTCTTCGCGCTCCTGTTCGACGCCGTCGACGGTGGTGACCCGGTAGTAGGTCGTCTTCTCGCCGTCAACACCGGCGGTCGTGACGTGCGACTCGCCCTTCGGAACGGTGGCATCCTCGACGGTCGTCCGCGAGAACGGCACCGGCGTCCGCTCAGACACTTCGGTGACGACCGTCTCAGGAGTCGGAGTCGCAGTCGGAGTCGGAGTCGGCGTGGAGCGGCGGGTCGGCGCGGGCGTCTCGAGGAGCGGCTTCGCCTGCGCCGACGGTGCTGACGCCGTGGTCGGAGCGCTCGACACGACCGCGCCGACCAGCGCACCGGCGGACCCGACACCGCCGACCCAGATCACTGCGGCGATCGCGACGACGACCGTCGCTTTCGCCTTGGTCGTCATCGTTCCCCAGCGCATCGCGGATCCTCCCTGTTGTCGATCGACGCTCAAGGATGCGGGAAGCGGCCATGCGCGCCGTACCCCCCGAACGGGATCACCGCGTTGCGGGGACATCCGGCGTGCGGGTGCACGCTGGTCGGGTGACGGCGTACCTCGGGGTGGACCTGGCGTGGGGGCTCGGCTCGGCGCGGAAGCCCGCGAACGAGACCGGCCTCGTGGCGATGGCAGCCGACGGGTCGATCACGGACGCCGGCTGGGCGCGCGGGGTCGACGCCGTGACCGAGTGGATCGCACAGCACCTCGGCCCGCGCACGCTCGTCGCCGTCGACGCCTCCCTCGTCGTGACGAACGCGACCGGCATCCGCGAGGCCGAACGGCAGGTCGGGCAGCGCTACGGCCGGTGGAAGGTCGCGGCGAACCCGACGAACCTCGCGTCCGCGGCGAGCGCCGGCGCCCGACTGCTCGAACGGCTGACAACGCTCGGCGTCGGGTACGTGGACAGCACGGCCGCGATGCGGGAGCGCACCGGCCCGGCGGTCTTCGAGTGCTACCCGTACACGACCCTCGTCGGCGTCGAGGAGCTCGGCCACGACGTCGAACGCCCCCGGTACAAGCGCCTCGACAAGAGGGTCCCCTCCGCCGAGGCCCGGGCCCGCCGCGCGGTGGCGTTCGACGCGCTCGTGCACCGGCTCCGCACGACGCCGCTCGACCCGCCGCTCCTGCTCGACTCGCATCCGCTGACGGCTGGGCTGGCCGAGCCGTCGGGGGTGCACGGCCCGACGCACAAGCACCGGGAGGACCTGCTCGACGGGGCCCTGTGCGCCTGGACGGCCGCGTTCTGGGAGCGGCACGGCGACGGACGGGTGCAGGTGCTGGGACGTGATCCGGGCCTCCCGGTCGACCCGGCGGAGCCGCCGGACGAGGCGGGCCGACGGCCCGTCGTGGTGGCGCCCGCCCGCGCGTCCCAGCGGCGCCCCGTCGGTAGGCTGGACACGTGACGACGACCACCGATCCCCTGCGCATCGGGCTGGTGTCGCTGCACACCTCCCCCGGTGACGAGCCCGGCTCCGGCGAGGTCGGCGGCATGAACGTCGTCGTCCGTCACCAGGCCGAGGCCCTGGCCGACCGCGGCCACCACGTCGACATCGTGACGCGGCGGTCCTCGCCGACGCAACCGGACTCGGTGTCGCTCGTGCCCGGGGTGTGTCTGCGCTTCCTGTCGGCGGGTCCCGCGGAGCCGCTGCCGAAGGGCGAGCACGACGCCTTCATCGAGCCGTTCCGCGAGGAGCTGGCGCACCTCGGTCCGTACGACGTCCTGCACTCGCACCACTGGTTCTCGGGCGTCGCGGCGCTGCCGGTCGCCCGCGAGCGGGGCATCCCGCACGTGCAGTCGTTCCACTCCATCGCGGCCGCGTCGGACACCCCGTTGTCCGAGGGCGAGCGGCCGGAGTCCGCGGGACGCCCCGCCGGCGAGCAGCTGCTCGCGCGGGAGTCCGACGCGGTCGTCGTGGTGTCCTCGGCCGAGGCGGAGACCGTCCGCGACCGGCTCGGCGGCGACGCCGGCCGGGTGTGGATCGTCCCACCGGGCGTCGACGGCTCGGTCTTCCGTCCGGCAGCGGCCGGCGCGCGTCGCGCGGACGTCCCGTACGTGGTCGCGGCCGCACGCGTCCAACCGTTGAAGGGGCTCGACCTGGCGATCGAGGCGATCGCGGGCATCGACCGGGAGGCCCGACCCACCCTCGTCATCGCGGGCGACGCCTCGAGCGAGGCGGGCGACTACGTGGCGGAGCTGCGTCGGCTCGCGTCCGAGCACGGCATCGCCGACCGCGTCACGTTCGTCGGTCCGCAGTCTCGGGCCGACCTCGCGTTCCTGTTCCGTGGCGCGGCAGCGGTGCTGGTCCCGTCGCACTCGGAGACGTACGGTCTCGTCGCGCTCGAGGGTTCCGCGTCCGGGGTGCCCGTCGTGGCCGCCGCTGCCGGTGGTCTCCGGGAGGCCGTGGTGGACGGCGAGACCGGGGTGGTGCTGGAGTCCCGCAACCCGGGGGTATGGGCTGCGGAGATCGCGCGCATCCTGACCGATTCCGGGTACGCGGCGGCGTTGGCTGCGGCGGGTCGGGAGCACGCGGAGCGGCTGAGCTGGGAGCGGTCGGCGGCCGGTCTCGAGCAGGTGTACCGCCGGGTCCTCGGGCGGGCGTAGCCCCGTGGCCGTCAACGTGTTCGACCCCTTCTGGGCGGCGCTTGACGCGGTGCCCGTGGCTCCGGACGCCGAGGCCCTGTACGACGTCGGGACCGCTGACGGTCGGCTCCGTCGGGCGAACCTCGCCACGTACCTCGACACCGTCGGGCGCTCGGCGACGATGCTGCTCGTCGCTGAGGCCCCGGGTGGCGTGGCATGACGAACACGGGCGTGCCGTTCACGAGCGTGCGGGAGCTCGGGCCGGAGTACCTCGTGCCGCCGGAGCCGACCGCGCCGTGGGAGGCGTCGTCGCGGGTGGTGCAGGCCGTCCTCGAGGAGTGGAGCGGGCCACTGCCGGTGGCGTGGGCGGTGTTCCCGCACCACCCGTTCGCCGCGCCGGACCGGTTGACGAACCGGACGCCGCGGCCGGCGGAGGTCCGCGCGGGGGCACCCGTCGCGCTCGCGCTGCTCGATGCCCTGCGGACGCTGCGGGGCGTCGGCGCGGGCACGGGCGCGGCGGGGGCCGGCACCGATGTCCGTGTCGTGGCCGTCGGGCGGAAGGCGCAGGGGGCGCTCGCGCTCGCGGGGATCGACGCCGTCGCCGTGCGGCACCCGGCGCAGGGCGGTGCGGCGCAGTTCACCGCGGAGATGCGCGCGCTCCGCGAGGGCTGACGACGGGCCGCGCCCGCGCGCCCGACCCCGAGACTCGGCTCGGCGGACAGTTTCGCGGTGTGCGGGTCACGAACGTGTCCGCGCAGCCGAGTCTCGGGCGGCGGCGACGTCAGGCGGAGCGCACCTCGACGTCCTTCGCGGCGAACGCGTCGGCGACGTGCGCGGGCAACGGTGCCGCGGCGTACACGACCTCGAGCGCCGGGAGGTCCAGCAGGTCGTCCCAGTTCTGCACGTCGTAGCGGTCGTCGGACCCCTCCCACCCGGGGTGCACGTCCTGGAGGACCTCGAGGTCGGTGTCGACCGTCAGCTCGGTGACCAGCGCGAGGTGCGACGGCAGCAGGTCGAGGTCGTCGTAGTACTCGCGTGCCCGGTCGTCCTGCCCGTCGACACCGAGGTCCTCGTCGGTCTCCCCCGCGGCGTCGCCGTCGTACGGCTCGAGCACGCCGAGGTCGTAGCAGAGCACGTCGAGCACGAGCAGCTTCGCAGCGAAGTCGGCGAACTCGACGGGTTCTTCGGTGGTGTTCGTCTCGGCGTCCATGGACCGGAGCGTAGCCATCGGGCGCCGAGCACGTGCCCGATCGGCGTGCGTCGCACAGGACACGGGCGTGTTGCGATCAGCGGGGAGAACCCTGTGAGACCGGACAGCGTGATGTCCCCCGGAAGATGGTGGTGCATGGCCACCACCACGAAGGACCGTCCCGCCGGGGAGCAGACCGAGCTCCGGCGTGTCATCGGTCCGAAACTGCTGCTGCTGTTCATCGTCGGCGACATCCTCGGCACGGGTGTCTACGCGCTCACCGGTCAGGTCGCGGCGGAGGTGGGCGGAGCAGCGTGGCTCCCCTTCCTCATCGCGTTCGCGGTGGCGCTCCTGACGGCGTTCTCGTACCTCGAGCTCGTCACGAAGTACCCGCAGACTGCCGGTGCCGCGCTCTACGTCCACAAGGCGTTCGGCATCCACTTCCTCACGTTCATCGTCACCTTCATCGTGATGTGCTCCGGGATCACGTCGGCGTCGACGGCTTCCCGGGCGTTCGCGGCGAACCTCGGCGCCGGGTTCGGTCTCGAGCTGCCGAACGCGGTCGTGATGCTCATCGGCATGGGCTTCATGCTGCTGGTGATGGCGGTCAACTTCCGCGGTGTCAGCGAGAGTGTGAAGACGAACGTCGTGCTGACGCTCGTGGAGCTGTCCGGTCTCGTCATGGTGATCCTCATCGGGTTCTGGGCGATCGCGGGCGGCAACGCGGACTTCTCGCGCGTCGTCATGTTCGACACCCCGGAGGACAAGACGCTCCTGCTCTCGATCTCGACCGCGACGTCGCTCGCCTTCTTCGCGATGGTCGGCTTCGAGGACTCGGTGAACATGGCCGAGGAGACGAAGGACCCCTCCCGGATCTTCCCGAAGGTGATGCTCACGGGCCTCGGCATCACGGCCGTGATCTACGTGCTCGTGTCGATCTGCGCCGTCGCCGTCGTGCCGATCGGTGAGCTCGCGGGCAACGAGACGCCCCTCGTGACCGTGGTGCAGACCGCGGCCCCCGGCTTCCCGATCGCGGCGCTGCTGCCGTTCATCTCGATGTTCGCGGTCGCCAACACCGCGCTCATCAACATGATGATGGCGTCTCGCCTCCTGTACGGCATGAGCAAGCAGGGCGTGCTCCCCGGGTTCCTCTCTCGCGTCTCCCCGGCACGCCGCACCCCGTCGACCGCGATCGTCTTCACGACGCTGATCTCGCTCGCGCTCATCGGCTGGGTGTCGCTCAACCCGGACTCGCCGATCGTCGTGGTGCTCGGTGGGACGACGTCGCTGCTCCTCCTCTCGGTGTTCGCGGTCGTCAACCTGTCCGTACTCGTGCTCCGGCGCGACAAGGTCGACCACCGGCACTTCCGGGCGGGCGTGATCATCCCCGTGATCGGCGTGGTCACCTGCGTGTGGCTGGTGCTGCCGTGGTCGTCCGGTCGTGACCCGCAGCAGTACGAGATCGCCGGCGGGCTGCTCGCGCTCGGGATCGTGCTGTGGCTCGTGACGTGGTTCACGCACGGGCGCAAGCAGGCCGAGAAGGCGCCGACCGGACTCGTGACCGAGCCCACGGCCGTACAGCGCGACCGGGACGCGTCCGACAGCCGAGACGTGTGATGGACAGCGTCGACCTGATCTTCGCGATCTCGATCGGGATGGTCGTGGTCCTCGCCGGCGCGGCGGCAGGCTGGTTCCGGCGACGCCGCGACGAGTGACCTGACGCGGGACGGACGACACCCGATCGGGCGGGAGCGGTTCTCCAGGAGGTGCACGTACCCTCGTCATGCTCCGAACCGCCCCCGCCCGAGAGGACCCGTCATGCGCCGCGTCGGCATCACGCTCGCGTCGGTGTTCGGCGCGGGCGTCGTGGCCGCGGTCATCGGCGTGGTCGTGCTCGTCGTCGTCGCGGTGAACTCGTTGTCCGGCGCGGCTCGCTCCGCCGAGGTCGCCGCTCCCACGTGCCCCGCGGCAGCGACGAAGACCGTCGGTGGCATCGCCGTGCCGGCCGGGCCGATCGCCGGCTTCTGCCAGGACCGCCTGGTGAACGCCGCGTCAGTGATCCAGGCGGCGAAGGCGCTCGGCATCGGGCCGCACACCCAGGCCGTCGGGGTGATGACCGCGATCGGCGAGTCGAGCCTGGTGAACCTCGACCACGGGGACGCCGCCGGGCCGGACAGCCGCGGGCTCTTCCAGCAGCGTGACAACGGGGCCTGGGGCACGTACGAGCAGCGGATGGACCCGTACACGGCCGCGTCGAGGTTCTACGCGAAGCTCGTGAAGATCCCCGGCTGGAAGACGATGACCCCCACGGAGATGGCCCACGCGGTGCAGATCAACGCGGACCCGGAGCACTACGCGAAGTTCTGGCCCGAGGCCAAGGCCGTCGTCGAGGGCCTGACCGGCGAGACGGTCCCCGACACTGCACCGCAGGGCTGACGCCGCACCGCAGGGCTGAGCTGGCCGAACGCGAACGGGTCGGTGCGGGTCACGCCGTGACCTCGTCGAGCTCGAGCATCTCCACGCCGCGGTCGTGCACGACCACCTGCCCGCGGAGCCGCACGTGCCGCTCCCCGAAGGAGCACGCGACCGCGTCAACCCACTCCCAGTCGACGGCGTGCGCCTGCTCGTTGCCGGGTCGTTCCCACACGACGACGACGTCGTCCGCGCCGACCTGTTCGGTGACGTCGGCGATGAGCGCGGCGAAGTCGTCCACGCGCTCGTCCGGCTGGTACGGCAGGTCGGAGACGGGCAGGAGCAGCGGGATGGGCACACCCCGCTCGGCGAGGAAGACGACCCAGCACTGTCGGGTCAGCGGGCGACCGATGAGCGTGCGGACGAGGTCGAGGACGTCGCCGTCGGTCCGGACGGGTTCGTCGGTGAGGCGGTCGATCATGTCGGTGTCTGGCATGCCCCCAGCGTCCCGCCAGCCCACCCAGCAAAGCGGCCCCGGACGCACATCTGTGGAGAACACGACGCTGCCGACGGCCCGTGCAGGAAGAGGTCAGATCCCGCGCGTGACCGCCGCGTCCACGAGCAGCCGGCAGGCGAAGAACACGACCACGATCGCCGTGATGCCCACCACCGGGACCGGCCACGCCATCCGACGCCGGACCATCCGGAACACCGCCCACACGATCACGACCAGCGCGATGAGGCCGACGAGCGCCGGCCCGACGTAGACCACCGCTCCCCCGAGTGCGACGTTGCAGCTGTTCCCCGGAGCGTTGCACGACCCGAACGCCAGGGAGAGGAAGACGATCGCCCACCCGGCGACGACGGCCTCGAGCGCGAGGACGACCAGCAGCACGACCGAAGCGACCACGTCCGAGACGCGACGACCACCTGCCAAGGGGTGTCGTGCCTCCCGGCCGGTGGTGACGGACGAGGAGTCGACCACGTCCGCCGGCGAACCGGGGTCGGGGCTGCGCGCTGCCGTGCCCATGCCGGTCACGACCCGGACCGCGAGACCGACGCCGGCCGCTGCCCGCGCGTCGACCACAGGGCGGCGGCGATCAGCAGCGGCTGGCCGAACAGCCGGCCGATGCGCTTGGCGTCGGTGTCGAGGCCGAACGCCGACCGACGGTTCAGCCACTGCGCGACGTTGCCCGGGAACACGGCGACGAAGAACCACGCGGCGATCGTGCCGACGCGGCGACGGGCCGAGCGCGGCGCGAGGAAGAGCGCCGAGCCGAGGCCGATCTCCGCCACACCTGAGCCGAGCACCACGGCGTCGGTGTCGAGCGGGAGCGACTCGGGCACCTGGGCACGGAAGTCCTCCCGGGCGAACGTCAGGTGCGAGACGCCGGCGAACACGAGGAAGAGTCCCAGCAGGACCCGGAGGAAGGAGCGCATGCCTCCATCGTGCTCGTCGCGCCGCCAGGACGCTCGGCGACCGGCGGGAGTCGGACACATCCGTCGCGCGCGAGGACGGCGGGCGGGTCGCGTCCGCCGTCGGTACGGTCGGGTGCATGGCAGCAGTCGCCCGGGACCACGAGCCGCCCGCCGTCCCCGCGACCGTGGCCGTCGTCCTGGCCCCGGTGTCGTTCTACCTCGGCCTGTTCCTGCCCGCAGAGGGGACCGCGAAGCACCTCGCGCTCGGGACCGTCTTCGCCGTCGTCGGGGTGCTGTGCGGTTGGCGCGCGATCCGCATCGCCGGACGTCGGCGGGGGGTGCGCGTGTGGTCGTGCATCGGCGGCGTCGTGTGCCTGCTCGGCCTCGTGATGCTCTACTGGCAGGTCCTCGTGCTCGTCACAGGAGGGGCGTTCCCGCCGCCGTTCTGGTCGCCGTACGCGAACCGCTGACGGTCGCGCGGCGCGGCGCGGCGCGGTCGCTCTCGCGAAAGCGACGAAACACCACCGGGCGATGACTCGGAGCTGTCGCTTTTGTGGGGTGGTCGGCGCGACGTCCCCGGGATCTGTCGCTCCTCCGCGGCGCGCCAGCCCGACGCGCCCACCCACCGGCCGGGAGGCACGGGCCGGGCCCGCACCGCGCCTCCCGGCCGGTCCGTGGTCACCACACGGACACGCGACCGCGTCGAGCCTGCAGCGCGCCACACCGACGCGCGGCGCGCGCGCCCGCGTCCGGTCACCAGCCGAACGTGCCCGCCCCGCCCTTGAACGGACCGACGACCTCCGAGGTGATCCAGCCGCCGTAGAAGTCACCCTCCTGGGCCTGGACGACCTCGCCGCCGACCTCGCAGGAGTCCATCGCCGACGGGTAGATCGCGACCCGGTCCCGGAGCTGCTCGTAGCCCGGCTCCGGCGTCGGGTAGTTCCACGCCGCACGCGGGGCCGCGACACCACCGCCCCGGACGTCGAAGTACCGCGCACGCCCCTTGAACTCGCACATGCTCGAACCCTCCGCCGGCACGAGCGCGTCGTCCGCGAGGTCGGCGACGGGCAGGTAGTACACGGGCGGGTGCGAGGTCTCGAGGACCCGCACGGCGTTGGTCGTGTCCGCGACGACGACGCCGCCGAGCCGGACGACGACACGCTTCGCCACGGGTTCGACGGCGGGCGGGCGGGGGTAGTCCCACACCGACTCCTGGCCGGGCCCGGGTTCGATCCGCTGTGGTCTGCGCATGCCCCCGTTCTACCGCCGACGGTCCGGAGTCCGCCGAGAGGTGCAGAGTGGGCGGATGACATCGACGTCACCACGCGCGACCCTGTTCCGCCGGAAGCCCATCGACACGATCGAGGACGAGGCCGGCGGGGAGGGCGGCCTCAAGCGACACCTCGGTCTCTGGCAGCTCACCGCGATCGGCATCGGCGGGATCATCGGCGCGGGCATCTTCACCCTCGCCGGCACCGTCGCGCACGGGGTCGCGGGCCCCGCGGTGCTCATCTCGTTCCTCGTGGCCGGGGTCGCGAGCGCCGCGGCCGCACTGTCGTACGCCGAGTTCGCCGGGCTCATCCCCAAGGCCGGCAGCGCCTACACGTACGGGTACGCGGTGCTCGGCGAGATCGTCGGGTGGTTCATCGGCTGGGACCTGCTGCTCGAGTACACCGCGATCGTGGCCGTCGTCGCGATCGGGATCTCCGGGTACGTCGGGTTCCTCGTCGGTCAGTTCGGCGTGGACCTGCCCGCCTGGATGCTCGGTGCGCCTGGTACCGGCGACGGGCACGTGATCGACGTGTTCGCGATCATCCTCTGCCTGCTGACGGCGTTCGTCCTCACCCGGGGCATCCGGAGCGCCGCGCGGTTCGAGCTCGTCGCCGTGGGCATCAAGGTCGGGCTCGTCGTGCTCATCGTCGTGCTCGGCGTGTTCCACATCAACAGCGCGAACTACCAGCCGTACTTCCCGTTCGGGTTCGGCGGCGTGATGACCGGTGCCGCGACGGTGTTCTTCGCCGTGTTCGGCTACGACGCGATGTCCACCGCAGCCGAGGAGTCCGTCGACGCCCGGAAGCACATGCCGAAGGCGATCCTGCTGTCCCTCGGCATCGCGATGGTCCTCTACGTCCTCGCGACGCTCGTGCTCACCGGCATGCAGAAGTACACCGACATCGACCCGGCCTCGGGCTTCTCGTCGGCGTTCGCGTCGGTCGGGCTCGGCGGGGTGGCGAACGTCATCGCGATCGGCGCCATCGTCGGCATCATCACCGTGCTGCTGACGTTCATGCTCGGCGCGTCCCGGGTGTGGTTCTCGATGAGCCGCGACGGCCTCATGCCGAAGTGGTTCGCGCACACCGACCCGAAGCGGCACGTCCCGACCCGCGTCACGTGGATCATCGGCATCGCGGCCGCGGTCCTCGCGGGCCTGCTGCCGATCAGCATCGTCGCGGAGCTCACGAACATCGGCATCCTGCTCGCGTTCGTCGTGGTGTGCTCGGCCGTGATCGTGCTGCGCTACCGGCAGCCCGACCTGCCCCGGACCTTCAAGCTCCCGTTCATGCCGGTCATCCCCGCGATCGGGGTCATCGCGTCGCTGTGGCTCGTCACGTTCCTGCAGTGGGAGACGTGGGTGCGGTTCGCGATCTGGTTCGCGATCGGGCTCGGGGTCTACCTCGGGTACTCGCGGAAGCACAGCAAGCTGGCCGCGTCCGACGCCGCGGAGCGCTGACGCGCCGGATGCGCCGGAGTAGCCGGCGCGCCCGACAGGTGCCGCCGCGCTCAGGCGTCCTGACGGTGCTTGCCCTTCGCGGCAGCCGGGTCGGCCATCGGGTGCGACCGGAACCACCGCAGCAGCTCCCGCGAGCGGCTGCGATCCGCGCTCCGGTCCCCCTCCGGGAGGAAGTCGCTGAACCCCTCGGGCGGCTCGGTGCCCTGGTCCCCGCGGTCGTACGCCATCGACCACTCCGGGAAGCGACGGGTGTGGATCGACTCCTCCGCGAGCAGCACCACGCTCTCGTGCCGGTCGTCGTCGAGGATCCGCCGGTAGGTCGCCATCACCTGGTCGTACGGCCCCTCGAGCAGCTGCATGAACCGGCCGTCCCGCGCGACGAGCAGCCCCGTCAGCCCGTCGGCCGTGTTCCGGGTGCGCGCGTGCTCGAGCACGGCGTCGAGGTCGGTCTCCTCGAAGGGGGTGGTGGCCGAACTCATGTACACGAGGGACTGCAGCATGCCGTCGATCCTGCCCCCGTTCGGCGCGCGCCGTCTCCCCCAGAACGGGACGTCGGTGGGTGCTGGCACGATTGACGGGTGCCAGCCGCCCCGATGATCGACGCCGTCGACGTCATCCGCTTCGTCGGACCGCAGGCGTTCGGGCGTGCCCGCGACGTCGTCCGCGCGGGCCTGGTCGAGGACGCCGCCTGGCACGACGACGACAGCACGGTCACCGCGTCGGTCTCCGGCACCGCCGACGAACCGTACGACGTCCGCATCGAGACCACCCCGGCCCGCGGCGAGTTCATCCGACCGGTCCGCAGCTCGTGCTCCTGCCCGCTCGGCGGCGACTGCAAGCACGTCGCCGCGGCGCTCCTGACCGTCAACGCCCGCTCCCTCGCAGCGGCCGCCGGTCCGAAGCCGCAGGCCCCGGCTCCGCCGGCCCCGGACTGGAGGCACGAGGTCGCCCGCCTCGCCGGTGACACCGAGCAGGCGGTCGCGCCGCAGGGCACCCCCATGGGGTTGCAGTTCGAGTTGCGTGACGGGGTCACGGCGCGCTTCGCCGCGCGGGCGCGTGCGGCCGATCGGTCGCTGCCCGCGGCGTCGCGGACGGTGCGGCTCGGCGTGCGGCCGGTCACCCGGAGTGACGCCGGCAACTGGGTCCGCGGGCAGCTGACCTGGAGCACGCTGCCGTACTCGCAGAACCGGCTCGGGCTCACGCCGGAGCAGCACGCGTGGTTCCTCCAGCTCGCCGCACTCCACCGCGCCGGGGCGTTGGCGGGGCTCCCGGGCGAGAGCGACTGGATCCACCTCGACGACTTCCAGAGCCCGCTGCTCTGGCCGCTGCTCCGGCAGGCCGAGGTGCTCGGGGTCGCGTTCGTCACCGGCAAGCAGGCCGGCGGCGTGACACTCGGGTCCGAGGCCCGGGTGCTGCTCGACACCGCGCGCTCCGAGGGCGGCCTCGTGATCGGTGCGAGCGCGGTCATCGACGGGCGTCCGGTCGTCGCCGGGGCCGCGCGGACCATCGGCGACCACGGCGTCTACGCCTTCCGCGAGAGCCCCGCGTTCCAGGTCTCGCTCGCACCCACCCCGGAGCCCGTGCCCGAGGACCAGCGACGCATGCTCGTCGAGGGCGCTCGCATCACCGTGCCCGAGGCCGAGGTCGCCGAGTTCCTGGCCGACTGGTCCCCGCGGCTCCGCGGCGCCCGCGGGCTCGTCAGCTCCGACGGCTCCGTCGAGCTGCCCGAGCGTGGCACCCCGGAGCTCGTGCTGACGGCGACCTTCGAGCCCGCGCGGGCCCCCCGGACGGACGACCGCGTGCACCTGCAGTGGCGGTGGCACGTCGACGGCCGGAAGGACCCGGCAGCGCTGCACGGTCCCCTCCCCGACCTCACCGAGGTCCGCGCCGCTGACGACGCACCCGTCGGCCCCGGCGGCGGACTCGACTGGTTCGTCGACGGTGTGGTCGACGGGGCCGACGTCGCGGTGTTCGCGAACGAGCTGCTCCCCCAGCTGACCGGGCACGGCGTCCGCACGGTGGTGCAGGGCGAACGGCTCGACTACGAGCGGCTGAGCGGCCGGCCGAACATCCGCGTCACGACGATGCCGTCCGAGAAGCACGACTGGTTCGACCTCGGGATCATCGTGAGCGTGAACGGCAAGGAGATCCCGTTCACACCGCTGCTCCGTGCGCTCGCGGGGCGTGCTCGGCGGCTCAAGCTCATCGACAACTCGTACCTGTCCCTCGCCGACCCGGCGTTCGACCGGCTCAAGGAGCTCATCGACGAGGCGCGCGACCTCGGCGAGTGGGAGCCCGACCAGCCGATGACGATCACCCCGCTGCAGGCCGGGCTCTGGTCCGAGTTCGACCAGCTCGCCGACGAGACCTCCCACGACGAACGGTGGCAGGCGATCGCCGCGGGGTTGCTCGGTGCGACCCCACCCGCCGACACCCCCGTGCCGCACACGGTGCACGCCGAACTCCGGCCGTACCAGCACGCCGGGTACGCGTGGCTGTCGTTCCTCCGGTCGCACGGCGTCGGCGGGGTGCTGGCCGACGACATGGGCCTCGGCAAGACGCTCCAGGTGCTCGCCATGATCGCCGCGGCCCGGGCAGAGGCGCCGTCCGGCGCCCCGTTCCTCGTCGTCGCGCCGACGTCGGTCGTCGGGAACTGGGCGTCTGAAGCCGCGCGGTTCGTCCCGTCCCTGCGCGTGTCCGCGGTGACGTCCACCTCGCTGAAGGACCCGACGCTCGTCGCCCGCACGGCCGCGGAGTCCGACGTCGTCGTGACCTCGTACGCCCTGCTCCGGCTCGACGCCGCGGCGTGGTCGGAGCAGTCGTGGTCCGCGCTCGTGCTCGACGAGGCCCAGTTCGTGAAGAACCCGCAGTCGCAGGTCCACCGCGTCGTGACGGACCTCCGTGCCCCGGTGAAGTTCGCGATCACGGGGACGCCGCTCGAGAACGGCCTGACCGACCTCTGGGCGCTGTTCCACGTCGTGGCTCCGGGGCTGCTGTCCTCGTGGACGCGGTTCGGCGACGACTACGTGAAGCCGCTCGGCTCGCCGGACCTCCGCGGCGACGCCCGTCGGCAGCTCACCGAGCGACTCCGGCGTCGCATCCGGCCGCTCATGCTCCGGCGGACGAAGGAGAGCGTCGCGGCAGACCTCCCGCCGAAGCAGGAGCAGGTCGTCCGGGTGACGCTCGACCCGGCGCACCGCGAGCTCTACGAGCGCACGCTCAACCGCGAGCGCCTCAAGGTCCTCGACCTCATCGACGATCTACCCCGCAACCGCATGATCGTGTTCCGGTCCCTGACGCTCCTCCGGATGCTCGCGCTCTCCCCCGCCCTCGTGCCGACCGCGGCACCGTCGGGCGATCTCGACGCGCCCGCCGAGGTCTCGGACATCCCCTCCGCGAAGCTCGACCTGCTGCTCGACGAACTCGACCAGCTCGCCGCCGAGGGTCGTCGCGCGCTCGTGTTCAGCCAGTTCACCTCGTTCCTCCGGATCGTCGCCGAGGCACTCGACGCCCGCGGCCTCGGCTACGAGTACCTCGACGGGTCGACGCGCCGGAGGCCCGAGGTCATCGACCGCTTCCGGAACGGCACCGCGCCCGCGTTCCTCATCTCGCTCAAGGCCGGGGGCTTCGGCCTCACCCTGACCGAGGCCGACACGGTGTTCGTGCTCGACCCGTGGTGGAACCCCGCCGCCGAGAACCAGGCCGTCGACCGCACGCACCGCATCGGTCAGACCCGATCGGTGAACGTCAACCGGCTCATCGCGGAGGACACCATCGAGGAGAAGGTGCTCGCCCTCGCCGCGAAGAAGGCCGAGCTGTTCGCCACGATGATCGACGATGACGCGCTGTTCGCGGACGACCTGTCCGCCGACGACATCCGGTCCCTGCTCGCCTGACCCCGGCCCGCGCACCGTCCTCTGCACCACAGCCCCACAGCACCACCTGGAGTCCCGCCCCCCATGCCGTCCCGCCGCCGCGCACGCACCAGCGCGACCTCCGTGTTCCTCGTCCTCGGTCTCGCGATCGCGGGGTACGCCCTCCACTCCGCCGGGCTGCTGCCGCCCGCGCAGGCCGACGATGCCGCGACCAGCGGACCGGACGCGACCAGTGGACCGGGCGCGACCGGCGACCCCGGACCGGGCAGCACCGCCAGCGCGAGTGCCGCGTCGGAGCCGAGCCGTGCCTCCAGTCCGGATCCCGACGCGGCAGCGTCGCTCCGGCTCCTCGCGACCCTGCCGGTCAAGGGGAAGGCGCCGGCGACCGGCTACGACCGCACGGCCGACTTCGGCACCGCGTGGCTCGACGTCGACCACAACGGCTGCGACACGAGGAACGACGTGCTCGCCCGCGACCTCACGGAGGTCGTCCGGCAGGGGCCGTGCAGGGTGACGACGGGCACGCTCGTGTCGCCGTACACCGGCGGGACGATCGCGTTCACCCGCGGACAGACGACGTCGACCGAGGTGCAGATCGACCACGTGGTCGCACTCGAGAACGCCTGGCGGACGGGTGCACAGCAGTTGTCGCAGACCTCGCGGGAGGCCCTCGCCAACGACCCGGAGAACCTCTTCGCCGTCGACCAGCACTCGAACGCCCAGAAGCGCTCCGGGGACGCCGCGACCTGGCTGCCCGCGGCGAAGGGGTTCCGCTGCACCTACGTCGGACACCAGGTCACGGTGAAGGCGAAGTACCGCCTGTGGGTGACACCCGCCGAGCACGACGCGATGGTGCGGGTGCTCGGCCGCTGCTGACGCGCCTCAGCCGCCCGCGGCCAGGGCACCCGCGGCGACTGCCCACCAGTACCCGAGCACAGCTCCCGCCGGCAGCGCGAGCACGCCGAGGCCCAGCGCACGCCGGAGCAACCGACGCCGAGCGGTCGCGGCCGCGATGTCCCGCTCGAGCCGTTCGAACCGCTGCACGTGCCGCAGGGTGTCGTGGACGACGACGGCGTCGACGTGCCAGGTGCCACGCTCCTCCGCGAGCATCGAGAGGTACCGGACGGCCTCCGTGGAGTGCACCCGGGGCAGACCGGCGATCCACGCGCCGACCTGCGCGGGCTCGAGCGTCACCGCTGCCGGGGGCTTGTCGCCGAAGCGGAGCCGTTCCGCGGCGACGACGATCACGGGCTGCACGGGGGTCGGTCCGCCGGCGGCCGCGGAGAGCAGCGCCGTCGCCCGCTCGCCCTCCTGGAGTGCCCGGTGCATGTGCGGCGTCCGGTGACCGTCGACGAGCAGGGTCCGGCCGCCCACCCAGACGGTGTGTCCGGAGTGGTTCTTCGTGTTGATCGAGAACACTCTGGTCGGGCCGACCACCACGTGGTCGATGTCGGTCGACCGCCTACCGACCGGTACCGCGTGCAGGACCGTGTACTCCGGGCCGAGCGCCTCGAGTTCCGCCGCCACCTGCCGCTCACCCAGCGCGCCCTTGTACCAGGAACCCGCCTCCGCGCGCAGCGGATCCGCGCCGGTGAACCGTTGCCACCGGGTCAGTCCCGGCCCGTCCGCCTGGATCGCCAGGCACTCCTGCATCACCGCGTACCCGGGCTTCCGCGCTCGGAGCGTCAGCTTCGCGCCGCCGCGTGCCGTGGTCGTCGTGTGTTCCCCCATGCAACGACCCTCCCAGGGGTCCACCAGCCCGCGCGCACCCCACTTCTGGGGATCACTCATCTCCGTTGAGGTCCACCTAGACAACAGGTGTAGTATTACTCGCGATGCAGACGCATCGTACGGACTCGCTGCCCGCGCCGGGCGCGGACCCCGAGCCCTTCACCGCCGAAGACCTCAGGAGGCCCCCATGTCCACCAGCCGATTCACCGACCGCGTCGTCCTCATCACCGGCGGCGGCTCCGGCCTCGGTCGCGCCACCGCCGTCCGACTCGCGTCCGAGGGCGCCGCGCTCTCCCTCGTGGACGTCTCCGCCGAGGGCCTCGAGGCAACCAAGGCCGCCGTTCTCGAGGTCACCCCCGACGCCGACGTCCTCACCACCGTCGCCGACGTCTCCGACGAGTCGCAGGTCGACGCGTACGTCCTCGACACGACCGAACACTTCGGCCGCATCGACGGCTTCTTCAACAACGCCGGCATCGAGGGCAAGCAGAACCCGACCGAGTCCTTCACCGCGGCGGAGTTCGACAAGGTCGTGTCGATCAACCTCCGCGGCGTGTTCCTCGGCCTCGAGAAGGTGCTCGGCGTCATGCGCGAGCAGGGCTCGGGCATGGTCGTCAACACCGCGAGCGTCGGCGGCATCCGCGGCATCGGCAACCAGTCCGGCTACGCCGCAGCCAAGCACGGCGTCGTCGGCCTCACCCGCAACTCCGCCGTCGAGTACGGCCAGTACGGCATCCGCATCAACGCCATCGCTCCCGGCGCGATCTGGACACCGATGGTCGAGAACTCGATGAAGCAGATCAACCCCACGGACCCGCGTGCAGCCGCCGAGGAGTTCATCCAGGTCAACCCGACCAAGCGCTACGGCGAGGCCCCCGAGATCGCCGCGGTCGTCGCGTTCCTGCTCTCCGACGACGCCTCCTACGTCAACGCCACCGTCGTGCCGATCGACGGCGGGCAGTCCGCCAAGTACTGAGCGCGCGGCACGCGCATCAGGCAGCCGCCTGGAGGCACGGCTCGGCTCCGACGTGTCCGCTGACCGTGACAGCATGGTCGGCGGACACCCTGGAGGGGAACGCATGAGCACCAACGAGCAGCACGGGTCGGCCTTCGGCCACGGCGTCGACAAGGCGCCACCGACCGAGGCCGCGGAACTCCGTCGGAGGATGGCGGCCTCGCCCGCGGGCTTCCTGCGGAGCGCAGCGTGGGTCCCGTGGAAGCCGGAAGGCACTCCGGACGGCGGCAGTGTCGCGCACGTGGTGATCCGTGAGAAGCCGTTCGTCCCCGTGTTCACCGACCCGGCGGACCTCGCGGCCGGCCTGCCCGACACCGAGGGACGCCCGGTGCCGATGCACGAGCTCGTGACCGCGCTCCCGGAGGAGTTCGGGATCGTGGTCGACCCGACGAGTACGGCGGACGCGAACTTCCTGCACGCCGACGTCCTCGCCGTGATACGGGAGCAGATGCGGAGCGGCGTCCCGACCGACGACGACGCCTGACGTCTGCAGCCAGCGACACCCTCCCAGTTCTGGGGATCCCTCAGTACCTGCCCGTCACGCCACGATGGAGCAGCAGCGAGAGGGGCGCACATGGCGTTGGGCGGACCGGGACCGAGGGACTGGTCGCCGTCGGGGTCGAACGACGCACCACCGACCCGGCGATCGACCTCGCGTCCCCTGTACGCGCCGTCACCGCTGCTCACCGCTGCTCGGCCCGCTCCCCAGACCCGTCCGTGGGCGTTCGCCGCGCTCTCGATGGTGCTCGGGACGGGAAGCGTCGTCCTCGCGGTCGCCGCACCGCAACACGACGGAGTCGCGAGCGGCTTCATCGTCTCCACCGTCGGCATCAGCGCGATCGTCTTCGGCGTGCACGCCGTGCGTCGAGCCCGCTGGGGATCAGCCGCGTCGCGGGCGTTCGGACGTGGCGGATCGTTCCTCGGCGGGCTCGGCACGGTCCTGATGCTGTACGGGCTCCTCGCCTTCGCCCTCACCGGGATCGGCGTCACGCTGCCGGCGTTGTCCCTGCCGGCGGTGGGAGCGGACCTGAGCGAGTCGGCACCCGAGTCACTCATGCCGACCACCACCGCATCTGCACCTGCACCGACCGCTCCGCGGACCCCGTCGGCCGCTCCTTCCGAGCAGTCGAGCGCCGCAGTGCCGGTACCGGCCATCGAGGAGCCAGCATCCGGGACAGCCGACCAGGAGCGCAGTGCTCTCGCGCAGTCCGCTGGCACCCTCGCGTTCACCATGCGGCAGCAGTACGGCGCAGGCCCGTACCCCGCGCAGCTCCTCCGTGCTGAGGGTCCCGGGCGACTGACGACCTCGGACGGCGTGGTCCTCGCGCCACTCCCCGAGGCCACCCGGGTGGTCTACTCCGTCGCACCCGACGGGTCGGCCTGGTCGATCACACTGGTGGGCTCGTCGTACGGCTCGGTGGTCACCTACAGCTCGACGATCGGTACCGTGCAGTCCGGCTGACCCACGTCCTGGGCGTTCTCGGCGAGGCTCGGCCGTGCGCTGCCGGAGGTGGCAGGCTGCGCTCATGGCCGAGATGCTGACCGTCCCCCAAGCGTTCGCGCTGCTCCAACTCGAGCCCGACGGCCGCAAGGCCACCGATGTGCAGACGCTCGACCTCGGGCTCGCCGGAGCCGTCCTCGCCGACCTCGCCCTGCGCGGATCCGTCTCCCTCCGGGACGGACTGGTCACGGTCGTCGACGGATCGGCCACCGGCGACACCGTCCTGGACGAGACCGTCGGCACCGTCGCAGCATCGGGGACGCCGCGGAAGGCGAAGTGGTGGGTGCAACGCCTCGGGAAGCGTCCGCTGCGTGACGCGGTCCTCGCGGGCCTGACCGAACGGGGTCTCCTGTCGATCGAGCAGGGCAAGGCGCTCGGGATCTTCCCCACCACAAAGTACCCGGAGCGGGACGGCGGGCCCGAGGCCCTCGTGCGTTCGACGATCGCGGACGTGCTCGCCCGTCGGAGTGAGCCGACCCCGTTCGCCGCAGCCGTCATCGGCCTGCTGGACGCCACGAGTACGCTCCGCAAGCAGTTCGGCAAGGTGGACCGGGATCTCGTCACGGAGATCACCTCGGGAGCATGGGCGAGCCCGGCGGTCAAGGCGGTGCTCGAGGAGATCCAGATGGCCGCGATCCTCGCGACGGTCGCAGCCAGCACGGCGGCGAGCACCTCGGTCATCGCATCGAGCTGACCGGCGCGAGACACCCCGTTGTGGCGTGGTTCGCGGCTCGGGCTCACCAGCGTGCACCGTCAGCGGCGGTATCCGTCCACCTTCCCTGAACCAGCCACGGGCTCGACGAGCTCGATGAACCGCGACAGCAACGACAACCCGGCGATCGACGGCGGCAGCCCCGTCGTCAGCGCCGGCGAGTACACGAGGTACGCCGCCCACTTCGCCCGCGACAGCGCCACGTTCAGCCGGTTGGGCATGAGCAGGAAGTCGAGACCACGCGGGATGTCGGCAGCGCTGGACGCCGCGAGGGACACGATCGACACGACGGCCTCGCGCCCCTGGAACATGTCGACCGTCCCGACCTGGGTGCCGGTGAGTCCGGCGCGGTCGAGCTCCTGGCGGATGAGCGCTCCCTGTGCGTTGTACGGCGCGACGACGATGACGTCCTCGTCCGTCAGTGGCCGCGCACCGGCGTCGTCCGTCCACGACCGGCCGATCACGTCGCGGGCGAGGGCGACCACGCGCGCGGCTTCCTCAGCGGACGACGTGGTGTTGCCCGCGTGCAGGACCGGCACCGGGTGCACGCCCGCGTCGATGCCGTCGAGGTGCCGTCCGGACGCCATCGAGGACAGCTGCCCGTCGTACGAGAGCGACGACACCGAAGCCGTGAGCGCAGGCTCCATCCGCCGGGTCCGTGCCAGGAAGTAGCCGAACTCCGGCGGCAGCACGTGTTCGCCGTCGGTCAGCCAGCCGAGCGCCGAGACGTCGACGGGCTCCGGGTGCGACCCCTGCGACACCTGGGGCAGCTGCTGCGGATCGCCGAGCAGGAGCAGTCGGGTCGCGGCGATCGAGGACGCGATCGTCGGCGCGAGCGAGAACTGCCCCGCTTCGTCGACCACGAGCAGGTCCAGGGAGCGCCGTGGGATCGTGCCCTCGTTCGCGAACGTCCACGCGGTCCCGCCGACGACGCCCCCGGTGCCGGTCTCGGCGCAGGAGCCCAGGAACGCGGCGACCGCGGCGTTGTTCTTCACCGGCGTCCACGCCGCGGCGTCGAGGTCCTCGGCGTCCGATCCCGAGCGCGGCACCTTCACGACCCGGTCGGCGGGCACCCCGGCGGCGACGACCGCGGCGAGGAAGTTCTCCGAGGTCGCGTGCGACTGCCCGACGACCCCGACGCGCCAGCCGTGCTCGCGGACGAGTCGGGCGACGACGTTCGACCCGACGTAGGTCTTGCCCGTGCCGGGCGGCCCCTGGATCGCCAGGGAGGAACGGTCGAGGCCGAGCAGCGTCGTCACCACCGCCGACACCGTGTCGTCGCCCTGCACGGGCGCGATGGGCCCGCGCGGCGGCACCCGGCGGAGCAGGTCGAACGCGGGGTCGGGCAGCATCGACGGCAGGGCGTCGAGGACCTCCTGGCCCCACTCGGCGATCGCCTCGGGCTGCGGCTTGGCCCTCGGTGGCGCTGCGGGAGCGAGCGCGACCGGGAAGTCGTGGTGGGGCTCCCCTCCGCCGACCGGCAGGCTCTCCTTCACGACGACCTCGAAGGCGTCACCGTTGTCGAACGCCTCCAGCACGACCGCGCGAGCCGACGCACCCTTCGACCCCGGCGCCGGAGCGGCGACCGACGGCGGGAGTGGGTCGTCGTAGACGAGGTGTGGCGTGCCTCCAGGCCGGATCCGCGAGCCGGGCGCGAGCGTCCCCGACAACCGGATCTCCCGTGACTGCGACCGGGCGCGCGGCAGCGTGCCCCAGTCGCGCTCGACCGACGCCCGCTCGACCACGAGCACGTCGCGCGTGTCCGCCCAGTCGTCCACGGGGTTGCGGAGGCGGTCGAAGTGGTCCTGCCAGAAGGTCTTGGCCTCGCGGCGGTGGTAGTCGATCGCGGCCGCGGCGAGCGCCAGCGCCTGCTGGTCGGGCGTTCGGTCGAGGGCATCGACACCCTCGAGGGAAGCGGCGAGCGCCGCGTACACCGGGTTCGGTTCACGATCGACGGGGATCGGCGGCAGCAACTCGGCCGGTTCGTCGACGTTCGGAGCCGGCGCCTGCGCGCGCAACGACAGCAGCCAGTCGCGGAGCCGCAGCGTCGAGCGGCAGTCGTAGGCGTTGTAGTCGGCGACCTCGTCGAGCATGTGCTGCCCGGCCGCGGCGTCCCCGTTGCGGAGTTCCTCGATCGCGTCGACGTAGGCCGTGATGCTGTCGGCGGCGTTCGTGACGTCGCTCAGTCGTAGATCGGTGCCCATGTAGAGCGGCTCGAGCTTCTTGATCGAGTAGCTGTGGCTGCCGACCACGAGGGCCTTGCGCACGATCGGGTACAGGTCGACGAGGACGCCCGCGCGCAGGAGGTCGTCCACCGCGTCCTCCCCCACCCCGTGCCGGGCGGCGAGGGACAGCAGGTGCGTCCGCTCGTACGCCGCGTAGTGGTAGATGTGCATGTCCGGGAACTGCTCGCGGCGGACCCGGACGAACTCGAGGAAGTCGACCAGCGCCTGTCGCTCCTCGCGGAGCGTGTGCGCCCAGAACGCCGTGAAGCGGGCCGCCGGGTCGACGAGGCCGAAGAGGTAGTCGATGCCCCAGTGCACGCCGTCCTCGGTGTACAGCGGGTCGCCCTCGAAGTCGAAGAACACGTCGCCCGGGCTCGGAGCCGGGATCGCGTCGAGGGCGCGCGGGTCCGCCACCTCGAAGACGGGCGCGCGGCCGCCGGATGCTTCGGACTCGGTCTGGAGGCGTGCCTGACGCACCAGCCGGTCCTGCGTCGATCGCGACATGGCCGGCACGGCCGCGGTGCGGTCCGCCAGGTCGTCGATCGTCCGCACCCCGGCACGGATGAGCTTCGTCCGCTGGTCGAGGCGCATACCCGCGACGAGCACGAGGTCGCGGTGGTCGGCGACCTGGGTCGAGCAGATCGGGCAGCGGCCGCAACTGCTGTAGCGCGGGTCGCCCCAGGCCAGCTCGTCGCGGGCTGCCATCCGCTCGGCGATCACCCGTTGGAGTTCGGCGCGCTGGGTCCGGTACACGGGCGCGATGTCGACGAGGTCGTGGGTGGTGGTGCTGCGGTCGCCGAGGACGAGGTGGACCTGCTGCCCGGTCGGGATGCCGTGCGCCTGCATCTGCTCGGCGTAGGCGGCGAGCTGCAGGAGCGCGCTGATCTTGGCGTGGCGGGCGAGCTTGGTGTCGTAGACCTCGTACTCCCCCGCGGCGTTGCGGATGATGAAGTCCGCGAAGCCGATGAAGCCCGGGGCGTCCGGGGCCGCGGCTCGGTGGAACGTGGGCTGGTAGAGCACGTCGGCGCCAGTGCGCAGGGTGTCCAACGCTGCCTGCGCTGCCGCGACGTACCCGGCCGGGTCCGGACGGTCGAACTCGACGACCTCGTGGGTCTGCTTGAGGATCTCGAGGTAGTCCAGCTCGTGCTGGTCGCCGAGCCGAGCGGTCCGTTCGAGCATGTCGTCGTGGACCTCGGGCAGGGGCTCCCCGCGGCCGAGCTCGGCGTCGAGCCGTCGGAGGAACGCCCACTCGCACGCCGCCCACGTCGACAGGTCGCTCGGGCTGAGCAGGACGCTGCCGTCGGTGGTGATCTGCATGCGGTCCCCCGGTCTCTCGTGGTGCTCTGCGAGCCTAGGGGCGGCCCCCGACACACTCGTCGTCGCCGTCCACCCGCGCGAACCGCGCCCCCTCGTACCGGTCCCGCGACACCCACGCCGTGAAGTCCGCGAGCGACCGCACCCAGTGCCCCCGCTCCCCGTAGAGCGCCTGGTACACGACCAAGGGTTCCTCGGTCTCGACGTCCTTCGCCACGAGCACGACCTCGTACTCCCCACCCTTGAAGTGCCGGTAGCGCCCAGGCGTCACGGACGCAGACGCCGGCAGCAGCGACTCGAGCAACGCCGACACCCGCCGCTTGATGTCGTCGCGGATCGGCCGCACCTCCTCGATGCCCTTGCCCGCCGGGTCGGTCAGCTCCCAGTCCTCGTACCGCTTCCCGGGGAAGATCGGGCACGCGTCCCCGCACCCCATCGTGATGACCGCGTCCGAGTCCTTGACGTCAGCGGTCTGCAGCAGCTGCGGTACCGCCCCGGTGATGTCGATCCCCTCCTCCGCCATCGCCGCCACGGCCACGGGGTTGATCTCGGACCCCGGCTCGCTTCCGCCCGAGAGCACCCGCACCCGGTCCCCGCCGAGCGCCCGCGCGTACCCGGCTGCCATCTGGGAACGGCCCGCGTTGTGGACACAGACGAACAAGATCGTGAGGAGGTCGCTCATGAGCACCAGCCTGCACCACGTCACGGGGCGTCACGACCGTTCCGGTCGACGACGAGCCGCCGTACCGTCCTCCCATGACCGTCGTCACGGCCGTCGCCGTCCTCGTGGGTGTGCTCGCCGTCGCCACCGTGCTCGGCCTCGTCCTCCGGAGCAGGACCGGCCGTGCCCGCACCGTGCAGAGCGAGGCGGCGAACTCGACCGGCCGCGCGCGCTCGACCAGCAGGACCACCAGCACCACCGCCGACGGCCTCGCCCCCACCGAGGCGTTCGGCGCCCGCGCCACCCTCGTCCAGTTCTCGACGCCCACGTGCGCCCGGTGCCCCGGCACCCGCCGCCAGCTCGACGCCCTCGCCGCCCGGCACGACGGGGTCGAACGCCTCGAGGTCGACGTGGCCGAGCGCACCGAGGTCGCGACCCGCTACGGCGTCATGCAGACCCCGACGGTCCTGCTCGTCGACGCCGACCGCACCGTCCGCACCCGCTTCGGCGGCCCGCCCCGTCCCGCCGAACTCTCGGCAGCACTCGCCGCCGTCCTCCAGGAGGAACCCGCATGAGCGACACCACCACCGGCATCGACCCGCGCTCCCCACGCTTCGGCGCCGCGATCACGACCGTCCTCCTCGCGGTGACGATCGTGCTCACGCTGATCCCCGAGACGGACGCCGTCGGGATCGTCCTGCTCGCCGTCATCGTCGTGCTCTTCGCTGTCGGAGGCATCGGCGGCATCCGACGCCACCCCTACGGCGCGCTCTTCCGCCGCTTCGTCCGCCCGAGACTTGGCCCGCCCGCCGAACTCGAGGCCCCGGAGCCCCCGACCTTCGCCCAGCAGGTCGGTCTGTTCGTCACCGCCGTCGCACTCCTCCTCGCCCTCGTCGGCGTCCCGTACGCCGCACCCGTCGGCGCGGCAGTCGCCCTTGTCGCCGCGTTCCTCAACGCCGTCTTCGACGTCTGCATCGGCTGCATCCTCTACGTGTGGCTGGTCCGCGCGGGCGTCCTGCGTCCGCGACGCACCACCGCCTGACGGCGGACGAGCGGCCTGGAGGCACGGCTCACCGCCGCAAGGCAGACCTCGCTGCAGAGGAAATCTCCTTTCACCCTTTACGGTGTGTTGCGCAATGTGCTTTCATTGCCGCATGCCGAGCTCGACCGCTTCCCCACGCTCCGATCGCGCGGACGCGTTCGCGCTCGTTCGGAGCCAGGCGGCGGCGATGCCCGCGGGGATGCGGACGATCGCCGAAACCGTGCTCGACGACCCCCGCGCCACCGCGGCCGGCAACGCCGCCGACCTCGCACTCCGTGCCGGTGTCAGCGCGGCGAGCGTGTCACGGTTCGCCCGCCACCTCGGGTACGACAGCTACGCCGAACTCCAACGCAGCATGACCCGCGCGCTCGAGCGGAGCGCCCACGAGCGACGTGAGACCGAGATCCACGCCGGCGTCGCGGTCGACGACGACGTCGCGACCGTGATCGCGAAGGTCACCGAAGACGTCCGCACGGTGATGAGCGACACCCGCGCGGCGCTCGACCCGACCGCCCTCGAGCTCGCGGCGGTCGCGGTCAGCGAGGCCCGACGTGTCGTCCTCTACGGCGTCGGCGCCAGCGGGGTCGTCGCCCGCGACCTGCACCTCAAACTCGAACGCATCGGCATCACCAGCTCGATCGCGGACGACCCGCACAACGCGCTGACGCTCGCGAGCGTGCTCGGCCGGAGCGACGTCCTCGTCATCACGAGCCACTCGGGCACGACGACCGAGGCGCTCGAGGTCGCCGCCGAGGCATCGGCCCAGGGCGCCACCGTGATCGCCCTCACCGGCCGGGCGTCCTCGCCGCTGACCCGGTACGCCGACCACGTCCTGCTCGGCGTGTCCGGCGCCGAGAGCGACCTCCGACCCGCAGCGATGGGCAGCCGGATGAGCCAGCTCGCCATCGTCGACGCCCTCTTCATCGTCGTCGCCCAGCGCACCGACGAGACCTCCCAGCCGCTGCTCGC
The DNA here is from genome assembly GCF_044749145.1 of Curtobacterium sp. NPDC089689. Lineage (NCBI taxonomy): Bacteria > Bacillati > Actinomycetota > Actinomycetes > Micrococcales > Microbacteriaceae > Curtobacterium > Curtobacterium sp. NPDC089689. Next base: position 24,092 of record NZ_JBIVHJ010000005.1, on the reverse strand, counting down.
CCGCAGCCGCACCGCCGTCCGCACCCACCACCGGAGCTGAAGCACCATGACGACCGGTCTCCGAGACGAACTCCGGACCCTCACCACCGAGGCGGTGGACGCCTCCCTCTCCGACATCGACACGATCTCGACGCTCGACGCCGCCCGACGCATGAACGCGCTCGACCGCAGCGTGCCCCTGGCGGTCGAGCCGTGCCTCCCGGCCATCGCCCGAGCCGCCGACCTCATCGCCGATGCGTTCGCGCGGGGCGGCCGCCTCGTCTACGTCGGAGCCGGCACGCCGGGCCGACTCGGCGTCCTCGACGCCAGTGAGTGCCCACCCACCTTCGGTACCGACCCGAGCCAGGTCGTCGGCGTGATCGCCGGCGGACCGGTCGCGCTCACCACCGCGGTCGAGGGCGCCGAGGACGACGAGGACGCCGCCGTGCGCGACCTCGACGCCCTCGGCCTCACATCGGACGACGTGGTCGTCGGGATCAGCGCGTCCGGCAGGACGCCCTACGTCGTCGCCGCCGTCCGGGAGGCACGCCGCCGCTCCGCCACGACCGTCGCGGTGGCGTGCAACGCCGACTCGGCCGCGGGGCGGGAGGCCGACGTCGCCATCGACGTGGTGGTCGGCCCCGAGTTCATCGCCGGGTCGACCCGGCTCAAAGCGGGCACCGCACAGAAGCTCGTCCTCAACATGCTCACGACGCTCGCGATGGTGCGCAGCAACAAGACCTTCGGCAACCGCATGGTCGACGTCCGTGCGACGAACGACAAGCTCGTCGCACGCGCGTTCTCCCTCGTGCAGGACATCACCGGCGCGGCTGACGCCGACGTCTCGGCCGCACTCTCGGAGTCCGACGGAGAGGTCAAGACCGCCGTCGCGATGATCCTCACCGGCTCGTCCGCCGAGGACGCCCGCACTCGGCTCTCCGATGCCGGCGGCTCGCTCCGCGCCGTCATCTGACCAACCACCCGATTCCTTCCCCGAGGAGCACATCAATGGCCGATGCACAGCAACTCGCACAGCAGATCCTCGACTCCGTCGGTGGGTCCGCGAACATCGCCGACGTCGAGAACTGCATGACCCGTCTGCGCGTCGAGGTGGTCTCCACCGAGGACGTGGCGCTCGACGACCTCAAGGCGACCGACGGCGTCATGGCCGCGATCGCCGCCGGGTCGAACCTGCAGATCGTCCTCGGTCCGGGGCTGGTCGACCGGGTGGCGAACGACCTCTCGGCACTGCGCGCGCAACCGTCCGGTCCCGCGCCGTCGGTCACGCCGGAGGAGCTCGCCGCGCGCGGTGCCGCGATGAAGAGTGCGGCCCGGTCGAGGACGGACGGCCGCACGATGCGGGCCGTCCGGAAGATCTCGGCGATCTTCATCCCCCTGATCCCGGCGCTCATCGCGTGCGGGCTCATCGCGGGCATCAACGGCATCCTCACGAACCTCGGCTGGCTGCCCGGGCTCACGCCGTTCCTCGCGGTGCTCTCGTCCGGTTTCCTGTCGTTGCTCGCGGTGTTCGTCGCGATGAACGCCGCGAAGGAGTTCGGCGGCACCCCGATCCTCGGCGGCGCGGTCGGCGGCATCGTCGTCGCAGCCGGTGTCGCGAACGTGAGCGTCTTCGGCGAACAGCTTGCGCCCGGGCAGGGCGGCGTCCTCGGAGCCATGGCCGGCGGCATCCTCGCCGCGTACGTCGAGCGGGGCATGCGCCGCGTGACGCCGGACGTGATCGCCCTCATCGTCGTGCCGACCATCACGGTCCTCGTCGCCGGCGCGGTGACCCTCGGTGTGCTCATGACCGTCGCGGGTGTCGTCGCCTCGGCGATCGGCGTGGCCGCGACCTGGCTCCTTGCCAACGGTGGGGCCTTCGCCGGGTTCGTCCTCGGCGGGTTCTTCCTGCCGCTGGTCATGACGGGCATGCACCAGGCGCTCACCCCGATCCACACGACCCTCATCGACCAGACCGGGTGGACCGTCCTGCTCCCGGTTCTCGCGATGGGAGGCGCCGGACAGATCGGGGCGGCGATCGCACTCTGGCTGCGATTCCGCCGCAACGAGGCGCTGTCGCGGACCATCCGCGGCGCGCTGCCCGCCGGGTTCCTCGGTGTGGGCGAGCCCCTCATCTACGGCGTCACGCTCCCCTTGGGCCGGCCGTTCATCACCGCGTGCATCGGCGGCGCGTTCGGCGGCGGCGTGGTCGGACTCTTCGACCAACTCGGACACACCGTCGGAGCCATCGCGATCGGAGCCTCCGACCTCTCGCTCCTGCCCCTGCTGAACGGATCGTCCGGGTTCGGGTGGGCGCTGCTCGGGTACGGCTCGGGGCTGATCGTCGCCTACGTCGTCGGGTTCGTCGCCACGATGCTGTTCGGCGTCTCCGCGTCGGTGCGGGCCGACCTCGAGGCGCAGTCGTCCGCTCCGGCGGGTGATCCCGTGGCGCCCGACGCGCCGATCGACGTGGACGACGCACGCGTCGGAACCGCCGCGAGCGCGGCCCGCTGATGCGCCTGGGCGCGAGTGCGTACCTGGCGCACGCTCCTCTGGCAGCCGCCACGTTCGAGGCTGCGGCTGGGGCAGGTGCGACACTCGCGTTCACGTCGTTGCACATCCCGGAGGACTCCCCTTCGGCAGCCCGGGCGACATCGGCCGCGGTCGTCTCGGCCGCACGGAAGGCCGGGTTGGCCGTCCTCGCCGACGTCTCCCCGAACACCGCTCGACTTCTCGGTGACGACCCGTGGACGTTCCTCCGGGAGATCGGCGTCGCCCGCGCCCGCATCGACTTCGGGTTCTCCGAGTCCTCGATCCGAGCGATCGCGGACGTGCTGCCGATCGCTCTCAACGCGAGCACGCTCCGCGCCGCCGACCTCGAACCCTTCGCCGACCTCGACGTCGAACTCGTCCACAACTTCTACCCCAGGCAGTGGACCGGGCTGTCGCACTCCTCCGTGGTCGAGTCGGTCGACGTGGCGCGGCGGTTCGGTTGGCGAGTCGGAGCGTTCGTGGCCGGCGACGCCACCCGCCGCGGACCACTCGGGGAAGGCCTGCCGACCGTCGAGGAGCACCGGGAAACCCCGCCGCTCTTCCAGGCCTGTGCCCTCCTCGAGGCGGGCGTCGACGACGTGTACGTCGGCGACCCCGCGCTGACGGAGCACGCATGGGATCGGCTCGGAACGCTGGTGCGCGATGACGTCGTCGTCCTCGACGGTCGAGCCGCTCCAGGCGTGCACCGTGCGGTCATCGGCGCGCTGGCCGTCCCGGACCGTGAACGACCCGATGCCGCTGCAGCGATGATCCGGCTGGAGCACTCGCGCGAGCGGTTCGCCGCTCTGCCCCTCCCCGACGTCGGCGGCCAGCCACGACCCGCGGGCGCCGTCACCGTGCAGCTGCCCGCCGCCGGCCGGTACTGCGGCGAGGTCGCCATCGTCCTGCGGGACCTCCCGGCCGACGACCGCGTCGCCGTCCTCGGAACGGTGCCCCTCCCCCTCGGTCGACCCCGAGGGCACCGGATCAGCGTGGTCCTCGACTGAGCCGGATCGCGGAACTACATCCAGGTGCGTCCCTAGACTCACCGCATGAGCGCACCGGCACGGACCGAACGCGGCCTCGACCGACTCGTCAACTTCTCGGACGCGACCGTCGCCATCGCGATCACGCTGCTGATCCTGCCGCTGGTGGACCTCGCGGGTGAGGTTCACGGAGCGTCCGGCGCCGGCAAACTCCTCCGTGAGCACTGGGGCTCCATCGTCGAGTTCGTCGTCACGTTCTGGGTGATCTCGCGGTTCTGGCGGCTGCACCACCAGGTGTTCGAGCATGTGGAGTCGTACAACCCGCTCGTGCTGCGGCTGAACTTCGTGTGGCTCATCAGCATCGTGTTCCTGCCGTTCGCCGCGAACCTGCTCGACGCCGGCGACACCGACCGGATCGCGTACGCGGTCTACCTCGGCACGATGCTCGTCACGAGCCTGTCGCTCACCGCGATCGAGTTCGCGCTGCGCCGCTCGCCCGAACTGCTGTCGACGCCGCTCGCCACGCGGGACAAGGGGTTCATCGCCGCGGGGCTCCTCGCGGCCGCCCTCGTGCTGGCCGTGCTCTTCCCCGACGTCGGGCTGTTCTGGGTGCTGCTCCTGCTGCTGCAGGGGCCGATCGGCGGGCTGCTGCACCGACGTTCCTCGTAGGGTGGAGCGCATGGGGGACTACGAGGACATCGCTCGCCGAGCGTGGCGGCGGACGATCTTGATCGCGATCGGCGGCTTCGTCGTCGGGGCGATCGTGGGTGTCTTCCTCGCGGACGGAGAGTCGGCGCTCAGGAGCCTGCTCATCATCGTCGGGGTCGGGTTGAGCATCGGCGGCTTGAGCGGAGCGGTCTCGCTGTTCACGATCGCGTCTCGGCTCGCACCGTCGATGCAGTGGCCCGTCCGGGAGCTGGACAGGCCTGATCGCCGGACGGTGCGTCGGGCCGTGTACTCCGGGCAGCCGATCGAGCCGACCAGTTCGGACGTTGCTCACCGTGCGGCCGACTGGGCTCGCGGAGCGGTCGTCACGCTCCCGGTCGACCTCGGGCAGTTCCTGCTGCTCTACCTCGGGATCGGCGGCGCGCAGCTGCCGAACATCATCAACGACGATCCGTGGGCGTCCGGCTTCGCCCGCATCTTCTTCGGCGCACTCGTCCTGGTCGCGATCGGGCTCAGCGTGTCGTTCGTCCGGCACATCCGCGGAGCCCGCCGGTACCTCGCTGCTGTCGGGAGCCGGTAGCCCGTGCCGTTCACCGACGCCTCCACGGTCCTGCTCGGGAAGCTCGCGACGTACCTCCCCGACGAGGAGGACTCCGGCGCCGCCGACATCGTCCCGGGCTACGTCCGCGGGGCGATCCGCCGGTTCGAGATCGGCGGCCGGGTCACACTCACGCCCGAGGTCCTCTGGTTCGCAGCGCATCCGATCAACTACGCTCCCGGGACCCGCTTCGGCATCCCCGTGCAGGAGATCACTCGGCTCGACGACGTCTCGAGCGGCCTCCGCAAGAAGGTCCGGGTCACCATGCGGAGCGGGATGGCCCCGACGTTCCTGATGTGGGGCATCCCACGGTTCATCGACGCAGTCGAGCGGGCGCGCGCCGCTCTCTGACTCCTCGTGGCGGCTCGCGGTCGGCCTGGAGGCGCGGATCACCCCCCGCCACGCCCGTCCGGTGCCGGAGAGTCCCCCCATCGAACCCTCCGACGCCGGCCGTCATGTCGGCCGCCGCTTGCGGAGCGGTCAGGCCGCCGCTGCGCGAGCGGTCAGCGCCTGCTCGCTCAGCGCAACGAGGTCGTCCGCGCGGAGCCCCGGCCAGCCGTGCAGCAGCTCGCGCCACTCGGCCGGGAGGCCACTGGCCCCGTACAACGCCCCGGCGAGACCGCCCGCGATCGCTGCGACCGTGTCCGTGTCGTTCCCGGTGCGGACCGCTCGGACGAGGGCGTCCTCGAGGCTCGAGCTCCGCTTGACTGCCGCGTACGCGGCCTGGAACGCCGATACGACCCAGCCGTTCGAGTCCGTGAAGTCCACCGGTTCCGAGTGCTCCGCCGTGACGATCCGGTCCACCCACAGCCGACGCTTGTCGAGGTCGAGCAGGTCGAGGCCCGCCATGGCGTCGAGCTCGCCCGTGAGGACCGCCTTCCGGATCGCCACGCACCAGAGCACGCACGCGTCCCCCGCATCGGACTCGTAGTGCGTGAGGTCACTGATCGCCCGCGCGGCCTCGGCCAGCCGGGGCACCTCGTCGACCTCTCCCGTCAGGTACCCGAGCACCAGGGGCGCCGTCCGCATGAGCGAGCCGTTGCCAGCCGACCGCCCCTTGTACTCATGCTCCTGCCGGGCCGCAGCCCGCGCTGCTGAGGCGACCCGTGCCTCCAGGCCGGTCAGTACGTTGCGTGTCTGGATGCCGACGTCGGGCGCGTTGCGTGCCCAGTCGGCCCAGGCGGCCACCAGGCCGTCGAGGGCCGTCTCGCTGGCGGGGTCGCCGCCGCGGGCGAGGGTGCGGAGGATCGGGACGGCCATGCTCGTGTCGTCGGTCCACTCCCCCGGCGTCCAGCCGAAGGAGCCGCCGCCAGCCATCCGGATCGGACTGGGTTCGGGGACGGCGGGACGGAACTCGTAGCCGGCGCCGAGGGCGTCGCCCGCGGCGGAGCCGAGGACGGCGCCGAGCGCGCGGTCGCGGGTGGTGGGGTTCATGGCCGCCTGCCTTCCGGTCGAGGTTTGCGCAGTTCTGCGCTAACTGGTTCCCACTGTTCCACGTCATTGTGATTTGCGCAAGTGTGCGTAAACTCGTCGGCGTGACTCCGTCTGTGTACCGCGATTCTTCCGGCAAGCGCCTGGTCGACTACCCGCGGCCGTCGGTGGCTGTGGACACAGCCGTCCTGACCGTGCCTGTGGGGGAACCGCTGTCGGTCCTCCAAGTGCGCGATGCCGTCGACGGGGACTGGCGGCTGCCGGGGACGTTCGTGCACGAAGGCGAGCGGTTGGCTGCGGCGGTGTTGCGGTCGCTGTCCGACAAGGCGGGCGTGACCGGGCTGGCGCCGTCGCAGTTGCACGTGTTCGACGATCCCGAGCGGGACAGTCGGGGATGGGTGTTGTCGGTGGCGCACCTCGATGTGGTGCCCGCTACGTCGTTGTTGTCGCCCGAGCTGGACGCTTCGCGGGCGCGGCTCGTCCCGGTCGACGACGCGACGGGGATGGTGCACGGGCACGGCGAGATCGTGGCGTTCGCAGTGGCCTCGTTGCGGGCGCTCTACGCTGCGGCGCCGGACCCGCGGGGGCTCGTGGCGGAGCCGTTCACGATGACCGAGCTGCGGCGGGTGCACGAAGCCGTCATGGGGCGGGCGCTGCAGCCGGACTCGTTCCGGAGGGCGATGTTGCCGGGGCTCGCGGCGACGGACGAGAAGCGTGCGGAGGGGCCGGGGAAGCCGGCGGGGACGTACCGGCGGATCGAGCACCAGTAGCAGTCTCGTTCCTGCACAGTCAGCTCCGGTGAGGGCTCGGCCACAACACGACGGCACCGCTCGTCGGACGTCGTGTTGAGCGGCGACTCTGCTCGTGATGGAGCGCTGGGAGGCGGACGAGGCACGACGACGGCACATGGCGCGCTTCGGCCGACGAGACACGGCGCCCGAACTCGCTTTGCGACGCGAGCTCCACCGCCGCGGGCGACGCTTCTTCGTGGACCGCCAGGTGAGCAAGCGATGTCGGGCACGTCCTGACCTGGTCTTCCCACGCGCCCGGGTCGCGGTGTTCGTCGACGGGTGCTTCTGGCACTACTGCGAGGAGCACGCACACCTGCCGAACTGTGGCGGCGGAAGCTGTTGGCGAACCGGCAGCGGGACGCGCAGAACGAGGCGATCCTCATGTCCGAGGGATGGCGCGTCCTTCGGTTCTGGGAGCACGGAGACCCGGGGGCTGCTGCGACGAGAGTCGAGCGGGAGATCGACCGATGGAACCGGATCGCCCGGTGCGCGGCACGCTCCAGCGGACGACGGGCTCGCGATCGAAGTCGTCGGAGTCGAGCCGAGTGACTCGCGACCTGTGGTGAGGGTCCCTGGTCGATGTGCGTCGGAGAAACTTCCGCAAGTGACGGCGCAGATCAGGATCAGCAACGTACACGAAGGTACCCAGAACCCCGCGCGTCAGGAGGACCGCGTAGATGTTCGCCACGAAACGACGGAGGTCATCGTCGGTGTACGTGATACCGAGCCGAGGATTGTTCTCCATCCCCTTCTTGTCGAAGTAGTTCGACCGGTCGAACCAGAGCCGTTGGCCCAGCGGATCGAAGCGGAGATCCGCGCCGATGATCACTCCGACGTAGTTCAGGTCGTACCCCTGCACCGTGTGGATGGAGCCGACCTGGTCCACTGCCCCGGGCGACGTGATCCAGTCCTTCTGCGTCTGGTTCCACTGGAGGCGTTGCCCATCGACCTCGATGTCGATGGCTTGCCGATCGTGCTTGCTCTTCCACTCCCACGCGTACCCAGCGACGAGACGTGAGAGCCCCACTTCGTCATCGCGAGCACGGATCGCCTCGTGCATGTCCCCGAGGTCGTCGAACATGCGGAACTCGTACTCGCCGAAGGTCTTCGGCTCCGGCGACTCGCCCCGCATGATCGCTCGGACGTACGAAACGTAGTCGGCACCACCCTGCACCCGCATCTGGGTGAAGAGCCGGTAGTAGCGATCACTCTGACGGGCGTCCCGGATCATGTCGGCTTGCAGTTGTTGCGGCAGGTCCGCCGGCCGAACGCTCTGTTCGGAATCGAGCAGGAACACCTGGTGCGTACTCCGATCCCGGATCCAGTCGGCCTGCGTGTAGTGATCCTCGTCAGAGCCGAAGAGCCGCTCGTTGATCTCACCGAAGCGCTTGTTCTGTGGACCTGACGCCTGGTTCGCTCGATGGTTCAGCCGGTGGGACTCATCGACGACGAGCAGGTCCCACTTCTCCACGCTCTTCCCGACGTCGAACGGGGTGAGCACCATGGTCTTCTCGAGTCCGGGGGTCTTCCCGAACACGCGCTTCAACGATGCACGGAGCGCTTGCTGCGGTACGACGAGGCCGACGCGGAACTCCGAGAGACGCTGTCGGTTCTCCTCGGTGAAGTAGTCCGAGAACATCGAGTCTCCGTCGATCTCGTCCACGCCGGTGCCGTTCGCGATGTCGCGCAGCAGCTTCAAGAGGTAGACGGCAACGATCGTCTTGCCCGTCCCCGGATCACCTTGGACGACGATGGTGCTTCGTGCCCCAGAAACGATGTCGTCGAAGAGGCCCTCGAGGATGTCCTCCATCACGATGGCTTGATCACGGTTCAGCGCCTTGAACGGGGAGAGCTTGAACAGCTCGCTGTTCTCGATCTCCGCGATGCTCCGCGTGAAGAGCTTCTGATCACGGAGCGCTTCGAAGACGTCCTCGAAGGTCTTCCGGTACCGTTCTCGGTCGTAGTAGTCCGCGTTGACGACACCCTTGTTGCTGTTCAGGACCGTGTACTTGTCGTCACCAGCGAACAACCCGATGAGCTGCGACTCCAGATCGAGGCACACCGACTTGTTGAACGTGCCGTCGAGGACGAGGCGGACCGCTTTGAGCGACCGACGCTCTTCCGAGTCGAGATGCTGCCGCATCCGAGACGCGGTGTTGAGCGTCTCGCCGACGTACACACGCTTCCCGTCGTCGAGGATGTACACGACGGGCCAGTTCAGGAAGCGAGGGTCAGAATCCCGCCACAGTCGAAGGTGCTGCTCGTTGAAGGGCCATTGCACGACCTCAAAGCTGGTCATACTTCGTGCTCCGTCCGCGCGCTCGGTCGACCGGGTACTTGTCTCGGGTCACGGCGAGCTTCTCGCCGATGATCTCGGCCGGGTCGAGCCCGAGGCGATCGGCGAGGAGGAGACAGTAGGTGAGCACGTCAGCGAGTTCGAGACGAACCCGGTCAGTGTCGGCTTCGGAGGCCCACTGGAAGCACTCGAGCAGTTCACCTGCTTCGATCGAGATGCTCTTCGCCAGATTCTCGGGCGAGTGGAACTGCGCCCAATCGCGCTCGGCGACGAACTCACGGAGTTCTTCGCGCAGCCCCTCATCTGCCATGCTGGCACACTAGCAGCGGCGCACCGCGCTCATGGCCGGCCGAACGGTCGGCCGGAGAGCTCCAGGCCACGACGCCCGTGGGTAGCGCCCGCGGATCACCACGTCAACACGAACCGCCCCCGCGTCCCACCCGCCTCCAGCCGCGCATGCGCCTCCGCAGCCCGCGCTGCCGGTAGCACCTCAGCCACCCGCGGCGTCAGCGTCCCGCTCTCCACCGCGTGCCGCAGCTGCTCGAGCTTGTCGAACGACCGGTACTCCGAGAACACCATCACCCGCACGAACTCGATCCCGCGCGACCCGTCGCCTTCCCAACCCCGCACGTCGAAGAAGGTCCCACCGTCCCGCACGGCGTCCACCACGGAGGACCGCTGCACCGCAGCGTCGGCGAGCGCATCGACCCCGTCGGGCACGAGCTCACGGACGGCGTCCGCGAACCCCGACCCCCGCGGCACGATGTGCGATGGCCCGAGCGACCGCACGAGCGCTTCGTCCGCCGGAGCCGCATCGGCGATGACGGTGAGCCCCGCAGCCTTCCCGAGCTGCACGAGGTAGTTCCCGAGCAGCCCCGCAGCACCGGGCACGGCGAGTGTCTGCCCGGGCGTCAACGCCGGGTGCCCGAGGATCTGCAGCGCGGTGAGACCGTTCATCGGGATCGAGGCGGCGAGCGGCAGCGGTGTCCCGCGAGGCACCCGCGTGAACGACCCGACCGGAGCGACGAGCTCCTCGACGTACGCACCCCCGTGCTCGCTGAGCGGCAGCGCCATCGCCATGACCTCGTCGCCGACAGCCCACCCGCTCACGTCCGGCCCAACCTCGTCGATCACTCCTGCCGCGTCCATGCCCGGCACGTACGGCGGCTCGGCTCCGCTCGCATCGCGCTGCCCGGCACGCACGCCCGTGTCGGTCGGGTTCACGGCGAACGCCGCGACCCGGATGCGCACGGACCCGGCACCGGCGTGCGGCTCCGGCACCTCGTGGACGGCGAGGGCCTCCGGCCCTCCGAACTGTTCGACTCCGACGACCTTCACCCATCCGGTCTACCCGCGGATGCGCAGCGCAGCCACAGCCGGTCTGGAGGCGCGGCTCACCACCACCCCGCGCCTCCCGTCCGGCGGCGAGCCGGCCACAGGACGGACTGGAGGCACGGATCACCGCCGCCCCGCGCCTCCCGTCCGGCGGCGAGCCGGCCACGAGACGGACTGGAGGCACGGATCACCGCCGCCCCGCGCCTCCCGACGGACGGCCTGACGGCTACACGGCTGGCGCGAGCGCCAGCTGCTCCCGCGCCGCCACCGCGTCCGCGGCGGGCGGCCGCCCGTACGCCTCCCGGTAGTCCCGCGAGAAGTGGGAGGCGCTGCGGTAGCCGACCGCCGCAGCCGCGCGAGCAGCGGAGTCCGCGTGGAGGACCATCCGCCGTCGCGCCTCTCCCAGCCGCGTCCGCTTGAGGTACTGCGTGGGCGACATCCCGGTCGCCTGCTTGAAGCGGGCGAAGAGCGTCGACTCGCTGACCCGGAGCTGCCGAGCGAGGCGCTCCATCGGCCACGGCTCAGCCATCCTGCCGGTGAGGAGCGCCGTCGCCTCGGTCACGACGGAGGCCGTTCCCCCGCCGTCGAGCGCTGCCGTGATGCGCGGTGCCTGCGGGGTCTGGAGGAGGCGGAGGACCACCTCGCGGGAGACGAGCGGGAACAGGACGGGGATGTCCTCTGGCGCGCCGAGGAGGGCGAGGAGCCGACTGAACGCGTCGGCGAGCGGTGCGGTCCACGTCCCGAGCCGGGGCGGGCCGTCGGTTCCGAGGTTGGTCGTCGTGGCGGCGGTCGACATCGACGCAACGACCTCACCGACGACGACGGGGTCGAGCTTCCAAACGGCCGAGACGAAGCCGTCGTCCCCGGACGTGTCGACCACCCCGGCGATGACGGGCAAGTCGACGGGCGTGATGATGAACCGCTCGCGACCCCATTCCTGGTCGTCGTCACCGACGATCGAACGCTTCCGCCCGCGGAGGACCACCGACAGCGACGGCACGTACCGCCGGTCGAAGAGTCCGGTCGGTTCGTGGACGCGGGAGACGGTCAGCCCGAGCGCCTCGGCACGCTGCACGGAGGCCGGCCGGGCGACGACGTCGGCGGTCGACACCCGCGAGAGCACAGCAGCGTGCCGCGACGCGATCTCGGCGGCGCGGTCGAGGTGCTGGGCGGTGAGGGTGTCCACGTCTCCACGCTACGCAGCGACACCGACGTCAGGAAGGCCGCACAGGATCCGGCAACGTTCCCGTGGGATCCGGCAACCCGCGGTGGTCCGCCCCAGCCGAGCATCGGATCATGACGACAACGACCACCGAACAGTCCCGCCCTCGCACCGCCCTCGTGACCGGCGCTTCGAGCGGCATCGGCGAGGCCATCGCCCGCGAACTCGCCGCCGGCGGCATGACCGTCGCCGTCCACGGCCGCGACGAGGAACGCACCCGAGCCGTCGCCGCGGGCATCGAGCGCGACGGAGGGCGAGCCGTGCCCATCGTCGCCGACCTCTCGGCGAGCGCGGCGGGCGTTCGTGCCTTCGCGTCCGGCGCCCGTGAGCTGCTGGGCGGACACGTCGACGTCCTCGTGAACAACGCCGGCGTCTACCCCGGCGGCCCGACGGAGTCGCTGCCCGACGACGTCCTCGACGCCCTGCTCGCGACCAACGTCCGGGCACCGCACGTCCTCGTCGGAGCCCTCGCGCCGGCGATGGCGGCGCGAGGTGGCGGCACCGTCGTGAACATCGGCTCGTGGATGGCCCGCGTCGGCGTCCCGTTCATGGCGCTCTACCCGGCGACGAAGGCCGCGGTCGAGCAGCTCACCAGGGCATGGGCGGCGGAGTACGGGCCGCGCGGGGTGCGGGTCGTGACGGTGGCGCCGGGTGCGACGGCGACGCCGGGGAACGCCGGCTCTGCGGACGTCCTGGCGGCGATGACGCAGGGGACGCCTGCCGGGGTACCCGTCCAGCCGATCGACATCGCGAGGGCAGTGCGGTGGGCGGTGTCGGACGAGGCGGCGTTCCTGCACGGTGGGACGATCGACGTCGACGGCGGGATCGCGTCCACGCGGCTGCGGTGAGCGCGGCGGCCACAGTGAGGTCGGCGGAGGTGAGGTCGTCGGCTACCGATGGTGATCGGGATCGCCCGCGACGCAGAGCGAGTCAACGCTGACGTGGGCCCGGACCTTCGCAGCCGCGATCGACGCACGCGGCTTAACGTCGGCGCGTGCGACGACTGCCGACACCGTGCCGGTCTCGGGGTCCATCTCGGTGCGGGTTGTCGAGAGCTCATAGCCCTCCCGTTTCCAGTGCGCTCCAGTCTGGCCGACGAGCGCTTCCGGGTCGGCGGGCCGGAGCGCCTCGACGAAGTAGCTGAACTGGACTGCCTTGCGCCCGTCGACCTCGCAGTCGTTCGCCACCGGCGATGGAACGTTCTGCGGCCAAGTGTAGGGCGCGAGCGCGAGGACCGACCGGAGTTCCGACACCGCCTGCGCCTTGGCCGCGTCGACGGAAGCAGGACGGGTCGGCCCGGCGGAGGAGGATGCGCTGAGGGCGGCGACGCCGGCGACCGAGAGGAGCACCGGGACGCCTCGCGCGAGCAGACGGTAGGGCACTCGCCTGTGCATCTTCGATCTCGCCCGGTCGGCTCGGGCGGTCCATGGCAACATCGTCACTCGCCGTAGTCGTTCACGGACCCGTCGGCGCACGGCGAGGTGATCCGCACGACGACCGACCTTGTGTTCACCTGGTAGGCGGCTCCCGCGGCTCCGACGGCATCGGCTGTCGCCGAGTACAGGATCCCACCGTCGCCGCCGAAGTCATTCTTCGACGGATCGACCGTCAGCCCCTCCGATCTCCACAGACGCTGGAAGGTATGTGCAACCGAGCGAGCATCCGTGGCGGTCTTCATCGACACGAAGTAGCTGAATCCGACGCCACCTGGGCATTCCTCGGCAGACGGCTCCGGAGTGTCCGGCCACGGTAGGTCGACCGCCGCCTCCGTCTTCCGCAACAGCTCGACTGCTGCGGCCCGGCACTCCCTCACATCGCTCGCCATTCGTCGTCGGGGTCGCCTACAACGCACTGCGAATTGACGTAGACCAGGGCATTGCTCCTCGTGATCTCGAACGCAGCACCGGGTTGTCCGTCAGCCTTGGCCGTCGCGGCGTACACATCGCCGTACGACTCGCCGAAGTCCTGCTGACTCCGCTCGACGTGGAGACCTTTCGAGCGCCAGTACTCCGCCAGGCCATCAGCCAGCTCGTGCTGCTTCGACTCGATCGGCGCGTGGACCATGTACTGGTAGCTGACGCCATCCGAGCACTTCTTGCCCGTCGGATCGCCGGGCGTCGACCACTCAAGATCTGCGGTCTTCGTCGTCTGGCTGAGGAGCGCGAGCGCGCTCTGTCGGGCTTCTCCAGGCGTCATGGTCTTCCCTCCTGCTGCGCACCCGGCGAGCACGGCGATGGCGGACATCAGGATCGCCGACACGGCAAGTCTGCGGCGCTTCCGGGCGTGATGCAGGATGTCAGCGATGTTCGATCGCTCGAAGGCCTGAATGTCGTTCAAGTGCTCAGCATGGGTCGCGGCGTCGTCCTGTGCGCTCGAGGGAGCCTTCGGACTCGAGCATCCTGAGCGAACGCATGCCGAGGTCGAGGCGCTCGTGGAGCGCGATGGCGGCGCGCAGGCACTGCGTGGGCTCGCGGAAGAGCGGCGTTCATTCGTAGTCTGCGATGTCACCTTCGGCACACGGTGAGTCGACGTACAAGTTCACGCCGACTCGCGAAACCTCGATCGCACCGGACGGGCCCGAAGCCGCACGCGCTGTCGCGGAGTACACCGTCCCGTACTTGCTGCCGAGGTCTTCCTCCGACGACTTGACCTCGAGACCGCGCCCCTGCCAGTACTGCTCGAGCCTTGCAGCGAGCGCACTCGCATCCTCGAAGTGCTCGACGTGCACGAGGTACTGGAACCGAACACCCTCCCCACCGTCCGAACAACGCATTGCGACTGATTCAGGAACGTCTGGCCACGCGAGCTCCTCTTGCTGCATCGTCGCGCGGAGCAGACTCGTCGCCTCCCGCTTCGCATCAGACGGCTTCACAGCGTTCATTTGTCCTCCACATCCGCTCGCAGTGATCGCGATCAATGCGCTTCCCACCACAACCGCGGCAATTCTCTGAGCGAAGCGGATCAAGGCAGCGTCACCTTCGCCGTCTCCGACAGTGTCTTGGTACCGACGTCGAGGTACTCGTGGTCGTCCGTTCCTGGTCTCGCAGCGAGATCGTGCAGGTTCACCGTTGCCGCTCCGTCCGTCTCCATAACGGTCGCACCGAAGTTGTCCGTCAGGTCCACTCGGCGCGAGATGAGGAGCGCCGCGGCCGGACGCCTCATCAGCGTCACTCGTCGTGGTCGTCGACCGAACCCTCGGCGCAGGTGGACGTCACCTGGACCACGAGGGACGTCGCACTGATCTGGTACGCGGCCCGGGGACCGGTGTCGCGGTCGGCCGTCGCCGAGTACAGCCGGTTGCCGCTGCTGCCGAAGTCCGTCTCGGACGGAGAGACCGAAAGCCCCTCGGACTTCCAGAAAGCTGCCAACGCTCGCGCATTGGCCTTCGCGTCGTTGTCGCTCTTGACGGTGGCGGTGTACTGGAACCGGACGCCGCCGTCACAACGCTCGGCGACGGGCTTCGGAGTTTCGGGCCACTGCACGTCCACGATCTGCTCGCTCTCGCGGAGGAACTGGACAGCGTGGGTCTGAGCATCCTTCGGCGTCTGCATCGATTGGCTCCCTCCTGCACAGGCCGTCAGGCCGACGATGATCACGCTCGCCATCGTGATGACGAGCGCACTGCGCTGCTGCGTGCTCACGGCGCCGTTGCCTTCGCCACGCCGGCGAGCGTCGGAGTACCGAGGTCGAGGTACCCGCGATCGTTCGTCCCCGGCCCTGCCAGCAAGCCGTGGATGTTCACGCCGTGATCACCGAAAGCAGTGATCCGTGTTGCTCCGTCGAATCCGTCGGCCGGATCGAGCCGCATGCTGTACTTGCGGCCGATGAAGGCGACGTCGCCCTTCTCGGCGGCCTGCGCGGCGTACATGTGCTCCGCGTGGGTCGCTGCGGCGTTCGGGATGTCCCGTGGAATGCCCGCCGACCCGAGCGTGGTGAACGAGTGCACGCCGAGGTCGGGGTTGTCGTGGAGCGTGATGGCGGCCATGGTCGAACCGTACGAGTGCGCGACGACGTCGAGCTGCGCGTCTGGGCGTGTCGCGTGGAAGCCTCGGAGGTCCTCCGCGAGCTTGGCGGCGCCGCGCTCGGCGTACGACTCGCCGAACACGCCCGTGTTGCCGGTCGTCGCGGCGTTCGGCGGCGCTTCGTACCCGAGCCACGACACCACTGCGGTGTTCTCGGACCCGCCCTGCTGCTGCGTGAGGACCACGTTCCCGGCAGCCCGCAGGTACTGCGTCGTGTCAGCGAGCGACGAACCCATCCCCGGGACGACGAAGCTGACGCCGTCCGCGGTGTCGAGGTCACCGACGGAGAACGCACCCAGTGGTGGTTGCTCGTCGTGGAAGGTCACCATCTGTCGCGGCGTCGACTCGTCCAGAGGCAGTGTCGTGCGTGCTCCGGCAGTGAAGTTCTTGAGCTGGTTGCGCCGCTCCAGCGCGTCTCCGAGGGCGTGACCAGCTGCTCCCTGCCCGGCAGTCCCGATCGACTTCGTGTACCGATCTCGCGCTGTCCGCAGCGCATCCTCCGCCTGCGCGTACGCCCGCTGCGCCGCCAACCGGTTGGCCTGGTCCCGCGCCCAGTACGGCACCCCGTTGAGGTTCCCGATGACCGCTGGCAACGCCGTGATCAACGCGTCCTGCGCCGCCGAGTGCTCCCCGGCGCTCCCCCGGCCACCGAGGCCGTCCCACCACGCCTGCACGGTCTCGGGAGGCATCCACGCGAGGCGGTCGGCAACCGACTTGTCCTGCGCCGCGAGCACCTCGGGCGGCATCCCGGCGACCGCGGCGAGGAAGTCCGCGTCGCTCATCGCCCCGAGCGAGCCGGCGTACGAGGGCGCGATGCCGAGGACGTCCGTGTCGGACAGCCCCGACGCCGCTGCTCGGTCGGCGGCCGCCCGTCGTTCGACGAGCGCGTCCCACTCCCCCTGCAGCCGCTCGGCGGTGGCTGCGAGGTCGTCCGCGTCGGACTGCAGCCGTTGCGCTCGGCGGCCGTCGGCCTCCGTGGCGTCCTTCGCCGACGCCGCGGTCGTCGCGGAGGAGAGCGCGACGACGTTGGCCGCGCTGTCGATCGCGGTCGTCAGCTGCGACGCCCGGATCCGCTCGGCTTCGTCCTGCATCTGCTGCACCGCGTCGGCGTAGGTGTCGAGCACGTCGATCGCGGCGTCGAGCCGACCGATGATCCGCTGCGCGGCGGGCGGGATCGTCCCGACGGTGGCGGCGAAGCGGTCCTTCGACGCACCTGTCCAGTCCGCGGCGTCGTCGGCAGTACGCGCGACCTTCGTGGCGCCCCGGCGGATGTCGTCCTGGTGGTCGGCGAGTGCGGTCGAGAGCTTCTTGACGGCGCGGGGGTCACCGGCGAAGGGGTCGGCGGTCACTTCGTCGTCCCGGCCTTGCGTGCGAGGTCGAGGTCTGCATCGGCGACCTGTGACTTGGTGTCGTGCGCGTACTGCGCGAGGGTGCGGCTCGTGTCGGCCAGCCACGCAGCGGACCGCTGCTGCGAGGTGCGGAAGGCGGCGAACGCCTGTGCGACGTCGTCGGCGCCGAAGGATCCTCCGTCGGTCGGCATCGAGTCCTCTGAGAACGTCGACGTCGCATGGTCGAGCGCGTCAGAGACCTGGTCGAGCGTGCTGTACGAGACATTCAGCGCGGCCATCGTTCCCCTTCCGTCGTCGCGCCCTCCGCGACGACCCCCACCGGCAACATATCACGATCGTTGCTGTGCGCAACCACAGTCCGCGTTCCGTTGGACGACGGGCCGGCCCCGCGCCTCCAGGCCGGCCAGCGGCGAACGCCGACAGCGGCGAACGCCGCCCCGCGGCGAACGCCGCCCCACAGCGAACGCCGCCCAGCAGCGAACGCCGCCCAGCCGCGAACGCCGCCCAGCCGCGAACGCCGCCCAGCCGCTCCGCCTACGCTCGAACGAATGCCCGCCACGCACGACCAGCCCGCCGACAGCACACCCACCCCCGATGGCTTCATCCGCGTCCGCGGCGCCCGCGAGCACAACCTCCGCGACGTGGACGTCGACATCCCCCGCGACCGCATCGTCGCCTTCACGGGCATCTCCGGCTCGGGCAAGTCGAGCCTGGCGTTCGGTACCGTCTTCGCCGAGGCCCAGCGCCGCTTCCTCGAGTCCATCGCCCCGTACGCCCGGCGGCTGATCGCGCAGGGCAGCACGCCCGATGTCGACGAGATCACGGGCCTGCCCCCGGCCGTCGCCCTGCAGCAGCGGCACGGCGCCCCGAGCTCCCGCTCGACCGTGGGCACGCTGACGACGCTGAACAACTCGGTCCGGATGCTCTACTCGCGCGCCGGCACGTACCCCGAGGGCGCGACGCAGCTCTACTCGGACTCGTTCTCGCGGAACACCGTCGCGGGCGCGTGCCCGCGCTGCCACGGTCTCGGTACCGCGCACGAGGTGACCGAGGCTTCCGCGGTCCACGATCCCGCACTGTCCATCCGCGAGGGCGCGATCACCGCCTGGCCGGGTGCCTGGCAGGGCAAGAACCTCCGCGACGTGACGGCGGTCCTCGGCTACGACATCGACCGGCCGTGGAAGGACCTGCCGAGGGCCGACCGCGACTGGCTGCTCTTCACCGAGGAGCAGCCGGTCGTCGAGGTGCACCCGAAGCGCGACCGCGTCGCGAAGCCCTACAAGGGCCGCTTCTGGAGCGCCCGGCAGTACACGCTGCACACCCTCGCGGACTCGCAGAGCGAGACGCAGCGGAACAAGGCCCTGCGGTTCGTGGAGTCCGGCCCGTGCCAGCTGTGCGGCGGGTCCGGTCTGACGCGGGCGGCCCTCGCGGTGACGTTCGGCGGGCTGAGCATCGCCGAGTTCAACGCCCTGCCGCTGAGCGAGCTCGCCGGGGTCCTCCGCGCCGTCGCTGAGCTGACCGACCCGACCCCGGCGCAGAGCACGGTGACCTCGGGCGAGCGGTCCGAGGTGGCGCGAACGATCGCGCGCGACCTCAGCAGCCGCATCGCCGTGTTGATCGACCTCGGACTCGGCTACCTCGGGCTCGACCGTGCGACGCCGACCCTGTCGCCCGGCGAGACGCAGCGGCTCCGCATCGCGACGCAGCTCCGCTCGGGGCTGTTCGGCGTGGTCTACGTCCTCGACGAGCCGAGCGCGGGCCTCCACCCGGCGGACACCGAGTCGCTCGTGCGGGTGCTCGACGACCTCCGCGCCGGCGGCAACAGCGTCTTCGTGGTCGAGCACGACATGGACATCGTCCGAGGTGCGGACTGGATCGTCGACGTCGGCCCCGCCGCGGGTTCCGGCGGTGGTCGCGTCCTCTACAGCGGACCACCGGAGGGACTCGCGGAGGTCGAGGAGAGCGTCACCCGCCGCTACCTCCAGCCGTCAGGAGACCGCCCGGTCCACCAGCAGCGCGAGTCGGTCGGAACGCTCGAGATCCGCGACGCGACCCTCCACAACCTCGACCACCTCGACCTCGATCTGCCCCTCGGCGTCATGACCGCAGTCACGGGCGTCTCCGGCTCGGGCAAGTCGTCCCTCGTCGGCGGGGTGCTCCCCGCCGTCGCAGCCCAGCACCCCCTCATCACCCGCGTCGTCGAGGTCGACCAGAAGCCGATCGCCCGCACTCCGCGCTCGAACCTCGCGACCTACACGGGCATGTTCGACGCGGTCCGCCAGGCGTTCGCGGCGACGACGGACGCGAGGGAGCGCGGCTGGACCGCCGGAAGGTTCTCCTTCAACGTCGAGGGCGGCCGCTGCGAGGTCTGCCAGGGCGAGGGCTCCGTCTCCGTGGAGCTCCTCTTCCTCCCTGGCAGCTGGGCGCCGTGCCCGGAGTGCCACGGTGCGCGCTACAACGCCGAGACGCTCGATGTCCGCCGTGCGGGTTCGACCATCGCCGACGTCCTCGGCATGACCGTGGACGAAGCGGCGGCGGCACTCGCCGACCTCCCGGCGGCGGCCCGTGCGCTCACCGCCCTCCGGAGCGTCGGCCTCGGCTACCTCCGGCTCGGCCAGCCCGCGCCGGAGCTCTCCGGAGGCGAGGCCCAGCGCATCAAGCTCGCCGCGGAACTCCAGCGGGCACGCTCGGGCCACACGCTGTACCTGCTCGACGAGCCGTCCACCGGCCTGCACCCCGCGGACGTCGAACTCCTGACCGCGCAGCTGCAGCAGCTCACCGACGCGGGCAACACGGTGGTCGTGGTCGAGCACGTGATGTCGGTGGTCGCGCAGGCGGACCACGTCGTCGACATGGGACCGGCCGGGGGCGGCGACGGCGGCCGCGTCGTCGCCGCCGGCACGCCGGCCCAGGTCGCCGCCTCCGCTGACAGCAGGACCGCGCCCTTCCTACGGTCGGCCGTCGGGTCCTGACCACGGGCCGGACGGGAGGCACGGCACCAGTCCGCCCCGCGCCTCCCGTCCGACCGTCCTCACCGGCCACATCCTCCGATCGGAGGATGCGGGTCCACCGGACCGGTCGAACCGCCGGACTGCACCGCGCGTCAGGCTGGACCCATGTCCGACACCCCAGCCATCGAGGTCAGCCACCTCGAGAAGCAGTACGCCACCGGCAAGCGTGCCGTCGACGACGTGTCCTTCACGATCGCCCGCGGCGAGACGTTCGCCCTCCTCGGCCCGAACGGCGCCGGCAAGACGACCACGGTCGAGGTCCTCGAGGGGTACCGCTCCCGCACCGGCGGTGACGTCCGGATCCTCGGCCACGATCCCGCGCACGCGAGCCGTAGCCACAACGCCCGCGTCGGCATCGTGCTGCAGACCAGTGCGGAGTCGCCGAACGTCACCGTGGCGGAGCAGCTGCGGCACTTCGCCACCCTCTACCCGCGGCACCGCAGCGTCGACGAGCTCCTCGCCGCGACGGGGCTGGAGTCGCAGCGGAACACCCGCATCAGCCGACTGAGCGGCGGCCAGCGCAGACGTGTCGACGTGGCGCTCGGGATCATCGGCCGACCGGAGGTCCTCTTCCTCGACGAGCCCACGACCGGCTTCGACCCCGAGGCCCGACGCACGTTCTGGGACCTGCTCCGACGGGTACAGGCCGAGGGCACCACGATCCTGCTCACCACGCACTACCTCGACGAGGCCGCACACCTCGCCGACCGAGCCGCGGTGATCGCCGACGGGCAGCTCCTCGACATCGCTCCGATCGACGAGATCGGCGGCGCCGAGGCACGGACCCCGGTCGTCCGGTGGCGCGACGACGACGGCACCCTGCGCGAAACGCGCACGCACGACGCCGCCGCCCACATCCGGAGCAACCCGGACGCCATGCACGAACTCGAAGTCATCCGCCCGTCCCTCGAGGACGTCTACCTCGGACTGGTCGGTAGCCGATGAACACCGCGACGATCGCTGCGCACCGCGTCGGCTACGAGATCCGCTCCTACTTCCGCGCACCCGACTCGGTGTTCTTCACGTTCCTCTTCCCGATCGTGATGCTCGCGCTCTTCTCGGTCGCGTTCAGCAGCGCGCCGGAGATCGGACCCGGCCCAGGCGCGAGCGTCGACTACGCCACCTACTACCTCCCCGGTCTGGTCGCGACGGGCATCCTGCTCTCCGGGACGCAGTCGCTCGGCGTCGACATCGCCGGTGAGCGCAGCGACGGCACCCTCAAACGCCTCGGCGGCACCCCGCTCCCCGTGCTGTCCTACTTCGCCGGCAAGATCGGGATGGTCCTCGTCACGAGCATCCTGCAGACCGCGATCCTCCTCGCGGTCGCACGGCTCGTGTTCGGTGTCGACCTGCCCACCGACGGTGGCCGCTGGTGGACGTTCGCGTGGATCGTGCTCCTCGGCATCGCCGTCAGCAGTGTCCTCGGCATCGCGATCTCGGCGCTCCCCCGCGAGGGCCGACGTGCCACGGCGACGATCGTCCCCGTGGTGCTCGTCCTGCAGTTCATCTCCGGGGTGTACCTGCCCTTCACCCAGCTGCCCGTCTGGCTGCAGGACGTCGCGGGCGCGTTCCCGCTGCGCTGGATGGCGTCGGGCATGCGGTCGGTGTTCCTGCCGTCGCAGTTCGCTTCGGCAGAGCCGGGCGGCGCGTGGCACCTGGGATGGGCAGCACTCATCCTGGCAGCGTGGCTCGTCGTGGGCGTCGTCGTTTGTCTCCTGACGTTCCGGTGGAACCGCAAGGACTCCTGATGCCGGCTGTGGAGAACGTCCGCTCAGCTGCCGGTCGATGGGATGCTGGTGCGATGGACCGGACCACAGCGCACCGTAACTGGGGCCTGCACGTGGCGGTCGGGGTCACGATCGCACTCGTGTTGGTGATCGCTGCGCTCGACTGGACCCCGTGGTCGACTCGTTGGCCGGCGTTCGCGGCACTCGGGGTCCTCGCGATCGCCTACGTGGGCTACGGGTGGCGCGGGTACGAGACGCCCCGTGCGGCGGCGGGCTTCGTCCCACTGCTCGTCGCCGTCGCTCTCGTCCTGCCCGCGGTCGTCCCCAGCACCGCTTTCATCCAGTGTGTCCTGTTCCCGGTTGCCTGGTGCCAAGTCGAACGGGTGCGCACAGCCGTCGCGGTCTCCGTCCTCATCGGCGTCGCGTCCGGTGTGGGCCTGCAGATCGCCTCGGGGCCGTCCGGTCTCGTCGGCACGCTTCTCGTCGAGTCGATCAGTGTCGCGGGAGCCTGCGCCCTCGGACTGTGGATCACGCGCATCGCACGGCTCTCCGACGAACGACGGCAGCTCATCGACGAGCTCCGCGCCACGCAGGACTCCCTCGCCGAGGCGCACCGACGCGCCGGCGTGACGAGCGAACGCGAACGTCTCGCCCGCGAACTGCACGACACCGTCGCCCAGAACCTCGCGGGCATCGTGATGCTCACCGAACGTGCTCGTGGCGACCTCGCCGCCGACCGTGTCGACCGACTCGACGAACGCCTGACCATCCTCGAGGAGTCCGCCCGCGCCGCCCTCGAGGAATCCCGCACCCTCGTCGCCGCCGGCTCCGCGGGCATCGCCGGCGACGGACTGGCTGCCGCCCTGCACCGCCTCGGTGAACGCTTCACCCGCGAGACCGGCATCCCGGTCGCGGTCACCGCTCCGGAATGCGTGCTCGACCGCGACACGCAGGTGGTGCTGCTCCGCACCGGTCAGGAGGCACTGGCCAACGTCCGCACGCACGCCGACGCCGACTCGGTGCAGGTCGACCTCACCGTGGCACCCGACCAGGTCGGGTTGCGCGTCGTCGACGACGGCTCCGGCTTCGACACGGGCTCACCGACCGCGGGCCACGGACTCCGTGGGCTCCGCGAGCGACTCGCCCTCGCCGGCGGGACGTGCACCATCACGTCGGCGGCCGGGCACGGCACGGTCGTCGACGTGACGCTCCCATCGACCGTCGCACCGGATCGCACCGGTGCTGTGCAGCCCCTGACCGGAGTCACGCAGTGATCCGCGTCGTCGTCGCCGACGACCACCCGATCGTGCGCAGCGGCATCGTCTCTCTGCTGCAGGAATCCGACGACGTCGAGGTCGTGGGCCAGGCGAGTGACGGCGACGCAGCCGTTGCCGTCACACTCGCCGAGCGCCCTGACGTCGTGCTCATGGACCTCCGGATGCCGAGCATGAACGGCGACGTGGCCACGGCGCAGATCCTCGCGCAGGAGCCCGGCATCCGCGTCCTCATCCTCACCACGTACGAGTCCGACGACCAGATCCTCGCCGCGATCGAGGCCGGCGCCGCGGGCTACCTGCTCAAGGCCGCTCCCGAGTCGGAGATCCTCGCCGGTGTCCGGGCCACCGCCCGCGGAGAGACCGCCCTCGCGCCCTCAGCCGTCGCCGCCCTGGTGCGCAGGACCACCGGCTCCGCACCCTCGGGTCCGTCGCTCTCGCCCCGCGAACTCGACGTCCTCCAGCTCGTCGCACAGGGCAACTCGAACCCCGCGATCGGCCGTGCGCTGTTCCTCAGCGAGACCACCGTGAAGACGCACCTCGGGCACGTGTTCGAGAAGCTCGGCGTCAACGACCGCACCCGAGCCGTCACCCGCGCGATGGAACTCGGCCTCCTGCCCTGAGATCGAGACCTCGAACGCCCCGGGCCACCGGGCCGCCGGGCCGCCGCGCCGCCGGGCCGCCGGGCCGCCGGGCCGCGAAACGCTACGTGCCGCTGTGCCACGGAGCGCCCGTCGAGCTCGAAGGGCCCCTGGAACGCAGAAAACCCCTGACCACGTGATGGTCAGGGGTTCCCTGGTGTTGCAACGTTGAGTCCGGCGGCGTCCTACTCTCCCACAAGGTCCCCCTTGCAGTACCATCGGCGCTGAGAGGCTT
>NZ_JBIVHJ010000004.1:0-257278 GCF_044749145.1 Curtobacterium sp. NPDC089689 | reverse complement strand
CGCGCGGGGCGGACGGCCCGGTCGGCGGCCGCCCCGCCGGTGGGGGGGGCGGGGGGGCGGCGGCGCCCCCCGGCGGGCGCCCCCCCCCCGCGGCGGGGGGGGGGGGGGCGCCCCCCCCCCCCCCGGCCCCCCCCGGCCGTGTCTGGTGTGGTCAGGACCGGGTGGGCCGCCGGACGGGCGGTGCCACGAGGAGCACCAGCGCGGTGCCGAGGAGTGCGAGGCCGGCCCAGCCGGCCGGGCCGAGGCGCTCACCCACCACGAGGACGGCGAGGACCGTCGCGACCGCGGGTTCCAGGAGGGTGATCGTCGTCGCGGTGCTCGGTCGGACGGAGGCGAGACCCACGCCGAAGAGCAGGTAGCCGAGGAACATCGGGACGAGCGCCATGTAGAGCCCCACCGCAGCGTCGGACGGTGAGGTGACGAACGGGCCGCCGGTCAGGAGGAGCACAGGCAGCAGGAGCACGCCGCCGGTGCCGAAGACCGCTCCCATCGACGCGGCTCGTCCTGCGCCGGCGCCCATCAGGCGGTGCGCCGCCCACGAGTAGACGGCGTACGTCGCGCCGGCGACGAGGCCGAGCAGCACGCCGAGCACCGTGGCGCCCGGGTCTGCGTCGGCGGCAGCGTCGGTGGCGCCGTGTGCCGCGCCCGCGCCGGAGAAGCACAGCACGGTGCTGCCCGCAACGCCGATCGCCGCTGCGACCACCCACCGACGCCCGAGCGGACGGTGGTCGACGACCCGCTCGAGGACACCCGACGCGAGCGGCGCGGACGCCAGCGACACCACGGACCCGATCGCGACCCCGGCGACGTGCATGGAGCTGTAGAACGCGAGCGGGTAGACGGCGACCGCCACACCACCGAGGACCACCAGCCAGCGGTGCCGTCGCACCACCGGCCAGGCGGCACGCAGGGGTCGGACGGCGATCGCCGCTTGCAGGAGTCCACCGACGCCGAGGGCCGCGGCGCCGATCGCGAGCGGACCCGCGGTGGGCGCGGCGGCCGCGGCGGTGCCGGTGGTGCCCCAGAGCACGGCGGTGACGACGATCGCGAGGACGCCCAGGCGCCCTGCGGCCGGAACGCGGCCCGCGCGGGGTCCGTCGTCGTGCGCTGTGGGCACCGGTCACCTCCGGGGGTTCTGGGCTCTCATCCTGTCGGACGGCGGCGGGTCAGCGCGAGTGCGCGTCCGTGATCCCACACAGGTACGCGGCGAGCACCGATCGCACGTCGAGTGGTGCCGCGTCGGCGATCCGTTGGAGGAGGAGCGCGTCGACGAGTGCGACGAGCTCCGGGGCACGCTGCTCCGGATCGGAGACTCCGACAGTGCGGAGCAGCGCGGCGCCGACGGCGTCGAGCCGCTGCCGCACGGCGTCCGCGGCGGTGAGCGTGCTGCGGAGCTCGTCGTCGTCGCGCAGCTCGACGAGCAGGAGGTACCGGGCGACCTGGGCGGCGTGACGTTCGGCGATCGTGTCGAGGAACGTCGCTGCGACGACAGCCGGATCGCCCTCGGCCGGGAGCACCAGCGCGTCGAGGTCCGCGTCGAGCTGTGCGCTGATCCGCCCGGTGACCAGCCGGAGGAGTTCGCGTCGTGACCGCGCGTAGTACGACGTCGATCCCGGCGGCAGGGATGCCTCGGCATCGACAGCACGGTGCGTGAGGGCTCGCGAGCCGCCTCGGGCGATGCAACGGATGCCGGCGTCACCGATGTCGTCGCGTCTGGTCATGCCTGGCCCCCCTCTGGACGCCCGACCGTACCATCCTCTACATTTGTAGAGGACGGGGAGGACGTCATGGGAACAGCGCGGGTGGCCGTCATCGGCGGCGGTCGGTCCGGCGCGGCGATCGCCGCCGCGATCGAGCGAGCAGGCGGGAGCCCGGTCCTGCTCTCACCCTCCCGCGGGTTCGACGTCACCCGCGACGACGTCGAGTCCGCGATCGGCGACGCGATCGCGGTGGTCGAGGCCACCGGGCGCTTCACGACGAGCCGCCGACGAGCCTCGGCGTTCTTCACGGCGTCGACGAAGGCGGTCTCCGACGCCACGAACCGGACCGGCGCACGACACGTCCTGCTGTCCATCGCGCAGTGCACCCGACCGGACGTGCAGGGGTACGGGTACTTCGCCGGCAAGACGGCCCAGGAGACGCTCGCTCGATCGACCAGCCGGCACCTGCGCATCGTCAGGTCGACCCAGTGGTTCGAGTTCACCGAGCAGAACCTCGAGCGGATGCGGTCCGGACCGATCGCCCTCGTCCCGGGCATGCTGATCCAGCCGGTCGCGCTCGACAGTGTGGCCGACGTCATCGCCGCTGCAGCACTCGACGCGGACCATGCGCCCGTCGACGAGGTGGCAGGC
This sequence comes from Curtobacterium sp. NPDC089689, assembly GCF_044749145.1. Taxonomy (NCBI): domain Bacteria; kingdom Bacillati; phylum Actinomycetota; class Actinomycetes; order Micrococcales; family Microbacteriaceae; genus Curtobacterium; species Curtobacterium sp. NPDC089689. The sequence goes on along the minus strand of NZ_JBIVHJ010000004.1, from coordinate 254,927 downwards.
CCGGACACCACCACGCTCTGGTCGATGACGCGCAGGCTCGGCGGTCACCGACCGTGGCCGCTGCCACTGCCGATCCCCGGGCGACTCGGCTCCGCGTTCCGCGGTGGCGCGCTGCTCCCCGGACCGGACGCGGTCGTGCAGGGGCCGTCGTTCGCGGAGTGGCTGGCGAACCGGGCATGAACGGGTGCGCGCGGGCCGCTGCCGGGTGGCGGTGGTGGGCCCTGACGGCCGCGGTGGCGGTGGTGGGCCCTGACGGACTCGAACCGCCGACATCTTCGGTGTAAACGAAGCGCTCTACCAACTGAGCTAAGAGCCCCTGCCGCACCATCCTAGGGCGTTCGGGAACGGAACGCCCCCGGCGACCGTAGGGTCGGGGGCATGGCGCGCGATGGCGAGTACGCGATCTTCCTCAACGGCTCGTACGGCGTCGGCAAGTCCGCGGTGCTCGATGCTGTCGGCGACCGCTTCGCCGCGACCGGACGCGCGTTCAGCCTGATGGACGTGGATTGGTTCCACCGGTCGTGGCCGGTCGCGGAGGGCGACACGGAGAACACCGTCCTCGAGGCGCGGAACATCGCTGCCGCCTGGGCGAACTACCGGGCCGCGGGCCCGCGGCAGCTCGTCCTCAGCGGTGTCCTCACGAGCAGCGCGGACCTCGACCGGTACGCGGAGGCGGTCGACCTGCCCGTGCGGTCGATCCGGTTGGTCGCGCGCCCGACGACGATCGAGGCTCGGCTGCGGAGCCGGTACGACCAGCGCCGTCAGCACCACCTCGAGTGGCATCTGGACAGGTTCGAGCGGATCGCCGAACGACAAGCAGCCGCGGACCTGGACGAACTCGTCGTCGACACGGACACCATCGCGCCCGCCGACGTCGCTGACATCGTCCTGCGACACTTCGAGCTCACCGCAGGCGACGTCTGACGGTCACACCTCGCCGGCACGGAGGGTCATGAACACGTCGACGTCGTCCTCCTCGTCGCTGACGAACCCGAGCCGCTCGTACAGGCGACGGGCGGCACTCCCCTGCAGCACGTTCAGCCGCGTCGGCCCTGCGTGCGGTTCGTCGAGCACCGTCCGGAGCACGGCGGAGCCGATCCCCCGCCCCTGCAGCTCGGGCGCGAGGTAGAGGTGTTCGATCCACCGGGTGTCTCCGTCGAGCCGCGTCGTGACGGAGCCGACGTCGGCACCGTCGACGACGACCACGCGGCTCCACGCTGGCCGCCACGCGTCCCGCATCCGGGAGCGCACCCGCACCTCGTCGAAGACGCCGAGCCGGACGAGGTCATCACGGAGCACCACCGCGCGGAGTTCGACCAGCCAGTCGATGTCGGAGGCGACGGCTGGTCGGAGCGACGTGTCCATCCTGCCCAGGGTAGAGCGAGTCGGGCTCCTCCGGCTCGTCGGGCGCCGTGCCCTCGGTCCTGAAGGGTCGTTCAGATGTCCTGGTGCTCACGCGTCCTGACCAGGGATTTCCGCGGACCCCCTCGAACGCGTGACACCGGTCGACGGCCGTCCCGACCGTATGCTGCGCGAACGGACAGCGACGCGTGGTGTCCGACGACCGAGGAGGACCCCCGTTGCTGCACCGAACCCCGAACCGTCGCCGTGCCTGCACGACCGGAGCGATCGTCGCCGTCGTGACGCTCGGGACCCTGCTCGGCGCGACGTCCCCGGCCGCCGCAGCGGAGGAGGCAACCGCCGCGGCCTCCGGCATCCCCGGGGCCTCCGGCGTGACCGGCGTCGGCCCGGAGACGGACCAGCAGCCCGATCAGCAGGTGACCGGGTCCGGTGACACGGGTCCGACCACGGACGCCGGTCCGGCAGCGACCGGCTCGACCGGCAGCGGGCCCGCCGGGTCAGCGACGGCATCGGCCACGACGGACGCGGGTTCGGGCACGGGCTCCGGCTCGGGCGCGGACTCGGGCTCCGGCTCGTCGTCGGGCACCTCGAGCGCGACCGCGGACACCGCCGTGACGATCGACGGCACGGCCGCCGTCGGTGCCACCCTCACTGCGCGCCCCACGGGGTTCACCGGTCCGGTCACCTCCACGTGGTCGGCCGACGGCACCGCGCGGTCGGCCGACGGTGACACCTACGTCCCGACCCGTGCCGACGCCGGCAAGGTCATCACCGTCACCGTGTCGTCGACCACCGACCCGTCGCGTTCGGCGAGCACCGACAGGGTGACCGCCCCGCCGGCCTTCGCGGACGCCACGACGCCGGACGACCCGATCGCACTCACCACCGGTGCCGGCGAGGCCTTCAGCCACACGTTCGCCGCCACCGGGTTCCCGGCGCCGACGTACTCCGTGCAGTACTGGGACGAGCACGCGACCCCCGAGGAGTCCGAGGGCGGCGAGTCGTCGTTCCTGCCGTACGGCCTCACGCTCGACCACGCGACCGGGGTCCTCTCCGGCACGTCGGACTACGCCGGCACCTACGCCTTCCGCATCGTCGCGACCGACGGCACCACGAGCGTGTCCCAGTACGTGACGGTCACCACGACCCCGGCCGCGCCGCTCGGCGTCGAGGTCACCGCCGAGGACCGCGGCACGTTCCTCACGGCGCACTCCACGAGCTGGGTCATCGAGCGGGACGGCACCGTGTGGACGTTCCAGAACGAGACCACCCACGAGTCCGACGGCGGCTACACGACCATCGGTTCCGGGTTCGAGGGCGGCCGACCCACGATCGACCAGGGCGGCACACTCCTCGTCGGTGGGAACCTCGTCGACCGCTTCGGCAACGCCGTCGACGCAGACCGCTGGCCCCCCACACCGACGACCGTCACGTCCGACCACGCCTCGGACGTCATCGCCCCGGACGATGAGTGGACCGACATGACCGACGTGACGTTCCCGCAGGCGTCGACCCACCGGATCAGCGTCGCGGCCGAGGGCTTCAGCACCGCGTTCCTCGTCGACGTCCGCCCGACCGCGACCACCACCACCGTGCGGACGGTCGCGACGCCCACCCGTCACGAGCTCGCCTACACCGGTTCGGACGCGAAGACCCTGCTGCCGTGGGCCGCCGGCCTGTTGCTCGGCGGCGTCGCGATCACGGCGGTGCGCGGGGGCCTGCGCCGCCGCCGCTGACCGTCCCGGAGCGCGCGTCCCGCTCTGCGTCGCGGGCTTGTCCGCCACGGTCCGGACTGGCAGGGTCGGTCGCATGACGTTGCCCGCCGACGCGCACGTGCACAGCGAGTTCTCCTGGGACGCCGGATCGGACCCGGCTTCGCCCGGCTCGATGCGACGCACCTGCGAACGAGCGGTCCGGATCGGACTCCCCGCCCTCGTGTTCACCGAGCACCTCGACCTCGAGGACCACTGGCGAGCCGAACCGGACGACCTCGGACCGCACGCCCGCGCACTGGTCGACGAGCACGGTGCGGTCCGGCTGCCGCCCCTCGACGTCGACGGCTACCTGGACGCGGTCGAGCGCTGCCGCCACGACTTCCCGGAGCTCACGATCCTGACCGGCGTCGAGTTCGGTCAACCCCACCTGTGGGACTCCGCCGCAGTCGACGTGCTGCAACGGGTCGACCGCGTGAACGGTTCGCTGCACATGCTGCCGTTCGAGGGAACGGACCGCACCGAGCCGATCACGCTCTACCGGCACCGGTCACCGTCGGAGGTCGTGTCGGCGTACCTCGAGGAACTCCCGCGGATGATCGCCGGCTCGGACTCCTTCGCGGTCCTCACGCACATCGACTACGCCGCCCGGGCATGGCCCACCGCCACCGCCGGGCCGTTCGACCCGCGCGCGTTCGAGGAGGGGTTCCGCGCCGGGATGCGCGCGCTCGCTGCCTCCGGTCGGGCGCTCGAGATGAACACCCGGCGGCTCTGGCCGTGGGTGCCGCAGTGGTGGGCCGAGGAGGGCGGGCGCGCCGTGACCTTCGGGAGCGACGCCCACAGCGCGGACGGCCTCGCGGCAGGCTTCCCCGAAGCGGTCGCGATGGTGGAGCACTTCGGGTTCCGCCCCGGCCGCCGACCCGAGGACTTCTGGACGCGCTGACGCTCAGCGGCCCCGGCCGGGCGTCGTGACCGCCCCCTGCCACACCCACACCCGGTACCGGGAACCGTCCCGCCGCGCGACCTCCACCTGCACGGCACGATCGGTGTACGCGACGACCACCGCCCGCTCCTGCACGCGGACCTCCACGAACCGCAACCACACGTCGACCACCTCGCCGTCGGACACCGGGACCGCGGGCTCCGGACCGATCTCCTCGCGCGTCAGGGTCACGGGGTACGGGCGCGTCAGGAACTCGTTGACCGCGGCGCGCGAGACATCGGTTCCGTACCGGCGGTTCTGACCCATGCCGACCATCGTGCCACGGATTCGAACACACGTTCGAACGGCAGGATGGCGACATGGACCCCGCCGACGCGTTCCTCCACCACCTCACCCCCGAGCAGCCGTGGACCGACGTGGTCGCCACACTGGAGCGGCTCGGCTGGACGCCCTGCGGGGCCGGCGACTGGGCGACAGCGCTCCGCTCCCCGTCCGGCGCCCTCGCCGCGCGCATCAGCCCGTTCGACCCCGCCGGGCACTACTCCGCACTGCTGTACCGCCGCGCGGCCCACACCCGGCAGGTGCCCGCACTCGTCGAGCACCGCGTCCTCGAGGGCGGCGCCGACCTCACCGTGATGGAGCACCTCGAACCCGTCCCCGAGGACGTCGGCACCGCGTTCCACCGCGCCCTCGCGACGAGGGACCCGTCGGTGGCCGAGCTCGCCGCCCACATCGAGGACGTGCACGCCCTGGGCCGGGCCGAGCAGCCGTGGTGGGGACCGCTCGACGACAACCCCGCGAACGTCATGCGCGGACCGGACGGCCGGATCGTCGTCGCCGACCTGTACTACGCCGACGGTCCAGCGCTGTACGCGACCGTACGCAGCGACCCGGACCGCATCGTCCGTGACTACCCCGAGCACCTCCGCCGGCACATGACCGAGCTCCCGCTCGCGAGTTCCGGCGGGTGGGCGCCCGGTGACGCTGAACGGATGCGAGCGGCGCTCGCCGCGGCGGACGCACGGACACGGGGTCGCTGACGCGACCAGGGCCGGACGGGAGGCGCGGGTCGGCCCCGCACCGCGCCTCCCGTCCGCTGCGTCCTCGCCACGCCAGGACGCCAGCACCCCACCGCGCCCGCGTCGCGCGCCCGGCACCCGACTGAGGGTGCGTCGACTTCTCATCCCTCCGGATGATGCGCCGGCGGCGCGACCCGCGACATGCTGGTCGCGGTGAGGGGAATCCGGTCGTCCGCGACCGCGGTCGTGGGGGCCGCGGTCGCGGCCCGGTCTCTCCCGTGACCTCCGCGTCCCGCGGGAGCACGACCCACTGCGCGAGGACCGCCGCCTCCGTGCACACCTCCTACTTCGTGAGCACCGCCGCCACCTCGGGGATGCGGTCGACGTAGCCGCGCACCAGGTCGCGCGCGACACTGACGCTGTCGACGAGCGGGTGGAGCGCGAACGCCTTGAGGGCCTCGTCCTTCGAGCCGGTGAGCGCCGCCTGGATCGTGTGCCGTTCGACCGCCTTCACCTGGGACATGAGCCCGATCTGGTGGAGGTCGGGCTGGTCGGTCGTCATCGGGTGGACGCCGTTCGCATCGACCATCGTGGGGACCTCGACCACCGCGTCCCGCGGGAGCCCGGCGATCGTGCCGTTGTTCCGTACGTTGAGGATCATCGTCTGGCGCTCGTTCCGGCTGATCGCGGCCATCACGCCGAGCGCGACACCCGCGTAGCCCTGGTGCGACGGGTCGGTCTCACGTTCCTTCGGGTCGACCGGGTCGTCCTGCGTGCCGCCCTTCGCCTCGGCCATGTACGAGGCGCTGCGCCGACCGACGGTCTCCCGCCAGAGGTCGGCCACGCCGTCACCCGCGGCGGTGGCGCGGTCGTAGAAGGCGGACTGGCTCTCGGCGAGGAAGTCGCCGCGGGTCTTCCCCGACGAGACGATCGACCGGACCGCGTCACGGTTGAAGTAGTAGTAGTACAGGTACTCGTTCGGGATCGATCCGAGCGAGCGGATCCAGTCGAGGCCGAAGACGTGGCCCTCTTCCATCGCGCCGAGCCGGCCGTCGTCGGCCATCAGCTCGGGCAGGACGTCACGGCCGTCGTACATGACGCGGCGCATCCAGCCGAGGTGGTTCAGCCCGACGTAGTCCATCTGGACCCGCGTGTGGTCGAGCCCGAGCATGCCCGCGACCCGACGCCCGAGTCCGGACGGGGTGTCGCAGATGCCCAGGACACGGTCACCGAGGACCGTCTGCATGGCCTCGGTGATGATGCCGGCCGGGTTGGTGAAGTTCATGACGTGGGCGTCCGGGGCGAGGTCGCGGATGACCTTCGCGGCGTCGACCATCACCGGCACGGTGCGGATCGCGTACGCGAGCCCGCCGGGGCCGGTGGTCTCCTGCCCGAGGACGTCCAGGTCGAGCGCGACGTGCTCGTCGCAGCGGCGCCCCTCGAGCCCGCCGACCCGGAGGGCCGCGAACACGAAGTCGCTGCCCTCGACCGCGCGGTGCAGGTCGGTGGTCGGTTCGAGCACGGGTGCGTCCGGGAACTCGGCGGCGAGCTCGGCGAGGATCGCGACCATGGCGTGCAGCCGGACCTCGTCGACGTCGTAGAGCGCGACCCGGTCGACCCGAGGGCTGCCGGTGTCGCGGAGCAGGGCCTGGTACACGTACGGCGTGCGGAACCCGCCGCCCCCGAGGATGCAGAGCTTCATGTGACGATGACCTCTCCGCCGGCGTTCCGGCTGTGGGCGAGTGTGTCGTCTGGCGCGCCGGTCGTGGTGATCAGCGTGTCGACGTCGGTGAGGGAGCAGAGCCGGAGCGCTCCGGTCCCGGGGAACTTCGCTTCGGAGGCGAGCAGGACGACACGCTCCGCCGCGGCGATCATGGACTGCTTGATGGGCGCCTCGACCGCCATGTTGTCGACGACGTGCCCGTTCGCGCGGACGCCCGTGCACGACAGGAAGAGGACGTCGGCGCTGACCTGCTCGAGCGCGGCCTCGGCGAGGGACCCGACCAACGTGTGGTAGTTGCGGCGGACGACCCCGCCGAGCAGGACCAGCCGCACGGCGTCGTCGTCGCGCAGCACGTCGAAGACGGCCAGGTTCGTCGTGATGACGGTGATGTCGCGCCCGCGCAGGAGTTCGGCCACGAGCGGCGTGGTGGTGCCGATGTCGAGGATGACGACCTGGCCGTCCTGCACCGTGCGCGCCGCCGCGACCGCCATGCGGTGCTTCAGGTCGTGGTCGCCGGCGGCCTCGAACGGGGCCTCGACGACCTCGTCGTCCGGGTCGCCCACGCTCCCGGAAGGGCCGGGAGCGGGATCGAGCGAGGTCTGGCGAGGAGCGACGACCGCGCCGCCCCAGGTCCGGACGAGCTCGCCGTTCCGGTCGAGCATCTCGAGGTCCCGCCGGATGGTCGCTGCGCTGACCCGCAGCGCGAGCGCGAGCTCCTGCACCGATGCCGCGCCGTCGGCACGAAGGGCGTCGATGATGCGGTTCTGCCGCTCGCGCAGGATCATGCCGCCCACCATAACCCCGATCGCGCAGATTCACGCACAAATGGACACACGAAATGGCGCACTCGAACAGACTTAACAAATCTGGCGCAATCGAGTAACGTCGCCGCAACACCGATCGCGCAGGCTCGAACACACGCGGTCGATCCCCCTGATCCGCGATGACGAGGAGCAGCCGTGACCCAGCCGAACCCGACGCCGGTCCCCGGAGTGCTGCTCTTCGCGGGCGACGTGTACTGCGACCTGGTCTTCGCCGGGGTGACCGCCCCCGAGCAGGGCGCGGAGGTGTTCGCCGACGCGTTCACGGTCACGCCGGGCGGTGTGGCGAACCGTGCGGTCGCCGCAGCGCGGGCCGGAGCACCGACGAAGCTCCTCAGCCGACTCGGTGACGACGTCCTGGGGCGGCACGTCCACCAGGTGCTGACCGAGGAACCGTTGCTCGACACCACCCTGCTCGAGCTCGTGCCCGGTCTGCAGAGCGCCGTCTCGGTCGCGCTCACCGGCCCCGAGGACCGCAGCTTCATCACCTACGAGGAACACCCCGGTCCCCTCCACGTGCCGGACGACCTCGGCCCGGTCGCGGCGACGCACGTCGGCATCGCCCGCCCGCTCCCCGACTGGGTGGCCGCCCTCCGACGCGGCGGCACGACCGTCGTCGGCGGCGTCGGCTGGGACCACACCGGCGAGTGGTCCGGCGACGTGCTCGACCGGCTCGCCGAGGTCGACGTCTTCGTGCCGAACGACGTCGAGGCGATGCGGTACACGCGCACCGACACGGCGCTCGACGCCGCGAAGGTCCTCGCCGAGCGTGTGCCGCTCGCCGTCGTCACCCGCGGTGCCGACGGCGTGGTCGCGGTCGACTCCGCGAACACGGTCGTCACCGAGAGCACGATCCCGATCGACGTGGTCGACCCGACCGGCGCCGGTGACGTGTTCGTCGCCGCGTTCATGGCCGGCGACCACCACGGCTGGGACCTCCCGACGCGGTTGCGCTTCGGCGCAGCCTCCGCCGCGTTCGCCGTCACCGGACTCGGTGGTGCGGCGAGCGCCCCGCACCCCGACCAGCTCCGGACGTTCGTCCGCCGCGCGGCCCCGGACGACGACTGGTCGTTCCTGGACGCCGTCGCCCTCACCGACGCCTGACCCTCCCGCCCACACCCGATTCGCTCCCTCCCACCCGAAGAACGGACCACCATGAAGCACTCCAGCAAGGCGACGCTCCTCCTCGGTGTCGCGGCGGTCGTCGCCCTCGGTCTCACCGGCTGCACGCCGGGCGGATCCGCAGCGCCGGCCGCCTCGCAGAGCCTCGGCCCCGTGTCGAAGGACGTCGGGTCGGGGAAGACCACGCTCACCGTCTGGGACCAGAACACCGACACCGGCATCAACGACGCGCAGCAGGAGCTCAACGACGAGTTCGAGAAGGCGCACCCGAACATCACCATCAAGCGGGTGTCCCGGTCGTTCGCCGACCTGAAGACCACCCTCAAGCTCGCACTCTCGGGCAACACCCCGCCGGACGTCGTGCAGGCGAACCAGGGCTACCCGGACATGGGGGCGTTCGTGAAGGCGGGGTTCCTCCGTCCCGTGGACGACTACGCGAAGCTCTACGGCTGGGACGACCACTACCCGTCGAGTCTGCTGAAGCTCAATTCGTTCTCCTCGGACGGCAAGACCTGGCAGGGCGACGACCTCTACGGCGTCTCCCAGACCGGTGAGCTGGTCGGGCTGTACTACAACGAGGCGGTCCTCCGGAAGGCCGGCATCGACAGCCCGCCGAAGACGGTCGCGGAGCTCACCGAGGACATGCGGAAGGTGAAGGCCGCGGGCACGTTGCCGCTGAGCTACGGCGACGTCGAGAAGAGCCCCGGCATCCACCTCTACGGCCTGGTGCTCTCCGCCCTGGCCGGTCACGACGCGGTGAACGACCTCGTCGCGGGCAAGTCCGGCAGTTGGACGGGTGACGACGAGGTCCAGGCCGCGAAGACCATCGCCGGCTGGGTCGACGACGGCTACGTGACCGAGGGCGCGAACGGCGTCTCCCGCGACGACGCGGTCGCCGCCTTCGGCAAGGGCCAGTCGGCGTTCCTCATCACCGGCACCTGGTACCAGGCCACCCTCGAGGCGGCGTCCTCCGCGAAGGACATCGGGTTCACCGCCCTCACCCCGGACGGCGCGAGCGGCCCGGTGACGATGGGCGGCGAAGGCCTCGCGTGGGCGATCACCTCGAAGACGAAGAACGCGAACGCCGCCGCGGCCTACATCGACTTCGTCACGAACGAGGACGCCGCGAAGGTGCTCGTCGACAAGGGCAACCTGCCGACCGTGGTCCCCGAGGGCGACCGGCCGGATCCGGGCACGATCGCGGGCGACATCACGAGCAACTACGAGTCGATCTCGTCGTCGAACAGCATCACCCCGTACCTCGACTACGCGACCCCGACCTTCTACGACACCATCACGGCGGCGATGCAGGACCTCGTCGCGGGCAAGGCCTCCCCGGAGCAGTACACGAAGACGCTCCAGGACGACTACGCCGGCTTCGTGAAGCAGTAGGCAGGAGCACCGTGACCCAGTTCACCGGCACCACGGCGGGCGCTGCCGACCGCAGCACCCGCCGTGGCCGGACCCGCCAGGCCACCGGTGGCCGCAAGCGGCGGCGGAGCCTCGTCGCCTACCTCTACGTCCTCCCCGCGTTCGTCGTGTTCGCCGTGTTCCTCGGCGTGCCGTTCCTGCAGAGCGTGCAGTACTCGTTCTACGACTGGGACGGCCTGTCCGTGGCGACGTGGGCCGGGTTCGCGAACTACGCCAGCGTGTTCACCGACGCGCAGCTCCGAGCGTCGTTCGGGCACGCGCTCGTCCTCATGGTCTTCTACGCCGCTGTGCCCGTCGTGGTCGCGCTCTTCCTCACCGCGCTCATCTCCCGGGCCAACGCCCTCCGGGGCATGTCGTTCTTCCGCACCGTGCTGTTCCTCCCCCAGGTGATCGCGTCCGTGGTCGTCGCGACGATCTGGGTGTCGATCTACGCGGCCGACGGACTCCTCAACGACGCGCTCCGGCTCGTCGGCCTCGGGCAGTTCGCCCAGGTCTGGCTCGGCGGGTACGACACCGCCCTCCCCGCCATCGGCTTCGTCGGCACGTGGCTGAACGTCGGCCTCTGCCTCGTGCTGTTCCTGTCCGGGGTCGGCAACATCCACCCGAGCCTGTTCGAAGCCGCTCGCATCGACGGCGCGGGCGCTGCCCGGGAGTTCCTGTCCATCACCCTGCCGTCGCTCCGCGGGCAGATCGCCGCGGCCCTCACGCTGACCGTGGTGTCCGCCCTGAAGACCTTCGACCTCGTCTACGTGACGACGAGCGGCGGCCCCGGGAACTCGACGTCGGTGCCCGCGTTCGAGGCCTACAACCGGGCGTTCCAGACCGGGCAGGTCGGATCCGCTGCAGCCGTGGCGGTGTCGCTCACCGTCGTGATCATGATCGTGACGGCACTCATCAGCCGTCTCCAGCCGAAGGACGTCGCATGAGGCTCTCCGTCCGCGAGAAGACCGTCGACTACGTCATCCTGTCGCTCTTCGCCCTGTTCGCGATCATCCCGCTCATCGGGGTGCTGCTCTCCTCCGTCACGCCCTCGGCCCAGAACTCGGGCGGGTTCACGGTCCCCACGACGATCGACCTCGGCAACTTCGGCGCCGCGTGGAACCAGGGCCACTTCGCGTCGTACATGCTCTCGAGCGTCCTCGTGACGGTGTCGGTGGTCGTGCTCACCGCGGTCCTCGCCGTCTTCGCCGGGTTCGCCTTCGCCCGACTCGACTTCTTCGGCTCGAACGTCATCTTCTTCGTCATGCTCGCCGGCCTCATGCTCCCCGCCGAGGCCTTCATCATCCCGCTCTACTTCAACCTGCGGTCCGTCGGCCTCACCGACACCTACACGAGCCTGATCCTCCCGCAGACCGCGCAGTCCCTCGCGTTCGGCATCTTCTGGATGCGGAACCAGTTCCGCAGCTTCCCCGGTGAGGTCATCGAAGCAGCCCGCCTCGACGGTGCCCGCGACGTCCGACTCCTCTGGCAGGTCATCGTGCCGTCGTCGGTCGCGCCGATCATGACCATGGCGCTCCTCGTCACGATGTGGACGTGGAACGAGTTCCTGCTCCCCCTCGTCCTCATCACCAGCGAGGACCACCGCACCGCCCCGCTCGGCCTCGCCTTCTTCAAGGGCGCGCACCTAACGGACTTCTCGCTGCTCTCCGCCGCCGGGGTGATCGTGGCCCTGCCGATCGTCCTGCTCTACTTCTTCCTGCAGAAGCGCTTCATCTCCGGGATGCTCGGCGGCATCGCCGACCGCTGAGCAGGTGGCCGGCGCCCGCCGCGGGCTGCGCGCCGTGATCGTGCCGACCGCCGGACGGGAGGCACGGTGCGGGCCCGCTCCGTGCCTCCCGTCCGGCGGCTGGTCACGCCTGACGCGTGGCCGCGTCAGAGAGCACGCGCGTAGTCGATCGTCGGGTACGCGACGAAGCCGAGCGACTCGTAGAGCGCACGGGCCGGCGCGTGGAACGCGTCGCCGCCGGTGCCGATGTGGACGACGCGGACTCCGCGCGTCCGCAGCTGATCGACGACGTCGACGCACAGCGCGCGAGCGATGCCGCGGCGGCGGGCGTCGGGGTGGACGGCGACGAGTTCGAGCCGTCCGGAGGTCCCGCCGGTGATGTTCCAGCCGACGTAGCCGAGGGGGCGGCCGTCTTCCTCGGCGAGGGTGACGAAGCGGTCCTCGTCAGGCGCGAGGAGCGACGGGACCTCGACGCGGTAGTCGTCCTGCCAGCGACCGTGGTCGTGGGCGGTGACCTCGGGGCGGGCGGCGGGTAGGGACGTGGTGAAGAGCGGGCGGAAGGCCTCGATGGTGAGGTCGGTCAGCGCGGCCAGGTCGGCCCGCGTGCAGTCGCGGATGAGCATGGGGGTCCTTCGGTTCGTGCGCGTGCTGATCGGCTCCCGTCGAGGTGGACGGGAGCGGGGACGGCCCGTGGCCGTGGATCAGCGGCGGGTACGCCAGCTCGCGAAGCACTCCATCTCGACACCGTACGCCCGGTCCGGTCCGCTGTGACCTGGTGGGGCACCGGAACGGCGGGTACCGTCGACCCCGTGCAGGGCATCGGGATGGTCGACGAGGCGGGACGGCTCCGCCTGATCGGCGCGGGAGCTGCGGGAGCGGCGTTCGGTGTGGTCCTCGTCGTGCTCGTGCTGTCGTCGTGGACACCGGCGACCCCGACGGTGCTGGTCGTCGTCGGCGTGCCCGCGGGTGCCGCCGGCGCCGCGATCGGCGTGCTGACGACGATGCGCTCGTGGCGGCTCGACGGCGGCTACGAACGGTCGGTCGAGGCGCAGCGCTGGGTGGCCGACGGGGCGGTCCCCGCCGGCGTGCCCGCCGAGGTCTGGATCCCGATGCTCCAGGCGCAGGCCGACCGCGAGGGCGCGGGGTGGGGCAAGGTGCTGCTCGGCGTGCTGTGGATCGCGATGTCGTGGTCGATGCGCGACCAGCACGGGCCGCTCGTGACGACCATGCTCATCGGGCTCTGGGTCGGGCTGGCGCTGTGGGGCGGCGTGGTCGTCGTCCCCCGGGCCCGAGCGGCGCGGGCGCTGCTGCGTGAGCGGGTCGCCGCGCTCTCCTGACCCCGTGCCCGCCGGTCCCCACGCGCTGTCCGAACGCGGGCGAGCACGGTCCGCCCTGCGCGCTGCCCGGCAGCCGGGCGGGACCGCGTGACTACGCTCGGCAGCATGCAGAGTCGCACCCTGGGCCGCACCGGCCGCGCAGTCTCCCCCGTCGGCCTCGGCACCTGGCAGTTCGGTGGTGACTGGGGACCCGTCAGCGAGCAGGACGCGAACGCCGTGATGGACGCGTCCGTCGAGGCCGGCGTCTCCCTCTTCGACACCGCAGACGTGTACGGCGACGGCCGCAGCGAGCAGCTCATCGGTGCCTGGCGGGCGTCGAACCCCGAGGTGCCGCTGACCATCGCCACGAAGATGGGTCGTCGCGCCGAGCAGGAACCCGCGAACTACGTCGCCGCGAACTTCCGCGGGTGGGTGGACCGTTCCCGGAGGAACCTCCGTCAGGACACCCTCGACCTCGTGCAGCTGCACTGCCCGCCGACGCCGGTCTTCGAGGACGACGCCGTGTACGACGCCCTCGACGCCCTCGTCGCCGACGGCTCGATCGCCGCCTACGGCGTCTCGGTCGAGACCGCCGACCAGGCGCTCACCGCGATCGCCCGGCCCGGCGTCGCCAGCGTCCAGATCATCCTCAACGCGTTCCGGCTCAAGCCGCTCGACCGCGTCCTCCCGGCCGCACGGGAGGCAGGGGTCGCCGTCCTCGCGCGCGTCCCGCTGGCATCGGGGTTGCTCTCCGGCAAGTACACGCCGGACACGACGTTCCCCGAGCAGGACCACCGCAACTACAACCGGCACGGCGAGGCGTTCGACCAGGGCGAGACCTTCAGCGGCGTCGACTTCGAGGACGGCGTCCGCGCCGCCCAGGCGTTCGCGGCGTCACTCCCCGAGGGCGTCTCGGTCCCGCAGGCTGCCATCGCGTGGGTGATCGCGCAGGACGGCGTGACCGCGGCGATCCCCGGCGCGCGCAACCCCGAGCAGGCACGGTCGAACGCCGAGGCCGCGTCGCTCCCCGAGGTCGACGGCCTCGACACGACGGTGCACGAGCTCTACGACGAGTGGTTCCGCGCCACCGTCCACGACCGGTGGTGACCCACGGTGGGCGCACCGCTCGCGCCCTCATCAGCGGGGCCGCCGCCGTGCTGCTCCTCGCGGGGTGTTCCTCGGGCGCGGTCATCGGCACGACCGCAGGGACCTCGACCGATGCGCCACCGTGGCCCGCTCCGACCGACCTCACTGCCCGCGCCGAGGCCGCCGGGCTGTCGAACGTCTGGGGGCAGAAGCTCGCCGAGCACGTGCACACGCACCTGACGATCCTCGACGGCGGCGAGTCGGTCACCGTGCCGGGGAACATCGGACACTCCGACAAGACGGAGTTCGCGGCGCAGATCCACACGCACGACACCTCGGGGATCATCCACGTCGAGTCGCCCACGAAGGACTCGTTCACGCTCGGCCAGTTCTTCGACGAGTGGGGGGTGTCGATCGGCCCGGCGCACGTCGGTGGTCTGCACGGCGACCTCACCGTGTGGGTCGACGGGCGGCGGTTCTTCGGCAACCCGCGGTCGATCGAGCTGACGAACCTGCGGCAGGTCGTGCTCGAGGTCACCACGATCGGTGAGGTCCCGCACCGCCCGGCCCCGTTCGACTGGCCGCCGCAGTACCACTGACGTGCTCCCGGCCGCGACGGCCGCGGCGGCCGCGGGCTCAGGCCTCCTTCGGGGCCGTCCAGGACAGGTCGAGCTCCCACTCCGCGACGGCACCGGCACCGAGCTGCCACACGTACTCGTTCTTCAGCTTCCGCCCGTCGTCGCGGAACGGTCCCGTCCGGTACGGGTAGAACGCCACCGTCGGCAGGGTGCCGGGCGGCGCGGTCCGGATCGCGTTCGAGAAGTCCTTGTTCAACCGCCGCAGCTCGGCGACCACCGCGGGGCGAGCGGCGTCCGCGTCGAAGCCGTCCGCGTGTCCGCTCGCGCCGGATGCCAACTGGAACGCGATGTGCAGCTGGCGGTCCCCGCGGTCGTCCTCGTAGCTGATGAGCCGGTGGTTCTCCACGGCCTCGAGGAGGCCCGGGTCGCCGTACACGACGTCCCGCACCACGTCGGGCGCGACCACCGCGCCGTTGTAGTCGACGGAGAGGTCCGAGCGTCCGTAGTGGAACAGCAGCGGCAGGTCGAGCTCGGCGGAGTCCGCGAGCTCGTCGAACCCGTGCGACCGGAGGGTCTGCTGCAGCGAGCGCATCCGCACGACGTGCCCACGGTCGTGGATGTTGTAGCGGATCCGCGGGCTGATGTTCTCCGACCGGGTGATCGTCACGACGAGCTCGCCGCGGTCGTTCGTCTCGATGAGGTAGCCGAACGGGTTGAACTGGAACACCATCGGCAGGACGCCGTACTCCCCCTGCTTCGTGAGCGCCGCCGACAGCTCCGGCGACGCCGCGATCGCCCGCCGCAGCGCGACCGAGAACGGTGTCTCGATGCCGAGGTTGATCTCGAGGTCGCTCGCCCCGTACGACCCGAGCACCGCCTGCGCGTACTGCTCGATGTGGGCGCGCATGTTCTCACTGATGCCCTCACCGCCGAACGCCGCGACGATCGTGTAGCGACTCCAGTCGAGCCGGTCGTCCTCGAACAGTGCCTTCAGGAACGGCGGGTAGCTGCAGATGATGTACGTGAAGTCGGGGCCGAACTCCCGCATCGTCTGCACGATCTTGTCGCGGTCCGGACCGATCGACTTGATCATCGACGACTCCGTGAGCGACGCCGTCACGTTCATGCCGGTCGCCCACGCCCCGAGCGAGAAGGCGTTCAGCACGAACGGCTGCTTCGGGAGGTCCTTCGCCGTCCGCGAGAACCCGAGCTGCAACAGCTGCCGGGTCGCCTGGCGCTCGTCCGGGCCGCGCACCCAGCTCGTCGGCGTGCCGCTCGAGCCGCTCGACTCGTCGACGACCACACCGCGGCGCGGGAGCCGCCCGTCGAGGCAGCGCTCCGGGATGCTCCACCGCTTGACGTACGAGTCCTTGTCCATCTCGGGCAGGTTCGCGAGCGCGGCGGCGATGCCACCGCGGGTGTCCAGACGGGAGGCACGCCCCTGTTCCGCCAGGAACGCCCGGTACGCGGGCACCCGCTTCGCCGCGCGCTCCGCCGTCCGCCAGGCACGCCACCGCCCGAGGGTCCACCGCAGCGGCTCGATCCCCGGGGCGAGCAGGAGCTTGTGGGTCTGCACCCGCGGCATGAACAGGGCGACGAAGGTCTCCACCACCCACACGACGGAGAACACCGCCGCGCGCTTCACGAGTCCGCCCCGATCGTCATCGCCGACGCCGGACGCCGGTGCGCCAGGGGCGGTGGCGCGCTGTGCCCGAAGCGGAAGAGCATCCAGGCCATGTCACCGCCGGACTCGTCGACGCCCGCTCGCTCCACGAACGCGGCGTGCGAGCGCGGGTTCGTGATCACCGTGCCGAAGGGGTGCAGCGCGATGCCCCGAGCCACGAAGTCGAGCCAGATGCGCATGAAGACCCGGCCGGCCTCGACGTACTCGGCCGGCGAGGAGAACGGGCCCTCCAACCATCCGAGCTGCCGGACGCCCCGCATGGTCGACAGGTACACGCGCTTGAACAGCCCGCCGACTCCCGGCGCCTCCCACAGCCCACGGTGCTCCATCGCGAACCGCAGCACCGGGCCGGGCATGAGCATCGTCTCGGCGGACAGGCCGTCACCGGTCTCGGCGGCCTGCCGCTTCGAGAAGCGCAACCAGTGCAGGATCTCCTCGTGGACGGCGTCGTTGCGGAGGTCGTCGAACAGCGTCTCCTGGTTGACGCGCACGATCTCGTCGACCGTCGCACGGTCGGCGGTCGACCGGAAGCGGTGCCCGGAAGCCGCGGCGATGTCGGCGGCGGCGGACACGGCGGCGGCGTCCACGAGGGTCGCGTCGTAGGGCCTGCGCGACGTGCGCCGAGCGGAGAACCGGGCCAGTGCCTCCCGGTCGTCCGCGGTGACCGCGTGCGGACGCAACGTGACCCGACCGAGCCGGTGCAGGTGGTCCGTCGGGTCACGGTCGAGCCGGGAGAAGTCCATCTCGGCGTGGTCGAGGTCCTCGGTCACCGCGAAGCCGTGCGCGCGGGCCACGACGTCGAGGCCCGCGAGGAAGACCCCGGCGCACACGTGCCCGAACGGGATGCCGAACGACTCGGCCGGCAGCCCCCGACGCAGGTCGTAGTGCACGGTCGCGGTCCGGTCGTCCTCGACGCGGAGCACGATCGGCTGCGAGTTGTGCGGTGACGGGTAGTGCCGGGCGTCCTCGACGATGCCGGTCCACGGTGCTGCCATCGTTCCCCCTCGGTGGTCGTGGCGCCGATGCTACCCACACCCCTCCGACGCGCATGCCCCCGGCGACATGCACGAGGCCCCCACACGCCACGTGGGCGGGCACACGAGGCAGGACCACGCGTAGCCTGACGGCATGACCGTGATCCGGACGGGGACCGACCTGGCCGACGTCGAGGACGTCATCCGCGGCATCGCGACCCACGGCGAGCGCTACCTCGCCCGGGTGTTCACCGTGCAGGAGCGCGTGGACACCGGCGACGACCCCGAGCGCCTCGCCGCCCGCTTCGCCGGCAAGGAGGCGGTCGTCAAGCTCCTCCGGCCGACGCGCACCGACCCCGTTCCCCTCGCCGACGTCGCGGTCGTCCTCGACGAGCACGGAGCACCCACCGTCGAGCTCGCCGGGGCGGCCGCGGCCCTCGCCGGGACGATCGGCTGCGGACCGATCGCGATCTCGCTGTCGCACGAGCGCGGCCTCGCCGTCGCGACGGCCGTGGCCCTGTCCGAGCGCTGACGTCGCGACGCGGGGCCCGGCGCCGTCCGCCCTCGACGTCCCTGTGCGTCCGCTCAGGCGCCTCGCGGGGTCGTGCGGTTTCGCGCACCCGGGAAGCGGCTTTCCGGGGAGCCATCCTCATTACGGTTGCCGCATGGACCAGGACCAGCAGACCAGCGCGACCGCCGTCGCGCTCGCCGACCCCAGCACCGAACAGGCCGTCCGCCGCGCCCTCGCCGACCACGGACGCCTCGTCGTCGACGCGTGGGACGTGGCCTCGATCGCGGACCTCTACGCGCTCGGGCTGACGTCGCACGCCACCGTGAACGTGATGCTCGCGGTCGAGAACGAACTCGACGTGGAGTTCCCCGACGCCGTGCTCAACCGATCGACGTTCGCGACCGTGGAGTCGATCGTGCACGCCGCCGGGCTCGCATCGTGACCGTGATCGACACGGCTCCGCCGACCGCGCCCGTCCCGGTCGTCACGGCTGCGCGCAGCGGGTCCGGACGTCGTGCTCGCCGCGCGGCGACCCCGGCCACCGCACCCGCCGCCGCGGCGGGTGCCGCCACCGCATCTCCCGCAGCCGCTGCGGCTCCCGCAGCCGCTGCTCCTCCGGTCGCGAGCGCCGCCAGCGCCGCTGAGGCGGCCGTCACCGGCACGGACCCCTGCGGCCGGTTCGCGGCCCGCACGGCGCTCGTCGCCGACGTCGCACGGCTGTTCGCCGACGAGGTGGACCGGGACGCCCGACCCCCGCGCGAGGCGATCGCCGCGATGAAGGAGCACGGCCTCCTCGCCGCGGCCGTCCCGGTGGAGCTCGGTGGCGAAGGAGCCACCGTCGCCGAGCTGTCGGTCATCGCGACCGAGCTCGGACGGGCCTGCGCCGCCACCGCGATGGTGTTCGCGATGCACCAGGGCCAGGCGATGGCCCTGTGGCGGCACGGCGGCGACGGTGCCGGCGTGACCGACCTCGTGGCACGGGTGCGCGAGGGTGCGCTGCTCGCGTCCTCGACCACCGAGCGCGGCATCGGCGGCGACGCCCGCCGGAGCACCTGCGCCCTGGAGTCCGACGCCGACGGACGCATCCGGCTCCGCAAGGACGCCCCGGTCATCTCCTACGCCACCGAGGCGGACGCGATCCTCGTCACCGCTCGCCGGGACGTCGACGCCGCGGCCTCCGACCAGCGCGTCGTGGTCTGCCTGCCCGAGCAGACCACGCTCACGCAGACCTCGACGTGGGACACCCTCGGACTCCGGGGCACCTGCAGCAACGGTTGGGTGCTCGACGCGGAGACCACGGCCGACCACGTCCTCCGGGACGACTACGCCGCCGTCAGCTCCCGCACGGTGCTCCCGGTGTCGCACGTGCTCTGGGCGTCGGTGTGGCTCGGCATCGCCGCCGACGCCGCCGACCGCGCCCGCACGGCTGTCCGGAAGCAGGCACGCGCCACCGTCGGGTCGACCCCGCCCGGCGCGCTCCGGCTCGCCGAGCTGCTCGTCGAGCTGCAGTCGCTCGCCGACGCCGTCCGGCACGCCGCGGAACGGTACGACGTCGTCGCCGAGGACACCGACGTCCTCGACTCCACGGCGTACGCACTCTCCGCGAACGCCCTCAAGATCGGGGCGTCCGAGCACGTCACCGACCTCGTCACCCGGTCCCTGCGCATCGTCGGGATCGCCGGGTACGCCGCGAGCGGTTCCGTCAGCATCGCCCGACACCTCCGAGACGCCCACGGTGCCGCCGTCATGGTGAGCAACGACCGTCTCCTCCACAACGACGCCGGCATGGCGCTCATGACGGGAGCACTCCTGTGACCATCCACCTCGACCACGACACCGCCGCGCCCGCCGTGGACAGCGCCGACGCCCTCGGCACGGCCCGCGCCGAGCTGCGCGGCCGCCTGCTCGCCGACGGCGTCCTCCTCGACCTCGGCTCCCCCGGCCTCTACGGCCGCACGGGGGTGTTCGAGCGCGTGTACTCCGCCGTCGACGCCGCCGCGGTCCGCAGCCAGGCCGACCTCGACGCCGAGGTCCTGCGCTTCCCGCCGGTCGAGCCGCTGGCGTCCTTCGAGCGGACCGACTACATCGCCTCGTTCCCGGACCTCGCCGCCTCCATCTCCGGGTTCACCGGGGACGACCGGACGCACCGGGCGCTCCTGGCCGCCCGCGAGCGCGGGGAGCGCTGGGAGGGCTTCCTCGAACCCGCGGACCTCATGCTGACGCCGGCCGTCTGCCACCCCGTGTACGGCCTGGTCGGTGACTCGGTGCCCGAGGGCGGCCGCTCGTTCGACATCCTCGGCGACTCGTTCCGCCGTGAGCCGTCGCTCGACCCGATGCGGCTCCAGGCGTTCCACATGCACGAGTTCGTGCACATCGGGACACCCGCGTCCGCGAAGGCGCACCGCGACGACCGCATTCCGGTGATGCGCGCACTGCTCGAGTCGTTCGGCCTCGAGATCGACGTCGTGCCCGCGAACGACCCGTTCTTCGGCCGGGTCGGCCAGATGCTCGCCCGCAACCAGGTCGAGCAGGCGCTGAAGTTCGAGTTCGTGACCCCGGTCTACGGCCCGGACCACGACGCGACCGCCATCAGCTCAGCGAACCTGCACGAGGACCACTTCGGCACCGCGTTCGGCATCCGGAGCGCGGACGGCGCCGTCGCCCACAGTGCCTGCATCGCGTTCGGCCTGGAGCGCATCACCATCGCGCTCTTCGCCGCGCACGGCACCGACCCCGACGAGTGGCCGGCTGCCGTCCGCTCGGCGCTGGCGCTGTGAGCACCCTGCACGGTTGGTCCGGCTCGCCAGCCGTCCGCGTGGCCGTGCAGCTGCCACCCGCCGCGCGGGCCGGGGTGGTGGTCGTCCCGCCGCTCGGACAGGAGGGCGTGATCGCGTACCGCACCCTCCGCCTGCTGGCGGACCGCCTGGAGGCCCGTGGCGTGGCCACGGTGCGCTACGACCCGTCCGGACGAGGGGACGCCGCCCCCGACACCGACCCGCACGCGCAGGTCCGGTCCGCGGGACACGCAGCCGCGCTGCTCCGCAGCACGGGTGTCGAGCGGATCGCCTTCGTCGGGCTGGCCTCCGCGGCGTTGATCGCCGCCGATGCTGCCGGGGACGACGACGCGCTCGTCGTGTGGGACGCGCCGGCGTCCGGTCGTGCGTGGCTCCGGGGACAGCGGGCGCTCGCGACCATGACGATCGGTCCCGACCGCGTGGTCGACGGGTACGAGACGCTCGTCGGCATCGACGTGGACGCGGCCGAGGCGGACGTCCTCGGCGCGCTCGCCTACACCCCGCGGTCCGCGCCGACCGTGGCGTTCGTCCGCGAGGGTGCTCCGGCGCCCCGTGCGCTCGGCCCGGTCGAGCGGATCGAGGTCACCGGCAGCGCCGAACTCCTCGACCGCACGAGCATGCACGCCCGGATCCCCGACGCCGCGGTGGACGCCGTGGTCTCCTGGCTCGACACCTGGGCCCCGGCGGCTCCGGTGCCCGTCCGGGAACCCGCACTGCACGAGGTGCTCGACGTCGACGGGCGCGTGTCGGAGCGCATGGTCCGGATCGGTCCCGAGGCCCTGTTCGGCATCGAGACGGTCTCGTCCGCGCAGCACCACGACGCTCCGACCGTCCTGCTGCACAACGGCTCGGCGGAGCACCGGGTGGGCGCCACGGACTACCAGGTCGCACTCGCCCGGGACCTCGCGCGCGACGGCGCACGGGTGCTCCGCATCGACCGACGAGGTACCGGCGAGAGCTCGGTGGTGCGGGCGGACGAGCGGGACTTCATGTTCGCGCAGGAGTGGATCGACGACCAGTCGGCGGTCGTCGACGCGCTCGACGTCCCGCCGGAGCGGCTCGCCCTCGTCGGGATGTGCGCCGGCGCCTGGCTCGCCGGTCGTGCGGTCGAGGAGGCCCCACGGCTCGTCGTGGAGATCAGCCCGAACGACTACCGACGGACGCCGGCGGCCCCGGGGAGCTACGCGGACCACGTCCGTGCGGTGGACTCCCCGTCCGCCCGACGACTCCGGGTCCGGGAGCTCTACAACCGCTGGGTGCCCGAGCGACTCCGTGCACGCATCGCCCGTCGGGACCGGGTGGGCGGTGTGGTGAGCCACGTCCGTCCGCTCGTGCAGCACGGCACCGACGTCGTGCTCGTCGTGGCGCCGGAGGACGCCGAGCTGTTCGACCGGCTCGGCGGCCGCCGCGCGGTGAAGCGGTGGTCGGGCCAGGTGGACGTCGTGCGGGTGCCGGAGGGCGACCACGCGCTGTTCTCCCCCGCCATGCGCGCCGCCGTCCGGGCCGAGGTCCGCTCCCGCGTCGCCGCGACGTTCCCCGCCCACGTCTGACGTCCCTGCCGACATCTGACGTCCCTGCTCCACGAGACGCGCGCGTTTCGACGTCCCGCCCGTCGTTCGACACGTGGCACGTCGGAACGCGCGCGTTCCGTGGGCCCCGAGGTCCGGGTCAGGCGGCGAGGAGCGCGGCGACCGCGGCGGGGTGCTCGACGTGGGCGAAGTGGCCGCAGTCGTCGAGGAGCACCGTCCGGGCGTCGGGGACGAGTGCGCGGAGGTCGTCGAGGTCCGCGGGGCGTGCGAACACGTCGTCGCGCCCGAGCACGGCGACCACCGGGCACCCGATCGTCGTCCACCGCCCGGTGTCGTACGCCGCAGCGGCGCGGGCAGCGGCCGTGAACCCCCGCGGCCGGAGCTCGCGCACGAACGCGTCGAGCACGCTGCGGTCGAGCCGACCGACGTGCGTGAACACCGGCGCCGCGAACAGCCGCAGCAGCCCGACGGCAGCGAGTCCGCGGAGGAGCGGGACCGCGGACCGCCCGGTCACGAGGAGTCCGGCGCGGAGGAGCGTGTAGGCCGGGAGCGTCCGGAGGGCCCGCCACGGGTGCCGGGCAGCACGGACCGTGGCGGCGGTCGTCGGCGAGACGAGCAGGAGCGAGTGCACGCGCGCCGGCAGCACGACCGCGAGGTGGAGTCCGACGAACGCGCCCATCGAGTGCCCGATCACCTGCACGGGCCCGGTGCCGAGCGCGTCGAGGACCGTCGACACGGTCACGGCAGCGTCGTCGATCGACACCGGCGCCGGCGGGGTCGGTGACGCGCCCCAGCCGGGCAGGTCGAGCAGGACCACTCCGCGGCCGCGGAAGCCGTCAGCCGCGTCGAGCAGCGGTGTCCACGTGGTCCACGACCCGGCGACGCCGTGCAGGAGCAGGACGGGATCCGGACCGGGCCGGTGGTGGACCACCAGGGAGCCGACCGGGGTGGACACGGTCGTACGGTCGAGCGACCAGCGAGCGGGGTCGTCCCGAAGCGGGGACGGCGCGTAGGCGCCGTTGCGTGGAGCGACCGCGCCGTCGAGCGGTCGTCCGTCGGTGAGCCGCACCGTGCCTCCAGTCCGTCCGGACGCGTCAGCGTCCTCCGGAGGGGTTCGGAACGCTAGCCGACGGCGACGGGTGCCGCGCAGGCGGCGAGCCGGTCGAGGGCGGCGCGGTACTCGGCGACGTCGCGCTGCAGGCCGGGCTCGGTGATGATCGACGCCTTGATGCGCCCCTGCACGTCGATGACGAAGGTCGCCCGGGTGGCGAAGCCCTTCTTGTCGAGGAACACGCCGTACTCCTTCGACACCGCGCCGTGCGGCCAGAAGTCCGCGAGCAGCTCGAAGTCGTAGCCGTTGGCCTCGGCGAAGGAGCGGAGCGTGGCCTTCGAGTCGACGGAGATGCCGATGAGCTCGACACGCTGGTCCTGGAACATCGCGATGTTGTCCTGCAGGACGCAGAGCTCGTTGGTGCATCCCGACGAGAACGCGAGGGGGAAGAAGACGAGGGCGACGGGGCGGATGCCGCGGAAGTCGCTGAGGCGGACGTGCTCGCCGAACTGGTTCGGGAGCTCGAAGTCCGGCGCGAGGGAGCCGATCTCCAGTGCCATCGGTGCGTGTGCTTCTTCCTCGGGCGTGGTGTGTGCCCGTGTCCCGTGCAGGCGCGGGTCACGCGTGCACGATCGGCAATCGTACGCCGACGTCACCCGAATGCAAGCGCACGTCCACGTGCACGTCACCATCAGGCTCACGGTCGGTGGTGGGGCCTAGAGTGGTGGGGGTTTCCCTCAGGTCCGACCCGACCGCCGGAACCCGCCATGTCCACCACCACGAGAACGAACGAGGTCAAGGGTGACGGTGAACGACCAGGACCCGTACAGCGCCGGCAGCAACGACCAGGACCCGGAGGAGACCGCCGAGTGGCGTGAGTCCCTCGACGGTCTGGTGCAGACCCACGGCCACCAGCGCGGCCGCGAGATCATGCTCAGCCTGCTCAAGCGGTCCAAGGAACTGCACCTCGGTGTGCCGATGGTCCCCACGACGGACTACGTCAACACCATCGCTCCGGAGAACGAGCCCGAGTTCCCCGGCGACGAGGAGCTCGAGCGCCGCTACCGCCGGTGGATCCGCTGGAACGCCGCGATCACGGTGCACCGTGCCCAGCGCCCGGGCATCGCCGTGGGCGGGCACATCTCGACCTACGCGTCGAGCGCCGCGATGTACGAGGTCGGCTACAACCACTTCTTCCGTGCGCAGGACCACCCCTCCGGCGGCGACCAGGTCTTCTTCCAGGGCCACGCCTCCCCCGGCATGTACGCCCGCGCCTACATGGAGGGCCGCCTCAGCGAGGACCAGCTCGACGGCTTCCGGCAGGAGAAGTCGCACGCCGGCGGCGGGCTGTCCTCGTACCCGCACCCGCGTCTCATGCCGCACTTCTGGCAGTTCCCGACCGTGTCGATGGGCATCGGCCCGATCAACGCGATCTACCAGGCACAGCAGGCCAAGTACTTGTCGAACCGTGGCATCAAGGACGCGTCCGACCAGCAGGTCTGGGCGTTCCTCGGCGACGGCGAGATGGACGAGGTCGAGTCGCGCGGGCAGCTCCAGGTCGCCGCGAACGACGGTCTCGACAACCTGAACTTCGTGATCAACTGCAACCTGCAGCGTCTCGACGGCCCGGTGCGCGGCAACGGCAAGATCATCCAGGAGCTCGAGGCGTTCTTCCGCGGTGCCGGCTGGAACGTCATCAAGGTCGTCTGGGGCCGTGAGTGGGACGACCTGCTCGCCCGCGACACCGAGGGTGCGCTGCTCAACCTCATGAACGCCACGCCGGACGGCGACTACCAGACGTACAAGGCCGAGAACGGCGCGTACGTCCGCGAGAACTTCTTCGGGCGCGACCCGAAGGCGCTCGAGCTGGTCAAGGACTACACCGACGACCAGATCTGGAACCTCAAGCGCGGTGGCCACGACTACCGCAAGGTCTACGCCGCGTTCAAGGCCGCGACCGAGCACAAGGGCCAGCCGACCGTCATCCTCGCGAAGACGGTCAAGGGCTACGGCCTCGGCCCGAGCTTCGAGGGCCGCAACGCGACCCACCAGATGAAGAAGCTCACGCTCGACAACCTCAAGCAGTTCCGCGACGAGATGCGCATCCCGATCTCCGACGCGCAGCTCGAGGAGAACCCCTACACGCCGCCGTACTACCACCCGGGGAACGACGACGAGGCGATCCAGTACATGCACGAGCGCCGCCGCGAACTCGGTGGCTACGTGCCGGAGCGCCGGACGAAGTACACGCAGGTCACCCTGCCCGACGACTCGAAGTACCAGGTCGTCAAGAAGGGCTCCGGCAAGCAGGAGGTCGCCACCACGATGGCGTTCGCCCGCCTGCTCAAGGACCTGCTGCGCTCGCCCGACTTCGGCGACCGCGTCGTCCCGATCATCCCGGACGAGGCGCGCACGTTCGGCATGGACGCGTACTTCCCGACCGCGAAGATCTACAACCCGAACGGCCAGCACTACACGTCGGTCGACCGCGAGCTCCTCCTGGCCTACAAGGAGAGCCCGCAGGGCCAGATCATCCACGTCGGCATCAACGAGGCGGGTGCCCTCGCGGCGTTCACCGCGGTCGGCACCTCGTACTCGACGCAGGGTGAGCCGCTCATCCCGGTCTACGTCTTCTACTCGATGTTCGGGTTCCAGCGCACCGGCGACGCGATCTGGGCCGCCGGCGACCAGATGACCCGCGGGTTCATGATCGGAGCGACCGCCGGCCGGACGACCCTGACGGGTGAGGGCCTCCAGCACGCCGACGGCCACTCGCTGCTCCTCGCGGCGACGAACCCGGCCGTCGTGTCCTACGACCCCGCCTACGGGTACGAGATCGGCCACATCGTGAAGGCCGGCCTCGAGCGCATGTACGGCACGAACGAGGACGGCTCGCCGAAGCACGCCGACCCGAACGTCATGTACTACCTCACGGTGTACAACGAGCCGCTCGTCCAGCCGGCCGAGCCGGAGGGCGTCGACGCCGAGGGCATCGTCAAGGGCATGTACCTCCTCAAGCCGAGCGAGCAGGACGGGCCGAAGGCACAGCTCCTCGCGTCCGGTGTCGCCGTGCCGTGGATCCTCGAGGCGCAGCAGCTCCTCGCCGAGGACTGGGGCGTGTCGGCGGACGTCTGGAGCGTCACGAGCTGGGGTGAGCTGTACCGCGACGGTCTCGACGCGGAGCAGCACGCGTTCCTCAACCCGAACGAGGCCCCTCGGACGCCGTACGTCACCGAGCGCCTGCTCGGCACCGAGGGCCCGGTCGTGGCGGTGAGCGACTTCATGCACCAGGTGCAGGAGCAGATCCGCCCGTTCGTCCCGACCGACTACGCCACGCTCGGCGCCGACGGTTTCGGCTTCTCGGACACCCGTCCGGCAGCCCGCCGCTTCTTCCACATCGACGGCCCCTCGGTCGTCGTGCGGACGCTGCAGCAGCTCGCGAAGCAGGGCAAGGTCGACCACGCCCTCGTGCAGCAGGCCATCGACAAGTACCGCCTGCACGACGTCACCGCCGGCACCACCGGCAGCGCGGGCGGCGAGAGCTGAGTTGTCGACTCCCCGCACCGACCCTGCCGTGAGCCAGCAGAGCGACCGCGAACGCGCGCTCTCCTGGCTCCGGCAGGTGTCGGGCGAACTCTCCACCGCGACGATCAAGCGGCTCGAGGACACGCTGCCCTGGTACAGCGAGATGCCGCCGGGTCGTCGTTCGGCCGTCGGCCTCGTCGCTCAGGCCGGCATCACGTCGTTCATCAGCTGGCTCGAGGGCACCGCCTCGACCCCGTGGATCGCCGCGGCCGACGTCTTCGGCTCGGCACCGCGTGAACTCCTCCGCTCGGTGAGCCTGCAGCAGACCCTGCAGCTCATCCGTGTGGTCGTGACCGTGGTCGAGGAGCGCGCCAAGGACGACGAGATGCTGCAGGAGGCGATCCTCAAGTACTCGCGGGACATCGCCTTCGCGGCCGCCGACGTCTACGCCCGTGCGGCCGAGGCCCGCGGGCTCTGGGACGCCCGACTCGAGGCGCTGGTGGTCGACTCGATCCTCTCGGGCGAGTACGACGACGAGCTGCCCTCCCGGATCGCGGCGCTCGGGTGGCACGGCCACGGCGAGGTCGCGGTGCTCGTCGGCACCGCACCGAAGCAGCTCGAGGTCGACCAGATCCGCCGGACCGCGCGCCACATGGACGCCGACGTGCTCATCGGCGTGCAGGGGTCACGGCTGGTGGTCGTCATCGGCCGGGCCACCCCCCGCGACGACGTCCCCGAGGGCGAGGACCCGGTGTCCTTCACCGCGATCGCCCAGGCCCTCGAGCCGTCGTTCGGTGAGGGCCACCTCGTGCTCGGCAACGAGGTCCCCGGTGTGGTCGACGCGTCGACCAGCGCCAAGGCCGCCCTGGCCGGGTTCGCCGTGGCGCGGGCGTGGCGCGGGGCACCGCGTCCGGCTCTCGCCGACGACCTGCTGCCCGAACGGGCCCTCGCCGGCGATCCGCTGGCACGGTCCGCCCTCGTCCAGCGCATCTACGTCCCGCTCAAGGACCAGTCGACCGAGCTCCTGCAGACGCTCTGGTGCTACCTCGACACGGGGCGCTCGCTCGAGGCCACCGCCCGTGAGCTCTTCGTGCACCCGAACACCGTCCGGTACCGCCTCCGTCGCGTGGCGGACATCATCGGGTGGGACGCCACGCACGCCCGCGACGCCCTCATCGTCCAGTCGGCGCTCATCCTCGGCGCCATGTCCGAGTCGGCGTCCGGCCGGCGCCGTCTGCCCCAGCGCCGTTGAGCCGCACGGCTCCCGCTGCCGTGGGTCGGACCCGGAACGCATCGCAGGTTGTAGGACATCGCACAATGTCGTGCGGGGATTCGTGTGGGAAGCCCACACGGACCCCGCGTGCCGTCCCCGGCAGGATTGTCCGGTGATCGTCGTCGTCGCGCCCGGACAGGGCTCCCAGACCCCAGGCTTCCTCGCCCCCTGGCTCGAGGACCCCGCAGTCCGTGACCGTGTCGGAGCCTGGTCGGACGCCGTCGGCGTCGACCTCGTCGCGCACGGCACCGTCTCGGACGCCGAGACGATCAAGGACACCGCGCTCGCGCAGCCGCTCATCGTGGCCGCCGGGCTGATCACCGCCGACGCACTGCTCGCCGACGGTCGCCGCGACCTGGTCGGTGGCGTGGCCGGACACTCGGTGGGCGAGTTCACCGCCGCCGCCGTCGCCGGCATCGTCGAACCGACCGACGCCCTGACGCTCGTCGCCGAACGCGGCCGCGCGATGGCGGACGCCGCAGCGCTCGAACCGACCTCCATGGCCGCGGTCCTCGGTGGCGACGCCGACGCGGTCGCCGCAGCGCTCGACGCCCGCGGTCTCGTGCCCGCGAACCACAACGGCGGCGGCCAGACCGTCGTCGCCGGTGCTGCCGACGCGATCGCCGACCTCGCTGCGGACCCGCCGGCGAAGGCCCGGGTCGTGCCGCTCGCCGTCGCCGGTGCGTTCCACACGCGGTACATGGCTCCGGCGGTCGACCGTGTCGCACCGGTCGCCGCGGCCGCCACTGTGCAGGACCCCACGCTCCCGATCTGGACCAACGCCGACGGCTCCCGCGTCGACGACGGCCGACGTTTCGTCGACCTGATGGTCCAGCAGATCGCGAACCCCGTGCACTGGGACGCCGTGATGGAGTCGTTCTCCGCCGCCGGCGTCACCGGCATCATCGAACTGGCCCCGGCCGGTGCGCTGGTCGGCCTCGCCAAGCGCGGCCTCCGCGGCACCCCGACCGTGGCGATCAAGACCCCCGACGACCTGCCCGCAGCCATCGAGCTGCTGCAGGGCGCGAAGACGGAAGCAGAGGCGACCGCGTGACGGACGCGACCGACAGCACCAACCCGACCCGTGCCTCCCGGCCGATGCTCCAGCAGCGTCGCGGCCACGAGTTCACCCGCATCCTCGCGTACGGCGCCGCCCGTGGCGAGAACGTCGTGCCGAACGACGACCTGGTCGGCCCGATCGACTCCTCCGACGAGTGGATCCGGCAGCGCACCGGCATCGTCACGCGCAAGCGTGCGGGAGCCGACACCGAGGCCGTCGACCTCGCCGAGGCCGCCGCACGTGAGGCCATCGCGAAGGCCGGCATCGAGCCGTCGCAGATCGGTGTCGTCCTGGTGAGCACCGTGACGCACACGGTCGCGACCCCGTCGATGGCGTCGCTGCTCGCCGAGCGGATCGGCGCGACACCCGCTGCCGCGTACGACGTCAGCGCCGCGTGCGCCGGGTACGCGTACGGCATCGCGCAGGCCGA
The DNA here is from genome assembly GCF_044749145.1 of Curtobacterium sp. NPDC089689. NCBI lineage: Bacteria > Bacillati > Actinomycetota > Actinomycetes > Micrococcales > Microbacteriaceae > Curtobacterium > Curtobacterium sp. NPDC089689. The sequence goes on along the minus strand of NZ_JBIVHJ010000004.1, from coordinate 225,256 downwards.
CTCGTTCATCAAGTCCGGCCTCGCCGACCACGTCCTGGTCATCGGTGCCGAGAAGCTCAGCGACGTCGTCGACCCGACCGACCGCTCGATCTCGTTCCTCCTCGGGGACGGCGCCGGTGCGGCCGTCGTCGGACCGAGCGAGTTCCCCGGCATCGCGCCGACGATCTGGGGTTCGGACGGCTCGAAGTGGGACGCGATCGGCATGACCGCGACCTACAACGAGTGGGCAGCCGGCGCGCCGCGCCCGACGATGCGGCAGGCCGGTCAGACGGTGTTCCGCTGGGCCGTCTGGGAGATGGTGAAGGTCGCCCGCGAGGCGATCGAGGCCGCGGGCGTCCGCCCGGAGGACCTCGCCGCGTTCGTGCCGCACCAGGCCAACATCCGCATCATCGACGAGTTCGCGAAGCAGCTCGGTCTGCCCGACACGGTGGCCATCGCCCGCGACATCACGACCACCGGCAACACCTCCGCCGCGAGCATCCCGCTCGCGACCCACCGGCTGCTCGAGGAACACCCCGAGCTGTCCGGCGGCCTGGCCCTGCAGATCGGCTTCGGTGCCGGTCTCGTGTTCGGCGCCCAGGTCGTCGTCCTCCCCTAGCCCCCCGAGCCTCCGCGCACGAGCACTGCCCGTGCCCTAGGCTGGTCCACGGTCAAACGACACCCCCTCAAGGAGAATCCCCATGGCCCTGTCCAACGAAGAAGTCCTCGCCGGCCTGGCCGAGCTGATCAACGACGAGACCGGCATCGCGACCGACACCGTCGCCGCCGACAAGTCGTTCACCGACGACCTCGACATCGACTCCATCTCGATGATGACCATCGTCGTGAACGCCGAGGAGAAGTTCGACGTGAAGATCCCGGACGAAGAGGTCAAGAACCTCAAGACCGTGGGCGACGCCGTCGACTACATCGTCAAGGCGCAGGCCTGACGCGAGCTTCCTGAGCGCCGCGGCCCCGGCGGAACAGCCGCGGGCCGCGGCGCTCGACTCGTCCACCTCCGGACCGGCAGCGCCGGTCCGACCCGGCCCGGCGCTCGTCGGTCCGACCCGGCCCGGCGTTCGTCGGTCCGACCCGGCTCCGTCCGGCTCCGCCACGAGCGGCCGGACGTCCTCACGAAAGAACACGTCGTTCCATGACCAACAAGACCGTCGTCGTCACCGGGATCGGTGCGATCACACCCCTCGCCGCGACCGCCCCGGAGACGTGGGAGGCGCTGCTCGCCGGCAAGTCCGGCATCACCCGCATCGAGGACCCGCGCTACGCCGAGCTCGAACTCCCTGTGGAGTTCGCCGGCCAGGCGCGCCGCTTCGTCACCGACCAGCTCACCCGTCCGGAGACCAAGCGCTTCGACCCCTCGTCGCAGCTCTCGCTCATCGCCGCCCGTGAGGCCTGGGCCGACGCCGGCATCGACGCCGAGTCTGTCGTGCCCGAGCGCCTCATCGTCGACTGGGCGACCGGCATCGGCGGTGTCAACACGCTCCTCGACGCCTGGGACACCCTGCGCGAGAAGGGTCCGCGCCGCGTCATGCCGATGACGGTGCCGATGCTCATGGCGAACGGCCCGGCCGCCGCCATCGAGATGGAGTTCGGCGCCCGCGGCGGTGCTCGCACGTACCTCTCCGCCTGCGCCTCCTCGACCGAGTCCCTCGCCGAGGCGTACCGCCACGTCGCGACCGGCGAGGCCGACATCGTCATCGCCGGTGGCGCCGAGGCCGCGCTGCACCCGCTGCCGCTCGCCGCGTTCGCCGCGATGCAGGCACTGTCGCGTCGCAACGACTCCCCCGAGACGGCCTCTCGCCCGTACGACGTCACGCGTGACGGCTTCGTGCTCGGAGACGGCGCCGCGGCGCTCATCCTCGAGACCAAGGAGCACGCGGAGGCACGCGGCGCGAAGATCTACGCCGAGGTCGCCGGTGCCGGCATCACGTCGGACGCGTTCCACATCACCGCGCCGGACCCCGAGGGCAGCGCCGCCGCCCGTGCGGTCCTCCAGGCGCTCGAGCACGCCGGTGCCGCCCGCGAGGACGTCGTCCACGTCAACGCGCACGCCACCTCCACGCCGGTGGGCGACGTCGCCGAGTACCACGCCATGCGCCGTGTCTTCGGTGACCACCTCGACGACGTCGTGGTCTCGGCCACGAAGGCGTCGACGGGGCACCTGCTCGGTGGCGCCGGCGCGATCGAGGCCGTGTTCACGGTCCTCGCGCTGCACGACCGGGTGGCGCCGCCGACGATCAACCTCACGGACCAGGACCCGGAGATCGTCATGGACGTGGCGCGCGAGCCGCGCCAGCTGCCGGACGGGGACCTGCTCGCGGTGAGCAACTCGTTCGGCTTCGGCGGGCACAACGCCGTGGTGGCGTTCCGCAACGCGTAGTCGCGTTGGTCGCGCCGGTCGCGTCCGTTCCGGCCTGGAGGCCCGCCCCGCATCGTCGGGGCGGGCCTCCGCTGGTTCCGTGGCCGGTCTGGTGCCGTGCCGCCGGGCGGCCAGGTCGGGCCTGGGCAGCGCGAGTCCGCTCCCACGAAAGCGACAGGTTCCGCGCGTGCCGTCACGACCTTCTGTCGCTTTCGTCGACCGCGCCCTGTCGCCATCGCGAAGGCGACAGATGAGCGCGAGCGCAGGCCAACGAAGTGTCGCTTTCGGCATCGGGCAAGCCGGCCGGACTCGGGCAGCGTCGTACGCGGCTCTCGGCGGTGCGGGGACGACGAACGCCGCCGGGCACGGGGCCGGGCGGCGTTCGAGGGCGCGGAGGAAGCGCGGGAGCAGGTCAGCCGACGCGGTGGAGCCAGACGACGGGGTTGCCCTCGGCGGCGTGACGGAAGGGCTCGAGTTCGTCGTCCCAGGCCTGACCGAGCGCCAGGCGCAGTTCGCGGTGGAGTTCGAGCGCGTTGCTGCCGGCGACCTCCATGGCGTAGCGGACGCGGTCCTCGGGCACGACCATGTTGCCCGTCACGTCGGTCTGCGCGTAGAACACCCCGAGGTCGGGCGTGTGCATCCAGCGGCCGCCGTCCGAGGTGCTGGTCGGCTCCTCGGTGACCTCGTACCGCAGATGCTCCCAGCCGCGCAGGGCAGAAGCGATCGCCGCACCGGTACCGACCGAGCCCGTCCACGTGAACTCGGTGCGTCGCGCGCCGTCCTGCGCGGGCTGATCGAGCCACGAGAAGTTCACGGCACGACTCATGGCACGACCTGCTGCCCATTCGACGTGCGGGCAGAGCGCGCGTGGTGCGGAGTGCACGTAGAGCACCCCGGTCGTCGTTCCGTTCACGATTCCTCCGATTCGTCAGGTGCGACTTCCCCATCGACCTGAGCACTCGGAACCGTCCGCGGAACCATCGGTATGCGATTGTGATGTCCTGGCGGACACGCCCATTATGCAGCGTCAGCGCTGGGAACGCCAGGTCGACGCCGGCATCAGTGCAGAACCGCTCCGGAGGCGTCCACGGGGTGCCGCTCCCCCGCGGTGACCGCTGCTGCGATGCGGTTCTCCGCGGGCGGCACCGGGCAGGCGAACAAGTACGAGAAGGCGCACGGCGGCAGGACGGCGGTGTTCCAGTCGAGGACGACGTCGGCGGCCTCGCCCGGGTCGTCGAGGTACAGGAAACGGCCCATCGAGTACGTGCTCGACGGATCGGTCTCGGGCAGGGCGCTCGTGGCGTCCTGCACGATGAGCTGCAACCGCGGGACGCCGCGGAACACGGCGGACCGGACCACCACGAGGCGCACGGCGACGTCGCCGACCGTGGTGTCGACGTGCCCGGCGACCGGGAGCGGGACGCCGGCGGCGTCGAGGACGGCACCACGGGCCTCCAGGCCGTCACGCACCGGCACGTACCTGCCGGCGGTGACCCACGCGGCGTCGTGGTCGAAGCGGGCGATCCCGGCGAAGCGACCGATCGCCTCCGAGGCAGGGTCCCACACGCGCAGCGTGCGGTCCGTCACGGTGCCGGCGAGGCCGTCCGGGAAGGTCACCACCGAGGGCACCACGGCCTGATCACCCGCGACGAGGACGGTGCCGTCGACCGGGACGCCGTCGACGACCACCCCGTCCGCCGAGTCCGCGGTGACGGTCAGGCCGCCCGGCGCCGGAGCCCAGCGGCCGGGCACCGGCCACACCGGCTGCTCGACGTCGACCTGCTGCGCGTTCACGAGGGCGAGCGGGCCGCGAGGTCCGCGCGCCCAACGGTCCCGGTCCGCGACGTGGTCGGCGAGGTCGGTCACAGCTGCTCTTGCCGCGGGTAGATGACCTTCTGGACGATGATGATCACCGACGCGGCGATCGGCACCGCGACGAGTGCGCCGAGCACACCGCCGATGGTGCCGCCCGCGACCGCGGCGATGACCACGAGGGCGCCGGGCACCTGCACCGCACGCGACATGATGCGCGGGGAGATGACGTACGCCTCGACCTGCATGTACACGAGGTAGTACACCGCTGCGGTCAGCGCCGTCGCCGGTGAGGCGAACAGGCACAGCAACGAGATCACGACCGCGGCGCTGAGCGTCCCGACGAGCGGGATCAGCGAGCCGAGGAAGGCGAAGGACGCGAGCAGCACCGGCAGCGGGGCGCCGATGATGAGCAGGAAGACCAGGCTGAGGACGCCGTTGATGAGCGCCTGCGAGATCTGCCCGACCACGTAGCGGCCGACGGCCTGGGTGATCTGCTCGCTGACGTCGACGAAGTTCTCACGGCGGGACGCGGGCACGAACCGGTAGGTCATCGACTTCAGCCCACGCATCGACGCGAGGAAGTAGAGCATCAGGATGAGCACGATGAGCGCGCCCGTGAGCCCGGACAGGATGCCGCCGCCGACCGCGAGGATGCCGCCGCCGAGGTTGAGCAGGTTGCTCGGGTTCTCCACGAACGACTGCACGGACTGCAGCGCGTGATCGATGTCGAACGACCCGCTGAACTGCTTCGAGAGGTCCTGGAACCAGTCCTGCTGCGAGATGTCCTGGATGATGTCCGGGAAGTTCTGGATGAGGTTCGTCGCCTGCTGGATCAGGATCGGCACCACCGCGAAGATGACGCCGACGAACGCTGCGAGCACCGCGACGACCACCGCGAGGATGGCCGTCCAGCGCGGGATGAACCGTTCGAGGAACGACACGAGGGGGTCGATGCCGAGCGCCAGGAACAGCGCGACACCGATGTAGACGAGGACGGTGCTGAGCTCGCGGACGACGGCGCCGGCCGCGAGGGCGACGAGCACGCCGATCGCGCCCATGAAGCCGATGCGGAACGCGTTGACGCGGACGCCGGTGCCGCCGCGGGTCACCTCGAACGTGACGTTCGGGGTCGGCCCGAGTGGTTCGTGGTCGTGGGGCTTGCGCCGTGGGAGCTGCATGCGGGTCGGCCTTGTCTCGTTGTGCGGGCCTGCTCGGTCGGACCTGCTCGAACCCGCGCCGGATCACAGGGCGGCGTCGGGATCGTAGGGCGGGCGGGACTCGAACCCGCGGATCGTTCGGTTATGAGCCGACTGCCTTGACCAGCTTGGCTACCGCCCCTCGCCGGCGACCCGTCAGGCCACCGGCTCCCCACGATACAGCGCCTCGAACGTCGCGAGCGTGCGGTTGATGTCGTGTGGCTGGATCATCTCGAGGCTCCGCTGGCGCATGGCGACGTAGTCCTCGTCCGATGCGGTGAGGACGGTCGTGAGCTTCTCGGCGAGGTCGCGTTCGTCACCGGGACGGAACAGGTACCCGTTGCCGTCGACCAGGTGCGGCAGCGCCATCGAGTCGGCCGCGACCACCGGCAGCCCGGACGCCATGCCCTCGAGCGACGAGATGCTCTGCAGCTCTGCCGTCGACGGCATCGCGAAGACGGTCGCGTTGGTCAGTGCGGTGCGCTTGTCCTCGTCGGTCACGAACCCCGCGAAGCGCACCCGGTCCTCGAGGCCGAGCTCGCGGGTGAGCGCGGTCAGCTTCGGGATCATCTCGCCGCCGCCGACGATGGTCAGGTGCGCGTGCAGCTCCGCGGGGAGCAACGGCAACGCGCGGACGAGGACGTCGAGGTTCTTCTCCGGCGCGACCCGGCCGACGAACACGATCTCGTTGTACACGGGACGGCCCTCGCGGGCGACGTACCGTGTGACGTCGAGTCCGCAGGAGATCGCGAGGACGCGCTGCCCGGCGATGGCCTTCCGCAGGTAGTCGGCCGCGAGGTTGGTCGGCGTCGTGATCGCGTCGGCGATGCGGTACGTCTTCGCTGCGTCACGCCAGGCGATCCGGATCGCGGTCGGGATGATCCACTTGCTCAGCGGCACGTAGTCGAGCAGGTTCTCCGGCATGAAGTGGTTCGTCGCGACGACGCGGATGCCGCGGTCGTGCGCTTCACGGGCGACGCCGCGGCCGACGACGATGTGGGACTGGATGTGCACGACGTCGGGGCGGACGGCGTCGAGGATGGGCGCGGTGAGCTTCCGGACGCTCCACGGCCAGACGAACCGGAGCCAGGCGTGCGTCGGCCACTTGTACGACTTCAACCGGTGGACGACGAGCTGGACGCCGCGGTGCTCCTCTTCGGCGGTGCCGTGGTGGCTCGAGGACGCGGGCGCGACGACGTGGACCTCGTGCCCGCGCTCGGCGAGCCCGACGGCGAGCTGCTCGGCGAAGGTCGCGGCGCCGTTGACGTCGGGCGGGAAGGTGTCCGCCGCGATGAGGACCCGCAGCGGTCGGCGTCCGGCCGTCGCACCCGTCGACTCGGCGGTGGCGGTGGTGGCATCTGCTGACACGGCGGGCAAGGTCCTCTCGTGGGCGGTGTCCTGGTCGGTGTGGAACGCTACCGTACGCGCTCCCGGCCCGGCGTCCGCCTCGCGGTGGACCCTGGGCCGCGCACGTCACGACCGAGCACGTCAGGACCGTGTCTGGGGGTGGTGCTTCGCGAGGAGGAACACCCCGGTGATCGCGATGGCGGCCGCGACGACGAACCCGAGCACGGCACCGACGGGTGCGCCGGTGGCCTCGTCGAGGACGACCACGCCGATGCCGACCGCCACGATCGGGTCGATGACGGTGAGACCGGCGATCACGAGGTCGGCGGAGCCGCTCGAGTAGGCGTTCTGCACGAAGTACCCGCCGAGCGACGCGGCGACCACCACCCCGAGGATCGCGACGACCGTCAGCCAGTCGAACGTGCCGTTGAGCAGGCGGTTCAGGACGACCTTCGCCAGCGTCGCCACGAAACCGTAGAGCACGCCGGCACCGACGATGTAGTACAGAGCGTTGCGGTGCTGCGCCACGAACCGGAAGGACACGAGCACGAGCGCCAGCACGACCGCGAGGATGACGAGCACCGTGATGAGCTGCTGCCGCGTGATCGCGCTCTCGTGCCCGACGAAGGCCGCGATGCCGACGAAGATGCCGACGCCGATGATGCACGTCCACACCGCCCGGCGCGCACGACGGCCGAGGGGGACGCCGCTGGCACGCGAGGAGAACCACGTGGTGATGACGAGCGCCACGGCACCGAGCGGCTGCACGACGATGAGCGGCGCGTTCGCGATGCTGAACAGCTGCAGCACGACGGCCAACCCGAGCATGAGCGTGCCGAGCACCCAGTAGCCGCTCGACACCAGCGCGAGCACGTGCCGGATGCTGAGGCCCTTCGACTGCCGTCCGAGCCGGGCCTCGACCCGCTGGACGCCGCGGCTCTGGAACTGCGCGCCGAGCGACAGGAAGACCGCACCGAGCAGTGCGACGGGGATCATGAGCGCCTGGAACGGGGTCAGGTTGCTGACCGCGTCGGGGAGCGGGAGGTCCGTCGTCACGCGTCGAGGCTACCGGTCCTCGCCGGATAACCTGGGTGAATGGCCGTCCTCCCGATCCGCATCACCGGTGAACCCGTCCTCCACGAGCGCGCCACGGAGGTGACCGAGTTCGACGACGCGCTCCGCGAGCTCGTGGCGGACATGTTCGAGACGATGGACCTGGCCCCCGGTGTCGGACTCGCCGGTCCGCAGGTGGGTGTCGGCAAGCGGCTCTTCGTCTACTCATGGACCGATGATGACGAGGTCCAGCACCGCGGCGCGGCGATCAACCCCGTCCTGTGGATCACTCCCCCGGTCCCCGAGGCCGTGGAGGAACTCGACGAGGACGACGAGTCCGAGGGCTGCCTCTCGATCCCCGGTGAGCGCTTCCCGCTCCGGCGTTCAGGGGGTGCGCTCCTCCGCGCGTTCGACGAGCACGGCGATCCGTTCGAGGTCGAGGCCCACGGCTGGCTCGCCCGCGTCTTCCAGCACGAGTACGACCACCTCGACGGCTACCTCTACGCGGACCGACTCGCGCACCCGTACGGCAAGCAGGTCACGAAGGCCGTCCGGAAGAACAGCTGGGGTGGACCGGGCAAGTCGTGGCTGCCCGGTCGCGACCACCCGGAGGGCTGAGCGGCCCACACCCGTGCTCCGCACGCGCGATCACCGGCCCGGAGGCACGGCTCACCCCCGGTAGGTCGCCAACGAGTCCTGCAGGCGGTCGTGTTCGGGGTGTCCGGGACAGTATGCGAGCAGACCCGCGGCACGCTTCGCGGCGTCGGCCGTGCGGACCCGCTCGACCCACGGTCCGGCACCGCGCACCGCGCACCACGCCGCGAGCTCGTCCAGCGTCGCCGTGCCGTCGGCAGCGCGGACCGCATCGGCCTGCTGGTCGGACATCGCGCTCCCGGTGGTGCGGGTCGCGGTGCACGATGCCCGACGGTCCTCCCACGCGGCGGAGTACGTCGTGTAGGTCTCGGTCGCGTCGCCCTTCCCCGTGCGGCACGTGAAGGCGAACATGACCGGCGCGGTGCCCGTCACCGCCGCGCCCGCGGCCCGGGTGCTCGACGGCTCCTCGGGGTCGGCCTCGGCGGACGTGCACGCGCTCAGCAGCACGCTCGCCGTGACGACGAGCGCCAGGGTGAGGACGGGCCGGATCGAGCGCACCTGAGAACGCTAACAGGCTCCCCCGCGTGCGACCCGAGTCTCGGCACGCCCGACCCGAGTCTCGGTGCGCCTTCCCCGAGTCCCGACTCCAGCGACTCATCTCGCGCCGGGGAGCACGAGCGACGTCGCCCACCACGAGCGACGTCGCCCACCACGAGCGACGTCGCCCACCACGAGACTCGGCGCGACACCGGCAGCGGGACGCAGGCCACGCACCACGCACGCAAAAGACCCCCACCGCGAACGGAGGGGGTCTGTCGCTCCCCGAGTTGGACTCGAACCAACAACCTGCCGGTTAACAGCCGGCTGCTCTGCCAATTGAGCTATCGAGGATCAGTTGCTCTGCTGAACAACGGGTAACAGCATAGCAGTACGCGGACCCCGCCCACCGCATCGGGAGCACACCCCGGGCGTGGCGGGCCGCCACGACGCCGGACGACCGGCTCAGTACCCCGCGGCCGGGTCCACGATGCCGACGAAGCCCGAGCCGTCCCCGCCGAGGAACGCCGTCGTGTTCGTCCGGACGCGCTCGGCCAGGAGCGGCGCCACCATCTCCGGCGTGTCCGCCTGGTGCGGGGTGATGATCGCCCCCGGCTCGCTCCAGAGCGGGTGCCCCTCCGGCAGTGGCTCCGGGTCCGTGACGTCGAGTCCAGCGGCCGCGATCGAGCCGTCCCGCAGCGCGGTGAGCAGCGCGTCGGTGTCGACGAGGCCCCCTCGCGCGATGTTCACGAGCCGCGCCGAGTCCTTCATGACGGCGAACTGGTGCGCCCCGAACAGCTTGGACGTCCCGGAGGTCATCGCGGCGGCGATCATCACGACGTCGGCGTCGGGCAGGACCTCGTCGAGCCGGTCGGTCGGCACCGTGCGGTCGGCCGACTCCACCGGCGCCGACGACCGGCGGACGACGGTCACGTGCACGTCGAACGGGCGCAGCAGCCGGATGTACTCCAGCGCGATGCCGCCGGCGCCGATCACGACGACGTTCCGGCCGTACAGCGACACGCCCTCGGGCTCGGTCGCCCACGACGTCGCCCGGGCCCGTTTCTGCAGCACCCGGAGCGTACCGAGCGTCAGCGCGAGGGCGTGCTCGGCCACCGGCTCGGCGTACGCGCCCTTGGCGGAGGTGAACAGGACGCGGTCCCCGTGCGCCTCGATGAGCCCGGCGAAGGCGTCGACCCCGGCGAACGGGAGTTGCACCCAGGACACGTCGGGAGCGTCGTCGAGCGCCGACGCGAGTCCGTCCGGGTCGCGCGGGTCGAGCCAGACGATCCCGCGGGTGCCGGGACCGAGCGGGGCGACGGTCCCGCCGGCCTCGACGACGGCGGAGACGTGCAGGTCGGCCTCGGACGGCAGGATCGCGACCGGGCCGGCCTGCGGCGGGGCGACGGGCAGCGGAGCCCCGGCGTCGGTGACGACCGCGCGGTGCCCGCGGATCCCCTCCGGCGCGGCGACGCGACCGGGCGCGGCGCTCACGCCTGCTCCTGCCGTTCCAGCCGAGCGACGGTCGCGGCCGGCACACCGAGCGACGACGCGCCGGCGGACGGTGCTGAGCCGGGCCGCCGCGGAGCCGACGAACGTCGGGGCGCCGCGGGTGCACCAGCGGCACCGGCTCCGGCCGGCCGGCGCTTGACCGGGCGGGAGGCCGTGGCGGCGAGGGTCTTCACGTACGGGTCGACCGGGTTGTCGAGCACCTCGTCGAACGTCCCGAGCCCGACGAGCCGACCGTCGGCCATGACGGCGACGCGGTCGGCGAGGGCACGTGCCTCGCGGAGGTCGCTCGACACGACGACCGCCGAGAACTGGCGCCCCTGCTGCAGGTTCGCGAGGGCCTCGAGCACCGACTGCCGCACGAGCACGTCGACGCCACGGGCCGGTTCGTCGGCGACGAGCAGTTGCGGCTCGAGGATCAGCGCACGGGCGAGCGCGACACGCTGCCGCTGACCGCTCGAGAGCTCCCACGTGTTGAGGCGCATCGACCCGAGCGGCAGGTGCACGGCGTCGAGCAGCCGAGCGACCATGAGGCCTGCTTCCTTGCGGTCGAACCGGCGGTCGCGCACGTAGATCGGCTCGGCGACGGCCTCGCCGACGGTGAGGTCGGGGCTCAGCCGGTCAGCGGCGTCCTGCGGGAGGTACCCGATCCGCCCGCTCAGTCGGTCGAGCTTCCGCGACGACGCCCGCAGGCCGCGGGTCTTCTGCCCGAGGACCGTCAGTTCGCCGCCGATGATCTGGCGCCGGTACGCGCCCTCGCCCTCGCCGTGCGCGCCGAGCTGGCCGGCGATCGCCGCCGCCAACGTCGACTTGCCCGATCCGGACTCACCGAGGACGGCGAGGATCTCCCCCTGTCGCAGCGACAGGCTGACGCCGTCGACCGCGCGGATCGGTTCCCCCGCTCGGCCGCTCCGGTACTCGATCGACACGTCGTCCGCGACGACCGCCGGGCCGTTCACCGCGATCATGGGTCCCCTTCCACGCCGCCCCCTGGCGGCGGTCCGCGCGGCGACGTGGGAGACGTCGCCGCGTGTGCACAGCAGTGGAGGCGACCGCCTGGAGGCGCGACGCGCGTCGTCGACGCGGGTCGCGCCTCCAGGCTGGCCCGGTCGGGTCAGGACCCGACGTTCTCCAGTCGCTCCAGCGTACGCCGTCGCTCGGCCTGTTCGGCCGGGTCCGGCACCGGGAGCGACGCCAGGAGGCGCTGCGTGTAGGGGTGCTGCGGCGCGCCGAGGACCTGCGCGGTCGTCCCGGTCTCCACGAGGTCACCGCGGTACAGCACCGCGATCCGGTCGGAGAGCGCGCCGACCACGGCCAGGTCGTGGCTGATGAAGAGCGACGCGAACCCGAGGTCCTGCTGGAGTTCCAGGAACAGTTCGAGCACGCGTGCCTGCACCGACACGTCGAGCGCACTCGTCGGCTCGTCGGCGATGAGGAGCTTCGGCCGGAGCGCGAGCGACCGGGCGAGCGACGCGCGCTGACGCTGACCGCCGGACAGCTCGTGCGGGTAGCGGTCGCCGTACGCCGCCGGCAGCTGCACCGCCTCGAGCAGTTCGTCGACGCGCTTCCGGGCCGCGCGCGGGCTGCGGACCTCGCCGTGCACGACGAGCGGCTCGGCGACGCACTCCGCGATCGTGAGCAGTGGGTTGAACGACGTCGCCGGGTCCTGGAACACGAACCCGATGTCCTTGCGGTGCCGCTTGAAGTCCCGCTCCCGGTAGCCGAGCATCTCGGTGCCGAGGACGTTCAGCGAGCCGCCCGTGACCCGGGTGAGCCCGGCGATCGCCCGACCGATGGTGGTCTTGCCCGAGCCGGACTCCCCCACCAGGCCGAGGACCTCGCCGGGGCGGATCGCGAGGTCGACGCCCTTGACCGCCTTGAACGCGTGCGACCCGAGCCGGCCGGGGTACTCGATCTCGAGTCCCGTCGCCGACACGAGCGGCTCGACGTCCTCCGAGATCACGGCTCGGCGCGCCGTGCCCGTCGAGGCCTCGAGTCGGGGCACCGCAGCGAGCAGACGCTTCGTGTAGTCGGCCTGCGGGTTCGCGAAGAGCTCGCGGACCGGGGCCTCCTCGACGATCTCGCCCTGGTACATCACGGCGACGCGGTCGGCCAGGTCGGCCACCACGCCCATGTTGTGGGTGATGATGACGATCGCCGCGCCGAACTCGTCGCGGCAGCGCCGGAGGAGGTCGAGGATCTCCGCCTGCACGGTCACGTCGAGCGCGGTGGTCGGCTCGTCGGCGATGATGACGCTCGGCTCGAGGGCCAGCGCCGACGCGATCACGACGCGCTGCTTCTGCCCTCCGGAGAACTGGTGCGGGAAGTGGTCGACGCGCTCCTCCGGGTCGGGGATCCCGACGCGGCGGAGGTAGTCGATCGCCTTCGCCCGGGCGTCCTTCTTCGAGACCCCGCCGTGGGCACGGAGCCCCTCGGCGATCTGCCACCCGACGGTGAAGACCGGGTTGAGCGCGGTGCTCGGTTCCTGGAAGACCATCGCGCCCGCGGTGCCACGGAGTTCGCGGAGCTTCTGCGCGCCGACGCTCACGACGTCGGTGCCGTCGAGGTACACGGCCCCGCCGAGGGTCGCGGTCTCGGGCATGAGCCGGAGCATGCTCCGCGCGGTCACCGACTTGCCCGAACCCGACTCGCCGACGAGGGCGAGGACCTCGCCCGGCCGCACGTCGATGCTGACGCCCTTGACGGCGTCGACGGCACCGTTGTCGGTGGCGAAGGTCACGGTCAGGTCGTCGACGACGGCGACCGGCTCGGCGCGCGGTGCGCGGGCGTCGGCCGGGAGGCCCGTGGTTGCGTCCGTCATGCGGCCGCTCCTTCCGTGCTGGCCGCCTGCTTGCGCGACACGAGCTGCTTCAGCCGGCGTCGGGCGCGCAGACGAGGGTCGGAGATGTCGTTGAGGCTCTCACCGATGAACGTCACGCCGAGCACGAGCACGACGATCGCGACACCGGGGAAGACACCCGTCCACCACACGCCCGACGCGACGTCGGACAGTGCGCGGCTGAGGTCGTAGCCCCACTCGGCGCCGGCGGTCGGGCCGATGCCGAACCCGAGGAAGCCGAGGCCCGCGAGCGTCAGGATCGCGTCGCTCGCGTTGAGGGTGAGGATGAGCGGGAGGCTCCGCGTGCTGTTGCGCAGGACGTGCCTGGTCATGATCCGCCACGGGTTGGTCCCCATGACGCGGGCCGACTCGACGAACGCCTCGTTCTTCAGGCGGACGGCCTCGGCGCGGACGACCCGGAAGTACTGCGGCACGTAGACCACCGTGATCGAGATCGCCGCTGCGATGATGCCGCCCGCGTAGCTCGAGTTCCCGCCGGAGACCACGATCGAGACGACGATCGCGAGGAGCAGCGACGGGAAGGCGTAGATCGCGTCCGCGACGACGACCAGGATCCGGTCGAGCCAACCGCCGATGTAGCCGGAGACCATGCCGAGGAGGACACCGATCGTGATCGACACGATGACCGCGACGATGACGACGAGGACGGCCGTGCGAGCGCCGTAGACGACGCGGCTGAACACGTCGAACCCACCGACCGTGGTGCCCCAGATGTGCTCGGGGCTCGGCGCCGCCGTACGCGGGAAGCCCTGGCCGTCAGCACCCTGCAGCTGGCCGAAGCCGTACGGGGCGATGAGCGGCGCGGCGATCGCGACGATGAGGTACAGGGCGCAGATGACCACGCCGGTGATGAGCATGGCACGCTGCCAGCCGGTGCTCCTGCGGAGCTGGACGACCACGGGCAGGCGCTTCCACAGCGGCTCGTGGCGGTCGACGAGGGCGGTGTCGGCCATCGCTAGAACCTCACTCTCGGGTCGATGAGCGCGGCGACGACGTCGACGACGAAGTTCGTCACCGCGACGATCACCGCGAGCATCGCGACGATGCCCTGGACCGCGACGAAGTCGCGGGCCGACAGGTACTGGTTGAGCTCGAAGCCGAGCCCGCGCCACCCGAAGGTGGTCTCGGTCAGGACGGAACCACCGAGCAGCATGGCGATCTGGAGCCCCATCACCGTGATGATCGGCACGAGGGCGGGACGGAAGGCGTGCGTCCGGACGAGCCGTGCCTCCCGGACGCCGCGCGAGCGGGCCGCGTCCACGTACTCGGAACCGAGCGAGCCGATCATGTTGGCGCGCACGAGGCGGAGGAAGATGCCGGCGGTGAGCAGACCGAGCGTCAGCGCCGGCAGGACGGCGTGCGCGAGCACGTCGCCGATGATCTGGGCGTTGCCGGTGCGGAGCGCGTCGATGATGTAGATGCCGCTCGCGCCGGGGATGTTGTCGAGCACGAGGCTGACCCGGGTCGACGCGCGGTCACCGAGCGGCAACCAACCGAGCCACACCGAGAACACGAGCTTGAGGAGCAGACCGCCGAAGAACACCGGCGTCGCGTACGTCAGGATCGCGAGGGCACGGAACAGCACGTCCGGCCACTTGTCCCGGACGTACGCGGCGAGCATGCCGAGCGGGATGCCGAGGACGAGGGCGACGATGAGCGCGTAGAACACGAGCTCGGCCGTCGCGCCGCCGTACTGCAGGATGATCTCGGTGATCGGACGGTGGTCCGTCGTCGTCTCGCCGAAGTCCAGCCGGACGATGTTGCCGAGGTACTCGAAGTACTGCACGAGGACCGGCCGGTCGTAGCCCGCCGCGTGCAGGCGTTCCTGCAGCTGGTCGGGCGTGAGGCGACCGCCGACGGACGCGGTGATCGGGTTCCCGATGACGCGCATCAGGAAGAACACGAGCGTCACGAGGATGAAGACGGTCGGGAAGATCAGGAGGAACCGGACGAGGACGTACCGGCCGAGTCCGCCGCCCTGCCCCTTGGCACGTCGCTGTGCCTGGGGCTTGGTGGGGTCGGTGGCCAGGTCCGAGCTCGCCTCCGGGGTGCTGAGGGTCACGGGTGGGTGCCTTTCGGGACGTGGTCAGGGGGCGCTCCGTCGTGGAGCGCCCCCTGGGGTCACATCGGTGTTACTTGGAGAGGGTCGCGTAGCGGAACTTGAACGAGGCGTCGAGGGTCAGGCCCTTGACGTCCTTGCCTGCCACGGCGATCGACTTGCCCTGCAGGAGCGGGAGGGTCGAGATCTGCTCGGCCTCGCGCTGCTGCGCCTGCTCGATGAGGTCGGCGCGCTTCGACGCGTCGGACTCCGCCTGCTCCTCGGAGATGAGCTTCTGGATCGTCGGGTCGTCGTAGTGGTTCTGCACGAAGTTGTCCTTCGTGAAGAACGGCGACAGGTAGTTGTCCGCGTCCGAGAAGTCCGGGAACCATCCGAGCTGGTACACCGGGTAGGCGTCCTTCGTGCGGTCGACCGCGTAGGTCGTGTAGACCGTCGACTGGATGTTCACGGTGAACAGGCCCGAGTTCTCGAGCTGCGTCTTGAGCTCGGCGTACTCGTCGTCCGAGGTCGAACCGTAGTGGTCCGGCGCGTACTGGATGTCGAGCTGCACCTTGCCGGTGACACCGGCGTCGGACAGCGTCTTCTTCGCCTTGTCGACGTCCGCGCCGCCGTCGCCGTCGCCGTAGAGCGTCTTGAACGGCGTCGCCGCACCGGTCAGGCCGTCCGGGACCATCGAGTAGACGGGCGAGTACGTGTTGTTGTACACGTCCTTCGCGAGCTTCTCGCGGTCGACGACGTCCGCGACCGCCTGGCGCACCGCGAGTGCCTTCGCCTCGTCGGCGTCGGACTGGCCGGTGCCGAACGGCTGCGTCTTGAAGTTGAAGACGAGGTAGCGGAGCTCGCCACCGGGGCCGTCGGTGACCTTGACGTCCTTGTCCTTGCGCAGGTCGGCGATGTCGGTCGGCGTGAGCGAGCGGTACGCCACGTCGACGTCGCCCTGCTGCACGGCGAGCTTGAGGTCGGTCTCCTTGGTGTAGTAGCTGGCGGTGACCTCGTCGGTCTTCGCCTTGCCGAGGAGGCCGTCGTACTCCTTGTTCGCCTTGTACTGGATCGTGTCGTTCTCCTTGTACGAGGTGATCTCGTACTGCCCGGCGAACGCCTTGCCCTTGACGATGTCGGCCGCGGGGGTGAGCTTGTCGGCCGAGAAGACCTGCTCGTCGACGATCGGACCGGCGGGGCTCGAGAGCACCTGCGGCCAGGTCTGGTCGGCGTGGTCGAGGTTGAACACGACCGTGGTGTCGTCCGGGGTGTCGATGCTCTTGAGGTTCGCGAGCAGCGACTGCGGGCCGTTCTCGTTGTTGATCTTGCGCTCGCGGTCGAACGAGAACTTCACGTCGCTCGACGTGAGGTCGTGGCCGTTGGCGAACTTCAGGCCCTTCTTGAGCGTCACCGTGTACGTGGTGTCGTTCGTGAACTCGCCCTTGGTCGCGATGTCCGGCTCGACGTCCGGGCTGCCGACGGGGGTGTTCATCAGGAACGGGAACACCTGGTTCTGCACGGCGAAGGAACCGTTGTCGTAGGAGCCGGCCGGGTCGAGCGACGTGATCTTGTCGGTCGTGCCGATCGTCATGCCGTTCAGGTCGGTGGACGACACGCTGCCGCTCGCGCAGCCGGTGAGCACCAGCGCCGTCGCTGCTGCCCCGGCGCCGAGCGCGATGCCGCGCTTGCCCCACTTGGTGACGGATGCCATGTCCGTGTACCTCTCTGGTGATGATTGCAGGAGTCCTGACCGGCGGGTGGAACGACTGTGTGCCCGGTCAGGAACGCTCATTGGTACCACCCTGTCACGGAACCGAACGAACCGAGGGCGATTTGTTTACACCGCTGTAATGCAGGACCGCGTCGCGTGGCGCATCATGTCGCCGGTTCTGCGCGGCGTGTCGCGCAGGATTGTTGCGTCGGGCAACAGCGGCTGGTGGCCGGGCGTGTCGGGCGGTCCGGGGCGGTCATGACTCCCCGCTCAGCTTCGCCGGTCGGTCACGGCCTGTCGCTCCGGGCGCGCGTGACCGACCGTTCGTGACCACTCGACGTCGAGCGGGCGGGGATTCGTGACCCTCGGCAGGCGCGCGTGGTCGCACGACGTGGCGCGCATGTTCACCGTTGGTCGCACAACGTGCAGTTCGCACCCGCCGGGGCCGACACTTCCTGCGATCGACCGCAGCCCGCCGGGAGGCACGGGTCGCCTCCGCCTCGCACGTCTCGACGCGCCCGTCTCGGCACGGCTGGGCATGGCACGACTGGGCGCGGCCGAGCAGTTGGTCTCGCGACTTGCCGCGTGCGTTCCGCGCTGGTCGCGCAACACGCCGCGCACGCACACCGTGGCCGACTCTTCCTGCGACCGACTGCGCCCGGCCGGGAGGCACGGCTCGCCTCCGCCCCGCCGGGTCCGTCGGGTCCCTCGGGTCCCTCCGCCCCGCCGGGTCCGGCGCGCTCGGCGCCCGGCGGAGCGCAGTCCGCCCGGCGGAGCGCGGTGCGGGCTCGCGTCAGCGCTGGCCGGCCGCCGCCGCAGCGGCCTCGGAGTCCGCTCGCAACCGCATCCGCTGCGCGTCGATGTCGACGAGCTGCCGCTGGATCTCCGCACGACGGTCGGCCTGCTCGTGCGGGTCCGCCCGCTGCAACTGCCCGAGCAACGACGCCTTGCGCGCGAGGAGGTCCCGCTCGACCAGGGCCACGACGATGCTCCGGCAGTAGAGGGCGAGGTCCTCGTCGGTGCGAGCCGGGATCGGTGACAGCGCGAGCTCCTGCACGAGGCCACGGAGCGGCGCCGGCACGTCGGAGATCAAGCGGTCGAGCCAGTCACCCGCACCGATCGCGTCCACGTTCGCCACGACGGCGTCCCGTACGACGGCGAGCATCGGCGCCGAGAAGGTCGCGGCGGCTGCGAGGCCGAGCAACGGCGCACCGACGTGCCCCGGCTGCTGCACCATCGCCATCAATGCGTCGCGTTCCATGCGGGTGATCGGATCGTTCGGGAGGGACCGGAGACCCGCCACGGGCTCGTCGACGGGCGCGACCAGCTCGCCGCCGGGGCCCGCCTGCGCGACCGGCACCGTGCCTCCGCTCCGGTCGTCCTGTGCGCCGCGCGCACGCTGCCGCGCGTTCTCGACGGCACGGCGGACCTCCGGGATGTCGAGGCCGAGCCAGCCGGCGAGCTCCCGGACGTAGCCCTGGGTCAGCGAGCGGTCGCGGATCGTCGCGAGCACTGGGGCAGCGGCCCGGAGCGCGCCGACCCGCCCCTCCACGGTCTCGAGGTCGTGCCCGTCGAGCGTGCGCCGGATCATGAACTCGAACATCGGCCGCTTGTTCGTGACGAGGCGTCGGATCGCGTCGTCGCCACGCGCGAGCCGGAGGTCGCACGGGTCGAGCCCCTCCGGCGCGACCGCGACGAAGGTCTGCGCGGCGAACCGCTGCTCCTCCGCGAACGCCCGCGAGGCCGCTCGCTGACCGGCGTCGTCCGGGTCGAAGGTGAACACGACCTCGCCGTTGGCGTTCGGGTCCGCACCGCTCACGTCGCCGAGCATCGGCCGCAGCACCTTGATGTGGTCGACGCCGAACGAGGTCCCGCACGTCGCCACCGCGGTCGTCACGCCGGCGAGGTGGCACGCCATGACGTCGGTGTACCCCTCGACGATGACGACCTGCTTCTGCTTCGAGATGTCCCGCCGGGCGAGGTCGATCCCGTAGAGCACCTGGCTCTTGTGGTAGATCGGCGTCTCCGGGGTGTTGAGGTACTTCGGGCCCTTGTCGTCGTCGAGCAGCCGCCGCGCACCGAAGCCGATCGTGGCCCCGGTGACGTCGCGGATCGGCCACATGAGCCGACCACGGAACCGGTCGTACGGCGAACGGTCACCCTGGCTGACGAGTCCGGCGCTCGTGAGTTCCTCGAGCGTGAAGCCACGCCCCCGCAGGTGGTCCTTCAGCGCGTCGTACGACTTCGGCGCGAAGCCGACGCCGAAGTGCTGCGCCGCACCGGGGTCGAAGCCGCGCTCACCGAGGAAACGTCGCGCGGGGTCGGCAGCGCCGGTGGTGAGCTGCGACGTGAAGAACTCGAGCGCCGCTTCGTTCGCGGCGATGAGTCGTGCACGCGTGTTGTAGTCGGTGCGCGGCCCCTCGCCCTCTTCGTAGTGGAGGGTGTACCCGATCTTCGCGGCCATGCGCTCGACGGCCTCGGCGAAGGTGGTGTGGTCCTGCGCCATGATGAAGCTGAAGACGTCGCCGTCCTCGCCGCAGCCGAAGCAGTGGTAGCGCCCGACCTGCGGTCGGACGTGGAAGGACGGCGACCGCTCGTCGTGGAACGGGCAGAGGCCCTTCATCGAGCCGACGCCCGCGTGCTTCAGCGTGACGTAGTCGCCGACGACGTCCGCGATGTTGACACGCGAGCGGACCTCGTCGATGTCGTTCCGCGCGATCCTGCCAGCCACCCCTCGATCCTAGTTCGTGCGACCGACCCCCGCTGGCCGTCGGTCCGCCTGTGGACGGCGCTCCAGCCTGGAGGCCCGGTGCAGGTCCGTCAGCCCGTCCAGCGGGCAGGGACGCACCTCGGGCGCGCTGCGCTCCCCGGGAGCCACGCGCCCGCCCCGTCGCGCGTCACACCGCGATGTGCGTGCGCTCCTGCTCCCCCACGACGAGCCGCCGGTGCCACGCGAGCGCACCCTGGTCGGTCAGGCTCGCGACCTGGTCGACCACGGCCCGCAGTCGTCCGGCGTCGTCGGAGGCCGCACGCCAGTCGGCGGCGAAGCCCGGTTCGAGGTCCGCGCTGCCGGTGGCCGCGAGGGCGTCGAGCAACTCGGTGAGGACCCGACGCTGCTCCTCGTACACGGGCTGCCGGTCGCCGTGCGTCATCACGAACGCCGCGACGATGCCCTTGAGCACCGCGATCTCGCCGATGATCTCCGGCGGCGTGACCACCGAGGCGGCGAAGCGCACGAGCGACCCCGACGCGTAGGACTCCCGCGTCGCCGCCGTCGCCGTCCGAGCGAACCGTCCGATGAGCTGCGAGGTGAGGTTCTTCAGCCGGGCGAGGTCGCGCCGGGAGCCGTCGTACGACGTCATCCACAGTGGCAGCGACCGGAGCCGGTCGAACGCCTCGAGCAGTTCCTCGCGGCTGAGGTCGTCCCCGACCCACGCGTGCATGGCGGTGACGATGTCGTTCTCCCCCACGCGGTCGCCGAGGGCCGCGACGTCGATGAAGCCCGCCACGACGGCGTCCTCGAAGTCGTGCACCGAGTACGCGATGTCGTCGGAGAGGTCCATCACCTGCGCCTCGATGCACCGCTGCCGGCGGGGAGCACCGGCACGCAGCCACTCGAACGCCGCGTGGTCGTCGTCGTAGAAGCCGAACTTCGTGCGACCGGAGGACGCTTCCGACACTCCCTGCGACGCCGGCCACGGGTACTTGCAGCTCGCATCGAGCGATGCCCGCGTGAGGTTCAACCCGTACGCGCGGTCGTCGTCCGGCCCGGAGCCGTACACCTTGGGCTCGAGGCGGGTGAGGAGTCGCAGGGTCTGCGCGTTCCCCTCGAACCCGCCGATGCCCGCGGCCCAGGCGTTCACGGCCGTCTCGCCGTTGTGCCCGAACGGCGGGTGGCCGATGTCGTGCGCGAGGCAGGCGGTGTCGACGACGTCGGGGTCGAGCCCGAGCGAGTCCGCGAGCTCGCGACCGACCTGGGCGACCTCGAGCGAGTGCGTCAGGCGGTTGCGGGCGAAGTCGAGCCCCGTCGTGGGGCTGAGCACCTGGGTCTTCGCGGCGAGGCGTCGGAGCGCGCTGGAGTGCAGCAGTCGGGCGCGGTCGCGGGCGAAGTCGGAGCGGCGGTTCGAGTGCTGCTCGGGGAGCCAGCGCTCGGCGTCGGCCGGACCGTACGAGGCGGTGGCGCTCATCCGCCGCTGTGGTGCAGCTCGGCGGCGGCGAGCACCTTGCGGAACTCGGCGTCGACGTCGCGTGACTCGAGCCAGCGGTCGGGCAGGGCGGTCCGCTTCGGGTGACCCGCACGACCACGAGGCCCCTCGACGTCGGCGCCCGGGTACGGTGCCGACCAGTCGAGCTGTCCGAGGAGGTCGTCGATCTCCTGCAGGCTCGACGCCATCGAGAGCGCCGACCGGACGTCGCCGCCGATCGGGTACCCCTTGAAGTACCAGGACACGTGCTTCCGGGCGTCGCGGCAGCCGTGGTCCTCGGAACCGAAGAACTCGACGAGCAGCTCGGCGTGCCGCCGGAACGCGACCGCGACCTCGCCCAGGGTCGGCATCGCGCGGACGTCCTCGCCGCGGAACGCCGCCGCGAGGTCACCGAACAGCCACGGACGCCCCAGGCACCCGCGCCCGACGACGACGCCGTCGCAGCCGGTCTCGTCGACCATCCGCAGTGCGTCGGCAGCGGACCAGATGTCGCCGTTCCCGAGCACCGGGATGTCGGTGATCGTCTCCTTGAGGGTGGCGATCGCGGACCAGTCGGCGTGGCCGGAGTAGTGCTCGTTCGCCGTGCGGGCGTGCAGCGAGATCGCGGCGACGCCGGCGTCCCTGGCGATGCGGGCGGCGTCGAGGTAGGTGAGGTGGTCGGCGTCGATGCCCTTGCGCATCTTCACCGTGACCGGGACGTCACCGGCCGCGCGGACGGTCTTGTCGACGAGGTCCTTGAAGAGGTCGAGCTTCCACGGCAGCGCGGCCCCGCCGCCCTTGCGGGTGACCTTCGGGACCGGGCAACCGAAGTTGAGGTCGATGTGGTCGGCGCGGTCCTCGCCAACGAGGATCGTCGCGGCCTCGGCCACGGTGTTCGGCTCGACGCCGTAGAGCTGGATCGACCGCGGGGTCTCGGACTCGTGGTGCTGGATGAGCTGCATCGACACCGGGGTCCGCTCGACGAGCGCCCGCGACGTGATCATCTCGCAGACGTACAGGCCGGCGCCGTACTCACGGCAGAGCCGGCGGTACGCCATGTTCGTGATGCCCGCCATCGGCGCGAGCACGACCGGCGCCTCGACCTCGATCGGGCCGATGCGCAAACCCTTCGGAGGCGCTTGTGTGATCGTCATACGCTGCTCATTCTCCCACGTCGGTGCGCGCCGGTAGCGTTCTCCACATGACCGACACCGCGATCGCCCGCTTCGACGCCGACGCCACCGCCCGTGGGCTCGGCGTGGACGTCGTCGAACGGCCCGCCGCGAACTCCCTCGAGGAAGCCGCGGAGCTCCTCGGCATCGAGCCCGGCGACATCGTCAAGACGCTCGTGGTGAAGCGCCACGACGGCGGCTTCTTGCTGGCGCTCGTCCCCGGCGGCCGCAGCATCGCGTGGAAGAAGCTCCGCACCGTCGTCGGCGTGAACAAGCTCTCGATGCCCGACGCCGCGACCGCGCTCGAGGCCTCCGGCTACGAACGCGGGACGATCACGCCCATCGGAGCGACCGGCGAGCTGCCGGTCTACGCCGACGAGCGCATCCTCGGACGTCGGGTCGCGCTCGGCGCCGGCCGGCACGGGGCGAGCGCCTTCGTCGACGCCGACGAGCTCGTCGCGGCGTACACCGCCACGGTCGCCGACATCACCGACGAGGAGCCCGCCCGCTCCTGACGGTCCGGAGCTGACGCTCAGCAGCAGGCGGTCAGTCCGGGACCTCGGCCCAGACGCCTTCGGCGCCGGGGACGAAGCAGGTGTCACCCTCGCAGACCGGCGCACCGCCGGGCGTGACGAGCGTGAGCAGGCCGGGGCGGGCCTCCCGGTCGATCACCGTCAACGCACCCGTGAGCGCGTCCGGCACCGAGACCGGCGGCGCGGCCTGGAGGCGCGGCTCGACGGCACCGGTCGGCCGCAGGGCCGTCATCGGGTCGCCTCGGCGTCCGCGTGTGCGTCGTCCGCGGCGCGCTGCGCCGCCTCCGCGACTTCCTCGGGCGTCGTCGCGCGCAGCTGCACGACCTGCTGCAGGACCTGTGCGAAGGCGGCGGGGTCCTGCGCCCCGGAGACGCCGTACTTGCCGTCGATCACGAAGAACGGGACGCCGCTGATGCCGAACGCCTGCGCCTGCGCCTGGTCAGCGCGGACGGCGGCGAGCTGGGTGTCGTCACGGAGGGTCCTGAGCACCTCGTCGCGGTCGAGACCGACCTCGGCGGCGAGGTCGGCGAGCGACTCGTCCTGCCCGACGTGCTCGCCGCGCTCGAAGTAGGCGGTGAACAGGCGCTCGACCATGTCGAGCTGCTTGCCGTGCTCCTTGGCGAGGTGGATGACCTGGTGCGCCTTCACCGTGTTGGTGTGGTGCATCGCCTCGAAGTCGTACGCGAGCCCGACCGAGTTCGCGATGCCGGTCACGTGGTCGAGCATCTGCTGCGCCTGCTCGACCGGCATGCCCTTGTGGCCGGAGAGGAACTCGGCCTCGGTGCCCTCGAAGTCGACGGGGGTGTCGGGGCTGAGCTCGAACGAGTGGTACTCGACCTCGACCGCACGGGCGTCACCCGACGCGGCGAACGCGGCCACGCCGGACTCGAACTTCCGCTTGCCGATGTAGCACCAGGGGCACGCGATGTCGGACCAGACATCGACCTTCACTGAATCGTTCACCCCGACGACAACGCGGCCGCGCACCGGGCATTCCCGGGGCGCGGCCGCGTGTGTCGGCCAGGTCAGTCGGCCGGGTGCTACGCGCCGAGCAGCCGTGCCGCGAGGTATCCCTGCAGCTGGTCGAGCGAGACGCGCTCCTGGCCCATCGTGTCGCGCTCGCGCACCGTCACGGCCTTGTCGTCGAGCGTGTCGAAGTCGACCGTGATGCAGAACGGCGTGCCGATCTCATCGTGGCGGCGGTAGCGACGGCCGATGGCACCGGCGTCGTCGAAGTCGACGTTCCAGTGCTTCCGGAGGTCGTCGGCGAGCCCACGGGCGACCGGCGAGAGCTGCTCGTTGCGCGACAGCGGCAGCACCGCGGCCTTGACCGGGGCCAGGCGCGGGTCGAGCCGCAGGACCGTGCGCTTGTCGACGCCGCCCTTCGCGTTCGGAGCTTCGTCCTCGTGGTAGGCGTCGATGAGGAACGCCATGAGCGCACGCGTGAGACCGAAGGACGGCTCGATGACGTACGGCACGTACTTCTCGTTCGCCGCCTGGTCGAAGTAGCGGAGGTCCTTGCCGGAGGCCTCGATGTGGTTCTTGAGGTCGAAGTCGGTGCGGTTCGCGACACCCATGAGCTCGCCCCACTCGGAGCCCTGGAACCCGAAGCGGTACTCGATGTCGGCGGTCGCGTCGGAGTAGTGCGCCCGCTCGCCGTCCGGCACGTCGAAGCGGCGCAGGTTCTCCGGGTCGATGCCGAGGTCGGTGTAGAACGCGACGGAGTCGGCGATCCACTGCTCGTAGTGGGTCTCGGCGTCGGCCGGCGGCACGAAGTACTCGATCTCCATCTGCTCGAACTCGCGCGTGCGGAAGATGAAGTTGCCGGGCGTGATCTCGTTGCGGAACGCCTTGCCGACCTGCCCGATGCCGAACGGCGGCTTCTGCCGGCTCGTCGTGACGACCTGGGCGAAGTCGACGAAGATGCCCTGCGCGGTCTCGGGGCGGAGGAAGTTCAGTCCCTCCTCGGACTCGACCGGGCCGAGGTAGGTCTTCAGCATGCCGGAGAACTCGCGCGGCTCGGTCCACTCGCCACGGGTGCCGCAGTTCGGGCAGGCGATCTCGGCCATGCCGCCCTCGGGCTTCCGGCCCTTCTTCGACGCGAAGGCCTCGAGCAGGTGGTCCTCACGGAAGCGGTGGTGGCAGTGCAGGCACTCCACGAGCGGGTCGGTGAAGGTCGCGACGTGACCGGAGGCCTCCCACACCTTGCGGGGCAGGATCACGGCGGAGTCGAGGCCGACCATGTCGCCGCGGCCGCGCACGAACCGCTGCCACCACTGGCGCTTGATGTTCTCCTTGAGCTCGACGCCGAGGGGCCCGTAGTCCCACGCGGAGCGGGAACCGCCGTAGATCTCCCCCGACTGGAAGACGAAGCCACGGCCCTTGGCCAGGGCGATGACGCTGTCGAGACGGGAGGACTGTGCCAAGAGGGACTCCATGGTTCGCCGGACTGGGTGCCCGGTGCGGGAAGGTACCGGCCAAGCGTACCGGGACCCGACCACCGGGCGAGCAACGGCCCGTAGACTTGATGTTCTACATCTTCCATGCCAGTCTGCTCCTGCTCCGAACGGGGCGGAGATGGAGGAACGATGCAGGTGAAGTGGAAGACCGTCGCAGCCGCGATCATCGTCGTCGGGGCGGTGGTCGGGCCGGCAACAGCTGCGGCCGCGAACGGCACGAACCTGTTCGACGCGGACAGCGGATCGGCAGAGGCGACGCTCGAGACGCAGTCCGTCTCGAGCGGTGGCGGTAGGGCCGCAGACGGCTCGCACTGGGTCTGGGGAGCGGGCGGCATCGGCGGCAAGACGTTCTCGCACTACTTCCGCGAGCGCTCCTGTCACGGGGCCACGGCTGTCGGCAAGCGAACGCATCGGGTGACGAGAGTCCCGGGTGGCAAGTGGGCCAAGGCGGCCGTCCCGTCGGCCGCCAGCGGGAACAAGGCCTTCTACCACACCTGCTGACCGAGGTGCTGGGCCGACCGCGGTCGGCCCAGCACGCGAACCGAAGGAACTGCGTGAACCGGTTGACCCGCTACGGGATCGTCGTCGTGGCGATCGTGCCCGTCCTCTTGGCCGCGGTGGCCTACCTCGCTGTCGAGCGCCAGTCGTACGTCGGCGCTTCGACGGTCCTCAAGATCACTGAGAACGCGGGCGCGGTGAGCGCCGAGGAAGTGTTCGCGGCAGTCTCGGACGTTGCTGAGCGACGCCGGTTCGACGTTGCTCGCGAGGTGGTCGATCTGCGATCACCGGAGACGAAGCGACACCTGTTCCTCGCCCTCGGGCAACGGGACGGGCCGCGCGCCGGGTGGCTCGAAGACGGCTACCCCGACCTGACCGAGCTCGTCTCGACGGCCGTCGCGCCCCTGTCCGCCATCGGCCCGACGGATCCACGCGGCTACTACTACGTGTTCGGCACGATCGACCAAGCACGGGCGCTCGAACTTCGGCTGGGCGATCTCGGCCTGACGGGGACACTCCTTCCTCAGCCCTCGGCGATCACCGACCTGTTCGTGCTGCTCCCCGCACCGACCGCGGCACTGTTGGGCGCCACCGCTCTGGGCATCGTCGCCCTCGGCTCCGCAGACGCAGTGTCGCGTCACCGCGAACGAGCCGTCGTGCGACTGCACGGCGGAGGCGTCGGTTCAGTTCTTGCTCGAGATCTCCGCGGAGCGCGTCCATGGCTCCTGTCCTTCCCGGCGGCCTGGGTCGGCGTCGGGCTTTCGTACGCAGCGAGTGGCTCGCCACAAGCAGAAGTGCTGATCCCGATGGCCGGGGTGTTCACCGTGGTCGCGGTCGCTCTGCTCGTCATCGGGCACGTCGGCACGACGTTCCTCGGCTGCTCGGAGACGATCGTCACCTCGCTGTCCAACCGCCGGCCGCCGCGGTGGAGCGCTCGAGCCATCGGTGCGGTCCGGCTGCCAGCGCTGATCCTCGTGGCGTCATCGCTGAGCGTGGCGGTCGCAGCCAGTGCACAACTCCATGGCTTCCGGACGTCCGAGCTGACGCGGGAGGCCGCCGGCAGCGCGGTCACGGTGGGCATCAGCGGGAGTCTGGGCGAATCCGAACTCCGTGACGGGCCCGGGTCGGTCTGGGAACGGTTCGGCTCCTGGGCCCAGCGTGCCGAACGCGGGGGCGAGCTGGTCTTGACCGCCGCGTTCGGCCTCCGTGAGCTCGGGTCCTGGTCCGGACCGGACGTCCCCGTCGTCTTCGTGAACGACCGGTACCTGCAGGAACAGGGCATCAACGGCGTCAGGGCTCCGGCCGAGGGGGTCCGCTTCGTGGTCCCGGAACGGTCGCCCCTGCGGGAGTCGGAGGTGGGTCCCGCCCTCATCGACGGAGCCGCGTTGAAGCTCAGGGTCGGCCAGGCGGAGACGAGCATCGAACGAGCATCGATGCCACGTCGACTCTTCACCTACGCGACCCCCGGGAGGGTCGCGCCGACCTGGGTCGATGATCCCGTCCTCGTCGTCGTCTCCTCAGCGGTCCTGCAGCGCGCTGAGAACCGCGTCGACTTGGCCTCCTGGATCTCGACGGGCGACATCGTGATCGCCGATGACCGGTGGGCGAGAGCGTCGATCGAAGCGGACGAGCTGACGACAGCGGTGCTCTCGGTCCAGCTCGTCGCTCAGGCCGCAGCGGACGCGGAACGTCGGCTCGCGGAAGAGGCAGCGATCGGTTGGAGCGCTGCGATCATCGCGCTCGTGATCGCAGCGCTGGTCGCCGCGACGAGTGTGACCGCGCGGGTGCAGCGGGACCGGCGGCGGGTGTCCGTCCAGCACGCGCACGGCTGGTCGTTCCTCCGAAGTCGACGCGGGGCCGTCCTCGTCGAGAGCACCCTCGTCGGGTTCGCCGGCCTGGTCGCTTGGTACGAGCGGGCATCGCTCGCGCCCGACGTCGAAGGGCTGAATCTCGAACTCGACCCAGTCGTCGCCCACGCCCCCACTGCCTTCCTCGTCACCGTCGCCTGCGCATGCGCACTCGGCGGAGCGGCGATCGCATCAGAGTGGCTCGCACACCGCCGGATCACCGCAACCATCAGGGAGGAACTCTCATGAGTCATCCAGATCGCTCACCGGCGGTGCGTGTCCGCAACGTCACGGCACGCCGTGCTGGCCGCGTGCTCTGGTCCGGTCTCGATCACGACGCCCAGGCAGGGACCATGACCGCGATCGTCGGTCCCAGCGGCTGTGGGAAGTCGACCCTGCTCCAATGCGTCGGACAGCTCGGTGTGGTCGACGACGGCCAGATCGACGTGCTGGGAACGCCCACGGCCAGCGCTCCCCCGCGGGTTCGGCGACGTCTCCGGCGAGACGTCATCGGCTACCTCTTCCAGGACGGCGGACTCGTCGAGGACACGACGCTGTTGGACAACCTCGAACTCGTGTCCCCGGACCGACGGTCCCGCCGTGTGCGAGCGTCCCGGATCCCGCGAGCGCTGGACGCTGTCGGGCTCGGCGGACGAGAGCGTGATCTGGTCCACACGCTCAGCGGGGGTGAACGCCAGCGCGTGGCGATCGCTCGGGTCCTCGTCAAGCGCCCGCTCGTGGTCCTCGCGGACGAGCCGACTGCGTCACTCGACCCGGTGAACGAACAGTGCGTCCTCGATCTCCTCCGCGAGCTCGCCGACGAGGGCGCGACGGTGCTCCTCGCGACGCACTCGGGTGCCGCGGCAGGAGCCTGCGATCGTGTCCTCGATCTCGGTGCAGCATCATGAGGAGCCGCATCGACCACGGATCTGCCGTCGGCGGACGGGAAGCGCGGCACCTGTGGACAGGTCGTCTCACCCCACAGGTCTGAAGCCGGGCAGTCCCCCGAGCACGTCGACGACGCGCGTCACGTCCTCGTCGTCGTTCCAGAGGTGGAACGCCAGGCGGAGCCGCCCGGCCCGCCCACTCGCGGTCACCCCCGCGTCCGTCAGCGCCCACAGCGCCGCACCGGCCGGGTCCGGGAACGTCGTGATCGCCTGACCGCTCCGAGGCGATCCGAGCGCGTCCGCGAGCCGGTCCGTGAGTCCGGTGGCGTGCCTCCAGGCCGAGGCCGCGTCGACGGACGCGAGGTGCCGCAGTGCGGCGACCGCCCCGGGCCAGGCCTGCCATGCCGGCGACACGTCGAACCGGCGCGCGTCGTCGGCGAGCTGCATCGTCGGGCCGTAGCAGGACGACCACACGTCCGCGCCCGCGTACCAGCCGGCCTGCACCGGGCGGAGCCGCTCGAGCGCTGCGTCGGAGAAGGTGGCGAACGCGACGCCGCGCGGCGCGCAGAGCCACTTGTAGGCGTGCGTGACCGTGACGTCGAACGGTGCTGCGGACACCGGGAGCACCCCGGCGGCCTGCGTCAGGTCGCACAGCGTCAGCGCCCCGGCGGCACGGGCTGCGGCGAGCACCGGTTCCGGGTCCGTGACGGCGCCGCTCGAGGACTGCACCGCGGACCACGCGACCATGGCGGTCCCGGGGCCGACCGCGTCGGCGAGCCGGTCGATGGGCACGCTCCGGACGCGGACACCGCGGTGCGCCTGTGCGTGGAACGGGAAGACGACCGAGCTGAAGTCGCCGTCGGGGACGACGACCTCGGCGCCGTCGGGCAACGCGGCCGCGGCGACCGCGACCATCGCGGAGGTCTGGGAACCCGTGGCGACCCGCGCGGGGTCGACCCCCACGATGCGGGCGAAGAGCGCGCGGCCCTCCTCGACGAGCGCGCCGTACGCCACCGGGGACGACGCAGCGCGCTCCCACTCGTCGAGGTCCGCGCGCATGGCCGCGAGCGTCCCGAGCGTCGGGAGTCCTGCGGTGCAGGCGGCGAGGTAGCCGGAGCCGTCGACGAAGGAGTCCATGCCTCCACGGTGGCGTCGAACTCTCCATCACACCAGGGCAGCTTCGTTCGATCCCCCATAACATGGCGTTGTGGAAGGTCTCGATCCCCAGCTCCTGCGCGTCCTCCGCACCGTCCGCGACACGGGCTCGATCAGCCGCGCCGCGGCAGCCCTCGGGTACAGCCAGCCCGCCGTCAGTCAGCTCCTCGCACGGGCTGAGCGGCGGCTCGGGCACGACCTCGTACTGCGCGGGGCACGGGGCGTCACGCTGACGGAGTCCGGTCGGGTCCTCGCCGAGCACGCCCTCTCGGTCGAGGCTGCCCTGGCCGCCGCTCGCGAGGACCTCGAGGCCGTCGGAGGGCTCGCCCGCGGGCGGGTGCGGATCGCCGGGTTCCCGAGTGCGTCGTCGACGCTCGTACCGCCGGTGCTCGCGACGCTGGCCGCCGACAGCCCCGGCGTCGTCACGTCCTACGTCGAGGCCGAGCCGCCCGAGGCCCTCGACCTCCTCCGCCGCGGCGAGGTCGACGTCGCGATCACGTTCTCGCACGCGCCGCAGGACGACGACGTGCTCGCCGATCCGACGCTCACGGCGCAGGTCCTCGGCCGGGACCCGCTCGCGCTCGTGTCCCCGGCGAGCGCGACGAGTTCGACGAGCGCTACGAGTTCGACGAGCGCTACGAGTACGGCGAGCCCGGCGAGTGCGACGACCGCGGTGTCCCGGACGACCGCCGGCGGGCGCGGCGACGACGTGGTCGCCGACCTCGCGGCGCAACGGGACGCGCGCTGGATCGGGGGCTGCCCCCGCTGCCGCGGACACCTGCTGGCGTCGTGCGCGGCGTCGGGCTTCACCCCCGAGATCGTGCTCGAGACGGACAACGCGGCGGCTGTGGTCGGTCTGGTCGCGGCCGGCTTGGGCGTCGCGCTCCTCCCGCGGCTCGCGCTCACGACGACGATCGTGCCACCGGGTGTGACGGTGACGCCGGCGCGCGACGAGCTCGCCCGCCGGGTGGAGGTGGTCGTCGCCCGGGGCGCCGAACGCGTGCCGAGCGTCGGCGCGGCGCTGACGGCGGTCGGTGCGGCGGCGCACCTGCTCGGCTGACCGGCGAGGTACCGCGCGCTGGTCGCACGACCTGCCGCGCGCCTGTCGCCGTGGTCGCACGACATGCCGTCGGAGGCCGAGCGAGGCGACACCTTTCGCGACCAAGCCGCCGCGAGCCGCGGCGCGGCGGCGCACCTGCTCGGCTGACCGGCATCGCCCCCGGCGCCGGCCCGGCACGCGTCGGACGGGAGGCGCGGGTCGGCGCCGCCACGGGCCTCCCGTCAGGCGGTGGGCGCGTCCACGGCACCGCCGTAGCGTCGGTCGCGGCGCGCGTACTCCTCGATCGCTCCCCACAGGTCGGTGCGGCGGAAGTCCGGCCAGAGCCGATCGAGGAACACCATCTCGGCGTACGCCGACTGCCAGAGCATGAAGTTCGACGTCCGCTGCTCGCCGGAGCTCCGGAGGAAGAGGTCGACGTCCGGCAGGTCGGGCACGTAGAGGCGCTTCGCGAGGGCCTTCTCGGTCACCTGGCTCGGCTTGAGGCGCCCGGCGGCGACGTCCTCGGCCATGCCCCGGACCGCGTCGACGATCTCGTTGCGACCGCCGTAGTTGACGCACATCGTCAGCGTGCACACGTCGTTGTGGGCGGTCATCCGCTCTGCCGTCTGCAACTCGTCGACGACACTGCGCCAGAGCCTCGGCGCGCGACCGGCCCAGCGGATGCGAACACCCCAGGCGTTCAGCTGGTCGCGGCGACGGTGCAGGACCTCGCGGTTGAAGCCCATGAGGAAGCGGACCTCCTCCGGGGAGCGCTTCCAGTTCTCGGTCGAGAAGGCGTACGCCGACACGTGCTTGACGCCGATCTGCACGGCGCCGGCGACGACGTCGAGCAGCGAGGCCTCGCCGGCCTTGTGCCCCTCGACCCTGGTCAGCCCGCGCTGGTTCGCCCACCGGCCGTTGCCGTCCATGACGATCGCCACGTGCTGCGGCACGAACCGCGCCGGGATGGCGGGCGGCTGCTCCCCCGTCCAGTCCACGGGTCGGAGCGGCTCGGACTCGGCGTACCGGCGTGGGCTCATGCAGGGGTTCCTTCGGCGTCGGCGGGGGTCGGGGTGGGCACCGCGGGGGTCGGGGTGGCCGCCACGGCTGCCGGGACCCCGCCCGGGGTCGGCGCGACCGGGGCCGGGTGCTCGGTGCGGTCGACGTGCGGCAACGACCGGAGCGATCGTTCCAGGTGCCACTGGGCGTACGCCGCGACCACGCCGGACGCCCGCGAACGGGTGCGCTCGTCTGCGGCGTCGACCGTGGCCCAGTCGCCCGCGAGCAGGGACCCGAGCAGTCCGAGCGTCACCGGGTCGAGCCGGGGCGTACCGGGCGGTGCTGCGTGGTCCGCGACGACCCCGCCGAGCTGCACGACGAACGCCGAGTGCGGCCCCGGCTCCCCAGTCACCGCGCAGTCGCCGAACGAGGGCGCCCACCCCGCGATGCTCATCGCCCGGAGCAGGTAGGAGTCGAGCGTCGCCGTCGCCGCGTGCTCCCCGCGTGCGAGGGAACGGAGGGCTCCGACGAGCAGGAGGTACTGCTGGAGTCCGGCGTCGGCCTCGCTCAGCCGGTCGGCGGTCTCGACCATCGCGCTCGCCGCGGTGTACGCACCGTAGTCGGCGACGATCTGGGCACCGTACGAGCCGAGCGACTCCGCCTGCGTCACGATGTCGAGGGAACGGCCCTCGTAGAACTGCGCGTCGACGACCATGAAGGGTTCGAGGCGGCTTCCGAACTTCGACGCGGTCCTGCGGACGCCCTTCGCGACCGCGCGGATCTTGCCGTGTTGGCGGCTGAGCATCGTGACGATGCGGTCGGCTTCACCGAGCTTGTGGGTGCGCAACACGACGCACTCGTCCCGGTACAGCGGCATTGCTCCAGTATCCCCCTCGCCACCGACGGCGCGGTGCAGCCGGGTGGTCCGGCGCCCGGCCCTCGGCGCACGGGCGGGAGGCGCGGTGCGGCACGGACAGGGTGCGCGGTGCAGAACGGAAAGGAGGCGCGGTGCCGGACGGAAAGGAGGCGCGGTGCGGGACGGACGGGAGGCGCGGTGTGGGACCGACCCGCACCGCGCCTCCCGGCGGTGGACGCGACTACGCGGAGACCAGCTCCGGCGACGGCGTGCCGGACGCGGCCCCGGCACGGACCGCGCGGTTCACCGCGCTGACGATCGCCTTGAGCGACGCGGTGGCGATGTCCGCGTCGATGCCGACGCCCCACAGCCGCGTGCCGTCGACGTCGAGTTCGACGTAGGACGCGGCCTGCGCGTCACCGGAGGCGCTCATCGTGTGCTCCGAGTAGTCGTAGAGCGTCACGTCGATGCCCTGCCCCTCGAGGACCTGCAGGAAGGCGTCGATCGGACCGGTGCCGACGGCCTCGGCGGTGACGGTTCCCTCGTCGACGCGCATCGCGACCGAGAGCTTCGTCGTGCCGTCGAAGTCCGACGCGGTCGCCGTCTTCGTGATCTCGTAGCGGCCCCACTTGTCCGACTCGTCGTCGGCGGGCAGGTACTCGTCGCGGAACAGGTCCCAGATGCGCTCGGACGAGAATTCGCCACCCTCGGAGTCGGTGCGCTGCTGCACGACGCCCGAGAACTCGATCTGCAGCTTGCGGGGCAGGTCGAGCGCGTGGTCGGTCTTCAGCAGGTACGCGACGCCGCCCTTACCGGACTGCGAGTTCACTCGGATGACGGCTTCGTAGGAGCGGCCGATGTCCTTCGGGTCGACGGGCAGGTACGGCACCGCCCACGCGATCTCGTCGATCGACTTCCCCGCGGCGTCAGCCTTGGCCCGCATGGCGTCGAAGCCCTTGTTGATGGCGTCCTGGTGCGAGCCGCTGAACGCCGTGTAGACGAGGTCGCCCGCCCACGGCTGCCGCTCGGGCACCGGCAGCTGGTTGCAGTACTCGACCGTGCGCTTGACCTGGTCGATGTCGCTGAAGTCG
This sequence comes from Curtobacterium sp. NPDC089689, assembly GCF_044749145.1. Taxonomy (NCBI): domain Bacteria; kingdom Bacillati; phylum Actinomycetota; class Actinomycetes; order Micrococcales; family Microbacteriaceae; genus Curtobacterium; species Curtobacterium sp. NPDC089689. The sequence continues at coordinate 191,520 of NZ_JBIVHJ010000004.1, read as the reverse complement.
ATCTCGGGGTCGATGCCCTGCGTGAACAGGTTCATGCCGAGGGCGACGAGGTCGACGTTGCCGGTGCGCTCCCCGTTGCCGAACAGGCACCCCTCGATGCGGTCGGCCCCGGCCATGTAGCCGAGCTCGGCGGCGGCGACGGCGGTGCCGCGGTCGTTGTGCGGGTGCAGCGAGAGGATGACGTCTTCGCGGTGGGCGAGATTGCGGGACATCCACTCGATCGAGTCGGCGTAGACGTTCGGCGTCGCCATCTCGACCGTGGCGGGCAGGTTGATGATCACCTTGCGCTCGGGCGTCGGACGGAAGACCTCGAGCACCGCGTTGCAGATCCGCACCGCGACCTCGAGCTCGGTGCCCGTGTACGACTCGGGCGAGTACTCGTAGAACACCTGCGTGTCGTGCTGCAGGTTCGCCTCGGCCGCCTTGCAGAGCTCGGCACCGTGGACCGCGATGTCGACGACGCCCTGGACGTCGGTCCGGAAGACGACCTCGCGCTGCACGATCGACGTCGAGTTGTACAGGTGGACGATGGCCTGCTTCGCACCGTCGATCGCCTCGTAGGTGCGGTTGATGAGGTGCTCGCGCGCCTGCGTCAGGACCTGGATCGTGACGTCGTCGGGGATGGCGCCCTCGTCGATGAGGGAGCGGACGAAGTCGAAGTCGGTCTGCGAGGCGCTGGGGAACCCGACCTCGATCTCCTTGTAACCCATCCGGACCAGCAGGTCGAACATCGCCCGCTTGCGCTCGGAGTCCATCGGGTCGATGAGGGCCTGGTTGCCGTCGCGGAGGTCCACCGCGCACCACCGGGGCGCTCGGTCGATGCGCTTCGTCGGCCAGGTGCGGTCGGGCAGATCGACGCGGATCTGTTCGTGGAACGGGACGTACTTGTGGATCGGCATCCCGGAGGGCCGTTGCGTGTTCTGCATCGTTTCGTCGCTTTCGTCGTCAGGTGTGGGTCAGGCCACGACGGACTCCGCGACGAGGTGGGCCGTTGTGTCAGGCCTCGTCGCGGCAGCGAAGGAGGAGGAGTGCCGAGTACATCGGGACCACCGTAGCACTGGTGTACCAGGCGTGTGCAAGCGGCCTGGAGGCGCGGGGCGGGTCCGCACCGCGCCTCCAGGCCGGGACGTGGTCACCTGACCGGGCGGCGACGCGCGCGGTCAGTCGACCGCCGGCGGCGACGCGCACGGTCAGTCGACCGCCAGCGCCTCCGTCGGCGGCACGCGCATCGCGCGTCGCACCGGCGCGATCGTCGCGACGACCGCGAGGACCAACGCACCGACGACCACGATGCCGACCGTCATCGGTGGCAGCACGGGCGTGACGACGGTGCCGAGCGTACCGAGCAGCGTCTGCCCGCCGACCCACCCGTACACGGTGCCGAGCACGAGCCCGGTCACCACGGCCGCGACGACCATCTGCACCGCCTCGGTGACGATCATCCGACGGACCTGCGCGCCGGTGAGGCCGAGGACTCGGAGCAGGCCGAGCTCGCGACGACGCTGCAGCACGCCGAGGGCGAGGGCGTTCACGACACCGACCGCGGCGATCACGGCGGAGAACCCGACGATCACGCTGACCACGCCGTTGAGCTGGGCGAAGAAGTCGCGCTGTGCTTCGACCATCGCGGGCGTCATGCCGTCCTGCCCGGAGGTGACGGTCTCGAGGGTGTGCTGCATGATGCCGAGCGCGACCGCGAAGGTCACGAGCAGTGTCACGCCGATCACGAGACCGATGGTGGCGCGTGAGGACCGACCCGGCGCGCGCATCGCGTTCCGTCCGGCGAGCAGGACCACCGGGTCCTTCGCGCCGATCCGACCGATCAGCTGGAGCACGGGCGGCATGACGATCGTCGCACCGACGGCCACCCCCGCGAAGGACACGAAGCCGCCGAGCGCGGCCGGCAGCACCGCGATGGGTGACGCCGCACTGGCCGCGAGCCCGATGGCCATCAGACCGCCGCCGAGGACCATGAGCACGACCGCCCACACGCTGCGGGCACGGCCCGACCGGACGTCGTCGTGGCTCGGCTCGACGCTCGACGACAGGGCTTCGAGCGGCGTGACCGTGAGGACCCGTCGCGACCCCACCGCGAACGCTCCCCACGTGGCGAGGACGACCGCCACGATCGGCAGCACGAGCTCCCACGGGACGAGCGTGTACGCGGTGTCCGGGAGGAACCCGTTGCCCCGCAGCACCATGACGAAGACCGCGCTCAGGCCGGTGCCGACGACGGCACCGAGCAGCCCGCCCACGACGCCGACGACGAGCCCCGCCCGGGTGATCCGGGACCGCAGCGTGGCGCCGGTCGCGCCGACCAGTCGCTGCAGGGCGATCACACGCGTCTGCCCTGCGATGAGGGTCGCACACGTGTTCGCCGTGACGATGGCGCCGACGTACAGCGCGATGCCGAGGAACAACCACCCGATCACCGACAGGATCGCCTTCACGGTGGCGATGCCGTCGAGTCCGGTGGTCGCGAGCGCCTCGGACACGATGCCCGGCGCGATCACCAGGGCGGAGCCGAACGTCGTGCCGAGTGCCGCGACGAGGATCGTGGGGCGGAACTCCCGCAGGGAGGTCATGGTGTTCACGCTGCCGCCTCCATCCCGAGCATCGTCGCGGAGATCTCGGCGGCGTCCATCGCGGGACGGTCGCCCACGATGCGTCCGTCGGCGAGGAACAGGATCCGGTCGGCGTTCGCGGCGGCGACCGGATCGTGCGTGACCATGACGACGCTCTGCCCCCACTCGTCGACGGCGCCGCGCAGGATGCCGAGCACGTCCCGCCCCGTCCGTGAGTCGAGCGCGCCGGTGGGTTCGTCGGCGACGACGACCGCCGGCCGCGAGGCGAGTGCGCGGGCGATCGCGACGCGCTGCTGCTGACCGCCGGAGAGCTGGTGCGGACGGTGCGTCAGGCGGTTGCCCAGCCCGAGCATGTCGACGAGCCGGTCGATCCACGCGTTCTCCTCGCGCGACGTCCGGTGCCCGCCGAGCAGGAACGGCAACCGGATGTTCTCGCCGACGTCGAGGGTGGGCACGAGGTTGAAGGACTGGAACACGAACCCGAGACGACGGCGTCGGAGTTCGGTGAGGTCGCGGTCGCCGAGGCCGGTGATGTCCACCCCGTCGATCTGGATGCGGCCGCTCGAGACCGCGTCCAGGCCGGCGGCGACGTGCATGAGCGTCGACTTCCCCGACCCGGACGGCCCCATCACCGCGGTGAACTCCCCCGAGCCGATGTCGACGCTGACGTCGTCGAGCGCCGTCACCCGGCGCGCGGCGTCGCCGTAGTGCTTGGACACGTGGTCGAGGCGGATGATCGGAGCGTGGCTGCTGGTCATGACTCCACGATGACGGCCTGGAGGCTCGTCCCGCGTCGGTCGGTCGGCTCCTGTGGATGGTCCGCTCGGCTTGCTCCCCTGTGCACGGGTCATCCCTTCGGATGACGGGCCGTCGTGCTGCAGGCGCTGCGCGGGGCGACGTGCCGTCGCGAGGCAGCGCTGGCGCGTCGGTGTCAGTCCTTCGCGACGAGCCCGTGCTCGTGCGCGAACACCACGAGCCGCACCCGGTCCCGCAGCTCGAGCTTCGTCAGCACCCGCGAGATGTGGGTCTTGACGGTGGCCTCGCTCACGAACTCGTGCGATGCGATCTCGCTGTTGCTCATGCCCTTCGCCGCGAGGTCGAAGATCTCCCGTTCCCGCGGCGTCAGGTCCGCGAACGCGGGCGGGATCGTCGCAGCCGACGGCGTCGTGTCCTCGTAGCGGCGCAGCAGCTCCCGGGTCGCCGACGCCGCGAAGACCGCGGTCCCCGCGTGCACCGTGCGGATCGCCGCGAGCAGGAACTCGGGGTCAGCGTCCTTCAGCACGAAACCGCTGGCTCCCGCCCGGATCGCCTTCGCGGCAGCTTCGTCGAAGTCGAACGTCGTGAGCACGAGGACCTTCGCGCCGTCGGTACCCGACTGCTCCACGATGCGGGACGTCGCCGTGATGCCGTCCATCACCGGCATGCGCACGTCCATGAGGACCACGTCGGGACGGGCACGCCGGACGAGTTCGACGCCCTCGGCGCCGTCGCCGGCCTCTCCCACGAACTGCAGGTCCGGCTGCGAGTCGATGAGCATGCGGATCCCGGTGCGGAAGAGCGCCTGGTCGTCGACGAGCGCCACACGGATGCGGGCCTCGGGGTTCGGGGTCGTGGTCATCGTGCGGTGTGCTCCTGCTGGATCGAGGTGATGCGGTCACGGGGCATCTGCCCGCTGGCGGGGACCGAGGGCATCCGGACCGCCACGACGAAGTCGTCACCGCGCGGCCCGGCGGTCATCGTCCCGCCCGTCATGGTGGCACGCTCGCGCATGCCCACCAGGCCGTGGCCGGTCCCCGGGCCGGCGCGGCCGTCGTCGGCGCGCTCGTTGACGACCTGGATCTCGACCGTGTCCGGTCGGTAGGTGAGACGAGCACGCACGGGAGCGCCACGCTGCCCGTGCTTGTACGCGTTCGTGAGGCTCTCCTGCACGATCCGGTACACCGCGAGCTGGGTGGTCGTCGGCAGGGTCGAGGGATCGCCCTCACGCTCGACGTCGACGTCGAGCCCGATGTCGCGCATCTCCGTCACGAGGTGCTCGATGTCGTCGATGTCCGGCGTCGGCGCGGTGCCCTGCTCGTGCCGCAGCGTCCCGAGCAGTTCACGGACGTCGCCGAGTGCCCGACGGGCCGTGCCGGAGATCGTGGTCAGGGCCTGGTCGGCGATCGCGGGGTCGGCCTTGAGCGCGTAGCGGGCACCGTCCGCCTGGGCGATGACCACCGCGAGCGAGTGCGCGACGATGTCGTGCATGTCGCGGGCGATGCGGACGCGCTCCTGCTCGACGGCGACCGCACGGTCGGCCCGGGCGGCGTCGCGCTCGGCGAGGAGCTGGGCCTCGCGGCTGACGCTCGCGAGCCGACGGGTCCGCCGGACCAGTCCCGCGAGCCACGGTAGCAGGAGGACCAGCAGCACGCCGGCGAACGTCCCGAGCACGAGCTGCGCGAACTCCATCGGGGTCCGCGAGAAGCCGACGTCGTGCTGCTGCTGCACGTCCTGCAGCCCGGTGTAGCCCGCGGCGACGAGCGCCCCGCCGACCGCCGAGAGGAGCCCGGCGAGCCGGACCCGACTGCTGCCGTACGCGCTCGTGGTGAACATCACGCCCGCGATGAGCACGTTGGCGGGATCAGGTGTCTGCCAGGTCGCCATCTGCAGGACGGCGAACAGCCACGCGATGCCGAGCGCGAGGCCCGGGGAGAGTCGACGGAGCGCCAGGGACACCGTGAGCCCTGCGACGACGACGATGCTCAGCAGGCCGTTGCCCCCACCGGTCCGGAGGAGCAGCAGCACCACGCCGAGGAGGACCGCGACGATGACGTCGAAGAGGACCTGCGAGCGCAGCACGGGACGGAACACCAGACCACGGTACGGCGCGCCGACCCGACGCGCGTCAGTCGATCGGCTGACGTGTCCTCGACCGCCCGACGCGGTCCCCGTTGGACGAGTGCTCAGAAGCCGAGGCGGCCGAGCTGCTTCGGGTCGCGCTGCCACTCCTTCGCGACCTTGACCCGGAGGTTCAGGTACACGTGCCGACCGCCCAGCAGCGACTCGATCTCGGTCCGGGCGCGCGACCCGACGTCCTTGAGACGCTCGCCGCCGCGGCCGATGACGATCGCCTTCTGGCTGTCGCGCTCGACGAAGAGGTTCGCGAAGATGCGCAGCGGACCGTCGGGGTCGTCGTCCTCGTCCGGCTCGACGACGTCCTCGACGACGACGGCCAGCGAGTGCGGGAGCTCGTCGCGGACGCCCTCGAGCGCGGCCTCGCGGATGAGTTCGGCGATGCGGTCCTCGTCGGTCTCCTCCGTGACGGTCGCGTCGTCGTAGAGCTGGGGCGATTCGGGCAGCAGCGCCGTGATCTCGTCGAGGAGCGGTTCGAGCTGCAGCCCGCGGGTGCCGGACGTCGGGATGATGACGTCCCACTCGCGGAGCTTCGACACCGCCAGGAGCTGCTCGCCGACCTTGTCCTTCGAGACGCGGTCGATCTTCGTGACGATGGCGATCTTCTTCGCCCGCGGGTACTGGTCGAGCGAGTCGTTGATGAAGCGGTCGCCCGGGCCGATCGGCTCGTTCGCCGGCACGCAGAAGCCGATCACGTCGACGTCGCCGAGCGTGGACTGCACGAGGTCGTTGAGCCGTTCCCCGAGCAGCGTCCGCGGTCGGTGGACACCGGGTGTGTCGACGATGATGACCTGCCCGTTCGGCCGGTGCACGACGCCGCGGATGGCCCGACGGGTGGTCTGCGGCTTCGACGAGGTGATGGCCACCTTCTCGCCGACCAGCGCGTTCGTCAGCGCCGACTTGCCGACGTTGGGCCGGCCGACGAAGGAGACGAAGCCCGCTCGGTACGGCTGGCCCTCGGGTGTGGTGGTGTCGGTCATGCGGAGGTGTTCCCTGTCGTGGTGGGCGTGGAGTCGTCGAGGGCGTGCTCGACGTCCGCGAGGGCGTCGGTCCGCTCGGCGAGGACGGAGACGAGGTGGCGGCGCTTGCCCTCCACCCGCTCGGCGACGAGCACGATGCCGTCGACGGTGACGCGGTCGCCACGGGTGGCGAGGTGGCCGAGTTCCTTGACGAGCAGGCCGCCCGCCGTGTCGACGTCGTCGTCGTCGAGCTCGATGCCGAAGAGGTCGCCCAGCTCGTCGACGGGCATCCGGGCCGAGATGCGCCAGACGCCGGGCTCCACCTCGACCCGGTCGACCACGGCGCGGTCGTACTCGTCCGAGATGTCGCCGACGAGCTCCTCGATGAGGTCCTCCATCGTGACGAGCCCGGCGACCCCGCCGTACTCGTCGACCACGAGCAGCAGGTGGTTCTTGCCCGCCTGCATCGCACGCAGCGTGTCGTCCGCGGCCTTCGACTCCGGGACGAACCCGGCCGGGCGCAGCAGCCCCGTCACCGGCTCGGCGCCGGCTCCCGGACGCTCGTAGAGCGCACGGGACACGTCGCGGAGGTACAGGACGCCGAGCACGTCGTCGCTGTCCTTCCCCGTGACCGGCATGCGGGACACGCCCGCGACGAGGAACTGCTCCATCGCTGCCGCCAGCGTGTCGGCGCCGTCGACGGTGATCATGTCGGTGCGCGGCACCATGACCTCGCGCACGAGGGTGTCGCTGAACTCGAACACCGAGTGGATGAGCTCGCGGTCGTCCGCTTCGAGCACGTTGCTCTCGGCGGCCTCGTCGACGAGCGACAGCAGCTGTTCCTCGCTCGACACCGTCGAGGCGCTGCGACCGCGACCGGGGGTGACCCGGTCGCCGATGGCCACGAGGAGTCCGGCGAGCGGCCCGAGCACGATGCGGACGGCGCGGACGAGGCCGCCCGTGACCGCGATCAGGCGCTCGGCGTGCGCGCGTCCGACACTCCGGGGGCTCGAGCCGACGAGGACGAACGACACCGCGGTCATCACGGCGGCGGACACGATGAGCGCCACCCACCAGGTGTCGAAGACGGTCACGAGGGCGATCGTGACGAGCACCGCGGCGGCCGTCTCCGCGAGCACGCGGACGAAGTTCAGGGCGTTGACGTGCGCGCCGACGTCGTCGCCGATCGCCTCGATCGCACGACGACGCTTGGCGCCCTGCGCGATCTCGTCGAGGTCGGCGCGGGACAGCACGGAGAGCGCCGCGTCGGACGCCGCGAGCACACCGCCGCCGACGACCAGCACGAACGCCACCGCGAGCAGGACGGCGACGAGCAGCATCAGGTCACCGTCCTCGGTGCTGGGCGGCGAACGCGGAGAGGATCTCGCCCTGGATGCCGAACATCTCGGCCTTCTCCTCCGGCTCCGCGTGGTCGAAGCCGAGGAGGTGCAGGATCCCGTGGCACGTGAGCAGCAGCATCTCGTCGGTCGTGGAGTGTCCGGCTGTCTTCGCCTGTTCCTCCGCCACCTGCGGGCAGAGCACGATGTCGCCGAGGAGTCCGGCGGGCGTCGGGTCGTCCTCGGTGCCCGGGCGCAGTTCGTCCATCGGGAAGCTCAGGACGTCGGTCGGACCGGGCTCGTCCATCCACCGCACGTGCAGCTGCTCCATCGCGCCCTCGTCCACGAGCACGATCGCGAGCTCCGCGTCGGCGTGGACGTGCATCGCGTCGAGCGCGAACGAGGCGAGGCGCTGGATCGCGGCCTCGTCCACCTCCACCCCGGACTCGTTGTTGAGCTCGATGCTCACCGGTTCCCTCCTCGGGAGTCGTTCTGCGGGTACGGGGAGCGCTGCCGGTCCTGCGGTGGACGGCCGCGACGCTCGGCGCGGTTGACACCGGCGGGGTTGCCCTCCGCTGCCGAGCCGCGACCGCCGGGACGGTACCCGGCCTGCTCGGCGAGGCGCTCCTCGTCGTAGACGGTGTAGGCGTCCACGATGCGCCCGACGAGCGTGTGCCGGACGACGTCCTCGCTGCCGAGGCGGGCGAAGTGGATGTCGTCGACCTTGTCGAGGATCCGTGTCACGAGCCGGAGCCCGGAGAGGTTGCCGGGCAGGTCGACCTGGGTGATGTCGCCCGTGACGACCATCTTCGACCCGAACCCGAGGCGCGTGAGGAACATCTTCATCTGCTCGGGCGTGGTGTTCTGCGCCTCGTCGAGGACCACGAACGAGTCGTTGAGCGTCCGCCCGCGCATGTACGCCAGCGGCGCGACCTCGACGGTGCCGGCCGCGAGGAGCTTCGGCACGAGCTCGGGGTCCATCATCTCGTTGAGGGCGTCGTACAGCGGCCGCAGGTACGGGTCGATCTTGTCGGTGAGCGTGCCGGGCAGGAACCCGAGCCGCTCGCCCGCCTCCACCGCCGGGCGCGTGAGGATGATGCGGGTGACCTCGCGCCGCTGCAGCGCCTGCACGGCCTTCGCCATCGCCAGGTACGTCTTGCCGGTACCCGCCGGTCCGATCCCGAACGTGATGGTGTTCGCGTCGATCGCGTCGACGTACGCCCGCTGGCCGTCGGTCTTCGGGCGGACCGACTTGCCCCGGCTCGACACGATCGGCGTCCCGAAGGTGTCCGACGGCTTGCGGTCGTCGTCGAGGATGCGCGCCGACATCGGGATGTCGGCAGGGCCGATGTCCTGACCGCGCTTGACCATGCCGACGAGTTCGTCGACGAGGGCACGGGCGCGGGCGACGTCGCGCTCCGGGCCGGTGAGGCTGACCTCGTTGCCGCGCACGACGACGCGGACCCCGGGGTACTGACGTTCGACGGTCTTGAGCAGCCGGTCCTGCGGACCCAGCAGCTGCACCATGGCGATGCCGTCGACGGTGAGCTCGGACGTGGCGTCCTGCTCGAGTGGTTCGTTATCCGGCAAGGGTGCCTTCCTGCAGTTCACCTGCGAGTACGTGCGCGTGCACGTGGAACACGGTCTGACCGGCTGCTTCGCCGGTGTTGAACACGAGACGGTACTGGCCGCCGGCACGCTCGTCGGCGATGCGCTGTGCGGTGGCGACCACGTGGGCGAGGAGGTCGGGGTCCCCGGAGGCGAGCTCCGTCACGTTGCGGTACTGCTCGGTCTTCGGGACGACGAGCACGTGGACGGGAGCCTTCGGCGCGATGTCCTCGAACGCGATGACCCGGTCGTCCTCGGCGACGACGGTCGCCGGGATCTCGCGCGCGATGATCTTCGAGAAGACGCTGGGCGTGCTGGTGCTCATGTCCCCATCGTAGAACGCGCCGCCGACGGCGGGCCTACCAGCGCCCGAGCCGCGTCTGGAGGATCGACAGCGCCGCCGGACCCGCGGTCGAGGTCCGGAGCACGGTGTCGCCGAGTCGCACCCGCACGGCACCCGCGGCGACCAGGCGGTCGAACTCGCTGCCGTCGATGCCGCCCTCGGGCCCGACGACGAGCGCGATGTCCTCGACGTCGGCTGGCGGCTCCCACGCGGAGAGCCGGACGTCGCCGACCGGGTCGAGCACGAGCACCGCCCGCCGGGCGCCGACGGTCCCCACGAGCTGCGCGGTCGTCACCGGCGCCTCGACGGCCGGCACCCGCGGACGGATCGCCTGCTTCGAGGCCTCGTGCGCGATGGCCTCCCACCGCGCACGGCCCTTCTCGACCTTCGCCCCCTCCCACCGGGAGACACTTCGGGCCGCCGACCACGGGACGATGCGGTCGACGCCGATCTCGGTCGACGCCTGCACGGCCATCTCGTCGCGACCGCCCTTGGCCAGGGCCTGCACGAGCGTCAGCGTGGGCGACGGCGTCGGGGAGACGTCCACCGCCGTGACCTCGAGCACGAGGGCGTCGCGGTCGGTGGTCACCACCGGTCCGGTCACCACGGTGCCGTTCCCGTCGCCCAGGCGCAGCGTCTCGCCGACCCGCACCCGCGCGACCGACACCGCGTGACGGCCTTCCGCCCCGCCCAGCGACACCTGGTCGCCGACGGTCACGCCGTCGAGCGCGGGCACGAGGTACAGCGAGGCCATCAGAAGTTGAAGAAGCGGTCGCGGAGCTTGCCGAACATGCCCTGCTGGAACCGGGCGAGCTGCGGCTTCGTCGCCTTGTGCGACTTCGCGAGCTGCTCGACCAGCTGGCGCTCCTTGTGCGAGAGCTTCGTCGGCGTCACGACCTGCACGCCGACGCGGAGGTCACCGCGCCCGGCGCCGCGCAGCTTCGTGACACCGCGGTCCTTGAGCACGAGCACGTCAGCGCTCTGGACACCGGGACGGATCTCGAGCTCGACCGGCCCGTCGAGACCGTCGATCGTCGCGGTGGTGCCGAGGATCGCGTCCGTCATCCCGACCTCGAGCGTCGCGAGCAGGTCGTCACCGTCGCGGCTGAAGACGTCGTGGTGCCGCACCCGGATCTCGAGGTAGAGGTCACCCGAGGGGCCGCCGGCCGGACCGACCTCGCCCTGACCCGGCATCTGCAGGCGCAGACCGGAGTCGACACCGGCGGGCACGTCGACCGGGATCGAGCGACGGGCGCGCACGCGGCCCTGGCCCTGGCACGTGGGGCACGGGTTCGGGATCACGGTGCCGTAGCCGCGGCACGTGCCGCACGGCGCGCTCGTGACGACGTTGCCGAGGAGCGAACGGACCTGGCGCTGGATGTGACCGGAGCCGCCGCAGATGTCGCAGGTGCGCGGGCTCGTGCCCGGCGCGCAGCACGAGCCGTGGCAGGTCTCGCACAGGACGGCCGTGTCGACCTCGACCTCCTTGTGGGTGCCGAAGACGACCTCGTCGAGGTCGACGTCGATGCGCAGCAGGGCGTCCTGCCCCCGCTCGGCACGACTGCGCGGACCGGAGCCCCGACCGCCGCCACCACCGCCGAAGAAGGCGTCGAAGATGTCGCTGAAGCCACCGGCGCCGCCGCCGAACGGGCTGTCCGCCTGCGGTCCGGCGTCGTACCGACGGCGCTGTTCGGGGTCGCTCAGCACGTCGTACGCGTGCGTCACGTCCTTGAAGCGCTCGGCGGCCTCCGGGCTGGGGTTCACGTCCGGGTGGAGTTCCCGCGCCAGGCGACGGTAGGCCTTCTTGATGTCGGCATCGGAGGCGTCCGGCTGGACGCCGAGGACGTCGTAGTGGTCTGCCACGTATCCCTCAGAGAGTTTCGGTTCGGTCGGTCTGGAGGCCCGGTGCGGGTCGTGCGCGTGGGTCGCGCCGATCGCGGTGCGGGCCGGTCAATGTTCGCCCAGGAGCTTGGACAGGTACCGTGCGACGGCGCGGACCGCGGCCATGTTGCTGCCGTAGTCCATCCGGGTCGGGCCGAGCACCCCGAGCCGGGCCACCTCACCGCCCGCGAGGTACCCACCGGCGACGATGCTCGTGGCGTCGAGTCCGTACTCGGCGTTCTCGACGCCGATGCGTGCGGCCACGGCGACGTCGTCCACCTGCATCTCCCCGAACAACCGGAGCAGGGTGACTTGTTCCTCGATCGCTTCGAGCACCGGGAAGAGTCCGCCGGAGAAGTCCGACTCGCTCTTCGCGAGGTTCGCCGCGCCCGCCATGAGCAGGCGGTCCTGGCGGTTCGCCGCCACCTGCTCGATGAGCGTCGCGACGACGACCCCGGCGAGGGGCTGGACGTCGGGCCGGAGCTGCTGCGGCACCGCGCGGAGCGCCCCGGGGACGTCCTGCAGGAGCAGCCCGACCGTGGCGCCGTTGACCACGGTGCGGAGTTCGGTGAGCGCGGACTCGTCGAGGCTGACGTCGCTCTCGACGACCCGCTGCTCGACGCGCGCGGTGTCGGTGATGAGCACCACCATCAGGCGGGTGTCGCCGAGCCGGACGAGTTCGACGTGCTGCACCCGGGCGCGCACCATCGAGGGGTACTGCACGAGAGCGACCTGGTTGGTCAGCTGGCTGAGCAGGCGGACCGTCCGACCGAGGACGTCGTCGAGGTCGCCCGACGCTCCGAGGAAGGTCTCGATCGCGTGGCGTTGCGCGCTCGAGAGCGGTCGTGCCGCCGCGAGGTGGTCGACGAAGACGCGGTAGCCCTTGTCGGTGGGGACGCGACCGGAGGACGTGTGCGGCGCCACGATGAGCTGCTCGTCCTCGAGCTGGGCCATGTCGTTGCGGATGGTCGCGGCGCTCACCCCGAAGGCGTGGCGGTCGACGATGGTCTTCGACCCGACCGGCTCACGGGAGGCGACGTAGTCCCGCACGATGGCCTTGAGGACCTCGAGGCTGCGTTCGCTGACCACTCGATCCCCTTTCCGTTCGCGTTGGCACTCTCGTGTGTCGACTGCTGATCCTACGCCCGACGGCCGACAACACGGGACGTCCGTCGGCGCTCGTCGGTACGCTTCCCGCATGACCTACGGACAGCAGCCCGGCGGCCCAGGCGGCCCCCAGTACCCGCCGAACCACCAGGCGCCCCAGCCGATGAGCCCCGAGGACCAGCGACTCTGGGCGACCCTGACGCACGTCGGCGCGATCTTCTTCAGCCTGCTCGTGCCGATCGTCGCGTACCTCGTGCTGCGCGATCGGGGCCAGTTCGTGCGCGAACACACTCGCCAGGCACTGAACTTCCACATCACCGCGGCGATCGCCGGAGTCGTGTGCGGCCTGCTCTCGATCATCCTCATCGGCCTGATCCTGCTGCCGATCCTGGGTGTGCTCGTGATCGTCTTCTCGATCCTCGCCGCGATCGCCGCCAACCAGGGCCGCTTCTACAAGTACCCGCTGTCGATCGAGTTCATCAAGCAGTAGCGGATCACGCGGGAACCGAGGGCTCAGTCGAGCAGCTCGCGGACCACCGCGTCCGCGAGCAGCCGGCCCTGCCTGGTCAACTCGACCCGACCCCGCACCGCGGCCGCGCCGTCCACGAGACCACGTGCGATGAGCCCGGCGACGCGGCCACGGGCCTCCCGGCGGAGCTCCGACGTGGCGAGCTCCCCGCGGACCCGCGCCGCGAGGAGCACGCGCTCGACGTACCGTGTCTCGTCGTCGAGGGTCTCGCGGCCGGCTGCCGGCGACTCCCCCGCGAGCACTCGGTTCGCGTACGCGGCCGGGTGCTTGACGTTCCACCAGCGGGTGCCGGCGACCGCGGAGTGGGCGCCCGGACCGACACCCCACCAGTCGTGGCCCTTCCAGTAGGACAGGTTGTGGCGGCTCGCGTGGGCCTCGCCCCGTGCCCAGTTCGAGACCTCGTACCAGGAGTACCCAGCCGCACCGAGGACGTCGTCGGCGAGCTCGTACATGTCGGCGGCGAGGTCGTCGTCGGGAGCGGGCAGTTCGCCCCGGGCGACCATCCGCCCCATCGCGGTGCCCTCCTCGACGATGAGCGAGTACGCCGAGACGTGGTCGGGCGCACAGGCGATCGCCGCGTCGAGCGAGGTCCGCCAGTCGGCGAGGGACTCCCCCGGCGTCGAGTAGATGAGGTCGAGCGACACGTCGAGGCCCTGCTGCTTCGCGAGGTCCACCACGAGCGGCACCCGCTCCGGGTCGTGCGTGCGGTCGAGCGTGGCGAGGACGTGCGGCACCGCCGATTGCATGCCGTAGCTCACCCGGGTGAAGCCGCCCTCGCGGAGCGTCTGCAGGGATGCGCCGTCCACCGAGTCGGGGTTCGCCTCGGTGGTGACCTCGGCGCCGGGCACGATGCCCCACGTCTCGTCGATCGCGCGGAGGATCATCACGAGGTCGTCGGCCGGCAGCATCGTCGGGGTCCCACCGCCGAAGAACACCGTCGACACCGGACGACGCGGGACACCGGAGCGCTCGAGCCCCGAGGCAGCGAAACGGATCTCCTGCACCGCGTGGCCCGCGTAGTCGTCACGACGGACCCCGCGCAGCTCGGATGCCGTGTACGTGTTGAAGTCGCAGTACCCGCACCGGACCCGACAGAACGGCACGTGCACGTAGACGCCGAACGGGACGTCACCCGCTCCCGGTCCGGGGGTGATCAGCCCGTCCGACGGAGCAGGATCGGCGATCGGCAGGGCGCTCGGCATGGACTCCATTCTCGGTCATGATGGAGGTATGGAGCACCACACCGTCCCCACCACGGTGCTGTGGGACATCGACGGCACCCTCGTGCTGAACGCCTCCTCGCCGGGCAACCTGTACCACCTGGCGCTCGAGCGGGCGGTCGGCCGTGACCTCACCCTGCGCGTCGGGCACCAGCACGGACGGACGGACGCCGGCCTCATCGCCGAGCACGTCCGGGCGCACGACCTCGACGACGCACTCATCCCGACCGTGTCCGGGCACCTGCGCGACCTCACCGACGAACGCTTCCGTGCCGGTGACCACCGCAAGCCGGCGCCGGGTGCCCGCGACCTCCTCCGACGCTTGGCCGTGCTGGGCTGGCGCAACGGGCTGCTCACCGGCAACTCCGAGCACCGGGCACGGGTCAAGCTCCGTGGCGCGGGGTTCGACCTCGAGGCGTTCGACTGGGCGCACTCGTTCTTCGGCGACGAAGAGGTCGACCGAGCCGGCGTGACCGGACGTGCTGCCGCTGCGCTCCGTGGCGAGCGGGCCGTGATCGTCGGCGACACCCCGCGGGACGGCGAGGCCGCCGACGTGGCGGGCATCCCGTTCCTGGCGGTCGCGACGGGCGTCTACGACGTCGAGGCGCTCCGGTCGACGAGTGCGGTCGCGGTCGCGCGCGACTGCGTGCAGGACGTGCAGCTGATCGAGGACGCGATCGCCGCGCTCGCGCCCCTGCGCTGACGGGCGGTGGCCCGAGCGCCCACCAAGGCTCGGCTCCGCGGACCTGCGCGCCGTCCGGGCCGCGGAACTGTCCGCCGAGCCGAGTCGCGGCGTGGGCGATGTCAGGGGCGGGGTGCGGACCGCTCAGTCGCCGCGCAGCGCCGCGAGGTACTTCTCCGCCATGACCCGCTGCTGCCGGCGGAGCAGCGGCTCCACGAGGCGCCACTTCCGGCTCGCCGGCTGCGAGAACTGCCGCAACTGCAGCCAGACCGAACCGTCCGACGTGCGCTCGACGACGAACGACTCCTCGCCCGAGAGCGGGTGGCCCTCGAGCGTGCCGTACGCGAAACCCTTCCGGTCCGTCTCGTCGATGATCGACACGACCCGGACCGGCGCGTGCACGGTCTGCCCGAACGCGTGCATCGTCAGCGTCGCGGTCGTCCCCGCGGTCAACAGCGGCGTGCCGTCCGGCGCGAACCGCTCGACCTTCGGAGTGCCGATCGACGCGGGGGCGATCGGGACACCGTGCTCGTCGAAGGTCACCGGGTTGTAGCGGACCTCGTCGTCGTCGGGCTGGTCGTCGACCTGCACACGGATCCCGCTGCGCTCCTGGATCTGCCAGGACAGCGCCTGCGTCACGGCGGTCTCGAACCGGGCGTCGCCGTGGCCGATCCGCGCACGGGACTCGGTGGGCGTGAAGCCCTCCGGCGGGTACGTCATGAGGTCCGACGCCTGGGTCGCGCCGACCGCGCCGTACGTCAGGGCGGTCCGGTAGCTGCCGCGGGAACTCATGCCGACCAGCCTACTTGGCGGTGCGAACCGTCACGACCCAGCTGCCGCGGGAACGCATGCCGACCAGCCTCCTTGGCGGTGCGAACCGTCACGACCCAGCTGCCGCGGAACGGGCGAACCCCGAACTGGAGGCTCGGATCACCCCGGCCACACCGCTATCGTCGGTCCGTGCCCACCGCGACCGCCGACCCCCGACCGCGGACCGGCCGCACCACGCGGGCGCTGGGCACCCTCACCGCGATCGCCTTCGCGATCGCGGTCATCGCACGGCTCGCCCTCGACCGGTACGAGGCGAGTGCCGCGCTCCCCGTCCGGTACACGAGCGAGCTCCCCGTCGACCGGTACCCGGTCGTCAGTACCCTGCTCGCGCAGGTCGCCGTCGCGAGCATCGGCGTCGGCGTCCTGCTGTTCGGCGCGCTGCTCGTGGTCGTCGTCCGACGCTCCCGCCGACGCCCGGTCGTCCCCTGGCTCGTCGGCGGAACGGTCCTGCTCGCCCTCGGCGCGGCCGTCGCGTCCGTGGTGGCGAGCGAGCAGACCACGTTCGTCGCGATGACGGAGTGGAGCACCTGGCGGACCGCACTGGCGGGACTGGCCGCCGCGTGCCTCCCGGCCGTCTGCCTGGCAGCCCTGCGGGCGCGCACCGAGCGCACCCGCTGAGCCGCTACTTCTTCTTCTCCTCGACGTCGCCCGAGAGCGCCGCGATGAAGGCTTCCTGCGGCACCTCGACGCGACCCACCATCTTCATGCGCTTCTTGCCCTCCTTCTGCTTCTCGAGGAGCTTGCGCTTGCGGGTGATGTCACCGCCGTAGCACTTCGCGAGGACGTCCTTGCGCATCGCCCGGATGCTCTCGCGCGCGATGATGCGTGCGCCGATGGCGGCCTGGATCGGCACTTCGAACTGCTGCCGCGGGATGAGCTTGCGGAGTCGCTCGGTCATGAGCGTGCCGTACGCGTACGCCTTGTCGCGGTGGACGATCGCGCTGAACGCGTCCACCTGCTCACCCTGCAACAGGATGTCGACCTTGACGAGGTCGGCCGCCTGGTCGCCCGTGGGCTCGTAGTCGAGCGACGCGTAGCCCTGCGTCTTGCTCTTCAGCTGGTCGAAGAAGTCGAAGACGATCTCGCCGAGGGGGATCTCGTAGCGGATCTCGACGCGGTCCTCACCGAGGTACTCCATGCCGAGGAGGGAGCCGCGGCGCGACTGGCAGAGCTCCATGATCGCGCCGACGTAGTCCTTCGGCGCGAGGATGGCCGCGCGCACCATCGGCTCGCGGACCTCGACGATGCGGCCGCCGGGGAACTCGGAGGGGTTCGTGACCTCGGTCACGGAGTTGTCCTCGTTCGTGACCTCGTAGATCACGCTCGGTGCCGTGGTGATGAGGTCGAGGCCGAACTCGCGGCTCAGGCGCTCGGTGATGATCTCGAGGTGCAGCAGGCCGAGGAATCCGCAGCGGAACCCGAACCCGAGCGCCACGGAGGTCTCGGGCTCGTACACGAGGGCGGCATCGGACAGCTTGAGCTTGTCGAGCGCCTCGCGGAGGTCCGGGTAGTCGGAGCCGTCGATCGGGTACAGGCCCGAGAACACCATCGGCTTCGGGTCGGTGTAGCCGGCCAGCGGATCGGTCGCGGGCTTCTGCGCACTCGTGACGGTGTCGCCGACCTTCGACTGGCGGACGTCCTTCACGCCGGTGATGAGGTAGCCGACCTCGCCGACGCTGAGGCCCTTCGTCGGCTTCGGCTCCGGCGAGGACACCCCGATCTCGAGGATCTCGTGCGTCGTCTTCGTCGACATCATCTGGACCTTCTCGCGCGGCGAGATGGTGCCGTCCACCATGCGGACGTACGTGACGACGCCGCGGTAGCTGTCGTAGACGGAGTCGAAGATCATCGCTCGGGGCGGGGCGTCGACCGTGCCGACGGGCGGCGGGACCGTGCCGACGACGCGGTCGAGGAGCTCGGGGACGCCGACACCGGTCTTGCCGGAGACGCGCAGCACGTCCTCCGGCTTGCCCCCGATGAGCTGCGCGAGCTCGGCCGCGTACTTGTCCGGCTCCGCTGCGGGGAGGTCGATCTTGTTGAGGACCGGGATGATCTCGAGGTCGTTCTCGAGCGCCAGGTAGAGGTTCGCGAGCGTCTGCGCCTCGATGCCCTGCGCGGCGTCCACGAGGAGGATCGCGCCCTCGCACGCGGCGAGCGAACGCGAGACCTCGTACGAGAAGTCGACGTGCCCAGGCGTGTCGATCATGTTCAGCGCGAACGTCTTGCCGTCGAGCTCCCACGGCATGCGGACGGCCTGCGACTTGATCGTGATGCCGCGCTCGCGCTCGATGTCCATGCGGTCGAGGTACTGCGCGCGCATCGCCCGCTCCTCGACGATGCCGGTGATCTGCAGCATGCGGTCGGCCAGCGTGGACTTGCCGTGGTCGATGTGCGCGATGATGCAGAAGTTGCGGATCGCCTCGGCCGGGGTCGCGGCGGGCTCGAGTGGCGCGGATGCTTGTGGGCTCACGGTTCCTCAGGGGTCGGGACGGTCGAACGATTGTCCCACGTCCGCGCGCCGGCGGCGCGCACCGCTGGCCGCCCTGTGGAGACGCGGTGCGGCCCTGGACGCGGTGCAGGACGGCCTGGAGGCGCGGGGCGGGCCCGCACCGCGCCTCCAGGCCGACGGATGGTCGCCGTCACGGCGGCTCGCGCAGCCTCCTCGGGCGGTGGCCGGCTGCTCGCGCCGTCTCGTCAGACGGCGGCCGTGGCGGGTGCGGGCAGCGCGCTCAGGCCGCTCCGCAGGTCCTCCGCCGTCGCGGCCAGTGAGATGCGGATCCACCCCTCGCCGGTGCGCCCGAACGCGCTCCCCGGCGCGACCGCGACGTGCTCGCGGTGCAGCAGCGCGAGCGCCCACTCGGCGACGTCCCCTCCCGAAGCGTGTGAGACGTCGACCCAGAGGTAGAAGGCGCCGCGCGGGTCGAGGTAGCGGACACCAGCGGCGTCGAGGACCTCCTTCGCCACCTCGAGGTTCGCGCGGTAGTGCTCCCGGGCGTCACGGACCGCCGAGTGGTCCCCGACGATCGCGGCCAGGGCTGCGTACTGGTCGGGTTCGGCGACGCAGCTGATCATCGCCTCCTGGGTGGTGCGCATCGTCGGCCCGAGGCCCTTCGGCGTCACGAGGTACCCCACCCGGACCCCCGTCATCGCGTACGTCTTGCTCAACGAGAACGCCGAGAACACCCGGTCGTCGTCGTCGAGCGCAGCGATGCTCACGTGGCGGGTGCCGTAGGTGAAGTACTCGTAGACCTCGTCGCTGATCACCCAGAGGTCGTGCCGCTTCGCCAGTGCGAGGAGCTCGCGCAGCGTGTCCTCCCCGAACACCGAGCCGAGCGGGTTCGACGGCGAGTTCACGATGATCGCCCGCGTCCGCTCGGTGATGCTCGCCTCGAGCGCCGCGAGGTCCGGCTCGAAGCCGTGCTGCGGCGTCAGCTGGTACGGCACCGGTGTCGCGCCCAGGATGTGCGCGTTCATCGTGAACGTCGTGTAGCCGGGGTCCGGCACGAGGACCTCGTCGCCCGGGCTGAGCACGAGCGTCATCGCCTGGAACAGCGCCTGCGTCGCGCCGATCGTCATCCAGACCTGCTCGAGGTCGACCTCGATGCGGTTCTCGCGGAGGAGCTTCTCGCGGATCGCCTGCCGGAGCGGGGCGATGCCGCCGTTCGGCGTGTAGTCCGTCCGGTCCTCGGACCACGCGCGACGGGCGGCCTCGCCGATGTGCGGTGCGACCGGGACGTCGGGCTCGCCGATCACGAGCATGGTGACGTCCGTGCCGTCCGCGCGGAGCAGTGCGGCCTGTTCGAAGACCCTCCGGATGCCGGAGGCGGGGACGGTGTCGATGCGTGGTGCGAGGGACGGCATGCTCGCCACGGTAGCGACCGCGTGTTGCCGGGCGGTTTCGGCCGGTCCGGGTGCCGTGTCGTCGTGGTCGTCGTACAGCGGTTCGCGGCCTGTCGGGCTTTGGCCGCTGGGCCTGCTCCTGGTAGTGTTGGTGGCTGGCTTCCGCGTTCCCCGCCCACGGGTGGAACGCGATGCGACCAAGGGCCCCTCTACCCAGCGGTCGCGACCACCCGTAGAGACGAACAGGAGCAACACGCATGGCGAACATCAAGTCGCAGATCAAGCGCATCAAGACCAACCTCAAGGCCACCGAGCGGAACAAGGCGTACCGCTCGGAGCTCAAGACGCACATCCGCCACACCAACGAGGCGATCGCCTCGGGCGACAAGGACAAGGCCGTCGCGGCACTGGCCCTCGCGTCGAAGAAGCTCGACAAGGCCGTGAGCAAGGGTGTCATCCACAAGAACCAGGCCGCGAACCGCAAGTCGGCCATCGCGAAGAAGGTCTCCGCTCTCTAGGACATCTGCTCTCTGAGACTGACTCTTGCTCGAAGGCCCCGCACCGTTCGGTGTGGGGCCTTCGTCGTTCGCGGGGCTCGGGCGGGCGGGGCTCGGGCGGGGCGACGACACGCGCGCGCTTCGACGGCGCACCGGGTCGATCGACGCGTGCTTGGTCGCATGCATGGTGTGTGCTGACCGGGGATGATCGGCCGCGACGTTCCGGGCGTCGATCGACACGCGCATCGTCGGCTTCGAGGTCGTCGCGCGAGGTCGGGCGGACGCCGCCGGGGGTCCGGCGCCGGACGGCACGTGTCGGATGATGCAGTCGACTGGTGCACGACGTGGTCGACGTCGTACGACAGCGGCGCCGTCGTCTGGTGCGCATGCGGCAATCCAGCGGCCGCGAAGACCGACCACGCCGACGCCGCATGACCGCGGAACGGACGTCCGACAGCGACGCCGACGAACCTCCGAGACGCCGGGCGCCCGACCCCGAACACCCGCGCCACGGGCGAGCATCACCACGTCAGCGGGCCAGGACCCCCACCGATGGACGTGCGCCGGGTCGACCGGTCAGCGGTCCTCGCCGCGCCGGGCGATCGTGCGGACCATGACCTCGAGCGCGTAGTGGGCGTCGCGCGAGCCGCCCTTCACCGCCGTGTCGGCCGCGGCGATGCTGAGGATCGCGTTCGCCAACCCGGCCTCGCTCCAGCCCGCGACGTCCCGCTGCGCACGCTGCACCTGCCACGGCGCCATGCCGAGCGCGGATGCGGCCTGCCCGCTCGGCCCGCGGAACGCGCTGACCTTCGCCATCGTCCGGATCTTGCTCGCGAACGCGGCGACGATCGGCACGGGCGCCTCACCCGTGGCGAGGGCGTGCCGGAGCTCCACGATCGCGGGAGCCGACCGACCGGCGAGGGCGATGTCCGCCACCTTGAAGGCGTTCGTCTCGACGCGCCCGCCGTAGTACTTGTCGACGACCTTGTCCGTGATCTCCTCGGCGGAGTCGGCCAGCAGCTGCCGGCACGCCGCAGCGAGTTCCGCCAGGTCGTCCGCGAAGGCCGCGACGAGCGTCCGGACCGCTGACGGCGCGATCTTGCGACGGGCGGCCCGGAACTCTGCGTTGACGAAGTCGATGCGGTCGGTCTCGCGCTTGAGCTCGTCGCACTGCACCTCGACGCCGCCGCCGACCCCGCTGCGGATCGTGTCGAGCAGCTTCTTGCCGCGCATGCCACCGCCGTGCCGGAGCACGAGGGTGACGTCGTCCGCCGGTCCCTCGAGGTACGCGATCGTCTCCGTGATGAACGCGTCCGTGCACTTCTCGACGTTGGTCACCCGCACGAGCCGGGGTTCGCCGAACAACGACGGGCTGGCCAGTGTCGCGAGGAGCCCGGGCGCGTACTGGTCGGCTTCGAGGTCGTGGATCTCGAGCGCTGGGTCCTCGCCGACGAGCAGGTCGCGCAGCACGCCGATGGCGCGGTCTGCCAGGAACGCCTCGGGCCCGGTCACGAGGACCACCGATGCCGGTCGGACGCCCGACCACGGGACCTGGTCGATCTTCGCTGCGGCGCGCGCTGGCTTCTTGGCGGGCATGCGGTCCTTCCGGTGCTGCGAGCGGCGGAGCTCCGGTCGCGCTGACGATCCTACGGCCGACCGGCGACGTCCGAGACCGACCGACGAGCGACCCCGTCGGCGACGCGCGGACGCGGCCTCCGGGGGTACCGTCCGACCACGTGCCCGGTAGCGCCCCCGACGCGCCGCCGGGCGACCGCTCGGTCCAGACGCGCGGCCCGTCGGCGCCCGGCGCCACCACCACCGTGCCGTGGACGTCCGTGCGGTAGACGGCGGTCCCGGTCGCGGCGAGCACGTCGAGCACACGACGGGTCGGGTGGCCGTACGAGTTGTCCGCGCCGACGCCGATCAGCGCCACGCGCGCCCGGAGCGCCCGGTAGAGCCCGGCGTCCTGGTCGGCCGACCCGTGGTGCGACACCTTCACGACGTCGACCGGCGCGGCCCCGGCTCCCCCGCTGGACGACGCCCGCATCCGACGTTGCGCCGCCTCGCCGAGGTCCCCCAGGAGCAGCGCGGACAGCGTCGCGGCGTCGCCGTCCCTCGCCCGGACGTGCAGGACGAGACTCGCGTCGTTCCCGGACTCCGACGACGTCGGCAGCGGCCAGACGACGTCGGCGCGGACGCCTCCGAGGTCGACGGACGTCCCGGCAGCGGCGCGCAACACCTCGGCGCCGGCCTGTCGCAGCCCCCGCACGACACGGCCGTCGGCGGGCCGTCCGACCGGTCCGACGAGCGCCGTGGTCACCGCAGCCTGCACCTCGGTCACGGCTCCGACGTGGTCACGGTCGAAGTGCGTCAGCACGAGCAGGGCGATCCGGTCGACCCGCAAGAGCTCGAGACACGCGCGCAGGAGTTCCGGTTCGTCGCCGGTGTCGACCAGCGCGACCGCCCCGGCGGAACGGAGCAGGACCGCGTCTCCCTGCCCGACGTCGCACGCGGCCGTCGTCCAGTCGGTGGGGACACTCCCCCGCACCACGAGCCGCGGCACGCCGACGGCACCGACTCCGACGACCAGGACGACGGCCGACACGAGCAGCAGCCGGACGCGCACGGACGTCCCGACGAACACGGCGACGGCGACGCCCGCGCACACCAGCACCGCGAGCACGACCCCGACCGGTCCGACCGGCCACGGCGCCGAGGCCCCGGGGAACGCCGAGGCCGTCCGGGCGATCTGACCGACGATGCTCGCGGGCACCCACGCCACCGCGGCGAGGACCGCCGCTCCGCCCGGCCACACCAGCGCGACGACGCACGCGCCGAGGCCCACCACCGTGACGATCGGGGCCAGCGGCTCAGCCAGCAGGTTCGCCGGCACCCCGTAGGTCGGCAGCTGCGGGGCCAGCAGGATCGTCACCGGCCAGCACGCCACCTGCGCGGCCACGGGGACCGCGACCGCCGCGGCCACCGGGGGCCAGACCCGCCGGGCGAGCAGCTCCGTCAGCGGCGGTGCGAGGACGACGATCCCGGCCGTCGCGAGGACCGACAGCGCGAAGGCGAACGACCGTGCGTACCAGGGGTCGACGACGAGCATCCCCACGACGGTGAGGGCGATGAGCGGGACGCTACGGACCGGACGCCCCGACAGGTGCACCACGAGCACGACGACCGCCATCACGGTGGCGCGGACGATCGAGGGATCGGGGCGTACCAGCACGACGAAGGCGAGCAGGAAGCCCACGGCGATGACGGCCCGGACGAGCCGAAGCAGCCCGAGCGCCCGACCGAGCAGCACCACGAGGCCGACGATCACGGCGCAGTTCGCGCCGGACACCGCCGTCAGGTGGGTGAGCGCAGCGGTCTCCATCGCGGCCTCGGTCGCCGGGTCGAGCCCGCTCCGGTCGCCGATCGCCATGCCCCGGAGCAGCGCGGCCCCGGGTTCGGGCAGGTCCGCGGTGACGGCGACGAAGGCCTGGCGCGAACGATCGGTGCCCGCGAGCAGGCCCGTGGGTCGGTCCACCCGCACCGAGCCGCGCAGGAACACGACGAAGGCGGTCGGTGATCCGGGGTCGTCCTGCTCGACCGATGCCGTCCCGTGGACCGTGCTGCCGGCAGCGAGTCGGCCCGACGCGCTGGCGTCGCCGTCCGGGACCACCCGGACCGGGACGCGCAGCGACGTCGCGCCGTCTGCTGCGGTCAGCGTCCCCGTCACCGATCGTGCGCCCCGTTCGAGGTCACGGTCGAGCGTCACCTGCACGGTACGCCGACCGCCGGGGTCGGACAGGACGGCCGGCGACCGGCGCTCCTGCCCGACGGCGACCGCCACCGACACCAGGGCGACGAGCAGGGCGGTCGTCACGACGACGGTCACCACGGCCGCGAGCGACACGGCCCCGCCGCCCCCGGGGCCCCTGACGAACAGGATCACGATCCCGACGGCCGCGACCACCCCCGCGGCGACCGCCACGATGACGGCCCGGTCCGGGCTGCCGACGAGGAGCGCCGACGCAGCCCAGGCGGACACCGCGGGGACCGCGATGCGCAGGTCAGCGACCCGCGCGCCGACTGCTCGCCCGACACGCGTGACGACGTCAGACACGGACGCGCTCTCGCAGGTCCGCGAACTTCGCGTCGCCGATGCCGCTGACGTCGAGGAGGTCCTCCACCGAAGCAAAGCGCCCGTGTTCCGCCCGCCAGGCGATGATCCGTGCCGCGAGCGCCGGACCGATCCCCGGCAGGGTCTCGAGCACGGTGGCGTCGGCGCTGTTCAGGTCGACCACACCCGGCGCCGCGCCCGAGCCACCGGCCGCCGGACTCGCCGCGCCGACTCCCGGTGCGGCCTCGGGCGGCGGGTCGTCCTCGCCCACCCGCGGCACGTACACGCGCTCCCCGTCGACGACTGGTCGGGCGAGGTTCAGCCGCCCGAGGTCGGCGTCACGAGCAGCCCCTCCCGCTCGTTCGACGGCTGCGGCGATCCTGCTGCCCGCGGGCAGGGTGACGATGCCCGCATCGGCCACCGCGCCGGCGACGTGCACGACGACGACCGACGCCGACACCCCAACGGACGCAGACCCCGGCGATCCCGCCGAGCCGGATGCCCCCGATCCCGTTGCCGCCGGATCCGATGCCGGAGGTTCCCCGGACGCCCCGCTCACCACGACCTCCGTCGGCCCCGCTCCCCCACCGGTACCGCCACCGAGGACGACGACCGCCAGCGCGACCGCGGCGACGATACCGGCGAGCAGCACCGCCGCCCGGGGCGTCAACGAGAAACGCGACGACCACGAGCGCGAGCCCGAGCCCGAGCCCCGGTCCGAGCCCGAGCCCGAGCCCGGCGATGACGAAGGCCCCGGCGACTGAGGACCCGGCGACGAAGACATGCCGGAACGCTACGGAGCCCGGCCGTCCGGCCGGGCTCCGTCAGTTCGATCGGTGGACAACCCCACCGCAACGCCCCGCAGTGCAGGAACGCATGCGGGAACGCGTGCAGTCCCGCGCTACCCCTTGATCGCGATGTTCACCAGCTTCGGCGCCCGCACGATCACCTTCACGATCTCCCGGTCCCCGATGTACCGCTGCACGTTCGCCGATTCCCGCGCCAGCGCCTCGAGCTCGGACGGCTCGATGGACTTCGACACCTCGAACGAGTCCCGCACCTTGCCGTTCACCTGAACGACGGCCGTCAGGGTGTCCTGCACGAGCAGCGTCGGGTCGGCCTTGCGCCACCCGTACGTGGCGACGGTCGGCTCGTAGCCCAGCTTCTCCCACATCTCCTCGCCGACGTACGGCGCGAACACGGCGAGCCCGAGCGTGATGGTCTCGACGGCCTCGCGGACGGCGGGGTCACCCGCGCCGGGGCCGCTGTCGATCGCCTTGCGCGTCACGTTCACGAGGTCCATGAGCCGCGCGATCACGACGTTGAACTTGAACGACTCCATGAGCCCCGGCGCGTCCGCGAGGAACCGGTGCGTCACCTGGCGGAGCGCCCGGTCGCCGTCTGCCCACACGGCGTCCTTCGTGCTCGTCACGTCGAGCGCGAGCCGGTAGGCGCGGGCCAGGAAGCGCGCGGACGCCGACGGGGAGACGTCCTCCCAGTTGATGTCGTCCTCGGGCGGGCCGGCGAAGCCCATCACGAGGCGGATCGCGTCGACACCGTTCGCGTCGAGCTCGTCGCCGAGCGAGACGCCACCCTTCGACTTCGACATCTTCGAGCCGCCGGACAGCACCATGCCCTGGTTGAGCAGCGCCGTGAACGGCTCGGTGAAGTCGAGGTAGCCGAGGTCGAACAGGACCTTCGTGACGAAGCGTGCGTACAGGAGGTGCAGGATCGCGTGCTCGATGCCGCCGATGTACTGGTCGACCGGCGCCCACTTCCGCGCGATCGCCGGGTCGAACGCCTGCGTGTCGTCGTTCGCGGCGAGGAAGCGCAGGAAGTACCACGACGAGTCGACGAACGTGTCCATCGTGTCGGTGTCACGCGTCGCCGGGGTCCCGTCGACGGGGTTCGGGACGTTCACCCAGTCGGTCGCACCGCCGAGCGGCGAGGTGCCCTTCGGCTTGAGGTCGAGCCCCTCGGTGGAGGGCAACCGCACCGGCAGCTGGTCGATCGGCACCGGGTGCTCGGTGCCGTCGGCGCCGTGGATGATCGGGATGGGGGTGCCCCAGAAGCGCTGGCGCGAGATCAGCCAGTCGCGCAGGCGGTAGGTCTTGGCAGCACGGCCGGTGCCGCGCTCCTCGAGCAGGCGGATCGCCGCCGTGATGGCGTGCTGCTTCGACATGCCGTCGAGCGGCCCGGAGTTGATCATCCGACCGGTGCCGGTCAGGGCCTCGCCCGTCGACACCGGATCGAGGGCCGGCAGGTCCTCCAGCGTCGCGCCGTCGGGGATCACCGGGATCGCCCCGGTCACCGGAGCATTCGTGTCCACCACGACCTTCACGGGCAGGTCGAACGCCCGCGCGAAGTCGAGGTCACGCTGGTCGTGCGCCGGCACGGCCATCACGGCACCGTGGCCGTAGTCGGCGAGGACGTAGTCGGCGGCCCAGATCGGCAGGCGCTCCCCCGTCAGCGGGTGGATCGCGAAGCGGCCGAGCGGAACGCCGGTCTTCGGTCGGTCGGCGTTCTGCCGGTCGATCTCCGACGTCTTCTGCGTGGCGACGAGGTAGGCGTCGAAGTCCGCACGGACCTCAGCCGAAACCGAGTCGTCGGCGACCAGCGACGCCGCCAGGTCCGAGTCCGGCGCCACGACCAGGAACGTCACCCCGTGGATCGTGTCCGGCCGCGTGGTGAACACGGTGACGGGCTCGTCGCGCCCCTCGATCACGAAGTCGACGTCGGCACCGACGGACCGGCCGATCCAGTTCCGCTGCTGCGCGATGACCTTCGCCGGCCACCGCCCCTCGAGCTGGTTGAGGTCGTCGAGCAGCCGGTCCGCGTACTCCGTGATCTTGAAGTACCACTGCGTCAGCTTCTTCTTGACGACGACGGCGCCGGAGCGGTCGGATGTGCCGTCGGGCAGCACCTGCTCGTTCGCGAGCACGGTCTGGTCCACCGGGTCCCAGTTGACCCAGCTGTCCTTCCGGTACGCCAGGCCCTTCTCGTACATCTTGAGGAACAGCCACTGGTTCCACTTGTAGTACTCGGGGTCCGAGGTGTGGATCTCGGTCGTCCAGTCGAAGGACGGCGCGTACCGCTTGAACGAGGCCTTCTGCTGCTCGATGTTCGCGTAGGTCCACTCCTTCGGGTCCACACCGCGCTTGATCGCCGCGTTCTCCGCGGGCAGGCCGAACGAGTCCCAGCCGATGGGGTGCAGCACGTTGAAGCCCTGCTGCCGCCAGTACCGCGCCACGAAGTCGCCGAGCGCCCAGTTCTCGGCGTGCCCCATGTGGAGGTCGCCGGAGGGGTACGGGAACATCTCGAGGATGTACTTCCGCGGCCGGGTGTCGTCGAGGTCCGTGGTGAAGAGCCCGAGCTCCTCCCAGCGGGGCTGCCACTTCTCCTGGAGACGACGGAAGTCGTAGGCGTTCGGGTCCTCGGCGTACTGCTCGGTGGTCACGGTCACCAAGGTTACAAGGCCTGGAGGCACGGCCCGGCCCCGTGACGCCGGCACCGGCCAGCCAGGTGGCGGGCCGGCACCGCGTCAGGTGCCGACGAGTCGTCCGTCCCGCATCCGCAGGGTCCGGTCGACGAGGTCGGGCGCCACCGGGACGTGGGACACGACGACGACGGTCCGGCCGCCCCGCCGGGCCGCACCGACGAGGTCGCGCAGCAGCGCGTCCGCCAGGTCGGGGTCGATGTCGGCCGTGGGCTCGTCCAGCACGAGCACGGGGAACGCGTGCAGGAGCGCCCGTGCGAGGGCGAGCCGGTGCGCCTGACCACCGGAGACGAGGACGCCGCGCTCCCCCACGCCGGCGTCGAGACCGCCACGGGCAGCGACCCACGACCCGAGGCCGACCCGGTCGAGCACGTCGAGCAGCTCGGCATCGGTGGCGGTGTCGCGCGCGAAGAGCAGGTTCTGCCGCACGGACTGGTCGAAGACGAACGGGTCCTGCTCGATCAGCCCGATGCGTGCACGGACCGCGTCGGGGTGCAGGTCCTTCGCCGGCGCCCCGTCGATCGTGAACGACCCGCGGTGGTCGACGAACCGCACGAGGGCGTCCACGAGCGTGCTCTTGCCCGCGCCGCTCGGCCCCTCGAGGACGACGACCTCGCCGGGCCGCAGGTCGAGCGAGACCCCGGACACGGCGTCGACGCTCGCACCCGGCCAGCGCACCGAGAGGTCACGCAGGGACACCGACACCGGGCCGTCGACCTCGAGCGAGGCGGGGTCGGCGGGCGCCGAGGGCTCCGGCACGATGCCGTCCGGCACGGTCGCGGGCACGACCTGCTCGACGCGGTCCGCTGCCGCCCGGACCCGGCGGAGGGTCAGGACCGCCAGCGGCACGCCCCCGACGACCTCGAACAGGGCGAGCGGGACGAAGACCGCGAGCGCCCAGAGCGGTCCGTCGAGCGCGCCGGACACGACGGCGGGCGCCCCGACCGCGAGGATCCCCACGACCGCACCGCCGCCGATCAGCCCGACGAGTGCACCCACGAGCGACTCGACGGCGCCGCGACGACGCACGGCTGCGGTGACGCGGGCGTCGAGCCGTGCGATGTGGTCGAGCCGCTCGCCGAGGGTGCCGTACGCGGCGAACACGTCGAGGGTGCGGACCGTGTCGAGCACGAGGTCCGCGACCCGACCCCGCTCCGCCGCTGTCCGCTCGTCGGAGCGCCGGGCCACCGCGGCGGTCACGACCGAGCCGAGGAGCGCCGCGACCACGAGTCCGACCAGCAGCACGACGGCCGCGGGCACCGACACGAGCGCGACCGCGACCACCGAGAGCACCGCGACGACCCCGGCGGAGACGAGCGGGCCGACGACCCGGATGGGCAGGTCCTGCAGCCGGTCGGTGTCGGTGACGAGACGGGTCAACAGGTCGCCGCGCCCGGTCGACCCGAGCCCCGCCGGCGCGACCGACGACAGCCGCCGGTACATCTCCGTGCGCACGACCGCGAGCTGCCGGAACGACGCGTCGTGCCCGGCGAGCCGGTCGACGTAGCGCAGCGCGGCACGGCCGAGCGCGAACGCACGCACGCCGACCATGACGAGCGTCAGGTACAGGATCGGCGGGTGCTCCGCCGCCCGCGTGATGAGGTAGCCGCTCGCGGCGAGCAGCGCGACGGCGCACAGTGCGCTGAGCGCACCGGCCGCCACGGCCTTGCCCCAACCCGACCCGCGCGGCATGGCGAGCCGCAGGACGGACGCGGGTCGGGCCTCCCGGCTCATGCTCGTGCCCCGCTCGTCGCGGCGACCGACGCGCTGCCAACGTCGACGCGCACGTCGGCCGCGGCCAGGACGGCCGGCCGGTGGCTGGCGACGACCACGATGCGACCGTCGGCGGCGAGCCGCCGGATGGTGGCCACGACGTGCGCCTCGGCGTCCGCGTCGAGCGCGGACGTCGGCTCGTCGAGCAGGACGAGCGGCGTGTCCGCGCGGGCGACGCGGTACAGGGCGCGCGCGACGGCGACCCGCTGCGCCTGCCCGCCGGACAGGCCGGTGCCGCCGGATCCGACCGGGAGGCTCGGGTCGAGTCCCAGCCCCGCCGCACCGAGCGCGGACCCCACGGCTGCTCCGTCGGGGGTCGCGCTGAGCGCGACGTTCTCCGCGATGGTCCCGCGGACGAGGCGCGGCCGTTGGTCCGCCCAGGCCGTGCGGTCCGCGGCGGTGCTCCCGGCCGGTCCGGGGAGCGTCACGGACCCCTCGTGCGGGAGCGCGCCGCGGATCGCGGCGATGACGCTGGACTTGCCGGAGCCGCTGGGGCCGGAGAGCGCGACCACGGTGCCGGGCTCGGCACGGAGGTCGATCGGCCCGATGACGACGTCCGGACGGTGGATCGTCAGCCCGTCGAGGACGAGGGCGGCCGCTTTCGTGGTGGCGATCGCGGGTGCTCGGTGCACGTCACCGGCCGTGTCGTCGTCGAGGACGTCGAGGACCTCTGCCGAGGCCTCGACACCGTCCTGCGCCGCGTGGAAGTCGGCGCCGACCTGTCGGATCGGAGCGAAGGCCTCCGGGGCGAGCACGAGCACGAACATCGCGGCGCCGAGCCCGAGCGACCCGTCGACGAGCCGGACGCCGATCGACACGGCGACGAGCGCGACCGCGAGACTCGCCGCGAGCTCGAGGGCGAACCCGCTGACGAACGAGAGCCTGAGGACGCCGATCGTCTGCTTCCGGTACGCGTCCGTGAGCGTCCCGATCCGTGCGACCTGGCGCCGCGCCCGCCCGAACACCTTGAGCGTGGCGAGGCCCTCGACGGCCTCGGTGAACGCGCCACCGAGGGTCGCGAGGGCGTCCGACTGCTTCCCCTGCAGTGCCTGGGTCGCGAGGCCGATGAGGATCATGAACACCGGGATGACCGGCAGCGCGCACAACACGATGAGCCCGCTCGTGAGGTCTCCGATGCCGATCGCCACGAGCAGCGCCGGGGTCGCGACGGCCGTCAGGGCGAGCTGCGGCAGGTAGCGGCCGAAGTAGGCGTCGAGGGCGTCGAGGCCCGGCCCGAGCGTCGTGGCGAACCCGGCGCTCGACCGTTCGGCGAGCCAGGTCGGACCGCGCTCGGCGGCCCGGGTGAGGACGGTCGCGCGCAGCTCGCTCTTCACGCGCGCCGCGGCACGGGCGGCGAGGTCGTCCGTCGCCCACGCGGCGAGTGCCCGCACGACGAACGCTGCGCCGAGCAGGCCGAGCGCCTGTGCGAACGTCGTGGGCAGCGCACCGTCACGGACCGCGTCGACCCCGATCGTGACGGCAGCGGAGATGCCCCAGGCGATCGCGATGGTCGCCAGGGTCCGGAGCAGACCGGTGCCCGCGGCCGCGACGATGAAGCCGCGCGCCGTGCGCGACAGTCGCAGCAGTCGCGGGTCGAGCGGCTTCACGAGCGTCCTCCTGGTCTGCGTGCTTCGTCCGGGTTGCCGGCTAGTGGGCCGCCTGGCCGATGTGTGCCCGCGAGACGCGCTTGCGGAACACCCAGTAGGTCCAGGCCTGGTAGGCGAGCACGAGCGGCACGAAGATCAGCGCCACCCAGCTCATCACGGTCAGCGTGTACTGCCCACTCGCAGCGTTGACCACGGTCAGGCTGTTGGCCGGGTCGTTCGACGCGGGCATCACGTTCGGGAAGATCGCCGTGAACATCGCCAGGACGACCGCGGCGATCGTCACCGCCATGAGTGTGAACGCCCGCCCCTCCTTGCCCCACACGTTGCAGAGGACCGCGAGGACGAGGGCCAGCGCCGCCACCACGGACAGCACGAGACTCGCCGGCGTCGCTCGGACGAACGCCATCGCGACGAGGAACGCCGCGCCGACGACGATCGTGAGGATGCCCGCGCGGGTGGCGAGGCGCTTCGCGCGGACCCGGATCTCGCCCTCGGTCTTCAGCGCGACGAACACGACGCCGTGCGTGAAGAACACCATCAGGGTCGCGAGGCCGGTCAGCAGCGCGAACGGGTTGAGCAGGTCGAACAACGTGCCCGTGAAGTTGTGGCCCGTGTCCATCGGGATGCCCCGGACGACGTTGCCGAACGCGACACCCCAGAGGAACGACGGGAGCGCGCTGCCGACGATGATCATGAGGTCGAAGCGGCGCTTCCACTCCAGGTGCTTCTCCTGGTGGCGGTACTCGAACGAGACGCCGCGGGCGATGAGCGCCGCGAGGATGAGCAGGAGCGCCAGGTAGAACCCGGAGAACATCGTGGCGTACCACTCGGGGAAGGCCGCGAACAGGCAGGCGCCCGCGACGATGACCCACGTCTCGTTGAGGTCCCAGACGGGGCCGATCGTGTTGATGAGCACCCGACGGTCGGTGTCGTCCTTGCCGAGGAACGGCAGGGACATCCCGACGCCGAAGTCGAAGCCGTCGAGGACGAAGTAGCCGACGAAGAACAGCGCGACGATCGCGAACCAGAGAACCGGCAGATCCATCAGTAGACCGTCACTTCGTGCTTGACCTCACCGGTCTCCTCGTCGACCTCCGCCGGGGCGGCGGGGCCCTCTTGTGCGACCTTCTTGATGAGCCGGAACTCGACCACCGCGAGGGCGCCGTAGATGAGCGTGAACACGACGAGCGAGATGAGGACCTCGAGCCCGGTCACGTTCGGCGAGACGCCGTCCGCAGTCTTGAGCAGCCCGAAGACGAGCCACGGCTGGCGACCCATCTCGGTGAAGATCCAGCCCATGATCATCGCGGCCATCGGCAGTGGCATCGCCCAGGTGGCGATCCGCCAGACCCAGCGCTGCTGCGGGAAGCGGCCCTTACGGGTCAGCCAGAGCCCGACGAGCGAGACCAGGACGGCACCCACGCCGAGGGCGATCATCCAGCGGAACGCCCAGTAGGTGACCCAGATGATCGGCTTGTAGTCGCCGGCGCCGTACACCTGCGAGTACTGCGCCTGGAGGTCGTTGATGCCCTCGACCGTGCCGTTGAACGTGTGCGTCGAGAGGAACGACAGCAGGTACGGGATGCGGATCGAGAACAGCTCGTGCACCCCGTCCGGCGTCCCGAGCGTGAAGATCGAGAACGAGGCGTCCTTGCCGGTCGAGGTGTTGTAGAGCGCCTCGGCCGCCGCCATCTTCATCGGCTGGGTGTCGACCATCGTCAGACCGAGCTGGTCGCCGGTGAGGACCGTGAGCGCCCCGGACGCCAGCATCGTCCACATGCCGAACTTGAGCGCCGGCATCATCGTCTCGAGGTTCTGGTTGCGCGCCAGGTGCCAGGCGGCGACCGCGATGATCACCGACGCCGCGACCATGAACGCCCCGAACAGCGTGTGCGGGAAGGCAGCGAGGGCGACCTTGTTCGTCAGCACGGCCCAGATGTCGGTGAGCTCGGCGCGGCCCTTGGCCTCGTTGATCGCGAAGCCGACCGGGTGCTGCATGAACGCGTTCGCCGCGAGGATGAAGTACGCCGACAGCATGGTGCCGATGCTCACGCACCAGATCGTCGCGAGGTGCACCTTCTTCGGCAGGCGGTCCCAGCCGAAGATCCAGAGGCCGATGAACGCCGCCTCGAAGAAGAACGCGAGGATGCCCTCGAGCGCGAGCGGCGCACCGAACACGTCACCGACGAAGCGGGAGTAGTTCGACCAGTTCATGCCGAACTGGAACTCCTGCACGATGCCGGTGACGACACCCATCGCGAAGTTGATCAGGAAGATGCGCCCGAAGAACCGGGTGAGCTGCAGGTAGTGCGCCCGGCCCGTCCGGACCCAGGCGGTCTGGAACACGGCGACGACCACGGCCATGCCGATGGTCAGGGGCACGAAGAGGAAGTGGTAGATCGTCGTCAGACCGAACTGCCACCGCGACAGGATGAGCGGATCGAGGATGTCGTTCATGCGGCGTTTCCGAGCCGGGTCGCCGCGCGCTGTTGGTGCACGTCAGTTGCTTCCTGTGGAAGGGGGAACTTCTGGTGTCACAGGCCGTTGGGACACCTCCACGCTACCGTCCGGACACCTGCTTCGACAAGTTGTAGAACCACCCTCTGCACGAACGTGCAGGAGATCTGCACGGCACGGTTGTGCGGAACAAGCGTGCTGCGACGATGTCTCGCGGAACGACGACAGGCGCCGGGCCGAAGCCCGACGCCTGTCACTTCCCGTACCGCGGTGTTACAGCAGACCGTTGTCCTGCAGGAAGGCCTTGGCGACCGACGCAGCCGACTTCTGGTCGACCGAGTTCTGCTTGTTGAGGTCGATCAGGGCCTCCTGGGTGAGCTTGTCGTTCACCTTCTCGATGGCGTCGGCCGCCTTCGAGTCGAGGTCCTTCGAGACGATCGGCGTGACGTTGTTCGCCGGCACCAGGTGCTCCGGGTCCTCGAGGGTGACGAGGTTCTCGGTCTTGATGCTCGCGCTGGCCGAGTAGATGTCCGCCACCTGGGACTGGCCGCTCGTGATCGCCTTGATCGTGAGCGGACCACCGGAGTCGTTCTGCGCGTTGACCTCGCCGGTGATCCCGTACTTGGCCTTGAGCCCCTTCGGCCCGTACGCCGCCGTCGCGAACTCGGGGTTCGCGGCGATCGAGATCGTCCCCCCGATCTTCTTGAGGTCGGCGATGGACTTCAGGTCGTACTTGTCCGCGAGCTCCTGCGTGACGGTGTACGTGTCGGCGTCGGAGGCATCAGCCGACGGCAGGGCCTTGACGTCCGACGGGAGGGCGTCGGACAGGGCGGAGTTGATGCCGTCCGTCGTCGTCTCGGTCGTCGTGTCCTTGCCGTCCTCCTGCAGGAGGAAGTTGAGGAGGTTGCCGTTGTACTCGGGGAAGACGTTGATGCTCCCCTTCTCGATCTCGGGCCAGTACGCCTTGCGCTGCCCGATGTTGAGCTGACGCTTCACGGTGAAGCCCTCGTGCTCGAGCTCCTGCGCGTAGAGCTCCGCGATGATCTCGTTCGACGGGTAGGCCTGCGAGCCGACGGTGATGGTCTTGGAGGACCCACCGTCTGAGCCGGAGGACAGCGGGTCGCTCGAGGAGCAGCCCGCGAGGGCGATGGCCGCCGCGGACGCGACCGCGATGGTCGCGGCGAGGCGCCGGGTCGTTGCTGTGATCACGGGGTGGTTCCTTCCACAGGGGTTTGTGCTCGGCTGCCCGAGCGACGGGTGCTCCGGCGCGCATCACCCGACGTGCCTGCGGAGACACCCGCGGGCACGGCGAGCCGCTGCAGCGCGGCGAAGACGATCTCGGAGACGATGGCGAGGGCGATCACGAGGAGCGATCCCCCGAGGACCTCGACGTAGTCGGAGTTGGCGAGGCCGGAGAAGGCGTACCCGCCGAGGCCACCGGAGTTGATGTAGGCGGCGAGCGTCGCCGTCGCGATGACCTGCAGGACCGCAGCGCGGATGCCGCCGACGATGAGCGGCAGTGCGAGCGGGATCTCGACCCGGCCGAGGACCTGCCAGGCCGTCATGCCCTGGGCACGCGCGGCATCGATGGTCACACGGTCGATCGCCTCGACCCCGGAGTAGGTGCCCGCGAGGATCGACGGGATCGCGAGGATGACGAGCGAGATGATCGGCGCCTCGAGTCCCAGCCCGATCCACAGCGCCAACAGCGTGAGCACGCCGAGGGTCGGGAGCGCGCGGATGCCGCCGGAGATGCCGACCGCGAGCGAGCGGCCCTTGCCGGTGTGGCCGATCACGAGCCCGAGCGGTACGGCGATCACGATGGCGATGAGGACGGTGACGAAGGTGATCCCGAGGTGTTCGCCGAGCCGGACCAGGATCGCGTTCGACCCGGTGTTGTTCTCGGGCGCGAAGATCCAGGCGACGCCCTGTGCGAAGAGGTTCATGCGGACGCCCCCTCGGTGCGGACCTCACGAGCGGCGGCGCGGCGCACGGACCGCGCTGCACGGCCGGGGCCGCGGGTCCAGGGCATGACCAGGCGGCCGATCAGGACGAGCAGCCCGTCGATGACGAGCGCCAGGACGATGGTGAGCACGATGCCGGTGATGATCTCGACGCTGATGCCGCGCTTGAGGCCGTCGGTCAGCAGGAAGCCGAGGTTGGGGATGCCGAGCAGCGCGCCGACGGTCACCAGGCTCACGGTCGACACCGCGACGACGCGGATGCCGGCGAGCAGCACCGGGCCGGACAGCGGCAGCTCCACGCGGAAGAACCGCTGCGCGGGTGAGTAGCCGAGCGCCTCGGATGCGCGGACGACCTCGACGTCGACGGCGTCGATGGCGTCGGCCGCCGACCGGGCCATGAGCGCGATGCCGTAGACGGTGAGGGCGATGACGACGTTGACCGGGTCGAGGATGCTCGTCCCGAGGATGGCCGGCAGGGCGAGGAAGAACGGGAACGACGGGATCGCGTACAGCAGGCTCGCGACGACCACGATCGTGGAGCCGGTCGCGCGTGCAGCAGCACCACGTCGACGACGCAGCCGCGACACGAGCAGCCCGATCGGCACCGAGAGCAGGAAGCTGATGACGATCGGGGGGATGGACAACCAGACGTGTGCGACCAGGTTCGAGGTGATCGTGTCGAGGTTGCCCTGGATCCAGTTCACCGCTCGCCCTCGGACTGCGGCACGGCGGCCGCGGCGTCCACCACCTGCACCGGGCCCGTCAGGACCCCGGCAGCGCGGCCGTCGCCGTCCACGACGATCGGCCCGGTCGGCGTCTGCTCCACCCGGAGCGCGCGACGACCACGGCCGGCACCGATGAAGTTCGCGACGAAGTCGTCGGCGGGCTCGGCGAGGATCTCGGCCGGGGTGCCCTGCTGCGCGATCTCGCCGCCCTTCTTCAGGATGACGACCTGGTCGCCGAGCTTGAACGCCTCGTCGATGTCGTGCGTGACGAAGACCACGGTCTTGCCGAGCTCGCGCTGCAGGCGGATGAGTTCGTCCTGGAGGTCGTTCCGCACCAGCGGGTCGACGGCACCGAACGGCTCGTCCATGAGCAGGACGTTCGGGTCGACCGCGAGCCCGCGGGCGACGCCGACGCGCTGCTGCTGGCCACCGGAGAGCTGCGACGGGTACCGGTCGGCGAACGCGCGGTCGAGCCCGACGGTGTCCATCAGTTCGAGGGCACGTTCGCGCGCCTTCGCCTTGGACACGCCGGTCAGGAGCGGCACGGTCGCGATGTTGTCGACGACGCGTCGGTGCGGCAGGAGGCCGGCGTTCTGCATCACGTAGCCGATGCGGCGGCGGAGCTGCACCGGGTCGACGGAGGCGACGTCCTCGCCGTCGATGGACACCGAGCCCGAGGTCGGATCGACCATGCGGTTGATCATCCGGAGGAGCGTCGTCTTGCCACAACCGCTCGACCCCACGAAGACCGTGGTGGTCCGGGAGGGGATGACGAGGTGGAAGTCCTCGACCGCGGTGGTGCCGTCCGGGTACGTCTTGCGTACCGAGCGGAACTCGATCATGGGTGCCCTTCTGTTCGGAGGTAGCCCGACTCCGCACGAGAGTACCCGCGAGGACCGACACGGGTTCCGTCGTGACGCCCCGTGTCGCCTCAGGGACAGCGAGCACGACCGGGACGCCGACGCGACGACGCCCGCCACTCCTCTTCGGAGCGCGGGCGTCGGCGGATGGGCGGCTGCGACTCAGGCGTCGCGGAGGACCGTCTCGAGGTAGCTGTGCGTCATCGTGCGGTAGGCCTCGACCAGCGCCCGGTCGGGCTGGTCGCGGTCGGCGTGCGCCCGCGCGAGCACGGCGTGCCCCGACTCGGCGAGGACGGTCCACGCCCGGTCCACCGCCTCGCCCGCGGGCAGGTCGAAGCGCTCACGCATGACCTGGCCGACGGCGCCCCCGAGCGCGGCCATCCGGTCCTCGTCGTCCCCCGTGCCGGCGTCGGCGGTGTCGCCGAAGCCGATCGCACGGAACCCGGGCTCGGTGCGGTACATCTCGGCCGTCATGTCGATGAGCGCGTCGCAGCCGGCCTTCCAGTCGGTCGCGCCGCTGGACTCGAGCGCGTCGACGAAGCGTGCGGCCAGACGCTGGGTGCAGCGGATGGCCAGGGCCTCGACCACGGCGATGCGGTCCGGGAAGTAGCGGTAGACGGTGCCGATCGACGCCCCGGCGCGCTCCGCGACCATGGCCGTGGTCAGGCGCTCGAACCCGATCTCGTCGATGACCGCGGCGGCGGCGTCGAGGAGACCGGCGAGGCGCGCCGAACTGCGGGCTTGGACCGGCTCGTTCCTGAGCAGTGATGATCCCCCCGGCAGTGCGTTCGAAACCTCGGTGACGAGCACGTGTACTCCTTCTCGCGTCCTCGACGCGCTCCCCACGCGGTGGCCCGCGCGGTGCGTTGTGTTTCACCGTCCACACGACAGGTGCGCGGTGGTGTCCGGCCCATGGTCGCAGACTTCGTCTGGAACTCGGCTGCGACTCTCCCGGTCGAGGATGAGCGACCTCGGGTCCGGCGACGCCCCGGCGTGGAATGATGGGGCGATGCCCGACCCGACTCCCCACGAGCCGTCGCTGGCCGAGCCGATCCTGCACCGAGCGGCACGCATCGAGGACGCCGTACAGGAGTTCCGCGAGCAGCGCGCCCGTCGCCGCGGACTCGTCCCCACCGTGATCCCCTACACCGGGTACGGCGCCCCGGGCTGGGTCCGCGTCCTCGCGCGCGTGCTGCTCACCCGCCGCGGGCTCGCCTCGGACGCCTCGTACATCGGGGTCCGCGGGTGGCGCAGCTTCACGAGCGTGGCGGTCGACTCGGCCGAGGTCACGATCACGGCCGGCGGTCGCAGCCACGTCGTCCAGTCGGACCGCGGCGGTGTGGTCGACGCCATCGTCCCGATCGACCTCGAGCCCGGGTGGCGCACGATCGAGCTCTCCGCCGGGGGCACGCGGGCCGTCCAGGCCGACGTCTTCGTGGTGCACCCGGACACCCGCTTCGGGCTGCTCTCCGACATCGACGACACCGTGATGGTGACGAGCCTCCCCCGCCCGATGCTCGCGGCGTGGAACTCGTTCGTCCTCACCGAGCACGCACGACGTCCGGTGCCGGGCATGTCCGTCCTCTACGAACGTGTGCTCGCGCAGCACCCCGGTGCCCCGACGGTCTACCTGTCCACGGGCGCGTGGAACGTCGCGCCGACCCTGCAGCGCTTCCTCACCCGGAACATGTACCCGACCGGCACCCTGCTGCTGACGGACTGGGGGCCGACGCACGACCGCTTCTTCCGGAGCGGACAGCTGCACAAGCAGGAGAACCTCCGGCGTCTGGCCCGTGACTTCCCGGACGTGCAGTGGCTGCTCGTCGGCGACGACGGCCAGCACGACGAGTCGCTGTACGGCGAGTTCTCGCGGGAGCACCCGGACAACGTCGCCGCGGTGGCGATCCGGCAGCTCTCCACGAGCGAGGCCGTCCTCGCCGGTGGCCGCTCCAAGGCGCAGGAGCGGTCGCGTGACTCGGCGGCACCGTGGGTGTTCGCGCCGGACGGCGCCGGACTCTGGACGGAGCTGCAGCGCGTCGGGGTCGTCGAGGCCGACTGACACGCTCCCGGGCGAGCCCGCGGCAGCCGACCAGTTCCCGGGACGCGGCGCACCCGGCTGAGCACCTCTTCAGCGCAGCGTCCGCCGGGCGGTGGCGTGGTTCGATCGGGGCATGCACTCTGCGCGCATCGAGGACCACGCCCTGATCGGCGACACCTACACCGCGGCACTCGTCACGCGGGACGGCACGGTCGACTGGGCCTGTCTCCCCCGCTTCGACAGCCCGTCCACGTTCGCGGCGCTGCTCGGGTCCGCCGAGCACGGCGGCTGGTCACTGCGTCCCACCGACCAGGACGCCACCGTCCACCGTCGCTACGTCGGTGACTCCCTGGTCCTCTCCACGGTCTGGACGACGAGCACCGGCGTCGTCGAGGTCACGGACTTCATGCCGATGGGCGCACACCGGGCCTCGATCGTGCGTCGCGTCCGCGGACTCCGCGGGGAGGTCGAGGTCGAGCAGGTCCTGACGATCCGGTTCGACTACGCCAGGGCCCTGCCGTGGGTGCGGCAGATCGGCGGCGAGGAGGACCCCGCACTCCTCGCCACGGCCGGCCCCGGCTCGGTCGTCGTGCGCGGTCCGCGCTTCCGCTCGCACGACCGCCACCACCGGGCGACCACGACCGTGCGGGACGGCGAGGTCCTCGACACCGTCCTGACCTGGTACCCGTCCCACCGCGAGCCGCCGGAGCCCCTCGACGTGACCGCGGCACTGCACCGGACCACGCGCTGGTGGGAGGACTGGATGACGCCGGTCCGCACCCACGGCCGGTACGTCGACGCGACGCGACGGTCGCTGCTCCTCCTCCGCGCCATGACCCACGGTGAGACCGGCGGCGTCGTGGCGGCCGCGACCACGAGCCTCCCGGAGGACCCCGGCGGCGAACGCAACTGGGACTACCGGTACGTGTGGCTGCGCGACGCCTCGCTCGCCCTCGCCTCGCTGATCGCGCACGGGTACCGCGACGAGGCCGCGCACTGGCGCGGCTGGCTGCTCCGCGCGATCGCCGGCGACCCGGCCGACGTGCAGATCATGTACGGCGTCGCGGGCGAGCGGGACCTGCCCGAGCGCACCCTCGACGAG
Organism: Curtobacterium sp. NPDC089689; assembly: GCF_044749145.1. Taxonomy (NCBI): domain Bacteria; kingdom Bacillati; phylum Actinomycetota; class Actinomycetes; order Micrococcales; family Microbacteriaceae; genus Curtobacterium; species Curtobacterium sp. NPDC089689. The sequence goes on along the minus strand of NZ_JBIVHJ010000004.1, from coordinate 151,076 downwards.
CTGCCCGGGTACGCGCACTCGACGCCGGTCCGGATCGGCAACGGGGCGTACACGCAGTACCAGGGCGACGTGTTCGGTGAGGTCCTCGCGGCCCTGCACGACGCCCGCGAGCTCGGCGTCGAGGAGAACGCCGACTCCTGGGCGCTCCAGCGGGCCCTGCTCGGGTACGTCGAGGAGCACTGGCAGGAGCCGGACAACGGCATCTGGGAGATGCGGGGACCCCGGCGCCACTTCACGCACTCCCGCGCGATGATCTGGGCGGCGTTCGACCGCGGCGTCGCAGCCGTCGAGGAGTTCGGCCTCGAGGGCCCGGTCGACCGCTGGCGCACGCTCCGCGAACAGGTGCGCGCCGAGATCGAGGAGCACGGCTGGAACCCGGAGCGGAACAGCTACCGGCAGCACTACGACACCGACGAGGTCGACGCGAGCCTGCTCGTGCTCCCGCAGATCGGCTACGTGAAGGCCGACGACCCACGCATGACGGGCACGGTCGCCGCGATCGAGCACGACCTCCGCACCGGCGAGGACGGACTGGTCCTCCGCTACCGCACCGAGGCCGGGTTCGACGGCCTGTCCGGCAGCGAGCACCCGTTCCTCGCCTGCTCGTTCTGGCTCGTCGAGCAGTACGCCGCCTCCGGCCGGATCGAGGACGCCGAGCGCCTCATGGACGTGCTCGTCGGCTTCGCGAACGATGTCGGCATGCTGTCGGAGGAGATCGACGTCGCGACGGGGCACCACATCGGCAACACCCCGCAGGCGCTGTCGCACCTGACGCTCGTCTCGGCGGCCGACGCGATCGCGCGCGCCCGCGGCGCGTCGGCGGGGCACCGCACGCGCCTCGCCGTCCACGACGGCGGCACGCGCTCCTGGACCGGTGAGGGCGAGCGCGCCGGCACCGCGTCCTGAGACCGCACGAGACGGACGGGAGGCACGGTGCCAGCTGGCACCGTGCCTCCCGTCCGTCTCCTGCGCCCGTTCAGGGCACGACAGGGGCGTCCGTCAGGACGAGCTCACCCAGTCCGCCGGGCCGCGCGAACCGGCGCGGTACTCCTCGAGCGGGACGTCGTTCGCCTTCCAGGCGTCGACGACCGGCTCGACGATCTCCCAGCAGCGCTCGGCCACGTCACCGCGGATGGAGAGCAGCGGGTCGTCGTGGAAGATGCCGTTGAGGACCTCGCCGTAGGGCGTGAGCTCACCGTCGTCGAACGACGAGGACAGCGTGACCTGGCCCATCTCGAACGGGTTGCCGCCGCCGTTCGCCGACACGCTCAGCTCGATCTCGTCCGGGTTCAGGACGATGCGCAGCGTGTCCTGCTTCGGCCGACCGGTCAGACCGGAGGGCAGGCGCGTGACGGGCTTGAAGGTGATGAGCACTTCCTTGCGGCTGGCGCCGAGCGCCTTGCCGGACCGGAGCGTGAACGGCACGCCGGCCCAGCGGGCGGTGTCGACCTCGACCTCGATCTCGGCCAGCGTCTCGGTGCCGCGCGTCTTGTCGACGCCGTCCTCGTCCTGGTAGGACGGCAGTTCCTTGCCGTCGATCGTGCCCTCGGTGTAGACGGCACGGCGGGACGCGACCTTGGGGTCGTCGCCCTTGAGCCGCGTCGACCGCAGCACACGGGCGAGCGAGGAACGGAACTCGACGGCGTCGATGGCGGCCGGAGCGTCCATCGTGACGAGTCCGAGGATCTGCAGCAGGTGCGACTGGATCATGTCGACGAGGGCGCCGGCCTCGTCGTAGTACTGCGCGCGGTTCTCGAGGCCGAGGGTCTCGTCGTAGAAGACGTCGACCTTCTCGATGTTGTCCGCGTTCCAGATCGGCTCGAAGAGGCGGTTCGCGAACCGCAGGCCGATGATGTTGAGCACCGTGGTGCGACCGAGGAAGTGGTCGGTGCGGTGCACGCGCTCCTCGGGGACGAGCTCGAGGACGGTCTTGTTGAGCGCCTCGGCACTCGCGACGTCGGTACCGAACGGCTTCTCGAACGCGAGCGTCGTGCCCTCGGGGAGCTCGACCTCCTGCAGCGCCTCGCAGATGTCCGAGGCGATCTGCGGCGGGAGCGCGAAGTAGAGGATCGGCTCGGCGTCGGCGGCCGCGAGGAGCGCCTCGAGGTGCTTCGGGTCGGTCGGGTCGCCCTGGATGAACTGCGTCGACTCGAGGGTCGCGTCGACCTCCGGGCCCTTCACGTCCTGCGACGCGAACGACTTCGTGACGACGTCCTTCCACTGCTCCTCGCTCCGGGCGCTGCGGCCCGTACCGATCAGCTGGACGGGAACCGCTCGACCGCTCTGCAGGAACGTGCCGAGGCCCGGCAGCAGCAGGCGGGAGGCGAGGTCGCCCGTCGCGCCGAAGATGATGAGGGTGCGCTTGTCGGTCACCTGAGGTGACTCCTTTCGCTGTGGTGGGGGTGGTCCGCTTCGAGTCAAGCCGCTTGCGGGCCGGGTTGTTCCCGGTTCGGGGCCGGGGAGTCGTTCTGGTGTGTCGCCCGGGTGGGGCTGCCGCTCGGTCGAGCGACCGTCGGCCGTGGTCCGGACGCACTTCGGGCGGCACCGGATGTGGTGCCGCCCGAAGTCCGTCAGGGGTTGGAGAAGGTCAGTGTCCGAAGTTCCCGCGGTAGTACTCGTAGACCCAGCCCACGAGCGTCACGGCAACGAACGCCATGCCGATCGGGACGAGCCAGAGACCGGCTGCGACGCCGAGGAAGCAGATGCCCACGGCGAAGGCCAGGAGGATCGGCCACCACGACCACGGGCTGAAGTGTCCGAGCTCGGCGTCACCGTCCTCGATGTTCGCGTCGGCGCGGTCCTCGGGGAGGACACCGCCCTGCGAGGACATGACCTTGCCGAGGTAGAACGCGATGAACGCGGACATGATCCCGGTGAGACCGATCGACACCGTGCCGACCCACTCGACGACACCGTTGTAGTAGATGATCGACCAGATCGTGTACGCGGCATCCGCGAGGATGAAGAAGACGAACAGGATCCAGAACAGGTTCTTGTTGGCGCGCATGGCGTTACTTCACCTCGCCCTTCGCGGCGTCGTAGGTCGGGGCGTCGGGGGCGTCCTTCGCCGGGCCCACACCGATCGGCACACCGGCCTCGGGGTGGTTCAGGTCGAACGCCGGAGACTCGGAACGGATCCGCGGGATCGACGTGAAGTTGTGGCGCGGCGGCGGGCAGCTGGTCGCCCACTCGAGCGAGCGGCCGTAGCCCCACGGGTCGTTCACGGCGACCTTCGGCGCGTTCCGCGCGGTGACGTAGATGTTGTAGATGAACGGCAGGAACGAGATCGCGAGGATCATCGAGCCGATCGTCGACAGCTGGTTCATCCACGTGAAGCCGTCGTTCGGCAGGTAGGTCGCGTAGCGACGCGGCATGCCGATGACGCCCAGCCAGTGCTGGATGAGGAACGTCGTGTGGAAGCCGATGAACAGCAGCCAGAAGTGGATCTTGCCGAGGCGCTCATTGAGCATCTTGCCGGTCCACTTCGGCCACCAGAAGTAGAACCCGGCGAACATCGCGAACACGACGGTGCCGAACACCACGTAGTGGAAGTGCGCGACGACGAAGTACGAGTCGGACACGTGGAAGTCGAGCGGCGGCGACGCCAGGATCACACCGGTGAGACCACCGAAGGTGAAGGTGATGAGGAAGCCGACGGACCAGAGCAGCGGCGTCTCGAACGTCACCGAGCCGCGCCACATCGTGCCGACCCAGTTGAAGATCTTCACGCCGGTCGGGACCGCGATGAGCATCGTCATGAGCGAGAACCACGGGAGCAGGACGCCACCGGTGACGTACATGTGGTGCGCCCACACCGTGACCGAGAGGGCCGCGATGGAGATCGTCGCGTAGACGAGGGTCTTGTACCCGAAGATCGGCTTGCGGCTGAACACCGGGAAGATCTCGGACACGATGCCGAAGAACGGCAGCGCGATGATGTAGACCTCCGGGTGGCCGAAGAACCAGAACAGGTGCTGCCAGAGGAGCGCCCCGCCGTTCGCAGGGTTGAAGATCTGGGCGTTGAACACGCGGTCGAGGCCGAGGCCGAACAGCGCCGCCGCGAGGACCGGGAAGGCCATCAGGACGAGGAGCGCCGTCACGAGGGTGTTCCACGTGAAGATCGACATGCGGAACATCGTCATGCCCGGGGCGCGCATCGTGATGATCGTCGTGATGAAGTTCACGGCGCCGAGGATCGTCGAGAAGCCGGTCATGCCGAGACCGAAGACCCAGAGCGTCCCACCGAGTCCCGGTGTGAACGTCGTGTCACTCAGTGGCGCGTAGGCGAACCAACCGAACGAGGCCGCACCCTGCGGGGTGAGGAAGCCGCCGACCGCGATGAGCGCGCCGAAGACGTAGAGCCAGAAGGCGAAGCCGTTGAGTCGCGGGAAGGCGACGTCCGGCGCACCGATCTGCAGCGGCATGATCGCGTTCGCGAAGCCCGAGAAGAGCGGAGTCGCGAAGAGCAGCAGCATGATCGTGCCGTGCATCGTGAAGAGCTGGTTGTACTGCTCCTTCGTCGCGACCACGTGCAGGCCGGGCTCGAAGAGCTGGGCGCGGATGACGAGCGCCATCACACCCGCGAGCAGGAAGAAGATGAACGACGCGATCAGGTACATGTACCCGATGGTCTTGTGGTCGGTGGAGGTGATCCACCGGACGATGATGTTGCCCTTGCGGCCCACCTTCGACGCCTGGAAGTCCAGGGTCGTGGTGCCTGCCGCCGGCTGGCCGACGAGCGACGTGGTCATCTGACGGAGCCCCTAATCGTTCTCGGACGCCGTCACGGGCGCCTTGTTGTTCGGTTCGTTCGTGTTGGTGTTGTACTCGTCGCCGAGGAGCCCCGTCTTGCCCTGCTCCGCGAGGGAGTCGAGGTACTTCTGGTACTCGGTCGGCGTGACGACCTTCACCTGGAAGAGCATGAGGGAGTGGTACTCACCGCAGAGCTCCGCGCACTTGCCCTGGTACGTGCCGAGCTTCTCGGGGATGAAGTACTCGTCGTTCTGCTTGCCGGGGATCATGTCCTTCTTGTAGAGGAAGTCGATCACCCAGAAGGAGTGGTTGACGTCGCGCGAGGACAGCTCGATGTGCACCTTCTTGCCCTGGGGCAGGTACAGCGTCGGGAGCTGCGACTCGTCGATCGCGCCGTTGGCGTTCTCTTCTTCCTGGGCCTGGATGCCCTGGTAGTAGACGCTCTTGGACTTGTCGTCCTCGTTGATGTAGTTGAAGTCCCACGCCCAGCGCTTGCCGTAGACGTGGATCGTCGCGTCGGCCTTGGCGAAGGGCTGCTCGATCGCGGCCTGGTCCTTCGCGGTGAAGGCGAAGAAGCCGAGCACGAGGATGAGCGGGACGATCGTGTAGAAGATCTCGAGCGGCATGTTGTACCGCATCTGCACCGGCAGGCCGGTCTGGCCCTTGCGACGGCGGTAGACGATGGCGGCCCAGATGATCAGGCCCCAGACGATCAGACCGACCGCGAGGAGGACGACCCAGCTGGTGGTCCACAGACCGACGATGCGGCTGGTGTGGTTCGTGACGTCGCGCGTCTCTTCCGTGCCGGGGAGCCATCCGTTGAGCTGCTGCTGCGTGCAGCCAGCCAGTGCGACGACCAGACCGACGGCCACCGGGATGGCCGCCCAACGTATACGGCGATTCGAACGCACTATGACCTCTCGCAAAGACGTGAACCCGGAGCGGCCGCGACACGAAGGTCGCTCATGGCCCGCTCCCAGCTTGGTTGGAACACTCCTAGCTTACTCGCAGCCGGGGACAGCTCGTGCCAACCCGGGTCCCGCGTGGCCCCGATCCGCAGCCGTCGACGCCGCTCTGACCGGGACGAACGCGAGCGGGGAGCGACCTGTCCGGTCACTCCCCGCTCGCGTGTCGGCTGGTGGGCGTCAGTGGAAGCTGTCGCCGCACGCGCAGCTGCCCTGCGCGTTGGGGTTGTCGATCGTGAAGCCCTGCTTCTGGATGGTGTCCTCGAAGTCGATCGTGGCGCCGTCGAGGTACGGGACGCTCATCTTGTCGACGACGACCTCGACTCCGGGCTCGAACTCGGCGGTGGTGTCACCGTCGAGCATGCGCTCGTCGAAGTAGAGCTGGTAGATGAGTCCCGAGCAGCCACCGGGCTGCACGGCGAGGCGCAGGCGGAGGTCGTCGCGGCCCTCCTGCTCGAGGAGGCTCGCCACCTTCGCCGCGGCCGCGTCGCTCAGCTGCACGCCGTGCGTCGGCGTCTCGGTCGCCGTGGCGGTCTGCGCTTCGGTGATGGTGTCGCTCATCGCGCGTCTCCCTCCGGGCGGTGCGGATCACCGCGCCTCGTGACGATTGTAAGCACGCGCCACCGACGCGCGCAGCAGGCGGGTGCGCGCTGTGGAGGGACGCAGCCCCGTAGAGAGCACGGACGGACGGGAGGCTCCCCACCCGGGACGGCCGACGCGCCGCTGGCGCGTCACGCCGGCACCGGCGGGCGTGGGCCCGGTGGCGGCGCCGCCACGGGCCTCCCGTCCGTCCTGCAGCGCGTCAGCGCGTCGCGAGCCGTGCCAGCAGGATCGTCTCGGACGCGATCGCGCGGTGCAGGACGCCGAGGTGCTGCGACTCGTTCGGGCTGTGCGCGCGGGTGTCCGGGTCCTCGACGCCCGTGACGAGGATCTGCGCGTCCGGGAACTCCGCAGCGAGGTCGGAGACGAACGGGATCGACCCACCGATCCCCTGCTCGACGGCGTCGGCGCCCCATCCCTCGCGCATCGCCGTCCGCGCGTCCTGCACGGCCCAGCCGGCGGTGTCGACGAGGAAGCCGTCACCGGCGTCGGGCTCGCTGATCTCGAGGCGGGCGCCGAACGGCACGTGTGCCCGGAGGTGGCGCTCGACGGCCTCGTACGCGTCGGCCGCGGACTGACCGGGGGCGATCCGGACCGAGACGCGCGCCGAGACCGTGGGCAGGAGCGTGTTCGACGCGTTCGCGACGCTCGGTACGTCCATGCCGGTCACGGTGATCGACGGCTGGAACCACATCCGGCTGAGGACCGGACCGGTGCCGACCGGACGGACGCCCGGCAGCAGGGCGGCGTCGGACGCGAGCTCCTCGTCGGAGCGCTCGGGGACCGGGCCGTCGTACGAGGTGAGCCCCTCGACCGCGACCGAGCCGTCGTCGTCGTGGAGCGAGGCGAGGAGGCGCACCATCGGGATCATCGCGTCGGGGGCCGCTCCGCCGAACATGCCGCTGTGGCTCGCGTGCTCGAGCGTCGTCAGGGTGAGCTTGAACGTGACGTTGCCACGGAGGGACACCGTGATCGACGGGACCTCGGCGGACCAGTTGTCGCTGTCGGCCACCACGATGACGTCGGCGGCGAGGTGCTCCTTCTGCTCGCGGAGGAAGGTGCGGAACGACCGGGAGCCGAACTCCTCCTCACCCTCGACGAACAGCACGACACCGAGGTCGAGGTCGTCACCGAACTGGGCGTGGAGGGCGCGGAGCGAGGCGATGTGGGTCATCACGCCGGCCTTGTCGTCCGAGGCGCCGCGGCCGTAGAGGCGGTCCCCGCGGAGGGTCGGCTCGAACGGCGGCGTGTCCCAGAGTGCGTCGTCGCCCTGCGGCTGGACGTCGTGGTGGGCGTAGAGCATCACCGTCGGCTTGCCGTTCCGGGCGGGGCGGACGGCGAGGACGGCGGGCTGGCCGAGCTGCTCGTCCGCGTGTTCCTCGGCGACGTCGGACGAGGTGCCCTCGAACGCGGAGCGGACGATCCGGACGTCGTCCGCGGCGAACACCCCGGTCGACCGGGCCAGGTCCGCGACGGCCTCGGCGCTCGCCCGCACGTTCGCCGGGTCGAACGCCGACCACGACACCGAGGGCAGGCGGACGAGGGCGGACAGGTCGGCGATGGTCGCCGGCAGCGCCCCCTGCACGTGTTCGCGCAGGGCGTTGAGGAGTGCGGGGTCGGTGGCTGCTGCGTGCTGGTCGGTGTCGGTCATGTCCCGTAATCTAGAGGACGATCCAGCACGCAACCGCAGTCAGGAACGCACCGTGGCGAAGGCAGCCCCCAAGACCAACACGACCGTCAACCCCGCCGAGGACGAGCTCAGCGAGCAGGGCAAGGGCCGGCCGACGCCGAGCCGTCGTGAGCGTGAGGCTGCGAACCGTCGCCCGCTCGTCGGCAACTCCCCCGCCGACAAGAAGGCCGCGCGTGCCCGCCTGAACACCGAGCGCGAGAAGGCCCGCGTCGGCATGGCCAACGGCGAGGAACGGTACCTCCCGGCGAAGGACCGCGGCGAGCAGCGTCGGTTCGTGCGCGACTGGATCGACGCCCGCTGGAACGTGGGCGAGGTCATGATGCCCGTGCTCGTGATCTTCCTCATCCTCGGGTTCGCCGCCGCGCAGACCGTGCTCGCCTCGTACGCGCTGCTGCTGGTGTGGGCGTTCGTGGCGCTGTTCGTCATCGACTGCGTCGTCCTGTGGCTGTCCCTCCGCAAGAAGCTCACGAACAAGTTCGGCTCGATGCAGCGCGGGACCTTCCTCTACATCCTCACGCGGGCGTGGCAGCTGCGGTTCCTCCGCCTGCCGAAGCCGCAGGTGCGCCGCGGGCAGTACCCCGCCGTCTGACCTGGCTCGTCCCCCGCGGAGCGCCGCTCGACCTCGGTCGGGCGGCGCTCCTGCGTGTGGGGCGAGGGCGCGGGCGGCGCGGCGCAGGGCGGCGCGGCGTGGCGCAGAGCGGCGCGGCGTGGCGCGGCGCGACGTGCGCGGGCCCGGACGCACCCGGCGGGGGACGCGGGTTGGTCGCACGACATGCCGCTCACGTTCGGCTGGGCCGACCGATCGTGCGACCAACTCGACCCGCGCACGGCACGTCGTGCGACCGAACGGCGGGGACACACGAGACAACGCGTCACGTCACGACACGACACGACACGACACGACCCGACACCGGACGGGAGGCGCGGGGCGGACCGGCACCGTGCCTCCCGACCGGTGGTCCGTCGGTGCGGGCCCTCGACTCGCCGTCCACGAGACCGCCAGCGAGCACGACGTCTTTCGTCCACGCGGCCGCATGGCCGCCCCGGGACGGTCGCCCTCCGGACGGTCGCGACTCCCCGTCACCGAGAGGGCCGACGGTCACGAACCGTCGCCTGACCACGCCGAGAGCGACACTGCGCGACCACTCGACGGAACCGAGCGGGGTGTCTGACCTCTGCGGGCCGACCCCACCATGCGGCGTCAGCGCGCGGCGCGCCGCAGCCGACGACGACGCAGGTGGTTGATCCGCGCTGCCCAGGTCGGCCCCTCGTAGAGGAACGCCGTGTAGCCCTGCACGAGCGTCGCCCCCGCGTCGATCCGGTCCTGCACGTCCCGCTCGCTCGTGACCCCGCCGACCGCGATCACGCAGAAGTCCTCGGGCACGGCCGCACGGACGCGGCGCAGGACCTCGAGCGAGCGCGCGGCGAGGGGCGCGCCGGAGAGTCCCCCGGCGCCCATGGCCTCGACGTCGGCCACGGGTGTCTTCAGCCCCGGGCGGTCGATCGTGGTGTTGTTGGCGATCACCCCGGCGAGTCCCAGCTCCACCGCGAGCCCGGCGATCGCGTCGATCTGCTCGTCCGTGAGGTCCGGCGCGATCTTCACGAGCACGGGCGTCCGGCCGGCGGCGTCCCGCACGGCGGTCAGGAGCGGCCGCAGCTGGTCCAGCTCCTGGAGGCCACGGAGCCCCGGGGTGTTCGGCGAACTGACGTTGACGGCGAGGTAGTCGGCGAACGGCGCCAGGAGCCGGGTGGACTCGAGGTAGTCGTCGATGGCGTCCGCGACGTCGACCACGCGGCTCTTGCCGATGTTGACGCCGATGACCGGGCGGCCGGGGTTGCGCCGGGCCCGTTCGAGCCGGCGCGACGCCGCGGGAGCGCCGTGGTTGTTGAACCCCATGCGGTTGACGAGCGCGCGGTCCGGGATGAGCCGGAAGAGCCGGGGCTTCTCGTTGCCCGGCTGCGGCTTCGCCGTGATCGTGCCGACCTCGACGTGCCCGAATCCGAGCACCCCGAGCCCCCGGATGCCCTTGGCGTCCTTGTCGAACCCGGCGGCGAGGCCGAACCGCGACGGGAAGTGGATCCCCATCGTCGTGATGCCGTCCGCCGCCGACGGGCGCGAGGACCGCTCGACGAGCCGGCCGATGAACGGCACGTGCGGGATCACCCGGATCACGGCGAACGCCAGGTGGTGGGCCCGTTCCGGGTCCATGTTCGCGAACACCGAGCGGAAGACGACCTCGTACCCGCCGCGGATCGCCCGCTCGACGCCGACGCTCACGCGTCAGCACCCCCGGCGCGGGAGGCTGCGTGGTGGTCGAGGCGGAGCTGCCCGATGGCGTCCTCGAAGTCCTCGAGGGAGTCGAAGGCCTGGTACACGCTCGCGAAGCGGAGGTAGGCGACCTCGTCGAGCTCTCGGAGCGGGACGAGGATCGCGAGCCCGATGTCGTTCGCGTCGATCTGGCTCGACCCGGACGAGCGCACGGTCTCCTCCACCCGCTGCGCCAGGACCGCGAGGTCGCCGTCGGTCACGGGGCGGCCCTGGCACGCCTTCCGCACGCCGGAGACGATCTTGTCGCGGCTGAACGGCTCGGTCACGCCGTTGCGCTTCACCACGTTGAGCGACGCGGTCTCGGTGGTCGAGAAGCGGCGCCCGCAGTTCGGGCACTGGCGACGGCGACGGATGGAGGTGCCGTCGTCGCTCGTGCGGGAGTCGACGACGCGGGAGTCCGGGTGGCGGCAGAAGGGGCAGAACATGTCGGACCCAGGCTACCGGCTCGTGCGCTCCGTCACGGCGGCACCGTGCGCCGGCAGCTGCTCCTCCGTCGCGAGCGCCACGATGTGCGGCGCGACCTCGGCGAGGGCCTCCGGCGAGTACCGGATGACCTGCTGCGGCCGGAGGAACGTCGACGCGGAGAGCCCTGACCCGAAGCGGGCCTGCCCACCGGTCGGCAGGACGTGGTTCGACCCGGCCAGGTAGTCGCCGAGGCTGACCGGCGTGCTCGGCCCGACGAACACCGCCCCGGCAGCGTCGATGTCGGCGAGGACCGCGTCGTCGTCGGCGGTCTGGATCTCGAGGTGCTCCGGCCCGTACGCGTTGCTCACGGTCGCGGCGTCCGCGAGCGAGTCCACGAGGACGACCGCCGACTGCGGTCCGTCCAGGGCGACCTGGAGGCGCGTGGCGGTCCCGACGCGCGCCGTGCGTTCCGGGATCGCCGCTTCGACCGCGTCGGCGAACGTCGCCGAGGTGGTCACGAGGACGGCGCCCGCCTGCTCGTCGTGCTCGGCCTGGCTGACGAGGTCGGCCGCGACGTAGCCGGCGTCGGCCGTGTCGTCGGCGATCACGAGGATCTCGGTCGCCCCGGCCTCGGAGTCGATGCCGACGGTACCGCGGACGATCCGCTTCGCCGCCGCGACGTAGTTGTTCCCGGGCCCGGTCACGAGGTCGACCGGCTCGAGGTCGATCTCCGGCACGCCGTACGCGAGCGCACCGATCGCCCCGGCGCCGCCCATCGCGTAGACCTCGTCGACGCCGAGGAGCCCGGCCGCCGCGAGGATCGTCGGGTGCACGTGTCCGCCGTGGTCGCGCTGCGGCGGGGACACGAGCGCGATCGACCCGACACCGGCGACCTGCGCCGGCACGACGTTCATGACGACGCTCGACGGGTACACGGCCTTGCCGCCCGGGACGTAGAGCCCGACGCGGCGCATCGGCTGCCAGCGCTGGTGGACCTCGGCACCGTCGGCGAGGGTCGTCACCGAGCCGGCGGGCACCTGTGCGGCGCTCGCGGCACGGACGCGGCGGATCGCTTCGTCGAGCGCTTCCCGCAGGGCCGGGGTCAGCCCGGCCACTGCGGCGTGGATCTCCGCCGCGGGGACCCGGACGTGCGACGGCGCTCCCCCGTCGAACCGTTCCGCCTGCTCGTGCAACGCCGAGGCCCCGTGCTCCCGCACCGCGTCCACGAGCTCGCGTGCGGCATCGACGGCGTGCGAGACGTCGCCGGCGGCGCGGGGCATGAGTCGGAGGAGTTCGGCACGGGCGGGCAGGCCGCCGCGGAGGTCGATTCGCTGCATCATCAGGTCGCCAAGCCTACCGAGCACCCCCGACCGGCCCCTGCGGCCTGTGGACGGCCGCTAACGTGAGGGTCGATGAACTTCGAGAAGGCGCGACGCCTCGTCACCGACCTCGTGCGCGTGAACGAACGGTACGCACGCGACGGCCACTACCGGAACGACGTCCGCGAGCGGCTGGGACGCACGGTCTCCCGCGTGGACGTCCGCGTGGCGCGACGCGAGCGCGACCGTGCTCCGCTCGCCGCCCGGCCGTTCGAGGGGCTCGTCGAGACCAGCCTCGCGATCGCCGGCATCCGGACCGTCGACCGGGACCCCGAGGTCGTCCTCGTCGTCGACGAGCTGCGCGAGGGGGCGGCGTTCGCCGGCGTCCAGACCGCCCTCGCGGTCGCCCTCGCACTCGGCGAGCGCACCGGCCGCCGGGTCCGCGTCGTGATGGTGCGCTGGACCACCCCCGGCAACAGCGCCGCCGCGGCCGAGGCCCTGGTCGCCGAGCGCTTCCCGGAGTCCCGCGTCGACGGTCGCCCAGGCGTCCGCGTCGTGCGGCGCGAGGACGTCCTCGACGAGACGTTCGGCCGCGACGACGTGTGGATCGCCACGCACTGGAAGACGGCGCACCCGCTCGACGTCGCCGTCACCGCCGGGGTCGTGTCGCGGGACCGCGTCGTCTACCTCGTGCAGGACTACGAGCCCGGGTTCAGCCCGTGGTCGACCGAGTACGCGGTCGCTGCCTCGACCTACCGTGCCGGCTTCCGGATGCTCGTGAACTCCGAGCCGCTCCGGCAGTACCTCGGTGAGGTCGAGGACGTCGACGTCCCCCGTGACCGGTCGTTCGCGCCGCACCTCGACCTCGAGCTGCTCGAACGCGTCGCAGCGGCCCGGCAGCACGAGGAAACCGTGCGCGTGCTCTTCTACGGGCGTCCGAGCAAGCACCGCAACCTGTTCCGGCTCGGCGTCGCGGCCCTGCGTGTCGCGGTGCAGGAACTCGAGGCCGACGGGCTGCGGGTCGAGTTCCACTCCGCGGGCGAGCAGCACGGCGACGTGGAGCTCGACGGGGGTGCCGGCGACGTGAAGCTCGTGTCGCACGGGACGATGCCGTGGGACGACTACTTCCGCTTCATCGCGTCGACGAACGTGGTGCTGTCGCTGCAGCACAGCCCGCACCCGAGCCACCCGCCGTTCGACGGGGCGATCTCGGGCGCGCGCGTCGTCACGAACGAGTTCCGCGACACCCGGGGGCACCTGCACCCGAACCTGACGGCGGTGCCGGCGGACGCACGGTCCCTGGGCCTCGCCGTGGCAGACGCGGTCCGGCGGGCAACAGCCGAGGGGCCGACCCCGTTCGCACCCGTCGCCGACGGTGCGCTCGGCGGGCCGCTCGACGCCGCCGTCGACGCCCTCGCCACGGCGCTGCAGCAGGGCGAGGCAGCCGCCGGAGCGCACAGTGCAGCCGCCACGACCAGCGAGAGCACCACCGACCCCGCCGAGGAGCAGCCCCGATGACCCGCACCACCCTCGTCGTCGTGCCGGTGTACGGCGACCTCGAATCGCTCCTCCGCTGCGTGGACGGCCTCGTCGAGCACCTCGACACCGACCGCCACCGCGTCCTGCTCGTGAACGACTGCGGCCCCGACGCCGACACCATCGAGCGTGCACTCCTCGACCGCACCGCCGGCCTCCCGGGGTTCCGGTACGAGCGCAACGACCACAACCTCGGCTTCGTCGGCACGTGCAACCGCGCCGTGACGGAGCTCGACACGGGAAGCGGGCACGACGCCGACGAAGCCGTCCTCCTCCTCAACAGCGACGCCGTCCCGACGGCCGGGTTCCTCGACGCCATGCTCGCCGTCCTCGACGAGGACCGCACCGGCGTCGTCACCGCCCGCAGCGACAACGCCACGATCGCGAGCATCCCCTACCGCCTGACGAACCGCGGCGCGGCCCGCACCGAGGAACGCACGCGCGAGGTCTGGTCCGCGATCGCGCCGCTCCTGCCCGCGTCGCAGGTCCTCCCCGTCGCGATGGGGTTCTGCTTCCTGACCCGCCGCGAGCTCGTCACCGAGCACGGCCTCTTCGACGAGACGTTCGCCCCCGGCTACGGCGAGGAGAACGACTACTGCCTCCGCATCGCCGCACACGGCTGGCTCGCCAAGATCGCCAACCACGCCCTCGTCCTGCACGCCGGCGGCAAGAGCTTCTCGGGCAACCGGAACGCGCTCCGCGCCGCCCACCAGCGCGAGCTCGAGCGGCGCTGGCCGTTCTTCCCGGACGCGGTGGCCGCCTACCAGCGGCACGGCACGACGGCGACGGAGCGCTTCGCCGACGTGCTCGTCCCGGCCGGTCCGGCAGCGCGGCTGGCGGTCGACCTACGGCACGTCGCCGACGCGGACGCGCTGGTCCGGCAGATCGACGCGGCCTTCGGGGACGGTTTCGCCCTGGAGGCACGGCTCCCCTCCGGCACGTCGGCCCCCGACTCGTGGACGGTCACCTCCGACGAGCCGAACCCGGACGACCTCGTCACGGTCCAGCTGCTCGTCGACCCGACCCCGGCCGACCTCGTGACGGCGAACCGCCGCGCAGCCCACTGGGTCGTCGTCGACACCGGCGCCGCCGACGTCCCCTGGTCGTCGGCGCAGTACCGCGCCGGATCGGCTCGGGTCGCCGACCTCGTCCGGCCGTTCGCGGAGGTCGTGACCCCCGACGAGCTCGACAGCGCGCGGGAGGGCGTGGAGAACAGCATGCTCGCCCCGCTCGACGGCACCTCGGCCGCGCTCGAACGACGCTGGGCCGCGTTCCTGCCGCTCGACCTCGCCGCGGCGCAGGCGAGCGCGGTGTCGTCGTCCGACGAGGTCACGCGGCTCCGCCGGGAGCTCGACGACCTCCGCGCGAGCCGCTCGTTCCGCACCGGCCAAGCCATCGCCAAGGTCGCGTCCCGCCTCCCGGGGCGCCGCTGATGCCCGGCGGCAGGAACGGCCAGGACGGCCTCGGCCGGATCGCACGCGGCCTCGCCCGACGACTCCGCGGTCCGGAACGTCCCCTGACCGTGACGGACCGGCTCGACCGCTGGGCCGCCCGCATCGTCGAGTTCGGCATCGTCGACCGCGCGTACCTCGAGGCGCAGACCGGCCGGACCTTCCCGACCGACGCCGAGGCGGTGTCGTTCTACGTCCACAACGACGGTCGGCGCGGGCTGTCGCTCAGCCCGCTCGTCGAACCCGAGTGGATGCGCGAGCACCAGCCCGACGCCCGGATGTCCTGGTACGACGCGCTCCACCAGGAGGGGCCCGAGCTCTTCCAGACCGGTCCGCTCTTCGACGCCGGGGTCTGGGCGGCGTCGCGGCCGGAGGGTCGCCGACCGGCGACCACGCTCGATGCCCTCCGCGACTTCCTGCGCGAGGCGACCGACGAGACCGCGCTCCCCGTGCCTCCCGGCCGACGCGGTGCTGCACCGACGTGGGCCGCTGCGCGCGACGTCGCCCTCACCAACGCACGCGCGTACGCGGCAGCACAACACCGAACGCGCCGCCGCTACCGGCAGCAGTGGGACGGGCCGAGCACCGACGAGGCGCTCGCGGCGCTCCGTCGCGGGGCCGCCCGCCGTGACACGGAACGCCCCCTGGTGTCCGTCGTCATGCCGGTGTTCCGGCGACCCGACGTCGTGACGGCCGCGATCCGCTCCGTGCAGGCGCAGACGTACACGCACTGGGAGCTGCTCGTCGTCGACGACGGCTCCGGCGACGACACGCTCGACGTCGTGCGCGCCGCTGCCGAGGGCGACGACCGCGTCCACGTGCACGAACGGCCGAACGGCGGCGCCGGGGCAGCCCGCAACACCGGCCTGGCGGCGGCACGGGGCGAGCTCGTCGCGTTCCTCGACGCCGACAACACGTGGCGGCCGGAGCACCTCGCCGCCGCCGTCGCCGGGGTCCTCGAGACCGACGCGCCCGGTGCGCACACGGGCCTGCGGATGGTCGGCGCGAACAACGACGACGACGCGACCGCGCCCACCGAGACGTTCCGCGGCGAGGACGGCACCGTCGAGGACCTCCTCGCCGGCAACTTCATCGACCTCAACGCACTCGTCGTCCGGCGCGACGTCGCCGACGCCGTCGGGCCCTTCGACGAGACGCTCCGCCGCTGGATCGACTGGGAGTGGCTGCTGCGCATCGCCCGGCACGCGGGCATGCCCGTGTACGTGCCGGTCATCGGCGTCGACTACGACAACGTCCGCGACGTCCGCCGGGTGTCCTCCGGGCAGCCGGCGTCGTGGCAGGAGGTCGCCCTCGCGCGCCACCGCCTCGACTGGGACGCCCTCGCCGCCGCACCGCGCACCACGGGCCGCGTGTCCGTCATCATCCCGACGTACCGCGACTGGACGATGACCCGCCGGGCCGTCGACGCGGTCCTCGGCGCCGCCGACCACGACGGCGACGACGTCGAGGTGGTCGTCGTCGACAACGGCTCGCCCCGCTCGGTCTCCGGCGTGCTCGACGCCTGGTTCCGCGACGAACCCCGCGTCGTGCTGCAGCGTGAGGACCGCAACCGCAACTTCGCGCTCGGCAGCGACCTCGGGCTCGCCCGCTCCACCGGCGACGTCGTGGTGATGCTCAACAACGACACCGAGGTGACCACCGGGTGGCTCCGACCGCTCGTCACCGCGCTCGACGACCCGACCGTGCTCGGCGTCCAGCCGCTGCTGCTCTACCCGGACGGCATCGTGCAGGCCGCCGGCACCGTGTTCGGCGGCGACAAGGTCCTGCCGTGGCACTTCCTCGGCGAGCACCCGCGGTACGACGCGACCGCTGCTCTGTCGGACGCGACTGCCCGTCGCTTCTCGGCGATCACGGCCGCCGCCGCGGCCTTCCGTGCCGCGGACCTCCTCCGCTGGCACGGCTTCGACCCGGTGTACGCGAACGGTCTGGAGGACGTCGACCTCTGCCTCCGCGCCCTCGCCGACTCCCCCGACGGGTCGGCCTTCCTCGTCGAGCCCGCGTCCGTCGTCGTCCACCACGAGAGCCGCACCGAGGGCCGGGACGACGCCCGCATCGAGAACCGTCGGGTGTTCGACGAGCGGTGGCGCGGACGCTACCCGGCTGCCGACGCCGCATGGCGGTACGAAGCAGCAGGCCTGCAGTACGCCGGGGTCGCGCCGGGGATGCCGAAGGGGCACGCGGTCATGGTGCGGTCGTCGCGACCGGTCGTGGTGCGGGCACCCGATCCTGTCGTGTCGCCTGCCGCTCACGCCGGCGCCTCGCTGCGCGTGGCGCTGAAACACGACGGGTCGCGTCCGCAGGACGTCGCCGCCCTCGTGTCCGGCCTGGAGGCACTGGGTCACCTCGTGCAGGTCGACATCCCGTCCGCCTGGTACCGCGGTTCGAGTGGGCTCGACGACGTGACCGTGCTGGTCGCGTCCGGTACGAGCAACTGGGTGCCGCAGCCCGGGGCACTGAACGCCGCCTGGGGCGCCGTCAGAGCTGAGGAAGACTACGCGGTCGTCCTGCCGTCCGATCGTCCGGCAGCGGCCATCCTGGAGTCGATCACAGCAATCGGCTAGCCAGCCGACAGTCCGCTGATCCAGTGGGTTCGTTCACGGTTCTCCGAGGCTTCCGCAGCCATCTGTTAACCACGGCGGAGGACGATCGAGGCATGTCGCTCCTCTCCGATGCCATCCGCTCGACGTTCACCGTCAGGTGTGTCGTCTGCGGCGCCGTCATCAGCAAGCGAGCTGCACTCGACCACGACGGACTGGCGTTCTGCTCGGTCCTGCACGAAGCCGAGTACATCGTCGCCACGCTCGACTGAGCGCCCCGTAGGATCGGGCGGTGCCCGATCGCTCCCTCGTGGTGTTCCCGGCCTACCGGGACAACCCCTACCTCAACCTGATGCTCCTCGCCCCCCGGGCCGCGGGTTGGAACGTCGTCGAGACACTGCGGCTCGAACAGCTCGAAGGGCACCTCGGGCACCTCGGCGGCGGTGACGTGTTCCACATGCACTGGACGTCACCGATCGTGCAGCGCGCCGACGACGACCACGAGGCCGCCCGGGCGCGGCTCGACCGCTTCCGGACCGCCGTCGATGCCGCCCGTTCGCGCGGCGCCAGACTCGTCTGGACCATCCACAACGTCCTCCCCCACGACGCACGGCACCTCGACCTCGAACTCGAACTGGACCGGTACCTCGCCGCCACAGCCGACGTGGTGCACGTGATGAACTCCGACACCCCCGCAGCCGTCTCGGAGTACTACCGGCTCGACCCATCGCGCGTCGTGCGCATCCCCCACCCGAGCTACCAGGGCGTCTACCCGGCCTCCTCGTCGCGGGACGACGCACGGGACGCCCTCGGGCTCGCGCCCGACGACCGGGCCGTGCTCGCCTTCGGGCAGATGCGCCCGTACAAGGGCCTCGACCTGCTGATCGAAGCCGTGCGGACACTCGCACCCGCCGAGCGTCCAGTGCTGCTGCTCGCTGGCCGGACCTCTGACGAGGACCGCGCGACCATCGACACGATGCTCGGCGACGACCTCCGCGCCGTCCGTGAGCACGACCACGTCGAGGACGTCGACGTCCAGCGGTGGTTCCGGGCCGCCGACGTCGCGGTGTTCCCCTACCGACGCGTCCTCAACTCGGGCGCGCTGCACCTCGCCGCGTCGTTCGAGGTGCCGGCCGTGCTGCCGGACGAGCCGCACCTGCGCGCGGAGTTCGGCGGCGAGGGGTGGGTGCGGTGGTTCGACCCGGCCGACGCGGTGACGTCGCTCGCGGGGGTGCTCGCCGGGCCGGTGGGTGCTGCGGAGGGAGCCACTGGGTTCAGTCGGCGGCTGGCGCCGTTCGGGCGGTCGCGGGAGTACGCGGGGTTGCTCGACGAGGTGGCTGGGGTCGGAGCGACCGCGCGCTGATCAGGCGCCAAGAGCGGACGGCAGGGTCCGCGATTCGAGGATGATCCGACGGAAGGACTCGCCGAGGATGCGGTACTGCTCCGGGCCTGCCGGGTGGGTCCCGTCGGTGCTGAAGCCGGGTGCCCAGTCGTCGCCATCGCGCGCGGCGGCCCAGGGGTCGACCCAGGTCCAGCCGCGCTCGGCCACGACGTTCCGCAACTCCTTGCCGTAGACGAGCGCTGCCGCTGCGTGCGCACGGTACGGCGGGATCGACGAGACCAGCACGCGCTTCGGCCGGATGACCTCGACGATCCGTTCGTAGGCGGCGGTCTCCTGCGCCATCGTCCGGCCGGTGCGGACGGCGTTCGTGCCGGCGAGGACCACCAGGACATCGACGGCGTCGATCGGTTGCACGGCTTCCGCCATCTCGTCCGGTGTGGCACCTGAGCGCGCCCACCCGCCGACGTACTCGATGCCGTCGCCGTCGGCGTAGGCCATCCACGCCTCATCGTCGAGCCCGTTGCCGAGGAACCGCGACCGACCTGCCGAGAGCGAGTCACCGACGACGGCGACTCGTAGCGGTGCGACCCGCGCGTCGGATTCTGCGGCCCGCGGGGAGTCCGTCGCCTCGGATGCCGGAACGATCACGAAGGCACCTGCCAGCACAGCCAGCAAGCCGAGGACGAGCAAGAGAGGGAGGACGCGCCGCACCCTCCTATTGTGCGGTACGCCGAAACCGGTTCGTGGCGAGCGGCGCCTCGAGGAGTTCGGCCGCCTCAGAAGAGGACGCGCTTGGCGGGAGTCATGCGCAGGACCAAGGCGAGGGCGAGCGGAACGAAGTACGCGATGAGGAATGTCCACTTGGACGACGGCAGCCCGAGCCGTTCGGTGATGGCGAGCGAGAGCGTGTGCGTGAGGATGACCGGAATCGCGCAGGCAGCGACGACGAACACCAGCCGACGTGCCCAGGCCGGCAGACGGTGCTCCGTCCCCTCTACCACGAGGAGCAGGCCGCACGAGATCGCTCCCGCCATGAGTGCGCTCAGCACCGGAGTGCCGAGATTGGCTCCCTTCATGTTCAGTGTGTCCAGGGCCCCGGACCAGCCGAGCCACCACGCGGGCACGAGGAGCAACGACCCGACGAGGACCGGGCGGTCGATCGTGTGCCTGAACCGCCGCAGCAGCACGCCGATCAACATGAAGAAGATCGCGGGCAACGCCACCCCCAACGATTCCGGGATCATCGCCAGCGGGTAGCGGTCGCCGATGCACCAGGCGAGCCCGATGCCCGCCGCGAACCATGGCAGGAAACGATGCACGTGCTCAAGCCATCGCAAGAGGACGGCTGCGGCGAACAAACATGTGACGAACCAGAAGGCCGAGTACGGACGGGAGATCCAGTTACCGCCGAGGAGCAGCAGCTTCAGCGTGTGTGAGTCGAAGGAGTCACCGACCGCGGCCCGGAAGCCGAACCAGATGACCGTCACGAGGACGAGCCAGCTGACGTACGGCACGAGCAGTGTCCGTGTACGACGAGCGAGTTCGACGCGAGTGCTCCGCCCCGACTTCCAAAGGTACCCGGTGAGCACGAAGAACACCGGAACGTGCCAGGTGTAGATACCGGCCTGCGCGAAGTGTCGCTGGTCCCATGTGTGCCCCGCCACGATGGCGATGACACCGATCACCCGGACCAGGTCGACTGCGACCGAGCGGTCCCCGACAACGCCGCTTCCTGAGCGAGCCTGCGGGACGAAGGGCGTCGAGAGCATGTCTCATGGTACTGACGTCTCGGTCCCGATCGAGGTGCACCGACCAGCGATGGCCGGAGCCGATCAGGACGATGCACGCAGCGGATCGGTGTGGTGCAACGCCGCCGCGAGCCATGGCCCGAGCGACGCACTGTACGCGTTCGACAGATGCGAGCCGTCGAAGTAGACCGACACTCCCCCGATCGCCGAGTAGCAGCGACCGTCGTGGCAGAACCGCGACTGTACCGAGATCCAGCGCACAGAGTCGCCGTACCCGCCGTCCACCAAGATGCGTTGCGGCAGCGACGTCGAAGGGGGCAGCCCGTGTTCGATGTCGTTGCTGCAGTCGCGCTCTGCGGCGAGGCACTGCGGCCCGATGACCTTCTTCTCGAGTGTCGGACCCGTCAGGGGAACGTGTTGCATCATCGTGACGGTCGCGCCCAGCTGCCGTGCGCCGTCGATGAGTGCCGCGTACCCGTCGGCCTGTGTGGCGTGATCACCGGCAAACCGGTAGTTCGCCCACAGGTCGGCCAGGACCACACGGTCGGCGCGTGGAACGAGTTCGGACATCACCCATCTGTTCCGCGCGTCGCACCACTTCCGCTGATCTGACGGGATGACGTCTCCAAACGTGGTACCGGTGGGTGCCTCCATGCTCGAGGGGCACCGGTTTCGGGCAGCGACGATTACCTTGACGTGGTCGAGCTTGCCGGCCACATCGAAGGCGCTGGACCAAGCTCCCGCGTGGGAATCGCCCCACAGGAGCACCGTCTCGGAAGCAGTCTTGTCCCCGTAGGTGCAGTACTTGTCCGTGTTCTCGGTGATGTCGTCGATGCAGTCGTCCTTCCAGACCGCTGGTTTGTCGGCCAGCGGTGCGGGGACGTCCGCGCGCTCGATCTTTCCCCAGGGATCATCGCAAGATCGGTCGGAGATGGCCGTCGCGCCGAAACAGCGCTGGCCGCCGGTGACCTGTGCGAGCAGTTTAGCGTCCTCGGCCGCCATCTTGGCGTTCGCGACGCCGACGGTTCCGAAGCACGTAGCCGCGAGCGCCGCGAGCGCGGCCGTACCGGCGACGAAGCTCCGCCGCCGGCGCTTCGCCAGCGCAGCGCTGCGCCGAACCGGGGTCTCTACGAACCGATAGGACACCCATGCCATGACGAGGGTCATTGCGAGGATCAGCACCTTCAGGCGCGTTCCGAGTTCGACGCCGAGCCACTGCGGCACCAAGATGATCAACGGCCAGTGCCAGAGGTACGCCGAGTAGGAGACGTCGCCCAACCAGCGAATGGGACCGAACGAGGCAAGGAAGCCGAAGGACCACGGTGCGTCCACCGGCGCCCTCCCGGCGATCATCACCGCGGCGCCGAGTGTCGGGAGGATCGCGGCAACGCCCGGGAACGGAGTCGTCTCGGAGTAGACCAGCGCGGGCGCCCCGATCGCCGCCAATCCGAGCCACGGCAGCACCAGCCGCAGCCGGCCGCGGAACGCGGGCATGAAGGACACCAGGGCACCGACGGCGAACTGCCACCCGCGCGCCGCCGTGTCGAAGAACGCCACGTCTGAATTCGTTTGCGTGTGCAGGAGCGACCACGCGAAGCTCAACACCAAGACGGCCCCAACGAACCCCACGAGCCACGTCCCTCGACGACGTCCAATCACGATGATCGCGCCGAGGAGCAGGAGCGGCCAGACGATGTAGAACTGCTCTTCGACCGACAGTGACCAGAAGTGCTGGAGCGCCGACGGCGTCGCGTCGGCATCGAGGTAGCTCACTGACTGCGCGGCAAGGAACCAGTTCTCGGAGAACAACGACGCCGCAAGGACGTGCGAACTGGTCGCAGCCCAGGAGGAGACCGGAAGGAGTACCAGCGTGAAGGCCAGGACGAAGACCAGGACCACCACGGCAGCCGGGGCCAGCCGTCGGATGCGCCGACCGTAGAAGCCGATCAGCATCGGCACCGGTCGTTCACGCTCAGCCGCCTTCAGGAGATGGCCCGTGATGAGGAAGCCGGAGATCACGAAGAAGACATCGACACCGACATAGCCGCCCGGCAGCCGGTTGGGCCAGAGGTGGTACAGGATGACCAGCGCGATCGCGACGGCCCGCAACCCCTGGATGTCAGCGCGAAACCCTCGCTGCGGCCTCTCAGCGTCGCCTCTCGCCCGATGCACCCGCCGATGCTACCGGAGCAGCTCAGCTCCGAGGAGCTCGTCCAGGACGGATGCGGCTCGTGATCCGACCGAGAAGGCCCGGCGGGTTCCGCCGGTCGAGCAGGAATCGCCAGCCGTCCTTGCGGTCGCTCAGCGGCTGCAGCAGATGGTCGGCCGGCACCGGGGGCAGCGGCATCCTCGCAGTGACCAGGGGAATTCGGACCTCGACGGTTCCCACGTGGAGACCGATCGACACTGACCACCTTCCCGCGCCGAGGTCGTCACCGCTGATCTGCGCGGACCATCGGTTGCCTGCGACGACGACCACAGAGGAGACGGTCGAGCCGTCCGACCGCAGCGAGAGTGTGGCTCCGTCAAGGAGGTGTGGCGCTCTCGCCGGACCACTCAGCTCCAGGTCGCGTGGCATCGTGGTCACCCTGTCGACGACGACAGGCGCGTGGTGGCGGAGCTCCGAAAGCAGACGAACGGCCCGGGCATCATCGGCAGCAACGGCGGCACGTATCCCCTCTTCGAGCTCTGATCGCCGGCGCGTCTGTAGGGGTGCACGGTCCGCCAGCGTGCTCGATCCCCGCATGACCGGGGTGAGGAGGTCCAAGGCGACGCTCTCCGCGTCGTGCAGCATCGACTTGAGCAGTCCGTCCGCGATGAGGGTCGGCCGGTCGAGGTCAGGGAGAACCATCGACGCTACGAGCGCGTTCATCGCCTCGGCCCAGGCAACGAGCCGCGCCCCGTCGGCGCTCCCGCCGAGCCGGGTTGCTGTGGCGAAACGCACCGCGACGTCGTAGCGACCGATCAGGAGCAGCGCGAACAAGCACCTCCGCTCGGCCGCGACGTCGTTGATGACCGAGATGTCGAGCAGCCAGAGCAGGTCGAGGAGCGCGGTGATCACCGCGGGAGTCGGCGCTTCGGCTTCGTCGAGCTGCTCGAAGTATCTGTCGATGTGTACCCAACCGTCCGCATCGAGCACGAGCATCGACTGCTGCTCCAAGAGGTCGGGGGCCAGGGCGCGAACCAGTTGCACGCAGGCCGTCTCTTCCTGCAGGTACTCCAGCAGCGCCGTCTCGTCAGCGCGTCGCGACATCGACGCGGCCGGTCCGCCGGCTTGATCTCGATACAGGTAGACACAATCCGGAACAATGTCGATGGTCCGTGCACGCAGGACCGCCTGGGTCATCGGAACGATGTCGTCGGCGTGCCCGACTGCAGGGAAGGTCATCGCCTGTTCCGTCCAGAAGGCACGTCGGAACATGCGATTCCAACATGCGCGACCCGTCAGCAGCGCCGGTGCAGCCGAGATGGTCGTCCCCGAGCGCGCGGCGTCGAACGCATGCCAGCGCGCCGTGGGACTCCACGTGGCTGTCGGTGAGAACTTGAGGTGGTCACCGATGACCAGGTCTGAGCCAGAGCGGTCGAGCGAAGCGATCATTGCCAGGTAGGCGCCCGGCGGGACGAGGTCGTCTGCGTCGGCGAAGACCAAGTACTTGCCTCGAGCCGCGGCCGCGCCCGTGTTCCTGGCGCCGGCTCCGCCGGGAGTGTCGGCCGCGAGGAGCCGCACCCGAGCGTCATGTGCTTGAACAGCTTCCACCACTCCGACGGTCTCGTCGGACGAACGGTCGTCGACGACGAGCACCTCCATGTCATCGATGCCCTGCTCCAGCACGCTGCCGAGCAGCTCGTCGAGCCAAGCACCCGCATCATGGGCCGGAACGACGACCGAGAGCACCGGAGTTGTCACGTTTCGAGGCCCCTCGTTCACCCTTGTCCCCCGTTCGGCGGCTACCGACCGGCAGCCACGAAGTCTAGCGTCGGTGGTGGAACAACTCAGGGGGCCGCATGTCACGTCGTTGGATCGCTCGGATCGCTGCTCTCGGTGCGTTCGTTGCGTTGTGGGTCGGCGTCGCGGTGCCTGCGGATGCCGCGACGAAACCTGCTCAGGTCACCGGTGTGGCGAAGGCCACGCAGGACTGGGCGGGCAAGAGCGTCAAGGTGAAGTGGAATGCTGTCTCCGGGGCGACGAGCTACGTCGTGAAGTGGTCGACTCGGGCAGACCTCGGGAGCCCGACGTACAAGGACTCCACAGTCGTCGGCGCCTGGATGACGAAACTCCGCCCGGGCACGACGTACTACGTGACCGTGGCGGCGAAAAAGGGCTCGACTGCCGGTGCATGGGCGAAGCCGACAACGACCAAGCTGCAGCCGAACGCTGTCGGGACCTTCGGGACCATCACGGCGAAGGCTTCAGCGAACAGTGTGACGGTCTCGATCCCCGAAGTGACTAACGCGAGCGACTACCAGGTGCGATGGTCGGCCGGCCCGAACGAGAACCGGACTCCCGACCGCTGGACGCCGAGATGGACACCGTGGTCGTCGGCTTTCGACCCCGCCACTCGGACTTGGACCCTCCCCGGATCGGACGCCGATCTCACCGCAGTTGCCTACGGCAACCCGATCTACGTCAGGGCGTTCGCGCGCAACACCTACTACAACTCCACC
The DNA here is from genome assembly GCF_044749145.1 of Curtobacterium sp. NPDC089689. NCBI lineage: Bacteria > Bacillati > Actinomycetota > Actinomycetes > Micrococcales > Microbacteriaceae > Curtobacterium > Curtobacterium sp. NPDC089689. Next base: position 125,716 of record NZ_JBIVHJ010000004.1, on the reverse strand, counting down.
TACGTTCGGAAGTCGGCGCAGGTGAGCGCATGGCCGACGCCGGCCAAGCCCGTTGCCTCGGACCTCAGAGTCGACTTCGCGAGCTACAACGTGCTTTGCTCCGGCTGCGAGGTCGGCGGTGCGCCCGGATGGGCCACCCGAGCTCCTGCCATCGCGAGCACGATCAACGAGGGAGATCCGGACGTCCTCACCGTGCTCGAGGCAAGCGGTCGCTCCGGGGGCACCGGTTCGGCGGAGGCGTACCTCGATCTCGACCGGCGTCTCCCAAACCTCGAGCTGGTCGACCGCGAGCCGATGACCGTGAGCAGTTCACATCAGGGGAACCGGATCCTCTACAATCCCGCCAAGTACCGAGTGATCGACCACGGGGTGCTCCCCGGTGTCAAGGACTACGAGGTCTATCCGGCGGCGGCTGCTCCAGACACGAACACCCCATGGGCGAAGCTGCAATCGAAGGACGGAAGCAACACGACGTTCTACGTCGTCGCCGCGCACTACGGCATACCGTCCAACTCCTACAGTCAACCTCGGAAGACACTTCTCGGGCATAACTCGGCTCAGCTCCTGGCGGCACTGAACCGTATCAACGTCCCGAATGCCGCAGGCAAGAGGCTGCCAGTCGTCCTCGGCGGCGATCTGAACGACAGCCGGTACCCGGAGGACGCGACCGACGGCGCACAACCCACGCTCATCAGAGGCGGGTTCTACGACGCTTCCGCATCGCAGCATCGGCATGGAACGGCCAAGGCGACCTACAACAACTACCAGCCCCCGTCGAAGCAGGTCGACGACCCCAACAAGGACGGTCAACGCATTGACTACATCCTGACTCAGGGGTTTCAGGGCAGCGACGACTTCACCAACATGTGGAATCCCGGCACCGCAGTCATCCCGTCAGACCACAACATGATCGCGGCAACCCTGCACGTACCTCGAGTTCTCTGAACACGGCTCTCCTCTGGATGGACCAGAGCCGGGTCACGCACGGGTGTCGACGGCTGCCATCGCCTCGAACACCCGCTGGCAATTCAGCTCGTCTCGAGTCGTGAATGCGGCCGCTGTGCGAGCGAGGTGTTCGGGTGACGACGTCCAGCCGTTCGCAGCGATTCCCTCGACAGCCCCCTCGGCGTCAGCCACGTCACGAGCCACAGGTCCAAAACCGTCTCGCTCGTAGTCGAAGTAGCCCCGCCGCCCGACGTGCGTGCCGTCGAAGAATGAAGCCGAGTCGAATTGGAAGTAGACGACAGGCACATCAAGGAAGGCTGCCTCGAAGCCGAGCGACGAATAGTCGGTGATGACCAGTGCTGCCTGCGCCAGCACGTCCTGCACGTTCTTGGAGTCGAAGTCCCAGACCTCCACGCCCTGCGGCACGGTGAAGTCCGAGAGGTACGGCTGCATGTTCGGGTGCGGCATGAAGACGACGCGTTTCCCCGCCTCACGAGCGGCAGCACGGATCCGATCCGACCCGGTCAACGCGTTGTAGGAACGCGCATACTCACTCTGCGCGAAGTCAGGGTTCTTCAAGCGCTCGTTGCTCCCCGCGACCTGCACGCCGGCGAGCTTCTTGCGCCATGTCGGCATGATGACCAACAGGTCGCGCTGGTCGGGAGAGACCGCTTCGCGCTTCCTCAGCAGCTCGTCGTGACGAGGGAACCCTGTCCGAACAGCCTCTCGGTCGCTGAAGGAATAAGGCCCGACGCCGGCTATCGCCTTCTGCTCCTGCGGGGTCACCGTCACGAAGACGTCGATCGACTTCTGGTTGACCCATCGGGATATGTCGTAGTTCGTCACGCCGTGCTGGAGCCAGGTGAACGTGAACGGAAGCGTGCCGTACCGTTCCCGTGGCAGCGGTGCGACCACGTACTGGTCGATGTGGGAGGACGCGAAGTGGGCGGCGTGCAGCAGGAGGCGCTTCCATCGACGAGTCCCGTAGGCGATGAGCTTGAAGCCCTCGCGCTCGAGTCGCGACCAGTCGCGGGACTCGCGGCGCAGGACGAACCAAACGTTCACCTCTGGATGTGCTCTGCGGATCCATCGGTAGAGGTGCTCGGCGTTGTCATTGGCGTTGGTGTCCCGATCCATGAACACCCAGGCGTTCTGGAACTCAGTCCGTGTTCGGTGGGAGCGGCTCTGTGCAGCAAAGAGCGCATCGTCCACCGCGCGTCGAGCCTCTCCGTTCCGTATCTTCCGAAGAGACGCCCCAACCTTCCTTCGGAGGTGGCGCGCTGGTGAAACATCGAGGTCGTCCCAGCGACGAGCGCTTCGGTCCCGCTGCTGCATGATCAGCGGGTGAAGTTGGTGTCGCGTCAGTCGCCGCTCAAGTCCCAGGGACTCCTCGGTTGCGATCGGCATCAAGTCGCCATCGAGTGCGAAGGTGGTCGTGATGCCCCGCTTGACCCATACGTGACGTTGCTTCATGACGGGCCGACCGTAGTAGACGTACTCCTGCACCGTGTGGTTGAGCGGCTCCACCTCCTGACCATCGACCACGATGGTCTCCACGGGGAGGTCGCCGTTGAACCAGTAGCTCAGTTTGACGTGCTGTGCTCGCTCGTCAACCCGTGCAAGCCGCACGGCGCTCGGTCGGTGCGGTTCGTCTCCATAGCCGTCGAGCAGCGCCTTCCGCACGGCGAACTCGACCCCCATCACGTCGAAGGCGATGATCGCGTCAGGACTGAGTCGCTCGCGGATACGACCGACGAGCCCGTGGAACTCGTCGAAGGTCTCGACCGGCGCAAGCGCGGAGGGCGAGTTGAGCGCACGCTCGTTCTTGAAGTACCAGAACAGGTCGTACAGCACCGTGTTCTCGAGCCACCGAGGAACACCTCCTCGCAGTGCCTCTGCCCGCTCGAGCAAGTCGAGCATTCCGCGTTCGAGCACACTTGTGTACTTCGCTGGTTTGTCGAAGTGCGACTCCATCAGCGACGTCCCGTCACCGCGCACGCGGTAGTGGTACTTGGCCGAGGCGACGACGCCGATCTGAGGCGCGTCGAGCGAGAGCAGGTACTGCCCGATGAAATGAGCGTCCTCGAACACCGGCCGGACACGATCGTCGAAGGCGATGTCCATGGAAGAGATCTGCGCGACGCGGAAGAAAGCGGAGTTGACCGCGAGCTGGATGATGGGATCGACGGCCAAGTCGACGATACGTGAGCCTCGAGCGAACTTCGTGCGAAGCGGGTGCGTGTTCGCAAGCTCCCGGCGCTCGTTGAGACGCATCTGATGAGTGACCAACATGGAGACGGACTCGTCCCCGTGTAGGTCGATGAACTTCGCTACCTCCGAGAAGTAGTTGACGTCGAAGACGTCGTCGGGGTCGGCGAAGGTCACCCACTCGGCCTGGAGCCGGCTGATACCCGCATTCCTTGCCTCGGCAACCCAACGGTTCGGCTGGTCGACGATCGTGACGTGGCTCTGGCGATGCTGCGCCCACTTCTCGAGCACCGCCAGGCTGTCGTCGGTGGAACCGTCGTTCACAAACACGAGCTGGATCCGTTCGAGCGGGTAGGTCTGCGCTTCGAGCGATGCGAAGAAGTCCGGGAGGAACCGTGCCACGTCGTAGACCGCAACGACGGCGGCCATCTTGAACGCGCCGCGAACAGTCACATCTCCGGACGCCACCATGCCTCGAACTCCTCCCGCGCGTGACGCGCGAGTCACGTATCGCGCTCCGGGAGCCTAGCCGAACGTGGAGGCGAACTAGACTCATGTGTCGGGTGCTACTCGCTCCCCGTAAGACGGCCCAAGCCCTCTGCCAGCGATCAACGAGAAAGCTTCATGCACGACGAGTCCTCCCCCGCAACGGGCCCCCAGATCTCAGCAGTCATCCCCACGTACAACGTCGAGCGTTGGCTGCCGGACTTCCTTGCGTCGCTGGACCGGCAAACCGCGCCAGCCGGACAGGTCGAGTTCGTCTTCGTCGACGACGGCGCGACGGACGACAGCGCCGGCGTGATCGAACGATGGGCTACGACGCACCCGGAGGTTGCCGTCCGGCTGGTTCGGCAGGAGAACATGGGCGCGGCTGAGGCTCGGAACACCGGGCTCGAGATGGCTCAGGGCGCGTGGGTGACCTTCCCGGACCCGGACGACATCCTCCACGACGACTACTTCGCGCAGGCACTCAAGTTCATCCGCCTGCACGGTGCGAAGGACATTGCCCTGCTCTCCGCGCACCTCGTCTACCTCGACAACGAGGGGACAGAACTGAACGACCAGCACCCGCTGCGCGGGAAGTTCGCACAGGGGACGCGCGTCGCACACCTCGTGGCAGAGCCGATGATCCAGCTCAGTGCCGCGTCCGCCTTCCTTCGAACTCAGCGCGTCCGGGACGCAGGACTGAGGTTCGACAGCCGCGTCCGGCCCAACTTCGAGGACGCGCACTTCATCGCTCGCTACCTCCTCCTAGCCGACGATCCGAAGGTCGGCCTCCTGGCCTCGGCCAAGTATCACTACCGACGTCGCGGTGATCAATCCTCGCTGATCCAGACCAGCTACTCCATGCGAGAGAAGTACTCGGACGTCATCGAGTACGGGTACCTCGATGTCCTTCGCCACGCACGCGAGATCGGACCAGTCCCGCGATGGGTGGAGTACACCGTCCTGTACGACGTCTTCTGGTACTTCAAGAACGAACGAGCGATGCATTCCCCGAGTGCGGGTGCCCCCACAGACGCACTACCGCGCTTCCACGAGCTGATCGCGCAGCTCCTACAGCTCCTCAGTAAGGACGCGATCAAGTCGTTCGACGTCATGGGCGTTGAGTTCGCAGTTCGGTTCGCGCTCCTGGTCGGCTACGAGAACGCTCCTTTCCTGCCCAACGAGGTGCGACTGATGGGTGTCGACGAGCGATCGAACCTCAGCCACCTCACCTTCTGGTACACCGGGCCCGCTCCCGCGACCACCGTCCTCGTCGACGGAGTCGAGGTTTCCCCCGCGCACCGCACCACGGAGTCCCTCGCCTTCTACGGACGGGCGCTCCTGCACCGTCACCACATGTGGGTTCCGAACGGGCATCGCATCGAGGTCAAGGTCGAAGGGAAAGCACTCCTCGCCTCGACACGAGAGGTCTCCCTCGTCTCGGAGAGCTTCACCCGAGCGCAACTGGAACCGACCATCGTGCGCCAGAGGCGAGCCGTGTACCGGCGTTTCACCCAGGACGGTCAACGGTCGATTCCCTGGACCATCGCCGACGCGAAGAACGAGCTTCGTCAGATCCGAGGGCGCTTCTCCCGTACTTCGCTCGCGGAACGCCGCCTCTCGGCGAAGTTGAGGAGCAAGACGGCCCGAGCCAAGTTCGCCGATGCGTGGATCTTCATGGACAAGATCCACGCAGCGAACGACAACGCCGAACACCTCTACCGTTACGTCCGTGACGCACACCCGGAGGTGAACGCGTGGTTCGTGCTCCATCGGGGTTCGCGAGACTGGGACCGCTTGGCAGCCGACGGATTCCGGCTCGTCGAGCACGGTTCGACGGACTGGAAGCTCCTGTTGATGAGCGCCGTGCACTACGCCTCGTCGCACGCGGACCAGCCCGTCGTCCAGCCCCTCCCGACCCAGCGATACGGTCGGCAACGCTACCTCTTCACCTTCCTGCAACACGGCGTCATCAACTACGACCTCTCCCGATGGCTGAACAACAAGCCCTTCCGGTTGTTCGTGACGACGACGCCGCAGGAACGCATCTCGATCGCAGGGGACGGCCACTACACCTTCACGGATCGGGAGGTGATCCTGACCGGCATGCCGCGGCATGACCTACTGCGCGCCAAACGAGACGCTGTTGCAGATTCGGACCGCAAGCTCGTCGTCGTCATGCCGACATGGCGCCACTACCTCCTCGGAGCAGTGGACCCGCAAACCGGACTCCGATCGCGCTCGGAAACGTTCGCATCCAGTGACTACGCGCGTGAGTACAGCGACCTACTCTCCTCCGAGGACTTCATCAGTGCCGCCAAGGCTGAAGGTTGCGAGGTTGTCTTCATGCCGCACCCGAACATGAAGCCGTACCTCGACGACTTCCGACTGCATCCCGAGGTCAGGATCACGGACTTCGGTGACGAGAACATCCAAGATGTCCTCGCACGAGCTCGCGCAGTTGTCACCGACTACTCGTCGCTCGGCTTCGAAGCGGCTCTGCTCGACATCCCGCTCGTGTACCTCCACTTCGACATCGAGAGGTTCTTCGGCGGAAGCCACATCGGTCGCCGCGGCTACTTCGACTACCAGCGTGATGGCTTCGGTCCCGTCACCGAGAGCGCTTCCGAAGCAGTGACCGAACTGGTCGCGCTGGCGAAACGCGGATTCTCGCAAGCCGATGTCTACGCCGAGAGGACGCGCGCGACGTTCCCGTTCCGCGACGGCCGGAACAGTGAGCGGGTGTTCGAGGCAATGCGGTCGTTGACGGACTGATGACTGCGCCAGTCTCATGGGATAAGTACGGCAGGCTCAACACTCCTGATAGGACCGGCACGTGGTCGAACTACGCAACATACTGACGGCCTCGCCCTCCCGAAGCGGGCGTCCTCGGTACGCTGCCTTGGACGCTCTCCGCCTGGCCGCGGCTGTCGCTGTCGTCCTCTTCCACTACACGGCGATCACAAGCGCGTGGGGGGAACCGTTCCGACTGATTTCCCCCGTGTTGTTCAACGTGTCGAAGTTCGGCTACTTCGGAGTCGACCTATTCTTCGTGATCAGCGGGTTCGTCATCCTGATGAGCGCTTGGGGTCGGCCGTTGAACACGTTCATTGCGTCTCGCGTGTCCAGGCTCTTCCCCGCATACTGGTTTGCTGTCTTCTTCACGGGTGTGCTCCTCCTCCTGACAGCGCCTGATGACATCAGTGGACAGCAATTGCTGGTCAACCTGACGATGGGGCAGTCCGCGTTTGGTGTCAGGCACGTCGACGGCGTCTTCTGGACGCTCTGGGTCGAGATGCACTTCTATGCGCTCATTGGCGTGTTCTTACTCATCGGTATCACCCGTGCCCGCCTCTTGGCAGTCTGCGCGCTCTGGCCCGTAGTCGCGGTGATCGCCCGTGCCAGCGACGCACACTTCCTTGCGAGCTTACTGCAACCAACTTACGCACCCTTGTTTGCAGGCGGGATGATGATCTATCTCCTGTCGCTCGATCGCCGAAGCCTCATATCTTGGATCGTTCTTGCGGCGAACGTCTTGTGGGCGATTCCCACCGCCGGAAACGATGCGGCTTCGTCAGTTCGACGACTCACTGGAGCTGGCATCAACGACTCCGTCACGGTCGGTGTCACTGTCCTTTGCTTTGCGCTCGTGATTGCCGTCACGCTGACAGCACTTCGTCGCGTCGCATGGCGGTGGCTCACGATCGCAGGGCTTCTCACCTATCCGCTGTACCTCTTGCACGAGCAACTCGGGTGGTGGCTGATCAGCGTGCTCCAAAGCCGAGCCTCGTGGCCGCTCGTCCTCGTCACTGCCCTCGCAGCGAGCGTCGCGGTCTCCGTTGTCGCGTACCGAGTCGAAAAAGCAGCAGGGCCCCGCCTGCGTATGGCGATCGACAGAGGCTTAGCAGCTCTTGTAAGCTCCGACCGACGACGCGGCAGCCACCGATCTGAGAGCAGCTAGGAAGGTTTTCGCTCCGGACCCAACCAGGGTGATCGAGTGATTCAGCGCCCGTTGGGTTCCCGTAGCTTCTTGACCGCGCCATGCGCATTGGGGTAGGCGACCGCCCAGCGGCGGGAGTTCGTACCGTCGAGGCAATGCGATCGTGAGCTCAGACGGTCTCGTTGTACGCCTTGACGACGTCGTCGGTCTTCCCGATCATCTTCAGCTCGCCCTCGTTGAGCCAAGCCACCTCGTCGCACATGTCCTTGACCGTGTTCATCGAGTGGGAGACGAGGATGACCGTGCGGCCCTCCTCCTTCATCTCCTTGAACTTGGTCCGACACCGCTTCTGGAACGTCGCGTCCCCCACGGCCAGCACCTCGTCCACGACCAGGATGTCCGGCGTCACCGCGACGGCCACGGAGAACCCGAGCCGCACGTACATGCCCGACGAGTAGTTCTTCACGGGCTGGTCGATGAAGTGGCCGACGCCGGAGAACGACACGATCTCGTCGAACTTCCGCGCGACCTCCTTGCGGCTCATCCCGAGGATCGACCCGTTGAGGAAGACGTTCTCGCGACCGGACAGCTCCGGGTGGAAGCCGGACCCGACCTCGAGCAGCGACGCCTGCTTGCCACGGGCGGTGATGGCGCCTTCCTCGGGCCAGAGGATCTTGGCAAGGCACTTGAGGAGCGTGGACTTGCCCGACCCGTTCTTGCCGATGAGGCCGAAGGTGGTGCCGTGCGGCACCTCGAACGAGACGTCCTTGAGGGCCCAGAAGTCCTCGTGCACGGACTTCTTCCCGCGCATCACCATGCTCTTCAGCGAGTCGTTCCGCTCGTGGTACATGCGGAACCGCTTGGAGACGTGTTCGACGGACACTGCAGCATCGGTCACAGGAGTTCAGCCAGCTTCTTCTCGTTGCGGGAGAACACGAAGTAGCCGAGTGCGAGCGATGCGAAGCCTGCGATGGCGCACGCGACCAGGTCGGTCCAGTTCGGGAGGCGGTTGTCGTACATGAGGTTGCGGAAGACCTCGGAGAACCGCTCGATGGGGTTGAGCTTGTAGACGTGGATGATCCACGGTTGCCCGGCCTTGTTCGCAGCGTCCTCGACGAGCGACAGCGGGTAGATGATCGGCGACAGGTACATCCACATCTGCAGGGCGATGCCGACGAGGTGCTGCATGTCGCGGAAGTGCACGTTGACGATCGACAGGATGAGCCCGAGGCCGGCGGCGAACATCGCGAGGAACACCATCGTGAGCGCGATGAGCGGGATGAACAGCCAGAACTTGGAGCCGGCGATCGCGAGGGCGATGAGCAGGACGCCCATCTCGACGACCCAGGTGAACCCGAAGGACCCGACGGCTGCGAGCGGCAGCGTCATTCGCGGGAAGTACACCTTCTTGATCAACGACCCGTTCGACACGATCGAGGTCATGCCGGAGTTGATGACGTTCCTGGCGAAGATCCACGGCAGCAGGCCGCACATGAGCCAGAGGGGATAGATGTTCAGCCCGCTGGGGTCGCCGACCTCGAGCCTCGCCCGGAAGATGAACGAGTAGACGATGGTGTAGATCAGCATCGTCGCCAACGGGTTGATGAGCGACCACAGCTGACCGAAGACGGTGCGGCGGTACTTGCCCTTCACCTCTCGTGCTGTGAGGTTCGCCAAGAGTTCCCGTGACGACACGAGCTCGTTCAGGTAGGACATGCTTGGGGCGAAGGCTCCTCCGGGGCGCGTTCGACCGCGCTCCTGATCGGTAGGGTGACGAGGTATTCTCGCACAGCCCGCACCGGACCCTGGGTGCCACGCCTGCAAGTCCGTTCATGTGGCTGCATGAAGAAGCCTCGGTGAACGCGTAGGCTGTCACGGTGCTCATCAGCTTCGTCAATCATTCGACGGCGCCTGTGAGCCTCGGGGGCGCGGAGCGGAGCCTGCTCAGGTTCGTCGAGGACTGGCAGGCCGCTGACCCGTCGATGCGTCCCACCTTCGTCACGAAGGCGCCACGCGGGAAGTTCACCGCCGCGCTGGACGAGCGTGGCTGGGAGTACGCCGCGTTCCGGTACCGCGGCTGGGCCCTCCCGAGCCCCCAGCCGGCCCCCGCCGCGGAACGCGCCGCCTTCGCGACCGTCGACTACGCCGCCGTGAACGCGATCATCCGCCTGTACGAGCGCGAGCGCCCCGACCTCGTCGTCACGAACACCCTCGTCGCCCCGTGGGCGTCCTTCGCCGCCGCCGTGCTCGGGATCCCGCAGGCGTGGTTCGTCCGCGAGTACGGCGACCTCGACCACGGCCTCCACTTCCAGACCGGACGCGCGGGCGTCCTCGGCGACATCGGCCTCATGGCGGGTGCCGTCGTCACGAACTCCGAGGCGATGCGCACGCACCTCGCGCAGTACATCCCGGCCGACAAGCTCTCGGTCGCCTACCCGACCGTCGACACCGAGCGGCTGCTCACCACCCGGTCCGACTCCCCCGCGGTGACGCCGTTCCCGCAGGCCGAGCCCGGCCTCCGGATCACGGTCGTCGGCCGGGTCGAGGAGTCGAAGGGCCAGCACCGCGTCATCGACGCCCTCGGCCGGCTGCACGAACGCGGCATCGCGGCGAGCGTCTGCTTCGTCGGCGGGTGGAAGCACCCGGGCGAGGACCAGCGCCTCAGCGACCGCGCCCGCGCGCTCGGCGTCGCGGACCGCGTGGTGTTCGCCGGCGAGCAGGCCGCGCCCGCGCCGTTCATCGAGGCCGCCGACGTCTGCGTCACACCGTCGACCATCGAGGCGTTCGGTCGCACCACGGCCGAGTACATGACGCTCGGCAAGCCCGTGGTCGCCACCCGCACCGGCGGCAGCGCCGAGCTCATCGAGCCCGGCACCACCGGCGCGCTCGTCGACGCGGACGACACGACGGCCCTCGCGGACGCCCTGGCGGCCTACGCCGCCGACCCCGACTCGGCCGGGAGGCACGGTGCGGCTGCCCGGGACCGGCTCACGTCGGTCCTCGGTGCCGGTCACGACAACGCGGCCGCGATCGCCCGCCTGTCCGCCCTGGTCGGCACGGAGGGCTACCGACTCCCCCAGGCGGCGCGGTACTGGTTCGAGTTGCCCGGCGCGTACGCGTCGCTCGGTGCGACGAGCGCCCGTGCCGCGGTCGGCCTCCTCGCGAACCGCGTGCGGACCCGCAGCGGCGCGGTCGGCCGGATGCTGGCGCAGCCGGGTGCCGTGGTCCGGAAGCTGGTCCGCCGGTGAGCGCGGCGCGGCGGCCGGTCACCATCGTCGTCCCGGTCTACGACGACCTGCCGGGCCTCGAGCGCTGCATCGAGGCGCTGCTCGAGACCGTCGACTTCAGTGTCGACCGGGTGCTCCTCGCGAACGATGTCGGCCCGCGGGTCGACAAGATCGAGGCCCGCGTCCTGGAGCTCGTGGGCGACCACCCCGGCTTCGAGTACACGCGCAACGCGCGGAACCTCGGCTTCGTCGGCAACTGCAACCGCGCCGTGCTCGAACTCGACCAGACCGGCAACGACGTCCTGCTGCTCAACAGCGACACCGTGCCGCTGCCCGGCTTCCTCGACGAGATGACGGCCGTCCTCCAGGAGGACGACTCGATCGGCGTGGTGTGTGCGCGGAGCGACAACGCGACGATCGCCTCGTACCCCTACGCGCGGCGGAACCCGCGGGCGAACCTCGCTCCCCGACGCACTCGCGAGCTGCACGGCCGGACGAAGTACCTGCTGCCGCAGTACACGGTCTCCCCCGTCGCGATGGGGTTCTGCTTCCTCATCCGCCGCGAGATGGTCGACCGCTTCGGCCTGTTCGACGACGTGTTCTCGCCGGGCTACGGCGAGGAGAACGACTTCTGCCTCCGCATCAACGAGCACGGCTTCCAGTCCGTCCTCGCGAACCGCGCCCTCGTCCTGCACACCGGGTCGACGAGCTTCAGCGGCGACCGGGGCCCGTCGCTGCGCCTCGAGCACGAGCGCATCCTGCTCGAGCGGTACCCGTTCTACGCCGGCGCCGTCGCGCTGTTCCTCGCGCGCTACCGGGACGCGGTCGACGTCTTCGCCGACGCCTTCCTGCCGGACGACGACGTGGTCCGCGTCGCAGTGCACCTGCCCGAGGCACTCACCAGCAACGTCATCGACCGCACGGAGCAGATCCTCGCTGCAGCGCCCGACGACGTCGTCGTGACGCTCATCGTGTCCAAGGCCCAGCTCCGGACCGCCCGCCAGGCGTTCCCCCGCGCGGCGATCGCGGTCGGCGGACGTCCGAGGCAGATCTTCGACGTCGCCGTCGCGCTCGGAGCGCTGACGACGTTCGGACAGCTCTCGGCCCTGAACGCGAACGCACCCCGGTGGATCCTGGTCGACCCCGTGTCGCAGGACGTCCGCTGGTCGCACGCCGTCTCGAACCACCGTGCGTCCGCGATCGACCGCATCCTGGGCCGTTTCGAGAACCGCAGCACGACGTGGACGACCGGCGAGGATCTCGTCGACCTCGTGCGCACCACCGCGGCGACGGAGATCGACGCCGCCGCATTGCGCGCGCGCTGGCACGCGGTGTCCGACATCGCCGAGGCGACGGGACTCCTCGTGCACCGCGCGACGGTGTCGATCCGCCGCCTCACGGCGCTCACCTTCGGTGCGCGCAACCCGCGGATCGCGCAGCGGTTGCGCGGGATCATCGGCCGCGGGGCCTGACACCGACCAGCAAAGCCCGATCCGTCACCTGACGGGCGCCCGTGGTCTGACGGGCGACCGGTCGCCGGACGGGAGGCCCGTGGCGGGCCCGCACCGCGCCTCCCGTCCGGTCGTTGGTCACGTGACCGCGTCGACCACCGGTCGGTGGTGCGCCGCGGCGGCCGCGTTCCACGCGCCGAGCAGATGCAGCGTGGCGATGCGGAACGCGAGGGCGCGGACCAGCAGTTGCGGCCAGTCGGCCGTGCCGCGGCCGAGGGCGTGCATGCGTGCCGTCGGCACGCCGTGCCAGCACACGGCGTCGACGACGGCGACGGCTTCGCCGAATGCGGCGGGCCGCCAGTACGGCGGCCAGTCGATGACGGCGGGCGGCGCACCGGGCGCGAACAGGACGTTGCCGAGCAGGTCGCCGTGCACGAGCTGCGGCGGCAGGTCGACGGGACGGAATGCCCGCGCGAGCCGGTCGAGGGTCGGGTCTGCCGGGAGCGGCTGCTCGCCCCAGGCCATCCGGTCGGCACGGGACCACGGGTTGCCGGAGCGCTCCGGGGTGGTGTCGTCGAGGAACGAGGGCCGCTCGAGGTCCGTGATCGCGTGGTGGAAGGCGCGACCGGCGACGAGGACGTCCTCGATGCGCGTGGGGTCGGCTCGGGCGTCGAGGTGCTCCCAGGCCTCCCAGCCGCCGGACCGCCACGCACCGTCTGCCGTCGCGACCGGGCGGGGTGTGCGGAACTCCGGGGTGTGCGGCAGCGTCGCGAGGACGTCCGCGCGCCAGTCGGTCACGGCTGCGCCGTCGTCCGGTCGGAGCACGATCGCTCGAGCACGCCAGGTCAGCCCGCGGCCGCCCGGGAGCCGGACGGGGGCGACGCCGGCCGCCCCGAAGGCGCGCAGGACGGCGTCGTCGGGGCGGTCGGGCGTCACGTCACACCAGGCAGCGCGGCCCGAGCAGGCTCTTCAGTTCGCCGAAGAGGTCCGGCGTCAGGTTGACCGGGAACGGCAGCTCGAACGTCCGAGCGACGTCGTCCTTGAGCAGCTTCAGCCGCACCTCGGTCGCACCGCTGTGCCGTCCGAGCACCGCCGCGAGCTCGGTGACGATCTCGGTCGTCGCCTGACGCTCGGGCAGGCTGAGGGTCAGCGGGCCGGAACCCATGACGTCGCCCACGTTCGGCTGGAACATGCTCACCGCGTGCAGGGCCTTGCCGTCGTCGCGGACGTTCACCCGCCCACGGAGCACGACGATGGAGTCCGCCACGAGGGACGGGCCGAACTCCTGGTAGGTCTTGCCGAGGAACATGACGCCGATCTCGCCGCCGAAGTCCTCGATCTGCACGATGCCGTACGGGTTGCCCGACGACTTCGCCACGCGGTGCTGCACGCTCGTCAGGAGGCCCGCGACCGTGACGGTCTCGCCCTCGACCGAGTCGTCGGCCGCGATGAGGTCGGCGATGGTGATCGACTGGTGCTTCGCGAGCTCGATCTCGAGGCCGGCCAGCGGGTGGTCGGACACGTAGAGGCCGAGCATGTCCCGCTCGAACGCGAGCTTGTCGCGCTTCGACCACTCCGGTCGGTCGGGTACCTGCGACACCGGCGCGGCGGACGGCTGCTCCTCGGCGACCTCGGCGAACAGCGAGTCGAAGTCGAACCCGACGTTGCCGTTCGCCTCGTCGCGCTTGACCTTCACCGCGGACTCGACGGATCCCTCGTGGATCTCGACCAGGGAGCGCCGAGTATTGCCGAACTCGTCGAACGCACCGGCCTTGATGAGGGACTCGACCGTGCGCTTGTTCGCCGAGGAGATCGGGATCTTGCGGAGGAAGTCGTGGAACGACTCGAACGCGCCCTTCTCGGTGCGGGCTTTCACGATGTCGTCGACCACGTTGAAGCCGACGTTGCGGATGGCGCCCATGCCGAAGCGGATGTCGTCGCCGACGGCCGCGAAGAAGCCGATCGACTCGTTGACGTCCGGCGGCATGACCTTGATGCCCATGCGCCGGCACTCGTTGAGGTACAGCGCGAGCTTGTCGCGGGCGTCCCCGACGCTCGTGAGGAGTGCCGCCATGTACTCGGCCGGGTAGTGCGCCTTGAGGTACGCCGTCCAGAACGAGACCACGCCGTAGGCCGCCGAGTGCGCTTTGTTGAAGGCGTAGTCGGAGAAGGGCAGCAGGATGTCCCACAGCGTCTTGATCGCCGCGTCGGAGTACCCGTTGTCCTTCATGCCCTGCTCGAAGCCGGCGAACTGCTTGTCCAGCTCCGACTTCTTCTTCTTGCCCATCGCGCGACGGAGGATGTCCGCCTGTCCGAGCGAGAAGCCGGCGACCTTCTGCGCGATCGCCATGACCTGCTCCTGGTAGATGATCAGACCGTAGGTCTGGTCCAGGATGTCGGCCAGGGGCTCGGCGAGCTCGGGGTGGATCGGCGTGATCGCCTGCTCGCCGTTCTTGCGGAGCGCGTAGTTCGTGTGCGAGTTCGCACCCATCGGCCCCGGACGGTACAGGGCGATGAGCGCGGAGATGTCCTCGAAGTTGTCCGGCTTCATCAGTCGGAGCAGGCCGCGCATCGGGCCGCCGTCGAGCTGGAACACGCCGAGGGTGTCGCCGCGCTGCAGGAGCTTGTAGGCGTCGTCGTCCTCGAGGCCCATGGTCTCGAGGTCGAGCTCGATCCCCCGGTTCGTCCGGATGTTGTCGAGCGCGTCGCTGATGATCGTGAGATTGCGGAGCCCCAGGAAGTCCATCTTGATCAGGCCGAGCGACTCCGCTGCCGGGTAGTCGAACTGCGTGACGATCTGGCCGTCCTGCTCCCGCTTCATGATCGGGATGATGTCGATCAGCGGGTCGCTCGACATGATGACGCCGGCCGCGTGCACGCCCCACTGGCGCTTCAGCCCCTCGAGCCCGAGCGCGGTGTCGAAGACGGTCTTCGCCTCGGGGTCGGTCTCGACGACGGTGCGGACGTCGACGGCTTCCTTGTAGCGCGGGTGGTCCTTGTCGAAGATCCCGGTGAGCGGGATGTCCTTGCCCATCACGGGCGGCGGCATCGCCTTCGTGAGCTTCTCGCCCATGCCGAACGGGAAGCCGAGGACGCGCGAGGAGTCCTTGAGCGCCTGCTTCGCCTTGATCGTGCCGTAGGTGACGATCTGCGCGACGCGCTCGGAGCCGTACTTCTCGGTGACGTACTTGATCGCCTCACCGCGGCGCCGGTCGTCGAAGTCGACGTCGAAGTCGGGCATCGAGACGCGGTCGGGGTTGAGGAAGCGCTCGAAGATCAGGCCGTGCCGGATCGGGTCGAGGTCGGTGATGCGCATCGCGTACGCCACCATCGAGCCGGCGCCGGATCCACGGCCCGGGCCGACGCGGATGCCGTTGTTCTTCGACCAGTTGATGAAGTCGGCGACCACGAGGAAGTACCCCGGGAAGCCCATCTGGTTGATGATGCCGACCTCGTAGTCGGCGCGCTCCTGCACCTCGGGCGTGATGCCGTTCGGGTAGCGGTACTCGAGGCCCGCGCGGACCTCCTTCTCGAACCAGGAGTGCTCGGTCTCGCCCTCGGGCACCGGGAACTTCGGCATGTAGTTCGCGGCGGTGTCGAACTCGACGTTGCACCGCTCGGCGATGAGCAGCGTGTTGTCGCAGGCCTCGGGGGTGTCGCGGAAGAGGTGCCGCATCTGCTGCGGGGTCTTCAGGTAGAACTCGTCGGCGTCGAACTTGAACCGGTTGGGGTCGTTCAGCGTCGCGCCGGACTGCACGCAGAGGAGCGCCGCGTGCGACTTCGCGTCGTGGGCGTGCGTGTAGTGGAGGTCGTTCGTGCCGACCAGCGGGATCCCGAGGTCCTTCGCGAGGCGGATCAGGTCACTCATGATCCGCCGCTCGATCTCGAGCCCGTGGTCCATGATCTCGGCGAAGTAGTTCTCCTTGCCGAAGATGTCGCGGTAGTCCGCCGCTGCCTTGACGGCCTCGTCGTACTGTCCGAGGCGCAGGCGCGTCTGGATCTCCCCCGAGGGGCAGCCCGTCGTCGCGATGATGCCCTCGTGGTACTCCTGCAGGAGCTCGATGTCCATGCGGGGCTTGAAGTAGTACCCCTCGATCGAGGCCTTCGACGACAGACGGAACAGGTTGTGCATGCCCGTCGTGTTCTCGGCGAACATCGTCATGTGCGTGTACGAACCCGCACCGGACACGTCGTCCCCACCACCGTCGCCCCAGCGCACACGGGTCTTGTCGGAGCGGTGCGTGCGGGGCGTGATGTACGCCTCGGTCCCGATGATCGGCTTCACGCCGCCGGCCTTGGCGGCTTTCCAGAACTCGAACGCGCCGAACATGTTGCCGTGGTCGGTGACGGCGACGGCGGGCATGCCCTGCGCGGCCGTCTCGGCCACGAGGTCGCCGAGACGCGCGGCACCGTCGAGCATCGAGTACTCGCTGTGCACGTGCAGGTGGACGAAGGAGTCGGAATCCGACACGGAACCTCCGGTTCGCGGGAGCTGCTGCGGTGTGGGAACAGCCTAACCGCGACCACCCACATCCACGGCGCGTCGGCGTGGCGGTGCGTGCGTGCACGGCGACACGCGCGAGTGCACATCGCCGAGGTCGCACGACGTGCCGCGTGCGTGCCGCCGAGGTCGCGCGGAGTGTCGCCTCGGACAGTCGAGAGCGACACATCCTGCGACCTGGGCGAACGCGGTCGGGCGCGTCGGCCGTACCCCCGGACGCGCCCGGCTTCACCGCACCAGCGGCAGCCAGATGTCGTCCACGATCTCGACGATCCGTCGGTCCGGCAGCGTCCGCAACGACATCATCAGGTCGTGCCGCACGAGGTCCGACGGCAGCGACGCGATCCCGTCCGGCCAGTCCCGCCGTGGGATCTCCCCGCGCTCCGCCGCCCGCTCGAGCATCACCCGCCCGATCGTCGAGCGCCCGCCGAGCAGCCGGTCGCGGAGGTCCCCCGGTGACATCCCCGTCTCCTGGTTGATGCTCGCCATGTAGACGCTGATCGCCGCCATGAACCCGGACCGCGAGGCGTTGAAGTCCCGCAGGGCGCGGAGCACGTCACCGCGGAGCGACCCTGTGTCGACGAGCTCACGGCGGCGGAACAGTCCGCCGTGCTGGAGGGCGGCGAGCACGAGGTCGACCTTCGTCGGCCACCGCCGGTAGAGGACGGGCTTCGACGTCTCCGCCCGGGCCGCTACGCCGTCGAACGTCAGCGCCGGGTACCCGACCGTCTGCAGCTCCGTCCACGCGGCGTCGAGCAGCGCGGTCTCGAGTTCTTCCCCGCGGCGACGCGTCTTCGCAAGATCCACTTGCGTATCTTAGCGCGCGGGTCTACGGTCAGCCTCGTTAAGAAACGAAACCGTATCCAAGGAGCATCGTGGACCGATCCCTCTCCAGACTCGCCGTCGCACTCGTCGTGGGCGCGATGGCACCGTTGTTCGACTCGACGATCGTCAGCGTCGCCCTGCACACCCTCGCGCACGACCTCCACGCCGGCGTCGACGCCGTCCAGTGGGTGAGCACGGGGTACCTCCTCGCCATGGGCGTCACCGTGCCGGTCGTCGGCTGGCTCCAGCACCGCCTCGGCGGCCGTCGGCTCTGGATGGCCGCGCTCATGGTGTTCCTCGTCGGCAGCATCCTCTGCTCGCTCGCCTGGGACGTCACGAGCCTCGTCGTGTTCCGGGTCGTGCAGGGCGTGGGCGCCGGCGCGATGATGCCGCTCCTCACCACGCTGCTCATGCAGGCTGCCGGTGGCCGGGACGTCGGTCGTCTCATGGCCGTCGTGTCGCTGCCGACGGCACTCGGGCCGATCCTCGGACCGGTCATCGGCGGGTTGGTCCTCGGCGCGGGTTCGTGGCAGTGGCTGTTCTGGGTGAACGTGCCGTTCGCCGTCGTCGGACTCGTCCTCGCACGGGTGTTCATCCCCACCGACGGCCCGACGGGCGCCGGACGGCTCGACGCGCTCGGACTCGTGCTGCTCTCCCCCGCCGTCGTGGGCGTCCTCTTCGGTCTGAGCAACGCGAGCCGCGCCGGAGGCTTCGGCCGCACCGACGTGTGGGTCCCGCTGGCGGCTGGGGTGGCCTTGCTCGTCCTCTTCGTGCTCCGCGCCACCCGCCGCGGGAGCCGGTCCCTCGTCGACCTCACCCTGCTGCGGCACCGTCCGCTGGCGGCCGCGTCGCTCGGGATGTTCCTGATGGGTGCATCGCTCTACGGCGGGATGCTGCTGCTCCCCCTGTCGTTCCAGGAGCTCCGCGGCGCCGACGCGCTCGGGGCCGGGCTGCTCCTCATCCCGCAGGGCGTCGGTTCACTGCTCAGCCGCTCGCTCGCCGGACGGCTGACCGACCGGCTCGGTGCTCGCTGGGTCGCGGTCGTCGGGTTCGCGGTGGTGCTCCTGGCGACGATCCCGTTCGCCCTGGCCGACGGGAACACGCCCGTGTGGACGACGAGCGCGGTGCTCGTCGTGCGGGGCTTCGGGCTCGGGGCGGTCATGATCCCGATCATGGCCGTGGGCTTCACCGGACTCGCGAAGCCGGAGATGCCGCACGCGAGCACGATCACCCGTCTCGCGCAGCAACTCGGAGGCGCGTTCGGCACCGCTGTCCTGGCGGTGGTCCTCTCCGGAGCGGCAGCGGGCGGACACCCGGTCGCGGCTTTCCACGAGGCGTTCTGGTGGGCGATCGCGATCACCGCGCTGGCGACCGCGACGGCGCTCCTCCTCCCGGGACGTCGGCCCGTGGAGTCGGCCCCGCCGTCCAGCGTGCCGACGGCCGTGGGCGCGACCCGCTGACGGCCGGGAGGCGCGGTGCACCCCGGCACCGCGCCTCCCGTCCGTCATGGGGTCGCGCCTCCCGTCCGTCGTGGGGTCGCGCCACGCGCGGTTCGCGACGCCGAGCGCGCACGACGCGACACGCTCCTGTGAGGGGGTCGCACGCCTCGCCGCCCCCGTGTCGCGGAGGTTCCACGGATCGGCCGTACGCGGCGCGAGATGCCGCGATCCCGGAACCTCGGCACGACGCCGAGCGCCCCCGGCGCCCCTACGCCGCGCGGATGCGGTCGAGCGCCTGCTGCAGGTCGTCCGGGTACGAGGCCTCGAACTCCACCCACGACCCGGTGCGCGGGTGCTCGAACCCGAGCCGCACGGCGTCGAGCCACTGCCGGGTCAGCCCGAGCTCCTCGGCGAGCACCGGGTCGGCTCCGTACATCGTGTCGCCCACGAGCGGGTGCCGCGTCGCCGCCATGTGCACGCGGATCTGGTGCGTCCGCCCGCTCTCGAGGTGCACCTCGAGCAGGGTCGCCGACCGGAAGGCCTCGAGGGTCTCGTAGTGCGTGACGCTCGGCTTGCCGTCCGCCGTCACCGCGAACTTCCAGTCGCTCGACGGGTGCCGGCCGATCGGGGCGTCGATCGTGCCGGAGGTCGGGTCCGGGTGGCCCTGCGCGAGCGCGTGGTAGACCTTGTCGACCGTGCGCTCCTTGAACGCCCGCTTCAGGTGCGTGTAGGCAAGCTCGGTCTTGGCGACGACCATCAGCCCCGACGTGCCGACGTCGAGCCGGTGCACGATGCCCGCCCGCTCGGCGGCCCCGGAGGTCGCGATCGTGAAGCCCGCGGCGGCGAGGCCCCCGGGGACGGTCGGGCCGTCCCACCCGGGAGACGGGTGCGCGGCGACGCCGATGGGCTTGTCCACGACGACGATGTCCTCGTCGTCGTGCACGATCGTCATGCCGGGCACCTCGACCGGGACGATCCGCGGGGCTTCCTTCGGCGTCCACTCGACCTGCAGCCACGAGTCGGCGTGCAACCGGTCGGACTTGTCCACGGTGACGCCGTCGACGGTCACGCCGCCGGCGGCGACGACGTCGGCCGCGAACGACCGACTGAAGCCGAGCAGCTTGGCGATGGCGGCGTCGACGCGCTCACCGGCGAGTCCGTCGGGGACGGGGAGCGAACGGGACTCGGTCACGTGCGGGACCTCACGTCGCGTCGTGGCCGAGCGGGTCGCGGCCGTCGCGCGGCGCACGCGGGTCCTCGACGCGCGGCCGGGAGGCAGTGCTCGCCTCCGCCTCGCTGGTCGCGACCGCGGCGTCCTGCTCGCGACGCTGCTTCTCGCTGACCGCGCGCGTGCCGTCGAGGTTCACCCCGAGGATGACGAGCAGCACGAAGATGACCATGCTCACGCAGATGAACGAGTCGGCGATGTTGTAGATCGCGGGCATCATCCACGGCGTCGAGATGAAGTCCACCACGTGCCCGCGGCCGAAGCCGGGCTCACGGAAGAGCCGGTCGAGCAGGTTCCCGAGCGCGCCACCGAGCAGCATCCCGAGGACGATCGCCCACCACATCGACCGGATCCGTCGGGCGAACACGATGATCGCGACGACGACGGCCGCCGAGACGATCGAGAACACCCACGTCATGTTCACCGCGAAGGAGAACGCGGCCCCGGGGTTCCGGACGTAGAAGAACTGCAGGGCGTTCCCGAGCACCGCCACGGGCCGGCCGTACGGCAGGTTCGCGACGACGATCGCCTTGACGACCTGGTCGAGCGCCACCACGACGACAGCGGCGAAGGCCAGTGCCGCGATCGCGCGGACACTGACCTTCGCTCGTGGTGCTGGTCGTGACAACGTCAGTTGCCGACGCCCGAGGCAGAGGCCGGGGCGAACCCGGACTGCTCGGTGCCGCCAGAGGTGTCGAGCTCGTTGAGCTGCCCCTGGATGTAGCTCTTCAGCTGAGCGCGGTAGTCGCGCTCGAACGTGCGGAGCTCGTCGATCTTGCCCTCGAGCTGGCGCTGCTCCTGCTCGAGCACCGCCACACGCTGACGGTTGGTGTTCTCGGTGTCGGCGATGATCTGGCGCTGCTTGGCCTCGGCGTCGGAGACGAGGCGAGCGGCCTGCGCGGTGCCCTCGGCGATGAGCGCGTCACGCTTCTCGATGCCCTCGCGGACGTGCTCCTCGTGCAGACGACGAGCGAGCGTGAGG
Organism: Curtobacterium sp. NPDC089689; assembly: GCF_044749145.1. Taxonomy (NCBI): domain Bacteria; kingdom Bacillati; phylum Actinomycetota; class Actinomycetes; order Micrococcales; family Microbacteriaceae; genus Curtobacterium; species Curtobacterium sp. NPDC089689. The sequence goes on along the minus strand of NZ_JBIVHJ010000004.1, from coordinate 104,484 downwards.
AGGTTCGTGGTGCCCTCGGTGTCCTCGTCCGGGGAGACCGTGGCAGCGGCGGGTGCGGCAGCGGCAACCGGCGCGGGCTCCGGAGCGGCGGCGACGGGGGCCGGCTCGGGCTCGGGGGTCGGGGCAGGCTGCTCCGCGGCCTGCTCGGTCGCGGCCGGCTTCGGCGCCGACTCGGCGGCCTGCAGGCGCTGCCGGAGCTCGTCGTTCTCCGCGGTCAGGCGGCGGAGCTCGACCACGACCTCGTCGAGGAAGTCGTCGACCTCGTCCTGGTCGTAGCCCTCGCGGAACTTCGTCGGCTGGAACCGCTTGTTGACTACGTCTTCCGGCGTCAAAGCCATTGCCGTCACCTCAATAGAACTGCTGAACGTGTGGAACCACTACCGGTGCGACCGAATCTACCAGTCGTACCGTGTGGTGCGGATGCCGCGCCGGGGCGAGCATCGATCCCGACCACCGTACACCGACGGGGGTGGGGAGTCGTCACCGCGCCTGGCGTGGCGCGTGTCGGGGCTGTCGATCAGGCCGAGGCCGTGATGAGCAGTCCGACGATGAACCGGACGATGATCGCGACGAGCAGCACGATCGTCCAGCCGAAGTCGAGCGCCACGGGGCCCATCCGCATGGGCGGGAGGAGCCGGCGCACGAACCGGATGGGCGGGTCGGTGATCGTGTAGACCACGTCCGCCACGACGAGCATCCCGCCCCGCGGACGCCACTGCCGGTTGAAGGTCTGCACGAGGTCCAGGGCGAACCGACCCCAGAGCACGATGATGTAGAGCAGGAGTGCGTAGTACAGGACCAGGAGGATCGCGGTCACGGTGGGGCTCGCTCGTCTCGGGTGACCGTCAGCCGCGCTGGCTGCTCACGGACTGTCGGTCACGGGCGGGTGGGCCGGCCGGTACGGCGCAGGCGGTGAGCGCGCGCCGGGTCCGGCTCAGGACTGGGCGAAGAAGTTCGCCTCGATGTCGGACTCTACCTCAGGCGCCTCACCGCTCACTGCGACGTGGGCCGGGGAGAGCAGGAAGACCTTGTTGGTGACGCGCTCGATCTTGCCGTACAGGCCGAGCGACAGCCCCGAGGCGAAGTCGATCATGCGCCGCGCGTCCGCCTCGGTCATCTGCGTGAGGTTGATGATCACGGGGATGCCGTCGCGGAAGCTCTCGGCGATGGACTGCGCGTCCTTGTACTCACGGGGGTGGACGGTGAGGATCTCGTTCATTTCCTGGACCGGGGTCGCCTTCTGTGCGGTCGTGTGCGAGCGGCGGAGCGGGGTGACCTGGGCACCGCGCTGCGGGGTGTGCGCCTTGGGCTCGGGGGCCGGGGTCGGTGCGGGTTCAGCCGCCGCCGGGGCTTCCTGAGCAGCCGGAGCGGGAGTCGCCGCCGGGGCGGCCTGGGCACGCGCCGGGGCGGCCTGCGGCTCGTCCTCGTACTCGAGTTCCTCGTCGGCGAGGCCGAGGTAGACCATCGTCTTCTTCAGCGGACCAGCCATGGTTCCTCCCGGGTTCGTGCTCGTGGTTGCCCTGCTGTCGAGGCTACGGTGCGTCCGGGCGTTTCCCCGTGATTGCGGTCCCGATCCGGAGGTGTGTCGCGCCCTCGGCGATCGCTTCCGCGTAGTCGCCGCTCATGCCGGCGCTGATGTCCGTCGCACCGGGCGCGAGGGAGACCACGCGCTCCGAGATCCCGCGCAGCCGGGCGAACGCCGCCCGGGGCTCCTCGTCGAGCGGCGCGACCGCCATCACGCCCCGCAGCCGGATCGTCCCGGTGCCGAGCACGCGGTCGACCATGGCCTCGACGGCATCGGGACGGACGCCTCCGCGCTCGGGGTCGTCCGTGAGGTTGACCTGCACGAAACCGTCGATCACGGGCGGCTCCGGCTCGGCGTCCGTCGGGGCGAAGGCGTCCACCACCGAATCCCGGTCCAGCGACTGCACGACGTGCGCGTACCGACGAACCTGCCGCGCCTTCTTCGACTGCAGCTGCCCGACGAAGTGCCACGTGAGCGGCAGGTCGGCGAGCTCGGCGGCCTTCGCCTGCGCCTCCTGGTGGCGGTTCTCCCCCACGTCGGTGACGCCGAGCGCGGCGAGCTCGCGGACGAGCGACGCCGGGTGGTACTTCGTCACGACGATGAGCGTCATCTCGTCGGGGCGGCGCCCCGCGACCCGCGCCGCGTCGGCGATGCCGCTCCTGACGGACGCGAGACGCGCCTCCAGTCCGTCGCCTGGAGACGAGTCGGTCTGGGCCCCGACCGCCGGTTCCGGATCGACGCGCCAGCGGCGATCCGGCCGTGCCGGTTGGGAGAGGCGCGGATCACCTGCCACGGCAGTGTTACTTCAGGAAGTCGGGGACGTCGAGCTCGTCGTCGTCGTCGTCGAAGGCCGGGTCGGCGGCGCGCTGCGCCGGCGCCTCGTGCTCCTGCGACGCCCACGAGGACGACGAGTCCTCGATGGCACCGGTCGCGCCGGCGGCACCGGCCGCGGCGCCGGTGGACGCGCCACCGTCCGCCTCGACCCAGCTCGAGCGACGCTCCTTCTGCTGCGCCGTCGGCTCGCCACCGTCGAAGCCGGCGGCGATGACGGTCACGCGGACCTCGTCGCCGAGGGTGTCGTCGATGACCGCACCGAAGATGATGTTCGCCTCGGGGTGGACGGCCTCCTGCACCAGGCGGGCGGCGTCGTTGATCTCGAAGATGCCGAGGTTCGATCCGCCCTGGATCGACAGGAGCACGCCGTGCGCGCCGTCGATCGAGGCTTCGAGCAGCGGGCTGGCGACCGCGAGCTCGGCGGCCTTGATCGCCCGGTCGGCCCCGCGCGAGGAGCCGATGCCCATGAGCGCCGAGCCCGCACCCTGCATGACCGACTTGACGTCGGCGAAGTCGAGGTTGATGAGGCCGGGGGTCGTGATGAGGTCGGTGATGCCCTGGACGCCGGCGAGGAGGACCTGGTCGGCGGTCGCGAAGGCCTCGACCATCGAGATGCCGCGGTCGGAGATCTCGAGGAGGCGGTCGTTCGGGACGACGATCAGCGTGTCGACCTCGTCCTTGAGCGAGGCGACGCCGTTCTCGGCCTGGGACTGCCGACGCTTGCCCTCGAAGCTGAACGGCTTCGTGACGACGCCGATCGTCAGCGCGCCGATCGACTTCGCGATGCGGGCCACCACGGGAGCACCACCCGTACCGGTCCCGCCGCCCTCGCCCGCGGTGACGAAGACCATGTCGGCACCCGCGAGGGCTTCCTCGATCTCCTCGGCGTGGTCCTCGGCGGCGCGACGGCCGACCTCGGGGTCCGCGCCGGCGCCGAGGCCGCGGGTGATCTCGCGGCCGACGTCGAGCTTGACGTCAGCGTCGCTGAGCAGCAGAGCCTGCGCGTCGGTGTTGATCGCGATGAACTCCACGCCGCGGAGGCCGAGCTCGATCATGCGGTTCACGGCGTTGACGCCGCCGCCGCCGACACCGACGACCTTGATGACGGCGAGGTAGTTGTGGTTCGTGGTCACGTCAGTCCGGCCTCCGGTTGAACCCTCAACCTCTACTTGAAAGTCAGGGTTTTTGCTGCTAGGTGTGGTGCTTGCGTCGACGCTACGGGTGCCCTCCCGACGAGGCACAGCCGCCACGCCGCGTGTCGCCCGATTCCGCCCGACTCCGGTGCCCGGGACGGCTCCGACGCCTACTTCGCCGAGCGGATGACGCCGTTGTCGGGCGCGCTGACGTCGTACTCGACGACCGACCCCGGGTCTCGGGTCTCGTGGTCCCGCACGAGCGCGGCCAGGAGCCGGGCCTTCGCGTCCGACGCGTCGGGGCTCCCCCAGACGACCTTCGAGCCGTCCTTGAGCGTCAGGGTGACGTCGTCCGCGGTGGAGGCCTTGACGGCCTTCGTCTGCGAGCGCACCGACGACGGGAGCGCCAGGACCACCTCGGACATGGTGCGGAACACCGGGGAACCGAGCTTCGCGCTGCCGATGTCGGCGAGGGGCATCGACGCCGGGCGGTCCTTCGCCGACTGCACGACGATGCCGGCCGGGTCGACGAGGTCGAAGGTGCGGCCGGACTGCACGGCGACCACGGGCGTGCGCTCGGTGACGGTCACGACGAGGGTGTGCGGCGGCGCTTCCTCGGTGACGTAGCTCTCGACGAGCGGGAACTGCGCGATGTCCCGCTTGACCTCGTCGAAGTCGAGTCGGGCGAGCGGCGTGCCGATCTGACCGGACAGCGCCCGTCGGAGCGCGGCGTCGTCCACCCGGTTCGTGCCCTTGACCTCGATCGTCTGCAGGGCCATGAGCGGCGAGTACACCGCGACGAGGATCGAAGCGCCGAGCACCACGACGATCCCGGCCGCCGTGATCCACGCGGCACGGCGGTGGCGGCTGCGCCGGGTGAAGCGGCGGACCTCGGCGCGTTCGAGGAGACGGCGGCGGCGCCTGGCGACGCGAGCCTCCCGGGCGGTCTCGGCGGCGCGGACCTTCGTCCCGATCGGGGTCTCCAGGACGTCGCTGACCCGGCCGTCGTCGTGGACGGAGCGGTCGGACGTCGCATCGTCCGGACGGGGGCGCGGTCCGCGGCGGTCGTCGGAGGGGTGGTCCTCGTCCGGTGCGTACTCGCGGAGTCGCCCGGCGACGGACGACAGCCCGGCGCCCAGGCGGCGGCCGGCGGCGCCGGCGAGGGCGGACGCGCGGTCACGCGAGGACGGCGCTGCCTCGTCCTCCGGCCCGGCCGCCTCGGGTCCCGCAGCCGGCGGGGCGGGGTCGACCCGAGCCTCCAGGCCGTCCTCGGGTGTCGGCGCGACCGGTCGACGCGGGAGCCGGGGGGCACGACGCTGCCGGGGCGCCGGGGCGTCCTCGTCCGGAGCGGTCGGCTCCGGACGCTCGTCGAACCCCTCGGGACGCTTCACCGGGACTGCGCTCCGTCGTGCAGCGCCGTGAGCACCTGCGGGATGATCCGGTACACGTCACCGCAGCTGAGCGTCATGATGATGTCGCCGTCCTGCGCGACCGCGGCCGCGCGGGCCGAGGCCTCGTCCCAGTCGGGCAGGAAGTCGACGCGGGACTGGTCCGCGAAGCGCTCCTGCACGAGCGCGCCCGTGACGCCGGGCTCGGGGTCCTCGCGCGCACCGTAAACGTCGAGCACGACGGTGTGGTCCGCGAGCTCCTCGTAGACCTTCGCGAAGTCGCCGGCCATGAGCCGTGTGCGCGAATACAGGTGCGGCTGGTGGATCGCGATGATCCGGCCGTCCCCGACGACGTTGCGCGCTGCCCGGAGCGCCGCCGCCACCTCGGTCGGGTGGTGCGCGTAGTCGTCGTACACCGACACCCCGCGCTCGACGCCGTGGAGCTCGAAGCGTCGCTGGGTGCCGCCGAAGGCCTCGATCCCACGGATCGCGTCGGCGGGCGCGACGCCGAGGCCGGTGAGGACCGCGAAGGCCCCGACCGCGTTCACGGCGTTGTGCCGCCCGGGCACCCGCAGGGTCAGGTGGTGCGACTCGCCACCGGCGCGGAAGTCGACCTCGACCCCGGCCGACTCGGTGATGCGCTCGATGCGGACGTCGGCGTCGTCCGCCTCACCGAACGTGACGATCTCCGGCGCGTCGGGTCGGGCACGGACTCCCGCGGTGACCCGCTTGGCCTCGCCGTCGTCGCTCGAGATGACCAGGCGCTCGGAGGCCTTCGCGGCGAAGTCGACGAACGCCTCGGTGAACGCCTCGACGCTGCCGTAGTGGTCGAGGTGGTCGGCGTCGACGTTCGTGACGAGCGCCACGGCCACGTCGTAGAGCAGGAAGGAGCCGTCGGACTCGTCGGCCTCGACGACGAAGAGGTCGCTCGAACCCGGGGCCGAGCTCGTGCCGAGGGACTGGATGACGCCGCCGTTCACGAAGCTCGGGTCGAGGCCGAGCTCGACGAGGGCGGTGACGATCATGCCCGTCGAGGTGGTCTTGCCGTGGGCACCGGCGACCGCGACGAGGCGCTGCCCGGCGATGAGCGCCGCGAGGGCCTGGGACCGGTGCAGCACCGGGATGCCGCGGCGCTGGGCCTCGAGCAGCTCGGGGTTGTCCGGCCAGAGCGCGCTCGTGACGACGATCGTGTCCGCCTCGCCGACGTTCGCGGCGTCGTGACCGATGTGCACGTCGGCGCCGAGCTCTCGCATCGTCTGCGTGGTCGCGGTCTTCCGGGCGTCGCTCCCGCTGACGCGGTGGCCGGCGGCGAGGAACATCCGGGCGATGCCGCTCATCCCGGAACCACCGATGCCGACGAAGTGCACGGCACCGAGGTCGTCCGGGATCGGCTGGGTCAGGTCCGGCTTGATGGTCATGGTTCCTCCGTGGTGCTGCCGGTGCTCGGCCGGCCGTCGGCGTCGCGTGCTGCGTCGCCGGTCTCGGTGCGCGGTGCGTTCCGTGCGGCATCGCCGGACGTGTCGCTCTGCCCGGCGCGGGTTGCGTCGCCGGTCGTGTCGCTCCGCCCGGCGCGGGTTGCGCTCCGTGCGGCGTCGAGCACGAGGTCGGTCATCCGGTCGGCGCCGTCGCGGTGTCCGACGCTGCCCGCCCGGACCGCCATGCTCGCGACGCGGGCACGGTCCTGCAGGAGCGTCAGGAGCTGGAACGTCACCCAGTCCTGGTCGAATTCCCCGTCGGCCACGAGGACCGCTCCCCCGGCGTCGACGACGTCCTTCGCGTTGTGCCGCTGCTCGCCGTTGCCGACCGGGTACGGCACGAGGACGCTCGGCAGCCCGACGGCGGTGAGCTCGCAGACCATGCCGGCGCCGGACCGCGAGACCACGAAGTCGCTCGCGGCGTACGCGAGGTCCATGCGGTCGCAGTAGGGCAGCACGTGGTAGCCGTCGAGGTCGCTCGGCCCGATGTCCGACTTCGCACCGACGACGTGCAGCACCTGCCACCCGGCGCCGACGATCGCGGCTGCGCTGCGGTTCACCGTGCGGTTGATGCTCCGGGCTCCCGAGGACCCACCGGTCACCAGCAAGACGGGGCGGTCGGCGTCGAGGCCGAACTCCGCGAGCCCCTCGGCCCGGCTCGCACGGCGGTCCAGGGACTCGACCTCGCGACGGAGCGGCATGCCGACGACGCGGCCGTGGCGGAGTCGGGTGTTCGAGAACGTGACACCGACGTGCTCGGTGAGGAACGCGGCGAGGCGGTTCGCGAGACCGGGCTTGGCGTTCTGCTCGTGCACGACGATCGGCGTCCCGGTGCGACGGGCCGCGATGTAGGCGGGAGCGGCCGCGTAGCCGCCGACCCCGAGGACGACGTCGACGCCGCGGTCGCGGATGATCTGCTCGGTGCGTTGCACCGCGCGCCGGAAGGCGCCGGGGAAGCGCAGCGCGGCGGCGTTCGGCTTCCGCGGGAAGGGCAGGCGCGGGATCGTCAGCAGTTCGTACCCGCGCATCGGGACGAGCCGGGACTCGAGGCCCTCGGCGGTCCCGAGGACGAGCACCTCGGCGTCGGGGTCGCGCTCGGTCAGCCGGTCGGCGACCGCGAGCAGGGGGTTCACGTGGCCGGCGGTCCCGCCGCCGGCGAAGAGGTAGCGGCTCACCGCTGGGCTCCGTTCGTGCGCGGACTGCGCGGGGTGGTGCCGGCGCGGGCGCCGGTGCTGGCGCCGCGGAGGGTGGTCCGGGCATCGAGGCCCGGGTCGTCGGAGCGCTTGCCGGGCAGGTCCCGCGCGAACGACAGCACCACTCCGATGCCGACGAGGGTCATGATGAGCGCCGAGCCACCCGCGGAGATGAGCGGCAACGGCACCCCGAGCACCGGCAGGAGCCCGAGCACCACCGCGATGTTGACGAGCGCCTGCCCGATGATCCACGCGAGGATCCCGCCGGTGACGGTCTTGACGAACGGGTCGCGGCTCTGCCGGATGACCTTGATCATGCTGACCGCGAGGACCACGAAGAGCGCGAGCACGACGACGGCGCCGATGAGCCCGAGTTCCTCGCCGATGATCGCGAAGATGTAGTCGTTGTCGGCCTCGGGCAGCCAGGACCACTTCGCCTTGGAGTTGCCGAGTCCGACACCGAAGACGCCGCCGGACGCGAGCGCCCACATGCCGTGCACGGGCTGCCAGCAGAGGTCCTGGAACTGGTTCGAGTCGGTGCAGCCGGAGAGCCAGGCGTTGATGCGGTACGACCGCGACGCCGACGTCATCGTGATGAACGGCAGCACGACGGCGATCGTGCCGACGACCACGAGCAGGTGCTTCGCCCGGGCGCCACCGACGTAGAGGGCGCCGAGGACGAGGATGAGCATGATCATCGCCGTGCCCTGGTCGCCGCCGAGGAGCACGAGTCCGAGCGGCAGCACGATGGCGATGCCGATCGGGACGAACAGCTCCTTCCAGTTGTCGAGCTTGTCCCGCTTGACGTACATGATCGCGCCGACCGCGAGGGCGAGTCCGAGCTTCACGGCCTCGGAGGGCTGCGCGCTGAACGAGCCGATCGAGATCCAGTTCCGGTTGCCCTGGATCTCCACGCCGAGCGGTGTGTAGACGAGCAACTGCAGTACGAGCGCCGCGCCCAGGATCCCCATCGCCCACTTCCGCCAGGCGCGGGCGGGCACCCGGCTGGCGATGAGCATGAGCGGCACACCGAGCACCGCGTAGAGCCCCTGCCGGGACGCGGCGCCGAAGAAGTCGTGCGTGGCGGCGTACTGCTCGACGCTGGAGGACGAGAGCACCATGACGACGCCGAAGACGACGAGGAAGAGCGTGACGCCGAGGATCGTGTAGAACGTGGCCGACTCGGCGACGAACACGTTCTTCACCGCGACGACGGCGCCCGTCGGGCGGCGCCGCGACGATCCCGTGCCGGTCGCGCTCGACGTGCCGGTCGCGCCCGTGCCGCGCGCGCTCGACGTGCCGGTCGCGCCCGTGCCGCGCGCGCTCGACGCGCCGGTCGCGCCCGTGCCGCGTGCACTCGCTGCGCCGCTAGGGCCGTTCGCCGGAAGGTCCGCCATCGCCGTTTCCTCCCAGGTGCTCGTGGACCGCCGCCGCGAACCGACGCCCCCGGTCGGAGTACGAGTCGAACTGGTCGAACGACGCCGCCGCCGGGGCGAGGAGGACCGTGTCGCCCGGCCTCGCGACCGATGCGGCATGCCGGACCGCCTCGGGCATGACCTGATCAGTGTCCGATGCCTCGACCTGCAGGACCGGGACCGACGGCGCGTGTCGCGCGAATGCCTCGAGCACCGGCGCGCGGTCGGTGCCGATGACGACGACGCCGCGGACACCGGGGCCGAACCGCTGCACGAGCCCGTCGACGTCGACGCCCTTGAAGAGCCCCCCGACGATCCAGACGACGGTGTCGAACGACGCCAGGGACGCGGTCGCCGCGTGCGGGTTCGTCGCCTTCGAGTCGTCGACCCAGGTGATGCCGTCCGCAGAGGCGACGAGTTCGGTCCGGTGGTGGTCGGCGCGGAAGCCCCGGACGGCCTGCTGGATCGCGGCGGGCTGCACGGTGGCGGCACGGGCGAGCGCGGCGGCGGCGAGGACGTTCATCGTCATGTGCGGGCTCGCGAGCCCGGCTTCCTCGAGGTCCGCGAGGGTCGCGAGCTCGAGGGCGCTCGACCGGCGGTCCTCCCCGAACGCGCGGTCGCACAGGACGTCCTCGACGATCCCGACGTCACCGGGTGCGGGGACCCCGGGGGTGAACCCGACGGCGCGGCAGCCCTCCACCACGTCGGCGCCCTCGACCATGGTCCGGGTGACCTCGTCGGTCGTGTTGTAGACGCACGCCATCACGGTGCGCTCGTAGACCTTCGCCTTCGCCGCGCGGTAGGCCTCGGCCGAGCCGTGCCACTCGAGGTGGTCGTCGGCGATGTTCAGGCAGGCGCTCGCGAGCGGCACCACCGCACCGTCGCCGGCGTCGGCCATGTAGTGCAGCTGGTGGCTCGACAGCTCGACCACGAGGACGTCGAAGCCGTCCGGGTCGCGGACGACGTCGAGCACCGGCACACCGATGTTGCCGCACGACACCGCACGGAGCCCGGCGGCCTCGAACATCGCGGTGGTCAGCTGGGTGGTGGTGGTCTTGCCGTTCGTGCCGGTGATGGTCACCCACGGGGCGGCGACCGGGCCGCGGACGACCTTGTCGCGCACCCGCCAGGCGAGCTCGATGTCGCCCCACACGGTGCTGTGCTCGACGGCCCACCGGACCGAGGCGTTGTGCGGCGGCAGACCCGGCGAGACCACGACGACGTCGGGCGCCTGCGCGACGAGCGCATCCGGGACGGCGTCGAGCGGGGTGCGCTCGAACCGCGCCCCGATCACGTCGAGCAGCTCGATCGTGTCCGCGGGGCCGTCCGGTGCGTACACCGTGACCTCGCTGCCCAGCTCGACGAGGGTGTCCGCGACCGAGAAGCCCGTCGACCCGAGGCCGAGCACGGCGACCCGGAGCCCCTTCCAGCCCTCCGCGTACCAGCTGTCGAGACCGGTGAGCCGGTCGGGGGTCGTGGCGTCAGCCGACACGGGTGATCCACTCCAGGTAGAAGAGGCCGACGCCGCCGACGACGCACAGCCCGGCGATGATCCAGAACCGCACGACGACCGTCACCTCGGCCCAGCCCTTGAGCTCGAAGTGGTGGTGCAGCGGACTCATCCGGAAGATGCGCTTGCCGTGCGTGATCTTGAAGTACGCCCGCTGCAGGATGACCGAACCGGTGACGATGAAGAACAGGCCGCCGATGAGGACGAGCAGCAGCTCGGTGCGGCTGAGGACCGCGAGTCCGGCGAGGGCACCGCCGAGGCCGAGCGAGCCGGTGTCGCCGAGGAAGATCTGTGCCGGGGACGTGTTGTACCAGAGGAACCCGATCAGCCCGCCGACGACGGCCGCGGCGACCACCGCGAGGTCGAGCGGGTTCGACACCGTGTAGCAGGCGTGGGCGGTGGTCTCGTCGAGGCGCGGGCTGCCGCACTGCTGGTTGGACTGCCAGAACCCGATGATGACGTAGGAACCGATCGCGAGGATGCTCGACCCGGTCGCGAGCCCGTCGAGGCCGTCCGCGACGTTGACGCCGTTCGACGTCGACACCGTGAGCAGCACGATCCACGCCAGGAACAGGATCGTCCCGATGACCGTCCCGAGCGCCATGAGGTCGAGCCACGGGATGTCCCGGATCGCGGAGATCATCGTCGACGCCGGGGGCTTGCCGTTGCCGGAGGGCACCACGAGGGCGACGGTGGCGAAGATGACGCCGACGATCACCTGGCCGAGCACCTTGGCCCAGCCGCCGAGGCCGAGGCTCCGCTGACGCCGGACCTTGAGGAAGTCGTCGACGAAGCCGACGAACCCGAGGCCGACCATGAGGAACAGCACGAGCAGCCCGGAGAGGGTCACCGAGTCGCGGCCGACGAGGTGTCCGACGAAGTAGCCGATCACCGAGCCGATGATGAGGACGATGCCGCCCATCGTGGCCGTGCCGCGCTTGGTGTGGTGCGACTGGGGTCCGTCGTCGCGGATGAACTGCCCCCACCCGAGACGGTGGAACAGCTTGATGAAGAGCGGCGTGAGCAGCAGCGTGAACACCAGCGACACGGCGCCGGCGACCAGGAGCGCGATCATTCGGTGACTCCTCCGAGTCGGTCTCCGAGGAAGCGCAGTCCGGCGGAGTTCGAGGACTTGACGAGGACCACGTCACCGGGGCGGAGCATGGTCTCGAGGGTGCGGACGGCCTCGTCGACGTCCTCGGTGAACACTGACTCGCCGTCCCACGATCCCTCGAGGGTGGCGGCCTGGTGGATCGGCATCGCGCCGCGGCCGACGACCACGAGCTGCCCGATGCCGAGCCGGACCACGAGCCGGCCGAGCCGGTCGTGCTCCTCGGTCGCGAACTCGCCGAGCTCGCTCATCTCGCCGAGCACGGCGACCGCGCGCTCCCCCGGCCGCACGATCTGCGCCAGGGTCCGCAGCGCCGCTGCGGTCGAGTCCGGGGACGCGTTGTACGCGTCGTTGATGACGGTCACGCCCTCCGGGCCACCCGGGAGGATCTCCATGCGCCACCGTTCGGCCCGCGTCATCGACGCGAGCGCCTCGGCGCCGGTGGCGAGGGGGACGCCCCACAGGTTCGCCACCGTGAGCGCCGCGCTGGCGTTCATCGCGTGGTGTTCCCCGATGATGGCGAGGCGGACGTCGGCGGTCTCGGCGGGGCGATCCGTGCCTCTCCCCACCGGCACGGCCGGCTCGCCGCTGGCGCGTCGATCCGGAACCGGCGGCGTGGGCCCAGGCTGGTCGCCCGTCGGCCCGATCAGCGTGAACCGCGTGCCGGTCCGGTCCGTCTCGATGCCGCCGATGCGGTAGTCGGCGTCGGCCGACGTGCCGAACCCGACGACGCGAGCGCGCGTCAGGTCGCGCATCGCGGCGACACGGTCGTCGTCGACGTTGAGGAGCGCCGTGGCGGTCTCCGGGAGGTCGGTGACCATCTCGGACTTTGCCTTCTGGGTGGCCTCGATCCCGCCGAACTCGCCGGCGTGCGCGAGGCCCACCTTCAGGACGACGCCGACGTCGGGTTCCGCGATCGAGACGAGCTTGGCGATGTGGCCCTTGCCGCTCGCGCCCATCTCGACCACGAGGAAGCGGGTGTCGTGCGTGATCCGGAGCATCGAGATCGGTGCGCCGACGTGGTTGTTGAACGAGCCCTTCGGCGCGATCGTCTCGCCCTGCGTCGACAGGATGGTGGCGAGCATGTTCTTCGTGCTCGTCTTCCCGTTCGAGCCCGTGATGCCGACGACGCGCAGCGGCGCGGGACGGCCTTCGGCGTCGACGCGGTCGGCACTGGAGGTGCGCACGCGGGCGACGACCTCGTGGGCGAGGGCGGCCAGGGCGGCGTACCCGTCGGCCACGACGATCTGCGGCGCGGCGGTCTCGACGCGCTCGGGCGTGATGACCAGGGCGGCGCCGGCCTCGGTCGCGGCCGGGACGAAGCGGCGGCCGTCGGTGACCTCGCCGGGGAGGGCGAAGAAGACGCTGCCGGGGCTCACGAGCCGGGAGTCCGTCTCGACGGAGCCGTCGACGACCAGGTCCTGGGCGCCACCGATCAGCTCGCCGTCGACCGCGGCGGCGATCTCGGCGAGGGTCATGGGGATCATCGGGTCTCCTCCACCGGGCCGCTGTTCGGTTCCCACCCGGCCTCGCGCAGGGCCTGACGGGCCTCGTCGCGAGCCGAGTAGGGCGTGCGGACACCCTGGATGTCGCGGTAGTCCTGGTGGCCGGGGCCGGCCCAGAGGATCGAGTCGCCCTCGCCGAGCAGACCGACGGCCTTCCGGATCGCGGCTTCGGGCGGGCTGACCTCGTAGAGCTCGTGGTCCGGGTACGCCTCGCGCGCGGCGTCGACCAGGGTCTTCCGGATCGACGCGGCGTCCTCGAAGCGCGGGTGGTGGTCGGTGATCACGAGCACGTCGCTGCCGGCGGCGGCGACCCGCGCCATGTCCGCACGCTTCGTGGTGTCGCGGTCGCCGTCGGCGCCGAACAGCATGAGGACCCGACCGGGCGTGAACTGGCGGACGGCAGCGAGGGTGTTCTCGAACGCGTCGGGGCTGTGCCCGAAGTCCACGTAGACGCTCGGGCCGTGTTCGCCGGAGACGCGCTCGGTGCGTCCGGGGAGGTAGCACTCGATGGCGCTCGTCCGCTCGCCGCGTTCCTCACGCTCGTCCTCGTCGGGGTAGCGGCGGTGGCCGGTCTCGAGCGCCTGCGCGATCGCACCGAGCTCGAACCCGCCCTCGACGAGCATCACGATCGCGAGCGCGGCGTTCGCGGCCATGTGCCAGCCGATGAGCGGCACGCGGGTGGTCAGCTCGCGACCCTCGGGTCCGGTCAGCCGGAACTCGGTGTACGCCGCGTGCGCCTCGAGGATGTCGACGTGCCACTCGGCCTCGACCTCGGGGTGCACCGTGATGGTCGTCACCGGGATGCGGGAGTCCTGCACCACGCGGTGACCCCAGTCGGTGTCGAGCGAGACGACCCCGCGGCGGGCGTGCTCGGGCTGGAAGAGCGGCAGCTTGGCCTGGTAGTACTCCTCCATGTCGGCGTAGTCGTCGAGGTGGTCGTGCGAGAGGTTCGTGAACCCGGCGACGTCGAACACGATGCCGTCGACACGGTGGCGGCTGAGGGCCTGCGCGCTCACCTCGACGGCCACGGCGCGGACCTCGGCCTCGCGCATGCGGGCGAGGAGCGCGTGCATCTCGCTCGCCTCGGGTGTGGTCAGACGGCTCGTCACGCTGAGGGCACCGATGTGCCGTTCGGCGGTGGAGCTCAGGCCGGCGACGAGGCCGAGCTGCTTGAGGATGCCCTCGAGGATGTACGAGGTGCTCGTCTTGCCGTTCGTCCCCGTCGTCGCGAAGAGCTGCGGGAGGTCGGTCGCCTCGTCCGGGTGGGTCCGGTAGACCCACGCGGAGACGTCGCCGAGCGCCGCACGGGGGTCGTCGACCACGAGCACGGGCAGGCCCGACGGTTCCGCGAGCGCCACGCCGTCGGCGTCGGTGAGGACCGCGACCGCACCGCGCTCGGCGGCCTCGGTCGCGAACTGGGCGCCGTGGCGGTTCGCGCCGTGCACACCGACGAACAGGTCACCGGGCTGCACCTCGGCAGCGCTCAGGGTGACACCCGTGGTCTCGACGCCGTCGAGCGAGCCGACGACGCGCAGCCCGAAGCCGTTCGCCAGTTCGGCGACCGATCGGGGGGTGGGGTGTTCGGGCCGGAGGACCGGGGGGATCCGTGCGGACAAGTGCTCCTTCTTCCTCACCACGTGGACGGGTACAGCTTCGCCTCGGACGCGGAGGGGGTTACTCGGTACTTCTCGAGCACCTGGGACATGAGGGTTCGGAACGCCGGAGCCGCACCGGACGAGAACTTGCTCGTCTGCGGCTTCGTGAACGTCACCGTGACAACATACTGGGGGTCTTCCGCAGGTGCCATTCCGGCCACGGAGATGATGCGCTGGCCGCCGTAGCCCTTCGAGCCCTCGGCCACCTCGGCGGTACCGGTCTTCGCGGCGACGTTGTAGCCCGAGATCGGCTGCATGCCCACGAGCGTGCCGCCCTTGACGACGCTCTGCAGCATCTTGACCGTCTGCTGGGCCGCGCTGGCCGAGACGACCCGCTCCGGCTGCACGTCGGGCGCGTCGATCGTCTTGCCGTCCGCGGTCTCGCACCCCTTGACCAAGTGCAGCGGGATCCGGACACCCTGGTTCGCGAGCGTCTGGTAGATGCTCGCCACCTGGAGGGCCGTCGTCGAGATGCCCTGCCCGAACATCGAGTTGATGTTCGTCTGGGAGTCCCAGTCGGGGGTCGAGCCGTACTGCATCCCCGGCTGGCCCGGGTAGTCGATCGCGGACTCGGGCTCGAACAGGCCGAACTTCTTCATGTAGTCGTAGCGCTGCTGCTTCGTCAGGCGCTCACCGAGCTCGGTGATGCCGACGTTCGACGAGTCCTGCAGGATCCCCGTGAGCGTGAGCTGCTCGGTCGGGTGGAACTCGGCGTCGTGGATGGTCCCGCCCCACGGGAACGTCCGCGAGTACGGGACGGTGGTGCCGTCGGTCGGGCTCGACTTGCCCTCGTTGATCAGGGCGGCAGCGATGGCGGCCTTGATCGTCGACCCGGGCTCGTAGGTGTCGGTGATCGCCCGGGACCCGTAGGCGCCCTTGTCGGTCGTCGCGTCCACGTCGTTGGGGTCGACCGTCGGCCAATCTGCCACCGCGAGGACCTCGCCGGTCTTCGCGTTGATGACCGTGGCGGTCGCGGACTGCGCCTGCAGCTGCTTCCCCGCGGACGCGATCGTCTGGTTCGCCATGTACTGCAGGTCGCTGTCGATCGTCGTCTCGAGCGTCCCGCCGTCCTTGGCCTGCTTCGTCGTCACGGTCGAGCCGGGGAGCTGCACGCCGTCCGCGCCGCGCTCGTACGTCTGCGAGCCGTTCACCCCGGCGAGGCACGCGTCGTACGCGTACTCGAGGCCAGCCTGGGCGCCGTCGGTGCCCAGGAAGCCGGTGATGTTGCCGGTGGTGGCGCCGGTCGGGTACACCCTGGCAGCCTGCGGTGCGGCGTAGACCCACGGGATCTGCAGGGCGATGACGGCTTCGTAGTGCTTCACGTCGAGGCCCTTGACCAGGTACGCGAAGTCCGACTTCGGGTCGGCCGCGATGTTCTCGCGCATGGTCTTCAGGTCGCCGCCGGAGGCCTTGACGAGGGCGTCCAGGGCCGTGTCGACACTGACCTCCTTCACCCGCGTGCCGCCGAGCTTGCCCTTGAACTTCGAGACCAGGCGGGGCGCCGTCGTGATGTTGTACCGGGTGACGCTGTCGGCGAGTTCGACGCCGTTTCGGTCGACGATCGCGCCGCGGTCCCCGTACACCGTGACCGGGATGCTCCGCTTCGCTTCGGACGCCTTGTCGAGGTCGGCTGCCTGGACCACCTGGATGTCGACGAGCCGGACGACGAACACCGCCACGAGGGCGATCACGGCGATCATCACCACGCTGTAGCGCAGTCGTCGGTTGCGGATCGTCTTGGTCACGCGGCGCGGTCCTTCCCGGTGGTGGCGGTCCCGGTGGTGCCGGTCCCAGTGATGGCGGTGCCGGTGGTGGCGGCCACCAGCGCCACGGTCACCGGGTGGTCGGTGCCTGGAGCTGGTTCGGGTCGGACTCTACGGACGACTTCGAGGTTGCCCCGTCCGACGCGCTGGCGCCCCCGGTCTTCTCAGCGTCGGTCTTCGCAGTGTCGGTCGTGCTCGTCGCGTCGGTCTTGCTCGTCGCGTCGGACGTGCTCGTCGCGTCGCCCTCCTCCGCTGCGGCCTTCTCGGTCCCCTTGCCCTTGGTGACGAGCGGTACGTCCTGCAGGAGCGAGTTCGGCACGAGGTTCTCCGTCGCCGCGGTCGCCTCGTCCGCCTTCGCGGGCGTCGGCGTGCCGTACACCCGCCCGGTCTTCGGGTCGAGGTACACCGGCGTCGAGTTCGCGATCATGCCGAGGCCCTGCGCGTTCCGGGCGAGGTTCTGCGGCGAGTCGAGCACGCGCAGTTCCTCGGAGAGCGACTGCTGCGTCCGCGTGAGCTTGGTCTGCTCGGCGTCGAGCGAGTTCAGCGTGTAGGCACCCTGGCTGAGCACCATGCTGATCCCGAGCTGCGCCAGGAGCAGGATGCCGAGCGCCGAGACCGCCACGATCGCGTACGCGATCCGCGGCCGGGCACGACGCTGCGCCTTGCTCGGCGCGACCTCGACGAGCTCGGGCCGGTCACGCTGGTCCTGGCGGGACGGCCGGGGCGCGCGGGACGGGACGACGGGGTCGACGAGTGCGAGGTTCGTGCTCATGTCACTTCCGGATCCGTTCGGCCGCGCGCAGGCGCACGGGGATGGCTCGGGGGTTGGCGGCGCGTTCGGCCTCGTCGGCCAGTTCGGCGCCCTTGACGACCAGCTGGAAGGTGGGACGGTGCTCGGGCAGCTCGACGGGGAGGCCCGCGGGGGCGCTCGAGGTCGTGCGAGCCACGAGTTCGCGCTTCACCATGCGGTCCTCGAGGGACTGGTACGACTCGACGACGATCCGGCCGCCCACCGCGATCGCGTCGAGCGCTGCCGGGATGGCCCGCTCGAGCACGCTGAGCTCGGCGTTCACCTCGATGCGCAGCGCCTGGAACACGCGCTTCGCGGGGTGGCCCTGGCGCTGGACGGCCACCGGCGTGGCGTCGTGGAGGACCTGCACGAGGTCGCCCGACATCTCGAACGGCTTCGTCGCACGACGCTCGACGATGGCCCGGGCGTACCGGCCGGCGAGCTTCTCCTCGCCGTAGCGCTGGAAGATCCGACGGAGTTCGCCCTCGTCGTACGTCGCGAGGACGTCGGCCGCGGTCTGCCCCTCGGTGCGGTCCATGCGCATGTCGAGCGGGGCGTCCTGGCTGTAGGCGAAGCCACGCTCGGCACGGTCGAGCTGCAGCGAGCTGACACCGAGGTCGAACAGCACACCGTCGACCTCGTCGAAGCCCTCGCCCGCGATCGCGTCGGCGATGCCGTCGTACACGGTGTGCACGAGCCGGACGCGGTCACCGAACCGTGCGAGCCGCTCCCCCGCGATCCCGAGGGCGTCGGTGTCACGGTCGAGACCGATCAGCGTCAGCTCGGGGAACCGCTCGAGCAGTCCCTCGGAGTGGCCGCCCATGCCGAGCGTCGCGTCGACCACGACCTTGCCGGGTCCCTCGAGCGTCGGTGTGAACAGCTCGACGATGCGCTCGAGCATCACCGGCGTGTGCGGGAAGCGTTCCCTCTGGTCTTCGGCCATGTCAGCCCCTGTGTCCTTCCGGGCCGCGGGTCCGGATCCCCATCCATGCGACCTGACGTCGGGGAAGTGACGTCAGGGCACCACGGCTGGGAGTCCCGATCCGCGGATCAGAAGATCCCCGGGATCACCTCCTCGTCGTTGTCGGCGAAGCCCTCTTCGACCTCGGCGTAGTAGGCCTCCCACGCGGTGGTCGACCAGATCTCGGCACGGTCACCGGAGCCGATGACCGTCAGGTCCCGCTCGAGCCCCGCGTAGTCGCGGAGGTTCTGCGGGATCGTGACGCGGTTCTGCTTGTCGGGCTGCTCGGCGCTCGCTCCGGAGAGGAACAGACGCATGTAGTCCCGGGTGCGCTTCGACGTCATCGGAGCGGTGCGGATGCGCTCGTGGAGTTCCTCGAACGTGTCCGCGCTGAAGACGACGACGCAGCGCTCCTGCCCGCGGGTCATCACGAGCCCCCCGGACAGCTCGTCCCGGAACTTGGCGGGGAGGATCACGCGACCCTTCTCGTCGAGCTTCGGGGCGTAGGTACCGAGCAGCACGTCGGGCCTCCCCTCCGCTCCACCGGACCGTTGCTGGCCCCACTTTACTCCACTCCCCTCCCCGTGCCCAGGTTTGCGCTTCCGAAAACACCCCTGTGCCCCCTTCTGGGGCGGCTTCCATCGAGATACGCACCCGCTCAGACGCGCAGTACCCCCGGAAACACGGGGGTGTGGAGGGCAGTGGAGGGTGTGGAGGAAAGTGGAGGGCTTTCACGGCCCCAGCACGGCCTGGAGGCGCGGCGCACCCCCGCCACGCCGCTCACCTCCGCCGTGCGGTCACCCCGGTGCCCCGCGCCGCATCGTCGAGGCCCCGGTTCGCGAACGTCGCGCGGTCACGACTCCCCGCGTGATCCACGTCGTACGGTCACGGACGGTCGCTCCGGAACGTCACGGGCGACACTTCGCGACCACTCGACGACGTGCACGCGGGATGTCGTGACCACGGCAGCCAACGGCCCGCGCTCCGTACCTGCGTCCCGCCCGTCGCGTCCGCCCGGCGTTGGTCGCACAACGTGCCGCTCACCTTCGGCGCGGCCGACACTTCGTGCGACCACGTCGACCGCACGTGGCACGTCGTGCGACCAGACCCAGCCCACCGACCCCGCACGTCTCGCGATCAGGCGAGCCGGACGCGTGCGGCACGACGCTCGGCACCTCCGGACGACGCCGCGCACTTGGTCGCACAACGTGCCGCTCGCCTTCGCCGCGGCCGACACTTCTTGCGACCACGGCAACCCGCACGCGGCACGTCTTGCGATCAGCCCTCGCCCGTCGCCCGGCCCACCGACCGCGGCGCTCCCGC
Source organism: Curtobacterium sp. NPDC089689 (assembly GCF_044749145.1). Lineage (NCBI taxonomy): Bacteria > Bacillati > Actinomycetota > Actinomycetes > Micrococcales > Microbacteriaceae > Curtobacterium > Curtobacterium sp. NPDC089689. The sequence goes on along the minus strand of NZ_JBIVHJ010000004.1, from coordinate 84,903 downwards.
GCGCGCACTCCGCGCTTCGTGCCCCGCCCCGGACACGCGGAACGGGGCCGGTCCCGAAGGACCGACCCCGTTGCGACGTGTGGAGGAGGTGGAGCTACTGCCCCTGCTCGTTGCGCTTGTCCCAGCGCTCGTTCATGCGGTCCATGAAGGACCCGCCCGACGACGAACGCTTCGACCCCGACGAACCGCCGGACCTCGGCGTCCGGCCCGGCTTCGCCTTGGGAGCCCGCATGCCCGGGCGCAGCGCGAACAACACGCCGGCGAGCATGATCACGAACCCGAGGATCCCGACGAGCGGCTGGCGGAGGACCAGTCCGACGATGACGACGGCGACGCCCGCGAGTGCACCGAGCACCCCGAGCGCGATCGACGTGTAGGTCGGACGACCCTGGCGCCGCGTGACGCGCGCGACGAAGTCGGAGTCGTTCTGATAGAGGCTGCGCTCCATCTCTTCGAGGAGGCGCTGCTCTTGCTCCGAGAGTGGCATCTGTGTTCCCTCTGTTCCTGGGATCGACGCAAGGTCTTGGTCGGCCGATTCTACGTCCCGACCACTCCACTAGGGTAGGGAGTGTGGCTGAGAGTACGCGATTAGTGGACCTCGTTTCCGCTCGGATCGAACGGGCCCTGGACGAGCAGCGTGAACGGCTCCTCGCGATCAGCCCCGACCTCGCTCCGTTCGACGAGTACGCGCGGGACCTCCTGTCCGGCGGCAAGCGCTTCCGGGCCCTGTTCTGCTACTGGGGCTGGCAGTCCGTGGCCGGGCGTTCCGGGTCGTTCGACCCCCTCGCCGAGGGCTCCCGCCAGACCACGGCCGAGGCGGTCGTCACCGTCGCCGCAGCGCTCGAGGTGTTCCACGCCGCTGCGCTCGTGCACGACGACATCATGGACCGCTCGGACACCCGTCGCGGCCTCCCCGCGGTGCACCGTCGGTTCGAGGCGCTCCACCGCGACTCGGGGTTCACCGGCGACCGCGCGCAGTACGGCACGAACTCGGCGCTGCTGCTCGGGGACCTGCTGCTCTCCCTGAGCGACGCGGTCTTCGACGAGGGCCTCGCGCTCCTCGATCCCGCCCGCGCCCGGATCGTCCGCCAGGAGTTCCACGCGATGCGCCTCGACGTCACGGCGGGGCAGTACCTCGACGTGCACGAGGAGACCGCGTGGCCGGCGATCGACGAGGGCGAGCACCTCCTCCGCGCCCAGCGCGTCATCGTCTTCAAGTCAGCGAAGTACTCGGTCGAGGCCCCGCTGGTCATCGGCGCCCTGGTCGCCGGCGCGAGCGAGTCGCAGCTCGAGGGTCTCCGTTCCTTCGGACTGCCCCTCGGCGTGGCGTACCAGCTCCGCGACGACATGCTCGGCGTCTTCGGCGACCCCGAGGTCACCGGGAAGCCCGCCGGCGACGACCTCCGCGAGGGCAAGCGCACCGTCCTCATCGCGAGCGCCCGCAAGACGCTCTCCCCCGGCCCTCGACAGCTGCTGGACGAGCTGCTCGGCGACCCGGACCTCGACGAGGCGCAGGTGCAGATGCTCCGCGCGACCCTCACCGACTCGGGCGCCGTGGCGGCGGTCGAGCGCTCGATCGACCGGCACGTGCAGCGCGCCAAGGCCGCGCTCGACGCGGCACCGCTCACGCCGTCGGCGCGTGAGCAGCTCGCGTCGTTGGCCGACACGGTCACGCGCCGCGTCGCGTAGACGGAGGCGACGGACGGACCGGAGGCTCAGCGCGGGCCCGCACCGCGCCTCCAGTCCGTCAGCGCGTCGCCGCCAGAGCCGCGGTCGCAGCTAGAGCAGTGACTGCGCGATGCGGCGCACCTCGGCCTTGCGGCCGGCGCGCAGCGCGTTGATCGGCGAGTCGCCGATCGCGTCGTCGACGGCGAGCATCCAGCGCACCGCCTCGTCGTCGGAGAAGCCGTTGTCGGCGAGCACGATCAGCGTGCCGCGGAGCTCGGGGAGCGGCTCGGAGCCGTCGAGGAACTCGCTCGGTACCCGGAGCACACCGTCCACCCGGGCGGGCAGCAGTGTCTTCTGCTCGAAGAGCCGGTGGACCCGGCCGGGGGTCACGCCGAACAGCTCGACGAGGTCGGGGACCGTCAGCCAGCGTTCGGAAAGGGTCGCGTCGTCAGTGGGTGCAGGACTCACACGCCCATGTTGCCAGAGCGACGCGAGGTGTCGTACACCCCGTTCGTCACACCAGTCACACGCGCAACATTCGACTCTCTGGTTGACTTGGGAATCAGCCCATGCCAGCGTTGAGCCACCTGTGAGTGCGCACACGCGCGCGTGACCGGCTCACCGAGGACAGGAGACCACCGTGGACAACGCTGCAGACGAGGCCGCCCGACGCGCGCGATCCGCCCGCTTCGCGACCATGCCGATCGTCCTCGCCGGAACGATCGCCGTGACCGCCGGCCTGACCGGACCGGTCGCGCACCTCGAAGCGCGGCACGACGACGAGGGAGGTGCCAACAAGCGGCACGTGGACCAGGACCGCAACGAGAGCGACGGCCCGGTGTTCACCACCGCCGTCGCGCGTCCGGCCGAGACCACGGTCACGACGGTCGCCGCCGTCTCCAAGACCCCCACCACCGCTGTGCCCACGAACTACACCGTGCGGCAAGGCGACACCGTGTCCGCGATCGCGGCACGCTACGGCCTCTCTGCGCAGGAGGTGCTCGTGCGCAACGGCCTCGGCTGGAACACGATCATCCACCCGGGGCAGACCCTCCACCTCGCCAGCACCCCCGCGGTGCAGGCCGCTCCGGCACGGACGACGACGACGTCGACCACGGGGAGCTACCACGTGCGCTCGGGCGACACCGTGTCGGGCATCGCCTCCCGGATCGGCGTGTCGACGCAGGCGCTCCTCCGGGCCAACAACCTCTCGCAGCGGAGCGTCATCTACCCCGGGCAGACCCTCCGGGTGCCCTCCGCCTCGGCCGCGAGCACTCCGAGCACCTCGTCGTCGAGTGCCTCCCCGCGGCCCGCATCCACGGCGTCCACCAGCAGCGGACACGTGAAGATCGTCTCGGGCGACACGATCGCGTCCATCGCCGCCGCGCACCACGTGTCGGTGAAGGCGCTCCTCGCCGCGAACGGCCTCAGCTACACGAGCACGATCTACGCGGGCAAGACGCTCGTGCTGCCGGGAGCCACCGTGTCGACCGCTGCGGCGACCTCGACCGGGTCCACCGGAGCGTCGGTCTCGAGCACGGTCCTCAGCGCCGAGCAGTGGCGGAACGCGGCCACGATCGTCAGCGTGGGTCGCTCGCTCGGCGTCCCGCAGCGCGGGCTCGTCGTCGCCCTGGCCGCCGCGATGCAGGAGTCGAGCCTCAGGAACCTCTCGCACGGCGACCGCGACTCGGTCGGCCTCTTCCAGCAGCGGCCGAGCCAGGGTTGGGGCAGCGCCGCCTCCCTGCAGGACCCCTCGACCGCGGCCAAGCGGTTCTTCGCGGGGAACCCCGGCAAGACCCGCGGGTTGCTCGGTGTCCCGGGTTGGGCGTCGATGAGCGTGACGGACGCCGCGCAGGCCGTGCAGGTGTCGGCGTACCCGAAGGCGTACGCGAAGTGGGCCGGCCCGGCGGAGACCTGGCTCGCCTCGCTCTGAGTGCGGGCACGTCTTCCTGACGATCGCTCAGCCGATCGGCCAGTGCGACTCATCCCAGAGGTCGAGATCGGGTAACGGTCGGAGCGTCAGTACGGGCTCGTGCAGCCCGGATTCGTAGAATGCCGCAGATGACCACGAACGCCACGGACCCCATGATCGGTCGGATGATCGACCGACGGTACCGTGTGCGCTCCCGCATCGCCCGCGGCGGTATGGCGACGGTCTACCTCGCCACCGACGTCCGACTCGAGCGGCGCGTCGCGATCAAGATCATGCACGGGCACCTCGCCGACGACCAGGCGTTCCGCGAGCGCTTCATCCAGGAGGCCCGTTCCGCCGCCCGGCTCTCGCACCCGAACCTCGTCGGCGTGTACGACCAGGGTGCCGAGGACGACACCGCCTACATCGTCATGGAGTACATCCCCGGCATCACGCTGCGGGACCTCCTGCAGGAGCACCACGCCCTCACGCCGGAGCAGGCGACCGACATCCTCCGCGCCGTCCTCGCGGGGCTCGCGTCCGCACACCGCGCCGGCATCGTGCACCGCGACCTCAAGCCCGAGAACGTCCTGCTCGCCGACGACGGTCGGATCAAGCTCGGCGACTTCGGCCTCGCGCGCGCCTCGACGGCGAACACGGCGACCGGGGCCGCGCTGCTCGGCACGATCGCGTACCTCTCCCCCGAGCTCGTGACCCGGGGCGCCGCCGACTCCCGCAGCGACATCTACGCGCTCGGCATCATGCTCTACGAGATGCTCACCGGTGAGCAGCCGTACAAGGGCGACCAGCCGATGCAGATCGCGTACCAGCACGCGAACGACACCGTGCCCCGCCCGAGCGCGGCGATCCCCGGCGTCCCGCCGGAGCTCGACGAGCTCGTGGCCTGGGCGACCGCACGCAACCCCGACGACCGGCCGGCCGATGCGCGGGAGATGCTCGACCACATGTCGGGCGGAGCCCAGCGCGCGACCGGGCAGTACCGGACCGCGGTGCTCCGACCCGAGAACGCCACCGCGATCCTCCCGTCCGACGGACCGGCGTCCCACACCCCGGCCTCCTACGGCTCGGCACCGGAGGACGACGCCGACGACACGACCGTCCTCGACCGCGCGGCCTCCGGGGCAGCAGGCGTCGCCGCCGGCACGGGCGCCGCCGCGGCCGGTACCGCACCGCGGCAGCGCGGACGGAACCAGCCCGGTCCGCGCCGCACCGGCGGGCAACCCGGCGTGCTCTCCCCCGCGGCACAGCGGCTCGCCGACAAGTCCGCGAAGCGCCGCAAGCGCGGGTGGATCGTCCTCGCGATCGTCGTGCTGCTGGCGCTCATCGGCGGGACGATCGGCTGGGTGTACGGGCCGGGGCCGCTCGGCAACGTCCGCATCCCGGAGGTCGCCGGCAAGAGCGTGTCGCAGGCCCGCCAACTGATCGAGGCGCAGGGGCTGCGCACGGCGGCGTCGAACGGCCACCGGTTCGACGCGGTCATCGCGAAGGGCGAGGTCTCCACGACGAAGCCGGCCGCGAAGCGCGAGGTCCGGAAGGGCACCGCGATCCAGCTCGTCCTCTCCGACGGGCCGCGCATGATCGCCCTCCCCGCGATCATCGGCCAGCCGGAGTCGACCGTCACCGCCGCGCTCGACGACGACTTCGAGCTGCAGGACACCCAGTACCAGTTCTCCGCGGACGCCGCGAAGGACACCGTCATCGCCGCGACCGGACGCGATGCCTCCGGCGCGGTCGACCTCGGCAAGACGGAGACCTACGCCGAGCGCGGCCCGGTGACACTGACCGTCTCGCTCGGCCCCGTGCCCGACGTGGTCGGCAAGACCGTGGACGATGCGCGGTCCACACTCGACGGCGTCGGCCTGGAACTCGGGTCGCAGGACGCCAAGTACGACGACCAGGTGCCCGAGGGGCAGATCATCTCGGCGTCCGCGACCGACGACCCCGCAGTGCAGGGCACGAAGATCGACGTCGTCGTGTCGAAGGGTCCGGCGCCGATCCAGCTGCCGGACGTGCACGACAAGACGATCAACGACGCGACGAGCACCCTCGAGGGCCTCGGGCTCAAGGTCTCTGTCCCGGACTGCACGAACATCCTCTGCGGCTTCTACGACTGGAAGGCCACGCTCCCCGTGACGGGGACGGACCCGCCCGCGGGCACCACCGTGCACCGCGGCGACACGATCACCCTCGCGTACGAGCAGTAGCGCCGCGCGCGGCGCGCGGCGCGCGGACGTGCAGGTGCGCGGCCGCGCGGGCGACCGCCCCGCGAAAGCGACAGAAGCGCGCTGCCGGCCGCCGTCCGCTCCGCGAAATCGACAGATGTGCACCACCGCGCCGCGCAAGACTGTCGCCTTCGCGACCACCCGACGGCCGGGAGGCACGGTGCCAGCCCGCCCCGCGCCTCCCGGCCGTCACGTGCGCACCCGGCGCGACCGCACTGCGGAAGCGACAAGAGCGCGCTGCGCGCCGCCGGGTGCCCCGCGAAAGCGACAGAACCCCGCGACGGGGTCGCGGGGTTCTGTCGCTTTCGCGGGCAGATGCGCCGCACGCGCCGCATGCGCCGCATGCGCCGCACGCGCCGCAGCCGCGCGCCGCGCTCAGCGCGCGGTGTGCGGGTGTGCCCCGAGCTCCTCGGCGACGAGGAACGCCAGCTCGAGCGACTGCATGTGGTTCAGCCGCGGGTCGCAGAGGGACTCGTACCGGGTCGCGAGCGTCGCCTCGTCGATGTGCTCGGAGCCGCCGAGGCACTCCGTCACGTCGTCGCCCGTGAGCTCGACGTGCATGCCGCCCGGGTACGTGCCGACCTGGCGGTGGGCCTCGAAGAACCCGAGCACCTCGTCCACGACGTCGTCGAAGCGGCGCGTCTTGTAGCCGGTCGGGGTGGTGAGGCCGTTGCCGTGCATGGGGTCGGTCACCCAGAGCGGATTGGCGTCCATGCTCTTGATGGCCTCGAGGAGCTTCGGCAGCTCGTCGCGGATCTTCCCGGCGCCCATGCGCGTGATGAAGGTCAGGCGTCCGGGCTCGCGGTTCGGGTCGAGCTTCTCGACGAGTGCCTTCATGTCGTCGACCGAGGTCGTCGGGCCGAGCTTGACACCGATCGGGTTCCGCACGCGGGACAGGAAGTCGACGTGCGCGCCGTCGATGTCACGGGTGCGCTCCCCGATCCAGATGAAATGGCCGGAGGTGTCGTACGCCTGGCCGGACCGGGAGTCGATGCGGGTCATCGGGCGCTCGTAGTCCATGAGCAGCCCCTCGTGCGAGGCGTAGAACTCGACGTGCTTCAACGCTTCGAAGTCGGCACCGCAGGCGTCCATGAAGCGGATCGCGCGGTCGATCTCCTTCGCGAGGTGCTCGTACCGGGCGTTCGCCGGGTTCGACGCGAAGCCCTTGTTCCACGAGTGCACCTGGCGCAGGTCGGCGAACCCGCCCTGCGTGAAGGCGCGGACGAGGTTCAGCGTCGACGCAGCCGTGTGGTACCCCTGCACGAGGCGACGGGGGTCGGCCTGCCGGCTCTCCGGCGTGAAGTCGTAGCCGTTGACGATGTCACCGCGGTACGCCGGCAGCGTGACGTCCCCGCGGGTCTCGAAGTCGCTCGAACGCGGCTTCGCGAACTGCCCCGCCATGCGGCCCATCTTGATGACGGGCATCGAGGCACCGTACGTGAGGACGACGGCCATCTGCAGGATCGTCTTGACGCGGTCGCGGATCGAGTCGGCGGTGGCGCCGGCGAAGGTCTCGGCGCAGTCACCGCCCTGGAGCAGGAACGCCTTCCCCTGGGCCGCGGCGGCGAGCCGTTCACGGAGCTTGTCGACCTCGCCAGCGAAGACGAGGGGCGGCAGCGTCGCGATCTCGGCCGAGGCCGCCTCTGCTGCTGCCGCGTCCGGCCACGTGGGCTGCTGCTTGATCGGGAGCGTGCGCCATTGGTCGAGCCCCTCGATGACGTCCGGATCCTGCAGGGCGACGAAGTCGGTCGACTCGAACAAGGGCGTTACCTCGGTGTTCTGGGCTCACGGCCGGTCGGGCGACCGGATGTCCGGTCGCGACCCGCCGTCCGGCCGGGTTGCCGGACCCTGTGAGCCTACCGTCCGGAGGCCCCGCCGCGCTCCTTCATGACCTGCTCCCGCGCGGAGCTCGCACGCTCCTTGACACTCGTCGCGTAGACGTCGACGTACTCCTGCCGGCTCAGCCCGGCGAGCTCGTGCATGACCTCGTCCGTGACGCTGCGGAGGATGAAGCGGTCGGTCTCGAACCCCTGGAAGCGGGAGAAGTCGAGCGGCTTGCCGAACACGACGCCGACGCGCTTGAACTTCGGGAACCGCTGGCCGATCTGCTGGACCTCACGGGTGCCGACCATCGCGACCGGGACCACCGTGACGCGACCCTCGAGGATCATCCGCGCGATGCCGGTGCGACCGCGGTAGAGCTTGCCGTCGGGGCTGCGGGTGCCCTCGGGGTAGATGCCGAGCTGCTCCCCGCGGGCGAGGACCTGCAGCCCCGTCCGGAGCGAGGCCTCGGACGCCTTGCCGCCGGAGCGGTCGATCGGCAGCTGACCGATGGCGTTGAAGAACGTCTTCGTCGCCCAGCCCTTGAGGCCGCGGCCGGTGAAGTAGTCGCTCTTGGCGAGGAACGAGATGCGGCGGTCGAGCACCGCCGGGAGGATCACCGAGTCGATGAACGAGATGTGGTTCGACGCGAAGATGACCGGCCCCGTGGTGGGCACGTGCTCACGGCCGACGACCCACGGTCGGAACAGCGTGAGGATGAGCGGGCCGAGCAGGAAGTTCTTCAGCAGCCAGTAGGTCATCGATGACTCCGAGGGAGGTGGGGTGTGGCCGACCCTACGCCGTCCGGGCGTGGATCCGGGCGAGGTCGGCTGCTCCGACGACACCCGCGTCGTTCACGAGCTCCGCGATCACGAAGTCGGGCTCCGGGTGGTAGCCCCGGGCCGGGAGGTTGCTGAGGTAGGCCTGCTTGATCGGCTCGAGCAGCCGGTCCCCCGCGCTCGCGACGCCGCCGCCGAACACGAACAGCTGCGGATCGAGCACGGCCGACAGCGACGCGCAGGCCTCACCGAGGTGCCGCCCGAGCCGCCGGAGGGCCGCGAGTGCACCCGGGTCGTCCGCGAGGATCAGGTCGCCGACGACCTTGCCGTCGAGCTGGCCACCGTTCTGCTCGCGGGCGTCGGCGAGCGCGGACCCGATGCCGCCGGCGTCCGCGACGTCGTTCGCCATGCGCTGGAGTGCACGACCCGAGCCGTACTGCTCGATGCAGCCGCGGGCGCCGCAGCCGCAGGGCAGGCCGTTCGGGACGATCCGGAGGTGGCCGATCTCGCCGCCGGTGCCGAAGCCACCGCGGAACAGGCGGTCCTCGGTGACGATCGCGCCGCCCACACCGGTACCGATCGTCAGCATGGTCATGTCCGACACGAGCCGACCGGCCCCGAAGCGGAACTCCGCCCAGCCGGCCGCGTTCGCGTCGTTGTCGACGGTGATGTGCAGGTCGCCGATGCGCTCCTGGAGCTTCTGGCGCAGGGGCTCGTTCCGCCACCGGATGTTCGGCGTGTAGTAGACGATCGACTGCGACGCGTCGATGAAGCCCGGCGCGGCGACCCCCACCGCGCTGACCTCGTGGGAGGCCCGGAGGCGCGTGACCATCGTCACGACGTCGTCGAGCATGGCGTCCGGGTCCGCAGCGTTCGTGGCGACGCGGTCCTCGGCGAGGATCTCGCCGAGCTCCGAGACGACCGCTCCCGCGATCTTGGTGCCCCCGATGTCGATTCCGATGGCGTGCACGGTCCACGAGCCTACCGGTTCGCCGTGTCCACACCGAACGCACGGCCCGCTCCACGGGGTTCTCCGTGCGACGGCCCCTATGCTGGCGGTGTCGCCTCGACGATGAGGCGTACTCGAATCGAACCGGCCGACGAGGGAGTCACCGTGAACGATCAGCGACCCGAGCGCCTCACCAATGCCGCCGCCGAACAGGACGCCGCCGCGACCGGCACCGAGCCCACCACGCGGTCTGCCGCGGCCCCGGCGGACGCCACACCGTCCGGGAGGCACGCCTCGCGTCCCGGCGCCGGTCCCGTCGCGCCCGACCACGGCTCGGCAGCCCGCCTCCTCACCGAGCGTGCGCGACTCACGCCCGACCGGCCGATCCTCGCGCAGCGGCAGGGCGACACCTGGACGCCCATCACCGCGGCCGAGACGCTCGCACGCGTCCGTGCCATCGCGAAGGGCTTCGTCGCCGCGGGCCTCGAGCCGGGCGCGCACGTCGCGATCCTCTCCCGCACACGCCTCGAGTGGACCCTGGTCGACTTCGCGGTGTGGACCGCCGGACTCGTCTCGGTCCCCGTGTACGAGACGAGCTCCCCCGACCAGATCCGCTGGATCCTCTCGGACTCCGAGGCCGTCGCGATCGTCGTCGAGCAGGAGCAGCACGCGCGTCGGGTCGCGGGCATCGCGCCGGACCTGCCCCACCTCGGGCAGCACTGGACGATGGACGGCGGCGGGCTCGACGACCTCGCCCGCCTCGGCGAGGACGTCAGCGACGACGATCTCGACGCCCGCACGGCCACCGTGCACGGGCACGACGACGCGACGATCATCTACACGTCGGGGACCACCGGCCGACCGAAGGGCTGCGTGCTCCGGCACGACAACTTCACCGGCACGGTCGAGGGCGCGTCCGAGGCCATGCCCGAGGTCATCGCCGAGGGATCGTCCACGCTGCTGTTCATCCCGATGGCCCACGTGTTCGCGCGCTTCATCGCGGCGATGTCGCTCTCCGCGGGCGTGCTGGTCGGCCACGAGCCGGACACGAAGGACCTCATGAAGGCCGTGTCGACCTTCAAGCCGACGTTCCTCCTCGCCGTCCCCCGGGTCTTCGAGAAGATCTACAACTCGGCCGAGCAGAAGGCCGACCTCGGCGGCAAGGGCCGGATCTTCCGCGCGGCGGCGGCCACCGCTGTCGCGCACTCCGAGGCGTTGAACACGGGCAAGGTGCCGCTCGGGCTCCGGCTGCGGTTCGCGCTGTTCGACAAGCTCGTCTACGCCAAGCTCCGGGACGCCATCGGTGGACGCGTCCGCTACGCCGTCAGCGGTTCGGCTCCGCTCTCGCCGCGGCTGTCGCACTTCTTCCGCTCGATCGGCGTCCACATCCTCGAGGGCTACGGCCTCACCGAGACCACCGCGCCGGCCACGGTCAACCGGGCCGCGGAGCTCCGGATCGGCACCGTCGGACGTGCGCTCCCCGGTGTCGAGGTCCGCATCGCCGACGACGGCGAGATCCTCATCCGCGGCGTCGACGTCTTCGACCGGTACTGGCACAACGACGAGGCGACGGACCACGCCTTCGCCGACGGCTGGTTCCGGACGGGCGACCTCGGCCGCCTCGACGCCGACGGCGTGCTCACGGTGACCGGTCGTGCGAAGGAGCTCATCGTCACCGCGAGCGGCAAGAACGTCGCCCCGGCCCCGCTCGAGGACGGCATCCGCGAACACCCGCTCGTCGGGCAGGCGATCGTCGTCGGCGAGGGCAAGCCGTTCGTCGCCGCGCTCGTGACGCTCGACCGTGACATGCTCCCCGGCTGGTGCGAGGCCCGGGGCATCTCCCCCGTGCTGGACCCGCACGAGGCGGCCTACGACGAGCGGGTGCACCAGGCCGTGCAGGAGGCCGTGGACACCGCGAACCAGCGGGTTTCGCGTGCGGAGTCGATCCGGTCGTTCACGATCCTCGACACCGACCTCACGGAGGCGTCCGGGCACCTCACCCCGAAGCTCACGATCAAGCGTCCGGTCATCGTGCGGGACTTCGCCGCGGACATCGAGCACATCTACTCGGGCTCGAAGGTGCAGACCACCGCCACGCCGGTGGTGACCAGCCGTCGCCGACGCGGCTGACGGTCCGGACGCGACAGCACTGACGCAACCGCCGGGAGGCCCCGGGGGGGGGGGGGGGGGGGGGGGCCGGGCGGCCCCGGGGGGGGGGGGGGGGGGGGGGGGCGCGGGCGGGGGGGGGGGGGCGGGGGGGGGGGGGGCCGCGGGGGGGGGGGGGGGGGCCCGGGGCGCCGGGGGGGGGGGGGGGGGGCCGGGGGGGGCGGCGGGGGGGGGGGGGCCCGCCCCCCCCCCCGCCTCCCGTCCGTGTCATGGTCGCGCCTTCGCAGGCCGCGGCGGAGGCGACCCACCACCGCAGGGCAGACCCGGTTGCGGTGTCCTCGCCTAGCATGCGTCCATGAGCCTCATCGAAGCGGCCGGGTCGTGCGCGACGACGGTGTCGGACTGCCGCGACGCCGTGGGGACTGCAGAGTGGATCCCGCCGTTGCTGTTCCCTGCCGTGGTCGTGGTCGCCATCGTGGCGGTCTTCGTGCTCGTGGTGCTGCGACGCCCTCGGCGATGAGCCGGGCGTCCGCCTGAGCAGCAGAGCCGGTCCGTCACCTGGTCGCGCCCGCTAGAGTGGTCCAGCCAGCCTCTGTAGCTCAATGGAAGAGCAGTTCCGTCCTAAGGAAACGGTTGGGGGTTCGAGTCCCTCCAGGGGCACCGAGCACCAAGCGCCAAGCACCGAGCACCAGCACCGTCAGGCAGCGGCGCGCTCGTCCTCGGGGCGGCGGCGCATCGCCGGGGAGCCGACCTCGGGCCCGCGGTACACCATGTCCATCGCCCCGATGCTCTCGCCCGGCGGGACGATCGCGTCGATCCGGTCGAGGACCTCGTCGGAGAGCACCACGTCCACCCCGGCCAGGGTGTCCTCGAGCTGCTCCATCGTGCGGGGCCCCGCGATCGCCGACGTCACCCCCGGGTGCGCGATCGTGAACGCCATCGCGAGGTGCGTGAGCCGGATCCCGGTCTCGTCGGCGAGCGCGATGAGCTGCTCGATCGCGGCCAGTCGTCGTTCGTCGCGGAAGTGCCGCATGCCGGTGCTCGCCCGGAACTCGTCGTTCGACTGCCCGGCACGGTACCGCCCGGTCAGCGAGCCGCCCGCGAGGGGGCTGTAGACGAGCGTCCCCATGCCGTACCGCTGCGCGACGGGCAGGACCTCGCGTTCGATCTCCCGATCGAGGATCGAGTAGTTCGGCTGCTCGGTGCGGAACCGCTCGAACCCGCGGCGCTCCGACACCCACTGTGCCTCGACGATCTCGGAGCCGCGCATCGACGAGCTGCCGATCGCGCGGACCTTGCCCTGCCGGACGAGGTCGGTGAGCGCCGAGAGGGTCTCGTCGATGTCGGTGTCCGGGTCCGGGCGGTGCAGTTGGTAGAGGTCGATGTGGTCGGTGCGCAGGTTCCGGAGCGACCGCTCGACCGCCTCGACGATCCACCGACGTGATGCTCCGCGGTGGTTCACGTCGTCGTCGACCGGGCCGTGGAACTTCGTCGCGAGGACGACCTGGTCGCGTCGTCCGGCCAGTGCCTCGCCGACGACCTCCTCCGAGTCGCCGTAGCGGTCCGCCGTGTCGATGAAGTTGATCCCGGCGTCGAGCGCCCGGTGGATGATGCGGACGCCTTCGCTGCGGTCGGGGTTGCCGAACTGGCCGAGCATCATCGCGCCGAGCGCGTAGGGCGTCACCTTGATGCCGGTGCGTCCGAGGGTGCGGTACTGCATGGCGGTCTCCTGTAGTCTCGTATCCGGAACAGCGTTCCGCTGATGTCGATCACCATACGGAACATTGTTCCGCTTACGCAAGGGGTGTGTTGTGCCGACCGCCGAACCGCGTCGCCTGCGCGCCGACGCCCGCCAGAACGTCGACGCGATCCTGCAGGCAGCCCGGACGGTGTTCGCCCGGTCCGGGGTCGACGCCCCCGTGCGCGAGGTCGCTGCCGAGGCCGGCGTCGGCGTCGGCACGCTCTACCGGCACTTCCCGCAGCGCGCGGACCTCGTCGCCGCCGTCTTCACGTCGGAGATCGACGACACCGCCGCCGAGGCCGACCGTCTGCGCGCGGCGTACCCGCCGGGGGAGGCCCTCGACCGCTGGGTCACCCGGTTCACCCGGTTCGTGGCGACGAAGCAGGGGCTCTCGTCGGCGCTGCACTCCGGGGATCCGGCGTTCGACGCGCTGCCGGGGTACTTCGTCGACCGGCTCGGGCACGTGGTGCGCGAGCTCCTCGACGCGGCGATCGCCACGGGGGAGGTCCGCACCGACGTCGACGCGGTGGAGCTCCTGCAGGCCATCGGCGATCTCAGCCACCGGGCGCCCGCGGCCGACGGCACGCCGAACCCGATGGTGCGCGTGCTGCTCGACGGTCTTCGCGTCCGCCGCGGCTGAGGGAGCGTGCAGCAACGCCTGCCCCGCCCGGCGGCGGCCCTAGTCTGGCGCGATGGGGAACAACGGACGACGCCGTGGGGGCGTGATCGGTCTGGTCGTGCTGGTCGGGTACCTGGTGCTGCGCTTCGGCCTGCTCGCGTACCGGGAGCACGAGGAGGGGATGAGCACCGAGGGCATCGTCCTGAGCCTCCTCGGGTTCGCGGCGCTCTTCTTCGTGATCGTCGAGGTGATCAACCTCGCGTACCACGCGCACACCCGGCGCCGCGAGCAGGCGCTCGTCGCTCGGCACCCCGGCGCCCACCTCGTACCGGTGCGGGTCAGCCGTGACCTCGGGAAGCAGATCGACTGGGCGGCCGGCGCCCTCGGCCTGCCCCGGGAGTCGGTGCCCCGGCGCGGCTACGGCACCCTCGTCGCGGACGGCAACGGCATCGGCCTGTACTCCGGCGGATCGACCCCGACGCTCCTCGTCGGCATCCCGCGCGCCGCGGTCGTCTCGGTGGCGAGCGGCGACGCGAAGGCCGTCGGTCGGTACGCGTTCGGACGGGTCGACGCGATCCGGGTCCTCGCGGGCGACCCGAACGCGCCGGTGTGGATCGACGTGCCGGCCTACCGCGTCGTGTTCGGATTCCCGAAGCACCTCCGTGGCGAGGAGCTCGACCAGCGCGTCCGCGAGGTGGCCTCGGCGGTCGGCGTCTCGGTCGCGACCCTCCCGCCGGTGCGCTGACCGCGACGCACAGGGTCCGCAACGGACACCGTGCAGGACGTACGTCGCGCGGAGCCCGGACCAGCATCGCGGGGTGATCCGCCACGTGCTGATCGGCGGAGCGCCCCGCGCCCGACGTGGGGACCACCGGACAGGAGGCCCGAGGCGCCGCCGCCACGGGCCTCCCGTCCGGTGGTCCGGCCGGCCTGCCGCTCAGGCAGCCGACTCGACGAGCGCCGCCTCCGCGCGTTCCGGCGACCCCTCGGCGAGGCCTCGGGCGATCCGTGCCCGGGACACCGCCCACAGCACGAGCGCCGCGGCGAACACGAGGACCTCGGTCACGGTGAGCGCCCAGATGATCCCGGCGAGCCCGAACCACAGGTTCCCGACGAACACGATCGGGATGAACAGCACTCCCTGGGCCAGCGAGAGCGTCATGGCCGGAGCGACCATCCCGGTCGCCTGGAACAGGGACGTCAGCAGCCCGGTGAACCCGTTGACGATCGTAGCGACCAGCTGCGCCGTGAGGATCGTCACGCCGATCGCGAGCACGGCGTGGTCGCCCGAGAAGACCGTGAAGACCTGCTCGCGGAACACGAACACGGTGCCGGAGAACACGAGCACGATCGCACCGACCGCCAGCGCCGCCGCGCGGAGTGCCGAGCGGAGCCGCGCCGCGTCGCCCTTGCCGAAGGCGTACGCGAGGAGCGGCAGCACGCCGATCGTGATCCCCATGACGAGGAACTCCGGGACCTGGGCGATGCGGACCGCGACGCCCATCGCCGCGAGCGGGTCGTCCCCGTACGCGCTCGCGAGGTTGTTCAGGACGAGCGTCGTGACGATGAGGAACGCCGACTGCAGCAGCTCGCCCGCGCCGATGCCGAGGACCGGCCGCACGACGTCGCCGCGCAGCGTGAACCACCGCGGCGCGAAGCTGACGTTCGCGCTGTGCCGCTGGAGCCAGGTCACCCAGTAGCCGATCGCGACGAGGTTGCCGAAGCCCACCGCGAGCGCGGCGCCGGCCACACCCCAGTGCAGCACGAGGATGAAGAGCACGTCGAAGACCAGGTTGCCGAGGGTCGACAGGACGAGCCCGATCATCGCCTGCCGAGCGGCGCCCTCCGAGCGGACGATCTGCTCGAGTGCGAAGGACGCGGCGAGCGCCGGGACGAACGCGAGCATCACGGCGACGTACGCGCTCGTGGCAGGGGCGGCCGGAGCGTCGGCGCCGAGCAGCGCGACGAGCGGGTGCAGCAGGAGGAGCCCGACGGCACCGAGCACCGCGCCGGTGGCCACGGCGCCCCAGAGTGAGAACGCCGCGACGCGCTTGATGTCCTGTGCCCTGGCCGGGTCGTGCTCGGAAGCACCGAGCATCCGGGACATCAGCGCGCTGCCGCCGACGCCGAACACGCCGCCGACGGCCATGACCAGGCCGAGGAGTGGGGTGCCGAAGGTGATCGCGGCGAGCAGGGACGTGTCGTGCTGCGAGCCGACGAAGCCCGCGTTGACGACGTTGTAGACAGCGCTGACGACCATCGCGGCGGCCATCGGCACGCAGAGGTGGACGAGGGCGCGGATGATCGGAGCGGCGGACAGGTACCAGCGGTTCCGGTCGGCGACGTGGTCGGGCTGCGTGGTGGTGCTCATGGCTGCCTCCTTCTGGGCAGGGCGGAGCGCGCGCCGACGGTCGTCGGCACGGCGTGCGGGGGCGCACCGACGAGCGTCGGGGCGCGGGCGGTCGCGCCGACGGGTGTCGGGGCGCGGGCGGTCGCGCCGACGGGTGTCGGGGCGCGACGGGGACAGCGGCCGGCGGTCGCCGTCGCTGTGCTGGGTGCCTCCGGTCGGGAGGCCCGTGGCGCGTTACCGGGTGGGCTCCGGCAGGGCTGCGGTCACCTTGCGCAGGAGGTTGTGCAGGGTGGTGCGCTCGTCGGGGGTCAGTGGTGCGAGGATCTCGTCGTCGAGGGCGTACATGGCGTCCTCGAAGCCGGCGATGAGGGCGGCGCCGGCCTCGGTGGCGTGGACCCGCTTCGTCCGTGCGTTCTCCACGTCGGCGCGCCGCTCGACGAGTCCGCGGCGCTCGAGTCCCTGCAGGAGGCTCGAGACGCTTGCGGCACTGGTCCGGGTGACCTCGGCGAGCTCGCGCTGGATGGCGCCGGGCGAACGCTGCAGGTACCCGAGCACGAAGGACTGCTCCTGCGTGAGGTCGCGGTCGCGCACCCACTCCTCGGCGGCCTTGCGCTGTGCCCACCCGATCCAGCGCATGAGCTGGAGCGGGGTGTCGAACTGCGGAGCCTGCTGCGTCATGGTCAGAACTCTAACTGTTCGACCTCTAACTGTCAACGGCTGCTCGGCCGCCCCCGAACGGGGGTATCGCCAGAGTGTGGGCGCTTCCTTGTAGGTTGTTCAGGGAGCGCGGATCAACCACCCGCGCGCAGTCCTCAGCACGACGGCGAAGCCGTGCACACCCGAGGGGGATCAGGGATGGACCGGAACGACTCCGCGACCGCACGACGCGTGCAGTCCTGCGTGAGCGCCGGCGTCCCACCCTTCATCCACGGAGGTGACGCGATCCGCTGAAGCCCGTCCGCGCGCAGCTCGACGCGCACACGTGACTCCGAGACCGCCCCACCAGCGGTCTCGTCGGATCCCCGGACCAACCACCCGGGGATGGATCAGCGGCGGAGGGATCCGCCGGAGGAAGAGGCACAATGCCATCCACAGCAACACGCTTCGCGCTGCGCGCGGGCGCCACGGCCACGGTGGCCGCGGTCATCATCGGCGGTGCGGCGCTCCCCGCGAACGCGGCCGCCACCGACGTCACCCAGGCCGAGGGCCGCCTGCTCGCGGGCAGCGGCACCGTCGACCTCGACACGATCGCGGCGCTCGCCGGGTCGTACGGTGCGACCGCTCCCGGCGGCGCCGCCGACGGCGGGTCGAACCCGCTCGACCTCGACGTCCTCAACACCATCGGCGTGAACGCGCCGAACGGCATCCCGCTCCTCGGGGCCAACGGGCTCGTGGACGTCGGTGTCGTCGGGCAGTACTCCTCGACGTCGACGACCGGAGCCGTCGCTGCGGCCGGAGCGGTGTCGGGCAACGGGGCGATCCAGGTCGGCGCTCCCGGCAGCGACGGCGCGAGGGTCGACCTGACGCCGCTGCTCGACGGACTCGACCTCGACGGGCTGATCGAGGAGGCGTCCGTCGACCTCGGGGCGCTCTCCGCGCGGGCCGAGGCGACCCGCACCTTCGAGGGTGCCGACGTCAGCACCGACTACCAGGTGGCCAGCGCGGACGTGTCCGTCGTGAGCCCGGCGGTCGCCGACCTCACCGAGGCCCTCTCCACGACCCTCGACACCGCGAGTGGCACCGTGAACACCGCCCTCGGGGCCGGTGGCCTCACGACCGCCCTCACCGGCGCCGTCACCGACGACCTCACCGACGCGCTGAGTGCCGTTCCCGGCATCACGGTCGGCGACACCACTGCGACGGTCACCGCGAACGTCGATCTCGCACAGGCCGTGTCGTCGGTCACCGAAGCCCCGATCACGTCAGGGGCGGTCACGATCGACCTGTCGACCGGCACGATCACGATCGACCTCGACGACCTGTACACGCTCAACGAGCAGCAGCCGAACACCCGGCTGCTCGCGAGCGCGATCATCAACGAGCAGATCGAGGCGGACATCGCCGACATCCTCACTACGGAGGTGCCGGCACTGATCAGCTCGGCCGTCGAGGACGCCCTCGACGCAGCCACGGTCACCGTCGCCCTCGCGACGGACGCCACGGTGCTCGGCGCTGACGCCGGTCTCGACATCACGTTCGACGCATCGCTCGGCGCGTTGCGCGACGGCTCGTCGGCCGGGATCGAGGCAGACGTCGTGGGCACCGGAGCCCTCGTTGTCGCGAACGTCCCGGGGCTCGGAGATGCACTCGACGGCATCGTCGAGACGCTGCTCCTGCCGGTCGTGCCCACCGCGGTCGGCGGCGTCCTGACCGAGGAGTTCCTCGCCGGTGCGCTGACCGGCGTGGTCGACACGCTCGAAGACGTCGTCACGGCGCTCGACCCGCTGCTCGGCGCGCTCAACCAGCTCGTCGCGATCACGGTCAACTCGCAGACCGCCCCGGCGTTCAGCGACCCGGACGGTGACGCCACCGGTGCCACCACGGTCCGTGCCGTCCGCATCGAGCTGCTCCCCGCGGCCGACGCGGCGACGGTCGACATCGCGACCGCGACCGTGCAGGCCGACGCCTTCGCCGGCATCGCCATCACTGACCCGGAGGACGGCACCGAGGTCACCGTCCCGACCGAGGGCGACACGACCGACGTGCCGGTCAGCGGCACCGCGGAGCCCGGCTCGGACGTCGACGTGACGCTCGACGGCGACGAGGACGGCACGCAGTCCACGGTCACCGACGAGGACGGCACCTGGACCGTGACGTTCCCGGACGTCGCCGTCGGTGACCACGAGGCCGTCGCGGTCGAGACCATCGGCACGCTCGTGAGCGACCCGGACTCGGTCACCTTCGCGGTGGCCGCGGCTCCGGTCGACCCGACCGACCCGACCGACCCGACCGACCCGACCGACCCGACCGACCCGGGCGCCCCCGGCACGCCGGGCGGCCCGGGCGGTGACGGCCCCGGCGCCGGCGTCGGCCCGGGTGCCGGCAGTGGTGGCGGCTCGCTCGCCTACACCGGCGCCGAGCTCCTGCCGATCATGCTGATCGCCGGTCTGCTCCTCGCCGCCGGTGGCGGCACGCTCCTCGCTCGTCGCCTCCGCCGCACGGCGTAGACGACACGCGACCCGCGCGGGTGCCGGTCAGGGTAGCCGGCACCCGCGCACTCCCGGGAGGTGGCGCGTTCGGGTCGCGGCCTCCCACGCCGGTGCGGTGGTGATCGGGTCACCACCGCACCGGCGTCACCATCGGCGGGCACCCTCCCTGCCGCACGACGCCGTCCCACCGATGAGGAGCACCGTGCACGACCACGACACCCACCCGCTCGACCGCCACGTCGGGCCGCCCCACGTGGAACGTTTCCGGCTGACCCACGCGCCGTCCGAGACCCTGTCGGTCGTCTGCACGTGTGCGATCGGTGCCGACCACGACAACACCATCCGTCCCGACCAGGCGACACCTGTCCGCTGAGGCCCGCACGGGGGATACTGGCTCCGTGCGTGAACTCCAAGCCCAGATCGCGGCGGACCTCGACGTCCAGCCGACCATCGACCCGCAGCAGGAGATCGACCGTCGGGTCGGGTTCCTGCGTGACTACCTGCTGACCACCGGCGCGAAGGGCTACCTCCTCGCGATCAGCGGCGGACAGGACTCCACCCTCGCCGGCAAGCTCTCGCAGCTCGCCGTCGAGTCGCTCCGGTCCGAGGGCCACGACGTCACCTTCACGACCGTGCGCATGCCGTACCGCGTGCAGGCCGACGAGGACGATGCGCAGCTCGCCCTTCGGTTCATCGGCGCCGAGCCCGGCATCACGGTCAACATCGAGCACGGTGTCGACGGGGTCGTCCAGGACACCCTGGCCTCCGGCGTCGAGCTGAGCGACTTCGTCAAGGGCAACGTGAAGGCCCGGATGCGCATGGTCGCCCAGTACGCCGTCGCCGGGCAGCGCGGGCTCCTCGTCGTGGGGACCGACCACGCGGCCGAGGCCGTGACCGGATTCTTCACGAAGTACGGCGACGGTGGCGTGGACCTCACCCCGCTGACCGGCCTGACGAAGAGCCAGGGGCGCCAGCTCCTCGAGTTCCTCGGAGCCCCGGCCCGCCTGTACGAGAAGGCACCGACCGCGGACCTGCTCGACGACCTGCCCGGACAGACCGACGAGGCGAACCTCGGGCTCACCTACGCCGAGATCGACGCGTACCTGCAGGGGCACGACGTGCCGGACGAGGTCGCGGAGGCGATCGAGTCGCGCTACCGCGCGACCGCGCACAAGCGCGCCGTCCCGGCGACCCCCTTCGACGACTGGTGGCGGGCGACCGTCGACGCGCGGTAGACGCGTCCATCTGACGGACGGGAGGCACGGTGCGGGCCCGCACCGTGCCTCCAGTCCGTCATCCAGCCGTGTGGGACGCGACCGACGGACCGGGTCGCAGCACCTCGTTCACGATCGCCTGGATGGCGAACTCGCTCGCCGCGGCGAGGTCAACCGCCGCCGGCTCGAGGAGCCACTGCAGCTGCAGTCCGTCCATGACCGCCAGGATCGCCGCTGCGGCGTGGTCGACCGCGACGGGGTCCGTCACCCCCTCGTCCGCGCAGAGCTCCCGGAACGCGCCTTCGACGTCGGCCCGCAGGGTGCGGTACCGGTGCTCGAAGTAGTCGCGGGCCGGGTGGCCGTCCGTCACGGACTCCGCGGACAGCACCGTGAACACCTGGACGATCCCGGCGCGCTGGCTGTTCCGGAGAGCCGTCCCGGCGAGGTGCATGAAGAGGCCGGGGCCTCCCGGCATCTGCTGGTCGTCGAGGTGCGCGACGTCGTCCCGGTCGCGGAACCGGAGCACCTCGAGCAGCAGGTTCTGCTTCGATCCGAAGTGGTGGAGCACGCCGGCGTGGGTCATGCCCACCTGCTCGGCGATGTCCGCGAGCGTGCCGTTGGTCGAGCCCTTCGCTCCGAACGTCTCCGCTGCCGCGCGCAGGATGTCGCGGCGCTTCCGCTCGGTCTCGGGCCGCGCGCCGGTGCTGTTCGCAGCTGTCGTCATGGCGCCACTCTCTCGCTCGGTGCCTGGGACGGGAGCGTAACACCGGTGTGAATCGTTACTTGCTTTCTGGTCAGTAAGCAGGTTAGGTTCGGCCGCAGTCGCCTGGGAGGCCAGGCCGCGGAAACAACGTCGTTCCCGGAGGAAGAAGCAATGAAGCTGACCAAACACCTGATCACGGCCACGGCCGTCGTGGCGCTCGGCGCCCTGGCGCTCACCGGCTGTGCGAGCAATGGACAGGGCGGCGGGTCCGGCGGCTCGGCCGGCTCGTCCCTGACGATCGCGAAGCCCGACGGGTCAGCCGTCCTCGCCACGCAGATCAACAACCCCTTCATCAGCACCGGCTCGGGGATGTCGCTCGGGTACGACCGGATGATCTTCGAGCCGCTCGCCATGGTGAACCCGGTCGGGAAGAACGAGACCACCCCGTGGCTCGCCTCGAAGGTCGAGTGGAACAAGGCCTACACGCAGCTCACGGTGACCCCGCGTTCCGGCGTGAAGTGGAGCGACGGCAAGCCCTTCACGGCCGACGACATCGTCTACACGTACAACCTCATCAAGGACAACCCCGCCCTCGACCTCGCCGGCATGAAGCTCACGAGCGTCGAGAAGGAGGGCGGGAACGTCGTCCTCGAGTTCGGCGAGTCGAAGTTCGTCAAGCAGGGCGACGTCCTCCAGGTGAGCATCGTCCCCGAGCACGTCTGGAAGGACATCGAGGACCCGACGAAGGACGCCGTCAAGGACGCCGTCGGGACCGGTCCCTACACGATCTCGACGTTCTCGTCGCAGGGCGTCGTGCTCAAGGCCCGCTCGGACTACTGGGGCGGCAAGGTGCCCGTCGCGCAGCTCAAGTACCTCGAGTACAACGACAACACCGGTCTCCTCCGCGGTCTGCAGAACGGCGAGACCGACTGGGCGCAGATCTTCATCACCGACTTCCAGAAGAACTACGTCGACAAGGACCCGAAGCACAACGTCTTCTGGGGAGCAAACATCCTCAGCCCGGACATGATCACGGTGAACACCACGAAGGCGCCGTTCGACAACGTCGCGTTCCGCAAGGCCGTCAACATGGTCGTCGACCGCAAGGCCCACGCCGAGAAGGCCCGCAGCAACGCCGGACCCGAGCTCAAGAACGTCACGGGCATCCCGCAGCCGACCGGTGACCAGTACATCGCGGACCAGTACAAGGACAAGGAGTTCTCGATCGACGTCGAGGGCGCCAAGAAGGTGCTGACCGACGCCGGGTACACCTGGAAGAGCGGCGCGCTGACGGACCCGTCGGGCAAGGCCGTGTCCTTCACCCTGCAGAACCCGCAGGGCTGGAACGACTACGTCACCGGCATCCAGCTCATCGCGACGCAGGTGAAGAAGACCCTCGGTGCCGACGTCAAGGTGTCCACGCCCGACGCCGACACCTGGACCTCGAACATCGCGACCGGCAACTTCGACGCCGCGTTGCACTGGACGGGCTCCGGGTCGAACCCCTGGCACATCTACGACGACACGATGAACGGCTCGTACCTCGAGCAGGAGCACGGCGGCCAGGTCGCCGACAACTTCGGCCGGTACGACAACCCCGAGGCGACCAAGCTGCTCAAGGAGTACGCCAACGCCACCGACGACGCGACGCGCACGAAGCTGCTCGACCAGATCCAGACGATCTTCGTCGACGAGGTGCCCGCCATCCCGATCGGGACGCACCCGCAGCTCGGTGAGTACAACACCCGCGAGTTCACGGGCTGGCCGAGCGAGGACGACCCCTACGCGACGGCCGACCCGACGACACCGCAGGCCGTGCAGGTGCTCATGAACCTGAAGCCCGTCGAGAAGTAGTCCATCCGAAGAACCCGGGGCGGCGCCGAGGCAGCGGCGCCGCCCCG
This sequence comes from Curtobacterium sp. NPDC089689, assembly GCF_044749145.1. Classification (NCBI taxonomy): domain Bacteria; kingdom Bacillati; phylum Actinomycetota; class Actinomycetes; order Micrococcales; family Microbacteriaceae; genus Curtobacterium; species Curtobacterium sp. NPDC089689. Next base: position 61,748 of record NZ_JBIVHJ010000004.1, on the reverse strand, counting down.
CCTCCGGCGAACGAGAAAGCGACCAGAGCATGTCAGGAACACTCCTGTCCGTGCGCGACTTCTCCGTCGTGTACGACGTGGACCCACCGGTCCGGGCCGTCAAGAACGTCGACCTCGAGATCGGCAGGGGCGAGATCGTCGGCCTCGCCGGCGAGAGCGGCTGCGGCAAGACGACGCTGGCGTACGGCGTCCAGCGACTCCTCCGTTCACCGGCGGTCATCACGAGCGGCTCCGTCACGTTCCACGACGCGGACGGCACGGACGTCGACCTCAACGCCCTCGACGCGGAAGCCATGCGCCGGTTCCGCTGGGACAAGATCTCGATGGTGTTCCAGGGCGCGATGAACGCCCTCAACCCGGTCGCCACGATCGGCTCGCAGCTCGAGGACGTCTTCGAGGTGCACCGACCAGACCTGAGCCGGGCCGAGCGGCGCCGTGCCGTCGTCGAACTGCTCGAGATCGTCAAGGTCGGGGGAGCCCGCCGGCGCTCCTACCCGCACGAGCTCTCCGGCGGCATGCGGCAGCGGGTGATGATCGCGATGGCGCTCGCCCTCCGACCGCAGCTCATGGTGATGGACGAACCGACGACCGCGCTCGACGTGCTCGTGCAGCGCGAGATCCTCAAGCAGATCTCGCAGCTCCGGCACGAGTTCGGCTTCTCGGTCGTGTTCATCACCCACGACCTGCCGCTCCTGCTCGAGATCAGCGACCGCATCGCGATCATGCGCGAGGGCGAGATCGTCGAGCTGGCGAACGCCGAGCGGATCTGGAACGACCCGCAGCACCCCTACACCCAGCGACTCCTCGCGTCGTTCCCGCGCCTCACCGGCGAGAAAGGGGTGGTCGCGCGATGACGACCCTCGAGTTCCGCACCGTCACCAAGACCTACAACGTCCGAGGGTCCGGCCAGCTCCGTGCTCTGGACGCGGTGAGCTTCACCCTGTCGTCGGGACAGACGCTCGGCCTCGTCGGACAGTCCGGCAGCGGCAAGTCCACGATCGCCAAGATCCTGACCCAGCTCGAACGACCGACGAGCGGCACCGTGCTCCTCGACGGCAAGCCCGTCCCGACCTTCGGGAAGGGCCTCCGGAAGTACCGGCAGCAGCTGCGGATGGTGTTCCAGGACCCGTTCGCCTCGCTGAACCCGTACCACTCCATCCGACACCACGTGGAGCGCCCGCTCCGGCTCGACCACGTCGTCCCGTCCCGGGACGTCGACGCCGAGGTCCGGCGGCTGCTCGAGCGGGTCCGGCTCGACGCGGACGCCGTGATCGACCGTCGTCCGCACGAGCTCTCCGGCGGTCAACGGCAGCGCGTCGCGATCGCCCGCGCGTTGGCGTCCCGGCCGTCGCTCCTCGTCGCCGACGAACCCGTGTCCATGCTCGACGTGTCGATCCGGCTCGGTGTGCTCGGCCTGCTCGCGGAACTCCAGCGCGAGGAGGGCCTCGGCGTCCTCTACATCACGCACGACCTGGCGACCGCACGACACTTCAGCGACGAGATCATGGTGCTCAACCAGGGCCGGGTCGTCGAGCAGGGGCCCGCCGACGACGTGATCCTGAACCCGCAGGACCCCTACACGCGGGAGCTCCGCGCCGCATCACCCGACCCCGAGCTCCACTTCCGGACGCTCGCGGAGCAGCGGCCGACGGACGGCTCGCTGGCAGCACAGAACGCAGGAGGTGCGCGGTGAGCGCCCAGGTCCAGACGCCGGCTGATCCGGCACCGGTCGACCCGACCCTCGTCGGCACCACCGCGGCCGCGGCCGACGGGCAGGGACGGCGCGTGCCGTGGCGGTTCATCGGCGGGCGCGTGCTGTTCTACCTGTTCACGCTGTGGGCGGCGATCACGCTGAACTTCTTCCTCCCGCGCATGCTCAAGGGCGACGCGGTGCAGGCGTTCATGGCCAGGAGCCAGGGGCAGATCACCCCGGATGCCGAGAAGGCGCTCCGTGCGCTGTTCGGCCTCGACAAGACCGTGCCGCTGTGGCAGCAGTACGTGGACTACTGGGACATGCTCCTGCACGGCAACCTCGGCATCTCGATCTCGACCGGGCTCGCCCCGGTCGGCGAGGCCATCGCCTCCGCGCTGCCGTGGACCCTCGGCCTGGTCGGTGTCGCGACGATCATCTCGTTCCTCACCGGCACCGCCGTCGGCGCGGTCATCGGGTGGCGCCGAGGCAGTCGACTCGACGCGCTCGTCCCGGTGACGACGTTCCTCGGGACCGTGCCGTACTTCTGGCTCGGCCTGATCTTCATCGCGGTGTTCTCGACCGCGCTCGGGTGGTTCCCCGCCGGGCACGCCTACGAGATCGGGGTGGAACCCGGCTGGAACGGCCCGTTCATCAGCGAGGTCGTGTCGCACGCGGTCCTGCCCGTCGTCACGATCGTCATCGTCTCGCTCGGCGGGTGGGTCCTCGGGATGCGCAACATGATGCTGACCGTGCTCGACGAGGACTACATCACCGTCGCGCAGGCGAAGGGCATGCCGAACCGTCGCGTCCTCTGGAAGTACGCCGCGCGGAACGCCGTCCTCCCGCAGATCCAGAGCTTCGCCCTCGCGATCGGCTTCATCGTCGGCGGGACGCTCGTCATGGAGATGGTGTTCTCCTACCCCGGCATCGGCCTGCTGCTCCTCAACGCCACGAACGCCAAGGACTATGCGCTCATGCAGGGGATCTTCCTCGTGCTCGTGCTGGCCGTCCTCGTCGCGAACGTCGTCGCCGACGTCGCGTACGCCATCCTCGATCCCCGCACCCGCCAGACGGAGTCCTGACCATGACCACCGAGAAGACGCCGATCCTGATCAACCCCGTCGGTGCCGGTGCCCCGGAGACCGCGGCGGTCGTCACCGACGAGCCCTCCGGACGCACCGCGCGCGGAGGTGACCGCACCTTCTGGTCGCAGCTCCGTGCCTCCATGGCGATGTTCAGCAACCCGAAGTCCGCCACGGGCCTCGTCATCCTCGGGGTGTTCGCGATCGTCGCGGTGTCCGCACCGCTCATCGCGCCGGACGACCCGAACGCACAGAACCTCGACGCGACGCTCCAGCCCCCGTCGTTCCAGCACCTGCTCGGGACGACGCACATCGGGCAGGACGTGTTCAGCCAGCTCGTCTACGGCACGCGTGGCGTGCTCGTCGTGGGCTTCCTCGCGACCATCATGGCGACCGTCGTCGCGATCGCGGTCGGCGTCACCGCGGGCTACCTCCGCGGGTGGAAGAGCGAGTCGCTGTCGGCACTGTCCAACGTGTTCCTCGTGATCCCGGGCCTGCCGCTCATGATCATCGTCGCGTCGCAGTTCCAGGACCCGCCGCTCTGGGTCGTCGCCGCCGTGCTCGGCTTCACCGGGTGGGCGTGGGGTGCCCGCGTGCTCCGCGCCCAGACGATGTCGCTCCGCAACCGGGACTTCATCCAGGCCGCGAGGGCGAACGGCGAACCGCTGCACCGCATCATCCTCGTCGAGATGCTGCCGAACCTCATGGCGATCATCGCGTCGAGCTTCGTCGGGACGATGACCGCGGCCGTCCTCGGTCTGACGACACTCGCGTTCATCGGGGTCATCCCGGTGTCGAACCTCAACTGGGGCACGATCCTGTTCTGGGCGCAGCAGAACAACGCGTTCCCGGACTACTGGTGGTGGTACGTCCCCGCCGGCCTCTGCATCGCGCTGCTCGGCGTGGCGCTGTCGCTCATCAACTTCGGCATCGACGAGTACGTCAACCCACGGCTCCGCTCGGCGGGCGAGCGTGCGCGCGCGATGAAGAAGAAGGGGATGAACCCGACGGCCGCGGTCACGCAGGTCCGCACCGGGTCGGGCGCCCCGGACGGTGCGGGGGGATCGTGACGTCAGCGCGCTGACGCGACGCCGGCCGGGAGGCGCGGTGCAGGTCCGTCCTGCACCGCGCCTCCCGTCCGTCGATGCGGCCCGGTAGGGTGGGGCGAACAGAACAACACATGCGGAATCCCGGTTCGGCGCCCGCCGGACGGCGGCTTCCGTGAGGGGGAGACATGGAAGTCCTGTTCGCACTCGGCGCCGTCCCGCTGGTCATCGTGGGCGTGATCGTCCTCGCGGTGATCGTGCTCGTCTACGCCAAGCTCGTCTACCGCAACGCCGGTGCGGACGAGGCGCTCATCATCACCGGCAAGCGGTCGCGCAAGGTGAAGAACGCCGACGGCACCGAGACCGTCGAGTCCGGCATCAAGGTCGTCCTCGGCGCCGGCGTGCTCGTCCGCCCGTTCTTCGAGCGGGTCGCGAAGCTGTCGCTGAGCTCGCGGGCGATCGACATCAACGTCAACGCGCAGGACTCCCGCGGCGTCACGATCGACGTCGAGGCGGTGGCGCTCGTCAAGGTGGGCGAGGCGGACGCCTCCATCCGTGCCGCGGCGCAGCGCTTCCTCGGCCAGGAGAAGAAGATCGACGACTTCGCGCGCGAGGTCCTGTCGGGTTCGCTCCGCGCCTCGATCGGCGCGACCGATGTGTCGACGATCATCCGCAACCGCGACCAGCTGACGGTCGCGGTCCTCGACGTCGCGAAGGACGCCCTGCACAGCCAGGGCCTCGACGTCGACTCGTTCGAGATCAAGGGCATCTCGGACCGCAACGAGTACATCAGCGACCTCGGTCGTGCCGAGCGCGCCCGTGTCCGGCTCGAGGCCGAGAACGCTGAGGCGCAGGCCGACCGCGAAGCCCGTGAGGCCCGTGCCCGCGCGGACCAGGCGATCGCCGAGGCCGAGAACGCCCTCGCGATCCGCCGAGCCGCCCTCCAGCTCGACTCCGATCGGGCCTCGGCCGAAGCCGCTGCGGCGGGACCGCTCGCGCACGCCCGCGCCGCCCAGGGCGTCGTGGAGCAGGAGCAGCTGACGGCGCAGAAGCGAGCCGAGCTCCGTCGCGCCGAGCTCGAGTCCGAGGTCACCGCCGTGGCCGAGGCGAACGCCCGCAAGACCCGGCTCGAGGCCGAAGCCGCCGCCGGTGCCCAGGTCGAGACGGCCCGCGCACAGGCCGAGGCCCGCCGCATCTCCGCCGAGGCCGTCGCCGCGGAGGCCCAGGCGGAGTCCGAGGCCCGCAAGCTCGCCGCCGACGCCTCGCGCGCCGAGGGCGAGGCAGCGGCCGACGCGATCCGGGCCAAGGGTCAGGCCGAGGCCGACGCGACCAAGGCGCAGGCCGACGCGCTCGCGCAGCACTCCGAAGCGGTGCTCCGCGTCAAGGCGATCGAGACGCTCCCCAGCATCGCGCGCGAGCTCGCCGCGCCGATGGGCAACATCGACAAGCTGACGGTGGTGTCGTCGGACGGCGCCGGCTCACTCTCGAAGAGCGTCGTGAGCCAGTTCAGCGAGGTCGACGCACTCCTCGGGACGACCGCCGGCTTCACGCTGAGCGACATCGTGAAGAGCACGACGACGGGTCAGGCCGCAGCGCGCGCTGTGGCACGCGAGCAGGAGCCCGCGGCCGCCGACGCCGACTGAGGGCCGACGACGGGTGTGGCGGGGTCAGTCCTCGCCGCGCCCGTCCTCACGGCGCCCGTCATCGTCGGAGCGGTCGTGCTGTCGGCCGGCGTCCTCGCGCTCCTGCGACAGCCGCTGCTGCCACACGACGCTGCGCGCGGCGCCCTCGAGGACGTCGTCGACGCTCCGCTCCGTCTGCGCGGCCAGTGCGCCGCTCAGCCCGGCGGTCAGGGTGCCGCCCGCCGAGGCAAGGCGTTCGACGATCTCCTCCTGCCGGTCGGTCAGGGGTTCGTCGACCAGGTCGTCGACGGTGTCGCGGATGTTCTGCTCGCTCGCGTCGAGTGATGCGTCGTCTCCCGCGTGCAGTGCGGCGGCCTCGCCGACGACGACGAGCCCGAGGCGCGCGGCGTCGTCCTCGGGACGGTGGTGTGCGTGCTCTTCGGTCATGGCGTGGACGGTACGCTCCGCGTTCCGCCGACCCTGGACGCGGGCGTCCCCCTCGGGTCAGCGCGGGGTCGCGGCCCGGCGGCGGAGCACCCAGCGTGCGGCGGCGACGCCCTCGCTCCGCTGGAAGTCGCGGATCGTCGGCATCGCGGGCGGCGCCGGCTGCGCCGCCTTCTCGAGGAACAGCCCTGCGAGCGCCGCGAGCACGGCATCGACCGTCGAACCGTCCAGCCCGGCGAAGACGGGGTGCGCGGTCAGGTACTGGTCGACGTCGTCGTCCTCACCGCGGACCAGGGTGTCGAGGAGGTAGGTGAGCGGGTCGAGCCAGTGCGCCCCGACGGACGCCCAGGGCCAGTCGACGACCCACACCAGGCCGTCCGCGTCCACCAGGAGGTTGTCGGCCCGGCAGTCGGCGTGCACGAGGTGGTCGCCGTCGACGAGCCGGTCGGCACCGCGCGCCGTCGCCGCGAGGAGGTCCGCCGCGGCGGCGACGTCCTCCGGGACCTCCGGGGCCAGCCCGGTGACGAGCATCCGGTCCCATGCGGCGAACTCGTCGCGGAGGTCGTCGGCGATGCGGGGGAGACCCGTCAGCGTCCCGGAGGCGAGCGGCAGCGTGTCGAGGGCGTCGAGGACGGCGGCGGTGTCCGCACCGAGGCCGTCGCCACCCGGGTGTCGGCCGTCGACGTCGTCGAGCACGAGCGCGACCCAGTCGTCGCCGTCGTGCACCTCGTCGAACGCGGCGATCAACCGCGGTGCCTGCACCTCGGGTGGGATCGCCGCCATCACCCGCGCCTCGCGGCGGTGCATGTCGGCGCTGTCGCCGTTGCGGGACCGGGCGACGCTCTTCACGAAGGCGCGGTGGCCGTCCGCCGTGACGACGCGGTCGGCGCTCCCGGGCGACCACCCCGAGGGTTGCGACACCGCGTGGACGACCGGACTGCCGAGGGCCGCCTCGATCCGTGCCCGCAGCGTCGTCGGTACTCCGGTCCAGCTCGTCCGCCCCATCCGGCCACGCTACCTGAGAAGCCGTTCACCAAAGGTGCACGATGGCAAACATGCATTGCAAGCAACGATGCTGCTGATGTAAAGTTGCGCGGTCTGCAAGTTTGAGAGTTGGGAACCAGATGTCCACTGCCACCGCACCGGTCGAGGTGCAGCGCGGGCGATCGTCGGCTCCGGCGGCCACGCCGGCGAAGCCGATCATGTCGCACCGGCAGATCCTCCTCGTCATCTACGGCCTGATGGCCGGCATGTTCCTGTCGTCGCTCGACCAGACGATCGTCGGGACGGCGATCCGCACGATCGGTGACGACCTGCACGGCCTCGACCAGCAGGCCTGGGTCACGACCGCGTACCTCATCGCGTCGACGATCACGACGCCGATCTACGGCAAGCTCTCCGACGTGTTCGGCCGCCGGCCGCTCTACATCTTCGGCATCGCGGTGTTCATCCTCGGGTCGCTGCTCTCGACGCTCTCGACGTCGATGATCATGCTCGCGGCGTTCCGCGCGTTCCAGGGCATCGGTGCGGGTGCGCTGATGTCGCTGCCGCTCGCGATCATGGGTGACATCCTCGCTCCGCGTGAGCGTGCGAAGTACCAGGGCTACTTCCTCGCGGTGTTCGGCATCTCGAGCGTCATCGGACCGCTCATCGGTGGCCTGTTCTCGGGCGCGAACGAGATCCTCTGGATCACCGGCTGGCGCTGGGTCTTCCTCGTGAACGTCCCGATCGGCATCGGCGCGCTCATCATGGTGATCGCGTTCCTGCACCTCCCGAAGTTCGGCGACGCCAAGGCGAAGCCGCGCATCGACTGGTGGGGCGCCACCTCGGTCATCGTGACGCTCGTGCCGCTGCTGCTCGTCGCCGAGCAGGGCCGCACGTGGGGCTGGGGCTCCGCGGCCGCCATCGCCTGCTACGTGATCGGTGCACTCGGGCTCGTGGCGTTCCTGGTGATCGAGTCGCTCATGAAGGACGACGCGATCATCCCGCTCAAGCTCTTCCGCTCCGGTGTCTTCTCGATGGCGACCGGCCTCGGCTTCCTCGTCGGGTTCGCGATGTTCGGCGCGATGCTCACCATCCCGCTGTACCTGCAGATCGTGACCGGCCTCACCCCGACCGAGTCCGGGTTCGCCACGCTCCCGATGATCGGCGGGCTCATGATCGCCTCGATCGCCTCCGGCCAGATCGTCGCGAAGACCGGCCGCTACCGGATCTTCCCCGTCATCGGCACCGCGCTCGTCTCGGTCGGCTACGTCGTGCTGACGTTCATGACGATCGACAAGCCGCTCTGGTTCCTCATGATCGGCATGTTCCTCATCGGGCTCGGCCTCGGCCAGCTCATGCAGAGCATCACCCTGGCGTCGCAGAACTCGGTGCAGCCGCGGGACATGGGTGTCGCGACCTCGTCGGCGACGTTCTTCCGGCAGATCGGTGGCACGCTCGGCACCGCGGTGCTGCTCTCCGTGCTGTTCTCGATCATGCCGACGAACATCCTGCACGCCACGGCGGACCGGTCGAACCTGTCCTCCGCGCTCGACGCAGCCCTGAACCCGACCGTCGCCTCGGCCAAGGCGAACCACGACGTGATGGACCAGATCTGGAACCCGATCGTCGAGCCGGTCCAGGAGAACGTGCAGCAGCAGCTCGACTCCGCATCGACCCAGGCGAAGAGCGCAGCCGACGCCGCGGTCACGAAGCAGGTGACGGCGGCCGTGCAGCAGCAGGTCGCGGCCGGAGCCGTGCCGGCAGCGGCGGCGCAGACCGTGATCGACCAGCAGGTCGCCGCGGCCACGCCTGCCGCCGAGCAGCAGGCCCTCGCCGCGGTCGCGGACAAGGCACACGCCAGCGTCCAGGACGGCACCGTCTCCGTCGACTGGGCGGACGCCTCGCAGCGCTCGTACTGGGTCCACCAGCTCACCCCGAAGCTGTCGAGCACCATCGAGGACCAGGCGTCGTCGAGCGGCTCGAGCAGCAGCTCCGAGACGAGCGACACGTCGTACCTCAACGGTGCGGACCCGGCACTCACCCGTCCGTTCATGACCGGGTTCAACGCCTCGGCCGTGACCGTGTACTGGGTCGGGTTCGCCGTGATCCTGCTCGCGTTCGTGCTGAGCTGGTTCTTCAAGGCGCCGCCGCTCCGGAAGAGCTCGGCGCTCCAGGAACAGGCCGACTCCGCCGGCACCGCTGACGACCTCGAGGTCCAGGCGGTCCGTGCAGCCGACGCCATGGGTTCGCCCACGGCACCGACGACCGGGTCGATCAGTGTCCAGCGCGACCGTACGGACGCCTGACCCGACCGGAGCCGTCCGCACCACCGCGGACGGCTCCGGTCCGGACGCCGGCGCATGCGGCCTGCGCGAGCGGAAGAAGCAGCAGACCCGCGCCGCCATCCACGGTGCCGCGCTCGAGCTCGTGACCGAACACGGGCTGGCAGGGGTCACCGTCGAGGAGATCTGTGCGGCCGCGGGCGTGTCGAGCCGCACGTTCTTCAACTACTTCCCGTCGAAGGGCGACGCCGCACTCGGACTCGGCCCGTCGACGGTCCCGGAGGACGCCCGCGCGGCGTTCCTCGCGGGGACGGGCTCGCTCGTCGCGGACTGCTGCGACCTCGTCGCGCGCACGGTCACCCTGCCGGAGGACCGCCGCCGGATGAAGCAGCTCGTCCAGGCCCGGCCGGAGATGGTCCCGACGATGCTCCAGTGGATGTCGGAGGCCCGCGCCCGGGTCGCCGAGGTCGCCGCCGAACGGGCCGGTGCAGACACTGCGCGGACGGCCGTCACGCTCGTCATGGCCGCGGTGATCGAGGCGACGCACCGGTACGCGGTGTCGTCGCGAGCGGAACTCGCGACGCGGCTCCGTGACGTGGTGGCCGAGATGGGGCGGCTCGCTGCCTCGGATTGACGGCCAGGGAACAGACGGGAGGCACGGTGCGCGTCCGACGCGCACCGTGCCTCCCGTCCGGTTCCCGCGTCAGCGGGTACGCGCTCCGCGCCCGGCGAACCGCGTGTAGATGAACAGCACGATGATGGCGCCGATGATCGACCCGATGATGCCGGCGGGCTGGAAGAACCCGTCGTTCCCGTCGTGGTTGAAGATCAGGTAGCCGAGGAAACCGCCGACGAACGAGCCGACGATCCCGAGGACGATCGTCATCAGGATGCCGATGTTCTGCTTGCCAGGGATGACCAGGCGCGCGATCGCGCCGGCGATGAGTCCGATGATGATCAGGCTGACGATGAGACCGAACACGGTGTGCCTCCTTGTGTGGGGGTCGGCCCACTCGGCGGGTACCGGGTGCGACCAGGACCAGAGACAACTCCCCGCTCGCTCGGCGTCCTCCCAGGGAGCCCCCGCGAGGGCGGTCAGACCAGCCCGGACGCCTCCAACTCACCCCGGAGCTCGGCGTCCGACGGCTCCACGAAGTGCTTGCCGTTCGGCAGCACCACCACGGGGATGTTCTTCCGCCCGCTGATCGCCTCGGCGCGGTCGGCAGCGGTCAGGTCTGCCTCCACGTCCACGTAGTCGTAGTCGATCCCGAGTCCGTCGAGCAGCGCCTTGGAACGCCGGCAGTCGCGGCACCAGTCCGCGCCGAACATGGTCACCTTGTCGAACGTCGCTTCAGCCATGTGGGGTACGACGCTCGACGGCCGCAGTGCATTCCCGCGCACACCGGGACACGCTCCGTCGGACGGGAGCACGATCGGTGCACGGGCCTCCCGTCGACGCGGCCCCGCCACCAGTACCGCCCCCGCACGCGCACTGACACCGGGCACCGGCGCGACACCCGCGCGCCCTACGATGTCCCCATGCCGCAGCGACCCGACCCCGCGCGGGCCGCCTGGGCCTCCGCAGCCGTCCGCCGGTTCGCCGCCGCCACGAACCTCCTCGTCGCCGCGCGCCGCTTCCGCATCGTCGGCGGCGACCCCACCGACGTCGCGGCCCTCGGCGCGGTCCTGACCGGGCTCGGCGCGCGGCCGGCGGGTGAACAGGAACCCGTCGACCAGCTCTGGTGCCTCGGCGATCCCGCCGAGACCACGCTCGCGGTCGAGCGCGAGGCCGACCGTCCCCGCGGCGCCGCCCTCGTCGTGGTCGACGCCGGGAGGCACCTACCCGCGGTGGACGAGGACGCCTTCGGCCCGGTCGCCCCCGTCCGACCGGGCGTCCTCGGCGTGCCCTCGCTGTCGGACGACGTCTTCCTCGTCTCGACCGGCCGCGACCCCGAGACCGACCCGGCCGCCTCGGCCCGCATCCGGTGGGCCCGGCGCTGGATGCCGGTGTCCCGGACGGTGGCGCGCGAGCTCGGGGACGGAGGACTGCTGCGCGGCACCCGCATCGCCGTGGCCATGGTGCTCGAACCGAAGACAGCGGTGCTCACGCTGCTCCTCCGGGACGCCGGCGCCGAGGTCGTCGTGTACGCCCACGCCGACGAGACCGACGACGCCGTGGCCGAGGTCCTCCGCACCGCCGGGCTCCCCGTGTTCGCCCGCGCAGGTGTGTCGCTCGCCGAGCAGAAGACGCTCGCCCTCGCGATGCTCGACACGGCGCCGCACATCGTCCTCGACGACGGCTCACACGTCATCCGCCTGCTCCACCAGGAACGGCCGGACCTGCTCCCCGTGATGCTCGGCGCGGCCGAGGAGACCACGAGCGGACTCCGGCCGCTCCGCACCATGGCCGAGCGCGGCACCCTGGGCATCCCGGTGGTCGCCGTCAACGACGCCCGCACCAAGACGTTCTTCGACAACCGGTACGGCACCGGGCAGTCGACGGTGTCCGCGACGCTCGACCTGGTCGACCGGCTCCCGTCCGGCGCGCACCGGGTCCGCCCGGGAGGCACGGCCGTCGTCGCCGGGTTCGGTCCGGTCGGCGAGGGGGTCGCGATGGTGCTCCGCGCGCTCGGCTTCGCCGTCGTGGTCGCCGAGACCGACCCGGTCCGAGCCCTGCAGGCCGCCTTCGCCGGGCACGTCGTCGCTCCGCTCGCCGACGCCGTCCGGGACGCCGACCTCGTCGTGAGCGCCACCGGGGTCCGCGACACGATCTCGCTCGAGGTCCTCCGGGCGACGGCAGCGGGCGCGGTCGTGTCGGTCGCGGGCGGGGTCGACCAGGAGATCGCCGTCACGGACGCCCTCGGCGCCGGTGCCACCCCCGCGACCGAGGCGCCCGACGTCGAACGGTTCACGTTCCCGGACGGCCACCACGTCGTCGTGCTCGACCGCGGGGGGTGCATCAACGTGACGGCCGCCGAGGGCAACCCCGTCGAGATCATGGACCTGTCCTTCGCCGCACAGCTCGGCGCCGTCCGCATGCTCCTGGAGCGCGGTGACGAGCTCGACCGTTCGGTCGTGCCGATCGACCCCGCGGTGGACGAGGCGACCGCCCGGACGGCGCTCGCCGCGTTCGGGACCCGACCCGCGCCTCCCGGCCGGATGGGTGAGCACCCGGCGGACCGCGAGCCCGACGTCCGGACCCACCGTTTCGGGGACCCGTCGTGAGCGTCGTCGTCCACTCCGCACGGGTCGTCGTCCCGATGACCGCGCCGCCCATCGCCGACGGTGCGGTCGCCGTGCAGGGCGACCGCATCCTGCACGTGGGCGACCGCTCGTGGGTCGTCGACCAGCTCGCCGCGAGCGGCGTGCCGACCACCGAGCGCCGGTGGCGAGGCGCGCTCCTGCCCGGGCTCGTCAACGCGCACACGCACCTGCAGTACACCGGCATGTCCAGTGTCGGGCGCCGGCAGTACGCGGGCTTCGAGGACTGGGCGGCCGCGTTCAACTCGGAGTACGCGGTGCCGCACGACTGGCGGGCCGAGGCCGCAGACGGGGCTCGGGCGTCGCTCCTGGCCGGGGTGACGAGCGTCGCGGACGTCGTCACCGACATCGAGGCGGCGACCGCACTCGAGGACGCCGGGCTCGGCGGCATCGCCTACTGGGAGGTGATGGACTGGGAGAACGCGGCGTGGCAGGAGCACGGCCGCGACCAGGTGCTCGCCGAACTCGCCCGGATCCCCACGGACCCGGGCGCCGGACTGTCGCCGCACGCGCCGTACTCGCTCGACGTCGGGCCGCTGCTCGAGCTCCCCGACATCGTCCGGCAGCGTGGACTCCGCCTGCACCTGCACCTCGGCGAGGCGGCCTTCGAGGGGGAGCGGACCGCGATCGAACCGGTCCCGGGACTCGACGGGGTCGTCGGCGTCGGGCACGGCGCGGACTGGCACCTCGCGAACGTGCCCTCGTTCCGTGCGATGCGGGCCCTCGGGTTCGGTGCCAGCGCGACCTCCTTCGTCGATCGCCTCGGTGTGCTCGGTCCGGACTGCCACGTCGCGCACGGCGTCTACATGACGGCCGCCGACCGGGCGCTGCTCCGGGCCCGAGGCACGGCCGTCGCACTCTGCCCCCGGTCGAACGCCGTGATCGGGCTCGACCCGCCGCCCGTCGCCGACTACCTGCGCGAAGGCAGCCCGATCGCGATCGGCACCGACTCGCTGTCGTCGTCGCCGTCCCTCGACCTGATGGCCGACGTCACCGCGCTGCACCGGATCGCCCGTGCCCAGGGGTACCGCGGGCACGACCTGCACGAGCGGCTGCTCGCCGCGGCGACCCTCGGCGGCGCGCACGCGATGGGGCTGGCCGTCGGACCGGACCGGATCGGGCACCTCGCCGTCGGGGCCCGAGCGGACCTCGCGGTGTTCGACGTCGACGCGCGCACCGTGCCGGACGCGCTCGCCGAGCTCGTGGAGGACGGTGCCGGGCGCGCCGTCGCGACCGTCGTCCGGGGCGTGGTGCGTGCGGTCGACGGCGCACTGGTCGGGCAGGCCGGACCGCAGCCGACCCCGTCGCCCACCCGCCCGTCGTCGTCCCACCCGTCGTCGTCCCACCAGTCGTCGTCCCACCAGTCGTCGTCCCACCCGTCGTCGTCCCACCAGGAGGAACCCGCATGACCGAGACCGCACCCCGACCCGGCATGGCAGCCCGCCGCACCGTCTCCGGCGAGCTCGTCGAGTGGCTCGACGTCCCGAAGCGCGCCGTCGCCCTCGGCATGGAGCCACACCCCGAGGGCGGCTGGTACGTCCGCACGTGGACGTCGCCCGCGACCGTCCAGACCCCGGCGGGGGAACGTCCTGCCGCGACGCTCATCCACTTCCTGCTCCCGCCCGGCGAGGCCTCGGCCTGGCACCGGGTGGCGAACGACGAGATCTGGATGTGGCACGGACCCGACGTGGTCGACCTCCAGCTCGGCGGCGACGGTGACGAACCGGTGCCGGGAGCGACGATCACCCTCGGGCCGGACGCCGGACGTGACCGGGTGAACGACGCGCAGGCCTTCGTCCGCGGCGGTGTCTGGCAGCGCACACTCCCGCAGGACGGCGAGGTGTTGCTGAGCTGCCTCGTGTCACCGAGCTTCTCGTTCGAGGACTTCAGCCTGGCCGAGGAGCGGTAGCAGGACCGAGCCGACAGATCGTGGTGGGGAACAGCATTGCCGGCGGCGGGCACCGGACGCCGTTGTCCGCCACCCGCCGCCGGAGCAACGTGCTGCGGGACCGATCATGCACGAAGAATGCGCCGGAAATGTCGTCGTGATCATTTCGTGAGATTCGGTTGCGGCTTTCCCACCGATTCCCGTTCAGTATTCCTGCAACCGGAATGCATTGTTCGGGACGCTGACCACGACGGTCCGCGTCGCCGTCGGCTCGCGCTGGTGTACCAGTTCCGCGTACGATCGCATCGCCCCCACCCCTCGAGCGAAGGCCCGCCCGTGACCCGTTCCCTCCGCCTCACCCTCGCCGTCGCGACGGCCGCCGTCGCCGCCCTGGCCCTGACCGCGTGCTCGGCCGGGAGCAGCAACGCCGCCGGGACCGTCACGGACGGCAAGCTCACGATCGCGACGGGCCAGCCCGCCTACTCGCCGTGGGTCGAGGACAACAAGCCGGCGTCCGGCAAGGGCTTCGAGGCCGCTGTGGCGTACGCCGTCGCGGAGGAGATGGGCTACGCGAAGTCCGACGTCGTCTGGAAGCGCAGCACCTTCGACAGCGCGATCGCTCCGGGCCCGAAGGACTGGGACCTCAACATCCAGCAGTTCTCGATCGACGCCAAGCGCAAGAAGGCCGTCGACATGTCCACCGCGTACTACACGACGACCCAGGCCGTCGTGACGACGAAGTCCTCCAAGGCCGCGGGCGACGCCACGATCAGCGCGCTCAAGCAGGACGCGATCGGCGTCGCCACCGGATCCACGAGCATCCAGCGCGTGAAGGACGTCCTCGGCGTCACGCCGCAGGTGTTCAACTCGAACGACGACGCGGTCCTCGCGCTGAAGTCCGGCCAGATCGACGCCATCGTCACCGACCTGCCGACCGCGTTCTACATGGCCGGCGCGCAGCTCGACGGCAAGGGCACCGTGTCGGCACAGTTCCCCGACGACGGCGCCGGGGACCAGTTCGGTTTCGTGCTGCCCAAGGGTTCCGAGCTCACGAGCAAGGTCGACAAGGCGCTCGCCGCGCTGCAGGACGACGGCACGCTGCAGGACCTGCAGACGAAGTGGCTCTCCTCGGAGACCGGCACGCCCGTCCTGAAGTAGCGCGCGTGTCCGTCCCCGCAGGCACCGGCACCCCGGTCGCCGCACCCGCGCCGAGCCAGGTGGAGCTGGAGCGTCGGCTCTACCGTCGGCAGCGCGGACGCCGGTCGATCGCGGTGTCGGTGGTGTCGACGCTCGTGGTCGTCGCCGTCGTGTACTTCGGCGTCGTGAACACCCCCGGGTGGGCCGCCGTCCAGCAGTCGTTCTTCGACCCGCAGACCGCCGTCGACTCGTTCCCCGCGATCCTCGCCGGCCTGTGGTTGAACGTCCGGATCCTGTTCTTCAGTGCCATCGGCGTCGCCGTGTTCGGCACGCTCCTCGCCGTCGTCCGGGGCCTCCGCAGCCCGGTGTTCTTCCCGCTGCGGATGCTCGCGACCGGGTACACCGACCTGTTCCGTGGCCTGCCGCTCATCATCGTGCTCTACCTCGTCGGCTACGGGATCCCCGGCCTCGGCGTCTTCCCCCGACTCCCCGCCGAGTTCTGGGGCACGATCGCCATCGTCCTGACGTACTCGTCGTACATCGCCGAGGTCCTCCGCGCCGGCATGGAGGCAGTGCACCCGTCGCAGCGCCTCGCCGCCCGGTCGCTCGGCCTGTCGCACGCGAAGACCCTGCGGCTCGTCGTGCTGCCGCAGGCGATCCGCAAGGTCACCCCGGCGCTCATGAACGACTTCGTTTCGATGCAGAAGGACGTCGGCCTGGTCTCGATCCTCGGCGCCGTCGACGCGGTGCGTTCGGCCCAGATCGCGCAGGCGGAGAGCTACAACTTCACGCCGTACTTCGTCGCCGGTCTGCTGTTCGTGGTGATCAGCCTGCCGTTGATCCGCGTCACCGACGCGATCGCCAGGCGGCAGCAGCAGCGCGAGCAGATCGGGGGCACGGTGTGAACGCGACCAACGAGGCGGACGCGGGTCGTGCCTCCCGTCCGGTCGACGGTCAGGGCCCACGCCGCCGGTTCCGAGCTGACTCGCCAGCGGCAGATCGGCCGAGCCGGCGGGGAGAGGCACGGCGCGAGCCGCCGACGTCGGCCCCCGTCCTCGAGCTGCGCGGCCTCCGCAAGGCGTTCGGCGAGCACGAGGTGCTGCGCGGCATCGACCTCACCGTGCACCGCCACGAGGTCATCTGCGTCATCGGCGCGTCCGGCTCCGGGAAGTCGACGCTGCTCAAGACCGTGAACCTGCTCGAGGGCATCGACGACGGTGAGGTCCTGCTCCAGGGCACCGACATCGCGGACCCCCGGATCGACGTCGACGCCACCCGTGCGCGGATCGGCGTCGTGTTCCAGCAGTTCAACCTGTTCCCGCACATGAGCGTGCTCGAAAACGTGACACTCGCCTCGCGGCAGGTGCACGGCATCGGCAAGGCGACGGCGGAGGAGACGGCGCGGCGGCTGCTCGATCGGATCGGCCTGGCGGACTTCGCCAGTGCCTACCCGGACCGGCTGTCCGGCGGGCAGCAGCAGCGCGTCGCCATCGTGCGGGCCATCGCGTCCGACCCCGAACTGCTCCTGCTCGACGAGGTCACGAGCGCCCTCGACCCGATGCTCGTGGGCGAGGTGCTCGACCTCGTCACCGAGCTGAAGCGGCAGGGCTCGACGATCCTGATGACCACGCACGAGATGTCCTTCGCGCGGAAGGTCGCGGACCGGATCGTGTTCCTGCACCGCGGCGAGGTCGTCGAGCAGGGAGCCCCGGCCGACGTGCTCGACCACCCGGAGCACCCGGCGCTCGTCGAGTTCCTGGCCCGCGTCCACGCCTGACGCGCGCCGCGCCGCGGCTCGCGGCTCGCGGCGTGGTGCGGCGTCGACGGTCCGCGCACAACCGAAGCCGTCTCGAACCACGGGAATCCACGGTTCGAGACGACTTTGGTTGTGCGGCGCGGCCGGCGGGGCGGCGCGGCCGGCGGGGCGGCGCGGCCGGCGGGGCGGCACGGCCGGCGGCGCGGCCAGCGGCCGGCCGCGCCGCTCGCGCGACCGCGCGCTACGGCGTCAGCAGGACCTTCCCGACGAGCTCGCCGTCGGCCATCCGTCGGTGCGCCTCACCGGCCTCGGCGAGTGGCAGCACCGAGTCCACCACCGGGCGGACGCTCCCGTCCTCGACGAACGGCCAGACGTGCTCGCGGACTGCGGCGACGATCGCGGCCTTCTCGTCGAGCGGTCTGGCGCGCAGCGTCGTGGCGCTGATCGTGGCGCGCTTCACCATCATCGCGCCGAGGTCGAGTTCGCCCCTGGGGCCGCTCGTCGTCGAGATCACCGCGATGTGTCCGTTCGGGGCGAGCACCCGGAGGTTCTTCGCCAGGTAGTCCGCCCCGACCACGTCGAGCACGACGTCCACGCCGCGGCCGTCGGTGAAGTCGAGGACGGCCGCGACGAAGTCCTCGGACTGGTGGTCGATCGCGAGGTCCGCGCCGAGCTCCCGGGACGCCCGCACCTTCCGGTCACCCCCGCTCGTCGCGATCACCGTCGCACCGAGGGCCTTCGCCCAGACGACGGCGTGCGAGCCCATGCCGCCGGTGCCCCCGTGCACGAGGAGGGTCTGCCCCGGCCGGAGTCCGGCGAGCATCCCCACGTTCGAGTACACCGTGCAGGCGGCCTCGGGGAGCGCGGCAGCGGACACGAGGTCGAGCGCGTCCGGCACCGGCAGCAGCTGCGTCGCCGGGACGGCCACGAGCGACGCGTACCCGCCGCCGGCGAGCAGGGCGCACACGCGGTCGCCGACCGACCACCCGGTGACGTCGGGGCCGAGCGACCGGACGGTGCCCGAGACCTCGAGCCCGAGCACGGGGGAGGCCCCGGGTGGCGGCGGGTAGTTCCCCGCGACCTGCTGCCGGTCGGCGTTGTTCACACCGGCCGCCGCGACCTCGACGAGCACCTCGCCCGGACCGGGCTCGGGGTCCGGGAGGTCGCGCAGGGTCAGGGTGCCGTCGTCGTGGCTGATCGCTCGCATGTCCTCGACGGTACGCGGGCCGTCTCCGCTGTGCCGAACTCTTGTCATGTGATATTTTCATTCCACAGATCGAGAGGAGGGCACCGTGCCCCGACCCGTTCACGCGTTCTGGTGGTCACCCCGCCGCGATCCGCGAGTCTTCGCGCACGAGGTACGCGACCACGGCGACGCGTGGGTCCGTCTCGGCCTCGCGCGAGGACGGGCGCTCACGAACCACGGCGACGAACTCTCGGCCCTGGTCCTCCGTGAGGTGCTCGGCCGCCCTGTGCGGTGGGCGCCCCTCGGTCGCGAGGACGTCGTCGCCATCGGCAGCGCGATGGTGCCGTACCTCAGCAGGAACGGACGAGGCATGATCTGGGGCACGGGCCTGCACACACCGGACGTCGACGTCGAAGCTGCCAGCACGTTCCGTGACCGCGTCCTCGCGATCCGCGGTCCGCTCGCCCGCAGCGCGCTCGGGCTGGACGCATCGACGCCGATGGGGGACCCAGGTCTCATCGCGCGGATCCTGCGACCGGGACGACCGCAGGACCGACGATCCGGAACGGTCCTGATCACGCACTTCACCTCGCACGCTCGCCGAACGGACCGGTCGGCGATCAGTGCGCTCCGGTCGACAGGGGTCCGGGTCCTCCCCCCGACCCTCACTCCCGACGAGATGCTCCGCGAGATCGGCGCCGCCGAGCACGTCCTGAGCGCGGGGATGCACGGTGTGATCCTCTCGCACGCGCTCCGGACGCCGGCGACGCTCGTGTCGCTCGGCGCCGCGGCCGCAGGGTCTCCGTCGTTCAAGTACCACGACTACCACCGATCGGTCGGGCTCGAAGCTCGGTTGACCCGTTGGTCGTCGTTGATGACGCCCGCCGGCCTCCGCGCGGCGCGCGAAGTCGGGAACGAGGACGTCCACCGTGCCGACGGCGCGATCGACGCGCTCGTCACCGGACTGCTCGCCGCTGCTGCACCGCTGCGGTCCGTCTGAGCCGGAGCGGTTCGCGACGCGGCACCGCACATCGTGGGATCGGTACGCTCGGACGCGGCCGCACCCACGGGGGCGTGCGGCGATCGAAGGGGGACGCACCACCATGCGCAAGCAGTACCTGACCATCACCACGGCGGTCCTCGCCGCCACGCTCCTCGCCGGCTGCTCGGGCGGCGGCGACTCGGGCGGCGGCGACGCCGGATCGGGTGCGGAGTCGTCCAGCGCGGCGAGCACGAAGCCGACCCAGGCGGCGCCCGCGCAGACGAAGCAGGAGGCCTGCACCCTCGTCGAGAACGAGCTGCAGTCGTACATCGCGTCCCAGTCGTCGGCCGCGGCCGGGGCGACCAGCGCCGAGGACCGAGCAAAGGTCGTGGAGGGGCTCACCTCGCGCCTCGACGCCGTCGTGCCGAAGGTGACCAACGACGAGGTCAAGCAGGACTTCGAAGCCTTCAGCTCGGCCGCGAAGGACTACGTGAAGACGGTCCAGGACTCGGGGTCGCAGACCTCGTCCGAGGCCGTCGCCGCGCAGGAGAAGGTGCAGGCCACGCTGAAGGACCTGTCGGCGGACTGCCCGTCCTGAGCGGACGACCGCACACGCGATGCGCCCGCGCTCCCGGTGAGGAGCGCGGGCGCATCGCGTCGGAGGGTGTCAGGCGGCGGCCTGCGACGCGTCGAGCCGCGCCACCTCCTCGGGGCGCAGCTTCACCGACACGGCCGTGACCGAGTCGAGGATCGACTGCGGCCGGGACGCCCCGGGGATCGGGACGACGACGTCGCTCTTCGCCAGCTCCCATGCCAGCGCCACGACCTGCGGCGTCACCCCGCGGTCACGGGCGACGTACGCGAAGTCCTCGTACGCGGTGCCGAGGTCGGCCGCGTTCGTGATGCCGCCGAGCGGGCTCCACGGCAGGAACGCGATGCCGAGCTCGTCGCAGAGCTCGAGTTCCGGCTCGCTCGATCGGAACCGCGGCGAGTACTGGTTCTGCACCGAGGCCAGCCGCCCGTCGAGGACCTCGTTCGCCGTGCGGATCTGCTCCGGGTCGGCGTTCGAGATGCCCGCCATCCGGATCACACCCTCGTCGAGCAGTTCCGCGAGGGCCCCGATCGACTCGGCGTAGGGCACCGCGGGGTCCGGCCGGTGGAACTGGTAGAGCCCGATCGCCTCGACACCGAGCCGCTTCGCGGACGCCTTCGCCGCCTCCTTGAGGTACTCCGGGTGCCCGTTCTGCGCCCACGGGCCGGGCTCCGGACGGAGGTGGCCGCCCTTCGTCGCGATGAGGACCTCGTCGGTGGCGCCGGAGAACTCCCGGACGGCCTTGGCGATGAGTGACTCGTTGTGCCCGACCTCGTCGTGGGCGGCGAGGTGGTACGCGTCGGCGGTGTCGATGAGGGTGACCCCGGCCTCGAGTGCGGCGTGGATGGTGGCGACCGAGCGCCGTTCGTCCGGTCGGCCCTCGATGGACATCGGCATGCCGCCGAGACCGATCGCGCTGACGGACACGTCTCCGATGACTCGTTGCTTCATCGGCCCAGCATGCTCCGCGCGGCCCGCGTCGCGCCCAGCGCGACCAGGACCGGACGGGAGGCGCGGGGCGGCCCCGCCACGGGCCTCCCGTCCGGTCCCACGCCCTCCACGGCACGCGTGCCTGCCGGCCGCGCGCCCGTCCGGCACCGCCGCGCCTCGGCTACCGCCGCGCCCACGCCGGTGCGTGCTCCGGCAGCGGCCCGAACGCCACCCCGCGTGCGTAGAGCCCGCGCACCGGCGGGACGTACCGGGCGAGGAGCACGGGCAGCAGCGGCGGCCCGTCCCCGAGCCGTCCCGCGAACGCCCGCTCGAACACGACCCGGTGCAGCACCGACTGCGCCGCCTGCACGACCACCGCGGACGGTGCCCGACGACGCTGCACCCGTGCGAGGTCCCGGTCCAGACCTGCCCCGGAGCGGCCCACCCGGAGCGCCGGAGCGAGCACGGTCGCCGCGGCCACGGCGTCCTGCACGGCGAGGTTGATGCCGACCCCGCCCGCCGGGGACATCGCGTGCGCGGCGTCGCCGATGCAGAGCAGCCCCGACCGCCACCAGCGCCGCAGCCGGTCCATCCGGACGTCGAGCACGTGCACCTCGTCCATCGAGCCGATCGCCCCGACCCGGTCCGCGAAGTCCGGCCGCAGACGCGCGACCCGGGCACGGAACGCCTCGACGCCCTCGGCGCGGAGCCGCGCGTCCGACCCCTTCGGCGCGAAGTACGCGACCTGGTGGTAGTCCGGGCGGGGGAACGAGAGCAGGACGTCCCGCTCGGAGAACGCCGGCACGAGGGCGCTCGCCGTGTCGCCGTCGCGCCGCGGGAGCCGGAACCACCACGTGTCGAACGGCACGGACGACGACACCGGTCGGAACCCGGCGGCGTCGCGGACCGTCGAGCCGCGGCCGTCGCACGCCACCACCACGTCCGCCCGCAGCTCGGTGCGCTCGCCGGCGCCGCTGCGGGGAGCGAGGTGCACGCCCGTGACGACCCCGTTCTCCACGATCACCCCGGTCGCGGCCGTCCCCATCGTGATGGTGGAGGACGGCTCTGCGCGGGCAGCGGTGACGAGCATGTCGAGGAGGTCCCACTGCGGCACCATCGCGACGTGGTCGTACGGCGGCGCGAGCCGCGAGAAGTCGCCGAGCAGCAGCCGGGAGCCGTCGGGCATCGGCAGCGAGAAGTCGTCGAGACGCGACTGCGGCAGGGACCGGAACGCCTCGCCGAGACCCAGCTCGTCGAGGAGCCGGATCGTCGAGGCGTGCACGGTGTCGCCGCGGAAGTCGCGGTTGAAGTCGTCGTGCCGCTCGACGACCTCGACGGCGATGCCCGCCCGAGCCAGCAGCAACCCGAGGACGACGCCGGCCGGGCCGCCTCCCACCACCGCCACCGTGGTCCGCCGTGTGGTCACCATGCAGCGGACGGTACGCCCGTCCCGCGGACGACCGCCGGGAGGCCCGGAGCGGCTCCGGCGTGCCGGGTCCGGTCCGTCAGGCAGTCCCGACCGACGACGACGCCGTGCCGTGGTCGGCGGCCTGCGCGAACACGACGCCGCCCCACGTGATGCACGCCACCGCGAGGACGAAGCCCACGGCCGCGATCCACCAGGAGGTCCGGCGGCGCAGCCATGCCCCGATCGCCACGACGACGGTCACGACGCCGATGACGAACGCCCCGCCGACCGCGATCGCGGTGCCGCCGAGGTACCCGCCGGGGGAGCAGCCCGTGGCGGCGTCGCAGGTCGCGGTCGCCGAGATCAGCGCGACGACGCCGACGACCGCCGTGACGACGGTCATCACCGCGCCGAACGCGAGGAGCAGGATCGTCGTCACCCGGTCCGCGACCCGTCCGGCCGGGAACAGCGTCGTGCCGCCGCGCTCCCACGCCGCGGCACGCTGCTCGTCGCCGGAGGAGGGGGTGGGCTGCCCGCCGGGCACGTTCGACCAGGTCATGGCACCAGTCCTACCGTGCCTCCACGCCGAACGCCTGGGCGAGCTTCTGGATCTTCTGCGCCCGGCCGAGGCGCGGCAGGTCCGAGCCGTCGCGGATGACGCGGCCGCGGGCCTCGAAGTCGTCGAGGAAGTCCTGCGCCCACGCGACGTCGGTCGGCGTCGGCGAGATCACCTCGTTGATGACGGGCAGCTGCTCGGTGTCGAGGCAGAGCTTGCCGGTGAGCCCGAGCGACACCGCGATCTGCGACTGCTCGCGGAGGATGGCGTGCGCCGAACCCACCGTGGGGCCGTCGATCGGCCCCGGGAGCCCGCCGACGCGCGACGCCACGACGAGCCGCGACCGCGGGTACGCCATCGCGAGCGTGTCGGCGCTCGTCCCGGTGTCCCGTCGGTAGTCGCCGGACCCGAACGCCAGGCGGAACGCGCCCTGCGCCCGGGCGATCGACGTCGCCTCCTCGATGCCGAGCGCCGACTCGACGAGCGCGACCACCGGGATCTGGCCGCCGAGCCGGTGCCACGTGTCGGTGACCTGCGCGGGCGACTCCGTCTTCGCGAGCATGACGCCCTGCAGCCCGGGGAGCCCGCGGAGTTCCTCGACGTCGTCGGCCCAGAAGTCGGTGGTGACGTCGTTGATCCGGACCCAGGCCTCGCCGCCCCCGGCCAGCCAGGCGGCCACGGTCGAGCGGGCGGCGGGCTTGGCGGCGGGGTCGACGGCGTCCTCGATGTCGAGGATGATCTGGTCGGCGCGGGATCGCTGCGCCCGGTCGAAGCGGTCGGCGTGGTTGCCGGAGACGAGGAGCCACGACCGCGAGATGTCCGGCGCCACCGCCCGTCGACGGGACGGGGTCGGGGTGGGCGGAGCGGTTCGGTCGTCGATGGCCATGTCCACGTTGGTACCACACCGTGACCTCCAGGCCGCGTGTCACGGGCGACGAATCCGGAAACCTCCGGTTCATTGCAGGAGCACGGGTCCGGTTCCGCCTACAGTGTCCGATGTGTGGCGAGCGGACAGGGTGACCGACGGTGAGGACGACGTGAACGACGACGTCCCCGTCGAGGGTGCCGACGCGCGCCCCCGGAACGGACAGCAGGAACAGGACGAGACGACGGGCGCGACCGGGTCGCAGGCCCCGGTCGGACAGCGACCGTCGAGCGCGCCCGACCGTGGTCCGGACGCGACCGACGAGACGGACCGAACCCTGCGGCCGGAGCTGCAGCTGACGAGTCCGCAGGCGATCAGCCTGGGCGACCCGCGCCTCCAGGCCGGCAACGCGGCGGAGCCCGCGTGGGACGCGTGGCGGAAGCAGCTCACCGGTGTCGGTGGCACGAGCCCGCTGACCCGCTTCTCCGACCACCCGCGTGCCCGCATCGAGCTCTCGACGACGCACCCCGGCGGCCTCGCACAGTTCATCACCGGCAAGACGACGCTGCTGTCGAGCCTCATCCGCGACGAGGTCGCGCTCCGTGCGGCCCGCATCGCCGCGGCGCACGTCGAGGCGAAGGGCACCGAACTCGCGACGGTGCGCGGCATCGACGCGGTCAAGCTCGGCATCGGGATGGCCGATTGGAAGCACGGCGACGACCACTTCCGCGGGCCGGTGCTGCTGCGTCCGCTCGCGATCCGACGCCACGGCCGCGACTTCGAGGTGCGCCTGCTCGGCGAGCCGGTGCTCAACCCGGGGCTCGCCGACGCCCTGCACGAGCAGTACGGCGTCATCCTCGACGCGCAGTCGTTCGTCGCGCTCGCGCAGCAGGACGGATCCTTCACCCCGAACCCGGTCATCGACCGGCTCCGCGGGCTCACCGCGCACATCCCCGGCTTCGCGGTGCACGCACGCCTCGTCGTGTCGACGTTCGCCGAGGTCGCGACCGGCATGGTCGAGGACACCGGCGACCTCTCGCACCCCGTGCTCGACGCCCTCGCCGGCAACCCGAGCGCGAAGTGGCAGGTCGAGCAGTCCTACCGGCCCGTCGAGCAGACGCCGTCCGACGAGCGCAGCCCGGAGACCGACACGCTGCTCCTCGACGCGGACGACGAGCAGGAGAACGTGATCGCGCAGATCACGGCCGGCAACTCGATCGTGGTGAAGACCCTCCCGGGGACCGGCGGCACGCAGACGATCGTCAACGCCCTCGGCGGTCTCGTCGCGGCGAACAAGCGCGTCCTCGTGGTGAGCCCCCGGCGTGCGACCCTCCGTGGCATCGCCGCCCGCTTCGGCGAGGTGCACCTGCCCGGGGTCGCGGTCACGCCGTCGACGCTCCGCCGCGACGTCGTGCGCGCGATCGCCCGCAACGAGAAGGCGAAGCGCCCGAACCTCCGCGAGGTCGACGACGCGCTCGTCCGGCTCCGGAAGGTGCTCATCGACTACCGCGGTGCACTGACGCGCGTGGACCCGTCGTTCGGCGTCTCCGTGCTCGACTGCCTCGTCGAGCTCTCCCGGCTCTCGCTGCTGCCCGTCCCGCCGTCGACGACCGCACGGCTCTCGCAGTCGTCGGTCGCGTCCATGGTCGAGGGACGCTCCCGGGTCGCCGAGACCATGGTCAGCGCGGCCAACCTCGGCGAGTTCCGCTACGGCCCCGACGACTCGCCCTGGTACGGCGCGAAGTTCTCCTCGAGCGACGGGGCGCAGCGGGCGCACAAGACCGCGAAGGACCTCGACGCCGACGGGCTGCCCACGCTGCTCCGCCGCGCGCACGACCTCGTCGCGACCACCCACATGCGGCAGTTCACGACGATCAACGAGCTCGGGATCTACCTCCGCCTGCTCACCGAGATCCGTGACACGCTCGACCGCTTCCTGCCCGTCGTCTTCGACCGTTCGGTGTCCGAGCTCGTGGCCGCGACCGCCCCTCGCGGCGAGGGCGCACCGATGTCGTCGACGAACCGCCGTCGACTGAAGAAGCTCGCCCGCGAGTACGTCCGCCCCGGCGTGCACGTGTCCGACCTGCACGAGGCACTCACCCGCGTGCAGCAGCAGCGTGTGCTCTGGCAGCGGTACGTCGCCGCCGGCGTGAACCCCGAGGTGCCCACGGGCATCGCGGACGTCCAGGTGCTGTTCTCGAACGTCGTCGAGGACCTCGCGCGCCTCGACGAGCCGCTCGGTCGCACCGCACGCGAGGACCAGCTCGCGAACCTGCCCGTCGACCAGCTCGTCCCGACGATCGCCCGGCTCGCCGAGGACTCCGACGTCCTGCACAACCTGCAGGAGCGCACGGAGCTCATGCAGACCCTGCGCGACCTGCAGCTCGAGCCGCTCATCACCGACCTCGCGAACCGGCACGTCCCGGACACGCAGGTCCCCGCGGAGCTCGAACTCGCGTGGTGGCAGTCCGCCCTCGAGTCGATGCTCGAGTCCGACCGGGCGCTCCTCGGGGCGAACACCGACATGCTCGACCGGGTCGAGGCCGACTTCCGGCTCGTCGACGACGCGCACGCGGCCGGGGTGTCCCAGGGCCTCGCGTGGCAGCTCGCCGAGAACTGGAAGGTCGGGCTCGTCGACTGGCCGGACGAGGCCACGGCGCTGAAGACGCAGCTCAAGGAGGGCGCGATCACCTCGCGTCTGCTGCAGGACTCCGCACCGCACCTGTCCCGGTCGATCGCGCCAGTGTGGCTCGCGAGCCCGTACGAGGTGTCCGAGATCGCGGACACGATGCCGTTCGACACGGTGATCCTCGTCGACGCCGGTGCCGTCACGATCGCGGAGACCGTCGGTGCCGTCCGCCGTGCCCGCCAGACCGTCGTCTTCGGCGACCCGGTGACGCAGACGCCGTCACCGTACCGCATCGCCGTCGACCCCGACCACCGGGCGCTGCAGGTCGACGAGCAGACGCTCGACGCCTTCCACGCCGACTCCGCGCTCGCGAAGCTCTCGACGCTCCTCCCGACGCTCTCGCTCACCCGCTCGTACCGGGCCGGCGGCGAGGACCTCGCGGAACTCGTCAACCGACGCTTCTACGGCGGCCGGATCGAGTCGCTGCCGTGGGCCGGGTCGTTCCTCGGCCACGGGTCGATCGCACTCGACTACGTCAGCGCCGGCAAGGCCGTGCCGGACCCCGACTCCGGAGCGGTCGAGAGCGTCGACGCCGAGGTGGACCGTGTCGTGCGGCTCGTCATGGAGCACGCCCGCACCCGTCCGACCGAGTCGCTCATGGTCATCACGGCCTCCGCCAAGCACGCGGTCCGCGTCGAGCAGGCCGTGCTCACCGCGGCGCAGGGGCACAAGGACCTCACCGAGTTCGTCATCGGCGACCGTGCCGAGCCGTTCATCGTCGCCACGCTCGAGCAGTCGGTGGCCCAGAGCCGCGACCGCGTCATCTTCTCGATCGGCTACGGGAGGACGCCGCACGGCCGGGTCCTCCGCGACTTCGGTCCGCTCGGCAAGCCCGGCGGGGAGCGCCTGCTCGCGGTCGCGATGACCCGTGCCCGCCGCTCGATGGTCATCGTCACGTGCTTCCAGCCGTCCGACATCGAGGCCGAGCGGATGGGCCACGGCACCGTCGCGCTCGCGGAGATCCTCGCCGAGGTCCGCGCCCGCACGAGCGCCGAGTACGTGCCGGACGACTCCGACCCGCTGCTCGTCGACCTCGCCCGCCGACTCGAGATGCGCGGCATCCCGGTCGCGCTCGGACACCGCGGCAAGCTCGGGCTCGTCGCGGCGCACGGCGGGGTCTGCGTCACGATCGAGACCGACGCGTCGCTCGTGAAGGGGTCCCTGCGCGAGTCGCTGCGGCTCCGGCCCGAGGTGCTCCGTCGGCTCGGGTGGCACTACGTGCGCGTGCACGCGTTCCAGCTGTTCTCCGACCCGGACCGGGTGGCGAACACGGTCGCCTCGGTGCTCGGCGTCGACCGCGGCGCGACCCAGGAGATCTCCATCCCACCGATCCCGGCCCGCCGATGAACACGTCGGATCTCCATCCCAGCGTGCTCACGGCGGGCCCCGCCCGCCGATGAGCCCGTCCCGGCGCGCGTCCCGCGCAGCCGGTCCGGTGACGCCGGGGACGGACCAACTGGTGGGCTCGTGGACGCGAGCCGACGACGCGTCCGCAGCCGTGCCTCCCGTCCGGTCCGTAGACGACGTCGCATCCGTCGACGACGCTCTGTCCGAGCAGCCGGGAGGCGCGCCTCGCCGCCGCAGGCGCGTCACCACCCAGCCGGTCCCGGGCTACGAGCCGGCCGCCCCGCCGGAGCCGGCGCGGCACCGCGACGGCGAGAACGACGACCAGCTCCGACGCGACGTCCCGCCTCACTGGTGAGGCCGGGTAGCCTTGCAGGCGATGACTGAGACCGCGCGACAGCGCCCCGACTGGCAGACGTGGCCGAACCTCATCACGCTGTTCCGGCTCCTGCTGATCCCGGTGTTCGTGTTGCTGGTCGTCGCCCGACACCCCGGATGGGCGCTCGTGTCGCTCGTGGTGATCGGCGTGAGCGACTGGGCAGACGGCTTCATCGCGCGGCGCTTCGACCAGGGCTCCAAGCTCGGGAAGGCGATCGACCCCGTCGCCGACCGTCTCGCGATCATCGCCATCGTGCTGTCGCTCGTGCTGGTCGGGCTGCTGCCGCTGTTCGTCGTGATCGTCGTCGTCGCGGCCGACCTGGTGCTCGCCGTGCTGTCGAGTGTGCTGTTCCACGGCAACCCGGACCTCGACGTCACCTGGACGGGCAAGATCCGCTCGGCGCTGCTGTTCGTCGGCCTTCCCGTGCTGCTGTTCTCGGCGGTGCACACCGTCGACGAGAACGCGCCGTGGGTCCGGATCGTCGCCCTCGTGTTCGTGTACCTCGGTACCGCCGGGCACGTGCTCGCCGGTGCGCAGTACGCCGTGGCGATGGTCCGCAAGCGCCGCGCGGTGGCTGCCGCGGCCTGAGCGCGCGGGGGCCGGCGGCGACTGCGGCTTCCGGCGTCCGGCGTCCCGGCGCAGTTCGCCTGCGCACAACCAAAGTCCGTCCGAACCACGCGTACGGGTGGTTCGGACGGACTTTGGTTGTGCGGTGCAGCGCCGGGCCGGCGTCAGAGCTTCGTCGAGCCGCCGATGCCCGGGCCCTCGGGCGCGTCCGACGGTGCCACGTGCGCTCCCCCGCCGGCCGGCAGTGCGCCGCCGTTCTGGGAACGGAGCAGGTCGCGGATCTCGAGCAGCACCTCGACGTCCGTCGGCGGGACATCCTGCGGCGTCTGCTCCTCGTTCTTCTTGACGCGCTCGAACGCGACCTTCTTGAGGTGGTTCACCGGGACGACGAGCGCGAAGTAGACGACCGCGGCGACGATGACGAAGTTGATCACCGCACCGATGATTGCGCCGAAGAGGATCTTCGCGCTCCCGCCGCTCACGGTCGGGATCGCGACGATGAGCGCCTTGTCCAGACTCGACGCGTTGAAGACGGCGCCGATGAGCGGGTTGATCAGGTTCGTGACGATGGCCGTCACGATGGCGGTGAACGCCGCACCGATGACGACTGCGACGGCCAGGTCGATGACGTTGCCGCGGAGCAGGAACTCCTTGAAGCCCTTCACGCGGGCCTCCTTCCGGTCGAGGAGCCCCCACCGTACCGAGACGCCCGCCCGCAGGTCAGGAGGCGCTGGGCGCGGCCGGCTTCCCCGACTCGGTCTTCTTCGGCGTGCTCGACGACGAGCCGCTGTCCGACGACGAACTCGACGACGCAGAGGACGAGCTGCCGTCCGACGACGAACCCGACGAGCCGCCGGCCGGCTTCGCCCGCGAGTCCGTCCGGTAGAAGCCACCGCCGTTGAACGTCACGCCGACCGGCGAGAACACCTTGCGGAGCGCACCACCGCAGACTGGGCACTCGGTGAGGGCGGCGTCCGTGAAGGACTGCTTGACGTCGAAGGCATTGTCGCACTCGGTGCACCGGTACGAGTAGGTGGGCACGCTAGCTCCGGAAGGTGATGATGCGCGACGGCGTGATGATGCCGTCGACGGGTTCGTCGTGGGCCTCGCGCGGGACCTCGTCGAGGTACTCCGCGTCGAAGATCACAGCATAGACGGGCGGGCGGTTCGCCATGGACCCGAGGGTCTTGTCGTAGTAGCCGCGGCCCCAGCCCATGCGGATCCCGTCGTGTCCGACCGCGGCGGCCGGGGTGAGGATCGCGTCGACGTCGCCGAGCGCGAGCGGGGAGAGGACCTCGCCGACGACCTCCGGCATCCCGAACAGCCCCTCGTGCTCCGACTCGCCGTCGCCGACCGCCCAGTCGAGGAGTCCGTCCTCGCGGGTGATCGGCAGCAGGACGCGGATGCCCCGCGCGTGCGCCCAGTCGAGGAACGGCCGGACGTCGGGCTCGTCGGGTGCGGAGAGGTACAGCGCGAGCGACTCGACCTGGCGCTCCTCGACGAACCGCTGCAGGGTCTCGGTCAGGGCTGCCGCGTCGGCGTCGCGTTCGGTGGTGGTCCTGGTGCGTCGCCGCTGCCGGAGCTCCGCCCGCAACGCACGCTTCTCGACACCTCGGTCGGGGATCATGCCCGGGAGTCTACCGAGACCGCTCTTGCGGCTTCCCGCCGCGGCCCGCGCGAAGCCGTGTCCTCCACAGCGACGACATGTGCCCTCCAGGACTGGTCCGGTACGTTCACAGGCATGGGCTTCCAGATTTCGAAAGCCGTGATCCCCGCCGCCGGCCTGGGCACGCGCTTCCTCCCCGCCACCAAGGCGATGCCGAAGGAGATGCTCCCGGTCGTCGACAAGCCGGCCATCCAGTACGTGGTGGAGGAGGCCGTCGACGCCGGGCTCACCGACGTCCTGATGATCACGGGCCGCAACAAGAACGCGCTCGAGAACCACTTCGACCACGTCGCCGAGCTCGAGGAGACCCTGAAGAAGAAGGGCGACCACGAGAAGCTGCAGAAGGTGAACCAGTCCACGGACCTCGCCGACATGCACTACGTCCGCCAGGGCGACCCGCTCGGCCTCGGTCACGCGGTGCTCCGCGCGAAGATGCACGTCGGCCGGGAGCCCTTCGCGGTCCTGCTCGGCGACGACATCATCGACGCCCGCGACCCGCTGCTCAAGCGCATGATCGAGGTCCAGGGCCAGAAGAACGCCACGATCGTCGCCCTCCTCGAGGTCCCCGAGTCGCAGACGCACATGTACGGCATCGCGACGGTCGAGGAGACCGACGTCGACGACGTCGTGAAGATCACCGGCCTGGTCGAGAAGCCCGCGCAGGGCGAAGCCCCGTCGAACCTCGCCATCATCGGCCGCTACGTCATCCGCCCCGAGGTCTTCGACGTCCTCGAGAAGCAGGAGCCCGGCAAGGGTGGCGAGATCCAGCTCACCGACGCCCTCATGAAGATGGCCGGCGCCGAGGAATGGACGGGTGGCGTGTACGGCGTCGTGTTCCGTGGACGTCGGTACGACACCGGTGACAAACTCGACTACATCAAGGCGATCGTGCAGCTCGCCTCGGACCGCGAAGACCTCGGGCCGGACCTCAAGTCCTGGCTCAAGGAGTTCAACGCGGGCGAATAGCCGACCCGTCGTCGAACGGGTCCGGGGGAGTTCCCCCGGACCCGTTCGGCGCATCCGGAGGAACCACAGCGATGACGACGATCCCGACCCTGTCCCACGGGCGGGTCACCATCCGGCCGCTCCGGCTCCGGGACAGCCGTGACCTCGACGTCGCCCTCGCCTCGAACCGCGGTTGGCTGCGGACGTGGGAGGCCACCAACCCGTCCGGCCACGTCTCCACCGACGTCCGCGGCAGCATCCGCGCGCTGCAGGCCAATGCGCGTGCGGGCCTCGGGCTGCCGTTCGCGATGGAGCTCGACGGCCGGTTCGTCGGCCAGCTCAACGTGTCGGGCATCACCTACGGGTCGCTCGCGAGCGCCTCGATCGGCTACTGGGTCGTCGAGGACGCCGCCGGGCACAACGTCACCCCGATCTCGGTCGCCCTCGCCGTGGACCACTGCTTCCGGTCGGTCGGCGTGCACCGCATCGAGATCTGCATCCGTCCGGAGAACGCGCCGAGCCTCCGCGTCGTCGAGAAGCTCGGCTTCCGGTACGAGGGGCTCCGCCGTCGCTACATCCACATCAACGGCGACTGGCGCGACCACTTCTGCTTCGCCCTCGTCGCCGAGGAGGTCCGCGAGGGCGTCCTCGAGCGCTGGGTCCAGGGACGGGTACCGCCGGGTGCCGGCAGCGTGCCCCTGTCGGCCCGCGACGAGGCGGCGTTGCCGATCCACACGACGCCCCGCCTCTGACGCGGCCTGCCTGGAGGCACGGCTCGGCACCGACGGAATCCGTCGCGACACGCGCAACACGCGTCCGGCAATCACGCTCCGCGTGCGACCCCGCCCCTACCGTTGGCGCATGGCAGGTATCGGCTCCTGGGGCGGCGGCATCGTGCTGCTCCTGGCGGCCGTCCTCTGGATCGTCTACCTCGTGCCCTCGTGGGCGGCGCGGCGCCAGTACCTCGCGACCGAGCGCAACGCGATCCGACTCCAGCAGACGCTCCGCATCCTCGCGCAGACCGCCGAGCTCCCCGACGAGGTCCGCGTCGAGATGAACGCGAAGTCCCTCGCCGAGGCGCAGCGCGTCGCCCGGTCGGAGGAGGCGAAGCGCACCGCCATCGTCCGGGCGCACGAGGCCGCCCGTCAGCGGGAGATCACCCGCCGTCTCGCAGAACAGGCGCCCGTGCTCGAACGCGCCTCGAACGTGCCGGCCCTGACGGCGATGCGGATGCGTCGCTCCCGGCTCGGCGCGACGCTCCTCGGCACGATCGGACTCGTCGTCGCCGTCGTGGTCCTCGTCGCGGCACCCGCACTCTGGCTGATCGCCGTCGCCGGGCTCGTGGCCGCCGGTGGGTCCGTCGCGGTCCTCGCGCAGCTGCACCAGGTCGCCCAGGCGCGGAAGGCGCGTGCCGCAGCCGCCGCGACGGACGCGACCCGTGCCTCCCGGCCGACCACCGCGTGGACGGACCCGGCGCCGCCGCTGCCGACGGAGGCGCCCGCCGAACCCGCGCGCGACCGCAGCTGGACCCCGAACCACGTGCCGAAGCCGCTGTACGTGGAGCGTCCCGTCGCGCCGAAGGCCTCGCCGGAGTCGTCCGCCGAACTCGCTGCGCGGCTCAAGGAGCGCGTCGCCGAGGCGAAGGCCGAGGCCGATGCCGAGGCCGCGGCGATCCGGGCCGGTGCCACCGATCCGTCGCTCGCGACGGTCTCGCGCCTGCGGCCCGACGTCGAGGAGGCGGCCGCGTCGTTGTCCTCGCACGACCAGGGCCGGCTCGCCGAGCGACTCGGCCTCCGTGCTCCCGCGTCCGCGTCCGCGTCTGCGGCGTCGGCGTCGACCGAGCCCGTCGTCGAGACGCCCGTCGAGCCCGCGCCGCCGAGCCGGTGGGCCGGCATGGGCGTCATCGACGAGGACGTCTACCAGCAGGCCGACCTCGACGCCATCATGCGTCGACGCCGCGCGGTCTGATCCCTGCCACGGCACGCCCGGACACGGTCGGTCGATTTCGGTTCACACGGACCGTGGTGCTAGGGTTGACGAGTCCTTGGGGCTATGGCGCAGTTGGTAGCGCGTCTCGTTCGCAATGAGAAGGTCAGGGGTTCGAATCCCCTTAGCTCCACCAGGTACACGAAGGGCCGCCCAATCGGGTGGCCCTTCGTCGTTGCCTGAGGTTCTCCACGGCAGTGCTGTGTCGGCAGCCCCGGTCGCCCTAGACTCGCGAGGCGCACTGCAGCGTCGAGGGGGGAACATGCACATCAGGAACGTCGTCGTCGCGATCGGGGCGGTCGCGTCCGTCGTGGCCGGACTGGTCGTCGTCGGCCCGGCGCCCAGTGCATCGGCAGCGCCCCCGTCGAGCGGTCGCTTCACCGCCGTCGCTCCGGTTCGGGCCTGGTCCGGCTCGGTCGGGACGACCACGGTGCAGGTGCCGCTCGCCGGCCGGAACGGCATCCCGGCATCGGCGACCGCCGTGGCGCTCACGGCGACGGTCGCGAAGCCGACTGCGTCGGGGACGCTGGCCGTGTCGTCGCAGACCGTGCAGTACGTCACGGCGGGACGCTCGGTGTCGGTCGGGACGAACGCCGTGCTGTCGTCGGGCAGGGTCGGGGTGCGGCTCTCCGCTGGAAAGGGCACCGTGTCGCTCGACCTCGCCGGCTGGTACGGCTCCGGCGGTGCGTCCTCGTACACGCCCGTGGCGCCGAGGTCGGTCCTGCGCGCCACGGTGACCACGACGCCCCGGAAGGTCTCGGTGACCGGGGGTGGCGTGCCGGCGAACGCGACCGCCGTGGTGCTCCAGGCCGACGTCTCCCGTCCTGCGGGCTCGGGGTCCGCCCGGTTCACTCCGGCCGGGAAGGACGTGTCCGTCGCCGCCATCTCGTTCACCGCCGGCGCGACCATCGCGAACACCACGACCGTCACGCTCGCCGGCGGCGCGTTCCAGACCCGCGTCAGCGCGGGGAAGGCGGTCGTCAACGCGGACGTCGTCGGGTACTGGGCCCCGGGCGCCGCGGGGTCGTCGTACGTCCCGACCCCTGGCGTGCGCGCCGCCACGGCCGCCCTCACCACGACGAACCGCGCGGTCCGTCTGACCGGGACGGCTGGCGTCCCACGGAACGCCACGGCGGTCGTCGCGAACGCCAAGGTGAACGGCGCGTCGACGTCCAGCTCCGTGCAGGTGAGCGGGTCGCTCGGTGCGTCGACCCTCCCGACGCAGGTGTCCGCGACCGGGCGGACGCTCGCGAACGCCGTCGTGCTGCCCGTGAGTGCGTCGGGCACGGTGAACGCCAGGGTCCTCGCCGGGAAGGCGACGCTGTCCCTCGACGTCTCCGGCTACTTCACGAACGGGGTCGGCGGCTCCGGCACCGGCGTCGACGTCTCCTGGCCCCAGGGTCCCGCGTGCACGGCGGTCCCGACCGATCAGTCCTTCGGCGTCGTCGGCGTGAACGGCTCGCTCGCGAACACCACGAACCCGTGTCTCGCCCAGCAGCTCGCGTGGGCGAAGGGCTCCGCCGGTGGGACCGCGCAGCCGAAGGCGCAGGTGTACTCGCTGTTCACGAACCCGGGTGCGGCGAAGGCGTCCGTGTGGCCGTCGTCGAACACGCTGCCGGGCGGCCCGACGGTCTCCGTCCCGACGCAGTACACGAACGGGGAGTGCACGGCGCAGAGCGGTGCGCAGTCGACGTGGAAGACGACCACCGCGTGCTCCTACGTCTACGGCTACACCCGTGCGTACGAGGCGGCGAACACCCGCGGGGTGACTGACCCCGGCCAGTACCGCTGGTGGCTCGACGTCGAGACCGGCCTGTCGTACGTCTCCGACACCGCGCAGAACCGCGCCGCGCTCGAGGGCATGATCGCCGCGCTCCGGGCGTCGGGGGTCACGAGCATCGGGCTCTACTCGACGACCTCGCAGTTCGCCACGATCATGGGTACGGTGCAGACGACGAGCCCGATCCGCCCGCTGCCGAGCTGGATCGCCCTCGGGACGGCGCGCCTCGACCAGGCGCAGGCCGCCTGCACCGGCAAGCCCCTCACCGCGGGCAAGATCGCGATGACGCAGTACGTGACCGCCTACGGTTCCGGGAAGATCGACCGCGACTGGTCCTGCAGCTGAACTGAGCTCACTCCAGCAAAGCGTGGATCGGTCGCCCTCCTTCGCGCCCGAGGAGCGCGATCTCGTTTCGCGCTCGAGCGGCGAGAACGAGGGGACGGACCCCCTCTGCCGCAATGGCGTTCACGATCCGATCGACGCCCGCGGCGACGAGTGGTGGCGCAGTTCTTGAAGCAACCGCCAGCGTCACCGAGTCGAAGCGGGCGGCGTGCATGATGAAGTTCCGTTGGTAGTAGAGCCGACGGAACGTCGTGCGGTAGTAGCGACGAACTCGCCCCAGAACCCCAGCTGGGTCGCGAAGGATCTCGGCGTAACGGGCAGCGGCCGCGCGGTCGGCGTCTTCTGTGAAGGTCGGACCCCCGAGTCCGAGGGACTCCGCCATCCGTTCGGCCCGTCGCGTACTGCTTCGCTCGGATCTCAGTTCGCGCGCCAGAGAATCACCTCCGTTCTTAGCCCACTTCCTCGCAAGATCGTTCACTTCCGCTCGCGGGAAGCTGCACGTGATGATGTCTGCGAGTGCGTCCGCGACGTCCACGCCACGCCCACCTGGACGCCCGAGGAGACCTTCTGCAGCAGCCCACACGGAAGCGATCGACGGGCCGTACGCGTTCGTGGAGTGGCTTGCGAGCAGCCCGAGCGCGTCGTCCACCTGGTCACCAATCGTGGCGTCGGCATCGAACAGACGATGGCGCTGGATCGAGGGGATCCTGATGCGCCGCTGCTCGGCACGGTGAGTTCTGACTCGTCCACCGCCCACGTCGAGGACGACCGGGCCGAATTCGAGCTTGTTCGTCTCCCCGAAGCCGATTCGAACGCGAGCAAGAACGCGTTCCTTCCATGCGCTCAGCTGCGCCATCGCTGAGTGCGGATCACGAGCTACGACGGTCCAACTCACGGCGCCGGCTCCGGCCCGCGGACGAGTGGCGCGCGTGTCCCCGACATCGTCGAATGCGTTCAAGAAGGTGTCGGAGTCACGCCATCGATCTCCGAAGGATTCGACGACGTCCGCATCCGCCCGGTGCACTTCGACGAGGAAGTCGAAGACCCGTGCGTCCTCGAGCAGCATTGTTCGTGCCGCTTGGATGACGTCGAGCAATGTTGCTTCGTCGTCCAGATTAGTCAGCCAGCCATGGATGTGACTCCGATGGAGACCCTCATCAATCAGATGAGCGACGATCAGTCGGGCTGCGAGCTCGACCTCGTCTTCATCCACAGCAGCTGCGGCAAGGTGCTCGCACCATCGGTCCAGGTATCCGCGTCGGATGCTTGCAAGGTGGTCGCGGATCTGATCGAGGTCGCGACTGCCGGCGGGTGTGGAGCGCGCCTTGGCATTCTTCGTCGGCTCGAGTGACGCGATGAGTTGGTCGAGGTCTCCACGCCGCTCGGGAGAACCGGCGCCAGCGTCCCGCCGGAGTTGCTCCCGAGCGCTCTGGATCACGTCGCGCATCGCTTCGTCGGAGGTGATCGTGCCGGCCCACGTTGCCTCAGTAGCCTCGAGTACTTCCTGCACGAGAACGACTGAACCGGCTTGCCACAGCGCTCGGTGCCACGGAGTGCGGCCGTCCGCGAGCTCCTTCATCCGCGCGATTACCAAGCTCTGCGTCTCGAGTTGACTTCCCAAGTTTCCCCGCTATCGTTACGACCAGGAGCTTCGGCTCCGACCTTCTGACAGACGGGAGTCGCCCTCGGGCCGCTCCCGTCTTTACTTTCTCGCTCGATCTTGGCCGATCGGCATCGAGTCTCGCGACCCGAGCCCATGTTGCACGCGACGCCGCGTCAGCCGGGGACACTCGCCGTGAGGACGCCCGCCTGCGCGAACACGGTGTGGATCGCGTTCGCGGCCTGCTCGAACGCCCGGTTGCCACGCGCCAGGCCGATCGCGCCGCCCTTCACCATCGAGCGTCCCGATCCCCGGAGCAGTCGGACGACGGTGCGACCGTCCGGGGTCACCATGACCTGCACGTCGAGGCGGGTGTGGAACGTGCGGTCGTTCGCCCAGGCCCCGATCAGGAGCGTGAGTCCTAGGCTGCCGCGGGTCGCGCGGAGTCCGCCCTGATCGGCGTCGTCGACGGTGTAGCCCTCGCGCACCAGGGCGTCGCGGGTCCGAGCGCGAGCGGTCCCCGGGTCGGCTGCGACGAAGAAGTCGTGGCTCTCGGGCATGTGGAGGGATCCTCTCGTTCGGCTGCTGCGGATCGATCATGCCGGTTCCTCCCCGGTTGCGCGAGGCAACGGACCGTCCGTCGGGGGCGTCGCCTACCCTGGGGAGGTCATGACTGCCTCGTACACGCGCCGCATCCTGTTCTCGCTCGCCGGTGTCGCCGGTGTCGGTCTCGCGGTCGCCGCGTGCTCCTCCGACGGCGGGGGGAAGGCCTCGGCGACGAAGCAGCCGGGCACGGCGGGATCCGGATCGACGGGGAGCTCGTCCGCCGCGGAGCCGGCCGCCTCGAAGCTCGAGCCCACGCAGGTCCCGCTCGCGGGCGGGGTGACCGTCACCGTCCACGGGACCGGGCTCGACGTCGTCAAGGGCGTGACGGTGGGCGGCATCGCTGCTCGCGACGTCCGCGCCACCGCGGGGAAGGTCACCTTCACGGCCCCGCACCAGGCGATGTACACCGCCGGCGACGCCGACGTCGCGCTCTTCACCGACACCGTCGAGCCGTCGCCCTCGGCGAACCAGTCCTCCGACGGCAACGGCAGCAGCGCGAACGACGGCCAGTCCGGTGCGACGCAGGACTCCGCGACCGCCACGCCGACGCCGACCGCGGCCCCGACGCCGGACGCCGCCGATGCCGTCGCGACGACCTCGCTCGCGTACGCAGCACTCACCGCGACGGACCGACAGCTCGCCTACGCGATGCGGTACTGGAAGGACTACAACCTCGCCGAGTACGGGACGATGAACCCGATCGGCGGGGACTGCGCGAACTACGTCAGCCAGACCCTGATCGCCCGCGGGTGGGAGCAGCGCGACGACTGGTACAACCGCGACGCCGGCGCCGCGCACTCGCCCACGTGGACGTACTGCCCGGCGATGGACCCGTGGCTCAGCGAGCACGCGGCCGAGTTCGGCCTGACGAAGCGGTCGATCGACGAGCGGGACAAGGTGAAGGTCGGCGACATCGTGTTCTTCGACTGGAACGACAACGCCTCGCCCGACCACACCACGATCGTGTCCGAGGTCTTCACCGAGCCGGACGGCACCGTGCGGATCAAGTCCGCGAGCCACAACCAGGACGGGCCCTACCGTGACCTCGACGAGATGATCACGGTGCAGCACCCCGGCGGCAAGGCCTGGTTCCACACGTTCGACGCGTAGCCGCGGGCCCGGCGGCGCAGGCGCGGTGGCGCAGGCGCGGCGGCGCGTTCTGCGTTCGCACAACCGGAGTCGGCTCGCACCGCGGAGGCCCGTGGTTCGGCGTGGCCTTGGTTATGCGAAAGGAGCCGGCACCGGCACCGGCACCGGCACCGGCTCTACGCGCCGCCCGCGCCTAGGGGTACCCGAGGAACCACAGCAGCACGACCGCCACGGGCTGCAGGCACATCCCGACCACGAGCCACGCCACCGCCCGCCGCCGCGTGCCGACGAACACGTCCGACCCGAGCAGCGGCGCCGTCGGCATCAGCAGCCGGGGCAGTGACTGCTGCGGCAGGAACACCGCGACGAGGTAGAGCACGTACGCGGCCGTGAACGACCACACGTCGGTGCCCACGGCCCGGACGTCCCGCCGGCACCAGAACCACACGGCAGCGGCCAGCACGACGAGCACGAGGACGATGCCCGCCGGCCCGAGCCACGTGCCCGCCATCGTGAACCACGGTGTGAGCGGCGCGAAGTGCTGCCGCCCGACGAACCCGACCCACCACGACAGCTCGGTGTCGAGGTACGCGTCCGGTCGGCCGGTCACGGCGGAGGCGATCACCGGCCACGCGAGCCCTGCGGCCGCGATGAGCAGCCCCGACACGACCACCACCACGCGGTCCCGCCACCGGAACCGCGCCCGGTCCTGCACCCACCGCACGACGAGGTGCACCGCGAGCGCCACGGCGAGGGCGAGCACGCCCGGCTTCGTGAACGCGGCGACGACCCCGAGGGGCGCGATCCACCAGTACCGTCGGCGCACGAGCGCGAGCAGCGCGGCGAACAACAGCAGGAGGAACAGGCCCTCCGCGTAGGCCACCTGGAGCAGGAACCCGGTCGGACCGAAGGCGAAGAGGGCGGTGGCCCACCGCGCGGCCCGGTCGCCGCGGACCGCCCGGACCAAGCGGTACAGCGCCACGCAGGCACCGGCGCCCGCCAGGGTCGCGACGAGGACCCCGGCGACCCAGAACGACCCGCCGACGACGGGCGCCACCGTGCGAGCGAGCCACGGGAACACCGGCAGGAACGCCCACGCGTTCGGCAGCACGTGCCCGGCGTCGTCCACCGGGATCGCCGTCGGGTACCCGCGCTCGGCGATGATCCGGTAGAAGGACGCGTCCCACGACCCGGAGAACGTGAAGAACGACGGGTCGCGTCGGTACGACGCGAACGGCCACCCGGCCGCGGTCGCGACCCAGTAGAGCGAGCCGAGCAGCAGCGTGCTGAACGCCCGTGAGGCCAGCCACAGGAGCAGGGGAGCGGACCACCCGCTGTGGCGCGCCTCCAGGACGGAACCCAGCCGGGAGGCGCGGGTCGTCTCCGCCACGTCGGTCACCGCACGATCCTCGCACGCTGCGCAGCAGCGGTCGCTGCCGTCGCCGTCCGGCAGACGCGGTCGCGCCAGCCGGACGGCGACGGACCGTCGGTCACCGACCGGTGACGGCTCGGCGGATCTGTTCGATCGGGACCTTCGGCGTGCGGTCGGCGTTGAGCAGCCCGTTCGTCTCCTGCATCGTGTCGGTGAGCTGGGTGTAGCAGGAGCCGGCGAGGAACGTGCTCGCGCGGATCGCGTCGTACAGGCCGGTGATGCGCGCGATCCAGTCGTCCCCGTCGGACGCTGAGGTGTACCCCCAGCCGTCCTCGCGCTGGACGCCGGGCTGGTAGTTCACGCCACCGAACTCGGTGAGCATCACGGGCTGCCCCTCGTCGACCGCGCCACCGACGAGGATCTGCCGGTCGGCCGGTCCCATCCCTCGAAGGAGCGCCGTGCGGGCCGCGTCATCGGCGTAGGTCCGGGCCAGCACGGCGCCGTCGCCCTCGTAGTCGTGGACCGAGAGGATGTCCGACGCGGGGTGCTCCCAGCCGTCGTTCGAGATCACCGGGCGGGTGGGGTCGAGGGCCCGGGCGACGTCCGCGAGTGCACGCGCGTACGCCTGCTGGGCCGGGTCGTCCGCGATGTGCTGCACGCCCCAGCTCTCGTTCGCGGGGACCCAGGTCACGATCGACGGGTGCGAGGCGTCGCGCTCGACGGCGTCCATCCACTCCCGTACCAACCGCTGCACCGCCGTGGGGGAGAACGCGTAGGCGCCGGGCATCTCGCCCCAGACGAGCAGTCCGAGCTTGTCGGCCCACCAGAGGAAGCGCGGGTCCTCGACCTTCTGGTGGTTCCGCGCGGCGTTGAAGCCCAGCTCCTTGATGAGCTCGACCTCGCGCCGGAGGGCCTCGCGGGACGGGGCGGCGAGGTGCGAGTCCGGCCAGTAGCCCTGGTTCAGGACGCTGCGGACGTCGTACGAGTGCCCGTTGAGCAGGAACGCGCCCTGGCCGATGGAGGTGGTGCGGACACCGAAGTAGCTCGCGACCGCGTCGGTCGTCGTGCCGCCCGCGTCGAGCAGGGTGACGGTCGCGTCGACGAGCCGCGGCGTCTCGGGCGTCCAGACGAGCTCGTCCTCGGCCTGGCCGTTCGTCTGCCGGGGGAGCGGCACGACGACGTCGAACTCGGTGTCGATCGCGCTCGACCGGGCGACGTCGCCCAGCGCGGACTCGACGGTCGCGAGGTGCTCGTCGGCCCACCACGCCTCGACGCGGAGGCGCTCGCCGCCGGGACGGGTGCCGGCGAGCCGGACGGAGAGCCGGACCGTGGCGTGGTCGACGTTCGTCCAGCGCAGCGCCGCGATCGACACGGTCGGCACCGCCTCGAGCCACACGGTCTGCCAGATGCCGGTGGTCCGGCGGTACCAGATCGCGTGCGGCTCCTCGTGCCAGTCCTGCTTGCCCCGGGGTTGCGTCAGGTCGAGCGGGTCGTCCTCGGCACGGACGACGAGGGTGTGCACGGCGTCGGGGTCGGCCGTCAGCACGTCGGTGACGTCGAACGCGAAGGGCGTGTGACCGCCCTCGTGCTCGCCGACGAACTGCCCGTCGACCCAGACGCGCGCACGGTGGTCGACGGCTCCGAAGTGCAGGACCAGCCGGGGCTGCGCGGACGAGTACCCGGCGGCGACGAGGTCGGCTGCGGTGAGCTGCCGGGAGTACCAGACCACGGGGTGGAAGCCCGGTTCGTCGATCCCGGACGCGACCGACTCCGGCGGGAACGGCACGGTGATGTCCCGCGCGTCCGGGAAGCCCGAGCGCCAGGCGGCGTCGTCCCCGTCGTTGCGGAACGACCACGTGCCGTCGAGGTCTGCCCAGGCGGGGCGGAGGAGCTGCGGCCGCGGGTACGTCCCGTCCTGTTCGGTCGCGACGGGGAGGGCGGTGGGGGCGGCGTCGTTGCCGGCGAGCGTGCTCATGCGTCCATGCTGGACCCGTTCGTACATCGTTGTAAAGAGGTGTGGCAACGAGCGGGTCCGGTGTCGTTCGTCACGCGATCGCGGCGTCCCGTGTCAGCACCATGACGTCCATCCGGCCCTGCTGGACGACCTCGCCGTGCTGGTTGCGGAGCGACACCGCGCGCTCGACGATGCCCGTCGTCCCCGAACTCGTCCGCCGCGTCGAGAGGATCTCCACCGTGCACGTCACGGTGTCGCCGATGAACACCGGAGCGGTGAACCGCCACTGGTCGATGCCGAGCAGCGCCACGGCCGAACCCTCGAAGACCCCCGTCCGCGCGATGAGGCCGAGGCAGAGCGACGTCCCGAGCAGTCCGTGCACGACGCGCTGGCCGTAGCGGGTGCGGGCCGCGAACTCGACGTCGGTGTGCACCTGGTTGTTGTCGTTCGTCCACGAGGCGAACGACACGACGTCGGCCTCCGTGATCGTCCGCCCCGGGGTGGTGAAGGTCTGACCGGCGGCGAGGTCCTCGAGGTAGTGCGGCACCCAGCCATCCTCGCACCGCGAGCACCGCGAGCACCGCGAGCACCGCGAGCACCGGCGTCCCCCACCTCCCCAGCGCCGGGCGCGTAGCCTCCGCGGCATGAGCGACGCTCCGTCCGACCACGACCTCGCCCCGTGGATCGCCGCACAGCGCTGGTACGCCGCCAAGGGAGGCGCTGGCCCGACGCTCCGCACGCTGTCGACCGACGACGACACCCGGCTGGTCCTCGACGACGCCGCGACCGGTGC
This sequence comes from Curtobacterium sp. NPDC089689, assembly GCF_044749145.1. Lineage (NCBI taxonomy): Bacteria > Bacillati > Actinomycetota > Actinomycetes > Micrococcales > Microbacteriaceae > Curtobacterium > Curtobacterium sp. NPDC089689. Next base: position 18,922 of record NZ_JBIVHJ010000004.1, on the reverse strand, counting down.
CGTCCTCTACCAGGCGCCCGTCGTGGTCCGCGACGGCGGCCTGACCGACGCCACGGCCGACCTCGAGTGGGTCAGGGGGCTCGCCGCCCGGATCGACGCGGACCCCGGGTCGCTCCGCCCGATCGGCACCGTGACCGCCGCGCGCGTGCTGTCCGGCGAGCAGTCGAACACCTCCGTGATCTGCGACACCGAGGCCGGCGAGCAGGTCATCGTCAAGGTGTTCCGCGTCCTGCACCACGGCGACAACCCCGACGTCACCACGCAGCTCGCGCTCTCCGCGGCCGGCAGCACCCGGGTGCCGGCGGTCTACGGTGCGCTCCGCGGCAGCTGGCCCGACACCGGGCGACCGGACGGCACCGCCACCGGCCACCTCGCCGTCGCGCAGGAGTTCCTCCCGGGTACCCGCGACGCCTGGCGTGTGGCGCTCGACGACGCCCGCGCAGGTGTCGCCTTCGCCGACGACGCGACACGGCTCGGCGCGGCGCTCGCCGAGGTGCACCGCACGCTCGCGGAGGTCCTGCCGACCACACCCGCGACGGACGACCGCCGCCGTGACGCCCTCGCCACGATGCACGCCCGCCTCGCCGCGGCCGAACGCGAGGCGCCGGCGGTCGCCGAGCACGCCGACGCCGTGCGTGCCGTGTACGCACGGGCCGCCGAGGCGTCGTGGCCGGACCTGCAGCGCATCCACGGTGACCTGCACCTCGGCCAGGTGCTCGCGGCGCCGGGAGAGCGGGGGTGGGTGTTCCTCGACTTCGAGGGGGAACCGCTCCGCCCGCTCGCCGAGCGCTCGGTGCCCGACGTCCCGCTGCGCGACGTCGCGGGCATGCTGCGGTCGTTCGACTACGTGGCGGGAGCGCTCGCCCGTGACGTCGACCCGGTGGACACGGGCGACTGGGCGCACGAGGCCCGCAGCGCGTTCCTCACCGGCTACGAGCAGGGGACCGGCGGCGACCTCCGCGCACACCGCGAGGTCCTCGACGCCTTCGAGCTCGACAAGGCCGTCTACGAGGTCGTCTACGAGAGCCGCAACCGGCCGGACTGGGTCGGCATCCCCTTGGCGGCCGTCGCGCGGCTGGCCGCGCGCAGCGCTGGCTGACGGGTCCGCGCGCGCAGCGCTCGCCGACGCACCCACCTGACGGCCTGGAGGCCCGTGGCGACGCCGCCACGGGCCTCCAGGCCGTCATCCGGTCACGTCAGTTGACAGGGCCGGTGTACTTCTCGCCGGGGCCCTTGCCCGGGGCGTCCGGGATCGAGGAGGCCTCGCGGAACGCGAGCTGCACCGAGCGGAGCCCGTCGCGCAGCGGACGGGCGTGGTGGTCGCCGATCTCCGTCGCGGCGGCGGTGACCAGGCCGGCGAGGGCGGTGATGAGCTTCCGCGCCTCGTCGAGGTCGGTCTGCTCCTGCGGGTCGTCGGCCAGCCCGACCTTCACGGCCGCGGCGCTGAGCAGGTGCACCGCGACGGTGTTGATGAGCTCGACCGCCGGCACCTCCGCGATGTCACGCGCCTCGTCGGCTCCGGTGGGCTCGTTCGGCGGGGTGTCGGTCACGGTGCTCCTCTGCTAGACTCTGTCGCGGCAGATGCTGTCCGTGCGCCCTCGGGGGCTCGAACGGCGTCTTGCGAAAGAGGAGTCTCTCCCACCCGCGGCTGTGCACCACCAGGCTACCGGGTCCCCATCGCTCCGCCGGGCTCAGCACCACGAGCACGGCAGGTCCTCCCGCAAGGGACGACGTCGGGCGGTGCAACGGGTTCCGATCCGTGCGTCAGACCTCCTCTCTCGTGCCGTCGTCCAGGGCAACAGCCCCGGACGGCCAACCACCTGATTGAAGGAGCTCCGCATCACCGATCCCCGCACCAACGACCGAATCCGCGTTCCCGAGGTCCGACTCGTCGGCCCCCAGGGTGAGCAGGTCGGCGTTGTCCCGATCGCCATGGCCCTGCGTCTCGCGCAGGAAGCCGAACTGGATCTGGTCGAGGTCGCCCCGAACTCGAAGCCGCCCGTGGCCAAGATCATGGACTACGGCAAGTTCAAGTACGAGGCTGCGCAGAAGGCCAAGGAAGCGCGTCGCAACCAGGTGAACACGGACCTGAAGGAGGTCCGGTTCCGCCTGAAGATCGACAAGCACGACTACGAGACCAAGCGCAAGCGCGCCGAGGGCTTCCTCCTCGGTGGCGACAAGGTGAAGGCCATGATCCTCTTCCGCGGTCGCGAGCAGTCGCGCCCGGAGCAGGGCGTCCGCCTCCTGCAGCGGTTCGCCGAGGAGATCGCCGAGTTCGGTGTCGTCGAGTCGCGTCCGACCCAGGACGGCCGCAACATGACGATGATCATCGCTCCGCTGAAGAACAAGTCCGACGTCAAGGGCGAGCAGAACGCCAAGCGTGCTGCACAGAAGGCCGAGCGTCGCGCGTCGGAGCACGCCGCGAAGAACGGCGAGGAGTCCCCCGCCGCTTCCGAGCAGCAGGCCGCTCCGGCCGAGTAGGTCTCCCCGACCGAACCCGCGACGACGCGGCTCCCCACACCCATCCCACGGAAAGGCACTCCATGCCCAAGCAGAAGACCCACTCCGGGTCGAAGAAGCGCTTCAAGGTCACCGGCAGCGGCAAGATCATGAAGCAGCAGGCCGGTATGCGTCACAACCTCGAGGTCAAGAGCGCCAAGCGCAAGGCCCGCCTCAACGAGGACCAGGTCCTCGCGAAGGCCGACGCGAAGAACGTCAAGAAGCTTCTCGGCCACTGAGCCGGCGGAACGTAAAGGAATAGATCAATGGCACGAGTAAAGAGAGCGGTCAACGCCGCCAAGAAGCGCCGCGTCGTTCTCGAGCGCGCCGAGGGCTACCGCGGTCAGCGTTCGCGTCTGTACCGCAAGGCCAAGGAGCAGGTCACCCACTCCCTCGTCTACGCGTACCGCGACCGTCACGCCAAGAAGGGCGAGTTCCGTCGCCTCTGGATCCAGCGCATCAACGCTGCGTCGCGTGCGAACGGCCTGACCTACAACCGCCTCATCCAGGGTCTGAACCTGGCCGGCGTCGAGGTCGACCGTCGCATCCTCGCGGACCTCGCGGTGAACAACCCCGACACGTTCGCGGCGCTCGTCGAGACCGCGAAGAAGGCCCTGCCGGCCGACACCTCGGCCCCGAAGGCCGCGTAGTCACGCCAGCTGCACCACGAAGCCCCCGTTCCGTCCGCGGAGCGGGGGCTTCGTGCGTTCCTAGACTGGTGCCCGTGAGCGATCTCCTCGAGAACCCGAAGGCCGGCCGTGTCCGTGCCGTGGCCGCCCTCGCCAAGAAGGACGTCCGCGCCGACACCGGACTGTTCCTGCTCGAGGGGCCGCAGGCCGTCCGGGAGGCGCTCGAGTACCGCCCGGAGCTCCTCCGTGAGCTCTACGTGACGCCGACCGCGGCCGCGCGCTACGCGCTCGACGACGCGCCGGTCGACACCTGGTTCGTGACCGAGCAGGTGCTCGACTCCATGGCCGACACGGTCACGCCGCAGGGCGTCGTCGCCGTCTGCCAGCAGTTCCCGACGTCGGTGCGGTCGGTCTTCCCGGATCCGGCCTCCGTCGACGTGGCTCCCGTCGACCCGTCGGACGGCCTGGAGGCTCGTGGCGACTCCGCGACGGAGGGTTCCCTCCCCGGGCTGGTCGCGATCCTCGAGCAGGTGCGGGACCCCGGCAACGCCGGCACGATCATCCGCGCCGCCGACTCCGCCGGCGCCGACGCGGTCGTCCTCACCGGGCGCTCGGTGGACCCGTACAACCCGAAGGTGGTCCGCTCGACCACGGGCTCGCTGTTCCACGTGCCGGTCTCGGTCGGTGTGACGCTCGCCGACGCGGTCGGGCGGGCGAAAGCCCTCGGCTACACGGTGCTCGCGGCGGACGTATCGGGCGACGACCTCCCGGAGGTCCGTGCCGACGGGATGCTCGACGGACCGACGGCGTGGGTCTTCGGCAACGAGGCCCGCGGGCTGACCGACGAGGACCTCGCGCTCGTCGACCGTGCCGTCAAGGTGCCGATCTACGGGCAGGCGGAGTCGATGAACCTCGCCACGGCGGCCTCGGTGTGCCTGTACGAGAGCGCGTTCGCGCAGCGGGCCGCGGCTGCTTCCTCCACAGCCGGCTGACGCGTCGTCTCCCTCCACCGTCCGACGGGTACAGGACGGCGGTATCCCATCGGCCGGTAGGCTTGGGCCTCGTGTCAGAACACCTCGAGATCAGCGAACCGGCCGTCAGCGCCGCCGTGGACGCCGCCCTCGCGGCCGTCCGCGCTGCGACGACCGTCGCCGAGCTGAAGCAGGCCAGGGCCGAGCACACCGGTGAGCAGTCGCCGTTGGCGCGGATGAACGCGTCGATGCGCAGTGTGCCGCCGGAGCAGAAGGCCGCGGCGGGCAAGCTCGTCGGCCAGGCCCGCGGTCGCGTCAACCAGGCCGTCGCCGAGCAGGAGTCCGTCCTGGCCGAGGCCGAGGAGCGCGCACGGCTCGAGTCCGAGCGGGTCGACGTCACGGCCCTGCCGTCGCGTCGCACACCGGGGTCGCGTCATCCGCTGTCGCTCCTGAACGACGCCGTCGCGGACATCTTCGTCGGCATGGGGTGGGAAGTCGCGGAGGGCCCCGAGCTCGAGCACGAGTGGTTCAACTTCGACGCGCTGAACTTCGACCAGGACCACCCGGCCCGAGCGATGGCCGACACCGTCTTCGTCGAGCCCGTCGAACGGCACCTGCTCATGCGGACGCACACGTCGCCCGTGCAGGTCCGCTCCCTGCTCTCCCGAGAACTGCCGCTGTACGTCATCGCGCCCGGGCGCGTGTACCGGGCCGACGAGCTCGACGCCACGCACCTGCCGGTCTTCACCCAGGTCGAGGGCATCGCGATCGACAAGGGCCTGACGATGGCGCACCTGCGCGGCACGCTCGAGCACTTCGCCCGGCAGATGTTCGGCGCCGAGGCGCAGATCCGTCTCCGCCCGAACTACTTCCCGTTCACCGAGCCGAGCGCCGAGATGGACGTCTGGCAGCCGAACGCCAAGGGTGGCGCCCGGTGGGTCGAGTGGGGTGGCTGCGGCATGGTCAACCCGAACGTCCTGCGCGCCGCCGGCATCGACCCGGACGAGTACCAGGGCTTCGCGTTCGGCATGGGCATCGAGCGGACGCTGCAGTTCCGCAACGGCCTGAACGACATGCGTGACTTCCTCGAGGGCGACATCCGCTTCTCGCAGCAGTTCGGAACGGTGGTCTGATGCGCGTCCCACTTCGTTGGCTCGGTGAGTCGGTCGACCTCCCCGAAGACGCCACCCTCGAGCACGTCCACGCGGCGCTCGTGTCGGTGGGCTTCGAGGAAGAGGACGTCCACACCTACGACCTGACCGGCCCGATCGTGGTCGGCCGGGTGCTGTCGCTCGAGCCGGAGCCGCAGAAGAACGGCAAGACGATCAACTGGTGCCAGGTGGACGTCGGCGAGCCGGAGCCCCGCGGCATCGTCTGCGGCGCGCACAACTTCGTCGCCGGTGACCTCGTCGTCGTGACGCTGCCCGGCGCCGTGCTGCCCGGCCCGTTCCCGATCGCCGCCCGCAAGACGTACGGCCACGTGTCCGACGGCATGATCGCCTCGGCGCGCGAGCTCGGCCTCGGCGACGAGCACGACGGCATCCTGCGCTTCGCCGACCTCGGGATGGAGCCCGAGGTCGGAGCGGACGCCATCGCCCTGCTCGGCCTCGACGACGCCGCGGTCGAGATCAACGTCACCCCGGACCGCGGTTACGCCATGAGCATGCGCGGTGTCGCCCGCGAGTACGCGCACGCCACCGGAGCCTCGTTCCGCGACCCGGTCGACCGCGTGACGCCCCGCGCCGCCGAGGGCTTCCCGGTGGCCATCGACGACCAGGCGCCGATCCGTGGCCGTCAGGGCGCGACGACCTTCGTGACCCGGGTCGTCCGCGGCATCGACCCGACCGTGAAGACACCGGCGTGGATGGTGTCGCGCCTGGCACTCGCCGGTGTGCGCTCGATCTCGCTCCCCGTCGACGTCACGAACTACGTCATGTTCGAGCTCGGCCAGCCGCTGCACGGGTACGACCTCGCGAAGGTCGTCGGCGGGCTCGGCGTCCGGCGTGCGCACACGGGGGAGACCCTCGTCACGCTCGACGACGTCACGCGGAGGCTCGACCCGGAAGACCTCGTCATCACCGACGGCGACGGCCCGGTCGGCCTCGCGGGCGTCATGGGCGGTGCCCGGACGGAGATCTCCGACACGACCACCGACGTCCTCATCGAGGCGGCCGTGTTCGACCAGGTGTCGATCGCCCGGACCGCTCGTCGCCACAAGCTCCCGAGTGAGGCGTCCCGCCGGTTCGAGCGCGGCGTCGACCCGCTCGTGTCCGAGGCGGCCGCGAACCGCGCCGTGGAGCTCCTCGTCGAGCTCGCCGGGGGCAGCGCGGACCCGCTCGGCTCGACCCTCGTCGACTCGACGCCCCGACCGACCATCGCGATGCGGATCGGGCGCCCGGCGGAGCTGATCGGTGTGGAGTACACCGACGCCGAGGTCATCGACACCCTGCGTGCGATCGGCGCCACGGTCGAGGTCGACGGCGAGCTGCTCGCGGTCACGCCGCCCACGTGGCGCCCGGACCTCGGCGACGACACCACCCTGGTCGAGGAGATCGCCCGGATCGTCGGCTACGGCCGCATCCCGAGCGTCCTGCCCGTCGCCCCGCCCGGCCGCGGACTCACCGGCCACCAGCAGGCTCGTCGCCGGGTCGCGAACGCCCTGGCCGCCGCCGGCCTGGTCGAGGTCGTCACCGCACCGTTCGTCTCGGCCGCCACGCAGGACGCCTACCCGGGCATCGACGGCGACGGCGGTCCGAGCGTCGTGCTCGCCAACGCCCTCGACAGCGAGCAGAACCGACTCCGCCGCAGCGGTCTGCCGGCACTCGTCGACGTCGCGCGGCGCAACGTGTCGCGCGGACTCGTCGACGTCGCGGTGTACGAGACCTCCCGGGTCTTCCTCCCGACGGACGGGCACGAGCTCGGCACCGTCGACGTCCCCGCGGGCGCCGCGCTCCCGGACCGCGAGACCCTCGCCGCCCTCGACGCGTCCCTGCCGGCGCAGCCGTTCCACGTCTCGGCGCTCCTCACGGGCAACCGGGTCGCGAAGCAGCCGGGCGCCGCAGCGGAGCCGTACGGCATCGCGGACGCGCTCGACGCCGCCCACGAGGTCGCCTGGGCCGTCGGCGTCGAGCTGACGGTGGCCCAGACGACCCACCCGTCGCTGCACCCGGGGCGCGCGGCGTCGCTCCTCGTCGGCGACTCCGTCGTGGGCGTCGCGGGCGAGTTGCTGCCGGAGCTGAGCGAGGCCGCGGTGCTGCCCCGCGTGGTCGCCGTGCTCGAGCTCGACCTCGACGCCCTGGGCGCGGCGGCCCCGGAGCTCGTGTCGGTCACCCCGATCGAGTCCTACCCGGCGGCGACGCAGGACCTCTCCCTCGTGGTCGACGCGGACGTTCCGGCCGGTGACGTCCTCGACGTCGTCCGCTCTGGTGCCGGCGAGCTGTTGGAGTATGCTCGCCTCGTGGACGACTACCGGGGCACCGGCGTGAGCGAGGGACAGAAGTCCCTGACGTTCGCGCTGCGCTTCCGTGCCACGGACCGCACGCTGACCGCTGCCGAGGCCTCCGAGGCCCGTGACGGCGCTGTCCGACGTGCCGGCGAGCGATTCGGGGCGACCCTGCGCGACTGATCCACAGGATCACCGCCCGGGGCCGCCGCCTCCGACTCTCTCGACGACCAGTCCGACCCAAAGGTGGAATCCCATGTCCGTATCCGTCGCCGTGGCGGGAGCCTCCGGCTACGCGGGCGGTGAGCTCCTGCGCGTGCTCTCCGCCCATCCCGAGTTCGACGTCAGGACGGTGACTGCGTTCTCGAACGCCGGACAGCCGCTCATCGCCACGCAGCCGCACCTGCGCTCGCTGGCGCACCTGACGCTCGCGGAGACGACGGCCGAGAACCTCCGCGGACACGACGTGGTGTTCCTCGCCCTGCCGCACGGGCAGTCCGGGGCGATCACCGTCGAGCTCGACGACGACACCCTCGTCGTCGACTGCGGCGCTGACCACCGGCTGACGGACCCGGCGGCGTGGGAGGCCTTCTACGGCGGCGACTGGTTCGGTGCGTGGACGTACGGGCTCCCGGAACTCCTGCACGCGGCACCCGCGCCCGGCTCCGCGGAGGAGTGGCGCGACGAGGACGACATCGCCTCCCAGGGCCGGCAGCGCACGGAACTGGCCGGCACGAAGCGGATCGCGGTCCCGGGGTGCAACGTCACCGCGGTGACGCTCGGGATCCAGCCGGGCATCCAGGCCGGGCTCGTCGAGTCGGACGACATCGTCGCGGTGCTCGCCGTCGGGCCGAGCGGTGCCGGCAAGAAGCTCGCGACGACGTACCTCGCCTCCGAGATCATGGGCTCCGCGAGCGCCTACCAGGTCGGGGGGAAGCACCGGCACATCCCGGAGATCCAGCAGAACCTGCAGGTCGCCGGCGCCTCGGACGTGACGATCTCGTTCACCCCGGTGCTCGTCCCGATGTCCCGCGGGATCCTCGCGACGACGACGGCGAAGCTCGCGCCCGGGGTCAGTGCCCGTGACGTCCGGCTCGCGTGGGAGCAGGCGTACGCCGACGAGCCGTTCGTGCACCTCCTGCCCGAGGGCGAGTTCCCGCGGGTCGCCGACACGATCGGGGCGAACACGTGCCTCGTCGGCATCGTCGTCGACGAAGCAGCCGGTCGCGTCGTCGCGGTGAGCGCGCTCGACAACCTCGCGAAGGGCACCGCCGGGGCAGCGGTCCAGTCCACCAACATCGCCCTGGGCTTCCCCGAGACCCTCGGCCTCAGCGTGGACGGAGTCGCACCGTGACCGACGCGAACCAGCACGACGCAGGTCAGCCTGTCGGAACCGAGCCGGGCCTCCAGGCAGGGTCGTCCGGACAGGGCGTCACCGCGGCCGCGGGCTTCCGCGCCGCCGGTGTGACCGCCGGTCTCAAGGCGAGCGGCAAGCCGGACGTGGCGCTCGTCGTCAACGACGGCCCCGAGGCGGCGGTCGCCGCCGTCTTCACGAGCAACCGCGCCCAGGCGCACCCCGTCATCTGGTCGCGCCAGGTGGTCGGCGACGGTGTGGCCCGGGCGGTCGTCCTCAACTCGGGAGGCGCGAACTGCTTCACGGGTCCGTTCGGCTTCCAGACGACCCACCTCACCGCCGAGGCGGTCGCCGACTCCCTGGGCCTCGGCGCAGGGGACGTCGTCGTCTGCTCGACCGGCCTCATCGGCGTCGGGGACCAGACCTTCCGTGACAACGTCCTGAAGGGCGTCGACCTCGCGTCCGCGGCGCTGTCCGCGACGGGCGGGCACGACGCGGCCACGGCCATCATGACGACCGACACGAAGCCGAAGCAGTCGGTCGTGACCGAGGACGGCTGGACCGTCGGCGGCATGGCGAAGGGCGCCGGGATGCTCGCGCCCGGCCTCGCGACGATGCTCGTCGTCATCACCACGGACGCCCTGCTGCCCGCTGACGAACTCGACCAGGCGCTCCGCGCGGCCACCCGCGTGACCTTCGACCGCGTCGACTCGGACGGCTGCATGTCGACGAACGACACCGTGGTCCTGATGTCCTCCGGGGCGAGCGGGACCACCCCGGAGGTCGGCGACTTCCAGGAGGCCCTGACCGCGGTCTGCGCCGACCTCGCGAAGCAGCTGCAGCAGGACGCCGAGGGCGCGAGCCACGACATCGCGATCGAGGTCGTCGGCGCCGCGAGCGAGGACGACGCCGTCACCGTCGGCCGGAGCGTCGCGCGGAACAACCTCTTCAAGGCCGCCGTGTTCGGCAACGACCCCAACTGGGGCCGCGTGCTCGCGGCCATCGGCACGACCGACGCCGACTTCGACCCGTACGCGGTCGACGTGAGCATGAACGGCGTCCGGGTGTGCCACGCGGGCGCGCCGGACGAGCCGAGCGACTCCGTCGACCTGACCGGCCGGGAGACCCACGTGCTCATCGACCTCGGGGTGGGGCCGCACATGGCGACGATCCTGACGAACGACCTGACGCACGACTACGTCCACGAGAACAGCGCGTACTCCAGCTGATGAGCGACCACGACCTCACCAAGGAAGAAGAGCACGAGCTCGCCGCCGTCAAGGCCGCGACGCTCATCGAGTCCCTGCCCTGGCTGAAGCGGTTCTCGGGCAAGGTCGTCGTCGTCAAGTTCGGCGGCAACGCGATGATCAACGAGGACCTCAAGCGGGCCTTCGCCGAGGACATGGTGTACCTGCGCTACGCAGGGTTGCACCCGGTCGTCGTGCACGGCGGCGGGCCGCAGATCTCGGCTGCGCTCAAGGAGCAGGGCATCGAGTCCGAGTTCCGCGGCGGGTACCGCGTCACCACCACCGAGGCGATCACCGTCGTCCGTGACGTCCTGGCCGGCGAAGTCAACCGCGAGATCGTCGAGCTGGTGAACGAGCACGGCGACGGCCTCGCGGTCGGCGTGTTCGGCGACGGCGGTTCCCTGTTCACGGGCGAGAAGAAGGGCGTCGTCGTCGACGGCGAGCACTTCGACCTCGGCCACGTGGGCGACATCACGCACGTCGACCCGTCCGGCGTCCTCGCAGCGATCGAGGCCGGCCGGATCCCGGTCGTCTCGAGCATCGCGATCGACGACGCCCACCCGGACCAGGCGCTCAACGTGAACGCGGACGCCGCCGCTGGCGCGCTCGCCATCGCGCTCAAGGCCGCGAAGCTGATGATGCTCACGGACGTCCCCGGGTTGTACCGGAACTGGCCGGACCGCGACTCCATCGTCGACCTCATCGCGGTCGAGGAACTCCGCGAGCTCCTGCCGTCGCTCGAGTCCGGCATGATCCCGAAGATGACCGCGTGCCTCGACGCCGTGGTCGGCGGGGTCGGCGGGGCGACGATCATCGACGGCCGCATCCCGCACTCGATCCTGCTCGAGGTCTTCACGCTCCGCGGCGCGGGCACCGAGGTGATCCCGGACCCGAGCCGACGCACGGAGAACCAGATGACCCACGCCGAGATCGGCCGCCGCGTCGCAGCGTCCGCGTCGTCGAGCGCGACGGACCACGGCACCACCACGTCCAGCGCCGCGGACCGCACCGCGGGCAAGCACGAAGCCACGACCGAGAAGGGGCACGAGCAGTGAGCACCGAGACGCAGACCGAGACCTGGAACGACCGGTTCGGGGCGTCGCTCATGCGATCCCTGACCCCGCCGAAGATCATGCTCGAGCGTGGCGAGGGCTGTCGGGTGTGGGACGTCGACGGCAACGAGTACCTCGACTTCCTCGCCGGCATCGCGGTGAACTCGCTCGGGCACGCGCACCCGGCGCTCGTGGAGGCCGTCGCCGACCAGGCCGCGAAGCTCGTGCACGTCTCGAACTACTTCGCGACGCCGCCGCAGCTCGAGCTCGCGGAGCGCCTGAAGCGCATCACGGGTGCCGGGGACGCCGGTCGCGTGTACTTCGGCAACTCGGGCGCCGAGGCGAACGAGGCCGCGTTCAAGCTCGCGCGCCTGAACAAGGGCGCTGACGGGAGCAAGACCCGGATCCTCGCACTGAAGCAGGGCTTCCACGGCCGGACCATGGGCGCGCTCGCACTCACCGGCAAGCCCGCGCTGCAGCAGGACTTCCTGCCGATGGTCCCGGGTGTCGAGCACGTCGACTCCACCGTCGAGGCGCTCGAGTCCGCGTTCGACGACCACGTCGCCGCGCTCATCCTCGAGCCGATCAAGGGCGAGGCCGGTGTGGTTGACCTGCCCGAGGGCTTCCTGCTCGCGGCACGCCGCCTGACCGAGGCGCACGGCGCGCTGCTCATCCTCGACGAGATCCAGACCGGTGTCGGTCGCACGGGCAACTGGTTCACCTACCAGGGGCACGGCTTCACCCCCGACGCGATCACCATCGCGAAGGGCATCGCCGGCGGCTTCCCGATCGGCGCCCTCGTCACGTTCGGCTGGGCGTCCGACCTCTTCTCGGCCGGCCAGCACGGTTCGACGTTCGGCGGCAACCCGCTCGGCACCCGTGTCGCGAACGCCGTGCTCGAGGAGATCGAGCGTGCGGACCTCGTCGCCGGTGCGGTGACGAAGGGCGAGCGGATCCGTGCGGGCATCGCGTCGATCGGTTCGCCGCTCGTGCAGGAGGTCCGGGGCACCGGCCTGCTCATCGGCGTCGGGCTGACCGGTCCGGTCGGCCCCGCCGTCAACCAGGCCGCGCTCGACCGTGGCCTCATCATCAACGCCCCGAACGAGTCGAGTCTGCGCATCGCGCCGCCGCTCGTCGTGTCCGACGCCGAGATCGACGAGTTCGTGTCGATCCTCGGTGAGAGTCTGGCCGCGGTCGCGGCCGAGCAGGGCACCGCCGACCAGGAGACCTCCGCATGACCCGCCACTTCCTCCGCGACGACGACCTGAGCCAGGCCGAGCAGTCCGCGATCCTCGACCTCGCGGCGCAGATGAAGGCCGACCGCTGGGCCGCGAAGCCCCTCGCCGGGCCGCAGTCCGTGGCGGTCATCTTCGACAAGTCCTCCACCCGCACCCGCGTCTCGTTCCACGTCGGCATCTCCGACCTCGGCGGCAGCCCGCTCGTCATCACGACGGCGAACAGCCAGCTCGGCGGCAAGGAGACCCCGTCGGACACGGCACGCGTGCTCGAGCGCATGGTGTCCGCGATCGTGTGGCGCACCTACGCCCAGTCGGGTCTCGAGGAGATGGCGGCCGGCACCCGTGTCCCCGTGGTGAACGCCCTCTCGGACGACTTCCACCCATGCCAGCTCCTCGCCGACCTCCTCACCATCCGCGAGCACCGCGGCACGCTCGCGGGTCAGACCGTGGCGTTCGTCGGTGACGGCGCGAGCAACATGGCGCAGTCGTACCTGCTGGCCGGGGCGACCGCGGGCATGCACGTCCGCGTGGCCGCGCCGGAGTCCTTCGCGCCCGCAGCGTCGGTCGTGTCGGACGCCGAGCAGCGCGCCGCGGTCACGGGGGGCTCCGTCCTCGTGGTCACCGACCCGGTCGCTGCCGTCTCCGGCGCGGATGTCGTCGTCACCGACACCTGGGTCTCGATGGGCAAGGAGGACGAGAAGCAGGCGCGGCTCGACACATTCGCCGGCTACCGCGTGGACGACGAGCTGATGGCGCACGCCGCCGACGACGCCGTGTTCATGCACTGCCTGCCCGCCGACCGTGGCTTCGAGGTCACGGCGGAGGTCATCGACGGCCCGCGCAGCATCATCTGGGACGAGGCGGAGAACCGCCTCCACGCCCAGAAGGCGCTCCTCGCCTGGCTCCTGGCCGCGAACGCGGCCGAACCGGCCGCGGCCGCGAACACGGTCGAACCGGCCGCGGCCGCGAACACGGTCGAACCGGCCGCGGCCCCCACCAACTGACACCCCCACCCCCAAGGAGAAACCACATGGCAGACCGCGTCGTACTGGCGTACTCCGGAGGCCTCGACACCTCCGTCGGCATCGGCTGGCTCAAGGACGCCACCGGCAAGGACGTCGTCGCACTGGCGGTCGACGTCGGCCAGGGCGGCGAGGACATGGACGCCATCCGCCAGCGCGCGCTCGACTGCGGCGCGGTGGAATCGGTCGTCGTCGACGCGAAGGACGAGTTCGCCGACGACTACCTCGTGCCCGCCCTCAAGGCGAACGCGCTCTACCAGAAGCGCTACCCGCTCGTGTCCGCGCTGAGCCGTCCGCTCATCGCGAAGCACCTCGCCCTCACCGCGAAGCAGCTCGGTGCCGACAGCGTCGCGCACGGCTGCACCGGCAAGGGCAACGACCAGGTCCGCTTCGAGGCCGCCGTCGCCGCGATCGCGCCCGACCTGACGAGCGTCGCGCCCGTCCGCGACCTCGCGCTCACCCGCGACAAGGCGATCGTCTACGCGAACGAGCACGACCTGCCCATCGAGCAGTCGAAGAAGTCGCCGTACTCGGTCGACCAGAACGTCTGGGGCCGCGCGGTCGAGACCGGCTTCCTCGAGGACCCGTGGAACGCTCCCATCGAGGACCTCTACTCGTACACGCAGGACCCCTCGGTCCCGCGTGACGCCGACGAGGTCACGATCACGTTCGAGCAGGGTGTGCCGGTCGCGATCGACGGCCAGCGCTTCAGCGTCCTCCGCATCGTGCAGGAGCTCAACGCCCTCGCCGGCAAGCACGGCGTCGGCCGCATCGACGTCGTCGAGGACCGCCTCGTCGGCATCAAGTCGCGCGAGGTCTACGAGGCCCCCGCGGCGATGGCGCTCATCGCCGCGCACGAGGAGCTCGAGAGCCTGACCCTCGAGCGCGACGTGAACCGCTACAAGCGCGGCATCGAGTCGGAGTGGGCCGACCTGGTCTACGACGGCCTGTGGTTCGGCGGCCTGAAGCGCAGCCTGGACGCGTTCATCGACCACACTCAGCAGCACGTGTCGGGCGACATCCGCCTGCAGCTGCACGGTGGTCGTGCGACGGTCACGGGCCGGAAGTCGGAGCAGAGCCTCTACGACTTCGACCTCGCGACCTACGACACGGGCGACACGTTCGACCAGTCCCTCTCGAAGGGCTTCATCGAGCTGTGGTCGCTGCCGTCGAAGATCTCGGCCCGGCGCGACGCCGCCAACTAGGCGACCCCGGTGGGGGGGGGCCCGCCCGGGGCCCCCCCCCCCCCCCCCCCCCCCCCCCCCCCCCCCCCCCCCCCCCCCCCCCCCCCCCCCCCCCCCCCCCCCCCCCCCCCCCCCGGGGGGGGGGGGGCCCCCGCCCCCCCCCCCCCCCCCCGCCGGCCGACCCCGCCCCACCGCCGGCCGACCCCGCCCCACCATCGGCCGACCCCGTCCCACCACCGGCCTGGAGGCACGACCCGCGTCCGACCCGCCGGTCGCCTCCCTCGGACCACCACCCAGAACGAACCCACACGACGCAGGACGACATGACCGACGCAGCCCCGCACGCCAAGACCGACGCCACCAACACCGGCGCCCTCTGGGGCGGCCGCTTCGCGGACGGCCCGAGCGCCGAGCTGGCCGCCCTCTCGAAGTCGACGCACTTCGATTGGCAGCTCGCGCCCTACGACATCGCCGGGTCCCGCGCCCACGCGCGGGCACTGCAGGCCGCGGGCTACCTGACCGAGGACGAGCTGGAGCGCATGCTCGCCGGCCTCGACCGCCTGGCCGACGCGCACGCGACGGGCGAGCTGCAGCCCGACGACTCCGACGAGGACGTCCACGGCGCGCTCGAACGGCTGCTCATCGCCGACCTCGGTCCGGAACTCGGCGGGAAGCTCCGCGCCGGCCGGAGCCGCAACGACCAGATCGCCACGCTCGGCCGCATGCACATGCTCGACCACGGTCGGCGCATCGGCCACCTCGTGATCGACCTCGTGGACGCCCTCAGCCAGCAGGCGAACGAGCACCCCGGCGCGATCATGCCGGGCCGCACGCACCTCCAGCACGCGCAGCCCGTGCTCCTCGCGCACCACCTGCTCGCGCACGCCTGGCCGCTCGTGCGTGACCTCGAGCGGCTCCGCGACTGGTCGGCCCGCGCTGGCGTGAGCCCGTACGGCGCCGGTGCCCTCGCCGGCAGCTCGCTCGGACTCGACCCGACGGCGATCGCGCACGAGCTGGGGTTCGCCCGGCCGGCCGAGAACTCGATCGACGCGACCGCCGGCCGTGACGTCGTGGCGGAGTTCGCGTTCGTCCTCGCCCAGATCGGCATCGACGTCTCGCGCCTGGCCGAGGAGGTCATCCTCTGGAACACGAAGGAGTTCGGCTTCGTCCGGTTGCACGACGCGTTCTCGACGGGGTCGAGCATCATGCCGCAGAAGAAGAACCCGGACATCGCCGAACTCGCGCGCGGCAAGTCCGGGCGGCTCCTCGGCAACCTCACCGGCCTGCTCGCGACGTTCAAGGGCCTGCCGCTGGCGTACAACCGAGACCTGCAGGAGGACAAGGAACCCGTGTTCGACTCGGTCGAGCAGCTCGAGGTCCTGCTCCCGGCGTTCACCGGCATGATCGCGACGCTGACCTTCGACACCGGGCGGATGGCCGAGCTCGCGCCGCAGGGCTTCTCGCTCGCGACCGACGTCGCCGAGTGGCTCGTCCGGCAGGGCGTGCCCTTCCGTGACGCCCACGAGGTCTCCGGCGCCCTCGTCCGCCACTGTGAGGAGCGCGGCATCGAGCTCGACGAACCGACCGACGACGAGTACCGGTCCGTGTCGGAGCACCTCACGCCCGAGGTCCGTTCGGTCCTCACGATCGAGGGCAGCGTCGCCTCCCGCACGGGAGCCGGCGGCACCGCACCGGACCGTGTGGCGGAGCAGCTCACGTCCCTGACCCAGCGCGTCCGCGAGCTGGCGGAGGGCGCCCCCTTCACCCGATGACCGACGCGCTGCGGGCACTGCTCGCCGAGCCCGCTCCGATCTCCGCCCCGGCCCTGCTCGGCGCGACGATCGTCGGCCGCGGCGTCGCGATCCGCATCACCGAGGTGGAGGCCTACCACGGCCCGACCGATCCGGGTTCCCACGGCCACCGCGGGATGACCGAGCGCAACCGCCACCTCTTCGGCCCACCGGGCACGCTCTACGCCTACCGCTCGTACGGCATCCACACGTGCGTCAACGTCGTCAGCGGCCCGGAGGGCACGTCAGCCGGATCACTCCTCCGGGGCGGCGAGGTCGTCGCGGGGAGTGACACCGCCCGCGAACGCCGCGGACCGCGTCCCGCCGACGTCGCGCTCGCCCGCGGACCGGGCAACCTCGGCGTCGCGCTCGGCGCCGTCCTCGGCACGGACGACGGCACGTCGCTCCTGGACGGGTCCGGTCCGTTCGTACTCACGCTGGCACCCGGCCTGGAGGCACGGCTCGCCTCGGCCCCGCCGGCCGCGGTCGTCGAGGCGCTCCTGGCGGAGCGGGACGCCGCAGGCGTGCCCCGCATCTCGCGAGGACCGCGCACCGGCGTCGGCGGCATCGCCGGCGGCGCGCGGTTCCCCTGGCGCTTCTGGCTGACGGGCGACCCGACGGTCTCGACGTACCGACGGCACAAGGGTGCCCTCGACTAGCGGAGCCGCGCCGCTCCTCCCGGCCGCTACGATTGCCGGGTGTCCAGTGATACCGCGCTCGATGTCCTGACGCGCCAGCAGAACGACCCCACCTTCGCCTCGGTGTGGGACGAACTGCGCTGGCGTGGTCTGGTGCACGTCTCGACCGACGAGACCGCACTCAAGGAGGCCCTCGACGGCGAGCCGATCACCTACTACTGCGGCTTCGACCCGACCGCGCCCTCACTGCACTGCGGCAACCTGCTGCAGCTGTTGACCCTGCGCCGGATCCAGCTGGCGGGGCACAAGCCGCTGGCGCTCGTCGGCGGTTCGACCGGCCTGATCGGCGATCCGCGCCCGACCGCCGAGCGCACGCTGAACACCCCGGAGACCGTCGCCGACTGGGTCGACCGTCTCCGTGCCCAGGTGTCGCGGTTCCTCAGCCCGGAGGGTGACAACGGCGTCCGGCTGGTGAACAACCTCGACTGGACGGCACCGCTGTCCGCGATCGACTTCCTGCGGGACGTCGGCAAGTACTTCCGCGTCAACTCGATGCTCAAGAAGGACGCCGTCGCCGCGCGCCTCAACTCGGACGCAGGGATCAGCTACACCGAGTTCAGCTACCAGATCCTCCAGGGCCTCGACTACCGGGAGCTCTTCCGGCAGTACGGGTGCACCCTGCAGACCGGCGGCTCCGACCAGTGGGGCAACCTGACCTCGGGGACAGAGCTGATCCGGCGTACCGAGGGCGCTGCCGTGCACGCGCTCGGGACGCCCCTGATCGTGAACTCCGACGGCACGAAGTTCGGCAAGAGCGAGGGCAACGCCATCTGGCTCGACCCGGAGATGACGTCGCCGTACGCCTTCTACCAGTTCTGGCTCAACACCTCGGACGCCGACGTGGTCGAGCGTCTCCGGCAGTTCACGTTCCTGTCGCGGGCAGAGGTCGAACGACTCGCGCAGGCCGTCGCGGACGAACCGTTCCGCCGTGAGGCGCAGCGCGCCCTCGCGTTCGAGGTGACTGCGGTGGTGCACGGGGTCGAGGCGACCCAGGCCGCGATCGACGCCGCCGCTGCCCTGTTCGGCAACGGCGACCTGACGACCCTCGACGAGCAGACCCTCCGGTCCGCGATCGCCGAGCTCCCGGGGTCGACGACGTTGCCCGGCGATGCCGATGTCGCGCGCGCCCTCGTCGAGACCGGTCTCGTGAAGTCCCTCGGCGAAGCCCGGCGAGCGATCGACCAGGGCGGGGTGTACGTGAACAATGCCCGGGCCGAGGACCCGACCGCACCGGTGGGGGACCTCGTGCTGCCGGGGGGAGTGCTCGTGCTCCGTCGTGGCAAGAAGACCCTCGCGGGTGTGTCGATCAGCTGATCGCCCGAGAACGCCGACGCCCGGTTCCCCCTGTGGGAGCCGGGCGTCGCTGCGTTCCGGGGCCAGGTGTTGCAGAACGCGACACGCCCGGGAAGCGCGGCCGGTTGGCGCTCCCCACGGTCCGCACGTAGAGTTCTTACTCGTCACCCCAAAGGTGCGGCGGAGCGGCTGGAGCGAGAGCCCAGAGCCTGCCGGCCTCAAGCGGGACCATCCTCCACTGAAGTTCAGAACTGGCCTTGCGCTGGATCGCTTCGACGCCTAGGATGACTACTCCACCGGTTCTCTCCCGTCAGGGATGAGCCACTGGGCCTCCTGGTCCGACGACACATCGGTGGTCAAACCAAGATCGAAAGCCTCTCTGGCGAAGCCTCGTGTTCGGGGTGGAGCGGGGAGTGCGTCTGGTCCTTGAGAACTCAACAGCGTGCACATTGTCAATGCCAATTTATTGACCCCGTGGCCGAGCTTGCTCGGTTCGGAGACAA
>NZ_JBIVHJ010000003.1:354777-708854 GCF_044749145.1 Curtobacterium sp. NPDC089689 | reverse complement strand
ACAACACAACTATTTCCCACACTTTCGGGTGTGGGGCTCGCGTCCACTTTGTGGTTCCCGACAGACGATCGGGAACAAGAAACTGAACACCGCGCTGTGCTCGATACGGGCACCCGCGGAACAGCTTTCGAGATTTCCCTTGATTGGGTCGAAAGTGTTCCGGTGGTCATAGCGAGAGGGAAACGCCCGGTCACATTCCGAACCCGGAAGCTAAGCCTCTCAGCGCCGATGGTACTGCAAGGGGGACCTTGTGGGAGAGTAGGACGCCGCCGGACTCAACGTTGCAACACCAGGGAACCCCTGACCACCACGTGGTCAGGGGTTTTCTGCGTTCACGGGTTCCTTCGCCGCCGGTAGGCTGATGTGGTCATGACTGCACCATTCACCACAGCCACCGGCTCCGACGTCCGTGTCCGTTTCTGCCCCAGCCCGACCGGGACGCCCCACGTGGGTCTGATCCGGACGGCGCTCTTCAACTGGGCGTACGCACGCCACACGGGCGGCAAGCTCGTGTTCCGCATCGAGGACACCGACGCCGCGCGGGACAGCGAGGAGTCCTACGAGCAGATCCTCGAGGCCCTGCGGTGGCTGCGGCTGGACTGGGACGAGGGTGTCGACGTCGGCGGTCCGCACGGGCCCTACCGGCAGTCACAGCGATCGGACGTCTACGACGAGGTCATCGCGAAGCTCACGGCCTCCGGGCACGTGTACGAGTCGTTCGTCACGCCGGAGGAGATGGAAGCCCGGAACAAGGCGGCCGGTCGTGACCCGAAGCAGGGCTACGACAACCACGAGCGTGACCTCACCGACGAGCAGCGCCAGGCGTTCCGGGACGAAGGGCGGCAGCCGGCGCTCCGCCTGCGGGTGCCTGATCGGGATCTCTCGTTCGACGACCTCGTGCGCGGGGAGATCACGTTCAAGCAGGGGACGTTCCCGGACTTCGTGGTGGTGCGTCCGAACGGCAAGCCGCTGTACACCTTCACGAACCCCGTGGACGACGCCCTGATGGGGATCACGCACGTGCTCCGCGGTGAGGACCTCCTGTCGTCGACGCCGCGGCAGATCGCCCTGTACGAGGCGCTGTACGAGACCGGGCTGGCCGAGTCCATCCCGGTGTTCGGTCACCTGCCGTACGTGATGGGCGAGGGGAACAAGAAGCTCTCGAAGCGTGACCCGGAGTCGAACCTGTTCCACCACCGTGCGAACGGCATGGTGCCCGAGGGCCTCGTGAACTACCTCGCGCTGCTCGGGTGGTCGATCGGTCCGGACCGCGACGTCTTCTCGGTCGACGAGATGGTCGCGGCGTTCGACGTCGCCGACGTCAACCCGAACCCGGCCCGCTTCGATCAGAAGAAGGCCGAGGCGATCAACGGCGACCACATCCGCCTGCTCGCACCGGACGACTTCCGGGACCGCCTGCTGCCGTACCTGACGGACTTCGTGGCGTCGCCGCCCACGGCCGAGCAGGCAGCGGTGCTGACCGCAGCGGCGCCGCTCGTGCAGGAGCGCATGCAGGTGCTGAGCGAAGCACCGGCGATGCTGGGGTTCCTGTTCACCGCCGACCAGGACCTCGTGGTCGAGGACGACGCCGCGGCGACGTTGAAGGACGACGCCGGGACGGTGCTGACGACGAGCATCGAGGCGCTCGAGTCGCTCGAGTCGTGGGAGTCCACCGCGATCGAGGCGGCGCTGCGTGCGGCACTCATCGACGGGCTCGGGCTGAAGCCGCGGCTGGCGTTCGGACCCCTGCGGGTCGCGGTGTCGGGTCGTCGGATCTCGCCGCCGCTCTTCGAGTCGATGGAGATCCTCGGCAAGGACTCCACGCTGACCCGGCTCCGCGCGCTCGCAGCCCGCTGACGATCGTGGCGCGCAGCGATGCCGGCGTTCCGGCGGACACCGCTTCGGCGGACGACGCAGGGCTGATCGTCGACGTCGCCGTCATCGGCGCGGGTCCGGCGGGCCTCAGCGCCGCACTCAACCTGGTGCGAGCGCGGCGGACCGTGCTGTTGGTCGACGCGAACCGGCCGCGGAACGCCGCCACGCTGCAGTCGCACGGGTTCCTCACGCGCGACGGGGTGTCGCCGCTCGAGCTCCGGAAGCTCGGGCGAGCGGAGGTGGAAGGCTACCCGGAGGCGACCGTCGTGCAGGCGGTCGTCGACGAGGTCGCCCCGGACGGTGCTCGGTGGCGTGTGCACGGGGCGTGGCGGGGGACCGAGGTGACCGCCTCCGCCCGTGCGGTCGTGGTCGCGACGGGGCTCCGGGAGGAGTTCCCCGCGCTGCCGATGCTCCGAGCGTTCTACGGCACCTCCGTGCACAGCTGCGTCGAGTGCGACGGGTACGAGAAGGCGGGCGAACCGCTCGCGTTCGTGTGCGAGACGCCCGACGTGGTCGATCGGGCGCTGTTCCTCGCGGCGTGGTCCGACGACCTCATCGTGTACACGAACGGCGCCCCGACGCTCGACGATGCCGGCCGAGGACGGCTCGCGGCGGCAGGAGTGCGGGTCGACGAGCGGGAGGTCGCGGACCTCGAGGGCGATCAGACCGGCATGACCGGCGTCCGGCTGGTGGACGGGCACGTCGAGCCGCGAACGGGTGGTTTCGTGCGGCCGACGTGGCACGTCGACACCGGCTGGCTGCACGCCCAGGTCGAGCGGGACGCCGACGGGCTCCTCGTCGTCGACGGCGTCGGACGGACGGCTGTGCCGGGCATCTACGCCGTGGGCGACGTGACGCCGCCGGGGCCGGAGCAGCTCATCGTGGCGGCCGGTCACGGGGCCCGGACGGCCTCGGCGGTGCACCGGGACCTCGTCGGTGGTCTCACGGACGTCCGGGATGCTGTACAGTAGTTGATCGTGCCCCGGGCGACCGGGACACGGGGCCGTGAGGCCTCTTGGGGTATGGTGTAATTGGCAACACAGCGGTTTCTGGTACCGTCGTTCTTGGTTCGAGTCCAGGTACCCCAGCCACCATCGTGAACAGGCCCCCGACGGAAGTCGGGGGCCTGTTGCGTTCCGCGAGCGGTTCACACGACAGGCCCTGCGTGGCGCGATCTGATTCGGTCGGAGCCGACGACACGCCCGATCGTCCAGTCGGCGACGAATCTCCTGGCGGGGACCGACAGCGGGGACCACCGCGCCCACGCGCCGGAGCGGCCACCGGCGCCGCGGCGGCCACTGTCGCCTCGGCGACCACTGGCGGCTGGCGCCGGGCCTCAGTCACAAGCCGCCACGCACGGCCTCCCGGCTTCCGGCTTCCGGCGGCCGGGCGTCCTGGCGGGCACTGGCGGCCAGGCGCCCGGCGGGCACCGGCGTCTAGGCGTCCTGGCGGGCGCTGGCGGCCAGGCGTCCTGGCGGGCGCGGCGGGCACCGGCGGCACAGCGTCCTGGCGGGCACTGGCGCTTCGGCGGGCGCTGGCGGCCTGATGCACTGGCGGCCAGATGCACCGGCGGCCGGGCGCCCCGGCGGGCACCGGCAGGCCGCCACACCCACGAGCCGCCAGGTACAGGAACCCGGCTCCCGGCGCGCAGGATGCCGACGGTGACGACGACCGGGCCCCCTGCGGGGAACCGCAGACCGTCGCGGCGGTGAACTCCCGGAGGATCCGCGCTGAACGGCACGACGGCGGCCCGCGCAGCAGTGACGGGGCTCCGACCGCTGCACGCACACCGCGGCGGAGTGCGTCCACGATCTGCGGACCTGTGCGGGCGTACAGCGACCACCCTCGGTCGTGACCCGGTCCCGCCGGGCCGCAGCGCGCCTCCAGGCGGTTGCGGGGAACCGCACGGCGGGAGCCGAGCCGTCCTCGGCACCCGGTCCTGGCCCTAGCGTCACAGGGTCGCCGTGTGTCCGCGGCGACGTCCGAGAACGACAGGGGAGTCCTCGTGCCCGCAACCGTGACGACCAGGAGTGTGCCGTGGGGCCACGTGCCCGTGGTCCCGGCCGCTGCCGACCACTCGATCCTCGACCGGTGGGACCGCGTCGTGGCCAGCCACGGCGACGCCCCGGCGCTGATCCTGCCCGAGGGGGACCTGACGTTCGCCGCGGTCGACCGTGCGGTCCGTGGGCTCGGCGCCGAGCTGCGCCGAGCGCTGCGTCCGGACGACCACGGCGGGGTCGGCGTCGGTGCGGAGCGCGGTGGCGCCTCGCGTCCGGTCGGCGTGATGGCCGGGCAGACCGCGGACACGATCGTGGCGGTGCTCGCCCTCGTGGCGGCCGGACGGACCGTGGTGGTGCTCGACGACCACCTCCCGGAGGCCAGGCTCGCGCACGTGGTGCGGCTCGCCGACGTCCTGGACGTCGTGGCCGCTCCGGCGTTCGCGGCGCAGGCGGCCGCAGCGCTCGACGGGGCCGGAGCGGTCTCAGGGCTCGTGCACGACCTCGACGCGTTGCAGGAGCGCGCCGCTGCCCACAGAGCCGACACCGACACCGACGCCGGTGTCGAGGTCGCTCCCGACGCCGGTGTCGAGCGGCCGGGAGGCTCCGACCCGCTCGTGATCGTCTTCACCTCCGGCTCGACTGGCCTGCCGAAGGGCGTCGTCGTCACCCACCGTCAGCAGGTGCGGGACGCCGAGGCCGACGCGCTCTCGCTCGGGTTCGGCCCGGGGGACCGGCTCGCGATCGCCGCGCCGCTGTCCTTCACCGCCGGACTCATGCACGCCCTGGCCGCGCTGATGAACGGGTGCGCCGTGGTGGCGCTCGAGCCCCGGGACCGTGGCGTGGAGGGCACGCTCGACGACCTCGCGACGCACGGCGCGACGACCGTGCTCTGCACCCCGCACCTGCTGCGTTCGATCACGGGCGCCGTCGCCGGCTCGGACCGCGGACCGCGAGCGGGACTGACGGGGCTCCGGCTGGTGGTCACGGTCGGCGAGCCGATCACCGGCACCGACGTCGCCGCGACCCGGCCGCACCTCGGCACGCACACCGTGCTCGTGAACGGGTTCGGGGCGAGCGAACTCGCAAGCGTGGCGTTCTGCCCGGTGCTCCCGGACGACGCGGTCCCGGACGGCGTGGTCCCCGCGGGGTGGCCCATCGAGAGCAAGACCATCCGCATCGTGCGCGAGGACGGCTCCGAGGCGGCCCCCGGCGAGACCGGTGAGCTCGTCGTCGTCTCGGACGGGGTCACGACCGGGTACTGGGGTGCGCCGGAGCAGACCGCGGCGCACCGCGGCGTCGACACCGACGGCACCCCGACCTGGCGGCACGGCGACCTCGCGAAGGTCGACGAGTCCGGTCGACTCGTCCTTGCCGGACGGGCCGACGACGCCGTGAAGGTCCGCGGGTACCTCGTCGAGCCGTCCGAGGTCGAGGCGGCACTCCGCGCCGTCCCCGAGGTGCAGGACGTCGTCGTGACGGCGCTCGTCACCCCGCCCGCGGCGACCCGGCTCGTCGCCTACGTGGTGCCCCGACCGGGCCACCGCACGCCGGCGCCCGCCGCGCTGCGGAAGGTGCTCCGCGGCAGCCTGCCCGAGTACATGGTGCCCGCGGCGATCGTCCCGATGACGGAACTGCCGCGGAACGAGCGCGGCAAGGTGGACCGCTCGGCGCTGCCCGGTGCGCCGTCCGTCGAGGCCGAGATGACCGAGGCCGCGTACGACCAGTGGGAACTCGTCGTCGGGCAGATCTGGTCCGAGGTGCTCGGGTTGTCCGGCGTGCCGCTCGACGAGGACTTCACCGCGCTCGGCGGCGACTCGCTCTCGGCGGAGGAGATGCTCGCCGTCGTGCAGGAGCGGCTCGGTGTCGCACTGCGGTCCTCGGAACTGCTCGAACACCCGAC
Source organism: Curtobacterium sp. NPDC089689 (assembly GCF_044749145.1). Lineage (NCBI taxonomy): Bacteria > Bacillati > Actinomycetota > Actinomycetes > Micrococcales > Microbacteriaceae > Curtobacterium > Curtobacterium sp. NPDC089689. The sequence continues at coordinate 703,079 of NZ_JBIVHJ010000003.1, read as the reverse complement.
GCTGCGCCAGTTCGCGCGACGCGTCCGCGGCGGCACGAGCGCGCTCCCGAGCCACCCGGACGTCGTCAAGGTGTCCTCGGCCCGCACGGTCGGCCGGCCGCCGGTGTTCTGCTTCGCGGGCGGCGGCGCCCTCGCCCTGACGTTCCTGCCACTGTCCCGGTACCTCGACGACCACGACGTGTACGCCTTCCAACAGCACGGCCTGGAACGCCGCGGCGTGCCCGACTGGAGCATCGAACGGAGCGCCCGGCGCTACCTCGCGCTGATGCGCGTCGTGCAGCCCCGCGGACCGTACCTGCTCGTCGGGCACTCGCTCGGCGGCCTCGTCGCCCTCGAGGTGGCGCGTCTGCTCGAGGAGAACGGCGAGCACGTCGAGCACCTCGCACTGCTCGACACGTACCTCCCGCGGACCAAGAGCGAGCAGGCGCGACTGCTGTTCAGCCGGATGGAGCCCCGACCATCGCGGAACCCGACGGTCCGAGCGTTCCGCTCCGGCGTCGACCGGGTCGCGCGGCGCATCATGCCCGCCGGCGTGCCCTACGGCGCCCTCGCGGCGAAGCGGTTCCGGGCCTACACCGCCGGCGTGCTGCGCTTCGGCGGGCAGGACGACTTCGACGCCTTCTTCGACCAGGCCGAGATCGTCACCCGGCGGCACCACCCGACGCCGTTCGGTGGCCGCTCCACCTACGTGCTCGCGGACGCCAACCCGGACGCCGACGGCTGGAGCCGCTACCTCGTCGGCGCGTCCGGAACGGTACGGATGGCGTGCGAGCACACGTCGCTCCTCCGCGAACCGCACGTCGCGGAGCTCGCTGCGGCGCTGCGCGCCGCGTTCGACGCGGCACCCGTCGCCGCCAGGTGACCCTGCGGCCCGCAGCGGCGACCCGATGACGGCCTGGAGGCGCGTGTCGAGCCCGGCACGCGCCTCCAGGCCGTCCGTCGTCGCTGCCTGCGCCGCCGGCTGACACCGGTTGCGGGTTTCCGTATCCGCACCCGGGGGTCCGCAAGCGGACCCGCAGGGCGTTGACCCGTCACCGCGCCGCCGCGAGGGTTGGAGCACAGGGGGAAGACCCGCCCCCTGGACCACCCGGCGGCGTCGTACCCGCGCCCCTGCCGGACTGCGGACCGTGATCGTCCGCGCCACGTCCGAAGCACCGAACACGGCAACCTGAACCCGACAGGAGCACGTCCAATGCCCGCCAACACCGTCCGACCCGCAGACCCCCGGGTCTCCGTCGTCATCCCGGCACGGAACGAAGCCCGCAACCTCGAGATCATCCTGCCCAAGCTGCCCCCGGTGTACGAGGTCATCCTCGTGGACGGCAACTCGGTCGACGACACCATCGCGACCGCGCAGCGGCTCATGCCGGACATCCGCGTCGTCCACCAGACCCGCAAGGGCAAGGGCAACGCGCTCGCGTGCGGCTTCGAGGCAGTCACCGGCGACGTCGTCGTCATGTTCGACGCCGACTGCTCCGCCGACCCGGACGAGATCCCGCGCTTCGTGCAGGCCCTCGTGGACGGCGCCGACGTCGCCAAGGGCACCCGCTACGCGCTCGGCGGTGGCAGCGACGACATCACGATCGTCCGCAACCTCGGCAACCGCGGCCTCAACATCGTGTGCAACGCCATCCTCGGCACGCGGTACAGCGACCTCTGCTACGGCTACAACGCGTTCTGGGCCGACACGCTCCCCGCGATCGCGCTGCTGTCGTCGACGCTCCCGAAGCCGGCCGACGGCTCGATGCTGTGGGGCGACGGGTTCGAGATCGAGACGGTCCTCACCTGCCGCTGGTCCGCGGCGGAGCTGCGCATCGCCGAGGTCGGCAGCCACGAGAAGCTCCGCGTGCACGGTGCGAGCAACCTCAACGCCGTGACCGACGGCATCCGTGTCCTCAAGTCGATCATGCACGAGCGTCGCCGGGCGTCGCAGGCGAAGAGCCGCGCACGCCTCGCCGCAGCCTCCACGCTGACGATGCCGGCACCCGTGTCACCGATCGACGCCCCCACGGGCGAGATCACCGCGCCGACCGCTCGTGCCCGCACCGCGGACGCCGCGGTGGTGGACGCCCGCGCGCTCGACGGGGACCTCGCGTGAGCAGCGTCGCCGTCGTCATCTGCGCCTACACGCAGCTGCGGTGGGGCGACCTGCAGGACAGCGTCGAGTCGGCGAAGCGCCAGCCCGAGCAGCCCGAGGTCGTCGTCGTGATCGACCACGAGCCCGAACTGTACGCACGGGCCAAGGCCCGCTGGCCGGAGCTCAGCGTCGTCGAGAACACCGAGGACCGCGGGCTCTCCGGTGCCCGGAACACCGGCGTCGCGCTGACGGACGCCGACGTCGTCGCGTTCCTCGACGACGACGCCACGGCGGACGCCGACTGGCTCGGCCACCTGCTCGCGGCGCTCGACGACCCCGAGGTCGTCGGGGTCGGTGGACGGGCGACCCCCTCCTGGCCCGACGCGACCGGCTCCGGGCCCTACTCCGACGAGCTCCTCTGGATCGTCGGCTGCAGCTACACCGGCCTCCCCGAGACCGCGGGCGACGTCCGCAACGTGATCGGGTCGAGCATGGCCTTCCGCCGCGAGGCGATCCTCGCGGCCGGCGGCTTCCGCTCCGGCATCGGCCGGGTCGGTAACCAGCCCCTCGGGTGCGAGGAGACGGAGCTCTGCATCCGGCTCGCACAGGCCCGTCCGGGCAGCCGGATCCGCCACGAACCGCGCTCGAACGTGTCCCACCGCGTCTCGGCGGACCGCGTCACGATGCGGTACCTGCGCCGGCGCAGCTACTACGAGGGCATCTCGAAGGCCGTGCTGAGCCGCCGCGTGGGGACGGGCGACTCGCTGTCGAGCGAGTCCACCTACCTCACCCGGGTCATCCCCGGTGCCGTCGCCCGCGAGTTGCGCCGCTTCGGACGGGGTGGTGGCGTCCGTGCCGCCGCGATCGTGCTCTCCGTCGTCTCGACCATCACCGGGTACGCCGTCGGACGGATCCTCGGAGGCGTCGTCGTCTCCGCTCCCGTCACGCCCGCCGTCCGCCAACCGATCGGTACCCCATGACCAGGACGACCCTCACCCGGGTGCTCCGCCCGGTCGTCGACACCTCGCTCGTGCCGACCTGGGACGGCGCCGTCTGGATCGGCGAACTCGACCGGGCCGAGCTCCACGGCGCCGGACACCGCGACGCGATCGGGCTGGCCGGCGCCGACGGCTACGGCCGCGCCCGGCTCCTCGTGCGGGACCGCGGCGAGCCCGTCGGGTTCGTCGAGGCCGAGGTGACCGACCGTCGCCGGATCGGACCCTCGATCGAGCTCCGCACCCTCGAGCGTGCCGTCCGGCACATGCCCACCCCGGAACGACGACCGGCCGCTGATCAGGCGTTGCCGTCCGTCACCGTGGTGCTCTGCACGGACGGGGACGCGGGGGAGACCATGCGCTCCGTCCTCGCCCAGCGCGGCGTCGCCCTCGACGTCGTCGTGGTCTCCGCCGGAGCCGACGGCGACGGTCGCACCGAGATCGCCGGTCGGACCGTCACCACGGTGCCCGCCCCGACCGGCGGGCTCGCCGCCGCGCGGAACGCGGGACTCCTCGCCGCCACCGGCGACGTCGTGACCTTCCTCGGCTCCGGAGCGGTCGTCGACCCCGACTGGGCGGCGGCGATCGCGGCACCGTTCGTGCTCGACGACGACGTGGCCTGCGTCACCGGTCTCGTGCCCACCGCGGAGATCCGGACGCCCGCGCAGCGCTGGCACGACGAGCACACGCCCGCTGCCCGCACGATCCGCCGTCGGGTGTTCCGACTCGGCGACGAGCCCGGCGACACACCGCTGCACCCCTTCGCCGCGGCCGCCTACGGCACCGGCGCCAACCTCGCCGTCCGCCGACGGGCCGCACTCTCGATCGGGGGGTTCGACACCGCGTTCGGACCCGGGACCCGGGTCGGCGGCGGCGACGACCTCGACCTCTTCACCCGACTGCTGTTCGCGGGTTCCGCGATCGCCGTCGAACCCGCCGCGATCGCCTGGGTGCGGCCCGCGGACGACACCTCGTCGCTCCGCCGGACCGCCGCCGCGCACGGCCACGGACTCGGAGCCTGGATGACCAAGAACGCCCTCGACCGCGACACCGTCGCAGCGACCGTCGACTCCGTCCCCGAGGCCATCGCCGCGTTCGCGCGGCTGGGGCTCGAGCAGGGCGACGCGGTCACCGAGCTCGGCGGTGGGAGCGGTCGTCGTGCGGCGGGTCGTCCGGCCGTCGCTTCGGCTGCGTCCGGTGCGGATGCGGACGCTGGTGCTCGTGCCCGTGCCGGTGGTGCGCGTGCTGGTGCCCGTGCCGGTGGTGCGCGTGCTGGTGCCCGTGCCGGCGATGTGCGTGCTGGTGCCAGCGTTGCTGGTGCCGGCGCCGTGGCCGGGACCACCGGTGCATCCGGTGCCGCCGACGGCGCTGCGGCCGCGACTGCGGGCCCGGCGCTCGCCGGGGTCGAGGAGGCCTGGAACGACACGTCCCGCCGCCTGCGCCGCGTCGAGCGCCGCTCGGTCCTCGTGGCGCCGTTCCTCGCGCTCGCCGAGCGTCTCGGCGGAGCCGGCACGATCGACCGCACGCGACACGGCCGGCACGAGCTCGCCACCGTCGCGCCCGCGCCCGTGCTGCCCGGTGCGATGGGACCTGCGGCACGCCTGACCGCCGCCGGCCTGGTCGTCGTGACCCTGCTCGTCGCCGCGGTCGGCGCGGCGTTCGACCTGCCGGTGGTGCGGGGCTCCGCGATCGGCGTCTTCCTCTTCGCCGTGGTCGGTGTCGCGCCGATGCTGCTCCTGCGCCCGATGCCCCTCGCACGCTTCGCGCTGTTCGCGGTCACGACGTCGATCGTCGGCACCATCGCGATCGGCTACACGATGGCCACGGCCGGACTGTGGGCGCCCGTGGTGCCCTTCGCCGCGGTGGTCCTCCTGGTCGCCGTCGCGGTCGCCGCCGCGGTGCCGCGGGACCTCCGTGACCTGCACCGGCAGCGCCTCGAGCGCGCCGCCGCGGGCGGGGCGGAGCGTCGGTGGACCTGGACGACGACCGGCACGGTCACGTCTGCGTCGCTCGTCGGCCTCCTCGTCGTGGTGGTCACCGCGATCACGCACGTCGGCGACCCGGTCCCCGACGGACTCTTCGGGTCGCTGGGCATCGGACTGCCGATCGGCCTCGCGATCGTCGTCGCCGCCGCCGTGGTCGCCCTCGTGCGCGGCCGGGGTGTCGCCCTGCCCGTCGTCGTGCTCGGCGGTGTCGTCCAGCTCGCCCAGGCGATCACGTACGGCATGCCCACCGTCATGGCGGCCGCACGGCACGTCGGGGTGCTCGAGTACATCCGGCAGTTCGGCCGCACCGACCCCGCCGCCGACATCTTCCAGACCTGGTCCGGCCTGTTCGCCGGCGGTGCCTGGGTCGCCGACGTCGGCGGCATCGTGAACGCGATGACGATCGCCGCGTGGGTGCCCGTCCTGCTCGCGTTCTCCACGACCATCGGCGTGGGCGTGCTCGCCGCGCACTGGCTGCCGGGCGCACGGCGTCCGTGGATCGCAGCGTTCCTGACCGCCATGACCGGGTCGCTCAACACGACCTACTTCTCGCCGCAGTCGACCGGCATCCTGCTGTCGGTCGCGATCCTCGTGCTCGCCACCGGTGTGCTCCGGCGGGTCACCGTGACGGGGGAGGACGGGGAGCCCACGACGATCATGCGTCCGCAGCCGGTGGGGCTGTCGCGTCTGCTCGGGATCGGTGCGATCAGCGTCGTGCTCGCCGTGACGCATCAGATCTCCCCGTACCTCACCGTCGCCGCCATCGTCGTGCTCGTCGTCTTCCGCATGCTGCGTCCGTGGTGGGTCTCGCTCGTCGTGCTCGTGCCGGCCGTCGTGTTCGCCCTGCTCAACGGCAGCATCCTCGACAAGTTCCTGTCGCTCGCCGCCGTGGGGCAGGTGCTCACCAACGTGCAGCCGCCGTCGCACGACATGACCGTGCTGCCGAAGCCGCTCGTGACGCGGCTCGCGTTCGACGTGCCCGCCGCCGCCCTCGTGGTGCTCGGGCTCGCGGCGATCGTCACCGTGCTGCTCCGCCGCGACCGCGTGCACTGGGGGCTGCTGCTCGCTGCCGCGAGCCCGATCTCGCTGCTCGTCGCGACGAACTACGGCCAGGAGGGCATCTTCCGCGTGGTCCTCTTCGCGACGCCCTGGATCGCCGTCCTCGCGGCCGGACTCCCGGTGCCCGGCGGGCGGTTCGCCCCCGTCGGTCGGCTCGTCACCCTGGCCGGACGCCCGGTCGCCGTGCGGTTCGTCGCCGCCACCGCACTCATCGCGGGCATGGTCGCCGTCGGGTCGTTCGGACAGACCGCCCTGGACTGGAACCGCGTCCCCACGCGCAGCCAGTCGGAGGCCACGCAGTACTACGACGCGACGGCGCCGAAGGGCTCGATCATGCTGCTCACCGGCTCGGCGAACGCCGTCCCGAGCAACACCGGCGCCCGGTACTTCGACGTCGGAGCGCTCTCCCGCGAGGCCTTCGGGGCGTACCCGGCGAGCGAGGGCTACGACGCCACCGCGGACGTGTCGAACATCACGCGGAAGCTCGTGAGCACCTGGTCGGCGACGAAGTACTACGCCCTCGTGGCCGCACCGTTCGGCGCCTACGACGAGCGGTACGGCTACCAGAGCGACGCGGACTACCGGAAGCTCGCGGCCGCCATGGCCGACTCGCCGTACTGGACGCCCGTCTGGTCGAAGGGCACGACCGTGGTCTACGAGCTCACGACCGAGGGCATGCGCCATGCCGCGAGGTGAGGCACCGCACCGACGATCGCCGCGGACGGCCCGCCTCGTCACGGCGGCCGTCACCGCCCTGGCACTCGTGCTCACGGGGACGACCGTCCTCGGCGCCCGTGCCGCGGCCGGTGCCGTGACGACCGACCCGGTGTCCACCGCGGACTGCCGGGCCGGTCGCGTGCTCGACGTGGTCGCCCACCCCGACGACGACCTGCTCTTCCAGGGCACCGACCTCCGCGCCAGCATCGACTCGGGCGCCTGCGTGCGAACGGTCGTCGTGACGGCGGCCGACGGCGGGTACCCCGCGTGGTACTGGCGCGAGCGGCAGACCGGTCTCGTCGCGGCGTACGCGGCGATCGCGGGTGTCGACCCCGCCACCACGACGTCCACGCTGACCGTCGCCGGCAAGACGCTCCGGCTCGAGACCCTCACCGCGGACCCGCGGATCAGCCTCGTGTTCATGGACCTGCCGGACGGCAACCTGGGCGGCAACGGCTTCTGGGCGACGGGCTACACGGGCCTGCAGCAGCTCTACCAGGGCTACGCCTCGACCCTCGCGACCGTCGCGGACGCCCCCAACCCGGCGACCTACACGCTCGCCGAGCTGCGGGCGACGATCTCCGGACTCCTCGACGGGTACGCGCCGACGGCCGTCCGCACGCTCGACCACGCGGGCGGGTACGGCGACGGGGACCACAGCGACCACCACACCGTGGCGTACCTCGCGAACGAGGCGCAGCAGCGGTACACCGGCGCACACACGTTCACCGGGTACCTCGGCTACACGATCGAAGGGCGCCCGACGAACCTGACGTCGCAGCAGGTCGCCGCGAAGTCGTCCGCGTTCTTCACCTACGCCGCACACGACAGCGAGACGTGCGCCACCTGGGAGGCCTGCGCGCCGCCACGGCCCGAGTCGGCGTGGCTGCAGCGGCAGTACACCGTCGGACAGGCAGACCCCACCGCGCCGACGAACCCGTCGACACCGGGCAGCGACCGCACCGACGTCACCGGTTCGGCCACGGTCACCGCGAGCGCGCAGAACGCCGCCGACGGGCAGACCGCCGCCAAGGCCGTCGACGGCGTGGTGTCCGGCTACCCGGCGAACCCGTCCGCCGAGTGGGTCGCCCCGAACGGGCGCGCCGGCACCTGGCTGCAGCTCTCGTGGGCGTCGGCGAAGTCGCTCACGAGCGTCGACCTCGCCGACCGGCCGAACGGCGACGACCAGGTCACCGGCGGGACGCTGACGTTCTCGGACGGGTCGAGCGTGACCGTCCCCGCGCTGCCGAACGCCGGCGCGGTCCAGCAGGTCACGTTCCCGTCGCGGTCCGTGACGTGGGTGCGGTTCACCGTCACCTCGGTGAGCAGCAGCACGCAGAACGTCGGCCTGGCGGAGATCCGCGCGTTCACCGCCGCGTCGACGACCCCGCCGCCGACCCCCACGCCCACGACGTCGGACGTCACCGCGGCGGCGTCCGTCACCGCGAGCGCCGAGAACCCCGCCGACGGACAGACCGCGGCGAAGGCGGTCGACGGGGTCGTGTCCGGCTACCCGGCGAACCCCGCCGCGGAGTGGGTGGCGCCGAACGGTCGCGCCGGCACGTGGATCCAGCTGTCCTGGACCTCGGCGCGGAAGCTGGTCGAGGTGGACCTCGCCGACCGCCCGAACACGACCGACCAGGTGACCGGCGGGACGCTGACGTTCTCGGACGGGTCGAGCGTGACGGTTCCGGCGTTGCCGAACGGCGGTGCGGTGCAGAAGGTGGTGTTCCCCGCCCGGTCCGTGACGTGGGTGCGGTTCACCGTGACCTCGGTGAGCAGCGGGACGCAGAACGCCGGGCTCGCGGAGATCCGGGCGATCGCGACGTCGGACTCGACGACCCCGACCCCGACCCCGACTCCGACGCCGACCCCGACCCCGACTCCGACGCCGACTCCGACCCCGACGCCGACTCCGACCCCGACGCCGACCCCGACGCCGACCCCCACTCCGACGCCGACGCCTGGTGACGTCACGGGCTCGGCCACCCCGACGGCGAGCGCGCAGAACGCCGCCGACGGGCAGACCGTCCAGAAGGCCGTGGACGGCGTCGTGTCCGGCTACCCGGTCAACCCGTCGGCCGAGTGGGTCGCCCCGAACGGCCGCTCCGGCACCTGGATCCAGCTCACCTGGTCGTCGGCGCAGAAGCTCGGACGGATCGAGCTCCACGACCGACCGAACACGACGGACCGGATCACGAGCGGCACCCTCACGTTCTCGAACGGGACGAGTGTCCGCGTGGGATCGCTGCCGAACGACGGGTCGACCCTCAACGTCGACTTCACCGGTCGGTCGGTCACCTGGGTGCGTTTCACGGTCACGGGCGTCTCCTCCGGCACCCAGAACGCCGGACTCGCGGAGGTGCGCGCGTGGACGAGCTGATCCGCACCACGACCGCGGACCCCGGAGCGGTCCGGCCGTCGACGGTCGACCCCGCGGCGGCATCGGCGAACGGCGCACCGCCCGCACACGGCACCGGGCTCTCCCGTCACCGCCGTCCCGGCCGCCCGGGTCGCCGCAGCGTCGCCCTCACGGTGGGCGCTCTCGTCGTCACCGCGGGGATCGTCGCGGCGGCTGCGACCGGGTCGTCCACGGGCAGCGCCGTCGACCTGAGCGGTGAGACCATGCCCACCGCGGCCGCCTCGGGGTGGAAGCGCGTGTTCTCCGAGGACTTCGCCGAACCGACCGCGACCGGCGGCTTCGAGAAGCCCTACGCCGACCGGTTCTCCGTGTACCACGGCTTCGCGGACACCGCCGGCACCGGCCGGTACTCGGCATCCGCGCTGACGGCGCACGACGGCGTGCTCGACATGCGGATGCGCACCACCGCGGGCGGGACTCCCCTCGCGGGCGGCATCGTGCCGCTGGTCGACGGGAAGTGGGGCGGCCAGACCGCCGGCCGGTACAGCATCCGACTCCGGAGCGACGAGGTCGACGGGTACGGCGTCGCCGTCCTGCTCTGGAGCGACCGGAACGTCTGGGCCGACGGCGAGGTCGACTTCCCGGAGGGGGCGCTCGGTGCGCCGGCGTGGCTGAACGTGCACTGCCTCGTGGACCCGGCGGAGAAGTGCATCCACCAGGAGACGGCGGCCTCGCTCAAGGACTGGCACACGTACACGATCGACTGGACGCCGCAGCGGATGACGTTCTCGATCGACGGTCGGCAGATCGCGTCGACGGACAAGGACATCCCGACGATGCCGATGCACTTCGTCGTGCAGGCCGGCTCGCTCGGTGGGGTGCCGCCGAAGGCGTCGGACGGCTCGCTGCTCATCGACTGGATCACGGTCGACGTCCCGGAGTCCTGACCCGCGACGCGATCGGACGCGGCGTCTCGCCGTGACGGATCCGGCCGTGAGGCGGACGGGAGGCACGGATCACCTCCGCCACGCGCCGCACGATCGCCGTGGAGCTGGCTCCGCGCGAGCGGAGCGTCCGGCACGCGGGGCACGGGCGGCTCGGGCAGTGGCCGACGGCGGACGAGGGGCGCGGTCAGCGCCCCGCGTGCTCCTCGAGCGCCGCGAGCAGCGCCGCGACGTGTGGGGTCCGACCGTAGCGGGCGCTCACGTGGGCCCGGCCGCGCGCGCCCAGCGACGGGTCGGCGGCGGCCTCGGCGAGGACCTCGACGATCCGTCCGGCGAGGGCGTCCGGGTCGGTCGGGTCGACCGTGTACCGCGCCCACTCGTCGGAGAGGATCTCGGCTGTGCCGCCCGAAGCGGCCGCGACGACGGGCGTTCCCGCGGACATCGCCTCGACGACCGTGCGGCCGAAGCCCTCCGGCTCGATCGACGGCACGACGACGAGGTCCGCCGCGTGCAGGAGCGGCAGCACGTCGTCGCGCTCGGGGAGCACCACGACGCTGCCGTCGGGCAGCGCGTCGACCGCCTGCTGGACGGGTGCCGTCTCGTCGGGGTAGAGCGCGCCCGCGAGGACGAGGACCGGTGCGGTCGGCGCGGAACCGGCCGTGGACGGGCCGGCGACCCGCTCGCGGACGTGGGCCGCCGTGCGGACGCGACTCCATGCCTCCAGGAGGGCCACGACGCCCTTGGCTCGGCTGAGGCGACCGTAGTAGAGCACGACGGGGGCGTCGGCCGGCAGGCCGAGCCGCTCGCGGGCAGCGCGCGTGTCGTCGGCCGTCGGGGGCGGGAACTCGGCGGTGTCGACGCCGTTCGGGACGATCGTGATCCGGTCGCGCGGCGCGCCGACCGCGGCCCACGCATCGGCCATCGCCGACGAGACCGCGAGGTAGCGGGTCCGTCCGCCGGCGAACGGACGGAGGCGCCCGTAGTTCGGGGCGTGGTGGAGGTGGACCGCGAGTGGCACGCGCGACACCGCGGACAGGACGCGGCCGTAGGGCAGGTACTCGGGCCGGTTCAACCAGATCACGTCGGGTCGCCAGCTGCGGATGCGGAGGCCCTCGCGGACGAAGCGGAGGACGTCGCGGAACGCCGTGCGGACGCCGAAGCGCGGGTCGGTCCCGTGCACGAGGCGCACGCCGAGTCGCTCGTAGGGCGGGCGGCCCTCGCCGGGGCGGGCCATCTCGTCGTCCCGGTGCCAGACGACGACGTCGTGGCCGGCCGCGACGAGTTCCTCGGTGTCCTCGAGGACGCACCGCTCGAGCCCACCGGTGATCGCCAGCCCGGAGGTGACGAGGGCGATGCGCAGGGGGCGTGCGGTGGTCATGAGGACCCTCCTCGGGCAGCTCGGAGACGACGGATGAACCAGGGCAGGCAGGCGAGTGCCCCGGCGAAGCGGAACCAGTTCCAGAAGACGTCCTGCGGGACGAAGAGCGACGCGACGGCCACGGCGAGCGCAGCGGCGACCGGCACGGTGACGCGCCAGCCCGGACCCTTCCACTCGCGGCGGTCGGGGAGGGACGCCTGCTGCAGGACGGCGAGCACGACGTACGCCACGACGGTCGCCACGGCGGCGCCGGACAGCCCGAGCCACGGCACGAGGAGGAGGTTCGCGCCGATGTTCACGACGCCCGCGATCGCGGCGATCACCCCGACGGCGACACCACGCCGCTCGATCACGAGCAGTCGGCCGGTCGCACCGCTGGCGACGACGGGCAGGGCGGTGACGGCGACGATGAGGACGACGACGGTCAGCTCGTGGACGCGGTACGAGGCGGGCGCCAGGATCGGCAGGGCCACCGGCGAGACGAGGGTCACGGCGAGGAGCACGGGCGCGAGCATCTTGTAGAGCTCGTCACGGGCGTGCATGGCGAGCTCGCGGCGGGCGACGGCGTCGCGGAGGGCGGCGAAGTGCGGGGCCCATGCCTGGTTGGTGAACGACAGCAGGAGGATGACGGCCGACCCGACGACGTAGGCGATCTGGTAGCGCGCCACCTCTTCGGGGCCGAGGATGCGCTGCACGACGATGCGGTCGCCGGCGTTGAGGACGAAGTACGACAGGTTGCCGAGCGCGATCGGGATGCCGAGGCGGAAGGCGCGGGCGGTGGTGGCGCGGTCGAACAGACCGGCGATCCGGGGCCGGGTGGCCGCGACGCCGATCACCATCGCGATGCCCTGCGCCACGACGCCGCCCCAGGCGTAGGTGACGGCGTCGGCGTGCACGAAGGTGAGCAGCCCGAGGCCGATGATCGAGCCGCCGATCGACGACAGCAGGCTCGTGACGGCGAACACGCGGATGCGGTCCTGCGCGACGAGGAGCGCGAGCGACAGTTGCACGACCGCGGCGGGTCCGACCCAGAGCACGGCGATGAGGAGCAGCGGGTGCTGCCCGACGAAGCCGGCGGCGTCGCCCCAGACCGGGATCGACGCGAGCGCGACGACCGTGACGAGCACGGCGGTCGTGATGCCGACGCTCAGCAGCCCTCGCGCGCGACGGTCGTTCCCGTCCTCGGCGCGCTGCAGGACCGCGGCCTGGTCGAGGCCGGCGACCGCGAGGACGCCGAGCGCCTGGTAGAGGGCGATCGCGGACGCGAGCACGCCGAACTCGGCCGGCGGCATGAGGTGCGCCAGGACCGGGGAGATCAGGGACGAGACGACGAGCTGCATCGACCAGACGACGACGTACAGCAGGCCGCGCCCGAACAGCTTCGACGAGACCGTGCGGGTCGTCCCGGTGTCGGCTCCGCTGGTGGGCTCCGCGGTGCCGGACGGACCGGACGACGCGGCCGCACGTGCTTCCCGTGCCTCGCGTCGCGTCGCCGGCCGGTCCGTGCGGGTCTCCTGCGGCACGCTCACCGGACGACCGCCCGACGGTCGACGGCGGTCGTGTCGCGGCGGGCCGTCGCGCCCGCTTCACGCAGCCCGAACGCCGCGTCGACGAGGTCGAGCAGCTCCGAGCTCCGGTCCGTCGAGAACTTCCGGGCGAACAGCTGCGGTGCCCGACGCGCCTCGGCCGAGGGCTGCGTGCGCCACTCGAGCAGCCGTCCGGCGTCCGCGAGGGTCAGCCACGGCGGGCTCTTCATCGCGGAGCCGTCCCACCCGATCCACCACAGCGAGTGCGGCACGTGGGCGTCACGGAAGCCCGGCGTCAGCGACTCGGTCCAGAGCACGGACGGCACGAAGGTCTCGTCGGCGATCCACACGCGCTGCCAGAACCGGACGAGGTCGGGGCGGGTGTCGACGGCGCGGACGACGGCCTCGGCGTGCGCGCGGGCGAGGACCTTGAGCTGCGAGCCACCGGCCGGCGTGAGGTCACGGGGGAGTCGGCGCGGGACGGGCACGCGCACCATGTGCTTCCGCCACGCCCAGTGCGGGTAGCGGAGTCGCGGCAGACCGCCGCCCCGGCCCCACTCCGCGTACGGCAGTGGGTGCACGCCGAGGAACGACGTGCCACGGTGCTGCTCCAGCAGCGCCGTGAGCTCAGCGGGGTTCCCGAGCGGGTAGTCGCTCCCGGTCAGGACCGCGACGTGCGAGGCGTCGGTGGCGGCGAGTGCCGCCCGGTAGCCCTCGACCTCGGCGGCGACGTTCTCCCACTTCGCCCACCCGGTGCGCATCCGCGGCAGCAGCCGGACGCGTTCGGGCAGGTCGGTGGTCATCGCGGTCCACTCCGACTCGGGCGTGCGCGCGTCGACGTGCAGGAACACGGGGAACGGTGCGAGCGCCTCGATCAGGCGTCGGACGTGCGCCGGGTCCTCGTGGGCGAGGACGACGCACGCCACGGCGGGGGAGTTGGCCATGACCGCGACGCTACGGTGGCCGCAGGACCCCGACAAGGCGGGGTCGGACCGGGTGCGGGGAAGCAGCGGTTTCCCGCACCCAGGCTCCTGATCAGCGCTTCTTGCGGAACTTCGGGCAGTCGCAGAGCGCGCAGTCGGTGCCGGGGCGGTAGTGCTCGTGCGCCTCACGAGGGTGTCCGCACACGCACGTCACGGTGTCGTCGAGCACGACCTCGAGGAGCGTCCCGGACTCGTTCGTCGGGCCCAGCGGCATGCGTCCTCCTCGTGCCCCCGACCAGACGCCCGGGGATCCCCACGATCCTAGGGGAGCGGGGCTGTCAGGTGGCGGCAAACCGCAAGGTCCGCGCACCCGCGCGCGACCGTCGTTGACCGCCGCGCGACAGCACCGGAGCATCGGAGCATGACCGACCGTCCCACGATGACCGGCGTGCTCACCCTGCAGCCCGCGATGCCCGCTGCGGACGCACCGACCTGGTCCGGTGCCGCCTGGGTCGGTGCCGTCGACCGGGGCGAGGCGCTCGCGGCCGACGCCGTCGTCCTCGCCGGGGCCGAGGGGTTCCGCCGCGCGCGGCTCCTCGTCCGGGACGGCCGCGAACTCGCGGGCTCCGTCGACCTCGCGGTCGGCGCGGACGGTGCCCTCGACCCGGCCGAGACGGCACGCGCGCTGCGCGCCCTGCGCACCACGAGCCTCCCGGCCGCCCCGCAGGGTCCGACCGTCGGTCGGATCACCGTCGTCGTCGCGACCCGGGATCGACCGGACGACGTCCGCCGCTGCGTCGCCTCGGTGCTCGCGTCCGAGTGGGACGACCTCGAGGTGATCGTCGTCGACAACGCACCCAGCTCCCACGCGACCCGCGACGTGGTCGCGTCGTTCACGGAACCTCGCCTGCAGTACGTCCTGGAGGCCCGTGCCGGGGTCTCGCGCGCACGGAACGCCGGTCTCGCGGCGGCCACCGGCGACGTGGTCGCCTTCGTCGACGACGACGTGGTCGTCGATCGGTGGTGGGCAGCGGCGATCGCCGAGGCGTACGCCCGCAACGCGGACGTCGTCTGCGTGACCGGGCTCGTGCCGAGCGGTGAGCTCCGGACGCCGACGCAGCGCTACTTCGACGAGCGGGTGACCTGGGCGCGCAACACCGAGCGCCGCGTGTACCGGACCGCGGCGCCGCCCGCGGACCTGCCGCTCTTCCCGTTCTCGGTCGGCGCGTTCGGGACCGGCGCGAACATGTCCCTCCGTCGCGCTGCGGCCCTCGAACTCGGCGGGTTCGACGTCGCCCTCGGTCCGGGCACCCCCGCGCGTGCCGGCGAGGACCCCGACCTGTTCACCCGGGTGCTGTTCTCCGGTGGGGCGCTCGCCGTCGAGCCCTCGGCGATCGTGTGGCACAAGCACCGTGCCGATCGGGAGGCCCTGCGCTCCCAGGCCCTCGGCTACGGCACCGGGCTCGGGGCGTGGGTCGCGAAGCTGATGACCCGCCCGGGTACCGCGGTCGCCGTGCTCCGGCGAGCCGTGGGGGCGCTCCGGCAGCTCGGGGCGCTCGGCCAGGGCAACGGTGGTGCGGGTGGTGCCGATCAGGTGTCGGCGGCGGTGGACTCGGTCGGCGGGTGGCCGGTGGACGACGAGTTCCGCGCCGCGACGGCCGGACTGAAGCGCGCGGAGCTCACCGCGGCGCTCGGCGGCCCGTGGCGGTACGTGCGCGGGCGGCTCGCCGCGCGGTAGCGATCGGGCGGGCGCGGAGCCGGTGCGGGTCGGTGCGGGTCCGGGTCCGCCGGGCGACGGAACGCGCGCGTTCCGACGTCCCGCACGTCGATCGACGCGCGGATCGTCGCACGATGCGCCCGCACGGACCGGCGAGGGACGGTTGCGACGTCGCGTCGGTGTCAGGCCATCGCGGGTGGGTGCGGCGGGTGGGCCGCGAGTGCACCGCGGGTGCTCCGGCGGCCGCTGTGGATCGACGTCGTCGCGGTCGCACGACGACGGCCGCGTCGCTGGTTGCGGGCGCCGGTGTTGCACGCGCGCTGGAGCGACACGTCCGCTGTCGTACGACGACGGACGTGTCGTCCAACAGCGGTCCCGCGCGGCGCGCCACAGCGCCCCGCGCCGGCTCAGGGGCGGAAGCGCCCCTCCTCGACGTCCCGCCAGAACCGACGGCTCCGCAGGTACGCGGCCGGACCCGCCGGGAAGCCCCGGAACTCGTGGTACGCCAGGGACCGCGGGATGCTCGTGGTCGAGGCCTCCGTCACGGTCTCCGGAGCCGCGTCCCGCTTGCCCGCGAGCCGGGTGACGAGCTGCTTGAGCTTGACCTTCGCCGCGATCGGCATCAGCCGCGTGAGGGCCGTCAGGTGCCGTCGGTCCTTCACGATGAGCGCGCACATGAGCGCGGTGAACCCGACGCCGTTCGAGTGCAGCTGGTGGTGGAGCCCCTCGAGGTCGGCACGGTGGGTGTGGTGCACGACGGCCTTCGGTTCGAAGCCGATCCGGCCGCCGCCCCACAGGATGTCGATGAAGATCGCGAGGTCCTCACCCCCGCGGGCGGGGACCCCGGCGCCGAGCACCGGGTCGAACCCGCCGGCGGCACGGAACGCCGAGGTCCGGACGGCCCAGTTCGCGCCGGCTCCGTACCCGCCGATGCCGTACACGGCGAAGTGCTTCAGCACGCGGCCGTCGGGCGCGATCGCGCGGGCGCGGGCGTTGCGCATCGCACCGGGGACGTCGTCGGGGACGATGGTGACCGGCTCGAAGGTGCGCTCGCCGCTGAACCCGCCGTAGTACGCCTCGTACCAGATCTGCGCGGGGGTGGAGAGCTCCTCGGGCAGGATGAGCCCCGTCACCGCGGACAGCGCGGGTTCGCGGACGAACCGCGAGCCGATCATCCGGAGCCACTGCGGGCTGATCCGGACGTCGTCGTCGGTGAAGGCGATGACCTCGCCCTTCGCCGCCGCGACCCCGGCGTTCCGCCCGGCCGAGCACCCCGGGCGGCGCTCGACGACGAGGCGGACGTTGTGCCCCTCGAGGATCCGGGGGAGCTGGTCGTCCGCCGGCACCTTCACGCGGTTGTCGACGATGATGACCTCGTACCGCGGGTAGTCGAGCTGCTCGAGGACGGCCAGGAGCGTCGTGATGGTCTCGATGCGCGCGACGATCGTCGACACGACGACCGAGATGAGCGGGAGGTCCTCGTCGGGCACCGGCGTCGACGCCTCGGCGCCGGCCGTGGTCCCCGCGGTCTGCGCCACGAGCGGCTCGACGGCGCGCCGGGCATCAGCGGGGTCGTCGGTGAGGAGCACGTCGAGCGTCGTCACCGGGAACCCGCCGCGGTAGCCGACGACGAGCGCCGAGGAGCCGTGGTGGTCGGCGACGAGCTCCGGGAGCGGCGCGTCGAGGTCGAGGCTGACGACCCGACGTGGGCCGGGCACGGTGACGGGAGGGATCAGGGCCATGTCCGCGACGCTACGGAGCCTGCGGGCACCGGACAACGGCGCGACCGGGTGACGGCGGTGTTCGTGCGGAACCCCGCACCGGTGCCCCGCACCCCGCGCAGTGACGATCCCAGGAACGACGGGAGAGTGAGCGCACACTTTCGGCAGATTCGCAGAAACCTCCCGGTGGAAGGTCATCACGAGCAGGTCACGGAACCAATGCAACCGGTTGCGGAACGTCGTTCGCGGGCGTAGCTTCCTCCGTCAGCAGGCACCGCCGCCTGCTCCAGGCAGCGTCATCGCACCCGATCGGGGCTCCTGGTGATCTCGATGAGGAGACAACCCCGTGAAGACAACACGTGCCAAGGTGCGGTTCGCCTCGGTCGCCGGCATCGCCGCGATCGGGCTCGTGCTCACCGGCTGCTCGAGCGGCGGGTCCGCGAACTCCGGCGACGCCCAGAACGGCCAGGACAGCCGCGGACCGATCACCTACGTGCAGGGCAAGGACAACTCGAACGTCGTCCGCCCGCTGATCGCCAAGTGGAACAAGGCGCACCCGGACGAGAAGGTCACCTTCAAGGAGCAGTCCGACCAGGCCGACCAGCAGCACGACGACCTCGTGCAGCACTTCCAGGCGAAGGACGAGAACTACGACGTCGTCGACGTCGACGTCGTCTGGACCGCGGAGTTCGCCGCGAAGGGCTGGCTGACGCCGCTCACCGGCAAGATGAAGATCGACACGTCGAAGCTCCTCCCGGCGACGGTGAAGACCGCGACGTACAACGACACGCTGTACGCAGCTCCGCAGACGTCGGACGGCGCGCTGCTCTACTACCGCAAGGACCTCGTCAAGACCCCGCCGACCACGTGGGACGAGATGATGAAGGACTGCTCCATCGCGAAGGAGGCCGGCATCGGCTGCTACGCCGGACAGTTCGCGAAGTACGAGGGCCTCACCGTGAACGCCTCCGAGGCGATCAACGGCTCCGGCGGCTCGGTGCTCAGCAAGAGCGGCTCTCCGGACGTCGACACCTCCGACGCCAAGGCCGGTCTGCAGAACCTCGTCGACGCGTTCAAGGACGGCAACATCCCTGCCGAGGCGATCACGTACCAGGAGGAGCAGGGCCGCACCGCGTTCGAGAACGGCAAGCTCCTGTTCCTGCGCAACTGGCCGTACGTCTACAACCTCGCCAAGACCGACGGCTCGTCGAAGGTCAAGGACACCTTCGGCATCGCCCCGATCCCCGGCAAGGACGGCACCGGCGCCTCGACCCTCGGTGGTCACAACGCCGCGATCAGCGTCTACTCGAAGCACAAGGCGACCGCGCACGACTTCCTCGAGTTCCTGGAGTCGAACGACACGCAGAAGTTCTTCGCCACGCAGGGCTCGCTCGCCCCGGTGGTCGGTGACCTGTACACCGACTCCGAGCTGACGAGCAAGCTGCCGTACCTGCCCACCCTGCTGAAGTCGATCGAGTCCGCGGAGCCCCGCCCGGTCACGCCGTTCTACCCGGCCGTGACGAAGGCGATCCAGGACAACACCTACGCGGCCCTCAAGGGCTCGAAGAGCGTCGACGAAGCCCTGAAGGACATGCAGGACGCCCTGAAGACGGCGACCAGCGGCAACAGCAACTAGCGGCTCGCGCCGCGTCGGACGGGAGGCACGGTGCCAGCGTGCACCGTGCCTCCCCTCCGCCTCCACTCGCGTCCCGACACCCGGCAAGGAGGCCGTCACGTGTCAGCAGCAACCGAGATCCCCGCCGCCATCCCCAACCCGACGGGGATGGAGCCGCCGAAGCGGCGGAAGGGCGGCCTCAACGCCGAGCACGGCCGGTGGGCCGTGTACCTCATCGGCCCGACGATCGTGCTCCTCGCCATCGTCATCGGCTACCCCGTCGTCAGTGCCGTCATCCAGTCGTTCCAGCTCGACGCCGGTCTCGACAAGGCGACCGGGCTCTTCGTGGCCGGCGGCTTCGCCGGGGTCACGAACTACGTGCACTGGCTGGGGCAGCAGTGCGGCAACACCGCCTGCCCGCCCGGCAACCTCGGGTCCCAGTTCTGGACCGCGATGGGCAACACGTTCTTCTTCACGGTCGTGACCGTCGCCCTCGAGACCGTCATCGGCGTGTGGATGGCGATCATCATGAACCGCAACTTCAAGGGCCGTGCCTTCGTCCGCGCCGCGATCCTCGTGCCGTGGGCCATCCCGACCGCCGTCACCGCGAAGCTCTGGTACTTCATCTTCGACGCGAACGGCGTCCTCAACCACGTCATCGGGCACCAGGTCCTCTGGTTCTCGGGGGAGTGGGCGTCCCGGTGGGCGATCATCATCGCCGACACGTGGAAGACGACCCCGTTCATGGCGCTCCTCATCCTCGCCGGGCTCCAGCTGATCCCGGACGAGGTCTACGAGGCCGCGAAGATGGACGGCGCGTCGACGATGCAGCGGTTCTGGAACATCACGCTCCCGCTCGTCAAGCCGGCGCTCATGGTCGCGGTGCTGTTCCGTGTCCTCGACGCCCTCCGCATCTACGACCTCATCGCGATCATGACCGGCGGTGGTGGTGGGTCCGGCAACGCGACCGTCTCGCTGTCGGTGCTCGTCGTCGACCAGATCCGGCAGGGGTTCAACTCCGCGTCGGCCCTCTCCACGATCACGTTCCTCGTGATCTTCCTCGTCGCGTTCATCTTCGTCCGGTTCCTCGGCGCGAACGTCGTCCAGACCCAGGCAGCCCAGCAGAAGGGTGAACTCCGATGAGCATCGCAGCAGACCGGCCCCGTTCCACGACGCGGCCCCGTGAACGCGAGGTCGACCGCACCCAGGTCCGGATCCAGCGCCACACCGGCCAGAAGCTCCGGACCGGCATCCAGGCCGTCGTCATCGCCGTGTGGTGCCTCCTGCCCTTCTACTGGATGGTCGTGACGTCGTTCCGTGACGTCGGGTTCACGTTCGACCCGACACCGTGGTTCACGCACTTCACGTTCGCGAACTACGAGACGGCGTTCTCGACCGCGCTCGGCAACCACCTCGGACGCGCACTGCTCAACAGTGTGTTCATCGGCATCACCGTGACGGTCATCGCGCTGCTCGTCGGCACGAGCGCCGCGTACGCGCTGGCACGGCTCGAGTTCAAGGGGAAGTCGCTCATCGCCGGTGCGATCCTCGCCGCGTCGATGTTCCCGGGCGTCGCGCTCATCTCGCCGCTGTTCCAGCTCTTCACGGACATCGGCTGGATGGGCACGTACCAGGCCCTGATCCTGCCGAGCATCTCGTTCGTGCTGCCCCTGACGGTGTACACGCTCGCGAGCTTCTTCCGGGAGATGCCCTGGGACCTCGAGGAGGCGGCCCGCATCGACGGCTGCACGCGGATCCAGGCGTTCCGACGGATCATCATGCCGCTCGCCGCCCCCGCCGTGTTCACCACCGCGATCCTGGCGTTCATCTCCTCCTGGAACGAGTACCTCATCTCGTCCCAGCTGTCCTCGGACGCCACCCAGCCGGTCACGGTCGCGATCGCGTCCTTCGCCGGGTCGCAGCCGCACCAGGAGCCCTACACGGCGGTGATGGCGGCCGGCACGATCGTGACGATCCCGCTGGTCATCCTCGTGCTCGTGTTCCAGCGGCGCATCGTGGCCGGCCTCACCGCCGGCGGCGTGAAGGGCTGACGACGATGGCACAGCGCGGCCCCACCCGTCCCACCGCCCGGATCGAGGAGGCGATCGGCTTCGTCGGCACCTTCGGCGTCCTGTTCCTCGGGGTGACCGTGTTCTGCGAGGTCACGGGACGGCCGGCGCTCGGTTGGGCCCTCACCCTGCTGGCGGCCGTCGTGGCGATCGTGCTGCTCGACCGCTGGCGGGTGTCCGTGCTCCGGCGGCACCACGAGGCCACCGGCGAGGTCGACGGCGCCGGTGCGGTCCCCGGGCGGGCCGCGCCGGTCCGCCGCGCACCGACCGCACCGGACGGGCACGCGCACGTCGGCTGGGACGAGGTCGCGGCCCGCGGGCGTCGGCTCGGCCGCGACGCGCGCCCGACCGGCGTCGTCCGGTCCGCCTCGGTCGCACCGGTCGCCCCGGCCAGCCGCTCGGGGGCCGCGGGTCGCCCGGCGGACGGGTGACGCGCCTCCAGGCCGGACCCATGGGCATCCAGGAGATCGCCACCGTCACCGGACTGTCGAAGTCCACGGTGTCCCGCGCGCTGCGCGGCCTGCCGTCGGTGGCCGGACCGACGATCGACCAGGTGCGACGGGTCGCCGACGAGCTCGGGTACGTCCCGAGCTCGGCGGCGGCCGGCCTCGCCACCGGCCGGCAGCGCGCCGTCGGTGTCGTCGTCCCGGTGATCGACCGGTGGTTCTACGTCAAGGCGCTCGGCGGGGTCGACGCGGAGCTCCGCCGGGCCGGGCACGACCTGGTGCTGTACAACCTCGGCGGGGCCGGGGGCGACCGCGACCGAGCGTTCCGACGCTCGATGCTCCGGCACCGGGTGGACGCCCTCGTGCTGCTGTCGCTCGTGCTCGACGAGACCGAGCGGACCGAGCTCGAACTCACCCGCCACCCGATGATCGTCATCGGCGGACCGGCTCCGGGGCTGCGGAACGTCGGGGTCGACGACGCGGTGGTGTCGCACCTCGCCGTGCAGCACCTCGCGTCACTGGGGCACCGGTCGATCGCGTACATGGGCGGTCAGGACGAGGACGGGATGAACGTCGCCGTCCCGTACCTGCGGCACGACGGGTTCGTCGACGCCATGACGGCCGCGGGCTGCGACGTCCGGCCCGAGTGGATGGTCGACGGCCGCTTCTCGTTCGCGGGCGGAGCGGACGCCGGCGCCGCGCTGCTCGGCGCCGGCGTCGGCTCCGGGTCCGGCTCCGCGCGACCCACGGCGGTGTTCTGCGCGTCCGACGAGATGGCCCTGGGACTCCTGTTCGCGGCGCAGCGTGCCGGTCTCCGGGTCCCCGAGGACCTCTCCGTGATCGGGGTCGACGGCCACGAGTACGGCGCGACCGTGGGCCTGACCACGATCGCGCAGGACCCGGAGGCGCAGGGACGGACGGCTGCGCGTGCCGTGCTCGCGGAGGTCGAGGGGCACGGGTCGGAGCCGCTCGGGCCGGCGACCGCGGAGCTCGTGGTGCGGGGGACGACGGCACCGCCGCGGTGACGTGCAGCGCCGCCGCGGTGACGTGCAGCGCCGCCGCGGTGACGCGCAGCGCCGCCGCGGTGACGCGCAGCGCCGCCGCGGTGACGAGCCCGCGCGTAGGGTCGCGGGCATGGAGGTCACGAAGCTCGAACACGCGTGCCAGGTGCTCACCCGCGACCGGGCCCGGCTCGTCCTCGACCCGGGGAACCTCACCCGGCCGGTCGACACCACGGGCGTCGTGGGCGTCGTCGTCACGCACGCCCACCCCGACCACGTCACGCCCGAGCAGGTCCAGCGGATCCTCGCCGCGAACCCCGGCGCCGTCGTCATTGGCCCCCCGGGGGTCGCGGATGCGCTCGCGGACGATGGCATCCGGGTCGACGTGGTCACCGACGGGGAGGCCCGCACCGTCGGACCGTTCGACCTCACGTTCCACGGAAGCCGGCACAACGTCATCCACTCGAGCATCCCCGTGATCGACAACACGGGCGTGCTCGTCGACGGACGGCTCTTCCACCCCGGCGACGCCTACACGGTCCCCGCCGTCCCGGTCGAGGTGCTCGCCACCCCGATCGGCGCACCCTGGCTGCAGATCGGCGAGCTCATGGACTGGGTCGCCGCGATCGCGCCGAGCCGGGCGTACCCGATCCACGAGGCGACCCTCTCCGAGGTCGGCCTCGGCATGCACGTCGGCCGTCTCCGCGAGGTCGTCGAGCCCGCCGGTGCCGTGACCGTGCTCGCCCCCGGCGACACGACGACCGTCTGACGGACGGTCGCGGTGAGACGGCCTGGAGGCGCGCCTCCCGTCCGTCACGCACCGCCGCGTCACGTCGTGGCCGGGCCGCGGATCGACGGCACACCCGGGCGACACGCCTCGTTTTGGCGCGGAGCGAGCGCTGTGCCATACTTGTCGAGTTGTCGGAACGGCCCCATCGTACAGCGGCCTAGTACGTCGCCCTCTCACGGCGGTAACGCGGGTTCGAATCCCGCTGGGGTCACCAGCAGTGGGTCACCACAGGTGGCTCATTCCGAGTCCGACAACGAGTGCGTCCCGCTCCCGAGCAGGACCACGGCCCCATCGTACAGCGGCCTAGTACGTCGCCCTCTCACGGCGGTAACGCGGGTTCGAATCCCGCTGGGGTCACCACCGGAACGCCCCGCTCCTGCAGGAGCGGGGCGTTCGTCGTTCCGCGAGCGGTGCAGCCCCGGCGGCGCGTCGTCACCGGTCTCGCGTACGGTGAGCGCGTGGAGTTCCCGGGGGAGGCGGATGACGTACGCGGTGCGTCGTCCTCTCCGGGGTCACCCCGGGGTACGCAGGACCAGCAGGACACCACGCCCCGAGCGGGCGGGCGCGCTCCGCGCGCGCTGCCGCACGGAGGCACCGACGGGTCCCCCGGGAACGCCACGCCCCTCGACGTGATCGCGGTCGCCCTCGCCGACGGGTTCCTCGCGGCCGAGGGCTGGGACCTCGCGATGCTCCGGGCGGCGGGTCACGACGTGGTCGGACCCGAGCGGTCGTTCGTCGGCGCTGCCGTCGTGGCCGCACTCGAGGCGTTCCCCCGACCGCCGACGGACGCGCCCCGAGCCCTCGCCGACGTGCTCGTCACGACGCCCCGGCTCGTCTCCGAGCACGCGCGGCGGATCGGTCGTCGCCCGGTGGCCGTCCTCGCGCGGCGGGTCGCCCCGGTCCGGGCCGGACGGCACGTCGAGGGGCCGCTGGTCGTCGACACACTGCCCGAACTCGCTCACGCGCTCGACCTGACGGTGGGTCGGCTCCTCTGGCTCGCGGACACGAAGGGGTGGAACCGGCGTGCGGACCCCGACGGTCCGCTGCACCACTACCGGCACACGTGGACGGTCCGTCCCGGCCGGACGCCCCGGCTGCTCGAAGCGCCGATGCACCTGCTCCGCCGGGCGCAGCGGACGGTCCTCGACGAGCTGCTCGCGACCCTGCCGGTGCACGAGGCGGCGCACGGCTTCGTCCCCGGGAGGAGCGTCGTGACGAGTGCGGCGCTCCACGTCGGGACCGAGGTCGTCGTGACGATGGACCTCACCGCGTTCTTCGCCACGGTGCGGGCGCCGAGCGTGTACGGCGTGTTCCGGCGCGCCGGGCTCGCGGAGCCGCTGGCGCACGTGCTCACCGGGCTGTGCGTGCACGAGGTCCCGCAGCACGTGTTGCGTGCGATGCCGAGCGGTGGCGCCGGCTCCGTCGACGAACGGTCCGCGCTGCGCCGTGCCCTGGCCGAGGCGCACCTGCCGCAGGGCGCGCCGACCTCGCCGGCGCTCGCGAACCTCGTGCTCCGGCACCTCGACGCCCGCCTCGCCGGGTGGGCCGCTGCTGCCGGAGCGACGTACACGCGGTACGCCGACGACCTGACGTTCAGCGGGGGAGCGGCACTCGCAGCCCGGGTGGGGGCGTTCGTCGCCGGGGTCGAGCGGATCGTGCGGGACCAGGGCCACGCGGTCAACCCGCACAAGACCCGGGTCCGGCGTCGCGGGGTCCGGCAGTCGGTCACCGGCGTGGTCGTCAACGACCGGCTGTCGCCCGGCCGCGCCGAGGTCGACCGACTGCACGCGATCCTGCACAACTGCGTCCGGTCCGGTCCGGACTCACAGAACCGGGACGGCCACCCGGAGTTCCGCGCGCACCTGCTCGGCCGTATCGGATGGATCGGGCAGACGCACCCCGGGCGAGCGGCGCGGCTCCGGGCGGAGTTCGACCGGATCGACTGGGGCTGACGATCCGGGCCCCAGGGTGGAACGACCGTTCTTCCTCCGTTCGAGGTTCTCTTCAACGAGAAGTGAGGTTAGCCTTACCTAACGTGAACAGCGTTACACCTCAGCTCGAAATCCTCGACACCGACCGCGCCGACCGGTACCGCGAGGTCGTGCAGGCCACCGTCGCCCGCACGGCGGACCGGTTCGCCACGGTGTCCTCGCCCACCACCGACACCCCGGCACCGGAGCTCCGCGACCGGATCGCCGCGGTCGACCTCGACACCCCGCTCGGCACCGCCGAGGCCGCTGTGGACGAGGTCGACCGGCTCTTCAGCGCCGAGGCGGTCTGGTTCCACCACCCCGACTCGCTCGCACACCTCAACTGCCCCGTTGCCCTGCCCGCGGTCGCCGCCGAGGCCGTGCTCGCCGCGGTCAACCCCTCCGTCGACACGTGGGACCAGTCGCGCATCGGCACCGAGATCGAACGCCGGGTGGTCCGATGGGCCGCGGAGACGATCGGGTTCGCGGACGGCGACGGGGTCTTCACCTCCGGTGGGTCGCAGTCGAACCTGCACGCCCTGCTGCTCGCCCGCCAGGCCGCGACCAGCGCGCCCGCCGTGACCGGGCGGCGTGGCCGGCCGGTGCTCGAGGACCTCGTCGTGTTCGCCACCGCGTCGAGCCACTTCAGTGTCCGGAAGTCCGCGATGGTCCTCGGGCTGCCGGAGCACGCGGTCGTCGACGTCGCGACGGACCCCTCCGGCAGGATACGCCCGGACGCCCTGGCCCACGCGGTCGCCGACGCCCGCCGCGAGGGTCGTGTGCCGATGGCCGTCGTCGCCACCGCCGGGACCACCGACCGCGGCTGCATCGACCCGCTCGAGCCGATCGCCGACGTGTGCGACCTCGAGGGCGTCTGGCTCCACGTCGACGCCGCGTACGGCTGCGGGCTGCTCGTGTCCCCGACGCGCCGACACCTGCTCGCCGGCATCGAACGAGCTCGGAGCGTCACGGCGGACTTCCACAAGTCGTTCTTCCAGCCGGTGTCCTCGAGCGCACTGCTCGTCCGGGAGCCGGCGGACCTCCGACGCGCCGCGTGGCACGCCGACTACCTCAACCCTGAGGACGCCGTGGAGCCGAACCAGGTCGACAAGTCCCTGCAGACGACCCGCCGGCTCGACGCGCTGAAGCTCTGGGCGACGCTCCGGGCGAGCGGGGCCGCCGCGATCGGGCGGGCGTTCGACACCGTGCTCGACGTCGCCGCCCTGGTGCACGAACACGTCCGACGACACCCCGACCTCGAGCTCGTCGCCCGGACGCAGCTGAGCACCGTGCTGTTCCGCTGGCAGCCGGACGACGTGACCGACGACGAGGCGGACACCCTCGTCGCCCCGCTCCGGGCTGCGCTCCTGGCCGAGGGACGGGTGCTCGTCGCGAAGACCGTGATCGACGGCCGACCGTGCAACAAGCTGACGCTGCTGAACCCCGGGACGAGCGCGGAGCAGGTCGCCGCGGCGCTCGACCACGTGACCGCGACGGCCGGACGGCTGCACGCCGAGATGCGGGCAGCGCAGCACGCCGCCCAGCACGCCGCCCACCATGCCGCCCAGACGACGGGAGCCGCGCGATGACCGCCAGCACCGGCACCAGCACCACGAGCACCGGCACCACGGACGCCGTGTACGACGTCGTCGGCATCGGCATCGGACCGTTCAACCTCGGTCTCGCCTGCCTCACCGACCCGCTCGACGACCTCGACGCCGTGTTCCTCGACCAGGCCGACGGCTTCGCCTGGCACCACGGCATGATGCTCGACGACGCCACGATCCAGGTCCCGTTCCTCGCCGACCTCGTGACGATGGCTGACCCGACGTCGCCGTTCACGTTCCTCGCCTGGCTCAAGGAGACCGGCAGGCTCTACCCCTTCTACATCCGCGAGGACTTCCACCCCCTGCGCATGGAGTACGACGCCTACTGCCGCTGGGCAGCGGACCGACTCGACACCCTGCGATGGGGCCGTCGGGTCGTCGCGGTCGAGCACGACGAGGCCACCGACACCTTCACCGTGCACGCCGAGACGGCCGACGGACCGGAGCGCTACCGGGCCCGCCACGTCGTGCTCGGCGTCGGCACCGAGCCCGCCGTGCCCGAGGCGCTGCAGGGGCTCGGCGGCCCCGTCGTGCACTCCGCGGGGTACCTCCACGCCCGCGACGACCTCCGCCGCGCCGACTCGATCGCGGTCATCGGCAGCGGGCAGTCCGCCGCCGAGGTCTACCGCGACCTCCTCGAGGGCATCCGCGACGGCGGGTACCACCTCGACTGGATCACCCGCTCGCCCCGGTTCTTCCCGATGGAGGACACCAAGCTCACCCTCGAGATGACCAGCCCGGAGTACACCGACCACTTCCACGGCCTGCCACGCGAGGTCCGCGACCGACTCGGGCGCGAACAGCGCGGGCTGTACAAGGGCATCAGCGCCGACCTCGTCGACGAGGTCTACGACACGCTCTACCGCATCAGTGCGCGCGGCCCCGTCCCGACGACCCTCCGGACCGACACGAGCGTCGTCGCCGCCGAGTGGCTCCCCGACCGCGACCGCTACCGCCTGACCCTGCGGCACGGACAGCTCGGCACGGAGGCGACCCACGAGGTCGCCCGGCTCGTCCTCGCCACCGGCTACCGCCCACGCACGCCCGGGTTCCTCGCCCCGGTGGAGCACCTCGTGGCCCGAGACGACCGCGGTCGGTTCGCGGTCGCGCGCGACCTCCACGTCGACACGCTCGGCGGCCGCCTCTGGGTGCAGAACGCCGAGGAGCACACGCACGGCCTCACCGCCCCAGACCTCGGCATGGGCGCGTGGCGGAACGCGTCGATCATCCGGTCCGTCACGGGGCGAACCGTGTACGGCCTGGAGGAACGGATCGCCTTCCAGGAGTTCGGCCTGCCCGGTGGGCGGCCGGCGCCACAGCCGCGGGTCACCACCGACGCGCCGGCGACCGCCCGACCGGTGGACGGCGCGGCCGCGGCCGCTCGCCGCGCGACTGCGGGGGTCTCGGCGTGAGCGCCCCCGCGACGCTCGCCGACACGGCGGACGCCGCCACGGGCCTCCCGTCCGTCCAGCCCGTCGACCCGGACCGCGACGCCGCCGTCGTCCAGACGTGGCTCGCACACCCGGCGTCCGTGTGGTGGGGGATGTCCGACCACGACGTCCCGGCGGTGCGCGCGTCCCTGCGCGCTGTGCAGGACGACCCCGCGCAGCAGGGCTGGCTGCTCCTCCGACACGGTGCGCCGATCGCGTACGCCGAGACGTACGACCCGGCCGTGGTGCTGCTGACCGACGTGTGGGACGCCGTACCCGGCGACGTCGGGATGCACCTGCTCGTCGCGCCGCCGCCCGCCGACACCGCACCGGGCGGCGGCCGGGTGCACGGCCTCACCACCGCCGTGATGCGCGCCGTCGTCGAGCACTGCCGTGACGCGCTCGGCGCTCGCCGGGTCGTGATCGAGCCGGACGTCCGGAACACGGCGGTGCAGCGGAAGAACGCCGAGGTCGGGTTCCGGGCGCTCCGCGTGGTCGACGTCGACGGCAAGCGGGCGATGCTGTCGGTGCTCGACACGGCACGGATCGGGGTGCCCGACGACGACGGTCCGGCGGCGCACCTCCGCCCCGAGCACCTCGAGCCGGCCGAGCGGCACCTCGTCGCGAAGGCGATCGCCGAGTTCACCCACGAGCGACTGGTGAGTCCGCGCCCGGACGGCGGGGAGTGGGTGCTCGACGCCGGCGACTCGACCTACCGCTTCCGCGCCCGCGTGCACGCGCTCGAGCACTGGTCGATCGACGAGACGTCGCTCACCCGCACCCGCGACGGCCGCCCGGCTCCGCTCGACGCACAGGACCTCGTGCTCGCCCTGCACCACGTCCTCGGCATCCCCGACGAGCTCCTCGGCACCTACCTCGAGGAGATCGCGTCGACCCTCGCGAGCGCCGCCGCGAAGCACCGCCGCGGTGGACCGTCCGCCGCACAACTCGCCCGCGGCCGGACGGACGGCGACGTCGTCGCGTCGTTCCAGGACGCCGAGGCCGCGATGACCGAGGGGCACCCCGCGTTCGTCGCCGCCAACGGCCGCATCGGGTTCGGACTCGACGAGTACCGGGCCTACGCGCCGGAGTCCGGCGGCCGCTTCCGCTACCGGTGGCTCGCCGCCCGCCGGAAGCACACGCACCTGGCGCTCGCCGCGGGCCGCACCGAGGAAGCCCACTGGCAGGCCGAACTCGACCCGGCCACCGTCGACCGGTTCCGGGACACGCTCGAACGACGCGGGCTCGACCCGGACGAGTACACGTGGTTCCCGGTGCACCCGTGGCAGTGGCAGCACCGGATCGCCGTCACGTTCGCGCCGGACCTCGGCCGGCAGGACCTCGTCGACCTCGGCGAGGGACCGGACGACCACCAGCCGCAGCAGTCCGTCCGCACGGCGTTCAACCGGTCGCGTCCGGAGCGCTCGTACGTGAAGACGGCGCTCGCCGTGCAGAACATGGGGTTCCTCCGCGGGATGTCACCCGCGTACATGCGGAGCGCGCCGGCCGTGAACGACTGGGTCGCCGAGCTGGTCTCCGGTGACCCGGTGCTCGCCGACGCCGGGTTCTCGGTGCTCCGCGAGCACGCCGCCATCGGCTACACCGGCGACGCCTACCACCGCGTCGACGTGGTCTCGCCGCAGCGCAAGATGCTCGCCGCGCTCTGGCGCGAGAGCCCGGTGCCCCTGCTCCATCCCGGGGAGCGGCCGATCACGATGGCCGCACTGCTGCACCGGGACGCTCGGGGCCGGTCCGTCGCCGCGGCCCTCGTCGAGCAGTCCGGGCTGGACGCGGCCACGTGGGTGCGCCGGTACCTCGACGCCTACCTGCAGCCGGTCGTCCACTGCCTCACCGAGCACCAGCTGCTGTTCATGCCGCACGGCGAGAACCTCGTGCTCGTCCTGCGCGACGGGGCGGTGTCCCGGGTGTTCATGAAGGACATCGGGGAGGAGGTCGTGGTCGTCGGGGACGTCCCGGTGCCGGTGGGGACCGAGCGGATCGTGCAGCCGGTGGACGACGACGAAGCGGCGCTCGGCGTGTTCACCGACGTGTTCGACGGGGTGCTCCGGTACCTCGCAGCGATCCTCGACGAGGACGGGGTGCTGCCGGGTGCGGTGTTCTGGCGGCTCGTCGGGGAGTGCGTGGACGCTGCCGCAGTCGGACGGGCGCGGCCGATCGACCTCCGCGCGCCGGACTTCGAGCACTCGTGCCTGAACCGGTTGCAGCTGAAGAACACCGTGCAGATGGTCGACCTGACCGGGCAGACGGAGTCGCTCATCCGGGCGGGGCGGATGCCGAACCCGATCGGACGTCGCTGACGGCGGGGCGTCGGCCTGGCGCTGCCACCGGGAGCCTGGCAGGGTCGGACCATGCCCTCCGCCGTGCAGCTCATCCGGTCCGCAGCGCTGAGCGACGTCGCGGAGTACGCGTACGCCGCGACGGCACCGGCGGGGGCACGGCTCGTGTTCCTCGCCGGAGCCTGCCCCCTCGACGCCGACGGTCGGACCGTGGCTGTGGGGGACCACGCCGGACAGGCCGGACAGTGCGTCGCGAACCTGCGGACGGCGCTCGCCGCGGCGGGGGCGTCGGTCGAGGACCTCATCAGCACCCGGGTGCTCGTCGCGTCGTCGCGGCAGGCGGACCTCGTCACGGCGTGGGAGGTCGTGCGGCGGGCGATGGGCGACCACGACGTGCCGAGCACGCTGCTCGGCGTCACCGTGCTCGGGTACGACGACCAGCTCGTGGAGATCGAGGCGGTCGCAGCGGTCGTCGACTGAGCGGTGCCCGGCGTCAGCCGGTCAGTGCCGCCGCGAGTCGGTCAGCGGCGCCCGGGTCGGCCTGGGGCAGGAAGAGCGAGGGTTCGACGAGCTCGACCTCCAGCACGAGCGAGGACCCGTCGTCCGCGCGGACGAGGTCGACCCGGGCGTACGGCAGGACGCCGAACCGGGCGGTGACGACGGCCACGGCTGCCCGGGCGACCTCGACCTGCTCGGCCGTCGCCACGTGCGGTGCGTTCACCTCGGCGGCGAACAGGTCCTCGATGAGCGCGGCCTCGGGCAGGGCGACCCGCTTGCTCGCCGCGTGGCTGTACGTGCCGCCGAGGAACACGAGCGGCCACTCGCCCTCGACCGGGACGGAGTGCACGAACGGCTGGACGAGCACGACCTGGCCGGCGTCGTGCAGCGCCCGCACGTGGTCGGCGGCAGCGCCGTGCTGCGTCGGCCCGTACGCCGCCGCCCCGCGACTCCCGGCGCCCACCGCGGGCTTCACGACGAACCGGCCGTCGGGGAACGCCGGGGTCTCGCCGGGTCGGACGAAGGTGGTCGGCGTGATCGGGACCTCGGCGTCGGCGAGCTCGCCGAGGTACTGCTTGTCGGTGCTCCAGAGGACCGCGGGCAGCGGGTTGACGAGCTCGGTCTGCTGCTCCACCCGGTGCAGCCACGCGACGAACTCGTCGAGTCGGTCGTCGTAGTCCCAGGTGGACCGCAGGACGACCCGGTCGTGGGCGGACCAGTCGACGTCGGGATCGTCCCAGTCCACGACGTCGACGGTGACACCCGTCCGTCGGAGTGCCGCGAGCGCGAGGTCCTCGTCCTCGTCGAGTCCGCGAGCGGGGGCGGTGGTGACCCAGGCCAGGGTGGAGATGCGCACTCCGCCAGTGTGGCGGCTCCGAGTACGCGGCGCGCTACAGTGCACCCGCCGCGGTTCCGTGCCCGTGCCCGTGCCCGTGCCCGCGCCGTCGTCCCTCGAAAGGAGACCCGTGCCCCACGACCGACCCGTCCACCTCCGCTGGCGTTCCCTCGGCCTCGTCGCCGTCGGCGGTGCGATCGGCACCGGCCTCCGTGCGCTGCTCGCCGCTGCGTTCCCACCGGGCGACGGCATCAGCTGGACGATCCTCGTGATCAACGTCGTCGGAGCGTTCTGCCTCGGGCTGCTGCTCGAGGCCCTCGCGCACCGCGGTCCCGACGTCGGCCGGCGCCGCGGTCTCCGGTTGTTCGTCGGGACGGGCGTGCTCGGCGGCTTCACGACGTACAGCACCCTCGCGGACGACACCGCGCAGCTGCTCGACGCTGGTCGCTGGGCGGCAGGGAGCGGCTACGCGCTCCTGTCGGTCGTGCTCGGACTCGCGGCGGTCGTCGCCGGGTTGTGGCTCGCCGCGGTGCTGCGGCCGCGTCGTGCGGGGGGTGCCTCGTGAACCCGCTCGAACTCCTGGTCATCGCGGTCGGGGGCGGGGTGGGGGCTGCCCTGCGCTTCGTGCTCGACGGTGCCGTGAAGGCGCGGGTGACCGGGTTCCCGCTCGGCACGCTCGTCATCAACGTCTCCGGATCGCTCGTGCTCGGCGTCCTCACCGGGGCGGGACAGTCCGGAGCGCTGGCCCTCCCGGTGGTCGCCGTGCTCGGGACGGGCATGATGGGTGGGTACACGACGTTCTCGACGGCGAGCGTCGAGACCGTGCAGCTCCTCCGATCCGGCAAGCCCCGGCTCGCCGTCCTGAACGGCCTCGGGATGCTCGTCGTCTCGGTCGGCGCAGCCGCGCTCGGCCTGCTCATCGGAAGGAACACATGACCTCGGAACGCCCCGGCGAACTCGTCCTCGTCCGTCACGGAGAGACGGAGTGGTCGAAGAGCGGGCAGCACACCGGCCGCACCGACATCCCGCTCACCGAGAACGGTGTCGAGCAGGCGGAGCGAGCCGGCCGGTACCTCGCGGACCGCACCTTCGCGCTCGCGCTGTCGAGCCCCCTGCAGCGCGCTCGACGCACCGCGGAGCTGGTCGGGGTGGACCCGGAGCTCGACGAGGACCTCTACGAGTGGGACTACGGCGCCTACGAAGGACTGACGACCCCGCAGATCAAGGTGCTGCGTCACGGCCCGTGGGACCTCTGGACCGACGGGGTCCCCGCCGGCGAGACACCCGGTGAGAACGCCGCCGAGGTCCGGGTCCGCGTCGAGCGCGTCCTGAACCGTGTCCGTCCGGTGCTCGCCGAGGGTGACGACGCGATCGTGGTCGCGCACGGACACGTCCTCCGCGCGCTCGGGGCCGCCTGGATCCGTCTGGCGCCGCAGGACGGGGCGGTGCTCAAGCTCGGCACCGCGACGGTGAGCTCGCTCGGCTACGAGCACGGCCGCCCCGTCATCGACTCCTGGAACGTGGAGCCGCGCGACTGAACTCCCGCCGGAACCAGGGTCCGGACACCACACCGCGGGATGGCGCGGTGCTGTGTCCGGACCCTGGTTCCGCGCGTCCGCCTCAGACGGTCGGGATCGCGCTCGTCGCACCCAGCGGACGGCCCCGGCGACGTTCGATCGCGCGTCCGACGAGGAGCAGCGCCACGCTGACGAGCGCCCCGAGCACGGTCTGCGCGATGCGGTCGAGCGCGAGGAGCTCCGGCGCCTCGGGCAGGCTCAGCCACGACACCGCGAGGGCGAGCGGCGTGAGGAAGAGCAGCGTCACGGCGTACCGCCGCGCGACGAAGATCTCGGCGAAGAACTGCCCCACCACGGCGATCACGACGATCCACCACACGCTCGGCTCGAGCAGCAGGATGCCGACCGCGATGACCGTTCCGCCGACGGTCCCGATCACACGCTGCCACGCACGGCGGAGCGTGTGCCGCTGCCGGAGCGCCGGGAGCGTGGACACGACCGCGATCACCGCCCAGTAGGGGTGCCCGAGCCCGGGGAGCGCCTCGGCGATGCCACCCGCCACGAGCGACCCGACGACGTTGAGGGCGACGGTCTCACGGAGTGCCGGGGTGCGGAGGACGTCGAGGGAGCGGTGCTTCCGCGGCGCGAGCGGCCGGAACCGGTGCGGTGCCCGCGGGTGGAGCACCCGTCGGAGCACGGCGCCCGACATCGCCACCGCCCACGCCCACGCGACCGAGCAGATGATGACCACCAGCACCGTCGGGACGTCGGCCGGCCGGAGCGGCACGAGCGCGGACACCACGAACGCGAACACCGGGAAGATCGGCTGTGCGGGGATCGTCCGGAGCACGGTGAGCGTGCACACGGCGACGACGAGCACGACCACGAGTCCGACCGCCTGCAGCCAGAGCGGGTGCCCGAGGAGCGCGACGCCCACGCCCGCGAGCATGCACACCGTCTGCAGTGCCCCGGCGACACCCGTCGTGACGGCGCGCTGCCGGTAGGGCTCGGTCGCACCGAAGATCGCGGTGAACCCGGCGAACATCGCGAACGCCGCGTAGCCGGGCATCCCGAGGGCGATGAGCACGGCGAGCGGTGCGCCACCGGCGATCGCGGCGCGTGCTGCGCCCTCGAGGTTCACGGTCCGGGTCGAGTGCGCAGGTGTCGTCATGTCGTGACCCATCCTCCCACCGCGACGGGTGTCGCCGACCCGCGCCGTGCCTCCCGGCGGTGGGGGCAACCCGCCCTGAGGCTCGTGGCGGGGCCCGCCACGGGCCTCCAGGCAGTGCGGACGCACGTTGGTATACCAACCTGCTAGACTCGGCGGACCGAGCCGCGACAGCGGCGTACCGACGTCAACGAGGAAGGGCCGGGCCGATGGGAAAGACGCTCGCCGAGAAGGTGTGGGACGACCACGTCGTGGTCAAGGGCGAGGACGGCAAGCCGGACCTCCTCTACATCGACCTCCACCTCGTGCACGAGGTCACGAGCCCGCAGGCGTTCGACGGTCTGCGCCAGGCCGGCCGGCCGGTGCGACGCCTCGACCTGACGATCGCGACCGAGGACCACAACACGCCGACCCTCGCGATCGACCGGCCCATCGCCGACCCGACGAGCCGCACCCAGATCGAGACGCTCCGGCGCAACTGCGCGGAGTTCGGCGTTCGCCTGCACTCGCTCGGTGACGAGGAGCAGGGGATCGTCCACGTGGTCGGTCCGCAGCTCGGCCTGACGATGCCCGGCATCACCGTCGTGTGCGGCGACTCCCACACGTCGACCCACGGCGCGTTCGGCGCGATGGCGTTCGGCATCGGGACGTCCGAGGTCGAGCACGTCCTCGCGACGCAGACCCTGCCGCTCAAGCCCTTCAAGACGATGGCGATCACGGTCGAGGGCACCCTGCGCCCCGGCGTGACGGCGAAGGACATCATCCTGGCGGTCATCGCGAAGATCGGCACCGGCGGCGGGCAGGGCTACGTGCTCGAGTACCGCGGCTCCGCGATCCGCGCGCTCTCGATGGAGGGCCGCATGACGATCTGCAACATGTCGATCGAGGCCGGCGCCCGCGCGGGCATGGTCGCTCCCGACCAGACCACCTACGACTACGTGCAGGGCCGCGACCACGCGCCGACCGGGCAGGACTGGGACGACGCCGTCGCGTACTGGGAGACCCTGCGCACCGACGACGACGCGGTGTTCGATGCCGAGGTGTTCATCGACGCGGACGAGCTCGAGCCCTTCGTCACCTGGGGTACCAACCCCGGTCAGGGCGTCTCCCTGTCCGAGAACGTGCCGGACCCGTCCGACTACAGCGACCCCAACGACCAGGCCGCCGCGTCCCGCGCGCTGGAGTACATGGACCTGCAGGCCGGCACGCCGATGAAGGACATCGCCGTCGACGCGGTGTTCATGGGCTCGTGCACGAACTCCCGCATCGAGGACCTCCGGGCCTTCGCGTCGATCATCCAGGGCCGCACGAAGGCACCCGGTGTCCGCGTGATGGTGGTGCCGGGCTCCGCGCGCGTCCGGCTCGAGGCCGAGGCCGAGGGGCTGGACAAGGTGTTCACGGACTTCGGTGCCGAGTGGCGGTTCGCCGGCTGCTCGATGTGTCTCGGCATGAACCCCGACCAGCTCGCGCCGGGGGAGCGCTGCGCCTCCACCTCGAACCGCAACTTCGAGGGCCGGCAGGGCAAGGGCGGGCGGACCCACCTCGTGTCGCCGCTCGTCGCCGCCGCCACGGCCGTGCGCGGGACGCTGTCGAGCCCGTGGGACCTGGAGACCGACGATGCGATCGCGGCGGCGACGGCCGCCACCGCCACCGCCACCGCCACCGAGGGGAAGTTCTGATGGAGAAGATCACCACCGTCACCGGGATCGCCGCGCCGCTCAAGCGCTCGAACGTCGACACCGACCAGATCATCCCCGCGGTCTACCTCAAGCGCGTCACGAAGACCGGCTTCGAGGACGCCCTGTTCGCCGGATGGCGCCAGGACCCCGACTTCGTCCTGAACCAGCCCGAGTACCAGGGCGCGAAGGTCCTGGTCGCCGGGCCCGACTTCGGCACCGGATCGTCCCGCGAGCACGCCGTCTGGGCGCTCCGCGACTTCGGGTTCCAGGTCGTCGTGTCGTCCCGGTTCGCGGACATCTTCAAGGGCAACGCCGGCAAGCAGGGGCTCGTCACGGCGATCGTGACCGAATCGGAAGTCGAGGCGCTCTGGGCCGAGATCGAGCGGAACCCCGGGGTCTCCGCGACGGTCGACCTCGAGGCGCAGCGCGTGTCGCTGGGCGATGTGAACGTGCCCTTCGAGATCGACGCTTACACTCGTTGGCGGTTGATGGAAGGGCTCGACGACATCGGGCTCACCCTCCGTGACGAGACCGCGATCACGGAGTTCGAATCCCGCCGCTCCCGTTGGCGGCCGAAGACATTGCCGGTGAAGTAGTGAACTCTCTCGTACAGGACGCCGCAGCCGCTGGGGCTCGCGTGGGGCTCAAGTCGGACGAGATCGTCATCCGTGGCGGCAAGCCGCTCGTGGGACGCATCGAGGTCCGCGGGGCCAAGAACCTCGCGACGAAGGCCATGGTGGCGGCACTCCTGGGCGACACCCCGTCGATCCTCAAGGACGTCCCGGACATCTCGGACGTCAAGGTCGTCCGCGGCCTGCTCGAGGTCCACGGCGTGCGCATCACGGATCCTGCACGAGGCGAGCTCATCCTCGACCCGTCGAACGTCGAGTCGGCGCACTTCGCCGAGATCGACGCGCACGCCGGGTCGAGCCGCATCCCGATCCTGTTCTGCGGCCCGCTGCTGCACAAGCTCGGCGAGGCGTTCATCCCCGACCTCGGCGGCTGCCGCATCGGCGACCGCCCGATCGACTTCCACCTCGACGCCCTCCGGGCGATGGGTGCCGTGGTCGACAAGCAGGTCAACGGCATCCACCTCACGGCACCGGACGGTCTGCGCGGCGCGAAGATCGAGCTGCCCTACCCGAGCGTCGGCGCGACCGAGCAGGTGCTGCTCTCGTCCGTCCTCGCCACGGGCGTCACCGAGCTCCGCAACGCCGCGATCGAGCCCGAGATCATGGACCTCATCGCGATCCTGCAGAAGATGGGCGCGATCGTCACGGTCGAGCCGAACCGCACGATCTTCATCGAGGGCGTCGAGTCGCTCCGCGGCTACACGCACCGCGCGATCAACGACCGCAACGAGGCCGCGAGCTGGGCCTCGGCCGCGCTCGCGACCAACGGCGACATCTTCGTCGAGGGCGCGAAGCAGCAGGAGCTCATGACGTTCCTCAACGTCTTCCGCAAGGTCGGCGGCGGGTTCGACATCCAGGAGGACGGCATCCGCTTCTACCGCGAGCGCGAGGTCCTCCGCCCCGTGGTCGTCGAGACGGACGTGCACCCCGGGTTCATGACGGACTGGCAGCAGCCGCTCATCGT
The DNA here is from genome assembly GCF_044749145.1 of Curtobacterium sp. NPDC089689. Taxonomy (NCBI): domain Bacteria; kingdom Bacillati; phylum Actinomycetota; class Actinomycetes; order Micrococcales; family Microbacteriaceae; genus Curtobacterium; species Curtobacterium sp. NPDC089689. The sequence goes on along the minus strand of NZ_JBIVHJ010000003.1, from coordinate 665,157 downwards.
GGCACTCACGCAGGCGGACGGCCAGAGCATCGTGCACGAGACCGTCTACGAGAACCGCTTCGGCTTCACCGACGCGCTGAACGAGATGGGCGCCGACATCGTCGTCCACAAGGAGGGGCTGCCCGGACACGACCGTCGCGTCGCCCGCCGCCCGTTCGAGCAGGCCGCGGTCATCACCGGTCCGACCACGCTCCACGCCGCGGACGTCCGCGTGCCGGACCTCCGCGGTGGCTTCAGCCACCTCATCGCGGCGCTGACCGCCGAGGGCGAGTCGCGCATCTCCAACGTCGGCATCATCAGCCGGGGCTACGAGCACTTCATCCCGAAGCTCCGCAAGCTCGGCGCCGACTTCGACTTCGCCGGCTGAGCGTCGTGGCTGCTTCGGGTGACGGCCTGGAGGCGCGGCGCGGCTCCGCCTCGCAGGTCTCGACCGGTCTGCCCAACCCTGGGCGCCGGTGGCGCCGCGGTGAGCTGAACACCGCGTTCCGCATCACCGCGTCGGTGGTGATCCCGGTCTTCCGGTTCTCCGCGCGCTACCACTGGCACGGGCCGAAGCGCCTGCCCGAGGGCGGCGCCTTCGTGCTCGCACCGAACCACTTCACGAACATCGACCCGCTCGTGGTGGGCACGGCCGTCTGGCTGTCCCGCCGCGCGCCGCGGTTCCTCGCGAAGGCGTCACTGTTCAAGGTCCCGGTGTTCGGCAAGCTCATGTCCGGCATGGGGCAGATCCCGGTCGAACGCTCCGGCCGGACCCGGCTCAGCGACCCGCTCGGCGGCGGCAAGTCCGTCATCGAGCAGGGCGGTGCGATCATCGTCTACCCCGAGGGCACGCTGACCCGTGACCCCGACCTCTGGCCGATGCGCGGGAAGACCGGCGCGGTCCGGATCGCCCTCGAGAACGACGTGCCGCTCATCCCCATGGCCCACTGGGGCACGCAGGGGATCATGGCGCGCTACGGGAAGAAGCTGAAGCTGTTCCCGCCGACCCGTGTCGACGTCATCGTCGGCGACGAGGTCGACCTCTCGGCCTACCGCGGCCGTCCGATCGACCAGCAGATGCTCGTCGAGGCGACCGGGATCGTCATGCAGCGCATCACCGAGCTGCTCGAGGAGCTCCGCGGCGAGCAGGCGCCGGCGACCCGCTGGGACCCGGCCGCGAACAACCAGAAGGAGACCGGCAAGTTTGAGTGACCAGGGACCGGGCCTCCGCCCGCACGAGGACCACCCGGACCCCGCGGTCGCCGCGCCCGGAGCCGTCGACACCGCAGCGATCCGCGTGGTCATGCAGACGACCGACAAGCCGCGGGTCGCCGTGATCGGCGCCGGCAGCTGGGGGACCACCTTCGCGAAGGTGCTCGCCGAGGGCGGGGCCGACACCATCGTGTGGGCGCGTCGCCCCGAGGTGGCGCGCGAGATCACCGAGACGAAGCGGAACTCGGAGTACCTGCCGGGCATCAACCTGCCACGGACGCTCACCGCCTCGACGTCGCTGTCCGCCGTGCTCGACGGTGCACAGCAGGTCTACGTGTCGGTGCCGTCGCAGTCGCTGCGGTCGAACCTCGCCGCGATCGCGCCGCTCCTGCCCGAGGGGGTCCCCGTCGTCAGCCTCATGAAGGGCGTCGAGAAGGCCACCGGGCTGCGGATGAGCGAGGTCCTGCACGAGGGGCTCGGCATCGACCGTGACCGCATCGCCGTCGCGAGCGGTCCGAACCTCGCCCTCGAGATCGCCCGCCGGCAGCCCACCGCGGCCGTCGTGTCCTCGTCGTCGCTCGACACCGCCACCGCGGTCGCCGCGGTCGCCACGAACCCGTACTTCCGGTCGTTCATCAACACCGACGTGATCGGCACCGAGTTCGGCGGTGTGCTGAAGAACCTCATCGCGGTCGCCATCGGCATCGTGGACGGCGTCGGCTACGGCGAGAACACGAAGGCTTCGATCATCACGCGCGGCCTCGCCGAGATGACCGAGTTCGCGGTGTCGCTCGGCGCGCAGCCCTCGACGCTGTCCGGTCTGGCCGGCCTCGGAGACCTCATCGCCACCTGCCAGTCGCCGCTGTCCCGCAACAACACCGCGGGCCGTCTGCTCGGCCAGGGCTACCGCTTCGACGAGGTCGTCCGGCAGATGAACCAGACCGCCGAGGGGCTCGCGTCCGTCGCGCCGATCCTCGAGCTCGCGGCCGCGAACGGCGTCGACATGCCCATCGTCAGCCAGGTGGGCGAGGTCCTCGCCGGTAGGCTCGACCCGCGCAACATCGCGCCGCACCTCACCGAGACCGACGAGCCCCAGGGCGAGTGACGGGTCCGCGACCACCCAGGGGGTCCTCCATGGCCAAGACCACCGTCGCCGTCCTCTTCGGCGGCCGTTCCAGCGAGCACGCGATCAGTTGCGTGACCGCCGGCGGGATCATGGACGTCGTCGACCGGGACGCCTACGACATCGTGCCGATCGGGATCACGAAGGACGGCGCGTTCACCCTGCAGGTCGACGACCCGGCGCGCTGGGCGATCCACGACCGCCACCTGCCCGAGGTCCTCGACAACGGCACCCGGGTGGCGTTCCCGACCTCCCCGGCGTCGCGGGACCTCGTCGTGTCGCACGCCGACGGCACCGTCACGACGGTGCCCGACGTCGACGTGGTGTTCCCGATCCTGCACGGTCCGTTCGGCGAGGACGGCACGATCCAGGGTCTGCTCGAGATCGCCGGCCTGCCGTACGTCGGCGACGGGGTGCTCGCGAGCGCCCTGGCGATGGACAAGCACGTGGCGAAGGCCGTCCTCGAACACGCCGGCCTGCGGGTCGCTCCGTGGACGACCGTGCTCCGTCGGCAGTGGGCGTCCGACCCGGTGGACGTCGCCGAGTCGGTGGCCGCGCACGGGTTCCCGGTGTTCGTGAAGCCCGCCCGGGCCGGTTCGAGCATGGGCGTCTCGCGGGTGGACGAGCCGTCGCAGCTCGGTGCCGCGATGGACCTGGCGTTCGAGCACGACTCGAAGGTGATCGTCGAACCACGGGTGGTCGGCCGCGAGGTCGAGGTCGCCGTGCTCGAGGGCCGCGACGGGGTACCGCGCACGAGCCTCCCCGGCGAGATCGTCGTGCCGGAGGACGGCTTCTACGACTTCGAGTCGAAGTACCTCGGCGGCGACGAGTCGCTGCTCTGCCCGGCGCCCCTGACCGAACCGCAGACCGACGAGATCCGCTCCATCGGTGCCCGAGCGTTCGAGGCCGTCGGCGGGGCCGGGCTCGCCCGGGTCGACTGCTTCCTGACCGACGACGGCTTCGTGGTCAACGAGGTGAACACGATGCCGGGGTTCACGCCGCTGTCGATGTACCCGCGCTGCTGGGCGGCCACGGGTGTCTCGTACGGCGAGCTCGTCACCGAGCTCATCGAGCTGGGCCGCGCGGCCGTTCGCTGAGTCGTCGCCGGCCGGGGTGGCGCGGGCGGGCCGGACGCCGCGAGCCGAGTCTCGTGCTGGGCGACAGGTCTCGCGCGCATCGGCACGAGATCGGTCGCTGGCCACGAGACTCGTGCCCATGGCCACGAGACTCGTGCCCATGACGACGAGACTCGTGCAGGCGCGGCCGAGTCTCGTACCCGCGAGTGCGTCAGCCGTTGACCTCGGACGGGTCGAGGCATCGGTGCCCGTCCTTCGGCAGCGTCGACACCGCGGTCCCGATGTCCTGCAGGACCTGGTCGGTCGCCTTCGAGGACTCGATGACGACCTGCACCGCAGGAGACCGGCCGAAGGTCGTGTACACGATCTGCGCGCCACGGTCGTCCCGGATCCAGTCGACCGACCCCTTCGAGAAGCACGGCAGGTCGGACACGGTCGGCACCGCGACGCCGCAGTGGTAGATCGCCACAGCCGGGTCGCCCCACGCGGCGGTCGACTGGGCGTCGGTGTTCCGCAGCGCGGCGTCCTGGCCGACGACGCTCGGCAGCCGCACCTGGGCGTCGGCGCACGCAGCGGCGTTCGCGGACGGTGCCGCGGTCATCGAGACGGCGTTCGTGCACCCGGTGAGCCCGGCGGCGAGGGCGATCGCCACACCGACGATCGCGGTGGTGCGGGTGGTGCGGCGAGCGGTGTCCATCGACGTCCAGGCTACCGTTCTCGTGTGGACGCGCAGCACCGGGACCAGCCCGCACCGACCGTTGGGGAGGTCGGCGAGCTCGACGTCCTCGACCGCATCGTCCGACGACTCCCGGTCGGCGCCCCGATCGTCGGCCCGGGTGACGACTGCGCGGTCCTCGCCGCTCCCGACGGCCGGTACGTCGTGACCACGGACATGATGGTGCACGGCCCGGACTTCCGCTGGGCGTGGTCCTCGCCGGAGGACATCGGCTGGAAGGCCGCCGCGACGAACCTGTCCGACGTCGCCGCGATGGGCGCCCGGCCGACCGGGCTCGTCATCGCGCTCGCGGCCCCGCAGGACACGCCGGTGACCGTGCTCGAACGGTTCGCCGACGGGGTGCGTCTCGCGGTCGAGGCCCTCGCCCCCGGCTGCGGCGTCGTCGGCGGCGACCTCTCCACATCGTCGACGTTCACGGTCGCGGTCACCGCGTTCGGTGACCTCGCCGGTCACGCGCCGGTGCTCCGGTCGGGCGCACGCCCCGGTGACGTCGTCGCGGTGTCCGGAGAGCTCGGCCGCGCCGGCCGCGGGCTCGCACGGCTCTTCCGCGACGGGGTGGACGGGGCCGGGGAGCCCTCGCGCACCGCGACGGTCGCGAGCGGTGCCGACGCCGATCCGGACGTCGCCCGGCAGCGGCGCCCGGTCCCGCCGATCGGTGACGGCGTGCTCGCGGCGGAGTCCGGCGCCACCGCGATGCTGGACCTCTCGGACGGGCTGGCGATCGACGGTGGACGGCTGGCGCGGGCGAGCCGGGTGACGCTCGACCTCGATCCGCGGGCGGTCCCGGACGCGTTCGTCCTGCACGGCGGCGAGGACCACGGGCTCCTCGCGACGTTCCCCGCCGAGGCCGTCCTGCCCGGGGGCTTCCGCCGCGTCGGGGAGGTGCGGGACCGTGCCGGGCACGACGTCCTCCGCGGCGGCGAAGCGGTCCCGACGACCGGCTGGGACCCCTACGCGGACTGGGACGGTGCGACGGGCTGAGCTGCGCCCGCACCGCGCGCGACACGACCTGCCTTGCGACCTGTCCCGTCCCGTCGGCGGAGGCGAGCTGAGCAGGCGGAGCCGACCCGTGCCTCCAGGCCGGCCACACGACGAGCGTGACGCTCAGACGGCGGCGACCACGGCCTCCCACGCGACGGTCTCCCCGTAGCTGCGCTTGCTGAACGGCTCGAGGCCCGCCGGCCACGTCGGCTCCGGGGACCGCTTGCTGCGCTCCACGACGACCACGGCGTCGCGCGTCAGCCGTGGCACGAGTGCCTCGAGCACCTCGCCGATCTCGTGCTCGGTGACCTCGTACGGCGGGTCGATGAACACCAGGTCGAACGTCCGCACCGTCTGCCGCAGGAACCCGAGCGCGGGTTGCGCGTGCACGTCGATCCGCACGCCAGGCACGCGCTTCTGCACCGCGCGGGCGTTCTCCTTGCACACCGCCGCCGCGCCGGACGCGCGGTCGACGAGGACGACCTCGACCGCGCCGCGCGACGCCGCCTCGAGCCCGAGGGCACCCGTGCCCGCGTAGAGGTCCGCCACCGCCGTGTCGTCGACCAGCCCCCGCGACTCGAGCGACGAGAACAGCGCCTCGCGCACGCGGTCGCTCGTCGGCCGGGTGCCGGACTTCGGCACCCGGAGCGTCGTGGAGCCTGCGGCGCCGGCGATGATGCGGGTCATGCAGCCACCGTACCGGCCCGCGACGACGCCCCGGCGTTCTCCACAGGCCGGCCTGGAGGCACGGTGCGCGTCGGTCGTGCCGGGTAGCGTTGTCGTGTGGTCACCACCGGTCCGAACGCTGCCCCGGCCGCGCCCGCGCCGTCTGCCGACGGCGGGCTCGACACCCGACTGTCGAGCGTGCTCGGCGGCCGGACCGCGAGCGCCGTCGAGAAGGCCTTCGGGTACCGCACGGTGGGGGAGCTCCTCGAGCACGCGCCGCGCCGGTACGCCGAGCGTGGCGCCCTGACCGCGCTGGACTCGCTCGCGATCGGCGAGTCGGTGACCATCGTCGCCGAGGTCGTCGACGTCCGCGAGCGCACGATGCGTGCCCGTCGGGGGTCCATCCTCGAAGCCAAGATCGGCGACGGCAAGGGCCTGCTCACGCTCACGTTCTTCAACCAGGGCTGGCGCACGAAGGACCTCGTGCCGGGGGCGCGCGGGGTCTTCGCCGGCAAGGTCGGTGACTACCGCGGTGCCCGGCAGCTCGCCCACCCCGACTACGAGCTGTTCGACCGCGACGACCCCCGCTCGCTGGCCGACCCCGGCTCGGACGAGGCCATCCGCTGGTCGCGGCAGCCGATCCCGATCTACCCGGCCACCGCGTCGCTGTCGTCGTGGCAGATCGCGAAGGCCATCGGCGTGGTGCTCGACACCCTGCCCGACCTCGACGACCCGATCCCGGCGTCCGTCCGCGCCCGGCTCGACCTCGTCCCCTACCGACGTGCGCTCGAACTGCTGCACCGACCCGAGAAGGTCGCGGACTTCAAGCGCGCGCAGGACGCCCTCCGCTACCGCGAGGCCTTCGTCCTGCAGACCGCCCTCGTGCAGCGCCGGATCGCCGCACGCGCGGTGGCGTCGACCTCGCGGTCGGCGTCGCCGGGCGGCATCCTCGACCGTTTCGACGCGACGCTGCCGTTCACGCTCACCGACGACCAGCGCTCCGTCGGGGCCGAGATCGCGTCGGACCTGGCCGGCACCTGGCCGATGCACCGGCTGGTCCAGGGCGAGGTCGGATCCGGCAAGACCCTCGTGGCGATCAGGGCGATGCTCACGGTGGCGGAGTCCGGCGGGCAGTCGGCGCTCATCGCCCCGACGGAGGTCCTCGCCGCGCAGCACCTGCGGTCGATCGTGAAGTTCCTCGGGCCCGACCTCGCGGCCGAGCTGCGTCCGGTGATCCTGACCGGGTCGCAGTCGACTGACGAGCGTCGACGTGCCTTGCTCGCGGCGGCGTCCGGCAGCTCACGGCTCGTCGTCGGGACGCACGCGCTCCTCGGTGACCGGGTCGACTTCGCCGAACTCGGACTCGTGGTGGTCGACGAGCAGCACCGCTTCGGCGTCGAGCAGCGCGAGGCCCTGCGCACCAAGGGCCAGACGCCGCCGCACGTCCTCGTCCTCACCGCCACGCCGATCCCGCGCACGGTCGCGATGACGGTGTTCGGCGACCTCGACGTCTCCACCATCGCCGGGGTGCCGTCGGGCCGCGCCGGCGTCGAGACCTTCACCGTCGGGCTCGCCGAGCACCCCGGCTGGGAGACGCGCATCTGGTCGCGCATGGCCGAGGAGCTCGCCGCCGGGCGTCAGGCCTTCGTGGTGTGCCCGGCGATCGACGACGTGCACGCCGAGGACGACGGCGAACCCGCACCCGAGGCCCCGGCCGACGACGACACGCCGAAGCGCGCCCCGGCGACGGTGCTCGCGACGGCGGAGCGCATGCGGCAGATGCCGGTGCTCGACGGCCGCCGCATCGAGGTGCTGCACGGGCGGATGACCGCCGACGAGAAGGACCGCGTCATGACGATCTTCGCCGCAGGGGGCATCGACGTCCTCGTCGCGACGACCGTCATCGAGGTCGGGGTCGACGTGCCGAACGCCTCGATGATGGCGGTGCTCGACGCCGACCGGTTCGGGGTGTCGCAGCTGCACCAGCTCCGTGGGCGCATCGGCCGCGGGCAGTACGCCGGCGTGTGCCTGCTCGTGACCACGGCCGAGCCCGAGTCCCCGTCGCGGGAGCGCGTCGACGCCGTGGCCGCCTCCGACGACGGGTTCGAGCTCGCGCGGGTCGACCTCGAGCTCCGGCGCGAGGGCGATGTACTGGGCGAGCGGCAGTCCGGCGGTCGTTCGTCACTCAACCTGCTGCGCGTCGTCGAGCACGCCGACCTCATCGTCGACGCTCGCGAGGAAGCCGAGCGTGTCCTCGAGCCGGACCCGGAGCTGGAGGGGCACCCGGCGCTCCGGGAAGCCCTCGCCCGACGCCTGGACGAGTCCGACGCGGCCTTCCTCGGCAAGAACTGAGCCGTCTGCCGGGCGCCAGGTAGGGTCGCTGGCATGGCGCAGATCGCGGTCGTCCCCGGCTCCTTCGACCCCGTGACCCTCGGGCACCTCGACGTGATCGGGCGTGCGGCGGGACTGTTCGACGAGGTCCACGTCCTCGTGGTGCACAACCCCGACAAGAAGCCCGCGATGTTCGAGGCCGCCGAGCGGGTCCGGCTCATCGAGGAGTCACTCGTCGAGACCGGCGTGCGGGACAACGTGCGGGTCGGAGAGTGGACCGCCGGGCTCCTGGTGGACTACTGCCGGCAGGTCGGTGCGACGGTCCTCGTGAAGGGTGTCCGCTCGGGCGAGGACGTCGCGTACGAGACCCCGATGGCGATCATGAACCGACACCTCGCCGACGTCGAGACGGTGTTCCTGCTGCCCGAGGCATCACGCGCCCACGTGTCGAGTTCGCTCATCCGGCAGGTGGCGACCCTCGGGGGCGATGTCACCCCGTACGTGCCCGAGGTGGTGGCGCGCGCCCTGTCGGAGCAGACGGCCCGCTGACCCGGGCATCCGGCGAGGACACGCGGGCCGCCCGCCTCGACGTACCGTCCGGATGCCGCTAGGCTTGTCGATCGTGTCTTCCCCCGTGAACAGCCCCTACGCCCTGCGCGTGCGCGACCTCGCGCACCGTCCGGGCGAGATGCGCGAGCACTCGCTCGACGTCGAGGTGCCGGACGCGATGGGTGCCGGGGTCATCTCCGTCCGTCAGGGCGCGCCGATGCACCTCGACGTCCGCCTCGAGGGGCTGCGCGAGGGCGTCCTCGTGTCCGGACACGCGTCGGCCGAGGCGTTCGGGGAGTGCTCCCGGTGCCTGATCGAGATCAGCGAACCCGTCGAGGTCGATTTCGCGGAGCTCTTCGCGTACGATGTCTCGGAGGATTTCGACTTCTTCGTTCGCGATGACCACGTGGACTGCGAACCGGTCGTTCGAGATGCGGTGGTGCTGTCGCTGCCGTTCCAGCCGGTCTGCCGACCGGACTGCCCAGGCCTCGACCCGGAGACGGGTGAGCGTCTGGCTGACCTCGAGGAACACACCCCTCGCGAGGTCCTGGACCCGCGCTGGGCCGCCCTGAGCGGTTTCCAGCCGACCGACGACAGCAACACCCCTGACCAGAGCCCCGAGGGCGACGGCCGCACGTCGGCCTGAACCGCCCTCGCCACTGACCACCGACCAACCGAAAGAGAACCACCATGGCCGTTCCCAAGCGCAAGCAGTCCCGTGCCAACACGCACGCCCGTCGTTCGCAGTGGAAGGCCGCGCCGGTCCAGCTCGTGAAGACGATCGAGAACGGCAAGGTCACCTACAGCCTCCCGCACCGTGCGAAGGTCGTCGAGGACTCGGCCGGCACCCCGCTGTACATGGAGTACAAGGGCCGCAAGGTCGCCGACGTCTGATCGGACCGAACGCATGACCACGACGTCCGGCGCCACGGGGTCCCGCCCCGTGGGGCCGGACGTCGTTCGTCTGCGCGGGCAGCTCGCCGTCGACATCGACCTCGAGCTGCTCCAACTCGCCCTGACGCACCGCTCGTACGCGTACGAGCACGGTGGCATCGGGCACAACGAGCGGCTCGAGTTCCTCGGCGACTCGATCCTCGGCCAGGCCGTGACCGTGAAGCTCTTCCGGTCGTTCCCCGACCTCGACGAGGGCGAGCTGGCCAAGCGCCGTGCGAGCCTCGTCTCGACGGTCGCCCTCGCCGAGATCGCCCGCATGATCGGGCTCGGTCAGTACCTCCGCCTCGGCAAGGGCGAGGAACAGACCGGCGGCCGTGACAAGTCGTCGATCCTCGCCGACACCGTCGAGGCCGTGATCGGTGCGACGTACCTCTCCGCGGGTCCCGACCCGGCGACCGAACTCGTGCTCCGCCTGGTCGAGCCGCTCCTGGTCGACCCGGACCGCTTCGGTGCGGCGATGGACCCGAAGACGAGCCTGCAGGAGCTCGCTGCGACGCTCGCGCTCGGCAACCCCGCGTACCGGGTCACCGAAGAGGGTCCTGATCACGACAAGACCTTCCACGCCACCGTGGTGCTGCAGGGCGAGGACGTCTCCGCCGGCGCCGGATCGAGCAAGAAGGCTGCCGAGATGGCCGCAGCGCTCCAGGCCTGGACGAAGCTATCCGGCCGCGACGGCTCGCCGCGCGCAGGTGCCGACGCCGACAGCGCGGCCCGGACCGCGTAACCGGTGCCCGAGCTCCCCGAGGTCGAGGTCGTCCGCGCCGGCCTCGAACCCGCCGTCAGCGGTGCCCGCGTGCTCCACGTGGACGTCGTCGACGACCGCGCACTCACCCGGCACGACGGCCCGGCGGAGGACTTCGCCGACCGCCTCACCGGTCGCACCATCGCCGCGGCCGTCCGACGCGGCAAGTTCCTCTGGTTCCCGCTGCGCCCCGAACACGAGGGCGAACGGCCCGAGGCGCTCGTCACACACCTCGGCATGTCCGGCCAGGTGCTCCTCGGTCGCGACCGACCCGCGGCGAAGCACCGGCGCATCCTGATCGACGTGCAGCCGACGGGCACCGATCGCGACGGGGTTCCCGAGGCCCCCGTGCAGCTCGAGTTCGTCGACCAGCGCACCTTCGGCTCGATGGCGCTCGACCCGATGGTGCCGACCGTCGACGGCGCTCCCGCTGGTCACGCCGGGCACGTCGACGAGACGAACCCGGCTGCGCCGTGGCGTCGGAGCATCCCGCACCAGGTGTCGCACATCGCGCGCGACCCGCTCGACCCGGCGTTCGACGACGACCGCTTCATCGCGGCGGCGCGGAAGCGCGCGAGCGGGATCAAACGTGTGCTGCTTGACCAGGGCGTCGTGAGCGGCATCGGCAACATCTACGCCGACGAGTCGCTGTGGGCCGCGAAGCTCCACTACGACCGACCCGCGGAGCGCCTGACCCGGGCGGACCTCCGTACGGTCCTGACCGAGGTCCGGAGCGTCCTCGGGCGGGCACTCGAGGACGGCGGCACGAGCTTCGACGCGCAGTACGTCAACGTGAACGGGCAGTCCGGGTACTTCTCGCAGCGGCTCAACGTCTACGGACAGCAGGGGAAGCCGTGCCCCCGGTGCGGCACGACGATCGTCCGTGAGGCCTTCATGAACCGGTCGAGCCACATCTGCCCCGTGTGCCAACCGCGCCCCCGCGCCCGCAGGCGTTAGCCTGCCCGCAGCAGCACAGCCAGCAGCACAGCCCGCAGCAGCGCAGCAGACCGCCCGGAGACCGCATGTACTTGAAGAGCCTGACCATCAAGGGGTTCAAGTCCTTCGCGCAGCCGACGACGTTCGCGTTCGAGCCCGGTGTCACGTGCATCGTCGGGCCGAACGGTTCCGGCAAGTCGAACGTGGTCGACGCCCTCGCGTGGGTGATGGGGGAGCAGGGCGCGAAGACCCTCCGCGGCGGCAAGATGGAGGACGTCATCTTCGCCGGCACCTCGACCCGCGGTCCGCTCGGTCGCGCGCAGGTGCTCCTGACGATCGACAACACCGACGGCCTGCTGCCGATCGAGTACTCCGAGGTGACGATCTCCCGCACCCTCTTCCGCAACGGCGGGAGCGAGTACGCCATCAACGGCGAGAACTGCCGCCTGCTCGACGTGCAGGAGCTCCTCAGCGACACCGGCCTCGGGCGGGAGATGCACGTCATCGTCGGCCAGGGGCAGCTCGACAAGGTGCTGCACGCCACCCCGGAGGACCGGAGGGGGTTCATCGAGGAGGCCGCGGGCATCCTCAAGCACCGCCGCCGCAAGGAGAAGACGCTCCGCAAGCTCGAGGCGATGCAGACGAACCTCACGCGGCTGTCCGACCTCGCGGGGGAGATCCGCCGACAGCTCAAGCCGCTCGGACGACAAGCCGAGGTCGCGCGGAAGGCCCAGTCGGTCGCGGCCGTCGCCCGGGACGCCAAGGCGCGCATCCTCGCCGACGACGTGGTCCGGCTCCGGCGGGAGCTCCACGAGCACCTCGAGGTCGAGACCGGCCGGAAGTCCGAGCGCATCGTGCTGCAGGAACGCCTCGACCGCACCCGCGCCCGGCAGCAGCAGGTCGAGCAGAGCATGGTCGGCGACGACGTCGACCGTGCCCGCACGGTGGTGCACCGGCTGGAGAGCGTCCAGGAACGGCTCCGCGGCCTGTCGAGCCTCGCGAACCAGCGCCTGATGTTCCTCGCGCAGCAGGCCGACGCCCCGCAGCAGGGTCCGACGGTGACACCGGAGCGTGTGCAGTCCGTCCGCGACGAGGCCGACCGGCTCGAGACCCGCGCCGAGGAGATGGCCGCCGACTCCGGTGCCGCCGCGGCCCGGGTGCAGGAAGCGCGGGCCGCGCTCGACGCCCTCGACGAGCAGATCGCCGCCCAGGCCGCCCTGGTCTCGCAGCACGACCTCGAGGCACAGCGGCTGGCGTCCGCCGTCGACGTCGCCCGGTCCGAGCGCGGCTCGGCGGTGGCCGACCGGGAGCGCCGCGAACGCGCGCTGGCCGAGGCGACCGACCGCGCCGAGCGTGCCGCCGCGGCCCTCGCCGACATCGGGGCCGACCCGTCCGAGGGTGTCGACGACGCTGCGCTGACCGCCGCCGTCACGACCACCCGCGAGCAGCAGCAGGCAGCCCAGACGACGCGCGACGAGCTCCGCGACCGACTCCACGCCCTCGAACGCGAGCGGGACGCGCTCGACGCCCGGGTCACGGCCCTCGCGATGTCGATCGACGTCCGCGACGGGTCGCAGGCCCTCATCGAGGCCGGCCGTGCCGGCATCGCCGGCCGGCTCGCGGACAGCCTCACCGTCGAGCCCGGCTACGAGGGCGCGGTCGCCGTCGCCCTCGACGGACTCGCCGACGCCGTGCTCGCAGCGGACCGGGCGGTCGCGCTCGACGCCGTCGAGCACGCTCGGACCGCGGACCTCGGGCGCGTCGACGTGGTGGTCGCGGATCCCGACCCGGCCGCCTCCGCCGGCGCGGGGACGCTGCCCGACCGGCTCCCCGCCGGGGTCCGCCGCGCCGTCGACCTCGTGCAGGGACCCCCGGCGATCGCCGCGATACTGCGGGCCACACTGATCGCGGTGGACGAGGACGTCGACCTGGAGGCCGTGCTCACCGCCGCCCCGCAGGCCACGGTCGTCACGCGGTCCGGTGACGTCGTCCGGGCCGTCCGGGTCACGGGCGGCGGGGAGCGGATGACCAGCCGCATCGAGCTCGTCGCGGAGCGCGACGCAGCCGTGACCCGGCGGGACGCGGTCGCGAGCGACGTCGAGGACGCCGGCACGCGCCTCCAGGCCGCTCGTGCCGCCGTCGACGAGACGAGACGCCGGGCGGAGGAGGCCGACCAGGCGTCCCGCGCGCACGCGAAGGCCGCAGCCGAGTACGACCGCAGCAGCGCGTCGTCGCGGGCGCGCGCCGAGAACGCGGCGGCCGAGGTCGACCGTCTCCGAGCAGCCCTTGCCGAGACGGACGGTGCGGTCGAGTCCGCCGAGGCCGTGCTCGCCGAGGCCGACGCGGCCCTCGCGGCGTTCACCGACCAGCCGCGGCCGACGGTCGACGCGTCCGGACGTCCGGCCCTGCTGGACGCACTCGAGGCGGCCCGTGCGGCCGAGATCGAGCAGCGCATCCAGGTGGAGACGGTGCGCGAGCGGGTGCGGGCCGAACGGAACCGGGCCGCCGGCCTCGAGCGCCAGCTCCGGGCCGAGCGGGCCGCGGCGGAGGAAGCCGCCCGACGCGCCGTCGTCCGACGCGGACAGATCGCCGTCGCCGAGGGGGTCCTCGCCGATCTCCCCGGTGTGCTCGGTGCGGTCGACCGGTCGCTCGCCGAGGCCCGCGTGCGCCTCGCGAACGAGGAGTCCGAGCGGTCGAAGCGCAACACCGAGCTGCAGACGATCCGGAACGAGGAACGCGAACTCCGCGACCGCCTCCAGACCCTGACCGACGGCGTGCACTCCCTCGAGATGGAGATCTACGAGAAGAAGCTGCACGTGTCGGGCATCCTCGACCGGGCGCAGAGCGAACTCGGGCTGGTCGAGGCGGTCCTCGTGGCCGAGTACGGTCCGCACGTGCCGGTCCCCGTCGACGTGCTCGTGGACCCGCGGGTGCTCGCGCGGAAGCACCGGGAGGCCGAGCGAGCGCGGGCCGCAGCGGCAGCCCCTGCGGTGACCCCGGACGACGAGGCCGAGCCGGTCAGGGTTGACGAGGACGAGGCCGATGCGGTCCTCGTCGACGCCGAGTCCACCCTCCCCGGTGGTCCGGCCCTGCCCGAGTACGACGCCACCGACGACGTCGACCCCGACGCGGTCGAGACCGTCCCGTACGTCCGGGCCGAGCAGGAGCGTCGGCTGAAGGCAGCCGAGCGCGACCTCGGCCAGCTCGGCAAGGTGAACCCGCTCGCACTCGAGGAGTTCCAGGCGCTCGAGCAGCGGCACGCGTTCCTCGCCGAGCAGCTCGAGGACCTGCAGAAGACCCGGACGGACCTCATGACGATCATCGAGGAGCTCGACCAGAAGATGCAGACCATCTTCGAGGCCGCGTTCCACGACACCCGCGAGGCCTTCGACGTCATCTTCCCGATCCTCTTCCCGGGTGGCTCGGGGTCGATCACGCTGACGAACCCGGACGACCTGCTCGCGACCGGTATCGACGTGCAGGTGAAGCCCGCCGGGAAGAAGATCGACCGGCTGACCCTGCTGTCCGGCGGGGAGCGGTCCCTGGCGGCGGTGGCGCTCCTCGTCGCGATCTTCACCGCGCGCCCGTCGCCGTTCTACATCATGGACGAGGTCGAGGCGGCGCTCGACGACGCGAACCTCGGGCGGCTCCTGACCGTGTTCGAGCGGCTCCGGGAGGCGTCGCAGCTCATCGTCATCACGCACCAGAAGCGGACGATGGAGATCGCGGACGCGTTGTACGGCGTGTCGATGCGGCAGGACGGCGTGTCCGCCGTGGTCGGGCAGCGCGTGCAGGCCCGATCAGCGGAGCCGGCGGACGCGGTCGCGTAGCGGCCGGGGCCGAGACTCGCGCTGAGCGACAGTACTCGCGCTCGGGAGGGCGAGAACTGTCGCCCAGGCGGAGACTCGGCGCGCGCGGGCTCCCGGCCGCGCACCTGACGGACGGGCGCGCCCCGCCCAACGCTTCGCGTTGCCGCTGAGCGGGGCGCGCCCGTCCGTCAGAGGGTGACGACTACTTCGCGTCGGCCTCCACGGCCTCCTTCGGCTGCCCCGTCGGGGTGAGCCCGCGCTCCTGCCGCTTCTTCGAGACCACCAGCGAGGCGACCGTCGCGACCGCGATCGTCAGCGCGATGAAGCTCAGCGAGAACCAGATGGGGATCTCGGGGGCCCACTCGATGTGCTCACCGCCGTTGATGAACGGCAGCTCGTTGACGTGCATCGCGTGGAACACGAGCTTCACGCCGATGAAGGCGAGGATGACGGCCAGGCCCTGGCCGAGGTAGATGAGGCGCTCGAGCAGTCCGGCGATGAGGAAGTAGAGCTGGCGCAGACCCAGGAGCGAGAACGCGTTCGCGGTGAACACGATGAAGGCGTCCTGCGTCAGACCGAAGATCGCCGGGATCGAGTCGAGGGCGAAGAGCACGTCCGTGAGGCCGATCGCGACCATGACGAGCAGCATCGGGGTGAAGAGGCGCTTGCCGTCGATCTTCGCGGTGAGCTTGTCGCCGTGGTAGTCGTCGGTCGTCGGGATCACCTTGCGGAGCGTCCGGATGAGCTTCGAGTCGCCCTCGGAGTCGTCGTGCCCGCCGCCCTTCGCCTGCGACCAGGCGAGCCAGAACAGCAGTGCGCCGAACAGGTAGAACACCCACGAGAAGTTCTCGATGATCGTGACGCCGAGGGCGATGAACACACCGCGGGCCACGAGGGCGATCGCGACGCCCACCAGCAGGACCTTCTGCTGGTACTCCTTCGGCACCGCGAAGCTCGTCATGATGATGAGGAAGACGAAGAGGTTGTCGACCGACAGCGCCTTCTCGGTCAGCCAGCCGGCGAAGTACTCGCCACCGGCCTGCCCGCCGCCGAAGACGAGGATGCCGACACCGAACAGGATGGCGAGGCCGACGTAGAACGCGGACCAGAACGCCGATTCCTTGATGTGCGGGACGTGCGGTGTGCGCACGTGCGAGTAGAAGTCGAAGATCAGCAGGCCGAGGATGCCGGCGATGGTGATCAACCAGACGAGGATGGGGACGTCCACGGGTTTCCCTTCAGGTCAAGAGCGCGCAGCGCGCGCAGGAGCCTGAAGGTCTCTTCCACCCGTCGGTCCGTGTGTCGGGCCGGGGGCCGGTGCCCCGGGTCCGGATCGTTCCGGACCGTACTGACGAGGTCACCGAGGAGGAATACTCCCCTTCAGGAGTCGAGGATACCGGGCACGGCGCACACCCGTCGCGCTCTAAGCTGGGAACATGGCGAGTTCCTGGTCACTGTCCTCCCGGCTGCGCGGGCTGTTCCAGCGCAAGACGATCGACGAGACCACGTGGGACGACCTCGAGACCGCGCTCATCGGCGCCGACTTCGGCCCGGACATCTCCGAGGCGATCATCGAGGACCTCCACGAGCGCGTCGACCGCTACGGCACGACGGACCCCGCCGACCTGCAGCGCATGCTCCGCGAGGTCCTCGAGGAACGGCTGTCCGAACTCGACACCACGCTGAAGCTCAGCAACCGGCCGGCCGTCGTGCTCGTCGTCGGCGTGAACGGCGTCGGGAAGACCACCACCATCGGCAAGTTCGCGAAGTTCCTCAAGACGTACGACCGCACCGTCGTGGTCGGCGCGGCGGACACCTTCCGTGCGGCCGCGGTGGAGCAGGTCGCGACGTGGGCGGAGCGCGCCGGCGTCGACGTCGTGCGGCCCGCGCAGCCCGGGCAGGACCCCGCCTCCGTGGCGTACCAGACGGTCGAGAAGGCGATGCGCGAGGGCACCGAGATCGTCGTCATCGACACCGCGGGTCGGCTGCACACCAAGGCCGGGCTGATGGACGAGCTGTCGAAGATCAAGCGCGTGGTCGAGAAGCAGACCGAGATCGCCGAGGTGCTCCTCGTGCTCGACGCCACGACGGGGCAGAACGGGCTCGCGCAGGCACAGGCCTTCATCGAGGGCGCGGGCGTCACCGGGCTCGTCATCACGAAGCTCGACGGCTCCGCGAAGGCCGGGTTCGTGCTGAGCGTCCAGGAGAAGACCGGCATCCCGATCAAGCTCATCGGGCAGGGCGAGGGCATCAACGACCTCACGGGCTTCACGCCGCACGTGTTCGTGCAGAACCTCGTCGGCTGAGGATCACCGTCTGGGCGGCTGCGCGACACCCGTCCGCGAACGCGGTCACCTGGTGACGAGTAGCGTCTCGGTCGGCCCGGGCACCCGCTCGGTCTCGTTCCAGGGATTGGAGACCCCCATGCCCGCACTGCTGATCATCGCGATCATCGTCGGCCTCGTCCTGCTCTTCAGCGGCATCTTCGTCGGTGCCCTCAAGTTCCTGCTCTGGGTGGGCCTGGTGATCGTGATCCTCGCGATCATCGGGTGGCTGCTCCGGAGCATCCGCGGTCGCGCCTGACGCGACCCTCTGACGGACGGGAGGCGCGTTGCCAGCTGGCACCGCGCCTCCCGTCCGTTCTGTGGTCTCGCGCGTTCGCGAAAGCGACAGTTTGCGCTGCACCGTTCGCGTGGTCCTGTCGCTTTCGTGCTGCGAGCACTGTCGCTTTCGCGAGAGCGACTGTGTGCGCCCGGCCGTCCACGTGCTCCTGTCGCTTTCGCGGGACCCATCGCCCCGCGCCCCGCGCCCGCGCGCCCCGGGCCTCAGACGGCCTGACGGCCGGCCGGGGCCTCCAGCAGGTGGGACAGGTGCTCCGGCACCGAACCGCCCCGCGCCACCGTCGCACGCGCCCAGAGGCGCCCGGCCCGGTAGGACGACCGCACCAGCGGTCCCGCGAGCACGCCCGCGAACCCCATGTCCTCGGCGATCTCGCGGAGGTCGACGAACTCCGCAGGGCTCACCCAGCGCGCGACCGGCAGGTGCCGCGGCGACGGCCGGAGGTACTGGGTCAGCGTGATGATGTCCGTGCCGGCCTCGTACAGCTGCTCGAGCGCGTCGATGACCTCGTGCCGCTCCTCGCCCATACCGAGGATGAGGTTCGACTTCGTCACGAGACCGGCGTCGCGGCCCTGCGTGATGACGTCGAGCGAGCGCTCGAAGCGGAATGCGGGGCGGATCCGCTTGAAGATCCGCGGGACCGTCTCGACGTTGTGGGCGAACACCTCGGGGCGGGCGTCGAACACCTGGCCGAGCTGGTCCGGCTGGCCGTTGAAGTCCGGCACGAGGATCTCGACGCCGGTGCCGGGGGAGTGCTCGTGGATCTGCCGGATCGTCTCGGCGTAGAGCCAGGCGCCGCCGTCGTCGAGGTCGTCCCGGGCGACACCGGTCACGGTCGCGTACTTGAGGCCCATCGACACGACCGAGTCCGCGACGCGCCGGGGCTCCCCACGGTCGAGCGGGCTCGGCTTGCCGGTGTCGATCTGGCAGAAGTCGCACCGCCGGGTGCACTGCGAGCCGCCGATGAGGAACGTCGCCTCGCGGTCCTCCCAGCACTCGAAGATGTTCGGGCAGCCGGCCTCCTGGCAGACGGTGTGGAGCTGCTTGTCCCTGACGAGGGCGGACAGGTCGCGGAACTCCGGGCCCTGGGTGGCGCGGGTCTTGATCCACGCGGGCTTCGTCTCGATCGGGGTCTCGGCGTTCCGGGCCTCGACGCGGAGCAGGCGGCGGCCTTCGGGAGCGAGCGTCATGCGGGGACCTCCTGCAGGTCGGTGGTGCGGTCCGGGTCGGACGGGAGGCGCGGCTCGCCACCGGCTGACCGGTCTGGGCTGGCGGGGTGGCCGGCTGATGCGATCCGTCGGCCTGCGTGCATGCCGTCGAGGGCCGCCTGCACGAGCGGTGCGACGAGACCGGCGACGGCGTCGACGGTGACGGGACGTCCGGCCGCGCGACTCAGGGTCGTGACCCCGGCGTCGGCGATGCCGCACGGGACGATCGCGGCGTAGGCGTCGAGGGCGTTGTCGCAGTTGATCGCGATCCCGTGACTCGTGACGCCCTCCGCCACGTGCAGGCCGATGGCACCGACCTTGTCGTGGTTCGAGCCGTCGGGACGGGGAACCCAGGCCCCGCTGCGGCCGTCGACCCGTTGGGCTGCGACACCCACGGCGGCGGCCGCGTCGATGAGGACCTGTTCGAGGTCGCGCACCCACGCCACGACGTCGATCGGCCGAGCCAGCCGGACGATCGGGTAGGCCACGAGCTGCCCGGGGCCGTGCCAGGTGATGCGGCCGCCGCGGTCGACCTCGACCACCAGGGAGCCGTCGGTGGGCAGGTCGCTCGGCTCGGTGCGGCGCCCCGTGGTGTACACGGACGGGTGCTCGCAAAGGACGAGCGCGTCGGGGGAGCGACCGGCCACGACGTCGGCGCGGAGGCGCTGTTGCAGTGCGAGGCCTTCTGCGTAGGCGAGCAGCCCCGGCACCCGGACGATCTCGAGTTCCGGCATGAGCGTCAGCGTACGGCAGTTTCTGGACGCCGTACAACAACCGCTTCCCCCCTCGGTCGGGACGGTCGGTGGTCGCCTTGTAGAATCGACGGATCATGGCGCAATTCGGTTCACTCTCCGACCGGCTGACAGAGACCTTCCGCAACCTGCGGAGCAAGGGTCGCCTGTCCCCGTCCGACGTCGACGGCACCGTCCGCGAGATCCGACGGGCGCTCCTCGACGCCGACGTCGCGCTCGAGGTCGTCAAGTCCTTCACCGCCTCCATCCGCGAGCGTGCGCTCTCGGACGAGGTGAACAAGGCGCTCAACCCGGCGCAGCAGGTCGTCCAGATCGTCAACGAGGAACTCGTCGGCATCCTCGGCGGGCAGCAGCGCCGCCTCGAGTTCGCGAAGCGTCCGCCGACGGTCATCATGCTCGCGGGCCTCCAGGGTGCGGGCAAGACGACGCTCGCGGGCAAGCTCGGCAAGTGGCTCAAGAAGGACGGCCACACCCCGATGCTCGTCGCGGCCGACCTCCAGCGTCCGAACGCCGTGCAGCAGCTGCAGGTCGTGGGCGAGCAGGCCGGCGTGCACGTCTTCGCCCCGGAGCCCGGCAACGGCGTCGGCGACCCGGTGAAGGTCGCGAAGAACGCGATCAAGGCCGCGGTCGACCAGCAGTACGACACCGTCATCGTCGACACCGCCGGTCGCCTCGGTGTGGACGCCGAGCTGATGAAGCAGGCCGCGAACATCCGCAAGGCCGTCGACCCGGACGAGGTCCTGTTCGTCATCGACGCGATGATCGGTCAGGACGCGGTGGCCACGGCCCGCGCCTTCCAAGAGGGAGTGGACTTCACCGGCGTCGTCCTGTCCAAGCTCGACGGTGACGCCCGCGGTGGTGCGGCCCTCTCGGTCGCGAGCATCACCGGCCGCCCGATCATGTTCGCGTCCACGGGCGAGGGGCTCGACGACTTCGAGCCGTTCCACCCGGACCGCATGGCGAGCCGCATCCTCGACCTCGGCGACATCCTCTCGCTCATCGAGCAGGCCCAGCAGGCGTTCGACGAAGAGGAAGCTCGCGCGGTCGCCGAGAAGATCGCGAGCGACTCGTTCACGCTGGACGACTTCCTCGGCCAGATGCAGCAGCTCCGCAAGGCCGGCTCCATCAAGGGCATGCTCGGCATGCTCCCGGGCGCGAAGGGCATGCGCGAGGCGCTCGACAACTTCGACGAGGGCGAGATCGTCCGGACCGAGGCGATCATCCAGTCGATGACGAAGCAGGAGCGCCAGCTCCCGAAGCTCCTCAACGGCTCGCGTCGTCTCCGCATCGCGAAGGGTTCGGGGACCACAGTGACCGAGGTCAACGCCCTCGTGAACCGCTTCGAGCAGGCGGCGAAGATGATGAAGACCGTCGCCCGCGGTGGCGTGCCGCAGATGCCGGGCATGGGTCCCATCCCGGGCATGCACGGCGGCAAGAAGAAGCAGCAGCAGCAGGGCGGTGCGAAGAAGAAGAAGGTCGGCAACCCCGCGAAGCGCGCCGCGCTCGCGTCGGGTGCGGCGGCGCAGCCGCAGCAGCAGGCGCCGCAGGGCTCCGGTTTCGGCTTCGGTGGTGCCAACGCGAAGAACCCGAAGGCGCCCACCGAGGAAGAGATGCAGTCGCTGCAGAAGTTCCTCGGCCGCTGACGCGAGGTCGCTGACGCGAGGTCGCTGACGCGAGGTCGCTGACGCGACCCGGAGCGGACGGGAGGCCCGTGGCGGATTCGCCACGGGCCTCCCGTCCGTCTGTCTGGTGGCGTCTAGAGCGAGTCGCGCAGCTCGGTGACCAGGTGGCGGACGACGGCGCGGAGGTCCCCGCCGTTCTCGCGCGCGACCTGGAGCTGCCGCTGGTACGACGCCCCCTGCTCGATCATCGTGTCGAGGTGGTGCAGCTCCTGCTGGCAGCCGAGCCGCTCCGCGATCGGGTCGAGGCGCTCGACGAGGTCGTGCACCTCGTCGGTGACGAGCCGTTCGTCGCCGGCGGCGTTGGTGATGATCTCCGCCTCCATGCCGTAGCGGGCCGCGCGCCACTTGTTCTCACGGATGAACCACTGCTGCATCGACGGCAGGACCTCGCCGCGGTCGAGCCGGTCCGACAGCGCGGTGACGAGGCACTGGACGAAGGCGGTGACCGCGCCGACCTCGTGCAGGGTCGAGATGCCGTCGGACACCCGGTTCTCGAGCGTGCCCCAGCCCGGTGAGGGACGGATGTCCCAGCGGAGGTCCTTGAACCCGTCGATCACGCCGGTCTTGGTGAGGTCGTCGACGACGGTCTCGAAGCCGCTCCAGTCGTCGATGCCCGGCGGCAGTCCGCCCGTCGGCAGCTGCTGGAACATGAGTGCACGGTTCGAGGCGTAGCCGGTGTCGGTGCCGGCCCAGAACGGGCTCGACGCGGTGAACGCCTGCAGGTGCGGCACGTAGGCGAGCATCGCGTTCATGATCGGCACCGCCTTGTCGCGGTCGTCGATCCCGACGTGCACGTGCACGCCCCAGATGAGCATCTGCCGGCCCCACCAGCGCGTGCGGTCGATGAGCGTGTTGTAGTGCTCGCTGTCCGCCGTGATCTCCTGCTGGTCCCACAGCGCGAACGGATGCGTGCCGGAGCACATGACCTGGGCGTCGAGGGGCTCGGCGGCGTCGATCACCTCGCCGATGATCCCGGAGAGCTCGGACGTGGCGCCCTCGACGGTGGTGTGCACGCCGGTGACGACCTCGACGGTGTTCGTCAGGAGCTCCTCGGTGACCTTGTCCGGATCACCGAGCCGCTCCTGCACCGCCCTGATCACCGCCGGGGCCCGGGGGGTGAGGTCGCCGGTGTCCCGGTCGACCAGGGGGAGTTCCCACTCGACACCGATGGTCGACGGGTGGGACTCTGTGAAGCGGATGTCCATGCGGCCATCCTGCCGGTCGGTTGTCGGACATGCACAAGGAACGCCGTCACCGGTCGTGCACCTCGCTCCACCAAGTTGTTCCATCACGGTACTACCGTGGAATCGCTCACAGGGAAGAGGTCCGCATGCAGTTGGTCGTGCGCGGTTCGTCCGCACCACTCGTCGGGGAGATCGACGTCCCGGTCTCCAAGTACCACGCGCACCGGGCGCTGGTGCTGGCATCACTCGCGAAGGGGACGAGCGTCGTCTCCGGTATCAGTTCCACCCGGCAGGTCGAGTGGACCGTCGGCACGCTCCGGGCCCTCGGCGTCGACGTCAAGCGTCGAGGGGACGAGTACCACGTCACCGGCCTCGGCGGCCGCTACGCGGCGACGGACGTCGTCGACCACGGCTCGCGCGGCGCGGACGGGATCCTCAACATGGGGTCCTCCGGTACGACGCTGTACTTCATGACCGGGCTCGCCTCGCTGGCCGATCGCCCGATGACGCTCGTCGGCATGAAGTACTTCCAACGCCGGCCGATCGGTGCCCTGCTCGCCTCGCTCACGCAGATGGGCATCGACCTCGAGGCGACGAACGACTGCCCACCGGTCACGGTCCAGCCGAGGCGACCCCGAGGCGGCGACGTCTCGATCGCCGGCACGCTGTCGCAGTGGATCTCCGGGCTGCTCCTCGTCGCGCCCTTCGCCGAGCAGGAGACCCGGGTCCACGTCACGGGCGGTCGGTTGAACGAGCAGCCGTACGTCGAGCTGACCGTCCGGATGATGCGCGAGTTCGGGCTCACCGTCGAGGTCTCCGACGACTGGCTCGAGTACCGGATCCCGGCCGGGCAGCAGGCGACCCCGCACGACTACGTCATCCCGCCGGACATCGGTTCGGCGGCGTTCGGGATCGCGGCCGCCGGCATCCGCGAGTCGGACCTGCTGCTCCGGGGCATGCGGGCGACCACCACGGCGGAGACCGACCACCCGGAGAGCGAGTTCCTCGACCTCGCCGCCGCGATGGGGGTGCCGATGCGGATCGACGAGGCGACCGGCTTCGTGCGGATCCAGCACGACGGGTCGCCGCTCCGGGCCCTCGACATCGACTGCCGGCCGATCCCGGACCTCCTGCCCGTCCTGTCCACGATGGCGACCTTCGCCGAGGGCACGACCCGCCTCTGGAACGTCGCGCACATCCGGCTGAAGGAGTCCGACCGCGTCGCCGCGATGCTCCAGCTCAACCGCATGGGCGGCCGCGCCGAGCAGGGTGCCGACGAACTGCGCGTGACCGGAGTCCGCCCCGGCGGGCTGCACGGCTCCCCGATGTCCTCCTTCAACGACCACCGCGTGCTCATGTCCCTCGCCGTCGCCGCGTCGAAGGCCGAGGGCACGAGCTCCCTGACGTACCCGCGCGCCTACCGCATCTCGTACCCGACCTTCCTCGAGGCGATGAACGGCGTCGGTCTCGACATGGAGGTCGGTGACGCCCTGCTGGCCCGTGCCGACCGGGACGACCGGATGGACGCCACCACCTCCGAGCCGACCGACCTCGGTGAGGACACCGGCACGCCCGCCACGCAGGACGCGCCGGACGCCGCGCTCGCGACGTCCCCCGACCTCCCCGAGCCGGCCGGGGTCGACGCCGACCCGCTCGTCCTCAGCGAGAAGGTCCGGGCGCTGTCCGAACAGGACCCGGACGGCCTCGCGGTCGTCGAGGTCGGCGGCGCAGTCCCCGTCGAGACCACCTGGAAGCAACTGCAGGACGAGGCCGACCGCGTCTCGGCGCTCCTGCTCGAACTCGGCGTCCGGCGGGGCGAGTCCGTCGCGATGCAGCTGCCGAACTGGCGCGAGTTCGTGTCCATCACACTCGGTGCGATCCAGATCGGTGCCGTCGCGACCCCGATCATGCCGGTCTTCGGTCCCCGAGAGACCACCATGACGCTCGCCCGCTCGAAGGCCCGCGTGGTGTTCCTGCCGAACGTGTTCCGCAAGCGCCGCCCGGCCCTCGAGCTCCTCGACGTGGTCGACGAAGCGCGGGCACAGCGGCGGCGGCTGTCGGTCGAGCACGTCGTCGTGCTCCGTGCCGAGGCCCGCGGCCAGGGCGACGTACCGAACGACCAGCCGCCGCTGCCCGCCGACGCGGCCGAGCGGGTCGCGGCGAGCGCCTGGAACTGGCGCTGGTTCGACACCGCGCTCGGCTCGGTGCAGGTGGACGTCGACCAGATCCGTGCGAACGCGCCCGGGCCCGACGACGTCTGCCAGCTCCTCTTCACGTCGGGCACCACCGGCGAGCCGAAGGGCGTCCAGCACCCCCACCGGACGCTCGGCCTCGCGACCGCGATGCACGTCGCGCAGTCCGGGCTCACCGCCGACGACCGGATCTACATCCCGTCGCCGCTCGCCCACCAGACCGGGTTCCTGTACGGCATGCTGCTCGCGTTCCGGCTCGGTGCTCCGCAGGTCATCCAGCCGGTGTGGGACGGCCGGGTCGCGCTCGAGCAGGCGTTCGGTGTCGCGAAGGCGTCGTTCGTGCAGTGCGCGACACCGTTCCTGACCGACCTCGTCGACCTCGTCGAGGACGGAGCACCCGCACCCGAGAGCCTGCGCGTCTTCGTCCCGACGGGTGCCGCGGTGCCGCGGGCCCTGGCGCAGCGGGCGAGCACGGTGCTCGGGAGTGCGATCCTCGGGGCGTTCGGCACGAGCGAGACCTGCCTCGGGGCGCTGTCCAGTCCGTCCGACGACCCGGCCGACGCGTACGGGCACGACGGCCGGGCGCTGCCGGGCATCCGGATCCGCATCGTCGACGACGAGGGCCACGAGCTCCCCGCCGGCACCGAGGGCAACTTCGAGCTGCACTCGCCGACGATGTTCGACGGCTACCTCGACCGTCCGGACCTCACCGACGACGTCTTCACCGAGGACGGCTGGTACCGCACGGGCGACCTCGCGACGGTCGACGAGAAGGGCTTCCTCTCGATCACCGGGCGCGTCAAGGACGTCATCAACCGCGGTGGCGAGAAGATCCCGGTCGTGGAGATCGAGAACCTCCTCTACCAGCACCCCCTCGTCACCGACGTCGCGATCGTGGCGATGCCCGACGAGCGCCTCGGTGAACGTGCCTGCGCCTTCGTCGTGCCGGCGGCGGGGGAGCGGCTCGACCACCGGGGGATGCAGCGGTACCTCGACAACGCGGGCGTGAGCAAGTACTACTGGCCGGAGCGGCTCGAGTACATCGACGAGCTGCCGCGGAACGCGGTCGGGAAGGTGCAGAAGAACGTGCTGCGCGACCGCGCTGCGGAACTCGTCGCGGACGCCCCCACCACCACGAAGGAGAACGAGACACGATGACGATCGTCGAGCAGACGACCGAGGCCTTCGACGAAGCGGCCTTCGAGCAGCTCAAGGCCGAAGTGACCGCGTGGGTGCGCGGCCGCGGTGAGGAGTGGGCCGAGGAGATCGAGCGCACCGGCCGGGTCGCCCCCGAGCTGTTCCAGGAGCTCAAGGAGAACGGCTGGCTCAGCCTCGCCGCACCGCCGGAGCTCGGTGGCGCGGGGATCCCGTTCTCGAAGTACCTCGAGGTCATGGAGATCGTCTCCCGCTCGCACGCCTCGATCCGCATGCTCGTGCACGTGATCAACGGCACCTGGCGCGCCATGGCGCCCTACGCGACGCCGGAGCAGATCGAGCAGGTCGTGAAGCCGAGCGTCGCGGGGGACTCCCTCGTCGCGTTCACGCTCACCGAGGCCACGGCCGGCACCGGAGCGGACATCCGCACGACCGTCCGTCGCGAGGGCGACACGTACGTGATGAACGGCGAGAAGCACCTCATCACGTTCGGCGTCAAGGCCGACCACTGGCTCATCGCCGCCCGCCTCGAGGGCACCTCCGGCCAGGACGGCACCGTCGCGTTCCTCATGCCGAACTCCGGCCTGCCCGGCGCCGAGGTGGTCGACGACTCCGACACGATGGGCATCCGCGGCACCGACCACGCGATCCTCCGCTTCACCGAGACCCCGATCCCCGCCTCCGCCCGCCTCGGCGCGGAGGGCCAGGGCCTCGAGGTCGCCCTCGGCGGCTTCCTCCTGCCGAGCCGCGTCTCGGTCGCGATGAGTGCCGTCGGCCTCGCCGAGCGGGCGAACGAACTCGCGGTCGCGTACGCGAACGAACGCGAGACCTTCGGCAAGAAGCTCTCCAGCCGTCAGGCGATCCAGTTCTACCTGGCCGAGAACTACGCCGACATCGCCGCCGCCCGCGCTCTCGTGCTCGAGGCCGCTCGCGCCTACGAGGAGGGCCGTCCCGACGCCGGCACGCTCTCGAGCGCCTCGAAGATGGTCGCGGTCGACATGCTCGCCCGGGTGACCGACAAGGCACTGCAGGTGCACGGCGGCCAGGGCTACTGGAAGCGCAACGCGATCGAGCGCGTCTACCGCGACGCGCGCGCGCAGCGCTTCGAGGAGGGCACCAACGAGATCCAGAAGCTGGTCGTCGGCCGCGCCGTCGTCACCGGCCAGGCCGGGTTCTGATCCGCAACCACACGACGGCCTGGAGGCGCGGTGCGGGCCCGCACCGCGCCTCCAGGCCCTGAGAACGCAAGGAACACATTGGCTGCAACCACCGCACCCATCGCGCTCATCACGGGAGCCTCCCGCGGCATCGGCCGCCTCCTCGCACAGAAGCTCGGCCAGCGCGGCGTCACCGTCGTGGTGACGTACAAGGGCAACGCCGACCTGGCCGAGGAGTCGCTCGCCGACGTGCGCGCGGCCGGTGGCGACGGCATCACCGCGCAGGTCGACATCGAGCAGCCGGAGTCGATCGACGCGTTGTTCGACCTGGTCCGCGACACCTACGGCCGGCTCGACATGTTCGTCGCGAACGCCGCCGCGAGCGCGTTCAAGCCCGTCGTGGGCCTCAAGCTGCACCACCTCGACCGCAGCTACGCGACCAACGCCCGCTCGTTCGTGCTCGGTGCGCAGCGGGCCGCCGAGCTCATGGACCGCGGTGGCCGGATCGTCGTGGTGACCTCGTACGGGTCGCTCCGGGCGTTCCCGACCTACGCGGCCCTCGGTGCCGCGAAGGCGATGACCGAGGCGTACACGAAGTACATGGCGGTCGAGTTCGGACCGCGACAGATCACGGTGAACGCGGTCAACGGCGGCCTCATCGACACCGACTCGCTCGACTACTTCTACGGTTCCGTGCCGGGGATGGCGCCGATGTCGTCGGTCATCGAGAAGCTCCCGCTCCAGCGGCCGGGCACGGCCGACGACATGGCGGACGCGGTCGACTTCCTGCTGTCCGACAAGGCGTCGTACATCACGGGGCAGACGCTGTCGGTCGACGGGGGGCTGACCGTGATCGCCCCGCCGTTCTGGGCCGACACGACGTCGCCCCTGCGTGACGCCGTCCTGCCTGCGGCAGAGTAGGGGCATGAGCACCGTCGCCATGCCCGACCTCGCCGTCGTCTCCTCGCCGTGGAGCCTCGGCCCGCTGACCCTCCGGAACCGGGTGGTGATGGGGTCGATGCACACCGGGCTCGAGGTGCACGACGACGGCGGGGCCGGCATGGCGGCGTTCTACCGCGAGCGTGCAGAGGGCGGAGCGGCGCTCATCGTGACTGGTGGCATCGCCGTGAGCGACGAGGCCCGGGGTGGCCCCGACTTCGCGGTGTTCGGCGTGGACGGCGCCGACGAGCGCTTCCGCGTCGCTGTCGACGCGGTGCACGACGCCGGTGGCGCCGTGCTCGCCCAGCTCTTCCACGCCGGTCGCTACGCGCTCGTGGGCGGCATGGTCGACCGGCACGGCCGGCCCCAGCGCGCCGTGGCTCCGTCGGCCTTGCCGTGGGCGGCCGCGCGCGGCGTGGTTCCGGAGGAGCTGACCGGCGCCGAGGTCGAGCGCACGATCGAGGACTTCGCGGCAGCCGCCCGGTCGGCGCGGGACATCGGCTTCGACGGCGTCGAGATCATGGCGTCCGAGGGTTACCTCATCAACCAGTTCCAGTCGCCGCTGACGAACCTGCGCGACGACGAGTGGGGTGGCTCGCCGGGACGCCGTCGGCGCTTCGCCGTGGCGGTCGTGCGCGCCGTCCGTGCCGCGGTGCCCGACCTCGCGGTGACGATCCGGCTGTCCGGTGCGGACCTCATGCCCGGGTCGACGAGCGACGACGAGGTCGACGCGCTCGTGCACGAGCTGCTGCCCCTCGGGCTCGACGGGATCTCCGTCGGCATCGGGTGGCACGAGTCCCGCACCCCGACCGTCCAGGCAGCGGTGCCGCACGGCGCCTGGCTGTCGTACGCCAACCGGATCGCCGGCGTGGTCCGTGACGCCGGGTACCCGGAGGTGCGGGTGATCGCGTCGAACCGGATGACGGACCTCCGCGACGGGGAGGCCGTGCTCGCCGACGGCCTGGTCGACGCCGTCGCCCTCGCGCGCCCGTTCCTCGCCGACCCCGCACTCGTGCAGCGCTCGCTCGCCGGCGCGTACGACCTCGTGAACACCTGCATCGGCTGCAACCAGGCGTGCCTCGACCGGTCGATCGTCGGCGCGCCGGTGTCCTGCCTCGTGAACCCCCGCGCCGGGCGCGAGGTCGCGTTCCCGCTCCGTCCCACCACCGCCCCGAAGCGCGTCGACGTCGTCGGCGGTGGACCGGCCGGGCTCGCCGCGGCCGTCGACGCCGCCCGCCGGGGACACGCCGTGACCGTCTGGGAGGCCTCGGACCGACTCGGCGGGCAGTTCGAGCTGGCGTCGCTCGTGCCGGGCAAGGAGGACTACGCCGCGACCGTCCGTGCCGCCAGGGCCGAACTCGCCGAGCGCGGGGCGACCGTGCACCTCGGACGCGCCGCGACCGCCGAGGACCTCGCCGGGAGCGACGCGGTCGTGGTCGCCGTGGGGGTCGTCCCCCGCGAGGTCGACGTCCCCGGGGCGTCGCTGCCGCACGTGGTGTCGTACGAGCGGGCGCTCCGGGAGGGCGTGCCCGCTGGCACCGTGGCGATCGTCGGCGGCGGCGGGATCGGTGTCGACACGGCGGCGTTCCTCGTCGAGTCGCCGGACGAAGCGGCGCGCGCCACGGAGTTCGGGCAGCGCTGGGACGTCGACGTCAGCGACGAGATCGTCGGTGACGTGCCGCAGCGGCTCCCGGCGGCGGCACGCGTGCTGCGTCCGGGACCCGACGTCACGGTGCTGCGCCGCAGCGGCAAGTTCGGCGCCGGCATCGGCATCACCTCCCGATGGGTGGCGATCGGTCGTCTCCGCGACGCCGGGGTCCGCATGGTGGGAGGCGTGCAGGAGTACCTGCGGATCGAGCCAGGTGCCCTGTGGATCCGGGACGAGGACGGCGAGGAGCGACCGGTCCCGGCGGACACCGTGGTGGTGTGCGCCGGACAGGAGCGTCGAGACGACGCGGACGAGCTCGTCGAGGGCCTGCGCTCCGCGGGCGTCCCGTGCGAGGTGGTCGGTGGTGCACGCGACGCACGGAGCGTCGACGCCGTCCGTGCCACGAGCGAGGCACTCGAAGCGGTGCGTCGACTCGCGCCCTGACGCGGAATCTGCAACAATGAACGGTCGAATCGTGCCTGCTCGACCCTCTATCCAGCTGTGCACGACTCTCATCGAGCTTCCACCGTGTGTGCCCCCACGCCCGCGGTCCGGTTCAACCACAACAACACGCAACAGGAGCATTTGTGGCTGTCAAGATCCGTCTCAAGCGTCTCGGTAAGATCCGTGCGCCGTACTACCGCATCGTCGTCGCGGACTCGCACACCAAGCGCGACGGCCGTTCGATCGAGGAGATCGGCAAGTACCACCCCACCGAGGAGCCCTCGGTCATCGAGATCGACTCGGACCGTGCGCAGTACTGGCTCTCCGTCGGCGCGCAGCCGACCGAGCAGGTCGCCGCGCTGCTCAAGCTCACCGGCGACTGGGCGAAGTTCAAGGGCGAGAAGGACACCGCCTCCAAGGTGAAGGTCGCGGAGCCGAAGCAGGCATTCGTCGCCGACTCCTCGAAGAAGGCCGTCCTCAAGCCGAAGTCGGAGAAGAAGGCGGAGGCCCCGGCCGCCGCTGAGGAGACTCCGGCCGACGACGCAGCCGAGACGACCGAGGCGTAATTCCTTGCTCGAATCCGCGCTGACGCACCTCGTCAAGGGGATCGTCGATCACCCGGACGACGTGCGCGTCGCCAGTTCCACCTCCGCGCGGGGCGAGGTCCTCGAGGTGCGTGTGCACCCCGAGGACCTCGGCCGCGTGATCGGTCGCGCCGGACGGACCGCAAAGGCGCTCCGCACCCTCGTCTCGGCTCTCGCCGACGGCAAGCGGGTGCGGGTCGACGTGGTCGACACCGATTCCTAGGGAGACGACCCAGCTCCGGGTGGGTCGCATCACGAAGGCGCACGGGCTCAAGGGCGGCATCAAGCTCGAGCTCTACACCGACGACCCGGATCGTCGGTTCACGTCCGG
Source organism: Curtobacterium sp. NPDC089689 (assembly GCF_044749145.1). Lineage (NCBI taxonomy): Bacteria > Bacillati > Actinomycetota > Actinomycetes > Micrococcales > Microbacteriaceae > Curtobacterium > Curtobacterium sp. NPDC089689. The sequence continues at coordinate 634,168 of NZ_JBIVHJ010000003.1, read as the reverse complement.
AGCGACGTTCACGCTCCAGGTCCCGGAGGACTCCCCGTGGTCGGGCAAGACCATTACGCTGGACGAACTCCGCTGGTACAACGGCCACCCGGTCGCCTTCTTCGAGGGCATCGAGGACCGCACCGCCGCTGAGACGCTCGCGCGGGCCATCCTCTGGGTCGAGCAGGACACCGACGCCGAGACCGGCGAGGACGACGCCTGGTACGATCACCAGCTGGTCGGACTCCGCGTGCTCCGCGACGGCGTCGAGGTCGGCGCCGTCGCACGGGTCGACCACCTCCCGGCGCAGGACCTCCTCGCCATCGACACCCCGGACCGCGGCGAGGTGCTCGTGCCCTTCGTCTCGGCGATCGTGCCCGCGGTCGACATCGCCGCCGGGACCGTCACGGTGACCCCGCCGACCGGGCTGTTCGAGGACCCCGAGGACACCTCCCGTCCCGAGACGGTCTCGCCGTCCGACCAGGGGTAGCGCCGTGCGCATCGACATCGTCACGATCTTCCCTGAGTTCTTCTCGGTGCTCGACGTCTCGCTGCTCGGCAAGGCGCGCGTCGACGGTCTGCTCGACCTCCACGTGCACGACCTGCGTGACTGGACCACCGACCGGCACCGCACCGTCGACGACACCCCGTACGGCGGCGGTGCCGGCATGGTGATGAAGCCCGAACCGTGGGCGCTGGCGCTCGAGTCGGTCCTGCGGTCCGACGGCTCGTCGACGCTCGTGGTCCCCACACCTGCGGGCACCCGGTTCACCCAGTTGATCGCTCGGTCGCTCGCGTCGACCTCGGACCACCTCGTGTTCGCCTGCGGGCGGTACGAGGGCATCGACGCGCGCGTGTTCGCTTGGGCGTCCGAGCGGGCCGACGTCGTCGAGCTGTCGCTGGGCGACTACGTGCTGAACGGCGGCGAGGTCGCGGCGATGGCGATGATCGAAGCCGTCGGACGGCTCGTGCCGGGCGTCGTCGGCAACCCGGAGTCGCTCGTCGAGGAGTCCCACGAGGACGGCCTGCTCGAGTACCCCTCGTACACGAAGCCCTCGTCGTGGCGCGGTCTCGACGTGCCCGACGTCCTGCTCAGCGGGCACCACGCCCGCGTCGCCGCGTGGCGGCACGAGCAGCAGGTCGAGCGCACGCGACGCGTGCGGCCGGACCTGCTGCCGGGATCGGAGTAGCCGGCTCCGCCGTCCCGGCCTGGAGGCACGGTGCGGGCCCGCACCGTGCCTCCAGGCCGTCTAGTGGGCGCGCTGGGCGCGCCGCAGGGTGAGGACCTCGGGGCCGGCCTCGGTGACGGCGACCGTGTGCTCGACGTGCGCGGCGCGCGAGCCGTCGGCGCTCTTCAGGGTCCAGCCGTCGTCGTCCTGGTACAGCTCGTCCGTGCCCTGCATGAGCCACGGTTCGATCGCGACCACCAGGCCCGGGCGGAGCTTCAGCCCGCGACCGGGTCGACCGTCGTTCGGGACGTGCGGTTCGCCGTGCATCGTCCGGCCGACACCGTGGCCACCGAACTGCGTGTTGACGGCGTAGCCGGCCTCGTGCGCGACGTGGCCGATGGCGTACGAGACGTCGCCGAGCTTGTTCCCGACACGGAACTGCGCGATGCCCGCGGCCAACGCCCGTTCGACCGTGTCCACGAGCCGCTGGTCGTCGTCGCGCGGTGTGCCGACCTGCACCGTCACGGCCGAGTCCGCGACCCAGCCGTCGACGCTCGCGGCGAAGTCGAGGCTGACCAGGTCGCCGTCGACGAGCACGCGGTCGTACGGCAGCCCGTGCAGGGCGGCGTCGTTGACCGAGGTGCACAGGTTCCTGCCGAAGGGGCTCTTGCCGAACGACGGGTGGTAGTCGACGTAGCAGCTCTCGGCGCCGCGGTCCGCGATCATGCGAGCGGCCACCCGGTCGAGGTCGAGCAGGTTCACCCCGACGTCGACCGTCTCGAGCAGTTCGTCGAGGACGTCGGCGACGAAGCGGCCGGCGACGCGGAGGCCGTCGAGTTCGGCGGGCGTGCGGAGTTCGATCATGCGACCATCCTGCCGGGAGCCGCGTTCGTTTTGTGTCCTGGACGTCGTGTGGCAAGATTGATCGCTGTGCCCTGGCTGGACTCTGCCACGGGGGAGTCGCCGACACCGGGCACGAACCACACACTTTCCGAAACCGATCCGCGGCGACCCGTGTGCGTCCGCAGAGAGTAGACCCATCATGAGCCAGCTCCTCGACTCCGTCGACGCAGCGTCGCTGCGCACCGACGTCCCCGACTTCCGCCCCGGCGACACCATCAAGGTGCACGTCAACATCATCGAGGGCACCCGCTCGCGTATCCAGGTCTTCCAGGGTGTCGTCATCGCGCGCCAGGGCCACGGCCTCGGCGAGACCTTCAAGGTCCGCAAGGTGAGCTTCCAGGTCGGCGTCGAGCGCTGGTTCCCGGTGCACTCGCCGATCATCGACCACATCGAGGTCGTCACCCGCGGTGACGTCCGTCGTGCGAAGCTCTACTACCTGCGCGAGCTCCGCGGCAAGGCGGCCCGCCGCAAGATCAAGGAGAAGCGCGACGCCTGATCGCCTTCGCAGTGGGCGGCCGCGAGCCGGACGCCGCTGACGAGCCCTCGTCCATGTACGGTTGTGCGTGGATGGGGGCTCTTCCCGTTCCCGGACACATCCCGTGGCACGGGGTCGCCGTCCGCGGGGGAGCCGTGCACGAACGAGAGTGGAAATGACCGACACGACGAAGGAACCGACGCTGCGGCCACGCTCGGGGAAGAAGCGCAACGGCGTCCTCACCTTCATCCGCGACCTCGTCATCATCTTCATCGCGGCGTTGCTCGTGTCGTTCCTCGTCAAGACGTTCCTGATCCGCTCGTTCTACATCCCGTCGGCGTCGATGGAGAACACGCTGCAGATCAACGACCGGGTCATCGTCAACGAACTGGTGCCCGACGTGGTCTCGCTCAAGCGCGGCGACGTGGTGGTGTTCAAGGACCCGGGTGGCTGGCTCACCGGCTCGGACGTGCCGAACGTGACCCCGACGACACCCGTCGGCAAGGCGGCCGACTGGGTCCTCACGCAGATCGGTCTGGGCACCGGCGACAGCGACGACCACCTCATCAAGCGGGTCATCGGCCTGCCGGGTGACACGGTGTCCTGCTGCAACGACCTCGGGCAGATGTCCGTCAACGGTGTGCCGATCAAGGAGCCGTACCTCAAGATCCCGGCGGGTGCGCCGGCGTCGGCGACGAACTTCTCCGTGACGGTGCCGAAGGGCACCATCTGGGTGATGGGTGACAACCGCAACGACTCGAAGGACTCGCGGTACAACGGCGACACCCCGTCCAAGGGCTTCGTGCCGCTGTCCGACGTCACCGGACGAGCGTTCGTGATCTCGTGGCCCACCAGCCGCTGGACGTGGCTCGACGACTACCCCGACGTCTTCGCCGGTGTCCAGGAGCGGGACGAGTGACCGCGGTCCGGCCCTCCCTGCGCGTCGAGAAGCGCCTGCTCGGTGACGGGCGGGTCACGGTGATCGGCATGGACGAGGTCGGCCGCGGCGCGATCGCGGGTCCCGTCGCCGTCGGTGTCGCGGCGGTGACGATCGACATCGGCCGCGTGCCGCAGGGGCTCGCGGACTCGAAGCTCCTCAGCGCCGCCCGACGGGACGCCCTCGTGCCCGTCGTCGAGCGCTGGGCGCCCACGGCGGTGGGCATGGCGTCCGCCGAGGTCGTCGACCGGCAGGGCATCGTGCCGGCGCTCGGGCAGGCGGGTGCAGCGGCGCTCGCGCGGCTCGTGGCGGGCGGGGTGTCGCTCGACGGCGCGGTGGTCGTGCTCGACGGGTCGTTCGACTGGCTCTCGCGCGCGGTGCCGGCGGCGTCGGTCGCCGGGGTCGACCCGATCGACGTCGTCGTCCGGGTCAAGGCGGACCGGGACTGCGCGTCCGTCGCTGCCGCGTCGGTCGTCGCGAAGGTCGCCCGCGACGCGTTGATGGTGGCCGCGCACGACGACGCGCCGCACTACGCCTGGGCGTCGAACAAGGGGTACGGGTCGACGGCGCACTACGACGGCATCCGGAGCGTCGGGGCGCACGCACTGCACCGGAAGTCGTGGCTGCACCAGGCGTCCACGGTCACGCTCGACGGGTTCGCGGAGCTCGACGCCGTCGGCTGAGGTGTGGGACGTGCGTACGGCATCGCCGTAGACTGTGGGGCGCGATGGATGACGACGAATTCGACGACTACGACCGCGAGGTCGAACTGGCCCTGTACCGCGAGTACCGCGACGTCGTGTCGCAGTTCCGGTACGTGGTCGAGACCGAGCGACGTTTCTACCTGGCGAACGAGGTCGAACTCGTCCGCCGGGACACCGAACACGACTTCTACTTCGAGTTGTCGATGAAGGACGTCTGGGTGTGGGACGTCTACCGTTCCGATCGGTTCGTGAAATCTGTTCGGGTGCTCACCTTCAAGGACGTGAACGTCGAAGAACTGACGGCGCGCGAACTGGAATTGCCGAAGGAACTCGCACTCGACGAGTGAATCTTTCTGGGAATCACCGTCACGGAAGCGGCGGAATGCATTTCCGTCCGATACCTTGATCGCGAAGACTTTCCCCGATCAAGGAGTCGCAATGGCACAGAAGGTCACCGTCCAGCTCGTCGACGACCTCGACGATTCGCCGATCACCGCTGGAGAAGGCCGTACGGTCGAGTTCGCGTTCGACGGGTCGACGTACGAGATCGACCTCTCCAACGACAACGTCGACAAGTTCCGCGAGGCGATCTCGGACTACGTGGCGGCCGCACGCAAGGTGAGTGGCCGTCGCTCCAGCAGTGGTGGGGGCGCGTCGAAGCCGACCCCCAAGCGTGGCAACTCGGAAGAGCTCGCGAAGATCCGTGAATGGGCGAAGGACAACGGGTACGAGGTCTCGTCCCGTGGGCGTATCTCGACCCAGGTGCAAGAGGCCTACGCGGCCGCGCACTGACCGTGCGTCGAACGGGCTCGGGCGAGTGATCGTCCGGGCCCGTTCGTCATTCCTGCACAGTATTTTCGTTCTCCCTCTCTGTCCACGATCTCTGCTCTTCCGACCTGGGCAGTGCCGACGATGCCGCAACCTGGCGTCGGAGGCGGAACATGGCGAACGGAACGACGACACCACTCGGCGCGCACGGCGAATCCATCGCGGCGGAATGGTTGACGGAACGCGGTTACGAGCTGGTCGAACGCAACTGGCGGTGTGCTCGGGGCGAGATCGACCTGATCGCGTGGGACGGTGACGCGCTCGTCTTCATCGAGGTGAAGACGCGCGCAGGCGGATCGACCGGGCACCCGTTCGAGGCGATCACCGACGCGAAGGTCGCGCGGTTGCGCCGTCTCGTGCCCGCGTGGTTCTCCGAGCACCCCGGCGTGCGCGCACGCTCGATCCGGATCGACGCGGTCGCGGTGCACGTCGACGGTCCTCGGAGCGCCGTCGAGCACGTGGCGGGCGTCCTGTGACCGGCATCGGACGGGCAGCGGCGGTGGCCCTGCTCGGGGTCAGCGGGCGGCTGGTGGAGGTGGAGGCGCACCTCACCAGCCAGCTGCCGGCGTTCCGGATCATCGGGCTGCCCGACACCGCCCTCGGTGAGGCCCGCGAGCGCGTGCGCTCGGCCGCGGCGAACGCGGGGTGTCCGCTGCCGGCCAGACGCATCACCGTGAACCTCACACCCGCGGCGGTGCCGAAGCGCGGGTCGGGGTTCGACCTCGCGATCGCCATGGCCGTGCTCGCCGGCGCCGGCACGGCTCCGCACGTGTCACCGGCGACGGTCCACCTCGGCGAGCTCGGGCTCGACGGTCGGCTGCGCCCCGTGGTCGGGATCATCCCGATGCTCCTCGCCGCGCGGAACGCCGGCATCCGTCGCGCGGTGGTCCCGACCGGCAACGTCGACGAGGCCGAGATCGTCAGCGGCCTGACCGTCACGGGCGTCGACTCGCTCCGCGCCGCGGCGATCGACGCCGGCGCCGTCCTGCCGCCGGTCGACGTCGATCCGGTGGTGTCCACTGCACCCGGCCCCGAGTCCGCGGCCCGACCGGTGCCGGAACTCGGCGAGGTCGTCGGCAACGAGGTCGGCGTCCGAGCGGTCCTGGCGGCCGCCGCCGGTGGACACCACGTCCTCATGCTCGGGCCGCCCGGTGCCGGCAAGACCATGCTGGCCGAGCGGCTCCCGGGGATCCTGCCGGACCTCGACGACGCTGCGGCGCTCGAGGTCGCCGCCGTACGGTCGGTCGCCGGTCACGGGGTGCGGTCCTGGACGCGACGGCCACCGTGGGAGGCGCCGCACCACTCCGCCTCGGCCGTCGCGCTCATCGGTGGCGGGTCCGGCGTCATCCGGCCGGGCGCCGTCTCCCGAGCGACGCACGGCGTGCTCTTCCTCGACGAAGCCCCCGAGTTCCCGCGAGCCGTGCTCGACGCGCTGCGGCAGCCGCTCGAGTCCGGGCGGATCAGCGTCCACCGCTCGGCCGGCGCCGTCGAGTTCCCCGCGCGGTGCCAGGTCGTCCTGGCGGCGAACCCGTGCCCGTGCGGGCACGCGGGCATCGCGCACAGCGCACCGTGCGAGTGCTCGCCGAGCACCGTCCGGCGGTACCTCGCACGGTTGTCCGGGCCGCTGCTCGACCGCATCGACATCCGGGTCCAGGTCCCGCGGGTCACGTCGGCGGCGGTGCGTGGCGCCGCCGATCGGGCGCCGACGACCGCGGAGGCCCGGGCACTCGTCGCCGCTGCCCGCGCACGAGCCGCCGCGCGCCTGGCCGGCACCGGGTGGACCCGCAACGCCGACGTCGCGGGCACGTGGCTCCGACGCGACGGTCGTGGCGATCCCGGGTCGACCACGGTCATCGACCAGGCGCTCGACCGCGGCGCGATCACGATGCGCGGCTGGGACCGTGTCATGCGCCTGGCGTGGACGCTCGCGGACCTCGCCGAGGCAGACCGGCCGACCGCGGACCACGTGGCGGGAGCCCTGGCACTGCGGAGCGCGCTGTGAACCGGCACGGTCGGCCGGAGCTCCTCGACGCGGTGGCGCGGGCGACGGGCCGCAGCGGAGGTGAGGGCGACGGGGTCGGCGGTCTCGGCGATCGCGGCTCCTTCGATGCGGTCGAGGTCACCACGCGGGTCGCGTGGTCCGTCGTCGCCGAACCCGGTGATGCGATCGCCGGGGGACTCGTGGACGCCCTCGGCGCGGCACCGGCGTTCGAGTCGGTCCTCGCCGCGTTGGACGACGGCATCGACGGCCTCCTCGGGCTCTGTGTCGAGCGCGGTGTCGGGGGCACCGACGACCCTTCGGCCTACGCCCGAGCGCTGACGAAGGCCGTCGACCGGTGGCGGCCACGACTCGCGACCGCCGACGTCGGTGCGGTCCTGGCCGCGGCGGATGCGGTGGGGGCGCGGCTGCTCGTCCCGGGTGGTCCCGGGTGGCCGGAGCGGGTGGACGACCTCGGACACCATGCCCCGCTCGTGCTCTGGACCCGTTCGGCCCGCGGTGCGTCGCCCTCGGTGTTCGAGCCGCCCGCCGTCGCGGTCGTCGGATCGCGGGCGAACACGATCGCGGGCTCCGAGGCTGCGGCGGACATCAGCTCACGGGCCGTCGATGCCGGGTGCGTCGTCGTCAGCGGGGGAGCGTACGGCATCGACGCCACCGCGCACCGGGTGGCGATCGCCGCGGGGGCCACCACGGTCGCGGTGCTCGCCGGCGGGGTCGACCAGCTGTACCCGACCGGCAACGTCGAGCTGCTCCGCAACGTGTCGCAGCGCGGGGCCGTGATCGCCGAGTCGCCGCCGGGGACCCGTCCCTCGCGCTGGCGCTTCCTCGCCCGCAACCGGCTCATCGCCGCGCTGGCCGACGTGACCGTGGTGGTCGAGGCTGGGGCACGCTCGGGAGCGCTGAACACCGCCCACCACGCCGCGCAGCTCGGTCGGACGGTGTTCGCGGTGCCCGGGGTGTTCTCCTCGGCCGCGTCCGTCGGGTGTCACCGGCTCGTGGCGCAGGGGCGGGCGCAGCTGATGGTGCACCCGGACGAGGCGGCCGCCGTGGCGATCGAGCAACGCGGCGGAGTGGTCCTGCAGTCGACGGACACACCGTTGCTCGTGCACGACGACCCGGACGTCCTGCGGGCGCTCGACGCCCTGGGTCGTCGTTCCCTGTCCGTCGACGAGGTCGCACGGCGCAGCGGGTTGTCGATCGCCGACGCGACCGATGCCCTGGCACTCGCGCAGGTCCAGGGGCTGGTGCAGCACGGCGTCGGCGGGTGGTCGAGGGTGACGCAGCGGTGAGTCGTAGCCTGGGGTGGTGGACGGCACGAGCGACGCGCGGGACCTCGAGCGAGTGGTCGACGGCTTCCTCGGCCACGCCCGACACGCGCGCGGACTCAGCGAGCAGTCCCTCCGGGCGTACGCGAACGACCTCGAGCAGTTCGTCGGCTTCGCTGCGGCACGGGGTGTGGCGGACGTCGGGGGTGTCTCGCTCGAACTGCTCCGCGACTGGCTGTGGGAGGCGGACCAGCGCTCGCTGGCGCGGGCAACGATCGCCCGGCGGTCGTCGTCCGTCCGGGCCTTCACCCGGTGGGCGAGCGAGACCGGGCTCCTCGCGTCCGACCCCGGTGTCCGACTCCGAGCGCCCAAGGGAGCGTCCCACCTGCCCCGCGTGGTCTCGACCGACCAGGTGCGGGCGTTGCTCGACGGGCTCGCGGCCCGTGCGGGGACCGACGACCCCGGTGCACTGCGCGACCTGGCCGTCGTCGAGTTGCTCTACGCAGCGGCGATCCGGGTCAGTGAGCTCGTCGGCATCGACGTCGTCGACGTGGACAGGAGCCGGCTGACCGTCCGCGTGCTCGGGAAGGGCGGCAAGGAGCGGGTGGTGCCGTTCGGGGTGCCGGCGCGGGATGCACTCGAGGCGTGGCTCGACCGGGGACGCCCCGTCCTCGCTGCGCGGCGCACGGCGACGGGTGGAGCGAGCGGCACGGCACGGTCGACGAGCGCGAGCGCGAGCGATGGTACCGAGCGAGCACTCTTCCTCGGTGACCGGGGCGGCAGGCTGGGCACGCGGAGCGCCTACCGTGTCGTCGCCCGGCTGCTGCAGGACCTGCCCGGGGAAGGGCCGAGCGGCCCGCACACCTTCCGGCACACCGCGGCGACGCACCTCCTGGACGGGGGAGCGGACCTCCGAGCGGTGCAGGAACTGCTCGGGCACGCGAGCCTCGGGACGACGCAGATCTACACCCACGTGTCCTCGGCCCGACTCCGCGAGGTCTACCGGACGGCGCACCCCCGCGCCTGACGCCGAGCGCCCGCACACCGGGCTCCCGCGCACCGGGCACCCGCACACCGGGCACCCGCACACCGGGCGCCCGAGCACCGAGCACCGAGCACCGAGCACCGAGCACCGCGCACCGCGCACCGAGCACCAACCGTTCATCCGCGCCAGTCGGACTCCGGCAGCAGCACGGGCCACGCCGCCGCGGGCAGGTACACCGTCGGGTCGACGTACCGGTCGTCAAGCCGGGCGCCGAGGTGCACGCACGGATCGGTCGCCGGGCAGTGACCGACGGTGACTCTCCCGACCACGTCACCCTGCGATACGGCGTCACCGGTCGTCACCTCGGGGCTGACCGAGTCCAGTGTGCTCACCAACCCGCCGCCGTGGTCAACCGACACCACCGACCTGCCGGCGACCGCACCTGCGAACGAGACCGTGCCGTCCGCCACCGCGACCGCCGGGGTGCCGATCGACGACGGGACGTCGATGCCCCGGTGTCCGGCCGCGTAGTCATCGGCCGGCGCTTCCCACGGCCGCACGACCACGCGCGAACCCGTCGGCCACACCCACGGCGCGCCGTCCGCACCGCCCGCCACGTGCCCGACCCCGGCGTGCTCGACCACCGCGTGCCCGGCCCCGGCGTGCCCGGCCCCGGCGTGCCCGGCCCCGGCGTGCCCGGCCCCGACGTGCCCGACCACTGCCTGCCCGACCCCGGCGCGCCCGACCTCCGGGCCGACCAGCGCAGCCGCCGCCACAACCATGCACGCAACCGCCCCGACCGTGGTCCTCACCAGAACGTCCATGCGCCCGATCGTCGCGTCCACCAGCCGGCCATGCACGCGACCGCAGCCCACCTGTGGGCGGTGAGCCGTGCCTCCCGGCCGGTGCAGGAGTCGCGGAGACCACGAACCGCGCGCGTTCCGACCCCGCACCGGTCGATCGACGCGCGCGCCGTCGAACCGCGCGCGTTCCGTGGACGCGATCCCACGGCCCGGACCACGCAACCCCACCGCCCGACCGCACCGGAACGAACCGGTTATGACCACACGTCGTCCGAGGAGTACAGTCGGGGCCGCTCCGGAACACGCAACGCCGCTCGGACGGCGAACCAGCCGACCGCCGGAGCACCGTGCGCCACCCAGCACGGCGGCAAGAACCAGGAGCACCGTGTCGAACACGTCCACCCAGCACGGTGAGGACCGTGCGTTCAAGGGGAAGGTCACCCTGTTCGCCATCGCGGCGGCGGTCGGTGGGTTCCTCTTCGGATTCGACTCCTCCGTCATCAACGGAGCAGTCGACGCGATCAAGGGCGAGTTCGGCCTGTCCGAGGCCGCCAGCGGCTTCGCCGTCGCCTCCGCCCTGATCGGCTGCGCCTTCGGTGCCTACTTCGCCGGCCGGCTCGCCGACCGCTGGGGCCGCACGCGCGTCATGTTCTGGGCGGCCGTGCTCTTCTTCGTGAGCTCGATCGGGAGCGCGTTCGCGTTCGCGACGTGGGACCTCGTGATCTGGCGCCTCGTCGGCGGCCTCGGGATCGGGACCGCGTCGGTCATCGCGCCGGCGTACATCTCGGAGGTCTCGCCGAAGGCCATCCGCGGTCGCCTGGCCTCGTTCCAGCAGCTCGCGATCACCCTCGGTATCTTCGCCGCGCTCCTCTCCGACCAGATCTTCGCGGTGACCGCCGGCGGCGCCTCGGAGCAGGTGCTCGGGCTGGCCGCCTGGCGCTGGATGTTCCTCGTCGGCGTCGTGCCGTCGGTGGTCTACGGCGTGCTCGCGATCACCCTGCCGGAGTCACCGCGCTTCCTCCTCGCGAAGGGCCGCAAGGACGATGCGCGCGGGGTCATGGAGAAGATCGTCCCCCGCGACACCGTGAACACCAGCCTGGAGGAGATCCAGGACGGCATCGAGAAGGAGGCCAACGAGAAGAAGGGCTCCATCCGGGGCAACCGCTTCGGCCTCCAGCCGATCGTCTGGGTCGGCATCATCCTCGCCGTGCTGCAGCAGTTCGTCGGCATCAACGTGATCTTCTACTACTCGACGACGCTCTGGCAGGCCGTCGGCTTCAAGGAGGACCAGTCCTTCCTGATCTCGACGATCACCTCGGTCGTCAACGTCGCGGTCACCTTCATCGCGATCTTCACGGTCGACAAGCTCGGCCGGAAGCCGCTCCTCGTGGCCGGTTCGACGGGCATGTTCGTGTCGCTGGCGATGGTCGCGATCGCGTTCTCGCAGGCCACCATCGTGGACGGCGCGCCGCAGCTGCCCGGCGCGTGGGGCCTCATCGCCCTCATCTTCGCGAACCTGTTCGTGGTGTCGTTCGGCGCAACGTGGGGCCCGCTCATGTGGGTGCTGCTCGGCGAGATGTTCCCGAACCGCATCCGTGCGACGGCGCTCGGTGTCGGGTCGGCGGCGAACTGGATCGCCAACTTCGTGGTCACGATCTCGTTCCCGGTGCTCTCCGGCTTCAACCTCACCGTGACCTACGGCATCTACGCGCTCTTCGCGCTCCTGTCCCTGTTCTTCGTCATCAAGAAGATCCCGGAGACCAAGGGCCGTTCGCTCGAGGAGATGGGCATCACGGCCGAGGGCGAGACGATCGACGCCAAGTCCTGATCTTCCGGTCGTCGGCCTGGAGGCCCGGATCACTCGCGCCGGTCGGCGTGCGTGATCCGGGCCTCCGGTCTGTTAGCATTTGTCCAGCAGCGCGCTGAGCGCGCTGACTTCGCGTGTCCACACGCACCCCACGGCCACCGGTCCCGCTCTCGCGAGCGGGCGGCCGTCCGGGGTGGGGCACCAGGGGCCACGACCACCGGTCGTGACCGACACAACCGCAACCGTGCACGCGGCTCGAACAGCTGCGCGCCGAGAACAAGGAGGGACGGCATGGCCGTCGTCACCATCCGCCAGCTGCTCGACAGCGGCGTCCACTTCGGACACCAGACCCGTCGGTGGAACCCGAAGGTGAAGCGATTCATCCTCGCCGAGCGCTCGGGCATCCACATCATCGACCTGCAGCAGTCGCTGGCCTTCATCGACCGTGCGTACGACTTCGTCAAGGAGACGGTCGCGCACGGCGGCACGATCCTCTTCGTGGGCACCAAGAAGCAGGCGCAGGGCTCCATCGCCGAGCAGGCGACCCGCGTCGGCCAGCCGTACGTCAACCAGCGTTGGCTCGGCGGTCTGCTCACGAACTTCCAGACGGTCTCCAAGCGCCTCGCGCGCATGAAGGAGCTCGAGGAGATCGACTTCGACGACACGACGAAGGGCTTCACCAAGAAGGAGCTCCTCATCAAGAAGCGCGAGCTGGACAAGCTCCACAAGACCCTCGGTGGTATCCGCAACCTCACGCGGACCCCGAGCGCGCTCTGGATCGTCGACACCAAGAAGGAGCACCTCGCGGTCGACGAGGCGCAGAAGCTCGGTATCCCGATCATCGGCATCCTCGACACCAACTGCGACCCGGACGAGATCACCTACCCGATCCCGGGCAACGACGACGCGATCCGCTCCGTCGGTCTCCTGACGCGCATCGTCGCCGACGCCGCTGCCGAGGGCCTCAAGACCCGCCACAACGGCGGCGACGAGGAAGAGGCCGAGCCGCTGGCCGAGTGGGAGCAGGAGCTCCTCGGTGGCGAGCAGGCCGCGCCGGCCGCTGCCGAGGCCCCGGTCGCCGAGACCCCGGTCGAGGAGAACGACGCCGACGCGCAGGTCGCCGAGAAGGAGATCGGCGAGCCGATCGCCGAGGCCTCCAAGAACGCGGACGCCACCTCCGCCGAGTGACCTCCGGGGGCGTCGGACCGTGTCGGTCCGGCGCCCCGCTCCACGTCCCACACACGCAAGTCCAGAAAGGACTCCAGTCAATGGCAAACTTCACCGCTGCTGACGTGAAGAAGCTCCGTGACGACCTCGGCGCCGGCATGATGGACGCCAAGAACGCGCTCGTCGAGGCCGACGGCGACTACGACAAGGCCGTCGAGCTCCTCCGCATCAAGGGTGCCAAGGCCGTCGCCAAGCGTGACGACCGCGCCACCTCCGAGGGCATCGTCGTGGCCTCGGCCGAGAACGGCGCCGCGACCGTCGTCGAGCTCGCCAGCGAGACCGACTTCGTCGCGAAGAACGAGCGCTTCGTCGCGCTCGGTGACAAGGTCCTCGCGGCCGTCGCCGCCGCCGGTGCGACCGACGTCGCGTCCGCGAACGCCGCCGAGGCCGACGGCAAGACCGTCCTCGACGTCGTGAACGAGGCCGCTGCGCAGCTCGGCGAGAAGATCGAGATCCGCACGGTCCGCCGTGTCGAGGGCTCGGCCTTCGAGATCTACCTGCACAAGACCTCGCAGGACCTCCCGCCGCAGATCGCCGTCGTCGTCGCCTACGAGGGTGCCGACGCCGCCGAGGCCCGTTCGATCGCGCAGCACATCGCCTTCGCGAACCCGACGTACCTCACGCGCGACGAGATCCCGGCCGAGGACATCGAGAAGGAGCGCGCGACCGTCGAGGCGATCACGCGCGAGGAGGGCAAGCCGGAGGCCGCCCTCCCGAAGATCGTCGAGGGTCGCCTGAACGCGTACCGCAAGCAGGTCGCGCTCCTCGAGCAGGACTACGCGAAGGACAACAAGATCTCCGTCGCGAAGGCCGCCGAGAACGCCGGCATCACGATCCAGGGCTTCGCCCGCGTCAAGGTCGGCGCGTAACGAACCCGTGACGGGGCCCGGAACCAGCATCTGGTTCCGGGCCCCGTTTTTCGCGCGCCGTCGGGTGCGCGAGTAGATTCCCACGAGACATTCGACGAAGGGTCCGACCACATGACGAACGAGAAGACCGGGCGACGCCGCGTCCTGCTGAAGCTGTCGGGGGAGGCGTTCGGTGCCGGGTCCCTCGGGGTGAACCCGGACGTCATCAGCACGATCGCCAAGGAGATCGCCTCGGCGGCGCAGGAGGTCGAGGTCGCGATCGTCGTCGGCGGCGGGAACTTCTTCCGCGGCGCCGAGCTGTCCCAGCGCGGCATGGACCGCGGCCGCGCGGACTACATGGGCATGCTCGGCACGGTGATGAACGCCCTCGCGCTGCAGGACTTCCTCGAGCAGGCCGGGGCCGCCACGCGCGTGCAGTCCGCGATCAGCATGACCCAGGTCGCCGAGCCGTACATCCCGCGACGCGCCGAGCGGCACCTCGAGAAGGGCCGGATCGTCATCTTCGGCGCCGGTGCGGGCCTGCCCTACTTCTCCACCGACACCGTCGCGGCGCAGCGAGCGCTGGAGATCGACGCGCACGAGGTCCTCGTCGCCAAGAACGGCGTCGACGGCGTCTACACGGCGGACCCGAAGAAGGACGCCTCCGCCGAGAAGCTGCACCACGTGACCTACCAGGACGCACTCCTCAAGGGACTCAAGGTCGTGGACGCCACGGCGTTCTCGCTCTGCATGGACAACGGCATGCCGATGCACGTGTTCGGCATGGAGGGCGAGGGCAACGTCGCTGCGGCGATCCGTGGTGAGCGGATCGGCACGGTCGTCAGCAACTGACCCCGACCGCTGACTAGACTCGACGCAGTACCGAAGGAGAACCACCGTGATCAGTGATGTCCTGACCGAAGCCACCGAGAAGATGGCGAAGGCCGTCGACGTCGCCAAGGACGACTTCGCGACCGTCCGTACCGGACGCATCAACGCCGCGCTCTTCCAGAAGATCCCGGTCGACTACTACGGCACGCCGACGCCGCTCGCGCAGCTCGCCGGCCTGCAGACCCCGGAGGCACGCACGCTCGTCGTGACGCCCTACGACAAGTCCGCGCTCAAGGAGATCGAACGCGCCATCGCGACGTTCCCGAACCTCGGCGCCAGCCCGTCGAACGACGGCGACGTCGTCCGCGTGACGATCCCCGAGCTCACGCAGGACCGCCGCAAGGAGTTCGTCAAGCTCGTCCGCGGCAAGGGCGAGGACCACAAGGTCGTCGTGCGCAACATCCGCCGCAAGGCCAAGGACGACCTCGACGCGCTCAAGGGCGAGATCTCGGACGACGAGATCGCCCGCGGCGACAAGGAGCTCGACGTCATCACGAAGAAGCACGTCGACCAGATCGACGACGCGCTGAAGAAGAAGGAAGCCGAACTCCTCGAGGTCTGATGCGTCGTCACGACCAGGGCGCTGACCGCCCCACGACCCAGGAACCCGCCAAACGGGGTCTCCGCCAAGACTTCGACGCTCGGGCCCGCGCAGCGCGGTCCGACTTCGAGGCCTCCATCCAGCGGCGTCGAGCGGACTTCGACGCCCGCAACGAAGCACTGACGGCCCGGACCGGGCGCAACCTGCCGGCAGCGATCGGCATCGCGCTCGCGTTCGCGGTCGTCATGCTCGCGGCGCTCCTCATCTGGAAGCCCGCCTTCATGGTGGTGGCGGCGTTCCTCCTCGGCGTCGGCGTGTACGAACTCGCGAGCGCCATGCGCTTCGCAGGTCGCGACGTCCCGCGGATCCCGAGCGTCGCCGTCGCGATCGCGATCGTGCCCGCCGCGTTCGTGTACGGCCAGGTCGCGGCGCTGTTCACGTTGCTCGGCGGCATCGTGCTGATCAGCGTGTGGCGCCTGGTGGAGGTGGCGTTCGCGCAGACGAAGCCCCCGGCGGGCAACGTCGCACGAGACCTCACGAACGGGCTGTTCGTGCAGGCGTACATCAGCCTACTCGGCGCGTGCGTCGTGCTGCTCTCCCGCGAGGACCGGGGTCAGCTCTGGGTGATCGCGTTCATCCTCGTGGTGGTCGCGGTCGACACCGGCGCCTACGCCACCGGCCTCAACCTCGGCAAGCACCCGATGGCGCCGCGGATCAGCCCGAAGAAGACGTGGGAGGGCTTCGCGGGCTCGGTGGTGGCGAGCATCGTGGTCGGCATCGTCGTGAGCACGCTGCTGCTCGCGCTGCCGTGGTGGACGGGTGTCGTCCTCGGCCTGCTCATCTCCGGGTCGGCGACCCTCGGCGACCTCACCGAGTCGATGATCAAGCGCGACCTCGGGATCAAGGACATCTCCTCGTTCCTGCCCGGCCACGGAGGACTGCTCGACCGGATCGACAGCATCCTGCCGTCGGCCGCCGTGGCGTACGTGCTGTTCCTCATCGTCACCCACTGAGCTCCGTCGGGTCCGTTCCCTGAGGGGTGCGCCCGCGCGTCCAGGTCGCACCAGGGAACGGTGCTGGCAGAATGTCGCCGTGGCCACCACCTTCCCGAACGCAGCACGCAAGACCCTCGGGTACGACGTCGACGAGGTCGAGCGCTTCCTCGAGGACGCCCGTCGTGCCTACACGGCGAACGACACCGAGCCGGGGCTCGAGGCGGCGAAGATCCGCGCGACCGCCTTCTCGATGCGCAAGGGCGGCTACTCGACCGCGCACGTCGACGCCGCACTCGAGCGGCTCGAGGACGCCTTCGCGGCACGTGAGCGGGAGCGCGAGATCGCCGACGGTGGCAAGAAGGCCTGGTACGCCGAGGCGCGGACGAAGGCCTCCGACGTCGTCGCCCGGCTGGAGCGTCCGGACGGGCAGCGGTTCTCGCGCGTCAGCTTCCTCGGCACCGGGTACCACCCGAAGGACGTCGACGCCTTCGCCGCACGGCTCGCCGGGTACTTCCGTGACGGCAAGCCCCTCAGCCTGACTGAGGTGCGCTCCGTCGTGTTCCGGCCGAAGCACGGTGGCTACCGGGAAGCCCAGGTCGACGCGGTCCTCGACGCCGTGGTCGAGGTCATGCTCGCCGTCCGCTGACGACGCGCGCGCCGGAAGTGCTTCGCTTTCCGTGATGCTTCCGTTATCCTGGTCGGACTCATGGGCAGGCACACGGCAGACTCCAGCTCCGACCGCAATCCTCGCGAGCACCTCGACCGCACGGTCTCGGGTGAACGCCGCGCGGCACTGAACCGAACCCGCACCACGGGCACCGCGGACCCGTCCACCCGGGCGACCGCTCCCCAGACGGTCCCCGAGGTCACGGGTCCGGTGCTCGTCGCACCGAAGTCGGTCGCGGCCAACCGGGTGTCCGACGCAGCGGTCGCGCACGCGGTGCCGAGCACCCCGGCCGACCCCCGCATCGTCAAGCAGCGTCGCGCCCGCGTGACGACCGCGGCGCTCCGGTCGAAGCCGGCGCACGAGCAGCCGATGCGCGGCGTCAACTCGTTCATGCGCAAGCGTGCGACGATCCCCGCGCTCTCGTTCTTCGCCGTCTTCGGGTTCGTGGGCGGTTCGCTCTTCAACCCGATGCAGCCCGACGTCGCACAGGCGGCTGTGCAGACCGCCGTGCTCGCGAAGGCTCCGGCCGCGGCGCCGCAGCAGTACTCGCCGCACGGCACGTACGCCGCGTTCGACGCCGATCGTGATGGCTACGACGTGAGCGTCCCGAAGCCGAAGGTCACCAAAGCGCCAACGGACGACGCCACCGCCGACGCGGACAGCACGGACGACAGCTCGACGACGCAGGTTTCCGCCACGAACACTGTCGCCCCAGCCGCTGTTGCGCCTGATCCGGGTAGTGCACAGGCCGAAGCGCTGCGCCAGGTCACGGCTCGTGGCTGGGGCACCGACCAATACAACTGCCTGGTCCAGCTCTGGAACGGCGAGTCCGGCTGGCGAGTCAATGCAGCCAATCCGAGCGGGGCGTATGGGATCCCACAAGCGCTGCCGGGAATCAAGATGTCGAGCGTCGGCGCCGACTGGCAGACGAACCCTGCGACCCAGATCACTTGGGGTCTGAACTACATCAGTGGCGTCTACGGCACGCCCTGCGGTGCTTGGGGTAAGTGGAACGCTCGCTATCCGCACTGGTACTGATCGGCTGCCGGGGTGCCGCGGAGCAACCGGCCGCGGCGACCTCGCGGTCGCGGGCCCGAAGCCGAGGAAGAGGCCGGCTTCGACCGCCTCATGAGCGGGTGGAAGCGGACCGAGTTCCGTCGCGGCCGTGAGTACACGGTCCAGCCCGTCTCGGCAGCGTCGGCGCAGAAGGAGTACGTCTGCCCGGGCTGCGGCGGCACGGTGGTGCCCGGCACCGCACACGTCGTCGTCTGGCGTGCCGACGGGGTGCTCGGCAACGAAGCCGACCTCGCGTCCCGCCGTCACTGGCACAACCACTGCTGGAGCATCGCATGACCGAGCAGACCCAGTCCGAGCAGAACCGGCCCGAGCCCGTCGAGATCCGGTCGGGCACCGAGCTGCCCGCACGGCGGACCGACATCGAGCTCGTCACGGACGACCACCTGACCCTCGTCGGTGAGCTCGCCGAACCCCTGGAGCGGCCCGCCCGCGGCACGATCGTGACCCTGCACCCGCTGCCCACCGCTCAGGGGTTCATGGACTCGCACGTCCTGAAGAAGGCCGCCGCCCGGTTGCCCGCGCTCGCCGACATCGCGGTGCAGCGCTTCAACTTCCGCTCGGTGTCCTCGCCGCGCGGCACCTCCGAGGGTGTCTTCGGGGACGGCGTGTCCGAGGGTTTCGACCTCCGCGCCGCCGTCTCCGACGTCGTGGAGCGTGGTCTGCCGACGCCGTGGCTCGTCGGGTGGTCGTTCGGCACCGAGGTGATCCTCAAGCACGCCCTCGAGCACGTGCGAGCGGGTCGGGTCGCGGGCGTGGTGCTGCTGTCGCCGCCGCTCCACCGGACGACCGACGAGGAGCTCGCCGCGTGGACCGGCGCCGGCGTCCCGGTCGTCGCCCTCGTCCCGGAGCACGACGACTTCCTCCAGCCCGACGCTGCCCGCGCGCGGTTCGCCGTCGCGCCGGACATCCGGGTCGAGCCGGTCGAGGGCGCGAAGCACCTCTGGGTGGGGGAGCGGTACGTCCGCATCGTGCTCGACCGCATCGCCGACCTCGTCGTCCCCGGCAGCGCGCCGCTCCCGACCCGCTGGCCGGTCTGACGACCGTCGGCGGTCCTCGCCTGGCAACCCCGGTGAGGGACGGGACGTCGTGACGGACGGGAGGCCCGTGGCGGCGTCGCCACGGGCCTCCCGTCCCGTCCGGTGGTGTCAGCGCGCGGTCGCGTCCTCGGTCGCGTCGGCGCCCTCGTTCGCGTCGTCGTCTGCCGCGCCCTGGTCCGAGGCCCCGTCCTGGGTGCCCAGGAGGCCCGTCGCGTGCGTCAGCACGCCGCGCAGGTTCTCGAGGTAGCCGGCGACGGCGTCGCGCTCGGTGCGGATCGCGGCGAGTCGGTCCTCGGCGTCCGCGACGATGCCGGCGGTGCGGCTCTCGGCGTCCTCGACCATGCGGTGGACCCGCTCCTGTGCATCCGCGACGATGGTGCGCGCGTGCTCCTGCGCCTCGGCCGTGCTCGTCCGCTCGAGGTCGTCGGCCTCCTGCTGGAGCCGCTCGGCGCGCTCCCGGGCCTCGCTCGCGCGGCGGGTGGCCTCGGCGAGCTGCAGGTTCGCCTCGTCGAGGTACTTCTGCGTCTCGGTGACCGTCTCGTGGTGCTTCTGGAGGTACTCCTGCTCGGCGTCGTCCCGGCGGGCGGCGAGCTCGGACTCGAGGGCGGTCCGGGCGTCGTCGCGCATCCGGGCGACGTCTGCCGCGGCCTCGTCACGCTCACGGACGAGCGCGGCGCGGGCGGTGTCGATCTCCTGTCGGAGTGCGGTGCGCTCGGCCTCGAGCGCTCCGATGTCCGCGGCACGGCGGTCGGCGATCTCCGTGTCGAGCTCGCCGTGCTCCCGGTCGCGACGGGCGGCGAGCTCGGCCTCGTGGTCACGGACCGCGCGCTCGAGTGTGGCGTCCGCCTCGGCGCGCTCGCGCTCGATGCGCGTCCGGTGCTCCTCGAGCTCGCGGGCGGTGCGGGCCGCGGTCTCCTGCACGAGGCGCTCGTTCTCGGCGCGGGTCTGTTCCTCGTCGACACGGAGCTGCGCACGGGCCGCTTCGACCTCCTGGGCGAGGGCGGTGCGGGCTGAGGCGAGTTCGCGGTCCCACTCGGCACGTGCGGCGGCGAGCTCCTCGGCGGTCTCGCGGCGGCGGTCGTTGAGCTCGGCGTCGAGTTCGGCGCGACGTCGGTCGACCTCGGCGGCGAGGTCGGCGCGTCCGGTCTCGAGCTCGAGGGCGTGGGCCCGCTGCTGCTCGTCCCGCTCGTGGTGCCAGGCTGCCCTGCCCTCGGTGACCTCGCGGTCGAGTGCGGCACGACGCTCGGTCTCGGTCCGGTCGAGGTCCTCGACGCGGCGGGCGTGGTCCGCCTCGAACTCGGCGCGGCGGTGCTCGGTCTCGCGGTCGAGGTCTGCCGCGGCGGCGCGGGCGTCGGCGGACTCACGGTGCGCGGTCTCACGGAGCTCGGCGACCTCGTGCTCGACCCGGGCGCGCAGGGCGTTCGTCTCGCGGATGGCGACCGAGCGGACCTCGGCGGCCTCGGTGACCGCGGCTCCGCGGACGGCGGCGCCCTCGTTCCGGGCGTCCTGCAGGAGCAGCCCGGCCTCGGCGCGGGCGCGCTCGACGGTGTCGGCCGCTTCGGCGCGGGCACGGGCGAGTTCGTTGGTGGCGCGGGTGCGGGCGTCCTCGAGGGTGTCGCGGGCTTCGTCCTGGGCCTCGCGCACCAGTCGGTCGGCCTCGGCCCGGCTCGAGGCACGCAGCCGCTGGGCGTCGATGTCGGCCTGGCTGATGAGGCGGGTCGACTGCTCCTCGGCGACGCGGAGGGTGGACTCGAGGCGGGTACCGAGTCCGCTGTACGTGGGCGTGCCCGCCTCGTCGAGCTCGCCCTGGAGGTCGGAGACGCGGGACTGCAGGAGACGGATCTCCTTGGCGGCGTCCGCCCGGTCCTTGTTCGACTTGATGAGCTCACGCCGGAGGTCGCCGAGCGCGCGGTCCACCTCGTCGCGGCGGTACCCCCGCAGTTCCGAACCGAACTCTGCTTCGTCGTTCGCCACGTGTCGCTCCTGGTGCTCGCCGGCGGACCCGTGCGGCCCGCGGGTCGATCGTAGCGTGGCCGTGACCGGGAGTTCCCTGGCCCGGGAGCACCTGGCCTGGGAGACGGCCTGACCTGGGAGTCTGGGGCGGGGAGGACCGCGCAGGATGCACTCCACAGGGATGCTCGGTATCGTGGACCGCTGATCCGGCGCCGATTCCCCACCCCGGCGCGGTAGGGAGAGAGTTCCGTGCGGTTCGTCCTGGCGATCGTCAGTTTCGTGGTCGGCCTGCTGCTGGTCGGCCTCGCGGTCGGTCAGCGCACCGTCTTCGCGCCCCCGTCCTCGCTCGTCGCCGACTCCACGGCGAAGACCTCCGCCCCGGTGACCGTCATCCCGGGCACGACCCTCAACGCGAACCCGGGCTACCAGGAGATCAACGTCAAGGGCTCCGGTGACGTGTTCGCCGCCTACGGCAAGACCTCCGACGTGCTCGCGTGGGTCGGCGACGCCGCGCACACGACGCTGCGCTTCGACGCCGAGGACGGCACCCTGCAGGGCCGTACGACCGGCTCCGGCACGAGCGTGCCGGACCCCGCGGGCAGCGACCTCTGGTACCAGGAGTACGACGGCGCGGGGCAGTTCACCGTGCGGCTCCCCGAGGACGTCTCGGTCGTCATCGTCGGCGACGGCAAGGACGCCGCTCCGAGCGACGTCTCCGTCACCTGGCCCCGGGACACCGCGACGCCGTCGGTCGGGCCGCTGCTCGTCGCCGGCGGGGTGTTCCTGCTCGGCGGGATCGCGCTCCTGGTCTGGGCGATCGTGCACCAGCGCCGCGGCCGTGGTCCGCGTCGTCGCAGCGGGGGGACGCGTCCGCCGCGCGTGCGTGCCTCACGCCGTGCCGCCGCCGCCGGCGCGCAGGTGCCGAGCCGCGGCCGTCGCGGTCGTCGGGCGTTCGTCGCCGTTCCGGTCGTCCTCGTCGGCGCGCTGACCCTCGCCGGCTGCTCCGCCGAGTACTGGCCCCAGGGCGGCGACACGACGCCCACCCCGACGCCCACCGCCTCCGGCACGGCCGACCAGTCCGAGCCGGTCGCGGCGACGAAGCAGCAGATCAAGCGGATCGTCGAGCGCGTGGCGACGACCGCGCGGAAGGCCGACACCGCCCGCGACGCGAAGCTCGCGGCCGAGCGCTTCACCGGCGCTGCGCTGGAGCTCCGCGAGGCCAACTACACGATCCGCGCGAAGGACTCCGACGTCGACGCCCCGCCGAAGATCTCCGCGGACGAGGTGTGCGTAGCGCTCCCGCAGCAGACCGACACCTGGCCGCGCACGATCTTCGCGATCACCGCAGCGGACTGCTCGGCGAAGACGGCGGCGCCCCAGGCCCTCACCCTGACCCAGGAGACCGCGCGTGACCCGTACAAGGTCGCGTTCGACGTCTCGCTCGAGGCCGACGCGCAGATCCCCACCCTCGCGCCGACCTCGGTGGGTGCCGCGCTGCTCGCACCGACCACGAAGCTCCTGACGATCGAGCCGGACCAGGTCGCGACCGCCTACGCCGACATCCTCGCGAAGGACACGAAGAGCGAGTACGCCGACCTGTTCGACGTCGACGGTGACGCCCTCCGGTCCACGATCGGCAAGGCGTACAAGGACAAGAAGGCCAAGGCGCTGCCGGACACCGCGAAGATCGAGTACTCGTCGGAGATCCCCGACGACAGCGCGGTCGCGTTCGCCACGGACAAGGCCGGCGCACTGGTCTCCGCTGACCTCGACGAGGTCGAGAAGGTCACGCCGACGGCGTCCGGCGCAGAGGTGAACACCGAGGGGGCCGTGAAGGCGCTCTCCGGTGTCGACTCCAGCAAGAAGGGGATCAGCGCCACCTACGGCGTGCAGGTCCTGTTCTACGTGCCGCCCGTCGGCTCCGATGAGAAGGCGGTCCTGCTCGGCTTCACGCAGGGCCTGACCGCCGCGAGTGAGGTGCAATGAGCAACGTCCCCCCGACCCCGTCCGGACTCCGCGGCGCGGTCGACCTGTCGTCCCTCGTCGACCGGGCGCAGCGTCCGGCGACGGCCCCGGGAGCGCCCGCCCCGGCCGGGCCCGGTGCGACCGGCAGCGATGCGACGGGCAGTGTCGCGGCTGCCGGCAGCGGTGTCGACGGCGGCGCGGACCTGACCGTCCCGTCCCTCGTCCTCGACGTCACCGACCAGACGTTCCAGGACGTCCTGCAGCTCTCGACCGTCGTCCCGGTCATCGTCGACATCTGGGCCGAGTGGTGCGGGCCGTGCAAGCAGCTCTCGCCGATCCTCGAGCAGCTCACCGCCGAGTACGACGGCCGGGTGCTGCTCGCCAAGGTGGACGCGGACACGAACCCGCAGCTCGTGCAGGCGTTCCAGGCGCAGTCGATCCCGACCGTGGCGGCGCTCATCGGCGGCCGCCCCCTGGGGCTCTTCGTCGGCGCGCTCCCGGAGGCCCAGGTGCGCGACGTCTACGAGCAGGTCCTCGCCGCCGCCGAGCAGAACGGCGTCTCCGGTCGGGTCACCGTCGACGGCGCCGTGCCGGCGGACGCCGCCGAGCAGGGCGAGCCCGAGCCGGAGCCGCTACCGCCGCACCACCAGGCCGCGTACGACGCGATCGAGCAGGGCGACTACGCGACGGCGATCCAGGAGTACAAGACCGCGATCGCGCAGGACCCGAACGACCAGATGGCGGTCGCCGGGCTGGCGCAGGTCTCGCTCCTCGACCGGCTGCACGGCCGGACCGCCGACGAGGTCCGGAGCGCAGCGGCCGCGGCACCGACCGACGTCGAGGCGCAGCTCGCCGTCGCCGACCTCGACATCAGCGGCGGGCACGTCGATGACGCCTTCGGACGGCTCCTCGACCTCGTGCCGACGGTGTTCGGCGCCGACCGCGAGGCCGTGCGCGTTCGACTCGTGGAGTACTTCGAGCTCATCGGGACCGACGACCCGCGGGTCGTCGCCGCCCGCAGGCGGCTCGCCAGCGCGCTGTACTGACGCGCGGTCGAGCACGCGGGCGCGTCCGCGTGCGGACGCGCTGTCACACCGTGGAAGCGACATCGAACCAGGCTCTCGCGCTGGTTCGATGTCGCTTCTGTGGTTCGCGACCTGTGGACCGGCGGATTCGCGTGACCACCCGCGACACGCGACCACCGACGGACGGGAGGCCCGGTGCCAGCTGGCACCGGACCTCCCGTCCGTCTCGCGGTCGCGTCGCGATCGCGGTCAGCGTCAGCGGGCGAGCTTCAGCCAGACCGCGCCGAGCGGCGGCACCACGAGGTGCGCTGATGCCGGACGTCCCGCCCACGGCGTGTCCTCGGCGGTGACGACGCCGAGGTTGCCCACGCCCGACCCGCCGTACTCGGCGGCGTCGGTGTTCAGCACCTCGTGCCACTGGCCGGCCGCGGGGAGACCGAACCGTCGCTCGACCGGCACCCCGGAGAAGTTGACGAACACCGCGAGGCGGTCGTCGCCGTCCTTGCGGAGGAACCCGAGCGTCGAGTGCGGAGCGTCGCCACCCTCGATCCACTCGAAGCCGTCCGGGGTCGAGTCGTGGGTCCACAGTGCAGGCGTGTCGCGGTAGACGCGGTTGAGCGCGGCGACGAGGTCCTGCACGCCACGGTGACCGGGGTCGTCGAGGTGCCACCAGTCGAGCCCTCGTGCCTCGGACCACTCCTGCACCTGGGCGAACTCCTGGCCCATGAACAGCAGCTGCTTGCCCGGGTGGGCCCACATGAACGCCAGGTAGGCCCGCACGTTCGCGAGCTTCTGCCACTCGTCCCCGGGCATCTTCCCGAACAGCGACCCTTTGCCGTGCACGACCTCGTCGTGGCTGATCGGCAGGGTGAACTGCTCGCTGAACGCGTACACGAGCGAGAACGTGATCTCGTCGTGGTGGTAGCTGCGGTGCACGGGCTCGCGGCCGATGTACTCGAGCGAGTCGTGCATCCACCCCATGTTCCACTTCTGCCCGAACCCGAGGCCGCCCGCGCTCGTCGGCTGGGTGACACCCGGCCACGAGGTGCTCTCCTCGGCGATCATGACGATGCCCGGGTAGCGCTTGTACGCGGTGGCGTTGGTCTCCTGCAGGAAGGAGATCGCCTCGAGGTACTCGCGTCCGCCGTGGATGTTCGGCAGCCAGTCGGTGCGGGAGTAGTCGAGGTACAGCATCGAGGCCACGGCGTCGACGCGGAGGCCGTCGATGTGGAACTCCTCGAGCCAGTACAGCGCGTTCGCGACCAGGAAGTTGCGGACCTGGGGCTGACCGAAGTCGAACACGTAGGTGCCCCAGTCGAGCTGTTCGCCGCGCCGGGGATCCGGGTGCTCGAAGAGGGCGTGTCCGTCGAACTTCGCGAGGGCCCACTCGTCCTTCGGGAAGTGCCCGGGCACCCAGTCCATGATCACGCCGATGCCGGCCGAGTGCAGCCGGTCGACGAGGTACCGGAGGTCGTCGGGGGAGCCGAACCGTGCCGTCGGGGCGTAGTACCCGGTGACCTGGTAGCCCCACGACCCACCGAACGGGTGCTCGGCGAGCGGCAGGAACTCGACGTGGGTGAACCCGAGGAACTGCACGTGGCCGATGAGTTGGTCGGCGACCTCGCGGTAGGACAACCCGGGTCGCCACGACCCGAGGTGCACCTCGTAGACGCTCATCGGACGGTCGTGCGTCGTGGTCCGTGCGCGGTGCTCCATCCAGGCGGTGTCGCCGTCGGACCACGTGTACGAGGACGCCGTGATGACGGACGCCGTCGCTGGCGGGACCTCGGTGCGACGCGCGAACGGGTCCGCGCGCTCCACCCACCCGGAGTCGGTGAGGATCTGGAACTTGTACCGCTGGCCCTCGAGGGCGCCTGGCCAGAAGAGCTCCCACACGCCGAGGTCGTTCAGCCGGCGCATCGCGGTCGTCCGGCCCTCCCAGCCCTCGAAGTCGCCGATGACCCGGACGGCGGTGGCGCGGGGCGCCCACACGGTGAACGCGACGCCGTCGACGCCGTCGACCGTCTGCACGTGCGCGCCGAGGTGGTGCCAGAGCTGCTCGTCGCGGCCTTCGCCGAAGAGGTGCAGGTCGAGCTCGCCGATGGTGGGGGCGAAGCGGTAGGCGTCGTCGGTCGTCCAGGTGATGTCGTCCGTGTCACCGGAGGGGTCCGGGTCGTAGTCGGCCTCGACCCGGTAGTGGCCGAGGGCGCCCTCGGTCGCGCCGGCCCAGAGGCCGTCTCCCTCGTGCACCAGTTCGATGTCGTCGCCGTCGGGTCGGACGATCCGGACCGCGCTTGCGAGGTGCCGGACGACGCGGACGCTCGTGCCGCCGTCGACGGGGTGCGGGCCCAGGACGTCGTGCGGCTGCGACCAGCGGGCCTCGGCGACCTGCTGGCGGAGCCAGTCCTCGACCGGGGCCGGACGCGGGCCGTCGGGCGACGGCGCCGAGGTGGCACCGCTCACCACGGGGGCCGGTGCTGACGTCGAGGCGCCCGGCTGGGCGTCGGCCAGCGGTGCACCGCCCTCGGAGGTCGGGGCGTCGGCACCGTCGTCGACCGCGGTCGTCAGGTGACGGGGGTGCGCCGCGTCGGGAGCGTGCCCGGCGAGCGTCGCGGACTCGGGGACACCGCGGTCCGGCGCTTCCTTCGCCGGTTCGGGGGCACCGGGCAGGTCTTCGCCGGGTCCGGAGACCCGGGGCTCGTAGCGCGGCTCGGGAGGACGCGACGCGCCGGACGCGGCGGCGGGCACCGTCGGGCCGTCCGTCGCGGGAGCAGCGACGTGCTGCGCCGGGTGGGTCGGCCGAGGGGTGTCCTCGGGCATCCGACGCGGGAGCACGGGCGGCGGCGGGGGCGGCACGGGGGGCACGCTCGGCCCCTGACCACGACCGGGCTGCGGCGGGGTGGGCTGTGCCTCCGTCCCGCGGTCCTTCGGCGTCTTGTCGGCGTCGGTCATCGGTGCGGTCCCTCCACGACGAGCAGGTGCACGGGCTCCTGGAAGGCGTCCAGGCGTACGTAGTTCGACGAGCCCCACACCCATCGCTGCCCGGTGACGACGTCGCGGACGTCGAACGGCTCCTCGGTTGCGAGCCCGAGGGCGGCCAGGTCGAGGTGCACCGTGGTCTCACGGGCCGAGTGGGGGTCGACGTTGGCGACGACGATCACGGTGTCGTCGCGGCCGGAACGGACGAACCGCCCCGGCAGGTGCTTGGAGTACACGACGATCGCCGGTTCCTCGGCGTGGTGCACGTGCAGGTTCCGGAGCTGCCGGAGCGCCGGGTGCGCTGCACGGAAGCGGTTGAGCATCGTGACGTACGGCGCCAGGCTCGCACCCTCGGCCTCGGCGAGGGCGAAGTCGCGCGGCTTGTACTCGTACTTCTCGTTGTCGATGTTCTCCTCGGACCCCGGTCGGGCGACGTCCTCGAAGAGCTCGTACCCGGAGTACATGCCCCACGTCGGCGCACCCGTCGCGGCGAGGGCGGCACGGACTTTGTAGCCCGCTCGGCCGCCGAACTGCAGGTACTCGGTGAGGATGTCCGGAGTGTTCACGAAGAGGTTCGGGCGCAGGTACGCGCTCGTCTCGTGGCTGAGCTCCTCGAAGTAGGACTCGATCTCCTCGCGCGTGTTCCGCCAGGTGAAGTACGTGTACGACTGCTGGAACCCGACCTCGGCGAGCGCCCGCATCATCGCCGGGCGGGTGAACGCCTCGGCGAGGAACACCGTGTCCGGGTGTTCGTCACGGATCTCGCGGATGACCCGCTCCCAGAACCAGAGCGGCTTCGTGTGCGGGTTGTCGACGCGGAAGATCCGCACGCCGAACGACATCCAGTGCCGCAGGACGCGCAGCACCTCGGTGACGAGGCCTTCGGGGTCCGCGTCGAACTGGATCGGGTAGATGTCCTGGTAGCGCTTCGGCGGGTTCTCGGCGGTGGCGATGGAGCCGTCCGCGCGCTGGGTGAACCAGTCCGGGTGCTCGGTGACCCACGGGTGGTCGGGGGAGCACTGGAGGGCGAAGTCGAGCGCGACCTCCATCCCGGTGTTCTTGGCGGTCTCGACGAACTCGCGGAAGTCGTCCTCGGTGCCGAGGTCGGGGTGGATCGCGTCGTGGCCGCCCTCGGCCGATCCGATGGCCCAGGGGCTGCCGGGGTCGTGCGGGCCGGGTGTCAGCGTGTTGTTCGGGCCCTTGCGCGCGGTCGTGCCGATGGGGTGGATCGGCGGGAGGTAGACCACGTCGAAGCCCATCCGGGCGACCGCGGGCAGGCGACGGGCTGCGGTGCGGAAGTCACCGCTCTTCCAGGAGCCGTCGGCGTTCTTCTTCGCACCCTCGCTCCGTGGGAAGAACTCGTACCAGGCACCGACACCGGCGCGGGTGCGCTCGACGTCGAGCAGCTGCGTCGGCGAGTGGGTCCGGAGTGAGGTGAGGGGTGCGTCCTCGATCTCGCTCGCGACCCGGGGGTCGTCGATCGCGGCGAGGCGTTCGGCAGCGTCGAGTGAGGTGTCGCGGATGCGGGCCGCGGCGCGTGTGGCGGCGGGGGAGTCCGTCTCGGTCGCGAGTCGGTCGAGCAGCACGCCGCCGTCGAGGAGCGTGGCCTCGGTGTCGACGCCGGCCGCGATCTTCAGGCGCGCGGCGTGCACCCACGTGGCCCAGTCGTCGGAGTACGACTCGACGTGCCACGACCAGACGCCGACGTGGTCGACCTGCACGGTCGCCTCGTACCGGTCGGTCCCGGCGGCGACGAGGGTGAGCGGGACGGTCCTGGTGCCGCCGTCGGGACGCTCGAGCACGAGGTCGGCGCCGATGATGCCGTGCCCTTCGCGGAAGACGGTCGCGCCGAAGGTGATCACCTCGCCGTCGAACGCCTTGCTGGGGTAACCGTTCGGCGTCGCGGGTGCGAGTTCGGTGATGGGGATGCGCCCGGGCTTCGGTCGCCGGGGTCGGTCTGCGGTGGCCACGGAGCCGACGCTACCCGGAAGCCGCGACGGCGTTCTCCGGAAGGCGTGTCGTGTGGACGACGAGCGCGTGCTGCGCGCCTGTGGAGGAGCGGCCCCGGAGGCGCGCCCCACCGGCCGGGAGGCCCGTGGCGGCCCCGCACCGCGCCTCCCGTCCGGCGTCCGGTCGCGCGTCGACAGGCGCACGTCCGCCCGTCCGCACCGGCGCGCGCACGTCCGCCCGTCCGCACCGGCGCGCGCACGTCCGCCCGTCCGCACCGGCGCGCGCACGTCCGCCCGTCCGCACCGGCGTGCGCGCCGGCGTCGCGGGGCGGCCCTAGGCGATCTCGAAGACGTGGATGCCCGGCCCGTACGCCGTGAACACCTGACCCGCGGGTCGGAGGCGCTCGTGGTCGCGGTGCTTCTCGCTCGACCACGCCA
Organism: Curtobacterium sp. NPDC089689; assembly: GCF_044749145.1. Classification (NCBI taxonomy): domain Bacteria; kingdom Bacillati; phylum Actinomycetota; class Actinomycetes; order Micrococcales; family Microbacteriaceae; genus Curtobacterium; species Curtobacterium sp. NPDC089689. The sequence continues at coordinate 604,722 of NZ_JBIVHJ010000003.1, read as the reverse complement.
ACCGGTAGCCGAGGACGTCGTCGCGCACCGGCAGCGTGATGTCCCGCGTCCGGCCGCTCCCGTGCACGACGACGAGCACGCGGTCGTACGGCTCGTGGTCGGGTGTCGACTCCACGAAGTACTGCAGCGCCCGGTGGATCGGCTGGTCCCAACCCTCGAGGGTCATCGGGCCGCCGTCCGGTCCGTACCAGGTCATCCGCGAGGCACCGGGGGTCTCCTGACCCTCGACGCCGAAGCGCGTCGGCCGGAGCGCCGGGTGCGCCGCGCGGAGACGGGTCAGCTCGGCGACGGTGGTCGTGGTCGACTCGGCGTCCTCGTCGTCGGACCAGTCGACCGGCGTGAGGTCCTCCGACACGACGTAGGCGTTGTTGTTGCCGTGCTGGGTGCGGCTCCGCTCGTCGCCCGCGGTGAGCATCGGCACGCCGGCGGAGAGCAGGAGCGTCCCGAGGAGGTTGCGCATGCTCCGACCACGAGCCGCGCGGACGCCCCGGTCGGCCGTGTCGCCCTCGATGCCGTGGTTGAACGAGCGGTTGTCGTCCGAGCCGTCGCGGTTCTCCTCGCCGTTCGCCGTGTTGTGCTTGCGGTCGTACGACACGAGGTCGAGCAGCGTGAAGCCGTCGTGGGCGGTGACGAAGTTGACGCCGGCGAGCGGCCCGCGCTCCGCGCCGAACACGTGGCGTGAGCCGGTCAGCGCTCCGGCGAGCGCCCCGATGCCGGTGCGCGGTGCGCCGTTGCGGCGCTCCTCGGCGATGTCGGTGAGCCAGAACTGCCGGACCGTGTTCCGGAAGCCGTCGTTCCACTCGCTCGTGCCCGAGCCAGCGCCGCCGAACGACCCGGTGCGCCACCCGTCCGGCCCGACGTCCCACGGCTCGGCCACCACGAGCACGTCCTGCAGGTCGGGGTGTTCCCGGATCCGCTCGAGCAGCGGGTGCGCCGGGTCGAACACGTGCCGGGCGTCACGGGCGAGCGAGGCCATGAGGTCGAACCGGAAGCCGTCGACCCGGACCTCCTTCGCCCAGTAGCGGAGGCTGTCGACGACGAGGTCGGCGCTCGCCGCGACGGAGGTGTCGAGCGTGTTCCCGCAGCCGGTGGTGTCGTAGTAGGCGTCCGCGTCCGCCGCCCACCGGTAGTGGTTCGCGCCGTCCAGGCCGCGGAGCGACGACGTCGGCCCGCCGAGGCCTTCCTCGGCGGTGTGGTTGTAGACGACGTCGAGGACGACCTGGATGCCGGCCTCGTGCAGGAGCCGCACCATGCCCTTGAACTCGCGGAGCACGGCGGAGGCGCCGGCAGCCCGGGCGGCGGGGGAGGCGTGCGCGGCGTGCGGCGCGAAGAAGCCGAGCGTGTTGTAGCCCCAGGCGTTCTCACGTCCGGCGTCCCGGAGCCACCGCTCGGTGTCGAACGCGTGCACCGGCAGGAGCTCGAGCGTGGTGATGCCGAGCCGGTGCAGGTGCGCGATCGTGCTCTCGTGCGCGATGCCGGCGTACGTGCCGCGGAGGTCCTCGGGCAGGTGCGGGTTCGCGGCGGTGAGGGTGCGGACGTTCGCCTCGTACACGACCATCCGGTCACGTGGGGTGCGCGGCGCCACCGAGCCGCCCCAGTCGAACGCTTCGTCGACCACTTCGGCGCTCCACCGGGCGCCGGGGCCGGACCCGGCGCCGACCGCCACGATGCCGCGCGCTGCGGGGTCGAGCAGGGGGAGCGCCGGGTCGAACGCGTGCCGCGGGCCGGTCGGTCCGTCGGCGAGCAGGTGGTACCGGTCTCCGGGGACGACACCGGGGACCTCCACCGACCAGCGGTCACCGTCCGGGTCGCGGGTCAGCGCGTGCGTCCCGCGGCCCTCGACGACGAGCGTGAGTGCGGTGGCGGACGCCGAACGCACCGTGAAGCGGCCGCCGCCGTCGCCGAGGACGAACCCCGGGAGGGCCTCGGTCGCGGTCTCGTGCATGACGACAAGGGTACGAGGGCCCACAGGTATCCTGGAAACGCCCGATCAGGGGGCACGATCCGTCGATGGGAGAGCAGGGTGAGCGTCTACCTGGACCACGCCGCGACGACGCCGATCACGCCCGGTGCGCTCGCCGCCTTCACGGCCGCGCTGCAGACCGTCGGCAACCCCTCCTCGATCCACAGTGCCGGGCAGCGGGCGAAGATGCTGCTCGAGGACGGACGTGCCGCCGTCGCGCGGTCGCTCGACGCGGACCCGGTCGAGGTCGTCTTCACCTCCGGCGGGACCGAGAGCATCAACCTCGCGGTGAAGGGGCTGTTCTGGGCACGGCAGCAGGACCGTCCCCGCCCCCGCATCGTCGTGCCGGCGGGCGAGCACCACGCCACGGTCGACACGGTCGAGTGGCTCGAGCGCCACGAGGGCGCGGTCGTCGACGTGGTCCCGTTGGACGCGGAGGGTCGCGTCGACACTGCCGCCCTGGAGGCACGGCTCGCCTCCGCGGACGACGTGGCCCTGGTCACGTTCCTCTGGGCCAACAACGAGGTCGGCACCATCCAGCCGGTGCGGCGGATCGTCGAGGCCGCGCACGCCGCCGGCGTGCCGGTGCACAGCGACGCGGTCGCCGCCTACGGGCAGGTCCCGGTGTCGTTCCGGGACTCCGGACTCGACGCGCTGAGCGTCTCGGCGCACAAGGTCGGCGGCCCGGTCGGCATCGGGGCGCTCGTCCTCGGGCGGCGCGCCACGGTCGAGCCGCTCATCCACGGCGGAGGTCAGCAGCGGCAGGTGCGGAGCGGGACGCAGGACGCTCCGGCCGCGGCGGCGTTCGGCGTGGCCGCGACGGCAGCGGCGGCGGTGGCGGCGGCCGGGGACGACACCGTGCGGGCACTGCGCGACCGGCTCGTGTCGGGGGTGCGGGCGGTGGTGCCGTCCGCGGTGCTCATGGGTGACCCGGTCGACCGGCTGCCGGGGAACGCGCACTTCACGTTCCCGGGGTGCGAGGGTGACTCATTGCTCTTCCTCCTCGACGCCGCGGGGGTCGCGGTGTCGACCGGCTCCGCTTGCCAGGCCGGCGTGCCCGAGGCCTCACACGTGCTCCTCGCGATGGGGCTCGACGAGCAGGACGCCCGCGGTGCCCTCCGGATCACGCTCGGGCACACCTCGACCGACGCCGACGTCGACGCGTTCCTGTCCGCGCTGCCCGACGCGGTGGCGCGGGCCGGTGCGGCCGGGATGGCGTCCCGGGAACCGCTGCTCGGTCGGTAGCGCTGCCCGCGGGGACCACGCGCGATCAGCTCTGCCTCGTCGAGGCGTGCGGGGAGGGGCCCGTCGGCGCGCTGGCCCCAGTCCGGGGTGCACCTGCGCGGACCGCTGTCGGACCCGATCACCGCGCCCGATAGTCGCCGACGTCCCGGTCGGTCAGGGACGGACCATGTGCAGAGGAGCGGGCGATGGACGTGCAGGCGGACCACCACGCAGTGCGGGCGCGAGGACACCTGGGGGCGGCCGTCGTCCGCAGACACGCACGCCGACGCTCCGTCGTCGTCATCGGCATCGTGTCCGCGATCATCGCTGCAGCGCTCGACCCGTCGCCGGCGCTCGCCGCGAGCACGACGACGACGGGTGCGTTCGACGGCGTCGTCGCCGGACCCGGGACCGTGACGGTCCGCGGATGGGCGGTCGACAGGGCTCGGTCGAGTCGCTCGACGTCCGTCCGCGTCACGGTCGGGAGCACCGCGGTCGGCACGCTCCCGGCTGCGTCTGCCCGTGCCGACGTGAACCGGGTCCTCCGCGTCACCGGCGCCCACGGCTTCGGGGCATCCCTCGTCACCACGAAGACCGGCAGACAGTCGGTGTGCGTCACGGCGCGGAGCCTGTCCGGCCGGAAGGACGTCTCGCTCGGGTGCCGGACGGTCGTCGTCCGGGACCCCTCACCGGCCGGTTCGCTCGACGTCGTCACGACGGCCCCGGGCACCGTGGCGGTCCGAGGGTGGACCCTCGACCCGAACACCCCGGCCGGTGCGATCGACGTCGCCGTGACCGTCGGCCGCACCCGGGTCGCGACCGTGCGCACCGACGTCGCTCGCGGCGACGTCAACCGGGTCCGCCGCGTCACCGGGACCCACGGCTTCGCTGCATCGGTGGCGACGACGAAGACCGGGACGCAGTCGGTGTGCGTCATCGGGGTGAACGTCGGCCCGGGGACCGACAGGCAGGTCGGGTGCCGGACGGTGACCATCCCGGCCGCGCTGCCCGCCGCCACGCCGTCGCCCGCACCCTCGACGCCGCCCACGCCGCCCGTCCCGACGCCACCGGACGGCCCCGGCGCGTCGGACCGGCAGGACGGCGGGGTGATGCCGGCGGCCGCGTCGGGGTGGACCCGCGTCTTCGGGGAGGACTTCACCACACCGGCGTCCGCCGGGGACTTCACGACGACCTACGGCGACCGCTTCATCGCCTACGACGGCTTCGGCGACACGAGCGGCGTCGGGACGTACCGACAGTCCGCGATCTCGGTGGCCGACGGGACGCTCGACATGCACATGCACACCGACGCCGCCGGGCGACCCACCGGCGCCGCGGTCATCCCGCTCGTCGGCGGACGGTGGGGCGGGCAGACCAGCGGCCGGTACGACATCCGCCTCCGAGCGGATCCGGTCGCGGGCTACGGCCTCGCCGGACTGCTGTGGTCGGACACCAACACCTGGGAGGACGGGGAGGTGGACTTCCCCGAGGGCGCACTCGACGGCACCGTCACGCTCTCGAACCACTGCCCGGGCGACCCGTCCGTGAACTGCCTGCACCGCCAGCTCGGGACGACGTTCTCCGACTGGCACACCTACACGATCGAGTGGTCGCCGACGAAGCTCGACTTCCTCGTCGACGGCGTGAGCGTGGCCTCGACGACGCAGGCCATCCCCACGAAGCCGCTGCACCTCGTCCTGCAGGCCGCGACGGCGTCCTCGCAGAAGCCCGCGAAGGACGCTGCCGGCGACGTGCAGGTCGCGTGGATGAGCATCTCCCGCGCCGGATGACGGGTCGGGGTGCAGGCGGCGGCCGTGCCGCCGACCGGGCCTGACTGACGGAACCGCCCCGTGCCTCCCGGTCGGCCGGAGGGGACGCGCGCCGGTAGGATCGACGACCATGGTCGAACTGGACTTCTCCGAGCAACTCTCCGCCCTCCGCGAGACGTTCGGCAACATCCGCTCCGTGGTCGACGTCGACCGCCTGCAGCGCGAGATCGCCGAGCTCAGCGAGCAGGCCGGCGCACCCGACCTGTGGGACGACGTCGAGCACGCGCAGCAGGTGACGAGTGCGCTCTCGCACCGCCAGGCCGAGCTGCGGAAGATCACCGACACCGAACAGCGCATCGACGACCTCGAGGTCCTCGTCGAGATGGCGAACGAGGCCGACGACCAGGACTCCGCGGACGAGGCCGAGGCCGAGCTCAAGGCGATCCAGAAGACCATGAGCGACCTCGAGGTGCAGACGCTCCTCGACGGTGAGTACGACGACCGGCCGGCCGTCATCACGATCCGCGCCGGCGCCGGCGGCGTCGACGCCGCCGACTTCGCCGAGATGCTCCTGCGCATGTACCTGCGCTACGCCGAGCAGCACGGCTACGAGACGACCGTGATGGACACCTCCTACGCGGAAGAGGCCGGCATCAAGTCCGCCACGTTCGAGGTCGACGCGCCGCACGCGTTCGGCACCCTCTCGGTCGAGGCCGGCACCCACCGGCTCGTCCGGATGTCGCCGTTCGGTGCGGCCGGCAAGCGACAGACCTCGTTCGCCGCGGTCGAGGTCATCCCGCTCATGCCCGAGACCGAGGCCATCGACATCCCCGAGAACGACATCCGGGTCGACGTGTTCCGCTCGTCCGGCCCCGGGGGGCAGTCCGTCAACACGACCGACTCCGCCGTCCGCATCACCCACCTGCCGACCGGCACCGTGGTGTCGATGCAGAACGAGAAGTCGCAGATCCAGAACCGCGCCGCCGCCATGCGCGTCCTGCAGTCGCGCCTGCTCCTCCTCAAGAAGGAAGAGGAGAACGCGAAGAAGAAGGAGCTCGCGGGCAACATCACCGCGAGCTGGGGCGACCAGATCCGCTCGTACGTCCTCGCGCCGTACCAGATGGTGAAGGACCTGCGGAGCGAGCACGAGGTCAACAACCCGTCCGCGGTCTTCGACGGCGACCTCGACGGCTTCATCAACGCGGGCATCCGCTGGCGCAAGCAGTCCGACGACGACTGAGTGGATCCGCGGGGACCTGAGCCGCGCGCCTCGACCCGATTCCGCTCCGGGCGACCTACCCTGAACCGGTCATGATCAAATTCGACCAGGTCACCAAGGTGTACTCGGGCAACCCGAGTCCTGCGCTCGACGACATCTCCCTCGAGATCCTCAAGGGCGAGTTCGTCTTCCTCGTGGGCGCGTCCGGCTCCGGCAAGTCCAGCTTCCTGCGCCTCGTGCTCAAGGAGGAGAAGCCCTCCCGCGGGCAGATCCACGTCCTCGGGCAGCGCCTCGGCTCCCTGTCGTCGCGCAAGGTCCCGTACTTCCGCCGCAACCTCGGCGTGGTGTTCCAGGACTTCCGTCTCCTGCCGAACAAGAACGTCTTCGACAACGTCGCGTTCTCCTTGCAGGTCATCGGGAAGAGCAAGGGCTTCATCAGCGAGGCCGTCACCGACGTGCTCAAGCTCGTCGGCCTCGCCGGCAAGGCGACCCGCATGCCGCACGAACTCTCCGGCGGTGAGCAGCAGCGCGTGGCGATCGCCCGCGCCGTCGTGAACAAGCCGGCGATCCTGCTCGCCGACGAGCCCACGGGCAACCTCGACCCGACCACCTCGGCCGGCATCATGGCCCTCCTCGAGCGCATCAACCAGGGCGGCACGACCGTGCTCATGGCGACGCACGACGCCAGCATCGTGAACCAGATGCAGCGCCGAGTGATCGAGCTGTCGAACGGCACGATCCTGCGCGACGAGCAGTCCGGCGGCTACCAGACCCAGGCCGTCCCGATCCAGCGAGGCAACACCGTGTCGAACACCACCGGCATCCAGACCATCCCGGGGATCATCCGATGAGGCTCGGGCTCGTCATGTCCGAGGTCGGCTCGGGCCTCCGGCGCAACGCGTCGATGGTCGTGTCGGTCGTCCTCGTGACGTTCATCTCGCTGACCTTCGTCGGGACCGCGATCCTGCTCCAGATGCAGATCAACCAGATGAAGGGGTACTGGTACGACCGGGCGCAGGTGGCCGTCTACCTGTGCACCGACACCGACACGACCGGCAACTGCACGGGGGCCAAGGCCACCGACGACCAGCGCCAGCAGGTGGAGTCGCAGCTCGAGTCGTCGACGCTGAAGCCCTACATCGAGAAGTTCTACTTCGAGAACCAGCAGGACGCCTACACCCGGTTCAAGCAGCAGTTCAAGGACTCGCCCGCGACGGAGTTCGTGAAGCCCGAGTACCTCAACGAGACGTACTGGGTGAACCTCAAGAACCCGTCGCAGTCCGACGTCCTCGTGGAGAGTCTGTCGAAGGTCGCCGGCGTGCAGAGCGTCGTCGACCAGCGCGGCTACCTGCAGCCGATCTTCAACCTGCTGAACGCATCGTCGTACACAGCGATCGGCATCGCGGCGCTGATGCTCGTCGCGGCCGTGCTCCTCATCGCCACGACGATCCGGCTCTCGGCCTTCAGTCGACGGCGGGAGCTCGGCATCATGCGGTTGGTCGGTGCGTCGAACCGGTTCATCCAGACGCCGTTCGTGCTCGAGGGGGTGATCGCCGCGGCCATCGGGGCGGTCCTCGCCGGCGGGGCGATCACGGCCGTGGTGTGGTTCTTCGTCCGGAACTACCTCGCGGTGCGGTTCTCCGGGACGGCGTTCATCGGCATGGGGGACGCGGCCGTGGTCGTCCCGGCGGTGGTCGTCATCGGCGTCCTGCTCGCCGGACTGTCGGCGTTCGTCGCGATCCGGCGCTACCTGAAGGTCTGACTGCGGCGCACGTTGCACGATCGCCCTGAGCAGCACCTCGCGACCGAGTCTCGTGCTCAGCGACGTGTCTCGCACTCCTGGCCGCGAGCGATGTCGCGCACGCCGAGTCCCGGGGCAGCAAGCACGAGTCTCGGGGTGGCAACCGTGAGACTCGTGGCCCGCGACGCGCCGGGAAGGTGCGGCACCACCGCGGTGTTCAGTACGCTGGAGGGCTGCGCCGGACGCCGGGTCCGGACCGCACACCCACGAGAGGAGTCGTCATGGCCAAGGAACGCGGTGAGAAGATCGTCGCCACGAACCGTCGCGCCCGCCACGACTACCTCATCGAGGACACGTACGAAGCGGGCATGGTGCTCTCCGGCACCGAGGTGAAGTCGCTCCGGCAGGGGCGTGCTTCGCTCGTCGACGGCTACGCGTTCATCGACGGTGGCGAAGCCTGGCTCGACGCCGTGCACATCCCCGAGTACACCGAGGGGACCTGGAACAACCACTCGCCGCGGCGCAAGCGCAAGCTCCTCCTGCACAAGCAGCAGATCGTGAAGATCTCGCACAAGACGGCGCAGGGCGGCTACACGCTCGTGCCGCTGCAGATCTACTTCCACGACGGCCGAGCCAAGGTGGAGATCGCGGTCGCGAAGGGCAAGCGTGAGTTCGACAAGCGTCAGGCGCTGCGCGAGAAGACCGACAAGCGCGAGGCCGAGCGGGCCATGCGCACCCGGAACCGCGTCGGCGAGTAGCGCGACGCACCTCGGTCGACTAGACTGAGGGACCGCCTGAACGGCGGACTGGTAACTCAACAGCGTGACAGTGGCTCGCGCGTCCGGCCAGCATGGGGATGATCGGTTTCGACATTGCCTGTGTGCCGACGGGAAGCGGGCCGAGGAACCACGGTCATCTCGTGAACGATCCGTGGAAAACAACAAGTGCCAATTCCAAGCGCACTGACTTCGCTCTCGCTGCGTAAGCAGCCCAGCACATGAAGTCCGTCGGCCAGGTGACCGTCCCCTAACCTGATCCCGGCGTCATCCAGAGGACTTGCTGCACGGTTGCGTCTCAGGGCCGTGCGGGACTTGCACTGAGACTGGGCCCGTCGTCCAAGAAGCCGGTAGCAATGGACGGGGCCGAGCAGAACGCCTGATCCGGATACGCCCGTAGAAGACGTCGAATTGCAGCGATGGACGGGGGTTCGATTCCCCCCATCTCCACCACCTGCCGGTCGTCGGGCCACTGTCGCGCCGAGTTCCACCCGGACGCCCCGCTCGCACGAGTGGGGCGTTCGTCGTGTCGGCCTGCACTCGTCGTCCTTCCGGGCGCACCGAATACGCTCGGTCCCATCGGCGCGGAGACACGCCCGCGCCCCGACGAGAGGTGCGAGTGTGGTGCAGGAGATCGCGATCCGAGTCCGCCTGCGTGAGCAGGAGCGTCTGGGCCTGGGGGAGTACGAGCGCATCGTCGGCTCCGTGGCCACCGTCGCCGCGCTCATCCCGTGGTTGCCGGACCCCGAGGCGAAGCTCGTGCTCCGCGGGCGCGGTGCCGAGCCGGTCCGTGTCGAGACCGTCACCTACGGGGCGGTGTTCGAGATGCTCGTCGTCCTCGACCAGCGATCGGCGGCCGTCGAGCGGGCCGCGGCCGTCGTCGCCGCGCTCATCGAGTCCGTCCGGCACGAACGCGTCGCCGACGACGTCGCCGGTGTCGCCGGGGAACTCGACCGCCTCGACCGTTCCGCGCCGCGGGGTCGCTCGGTCGCGGAACGGTCGCTGCGGACGCTCCTCGAGGGGGCTCGCGTCGACGTGCTCGCGCGTCGCACGACGACCCGGGTGCGTGCTGCGCAGGGGCTGCTCCGACTGGCGGAGGACGGCGCCGAGCTGATCGTCGAGCGTGTGGACGACGCGCTCGCGCCCGTGGTCGAAGAGCAGGTGGTCGACGTCGCGGCGGACACGGGGGCCGCGGTCGTGGTCGAGCCGGTCGACGGCGTCGTGGACGACGAACCCGCGCCCCGATCGGAGTCCGCGGCACCGGAGCAGCCGGCCGAGACCCAGGCCGAGGACCAGGACCGCAAGAAGAAGTCGGACAAGAAGAAGGACAGCAAGAAGAAGTCGGACAAGAAGAAGTCCGACAAGAAGGACGGCAAGAAGAAGTCCGACAAGAAGAAGGACAGCAAGAAGAAGTCCAACAAGAAGGACGGCAAGAAGAAGTCCAGCGGGAAGTAGCCTGAGGGATTGTACAGGGAAATGTTTCCACCTCGTTAAATAATCCGGCGAGACTCCTGTCCGGTGCCATTGTCGATGCACGCGCTCCCCACGATCGCGGGGCTCGCGTCACTCGACAGGAGCAACAGTGGCAACAACGACGACACAGGCGCTGCCGGACTCCGGCCTGAAGCGCAACGTCGGCTTCATCGGCCTGATCTGGGCATCGACCGGGTCCATCATCGGATCCGGGTGGCTCTTCGGCTCGCAGGAAGCCCTGAAGACGGCGGGTCCCGCCGCGATCATCTCGTGGCTCATCGGCGGCGTGGCCGTCCTCGTCCTCGCGCTCGTGCACGCCGAGCTCGGCGGCATGTTCCCGATCGCCGGCGGCACCGCGCGCTTCCCGCACATCGCCTTCGGCGGCATCGCGGGAGCGTCCTTCGGCTGGTTCTCGTGGTTGCAGTCCGTGACCGTCGCTCCGATCGAGGTCGAGGCGATGATCAAGTACGCGCAGCACTGGCAGTTCGCGCACCCCTGGCTCCACACGGTCGTCGTGAACGGCGAGACGCAGCAACTCCTCACCGGGTCGGGCATCGCGGTCGCGATCGTCCTCATGGCGGTCGTCACAGTGGTCAACCTCCTGAGCGTCCGCATCCTCGCGAACACGAACTCGGCCGCAACCTGGTGGAAGGTCGCCATCCCCCTGCTCGTCATCATCGTGCTGGCGTTCAGCGGCTTCCACGGCAGCAACTTCACGGCAGCGGACGGGTTCCTCCCCGGTGGTGCGAAGGGCATCCTCGCCGCCGTGTCGACGTCGGGCATCATCTTCGCGTTCCTCGGCTTCGAGCAGGCCGACCAGCTCGCCGGCGAGGCGAAGAACCCGAAGCGTGACATCCCGCGTGCCGTCATCGGGTCCGTCGTCATCGGCCTCGTGATCTACCTGCTGCTGCAGGTCGTGTTCCTCGGCGCGCTCCAGTCCGGCGCGATCCAGGGCTCGTGGGCGACCGCGGACTTCACGAAGTACACCGGCCCGTTCGCCGACATCGCCATGGCGGCCGGGATCACCTGGCTCGCGGTGATCATCTTCATCGACGCGATCATCTCTCCCGGTGGCACCGGCCTGATCTACGTCACGGCGACGACCCGCATCTCCTACGGGCTGAGCCGGAACGGGTACTTCCCGAAGGCGTTCGAGTGGACGACGAAGGCCGGCGTGCCGTGGGTCGGTCTGGTCACCGCGTTCGTGGTCGGTTGCGCCTGCTTCGCGCCGTTCCCGTCGTGGCAGGGCCTCGTCAGCCTGATCACGAGCGCGTCCGTGCTCATGTACGCCGGCGCACCGCTGGCACTCGGGGCGTTCCGGAAGCGCATCCCCGAGATCGAGCGCCCCTACCGCATGCCGGCCGCGGCGGTGTTCTCACCGATCGCGTTCATCGTCGCGAACCTCATCATCCTCTGGACCGGGTGGGACACTGACTGGAAGCTCGGCGTCGCGATCCTCATCGGTGCCGTGGTCATCGTCCTGAACAACGTGTTCCGCGGTGCGTCGAGCGTCCGGCCGCGCTGGGACTGGAAGGCGGCGCAGTGGCTGCTGCCCTACCTGATCGGCATGGGGTTGATCGTGTTCCTCAGCGACTTCGGGCCGCTCAAGAACCCGGTGTTCCCGCTGTGGGTCGACATCGTGGTGGTGGCCGTCTTCTCGCTGGTGATCTACTACTGGGCGGTCAACTCGGCGAGTTCCCGTGAGGAGATCCTCCGCACCGCCGAGGACGTCCGTGAGGTCGAGGAGTCCAACGTGGTGGAGCCCGTGCGCCACTGACCCCGGGACGGGAAACGCGCGCGTTCCGACGTCGCACGTGTCGATCGACACGAGCCTCGTCGGAACGCGCGCGTTTCGTCGAGCAGGCCTGCCCGGGTCGAGCAGGCCTGCCCGGGTCGAGCAGGCCTGCCCGGGTCGAGCAGGCGGCGCCCGTCAGAAGTCGAACAGGTTGCCCCGGATCCCGCCGTCGCCGTACTCCCGACGCAGAAGCCCGCGCTGCCGGAGCACCGGGACGAGGTCGCCGAGCATCCGGTACACCTGCGCCGGGTGCAGGTCGCCAGAGAAGATGAAGCCGTCGTTCTCGGCGTCCGCGCCGAGTTCCTCCACGAAGTCGCCGAACTCGTCCGCCGTGCCGACGAAGCCGTCCCGGGTGCTGATCCGGCCGAGTCGGGCCTTGCGGGTCAGCAGCTCCCGGAGCGGCGCGTGCGGGGTGTCCCCGACGAGGCCGCGGATCGTGCCGGCCGAGACGTGGTCGCCGAAGGTCCCGGCGGGGATCGGCCCGTCGAGGTCGAGCGAGAGCAGGTCGGTCTCGGAGTCGCTCGACCACGCGACCGCGGCGGCGCGCAGGGCCTCGTCGGTCGGGTGCGCGGAGGCGGCGACGATCCGGTCGGCCTCCTCGGGCGAGGACAGCACGACGGGCTTCAGCACGAAGAGCACGCGGATGTCGTCGGCGGAGCGGCCGGCGTCCGAGGCAGCCGTGAGCACGCGGGAGCGGTAGTCGCGGACCGCCGCCGCGGACAGGGGCGCGAGGGCGAGCTGCACGTCGGAGTGCGTTCCGGCGAACCCGAGCCCACGGCCGGAGCCGCCGGGGGAGACGATCACCGGGTCGCTGTCGAGGGGGAGCGCGTTGAGCGGCCCGTCGGCGGTGAAGTACGCGCCCTCGTGGTGGAACGCGTCGAGCGCGTCGCCGTTCGCGAAGTGCCAGTCGGACGGGTCCCCGACGTAGCCGGCACCCCCGTCGGAGCCGTGCGACCCCCACGAGTGCCAGAGCCGACGGACGAGCTGCAGCCACTCCTCGGCTCGGTCGTACGCGGCGTCGTGCGGCAGCGGCGCGAGGCCGGCGTGCCGGGCGCTGCCGGTGTCGGTCACCACGTTGAGGCCGAACCGGTCGCCGGAGAGGTGCGCGAGCGTGGCGGCCTGTCGTGCGGCGAGGTACGGCGGCGTGAACCCGGCGTTGATCGTCGGCGCGATGCCGATGTGCGAGGTCGCGGTGAACAGGTACGGCGCGAGCAGCAGCGGGTCGTGCTTCGGTCCGCCGTACGCCTGTCGGATGCGCAGGTCGAGCGTCGAGGGGTTGCCGAGCGAGATCGCGTCCTCGGCGATCACGAGGTCCATGCCGGCCTGTTCGAGCGCACGGACGGACTGCTGGTAGAGGTCCGGCTTCGTCCAGTCGTGGCCCCAGTGCCAGTCGTCCCGACCCCATGCCTGCGGACCGAACCCGCGCGAGAAGAAGTACCCGAAGTGCTGTAGGTCCGCCATGCTCAGACCTCCTCGGCGATGACGTGCCCCTGCGGGACGGTGTGCGCGAGCGAGGCAGCCTCCGAGGCGGGGTCGACCCGTGCGTCCAGGCCGGTGTGCCGTGCGCTGTTGACGGAACCCGCACGGATCGCGGTGAAGCCGCGGTCGAGGTCGCGGACCAGGTCCGCGACGTCCTCGATGCCGACCGACAGCCGGATCAGGCCGTCCCAGATGCCCTGCTCGGCGCGTTCCTCGGTCGTGCGGCCGGCGTGGGTGGTCGTGGCGGGGTGCAGGATGAGCGACCGCACGTCGCCGAGGTGGGTCATCCGGCTGAACAGCTGCACGGCGTCGATGAAGGTGCGTGCGGCGGCTTCGCCGCCGGCGAGCGTGAACGCGAAGACGGAGCCGGCTCCGCGCGGCAGGTAGCGCTGGGCGAGGTCGTGGAACGGACTGGAGGCCAGGCCTGCGTGGTCGACGCTCGTCACCTCCGGCTGCTGGTCCAGGTACTCCGCGACGGCCAGCGCGTTCGCGCTGTGGCGTTCGACACGGAGGCTCAGCGTCTCGATGCCCTGGCGGAGCAGGAACGCGTTGAACGGCGACGGCGTGGGGCCGATCCGGGATGCGATGACGTCCCGCGCGTACACGACGAACGCCCGGCTGCCGAAGCGCTCGACGTAGCTCTGCCCACCGAGCGACCGCTCCGGACTCGTCAGGTGCGTCCACCGCTCGGGTGCTGCCGACCAGTCGAACGTGCCGCCGTCGACCACGACGCCGCCGAGCCCGGCGCCGTGTCCCGAGAGGAACTTCGACGCGGAGTGCACGACGATGTCCGCGCCGTGCTCCACCGGCCGCACGAGGTACGGGGTGGCGAGGGTGTTGTCGACGACGAGCGGCACACCCGCCCGGTGCGCGACGTCGGCCACGCCTGTGATGTCGAGGACGTCGTTCTTCGGGTTCGGGATCGTCTCGGCGAAGAACGCCTTCGTGTTCGGCCGGACCGCGGCGGCCCAGGCGTCGAGGTCGCGGGCGTCGGCGACGAAGTCCACCTCGATACCGAGTCGGCCGAGGTTCTGCAGGAGCAGGCCGCGGGTGCCCTCGTAGATGCTCCGCGCGCTGACGACGTGGTCGCCGGCCTGCAGCAGCCCGAGGAACGCGACCGTCGCTGCCGCCTGGCCACTGCCGACCAGGATCGCCTCGGCGCTGCGCTCGAGCAGGGCGATGCGGCGCTCGACGTCCGCGTTCGTGGGGTTGCCGAGGCGGGTGTAGGTGTAGCCGTCGTCCGTACCGGCGAAGCGGTCGCGGGCCTGGTCGAAGTCGTCGAAGAGGAACCCGGAGGACATGTGGATCGCGGGCACCCGTGCGCCGTGCGCGGCATCGGGCACGAAGCCGCCGTGCACCTGCTCGGTCGCGAAGCCGTGCTCGGTCGGGTGGCCGTGCTCCTCGTTGCTCATCGTTCCTCCACCGGTCGTCGGGTGTCGGTACCCTCGCACGCCGCGCTCGGTGGACAGGCGATTGCTGCGGTTGGTTACGACCGGAGGTCCAATCGGTCCGAGCCGTCGGGGCGGCGCCGCGGGACCTCTGCCACGCTGGGGGCATGCTCCACGACGACGTCGACCTGGTCCTCCGCAACGTCCGACCCTGGGGTGGTGACCCGTCCGACGTCCTCGTGGCCGGCGACCGCATCGCCGCGGTGGTCCCGACCGGCTCGTCGGCGCCCGAGGGAGCCGCCGTCGTGGACGGGTACGGCCACCTCGCGCTCCCGGGGCTCGTCAACGCCCACGCGCACGTCGACAAGAGCTGGTGGGGTCGGCCGTGGGAGTCCTACGGCGGAGAGGCCGGCACCCAGGGCCGCATCGCCCACGAGCGGGCCCGGCGGGACGCCCTCGGCATCCCGGGCGTCGACGTCGCCACGCGAGTGCTGCGCGAAGGGCTCCGGACCGGTACCACCCGGGTCCGGACGCACGTCGATGTCGACCTCGGGGTCGGGCTCCGCGGCATCCACGCCGTCCGTGCGGCCGCGGAGGCGCTCGACGACGCCGTCGAGGTCGCCATCGTCGCGTTCCCGCAGGACGGGGTGCTCCGTCGGCCCGGTGTGCTCGACCTGCTCCGTCAGGCGGCGCTCGCCGGTGCAGAGCACATCGGTGGGCTCGACCCGTCGCTCATCGACCGCGACCCGGTCGGCCAGCTCGACGGCCTGTTCGCCATCGCCGCCGACACCGGCTGCGGCATCGACCTGCACCTCCACGAGCCGGCCGAGCTCGGAGCGTTCGCGTTCGACCTCGTGCTGGACCGAGTCGAACGCGACGGGATCGCGCCCGGGAAGGTGAACATCGCGCACGGTTTCGGGATCGTCGACGTGGAACCCGTGCGGCGGCGGGACCTGCTCGCCCGGATGGCAGGACTCGGCGTGACGATGACCACCGTGGCACCGGTGCGGATGCGCCAGCTGCCGTTGCACGAGTTCGACGCCGCCGGGGTCCGGTTCGGCCTCGGCACCGACGGGATCCGCGACCTGTGGAGCCCCTACGGTGACGGGGACCTGCTCGGGATCGCGTGGCAGTACGCCCGCGCCGGGGGCGTCGTCCGCGACGAGGACCTGCTGCGGGTCGTGGAACTCGCGTCGCGGGACGGCGGGGCGTTCGTCACCGACGAGGTGCACGACCTCGTGGCCGGGGCGCGGGCGGACGTGGTGCTCGTCGATGCGGAGAACCCGATGGACGCGCTGGTGCGGCGGGTCCCGCGGTCGCTCGTCGTGGCCGGCGGGCAGGTGTTCGACCCCGTGGCGCTGGAGCAGCACCCCTGGGAGTGAGGCGCGTCGGGCGCATGGGGCGGGGTGATCAGCCGGCGCTGGCGGCGTTGCGCGCCGCGTCGCGTGTGGCTTCACTGGCGGCATGGCGCGCGGCGTCGCGTGCGGCTTCGCGTGCGGCGAGGAGCCGGTGAGGGAACGTCGACGGCAGGGCGTCCGGCAGGTCATCGACGCGGAACCACCGGACGTCGTCGCTCTCGTCGCTGACCGCGGTCACGCTCGACGGGTCGACGAGTGCCACGAACCCGACGTCCCAGTGCGCCGTGCACACCCCGAAGCCGCTGTGGAGGTCGTGCCGGTCGACGTCGACGACGCGGCCGTCGAGCAGCTCGAGGTCGGCGATGCCGGACTCTTCGCGGGCCTCGCGGCGGGCGGTGTCCGCGAGGTCCCGGTCGTCGGGTTCGGCGTGCCCGCCGACCTGCACCCAGAAGCCGCCCTTCCGGTGCAGGCAGAGCAGGGTCTGGCCGAGGTCGGGGGAGAACACGAAGCACGACGCCGTCAGGTGCTCGGGACCGCCCTCGCGCCGGAGTGCCGCGTCACCGTGCTCCGCCACGAACCGCCGTGCCGCGACGACCCCGGGGGCGTCGTCGTCGGTGCGGGCGAGGGTGGTGGTGACGTCGGCGAGGCGCATCGACCCATCGTCGCAGGTCGGGCGGGCGGGTGCCGTCGGGTGCTGTGGGCCGTGTCTCGTCGGGCCCGCAGCGCGGAACGGCTGCGACGAACCACGTGTCGATCGACGCGTGGTTCGTCGGGACGCGCGCGTTTCGTGGACTCCTCCGTGCCGCGCCGCCCAGCCCCGACCGCGTCAGAACAAGGCGCGGACGCCCGCGGCGACCGTGGCCCAGGACTCGGCGAGGGGGACACGGGCGAGCCACACGGCCACGCCGTTCACGACCACGAACAGGACGAACCAGAGCGACGCCGGCACCCGCATCTCCGCCGCGGCGATGTGGAAGTCCGTCTGCACCCGGGCACCGGTGAGCAGCCACCGAGCGACCTGCGCCACCGACCGCAGCCCGTCGACCACGAAGAGGGCGCCGACCGCGGCCACGACGAGCACGGTGAGGTCCGACGGGCGGACGGCCACCCACAGCGCGAGCGCGTCGAAGCCGACCACCACGAGCAGCCCGAACCAGTTCCGCACGAACAGCAACGCGACGATCCCCACGACCCCGAGCACGGCGACCGGCAGCCACCGCGACCCGTGCAGGACCCCCGTGACGAGCAGCACACCCGCCCAGAGCGGCGCGCTGTAGCCCGCGTACAGGTTGAGCACCCGCACGAGCCAGCGGATCGCGCCGGGCACCCGTCCGAGCTGCACCCAGGCCTCACCGGAGCCGTCCGGGTGCAGGTCGATGCGCCGGATCTGCCCGCCGAACGGCACCACCACGACGACGTGTCCGACCTCGTGCACGATGGTCGCCGCGATGCGTGCCACCCGCCCCACGACGGGCACGAACGGCAGGACGGCGCCGACGAGCAGGGCGACGAAGACGAGGGGCGGGGCTGCGGTGGTCAAGCGACCAGCATGACAGCCCCGCCGCCGAGGAGGCCGAGGATCAGCCGAGCGACGGTGATCAGGGCGAGAGCACCCAGGCGACGACCACCACGGTGGCGATGATCGTCAGCCCGGCGAGGACGGCGAGGAACACCGTCAGACGGTTCACGGGCCGGTGCCTGGCTATTCGACCGTCACCGACTTCGCCAGGTTCCGGGGCTTGTCCACGTCGCACCCGAGCTGGAGGGCGAGTTCGCGCGCGAGCATCTGCAGCGGCACGACGGCCTCGAGCGGACCCCACGGCGCGGTGCTCGCACCCCAGGTCAGCCCGCTCGACGCCCGACCCGCGAGCGCCGGGATGTCCGAGCCCTCACCGCCGATCGTGATCACGAAGCCGCCGCGGGCACGGACCTCGGCGATGTTCGCCTGCAGCCGGTGCTCGCCGTGGTCGACGACGACGACCGGGGTGCCCTCGTCGACGAGCGCCAGCGGGCCGTGCTTCAGCTCGCCCGCCGGGTACGCCTCTGCCCACCGGTAGCTGAGCTCCTTGAGCTTCAGGGCACCCTCCGCCGCGTACGCGAGGCCCTGACCACGCCCGAGGAACAGGAAGCCGGACGCCTCCCGGACGCTCGCGACGAGGAGGGGGATGCGGTCGGCGGCGATCGCCGCGGCGTGCTCCACCCGCCCGGGCAGCTCGGACAGCTCGCCGACGAGCGCGGCCGCACGGGCGGTGCCGATCCGCCCGGACGCGACCATCGCCGAGATCATCGCCGCCACACCGACCACGACCTGCGCCGTGAACGTCTTCGTCGCCGCCACACCGATCTCCGGGCCGGCGTGGCAGTCGAGCACCGCGTCCGCCCGACGGGCGAGCGACGAGTGCAGGTTGTTCGTGAGGGCGAGCACCGGGTGCCGGTCGTCGAACCGGTCGAGCGCCCGGAGGACGTCGGCGGTCTCCCCGGACTGGCTGATCGCCACCACGAGCGTCCCGGCGCCGAGCACCGCCTGGTCGGCCTCGCTCGCCACGACGATGTCCGTCGGGACCCCGCCGATGCCGCGCAGCGCGGTGGCGATCACGTGCCCGGCGTTGAGGGACGTCCCGCACGCCACGATCGCGAGCCGGTGGAACCCGGGCAGCCCGAGACCCACCCACATGCTGCCGTCGACGGCACGCCGCGCGACCCGCTCGAGGATCGACGACACGACGGAGGGCTGCTCCTCGATCTCCTTCGCCATGTGGTCCGGGTGGTCGCCGAGGTCGAGCGCCGTCGCGGCGAACGGGGACGGCGTCGGGAACGGCACCGGCACCGTGACGCCACCGGACGACCACGTCCACGCCTCGCCGAGCTCGACGACGTCGCCGTCCCGCAGCGCCACGAACGTCTCGCACCACTCCGCGATGGCGCCGACGTCGCTCGCCACGAAGTCGCCACGGGCCGACCGGGCGACCACGAGCGGGGAGCGGTCCGCGGCGACGACCATCCGACCGTCGCGGGCGTCGAGCACGACGACGGCCCACGACCCCTCGAGCTGTGCGGTCGCGATCTGCACCGCGAGCATGAGGTCCGGGTCCACCGCGAGGGCTCGTTCGACGAGATGCGCGATGACCTCGGAGTCGACGTCGGACCGGAACACGTGGCCCTGACGCTCCAGGGTCGCGCGCAGTTCGTCGGCGTTCTCGACGATGCCGTTGTGCACGACGCTCACCCGGCCCCCGCAGTCAGCGTGCGGGTGCGCGTTCGCCTCGCGGACGGCACCGTGGGTGGCCCAGCGGGTGTGGCCGATGCCGACCCCGGTGAGCGCGTCGCCCGAGCGCGCGGCGACGAGCGTCCGGAGATCGCCGACGCGGGACACCGACCGGATCGTCTCGGTACCACCGGAAGCTGTCCGGACCGCGATGCCGGCCGAGTCGTAGCCGCGGTACTCGAGGCGTTCGAGACCGTCGAGCAGGTATGGGCTCGCGTCGTCACTGACGCGGGCCGCGATGATGCCGCACATCGGGCGTCCCTTCGGGTCGGGCACTGCTGGGGGATCGGCACCGACCGCCGTCGGGTCTGCCGCGCGCTCGGTCCGCCGGCTCGAGGGCCGCCGCCCGTCCCCGGATCAGGCGAGGACGGACGACGGCGGTCTGGTGAGCCGACGGTTCGGGTACCGAACGGGGTACCGCGGTCGGGCTCCCGGAGGAGCACGGCGGTCGGTGCAGGAGAAGCGTCACCCGCGCGTGGTGGCCAGGGCAACCATGTCCGGCCGCTCTTGCGGTTCCCCGCGCGGCGACCGCACCGCGCGTGCGGCCGTGCGGAACCCCGCATCCGGGGGTCACTCGCCCCGGCGCGGCGCACGCAGACGACGGACGGGAGGCCCGGTACCAGCTGGTACCGGGCCTCCCGTCCGTCCTGTGGTCGCGTCACGACCGCGCGGTCACCTCGATCAGGTGAGGAGCGCGACCAGGTGCGAGCGCGACCGCGCACCCACCTTGCGGTAGATCTGCGTGAGCCGCAGCTCCACCGTCCGCTGCGACATGAACAGCGACGAGGCGATCTCGCGGTTGCGGTACCCCTCGGTCACCTTCTGCACGACGGCGCGTTCCTCGGCGGTGAGCGACGTGAAGGCCGCCGACGCGTCCGGGGCGCTCCGCGGCGTCCCGGGGACGGGCCCCGAGGCCGTCGGACCCGACCGGACCAGCGACGCGCCGAAGGACGGCATAGCGACCGACGGAGCCGGCGTGACGAGTGGTCGGCGCAGGCCCGCCGCCTCGTAGGCGGCCGCAGCCGCCGCACCGAGGCGCGGACGCT
Source organism: Curtobacterium sp. NPDC089689 (assembly GCF_044749145.1). Lineage (NCBI taxonomy): Bacteria > Bacillati > Actinomycetota > Actinomycetes > Micrococcales > Microbacteriaceae > Curtobacterium > Curtobacterium sp. NPDC089689. The sequence goes on along the minus strand of NZ_JBIVHJ010000003.1, from coordinate 584,226 downwards.
CGGTCGGTGTCCCGACCGCGGCCAGTGCTGCGAACGTCCGAGCCCGCTCGTACTGCGAGTCGTGCGGCTGGAACAGTTCGAGCGCGCGGCGACGTGCGGTCTCCCGCGTCGTGTCGTCCGCGACGAGCGCCAGGCTCCTCGCGAGGACGAGCGCACCCCACCGCGACGGTCGGGCGTGGTGGTCCGCCGCGAGGCGGGCCGTGATCGCCCGGGCGTCGTCGACCCGACCGAGGCGCACGTACGCCTCCACCAGGTCACCGAGGTGCCGGAGCAGGACCGGGTTCCGCAGCGGGCGGCCGATGGCGTCGGCGGCCTCGAGGGCCACCGCCGCCTCCTCGAGCCGGCCGTCGAGCAGCAGCACCTGGCCACGCAGGGCGTGCAACTTCGCCGTGGCGCCCCAGAGCCGGTTCGTCGACCGCTGTGCCAGGCAGGCGTCGAGGACGTCGAGCGCCTCCGCGGAACGACCCTCGGCGAAGTGCCGCCACGCGATCGCGATCACCCGCGACGGCTCGCGCAGCCGCTCCGCCGCCGCCGAGCCGGCCTCCCACACGTCGATCGCGCGGAGCGCCTGCCGGAAGTTCCCGGAGCGCACCTCGTTGTCGGCGGACAGGTACCGCGCCGCCTCGGTCCACACCAGGGGCGTCTGCGGCCCCCGGGCGAGCACCAGGGCGAACACCCGACGTGCGCTGCGGTAGCGCTCGCCGAGGCTCAGGGCGTGGGCGAGGAGGAGCAGCGCCGGGTCGGACATGCCGAGCAGCACGGTCGCCGAGAGCCCGTCGTGCAGCTCCGCGTCGGCCGGGAGCGTCCCGTCGACGGCCGCGATCACGTCACGGGCCGTCGACGCGATCTCGAGCGTGTGCGGCGAGGCCGTGTCGAGGTACGGCTCGGCTCGGTGCAGGAGGTCCCGCGCCTGGTCCAGCTCCCACACCTCGGCGCGGAAGCAGGCCACCGTGGCGAGCAGCCCCGCGACGGCGTCCGTCTCGGCGGGGTCCGTCGTGTCCGCCGGGACGAGCAACTCGTCGGCGTGCACGGCGTCACCGCTGAGGAACTCGACGGAGTACTGCAGGCGCAGTCGTCGGACCTCGGTGACGGTGGTGCGGAACGGACGGATCGCCGCGAGGTACCGCGCCGCGCCGCTGAGGAGCCGGTTCGCCAGCATGACCTCGGCCACGCCGAGCAGCGCCTCGTGCTCGTCCTCGGTGCCGCCGCCGACGAGCAGGGCTCGTTCGGTGAGCGCGGTCGCCGCGGTGGTGTTGCCGTCCACCACGTACGACCGGGCCGCCCGGAGCAGGGCGACGGCGTCGGGGACGTCGTCGACGAAGCTCCGGTGCCAGGCGTGGGCGCGCTGGTCGGTGTCCGCGGTGATCGCCGCGAGGGCGGTGTGTGCCGCACGGCGGTCCCGGGAGGCGGTGCCCCAGTACAGCGACGAGCGCACGAGCGGGTTCGTGACCGACACCTGCTGGCCGCGCACCGTGACGAGCCCCGCGTCGGCGAGGTCGTCGATGGCGTCGCGGTCCCACCCGGTGGTGGTCGCGGTCGGCACGAGGGCGAGCCGAGCGAGGACGTCCAGATCGCGTCCCGCAGCGGCGTCGAGCACGGCGGAGGCGATCGCTTCCGTCGTCTTCGAGGGGCGGAGCGGCAGCACGAGCGGCTCGGTGCCGTTGAGCTGACCGCGGCTGAGGCCGGCGAGCTGCTCGCGCAGGACGCCGGGGTTGCCGCCGGTCTCCTGGGCGAGGACCGCCAGGACGCCGTCGTTCGCGTCCTCGGCGGCGGTGGTCCGTGCGAGGGTGAGCGAGTCGTCCTCGCTGAGCGGCTCCAAGCGCAGCGCTGGGAGCGCGGCGAGCGGGCCGTCGGCGGGGACGGTGCGGACGGACGCGACCACCCGGAGCGCGGTGCCGGCCAGTCGACCGGCGAGGAACGCGATGAGCTCCTGGCTCTCCGTGTCCATCCGGTCGAGGTCGTCGATGAGGACGACCGTCGGCGGCAGGGTCAGCGTGTGCACGGCTTCGAGGAAGTCGTGCGCAGCGGCGAGCCCGGCGCGGGCGGGGGCCTGGCCACCGGTGCTGCCCGCCTGCAGGAGGTGGGCGATGTGCGCGGTGGCGCGGGGGTCGTCCAGGGCGGTGAAGAGCGCGGTCACGCCGGCCAGGGGCCAGTGGGACTCACTGCCGTTCACACCGACGCGGACGACGGGGAGGGAGACGCGGTGTGCGACCGCGTCGAGGACGCTGCTGCGCCCGGAACCAGGGTCGCCGACCACGACCATCGCCGACTCCCGGGGGAGCATGGCGAGGGTCGCGATCCGGTCGACCTCGAGACGGCGACCGGTGAGTGCCATGACTCACCGGCTCCCGGGTACGGGGACGGATGCAGCGACGGACGGGCGCGCAGAGGCGGAGCGGTCGAGGACGCGGAGGGAAACCGCGCGACGGACCGGTCGTGGGAGAGCTTCGTGGTTGGAATGCGGACGACGAGTGAGGGTGCACTCGGTTCCGCTCGGGAACGATGATGTCATCGTCTGTATCACCCCTCGGGTTAGGGTCTTCGACGAACTGGCACCGGGTCGCGCTCCGTGCCGGATCTAGGGAATCCGAGACGTCACCTGACCTGGCGTCCCGTTGACAGTAACCCAGGTGCGGCCGAGGTGGACCGGTCGTTCGCGGACATTTCACCCCCCCGCGTGTCCCCAGTCCGGGGGGCGGTACCCCCGTGGTGGGGAGCGAGCGCCGGGGCGTGTGGTACGGCAACGGGGTACAGCATCGTCCGCACCCGGCGTGCCCGGATCAGCGGGGTACGCGGGCTGTTCCGGCCATGGCGTCGAACCGGTTCGACAGGTCGTGCGTCGGTGGGGTACGCGCGGGTATCGAGTGACGCACCCGGACGAGGGGGGTGTCCGACCGCTCCGACCGGAGGGGCGTGTGCGTTCTCCGGATCGTCCGGCGGCGTGTCAGCGTCGGAGGAGCTCGACCACGGCGTCGTGCACGAGGCCGTTCGTGGCGAGCGCGCTGCCGTGCCAGGGTCCGGGATCGCCGTCGAGGGAGGTGAACCGGCCGCCGGCCTCCTCGACGATGGGGACCAGCGCGGCGATGTCCCACGGCTTGAGGTCCGGTTCGCCGGCGACGTCGAGGACACCTTCGGCGACCATCATGTACGACCACATGTCGCCGTAGGCCCGGGTGCGCCAGACCGTCCGGGACAGCGCGACCAACGAGTCCAGCCGGTCGTCCTCGTCCCACTGCTGGATGCTGTTGTAGCTGAGGCTCGCGTCGCCGAGCTCGTCGACGCCGGAGACGCGGAGCGGTCCGTCGAAGGAGTGCGCGCCGAGCCCCTCGGCGGCCCACCAGCGCTTGCCGAGCGCCGGCGCGCTCACGACGCCGAGGACCGGTCGACCGTCCACGGCGAGGGAGATGAGCGTCGCCCACACCGGCACGCCCCGGAGGTAGTTCGCGGTGCCGTCGATCGGGTCGACCACCCACTGCCGGTGCCCTTCGCTGACCGCGTCGGCGCCGGTGTCCGCCGTGGTCTCCTCACCGAGGAAGGCGTCGTCCGGCCGCTCGGCGGCGAGTCGCTCCCGCAGGGCACGCTCGACCGCCTGGTCGGCGTCCGTGACGTGCGTGCTGTCGGCCTTCTTCGACACGTGCAGGTCGGCAGCGCGGAAGCGCTCGAGGCTGATCGCGTCGGCGGTGTCGGCGAGGGAGCGGGCGAAGTCGAGGTCGGCGCTGAGGTCCACGCGACGAGCGTAGCGTCCGCCCGGCAGGCCGTTCAGGCGGCGACGACCTCGTCCTCCTCCTGCGCGGTCACGACGCGTTCGCGGGCGATGCGGGTGCGGCGGGCGACCAGGCCGTGCACGACGAAGCACAGCACCACGGCCACGACCAGCCAGAGCGCCAGCACGAGCATCGGCCGACCGACGGACGCGTCGGGGAAGTACTGCAGGGCCTGCGCGACCTGGAGCCACGCGGCTCCGCTCCAGAACGTGTTGAGTGCGGCGAAGAAGCCCGGCTGGAACGCCGGCTGGAAGATGCCGCCGGAGCTCGTGAAGTTGAGCATGACGAAGAGCATCGTGAGGATCGGGGTCGTCCACCGGCCGAGCACCGGGTGCAGGCCGACGCCGAGCGCCACGATCACCGCGTCGTAGAGCCACGCGACGAGGAAGACCTCCCACCGGTGGGTCGCGACGACGCCGTACACCGGACCGGCGACGACGACCCCGATGCCGGCGACGACGCCCGCGGTGGCGAGTCCGACCACGGCCGTCCAGACGCCCCGGAGCTTCGTCGCGACGGCCGCGACGGCGATCGCCGAGGCGTACCCGCCGACACTGAGGCCGACCAGCAGGAAGAACAGGCCCTGCCCGGTGGAGTCCTGCGCGCCCGCGGGCACGACGTCGACCACGCGGAACGGCAGGTGCTGCCCGTACGCGATCGGCAGGAACACCTTCTGCGCGGCGGTGGCGGTCGTCTCGGACGCGGCGCTCGAGACGTAGAGGGTCGCACCGGTGCTCGTCGGGGCGTAGACGGCGGCGAGCTCGCGGTCGCGGACCTGCCGTTCTGCCCGCTCGGTGTCCGCGACGACGTGCGCGACGAGGGCGCCGTCCGAGCGGTCCGTCACGGTCTGGGCGAACACCTGCGTCGCGGCGCCCTCGCCGACGATCCCGACCGGGAGGTCGTGCGGCGTCGGGGCGTGGAAGGCGCCGAGGTACGCCAGACCCATGCCGGCGGCGAGGAACAGCGGGACGAGGATGTGCGAACCGAAGTGGCGCAGCACCGCGCCGAGGCCCTTCGGGCGCCACACGCTGTCCGGTCGGGGGTGGTGGACCCTCGGGGCGGCGTGGGTCGCGCTCGACGAGGCGTAGTTGTACTTTGCAACTTCAGACACAAGAGGCAACGATACACCGTTGTCGGCGCGGCGCATCGGGAGTCCAGGGCACCCCGCGGGCCTGGCGCCGAACGGCCACGACGCCCCGCGACCCTGGTGCCGAGCGGTCACGACCGGTCGATGTGGCGTCGACGGAGCGACCGTTGGTGACCGCGCGCCGGACCCGAGCGGGGAGTCGTGACCGCGCCGGGACGGAGGGAGCGTGCCCAGCGCGCCAGCCCGGTCGCGGTGGGCTACTCCTGCCCGGGGTCCTCCGCGCCCATCCCGGTCAGCAGGGCACGGAACGAGTCGAGCCGCTCGACCCCGGTCGGCCCGAGCTCGCCGTCCGCCACCCGGTCCACGATCTCCCAGTCGTGCGCCTGCGACAGGGGGATGCCGTCGACGGGCTCCCGCACGGGCACCGCGTGGGAGGCGAACGCCCGGAAGACGTTCGCGGGGTCGACGTGGCCGAGGCCGAACGACCGGACGCCGGGGGTGTCGATGATCCAGCCGCCGTCCCGCACCCGCAGCGCGATCGAGGACGACGACGTGTGGCGCCCGCGTCCGGTCACGGCATTGACGTGCCCGGTCGCACGGGTCGCGCCGGTGATGGCGTTCACGAGCGTCGACTTCCCGACGCCCGAGTGCCCCACGGTGACGGTGACCCGGTCGTCGAGGACCTCGTGCAGGGCGTCGAACGGCACGTCGTCCGAGCGGCTCGTGACGATCCGCAAGGAGAGGCACGCGAAGTGCTCGAGGAACGGCGCCGGGTCGGCCAGGTCCGTCTTCGTGATGCAGAGGATCGGGTCGAGTCCCGCGTCGAACGCCGCCACGAGGTAGCGGTCGATGAGTCGGGTCCGCGGCTCGGGGTCGGCCGCCGCCACCACGACGAGCATCTGGTCGGCGTTGGCGACGATGACGCGCTCGACCTCGTCGGTGTCGTCGGCGCTGCGACGGAGGAGCGTGGTGCGGTCGGCGACCTTCACGATGCGCGCGAGCGAGCCCGGTTCGCCGGACAGGTCGCCGACGAGGGAGACGTGGTCGCCCGTGACGACCGACTTCTTGCCGAGCTCCCGCGCCTTCGTGGCCGTGATCACCCGCTCGTCCGCACCACCGGAGCCGACCAGCACGCCGTACCGCCCGCGGTCGACGTTCGTCACCCAGCCGACCGGCGCGTCCTCGTACGTCGGCCGGACCTTCGTGCGCGGCCGGTTGCCCTTCGGGTTCGGCCGGATGCGGACCTTCGACTCGTACTGTCCGTACGGCTCGTCGTCGTCCGTGTCGTCGCCGTCGACGTCGTCCCACCAGCTCACGGGGTCACCCCGCCCGCGGGCGCCGACCGGGTGTCGCTGCCGGACGCCACGAGCGACGCCCACAGCTCGGGGAACTGGGGCAGGGTCTTCGCGGTCGAGCCGATGTCGTCGACGGCGACGCCGTCGACGACGAGGCCCACGACCGCGCCGGCCGTGGCCATCCGGTGGTCGTCGTACGCGGCCCAGTCGGCGCCGTGGAGGGGAGCGGGCTCGATCCGGAGGCCGTCATCGAGTTCGCGCACCGCGCCTCCCGTCCGGTTCAGGTCCGCCGCCAGCGCGGCGAGGCGGTCCGTCTCGTGTCCACGGAGGTGGCCGATGCCGGTGATCTCGCTCGGCGCGTCCGCGAGGGCCGCGAGCGCGACGAGCGCCGGGGCCAGCTCGCCGCCGCGCGTGAGGTCCAGCTCGACACCCGGCAGGGAGGCCCCACCCGCGACCCCGACGCCGCCGTCGAACACGAGGTCGTCGCCGTCCCGCGTGACGGTCGCTCCCCACAGCGGCAGGAGCGTCTCGAGGTCGGCACCGACCTGGGTCGTCTCGGTCGGCCAGGTGCGGATGCGGACCGTGCCGCCCGCGACGAGGGCGGCGACTGCGAACGGCGCGGCGTTCGACAGGTCGGGCTCGATGGTGACGTCGCGCGCGCCGATCGGGCCGGGGTGCACGACCCACTCGCCGACGGCGGGCTGGTCGACGCGCACGCCACGGGCCCGGAGGACATCGACCGTCATGTCGATGTGCGGCAGGCTCGGCAGTCGCTCGCCCGCGTGCACGAGGTGGAGGCCCTCGGTGAAGCGCGGCGCCGACAGCAGGAGGCCGGAGACGAACTGCGACGACGCGGACGCGTCGATCGTGAGGGAGCCGCCGCGGACCGTGCCCGTGCCGGTGAAGGAGAACGGCATCGCGCCGTCGCCGTCGTCGGTGACGTCGACGCCGAGGTCGACGAGCGCACGGATGATCGCGCCCATCGGCCGCTTCCGCGCGTACGGGTCGCCGTCGATCGTGACCGGTCCGGTGGCCAGCGCGGCGAGCGGTGGCAGGAAGCGCATCACGGTGCCGGCGAGGCCGCAGTCGAGGCGGACGTCGCCGTGCATCGATGCCGGGGTGATCCGGAGGTCCGGGCCGTACGGGTTCGGCACACCTGGTGCGCCGTCCGACCCGGGGGCGACCTCCTCGATGCCCACCTCCTCGATGCCGACGCCCAGCTGCCGGAGCCCGGCGATCATCAGGGCCGAGTCGCGCGAGTGCAACGGCAGGCGGATGGTGGACGGCCCGTCCGCGAGGGCGGCGAGCACGAGCTCCCGGTTGGTCAGCGACTTCGACCCGGGCAGCGCGACGTCGCCGCGCAGCGGACCGCGCGCGCGGGGGGCGGTCCAGGGGGCGGGGGCCTGGTGGGAATGCGTCGTGGCAGCCATCGGTTCACCAGGGTACTGAATCCACCGGGAGGACCATTGGCGACAGCAACCCTGACGCGCGAGCGGACGCACCTGCCCGTCGCGGTCACCACGCTCGGCCTAGACTCGGCCGTGATGACCACCGACGAACCGCAGGCAGCACCGCACGACGTCGCGGGACCGGACGACGTGGCGGCTCCGCACGACCTGGTCGAGGAGACCGAGGCGCAGCTCGACGCGGTCCAGGACGAGGACGAGGTCCTCGCCGACGAGACGACCGTGTCCGAGTCGGAGCTCCGCGCCCTCTTCGAGACGCAGGCGCTGCCGTTCATGGACCAGCTGTACGGCGCGGCGATGCGGATGACCCGCAACCCCGCCGACGCGTCCGACCTCGTGCAGGAGACCTTCGTCAAGGCGTTCGCGGCCTTCCGGCAGTTCCGGCAGGGCACGAACCTCAAGGCCTGGCTGTACCGGATCCTCACGAACACGTTCATCAACACGTACCGCAAGAACCAGCGGAACCCGTACCAGGGCACCATCGACGAGCTCGAGGACTGGCAGCTCGGCGGCGCGGAGAGCGTCACGCAGTCGATCTCGGCGCGCTCGGCCGAGGCGGACGCCATCGACCACCTGCCCTCGTCGGCGGTGAAGGACGCCCTGCAGGCGATCCCCGAGGACTTCCGCATGGCCGTGTACTTCGCGGACGTCGAGGGCTTCTCCTACCAGGAGATCGCCGACATCATGAAGACCCCCGTGGGGACGGTCATGAGCCGACTCCACCGTGGCCGCCGCCTCCTCCGGGGGCTGCTGGCGGACCACGCCCGTGAGACCGGCATCGTCCCGGACGCAGCGTCGACGGCGACGATGCGCGGACGCGGCCGGAAGCCAGTTGCGACCTCGGGTCGCGTCGAAGGGAAGGAAGCACGATGAGCGGCTGCGACTGCTCGAAGGCCAAGGCGGAGCTCGAGGAGTTCCTGCACGGCGAGCTCTGCCGCGAGGACGCGGCGGACATCCGCGAGCACATGGAGGACTGCGAGGACTGCACGAGCGAGCACCGCGTCGGCGTCGTCCTCATCGAGACCGTCCGACGTGCCTGCAAGGAGACCGCTCCCGAGCAGCTGCGCGCCGAGGTCCTCGCCCGCATCCGCGTGGAGCAGGCGACGCACTGACGCTGGTCGGCGGCGCGGCGGCCGGCCTGCGAGCCCGGTCAGCGTGTCGTCACACGCCGTCCGTGCTCGGTAGGGTCGCGACATGACCCTTGCTGTCGAGTCCGTCACCACCTGGTCCGACGCCGACGTCGCCGACGTCAGCGCCCTCGTCCGCCTCCTCGGCCACGAGGTCGACCCGGACGACATGCGCTCCCGGCTCGAGCGGCTCACGCCGGCGGCCGGGCACCGCACATGGTTGGTGCGCGGTGAGGACGGGCGAGCGGTGGCCGTCGCGGGAGCGCAGGTCACGTGGGCGTACGCCTCGGACGAGCCGACGGCGCAACTGCTGCTGCTCGTCGTCGACGACTCGGCCAGGAGGCACGGCACCGGTTCGGCGCTCCTCGGCACGTTCGAGACGTGGGCAGCCGAGCAGGGTGCGCGTCGCCTCAGCGCGGTCAGTGCGGCCGCGACGGACAGCGCGCACCGCTTCTACCAGAAGCGCGGGTACCACGAGGCCGGAGTCCGGTACACCCGCATCGTGTGAGGTCGGACCGACCGGACAGGGCGAGGGCGGCCGCGCACTGCGCGACCGCCCTCGCCCCGTTCCCGCTCAGCGCTGGTCCGACGAACCCAGCGCGGCGCGGATGACCTCGGTGGCCTCCTGTGCGGAGCGCTTCGACGACCCCGTCGCAGGTGCGGCACTCGCCGGACGCGACGCGACCGAGAGCGGCCGACCCTGCAGGTGCGGCGAGAGGTTCATGCACACGAACGGCCAGGCACCCTGGTTCTCGGGTTCCTCCTGCGCCCAGACGACCTCGGCGTCCGGGTAGCGGCCGAGGACCTCGAGGATGCGCTCGAGGGGCAGCGGCGCGAGCTGCTCCAGCCGGACGAGGGCGACGTCGCCGCGGCCGGTCTTCTCGGCCTCGGCGCGGAGGTCGTGGTGGACCTTGCCGGAGTGCAGCACCACGCGGCGCACGGCACCGGCGTCGAGCTGGCGGTCGTCGTCGACGACCTCCTCGAAGGTGCCGTTCGTGAACGCCTCGACGGGGCTCGTCGCCTGGCGCAGGCGCAGCATCGCCTTCGGGGTGAACACGATGAGCGGCTTCTGCGGCCGTTCCCATGCCTGGCGACGCAGCAGGTGGAACCACGACGCCGGGGTCGACGGCCGGGCGATCACCATGTTGTCCTCGGCGAAGAGCTGCAGGTAACGCTCGATGCGCGCCGACGAGTGGTCCGGTCCCTGGCCCTCGTAGCCGTGGGGGAGCAGGAGCACGAGACCCGAGCGCTGCCCCCACTTCTGCTCGGCGGACGAGATGAACTCGTCGATGACGGTCTGGGCACCGTTGGCGAAGTCACCGAACTGCGCCTCCCAGAGCACGAGGGCCTCGGGACGCTCGACCGAGTAGCCGTACTCGAACGCCATCGCCGCGTACTCGCTCAGCAGCGAGTCGTAGATGGTGAAGCGGGCCTGGTCCTCGGTGAGGTTCGCGAGCGGGAGCCACTCCTGCCCGTTCACCCGGTCGTGGAAGACGGCCTGGCGCTGGACGAACGTGCCGCGTCGGGCGTCCTGGCCGGCGAGGCGGACCGGCTTGCCCTCGACGAGGACGGAGCCGATCGCGATGAGCTCGGCCATCGCCCAGTCGATGCCGCCGTTGCGCGTCATGTCGGTGCGCTTCGCGAGCAGCTGCTGGAGCTTCGGGTGGATGGAGAACCCCGCGGGCGGGTTGCTGTGCGCGTCGCCGACCGCCCGGACGAGGTCCTCGGGGACGGCGGTCTCGTGCACGTCGTTCTCGGAGTCGTCCCGCTGCGAGGTCGGGCGCTCGAGGCCGTTCACGGCGCCGTCGTCGTCGCCCGTGATGACCGGGATCGTGCCGGTCTGCGCCTCGTGCGTCTCGGCGAACGCGCGCTCCAGGCGGTCCTGGAAGTCGCGGTGCGCCTCGTCGTACTCCTCCTGCGTGATGTCGCCGCGGCCGACGAGCGCCTCGGTGTAGAGCGTGCGGACGGAGCGCTTCGCCTCGATGAGGTTGTACATGAGCGGCTGGGTCATCGAGGGGTCGTCGCCCTCGTTGTGTCCGCGTCGGCGGTAGCAGATGAGGTCGATGACGACGTCGCGGTGGAACTCCTCGCGGTAGGCGAAGGCGAGCTCCGCGACGCGGGACACGGCCTCGGGGTCGTCGCCGTTCACGTGGAAGATCGGCGCCTGGATCGTCTTGGCGACGTCCGTGGAGTACACCGAGCTGCGGGCGGACTCCGGCGGGGTCGTGAACCCGACCTGGTTGTTGATGACGAGGTGGACCGTGCCGCCCGTGCGGTAGCCGCGGAGCTGCGACATCTGCAGGGTCTCGACCACGACGCCCTGACCGGCCATCGCCGCGTCGCCGTGGACGAGCACCGGCAGCACGTTCGTCGACCCGGGGCCCTGCTTGTCCTGCTTCGCGCGGACGATGCCCTCGAGCACGCCGTCGACCGCTTCGAGGTGCGACGGGTTCGCCGCGATCGTCACCGGGATCGCCGTGCCGTCGCTCGCACGGAACACGCCCTCGGTGCCGACGTGGTACTTCACGTCACCGGAGCCCTGACCGGACACGGAGCCCGGCAACGAGGAGCCCTCGAACTCGCGGAAGATCTGCCCGTACGTCTTGCCGGCGATGTTCGTGAGGACGTTGAGGCGGCCGCGGTGGGCCATGCCGATCGCGACCTCCTCGAGTCCGGCGCCGGCGGCCTGCTGGATGAGGGTGTCGAGGAACGCGATCGTCGACTCGCCGCCCTCGAGTGAGAAGCGCTTCTGCCCGACGTACTTCGTCTGCAGGAACGTCTCGAACGCCTCGGCCTCGTTGAGCTTGCCGAGGACGCGGAGCTGTTCGTCCTTCGACGGCTTCGCGTAGGGGACCTCGATGTGCGACTGCACCCAGCGGCGCTGCTCCGGGTCCTGGATGTGCATGTACTCGACACCGGTCGTGCGGCAGTACGCATCGCGCAGGATGCCGAGGACGTCGCGGAGCGGAGCGTTCGTCGTGCCGGCCAACCCGCCCGTGACGAACTCGCGGTCGAGGTCCCAGAAGGTCAGCCCGTGGCTCTCGATCTCGAGGTCCGGGTGGGTGCGCTGTCGGTACTCGAGCGGGTCGATGTCCGCCATCAGGTGCCCGCGGACGCGGAAGCTGTTGATGAGCTCCTGCACGCGCGCGGTCTTGTTGACGCGGTGCGCGAGGTCGACGTTGATGTCGTTCGCCCACTGGATCGGCTTGTAGGGGATGCGCAGCGCGGCGAAGATCCCCTCGTAGAAGCCGTGGCCCCCGATGAGGCGCTCGTGCACCTTCTTGAGGTACTCGCCCGAGCCGGCGCCCTGGATGACGCGGTGGTCGTAGGTGCTCGTGAGCGTGATCGTCTTGCCGATGCCGAGCTCGACGAGGGTCTTCTCCGCCGAGCCCTGGAACTGCGCCGGGTACTCGAGGGCGCCGGCGCCGATGATGCAGCCCTGACCCTTGGTGAGGCGCGGGACCGAGTGCACGGTGCCGATGCCGCCCGGGTTCGTCAGCGAGATCGTCGTGCCCTGGAAGTCCGCCGGCGTGAGCTTGTTGTCGCGGGCGCGCTTGACGAGGTCCTCGTAGGCGGAGAGGAACTGCCCGAACGTCAGGCTCTCGGCACGCTTGATGCTCGGCACGAGGAGGGAACGGGTGCCGTCCTTCTTCGGGACGTCGATCGCGATGCCGAGTCCGACGTGGGCGGGCTCGACCACGAACGGCTTGCCGTCGCGCTCCTCGTAGAAGACGTTCTGGCTCGGGAACTCCTTGAGGGCCTGCACCATCGCCCACCCGATGAGGTGCGTGAACGAGATCTTCCCGCCGCGGGCCCGTCGGAGGTGGTTGTTGATGACGATCCGGTTGTCGATCATGAGCTTCGCCGGGATCGTCCGGACGCTCGTCGCGGTCGGGACCGTCAGGGAGGCGTCCATGTTCGACGCCAGGGTCTTCGCCATGCCCCGGAGCGGGGTGGCCACGTCCTCGTGGGTCTCCTCGTGCTCGTCCGTGGCGTCGTTCGCCTCGGCGGGGATCGGCTGCGGCGTCGGCTGACGCGAGGTCGTCTTCGCCTGGATCGGGCCGGACTTCGCCTCGGCCGGGGCGTCACCGGTCGCCGGCTGTTGCGTGCTCGACTGCGCGGCGGGCGTGGTCCCCGAGGGAGCAGGTGCAGACGGCGCGGGCGATGCCTGGCCGGTCTGGGAGCGGTGGAACTTCTCGAGGACCGGCCACCAGGACTCGTCGACCGAGGTCTTGTCCGCGACGAACTGCTCGTAGAGCTCGTCGACGAGCCACTCGTTGGCCCCGAATTCGCCCGCGGTCTCGTCAGTTCCGGTCAGATGGCTCGACACAGCCGATCGCCCACTCTCCGTCGATAGATGCTCGTGTGTGTCGTACGCAGCAACCCTGCTGCCGTACTGCGTGGAAGCCTAGCCGTTCCCGGATGACCGTTCGGTGACCGCCGGACGCGATTCGTGCCTCTCGGCGGACGCCTGGCGTGTCGTGCCGGACGAGCGCGTCACCGCGCGCACCGTGGGCGCCGACGGGGCGGTCCGCACCCCCTGTGCCGCCGTACAGTGGGCCCATGAGGTTCTACGAGACGCGGCCGACGCACGACCTGACCTACTCTGACGTCTTCCTCGTCCCCAGCCGGTCGGGGGTGACGAGCCGCTTCGACGTGGACCTCGCGGCGAACGACGGCTCCGGGGCGACGATCCCGATCATCAGCGCGAACATGAACTCGGTGACCGGGCCGCGGCTCGCCGCCACCCTCGCCCGCCGCGGCGGCCTCGGCGTCCTGCCGCAGGACATGCACCTGCAGGACCTCGACGCCGCGATCCGCTGGGTGAAGGACCAGCCGGTGGCGTTCGACACCGCGGTCGACCTCGGCGCCGACACCACGGTCGCCGAGGCGCTCGAGCAGCTCCTCCCGGTCGCCGGGCGCGGCGTCGTGGTGCGCGACGGCAGCGGTGCGTACCTCGGCTGCGTTCCCGCGACACGGCTCGGCACGGCGGGTCAGGACGCGACCCTCGGCGACCTCCTGCACGGCGCCTCCACCGGCATCGACGCCGAGGACGCCGGCACCCCTCGACACGTCTACGACGTCCTCACCGCGGCGGAGGTCGACTTCGCCCCGGTCACGAGCCACGGCCGTGTCGTCGGGACCACGAGCCCCACGAGCGCCATCCGCTCGGACATCTACACGCCCGCGGTCGACGCCGACGGTCGCCTCCGCGTCGCCGCGGCGCTGGGCATCAACGGAGACGTGGCCGCGAAGGCGAAGGCCCTCGCCGCGGCCGGCGTCGACGTGCTCGTCCTCGACACCGCGCACGGCCACCAGGAGGGCATGCTCCGCGCCCTCGACACGGTCGCGTCGCTGGGGCTCGGCATCCCGCTCGTCGCGGGCAACGTCGTCACCGCCGACGCGGTCGCGCACCTCGTCGGCGCCGGCGCCTCGATCATCAAGGTCGGCGTCGGACCCGGCGCGATGTGCACCACCCGCATGATGACCGCGGTCGGCCGTCCGCAGTTCTCCGCGGTGCTCGAGACCGCGGCGGCCGCGAAGTCCCTCGGCGCCCACGTCTGGGCCGACGGCGGCGTGCGTTACCCCCGCGACGTCGCGCTCGCGCTGGCCGCCGGGGCGTCGGCCGTGATGATCGGCTCGTGGTTCGCCGGGACGCTGGAGGCACCGGGTGTGCTCCGCCGCGACGCCGCGGGCAAGGCGTACAAGGAGAGCTGGGGCATGGCGTCGGCGAAGGCCGTCCGGGAACGCTTCGAGCGACTCGACCCGTACGAGCGGGCGCGGAAGGCGCTCTTCGCGGAGGGCATCTCGTCGTCGACGATCTACCTCGACCCGGAGCGGCCGAGCGTCGAGGACCTGCTCGACATGATCACGACGGGCATCCGCAGCTCGGCGACGTACGCGGGGGCGACGTCGCTCGCCGAGTTCCACGAGCGGGCCCTCGTCGGCATCCAGTCGGCCGCCGGCTACGAGGAGGGCAAGCCGCTGCCGGTCAGCTGGTAGCGCGCCGTCGGCGCGGGGCCGAGACTCGGTCTGAGCGACACGCCTCGGGGTCCGGAGCGCGAGAAGCGTCGCTGACCCCGAGTCTCGGGGCAGGGAGCACGAGACTCGGGGCACACGGCGGCCGGGAGGCGCGTGGCGGCCGCGCGCCGTGCCTCCAGTCCGACGGTCGGCTGCGTCAGCGGTCCGCTGGCTGCATCGCTGCCCGAGCCTCGCGCCGGGCGACCGTTGTCGTGGCCGGAGCCGCGAGGACGGTCGCTCACGCCGAGTCTCGGCTCGCGACCACGAGCGGACGGAGGCACGGTGCCAGCTGGCACCCCTCCCTCGCAAGCTCGGTCGGCGCGCCCCGCGCAACGCTTCGCGTCGCCGCTGAGCGGGGCGCGCCCGTCCGTCGTTGCGCGCGTCAGCGGCGTCGGGTCGCGTCCTCGACCTCGCCGACGAGCTCCTCGAGGATGTCCTCGAGGAAGAGCACGCCGAGCGTGCGGCCCTCGGCGTCGAACGCCCGTGCCACGTGACGGCCGGCGCCACGCATGGTCGCGAGGGCGTCCTCGAGGTCGGTCTCGGTGTAGAGCGAGATGAGCTGCCGGATGCGCTTCGGCGGCACCGGGTCGTCGTACTCGTCCGGGCGCAGGTCGATGACGTCCTTCACGTGCACGTAGCCCGTGGGGGAGCCGTCCTCGCCGACGAGCACGTACCGGGAGAACCCGCGCTGCGCCACGGCCCGCTCGACGTCGCCCGGGGTGGCGTCCTCGGGCAGGGTGACGAGCTCGGCCATCGGCACCGCGACGTCCTTGACCTGCTTCTCCGTGAACTCGAACGCCATGCGGAGCGTGCCGCCGTTGTCGACGAGGGTGCCCTCGCGGCGGGACTGCTCGACGATCGTCTGCACCTCCTCCACGGTGAAGGCGCTGACGGCCTCGTCCTTCGGCTCGACCTTGAACAGCCGGAGCACGCCGTTCGCGGCCTCGTTGAGCCCGACGATGACCCAGTGCAGGCCGTGGCCGATGTACCAGAGCGTCGGGACGAGCATGAGCGCGGCGCGGTCGGGCATCGAGAAGGAGATGTTCTTCGGCACCATCTCGCCGAACACGACGTGCAGGAACGACACGAGGAGCAGCGTGAAGACGAAGGCGACCGTGCCGATGACCTCGACGCTCCAGCCGGTGAGGTGCAGCGGCCCCTCGAGCAGGTGGTGGATCGCCGGCTCGGACACGTTGAGGATGAGCAGCGAGCAGACCGTGATGCCGAGCTGGGTGGTGGCGAGCATGCGCGTGGCGTGCTCCATCGCCCAGAGGGTCATCTGCGCGGCCTTCGACCCCGCCTCGGCCCGCGGCTCGATCTGGGAGCGGCGGGCGGAGATCACGGCGAACTCGGCGGCGACGAAGTAGGCGTTGCCGAGCAGCAGCACGACGAGCCAGAAGATGCCCCACCAGTCGGAGGTGGACGAGGCGGACTCGCCGGCGGCGAGGACGGTGACGGTGGTCATCGGGAGCCGCCCTTCGTGGTCGTGGTGTCGACGGTCGGCGTGGACTTCGTCGCGGGGATGATGATCGCGGTCGCGGGGGACTGCGCGGCGGGGGACCCGGTCGGCTCGGGCGCCGTGGGGGTGTAGCGGATCCGGTCGACCCGGCGGCCGTCGAGCCGCTCGACGCGGAACACGCCGCCGTCGATCGGGACCTCGTCGCCCACGACGGGCAGACGTCCGAGCGTGGACATGACGAACCCGCCGACGGTCTCGTACGGGCCGTCCTCCGGCACCCGGACCCCGGCGCGGTCCTCGAGCTCGTCGGGGCGGAGCAGCCCCGGGAACGTCAGCCAGCCGCGGGAGCGGACCACGTCGATGCGGGCGCGGTCGTGCTCGTCGGACACCTCGCCGACGATCTCCTCGACGAGGTCCTCGAGCGTGACGACCCCGGCGGTGCCGCCGTACTCATCGACGACGATGACCATCTGGTAGCCGCGGCTGCGGACCTCGGCGAGCAGGGCGTCACCGGGCATGGTCTCGGGGACCCGCTCGGCGTCGGTCATGAGCGCCCCGACGGGGACCTCCGGGCGCTTCTCGCGCGGGACGGCGACGGCCTGCTTGACGTGCACGATGCCGACGACGTCGTCCGCGTCCTCCTCGATGACGGGGAACCGGCTGAACCCGGTCTTCCGGGCGAGGGCGAGGACCGCCTCGGCGGACTCGGACACCCGGATGGTGGACAGGCGCGGCCGCGGGGTCATCACCTCGCCTGCGTCGAGCTCGGAGAACGAGATGGTCCGCTCGAGGAGCGTCGCGGTGTCCTGCTCGAGGGAGCCCTCGGACGCGGAGCGACGCAGCAGCGAGGTGAGCTCCTCGGCGCTGCGGGCACCGGAGAGCTCCTCCTGTGGCTCGATGCCCATCGCCCGCAGGACGGCGTTCGCGGTGCCGTTGAGGACGGCGACGGCCGGCTTGAACACCGTCGTGAAGGCGATCTGCAGCGGGACGACGATCTTCGCCGTCTGCAGCGGCAGCGCGAGCGCGAAGTTCTTCGGTACGAGTTCACCGAGGATCATCGAGAGCAGCGTCGCGATGACGAGCGCGACGATCGAACCGACGGTCTCGACCACGGCCTCGGGCAGCTGCATCGCGAGGAAGGGCGCCTCGAGCAGCGTCGCGATCGACGGCTCGAGCAGGTAGCCCGTGAGCAGCGTCGTCAGGGTGATGCCGAGCTGCGCGCTGGAGAGGTGCGTCGAGGTGACCTTGAGCGCACCGATGACCGGCGCGAGGCCGGACTCGCCGCGGTCGCGACGGGCCTCGACCTCGGCGCGGTCGAGGTTCACGAGCGCGAACTCGGACGCGACGAAGACACCCGTGCCGAGCGTCAGCAGGATGCCACCGATCAGCATGACGACGTCGATCGGACTCATTCTTCACCCCCCG
The DNA here is from genome assembly GCF_044749145.1 of Curtobacterium sp. NPDC089689. Taxonomy (NCBI): domain Bacteria; kingdom Bacillati; phylum Actinomycetota; class Actinomycetes; order Micrococcales; family Microbacteriaceae; genus Curtobacterium; species Curtobacterium sp. NPDC089689. The sequence continues at coordinate 566,582 of NZ_JBIVHJ010000003.1, read as the reverse complement.
GACCGTGCGGGGAGGAGCTGCTCACCGTGTGAGCGGCGGATGAGTGGGAGGGCGAAGAGGCATTCGGAGGATCGTCCACAGTGCTCATCATCGTACCGGGTGGCCGTCGGGAAGCCGAGAGGACGTACAGGGACGGCCTAGGTGGTCACCCGGGCCCGGTGGTACTGCTGCGGCTCGTAGTCCACGTGCACGCCGAGCTCCACCGCCGCACGCAGGGCGAACGACGGGTCGCGGAGGAACTCCCGTCCGACCATGACGACGTCGGCCTGCCCGGTCGCGACGATCTGCTCGGCCTGGAACGCGTCCGAGATCATCCCGACCGCGATCGTCCCGATGCCGGCCTCGCGCTTGACCGCCGCGGCGAACGGCACCTGGTAGCCCGGACCGACCGGGATGGGCGCGCTCGACACGTTGCCGCCCGTCGAGACGTCGGCGAGGTCGGCGCCGTGCTCGGCTGCCCACCGCGCGACCTGCACGGTCTCCTCGAGCGTCAGGCCGCCGTCGACCCAGTCGGTCGCCGAGAACCGGACGACGACCGGGAAGCCGTCGCCGGCCTCGGCGCGGACGGCGTCGAGCACCTCGAGGAGTGCGCGGGCGCGGTTCTCGAGCGACCCGCCGTACTGGTCCTCGCGGTGGTTCGACAGCGGGGAGAGGAACTGGTGCAGCAGGTACCCGTGCGCGGCGTGCAGCTCGACGAGGTCGAAGCCGGCGTCGATCGCTCGACGAGCGGCCGCGGCGAAGGACAGCGCGACGACCCGGACGTCCTCGGCGGCGAGCTCGCGGGGCTCGGCGTAGCCGTCGAAGGACTCGGCCGACGGGGCGACGGTCTGCCACCCGCCCTGCTCGAACGGCACCGAGCCGTGCTCGGACTCCCACGGGCGGAACGTCGAGGCCTTGCGGCCGGCGTGGGCGAGCTGGATGCCGGCGGCCGCGCCCTGCGAGTGGACGAAGTCGACGATGGGACGGAAGGCGTCGCGCTGCTCGTCGTTCCACAACCCGAGGTCCTGCGGGCTGATCCGGCCCTCGGGGACGACGCCGGTCGCCTCGACCACGACCGCGCCCGCGCCGCCCTTCGCGAACGACCCGAGGTGCACGAGGTGCCACGGGGTCGGGACGCCGTCCTGGGCCTCGACCGAGTACTGGCACATCGGGGAGACCCAGATGCGGTTGCGGACGGTGAGGTCGCGGATGGTGATCGGCTCGAACAGGACGTGCGTCACGCGGGGGCTCCTTCGGCGGTCGTCGCCGCCAGGTCCTGCAGGAAGGACCGCAGGCCGGCGGGGGACGTGTAATGGTGGCCGACCGCTCCGATCGCTTCCGCACCGGCGGCGTTCTCGGCCCTGTTGTCGACGAACACCATCTGCTCGGGCGTGATTCCCAGACGGTCGCACGTGTCGCGGTAGATGGACGGCTCGGGCTTGAGCACGTGGTCCTCGGCGCTGACGACGACGGTCTCGAACAGCGACCCCATCGGCGAACGGCGGTACGGGTCACCGAAGTCGAAGCCGGCGTTCGACAGCAGGGCCAGCCGGGTGCCGGCGTCGTGCAGCTCCTCGACGATCGCGAGGGTCTCCGGCTCGACCTCGAACCAGCCGGTGAAGTCGATCGCCCAGAACCGGTGCACGTCCGTGACGCTCCAGGTCCGACCGACCCGGTCACCGATGGCCCGCCAGTACGCCAGCACCGAGAGGTCGCCCCGGTCGAGGTCGTGCCGGAGCTCCTGGTAGACGGGGAACAGCTCGGCAGCGGGCACGCCCGTCGCGGCGACGAGGGCGTCCCGTGACGCGTGCGGCGTCCGGCTGATCACCTCCCCGTAGTCGAAGACCACCACACGACCGGGGAGGAACAGACTCATGCGCCCCACCGTACTGTCGGGACGATGAGCGATCCCGTGCCCTTCCGACCGTCCGACGCCGCCGCGTGGATCACCGTGCCGCACGGGGAGTCCACGAAGTACCGCCGCGGGGTGCTCGGTGTCGCGACCGGCTCCGACCGGTACCCGGGCGCGGCCGTCCTCGGGGTCGACGCGGCCGTGCACACCGGCGTCGGCATGGTCCGCTACGTCGGGCCGGACCGTGCGACCGAGCACGTGTTGACCCGCCGCCCGGAGGTCGTGTCCGGCATCGGCCGGGTGCAGGCGTGGCTCGTCGGCTCGGGCATCTCCGCGCCGTCGCTCGACGACCTCGACCCGGCCACCGCCGACGCCTTCCGCCACGCCTCCGACGACGGCGTCCCGGTGGTCGTCGACGCGGGAGCGATCCCGCTCGTCGACCTCGGACCGCTCGCGGTGCTCACGCCGCACGCCGGCGAGGCCGCGTCGCTCCTCGGCGAGTCCCGCGACGACGTCGAGGCGGACCCCGCAGCCGCCGCACTGCGCGCCGCCCGGCAGACCGGGAGCGTCGTGCTCCTCAAGGGCGAGCGGACCCAGGTGGTGACACCGGACGGCACCGTCGCGCTCGTCGCGTCCTCCGCCACGCCGTGGCTCGCCACCGCGGGGGCCGGGGACGCACTCGGCGGGGTGCTCGGCGCGCTCGTCGCGGCACGGCAGGGCCTCGCCGAGGCTTCCGGCCGCACCCTCACGCCTTCCGCCCTGGCGCACCTCGCGGCGACGGCGGCCGTCGTGCACGGCCTCGCGGCGCGCCGCGCCTCGCGCGGCGGTCCGTTCCCGATCACCGGGCTGGTCGAGCGGGTGGGCGGCGTCGTCCGCGACCTCGCGGTCGACGGCGACGCCGGCTGACGTCGCGCCCGCTGCCGTCGGACGACGGCGTCGCTGGCGTCCGACGACGGACGTGCCGACCCGCAGCGGTGGAGGCGACCACCTGACGGCCGGGAGGCGCGGGTCGGGCCCGCACCGCGCCTCCCGGCCGTCGAGCGGTCACCTCCGGCACCCCTGTCGGGGTTCCCGCACGCTGGCTCGGTACGCTCGTCCGGTGCAGCGCAGAACCTGGGTCGAGCCCGTCCTGTTCGGCGCGGCGTTCGTCGCCGTCCACGCCGTGCTGTGGTGGCTGACGACGACCTCCGGCAACCTGCCGCTCGGTGACGTGACGATCACCTACCGTCGCTGGATCGAGACCGGCCAGCAGTCGCACTTCTGGGTCGGCGTCGACGAGGCGTGGGTGTACCCGATCCTCGCGATCGTCCCGATGGCCGCGGCCGCGCTCGGGGGTGTCGCGTCGATCGGCACCGGGTGGCTCGTCCTCATGGTTCTGCTCGACGCCGTCGTCTGCGTGGTGCTCTGGCGCTTCCGGGCCCGCGTCGGCACCGCCCGGATCCGCGTGGTCTGGTGGTGGCTCGCCTTCCTGCTCGCGCTCGGGCCCATCGCGCTCGGGCGCATCGACACCGTGGCGACCGTCCTCGCGCTCGCCGGCGTCGCGTTCGTGGTGACGCGGCCGGCCGTCGCGTCGGTGCTCTTCACCCTCGCGGCGTGGACGAAAGTGTGGCCCGCCGCACTCGTCGGCGTCCTCGTGCTCCTGCGTCGTGGGCACCGGCGTGGCGTGGTCGTGGGTGCCCTCGTGACGACGGCGCTCATCGTGCTCGTCGACGTGCTCTACGGGGGTGCGGCGTACCTCTTCTCCTTCGTCGGGCAGCAGAGCGGCCGCGCGCTCCAGATCGAGTCGCCCCTCGCGACGCCGTTCATGTGGGCGGCGGCGCTCCGTGTGCCCGGGGCCGCCGTGTACTACGACCGCGAGATCCTGACGTTCGAGGTGTCCGGCGCGGGGACCCACGCCGCCGCGGCGGTGTCGACGCCGCTCATGGCGCTCGTCGTGCTCGCCGGGGTGGTCCTCGCGCTGCTTGCCGTGCGGCGCGGCGCACCCCGGGCCCAGGCGGCGCCGCTCCTCGCGCTCGTGCTCGTCGCCGCACTCGTCGCGACGAACAAGGTCGGGTCGCCGCAGTACATCGGCTGGTTCGCGGTGCCCGTGGTCTGGGGGCTCGTCGCCGGGCGGGCGAGTGCTCGGCGGTTCCTGCCGATCGCGCTGCTCGCCCTGCCGACGGCGTTCCTCACTCAGGTGATCTACCCCGGGTACTACGACCAGTTGCTCACCGTGCAGCCCTGGATCCTCGTGGTGCTGACGCTCCGGAACGTGCTCGAGGTCGTCGTGCTCGTGTGGGGGATCGTCGGGCTGGTGCGGTTGGGGAGGCTCGGTCCGCGCTCTGGTGCTCCGTCGTCGGGTGCTTGGTCGTCGGGCGGTTCGTCGCCGCGCACGGCGCACTCGGTCCGTCCGCGGGGCAGGATGGACGCATGATCGTCGCGTTCTCCGTCGCACCGTCCGGTGGTCCCGCCGCAACCGAGGACGGCTCGGTGCACGACGCCGTGGCCGCCGCCGTGCGGGTCGTCCGCGAGAGCGGGCTGCCGAACCGCACCTCGTCGATGTTCACCGAGCTCGAGGGGGAGTGGGACGAGGTCATGGACGTCGTGAAGCGCGCCACCGAGGCCGTCGCACCGTTCGGGACGCGGGTCTCGCTCGTGCTCAAGGCCGACATCCGCCCAGGGCACACGGGCGAGCTGGACGGCAAGGTCGAACGGCTCGAGGCAGCCCTCGACCGCTGACGGGGCGACCGCCCTGGGCACACGCCCGGTGCGGCCGCGACACGCCGCGCGCCTCCCACGGATGTCGGTGGTCGGGTGTCTCCTGTCGGTGTCGGACGCAGCGGGCGTCCGCACGACGACGAGGAGCTGCTCATGATGCACGACGGCTGGTGCCCCGACTGCGACCTGCGTTCGGTCGTCATCGACTCGGACGCCGACGGTCAGCACGCCTGGGCGACCTGCAGCGAGTGCGGCGCGGGCTGGGTCCACCGTGACGAGCTCCCGGAGGCCACCGCTGCACCGGCTCGGACCGTGCCGGAGCGTCGAGCGGCCTGACCTCGTCGGCCGGGCGTCCGTTCCGGCCGACCGCGTCGTGATCGGTCGAATCGATTCGGCACGTCGTCTTCCGTCGGCTGGTTGGAGCGTTCTACACTGCTGGGAGCAGGTCGGCACGACCGACCTGTGACCCGTTCGCCGCTGAACCGGGACGCCCGATCCGGGTGGTGCCCGCCGTTCGCGACGGGGCCGCCGAGGGGTGCGCCGCGCGACCAGCGCGTGCCCCGCCGTCCCGGTCGGCCCACCGCACCGCCCGTGGGCCGCTCGACGGCGTGCCGGGCCGACCCGCTCCTCCCGTCCGAGAGACAGGCACCATGACCCACCTCACGCCTGCGCGCCGCGCCGCCGCGCTGATCGCCCTCGCCCTCGGCGGGTTCGCGATCGGATCGACCGAGTTCGTCGCGATGGGGCTGCTCCCGAACATCGCCGAGGCCCTGCTGCCGTCGCAGTACGCGGCGAACCCCGACGCGGGCATCGCCCACGCCGGGTGGCTCGTCAGCGCCTACGCGCTCGGGGTGGTCGTCGGTGCCCCCACCATCGCCGCGATGTCCGCGAAGTTCCCGCGCAAGGGCCTCATCCTCGTGCTGCTCGTCGGGTTCGTCCTCGCCACGGTCGCGAGCGCCGTGCTGCCGTCGTTCGGGCTGGTGCTCGTCGCACGGTTCGTCGCCGGCCTGCCCCACGGCGCCTACTTCGGCATCGCCTCGATCGTCGCCGGCGACATGATGGGACCGGGCAAGCGCGGCAAGGGCATCGCGATGGTCCTCCTCGGGCTCTCGGTCGCGAACGTCGTCGGCGTGCCCGCGATCACCTGGGTCGGACAGGTCGCCGGCTGGCGCATCGCGTACGGCGTCGTCGCCGCGCTCTTCGCGCTGACGTTCCTCGCCGTCGCCGCGTTCGTGCCGCGCTCCGCGAAGGACGAGCACGCGACGATCGGCCGCGAACTGCGGGCTTTCCGTGAGCCGCAGCTCTGGATCGTCATGGGCCTCGGCGCGATCGGCTTCGGAGGCTTCTTCGCGGTGTACTCGTACATCTCGCCGATCGTCCAGAACGTCACCGGGCTGAGCGAGTCAGCGGTGCCGCTCGTCCTCGTGGTGGTCGGCCTCGGGATGGTCGTCGGCGGGGTCGTCGGCGGGCACCTGGCCGACCACAGCGTCAAGCGCACGATCTACGTCGGGCTCCTGGCGCTCGTCGGCGCGCTCCTCGTCACGGTCCTGACGGCGCAGTGGACGGTCGGCATGTTCGTCGGCGCGTTCCTCATCGGCGCGACCTCGTCGGCGATCCCGCCCGCCGTCCAGTCGCGGCTCATGGACGTCGCGGGCGATGCCCGGACGATCGCGGCGGCGCTGAACCACTCGGCGTTCAACATCGGCAACTCGCTCGGTGCGGCCCTCGGCGGGGCGGTCATCGCGGCGGGGTTCGGGTTCCTCGCACCGGGCTGGCTCGGGATCGTGCTCGCGCTCCTCGGCGTCGGGGTCACGGCGGTCAGCTACGGGGTCGAGCGGCGGTCGACGGCACATGCGGCGCTGCGCTCGTCGCACCCGTCCACCGGCCCGATCACTGCGCCCGTCCCGACCGTCTGACCCGGAGGCGCGCGGTGCGGATCGCGTCGGCGCGCGGCGCGGCGCGCGTCGGCACGCGGCGCGAATCGCGTCGGCACAACCGGAGTCACCCCGAACCACGCATCGGCGCGGTTCGGGGTGACTGTGGTTGTGCGGTGCGGTGCGTCGCGGAGCGGCGGACAGGTGGCGGACAGGCGGCGGACAGGCGGCGGTGCCGTCGGCGCTACAGGCCGACCGGGCTGCCGTCCTGCACGATGATGCCGTCGGTGATCGCCCGCTTCCGGAGCGCCACCTTCGTGCCGACGTCGAACCCGGCCACGCGGTACTTCTCGCGGATGCGCTTGAGGTAGCTCTTCGCGGTCTCCTCGGAGATGCCGAGCTGGTACGCCACGCTCTTCACCGGCTCGCCGCCGCCGTACAGCGCCATGACGCGACGCTCCTGGGCGCTGAGCTTCGGCACGCCGCCGACGTCGCCGGAGTTGATCGCGAGGTCGAGCTCGGCGGAGACGTACTGCTCGCCGCGCTGGGCGGAGCGGATCGCCTCGACGATCATGTCCGCGTCCTCGCTCTTCACGAGGTAGCCGAGCGCACCGGAGGCGAGGGCCTCGCGGACGACGTTCGGCTCGGAGTACGTGCTCATCACCACGGTCTTGACGCCGGCGGTCTTCAGCGTGGAGATCTTGAGCGAGACCGGGATCGAGTCCTTGAGGTCGAGGTCGAGCAGCACCACGTCGACCGGGAACGCGGGGCTGGTGAGCAGCTCCGGCCAGGTCGTGACGGCGGCCACGAGGGTGATGTCGTCGGCGGCGCTGCGGATCCACTCCGTCAGTGCGCCGAGGAGCATCTTGTGGTCGTCGACGAGGGCGAGACGGATCGGTTCCTCTGGAGTCGCCATGCTGGCGTCCTTTCTCGGGGGCTGTGCCGATCCTAGGTGGACCGGACGCACGGTACGGGCAGGCTGGTCAGGGTGTCCGGTTGTTCGGGTCCAGCCGGCTCGGTCCGCGCGACTACATCGTCGGGTGTCGGTTGACGACGCAGTGCGCCACGATGCGCAGCGTGCCGTCCTGGACGGTCTCGGTGAACGGGCCGATGCGGTGCAGGGCACTCCACGTCGCCGGGCCGAGTCGTCGACGCGTGACGCTCCGCGACTCGATGACGATCGGGACGTCCATCGTCTCGTCGGTGACGGGGTGGCCGTCCGACCCGACGGGGCCGAGCGTCACGGCCACGACGGGCTGGCCCGGCTGTGCGGTCCGTCCGTCGCCCGCCATCTGCCACAGGGCCTGCAGGAGTCCGTCGCGCTGGGTGGGGGAGAGGTGTCCGGCGAGCGAGCCCGGGTCGGCGACGCTCACCGCACGGCCCAGGTGGTCGGATTCGGTGATGGCGTGGTACAGCCACGTCTCGCGACGGCCCTCGATGAGGTGCAGTCGGAGTTCGGTGGCGAGCGACGCCGCGACCGAGGCCGAGGCGTCGGAGAGCGGCAGCGGGTCGGACCCGTTCGCGACGGCGTCGAGGAGCTTCTCGGCCGCGAGGTCGAGCCGGGCGAGCTCGTCCGACGCGAGCATGCCCACGGCGAACTGCGGCGCCTGGACGTTGCTCTGCACGAGGACGCGGTCGAGCTCCTTCTGCACGAGCTGCCGGAAGCGGTGCACGACGTACAGACCGAACGAGGGCGGGACGACGACGAGGGCGACGAGCGACACCATCCCCGGCAGCGTGTCGGTCGTCACGGGGGTCGAGACGAGGCACATCACGATGAACGCCACGCCGAGGACGACGATCGCCGCGGCGACCTCGCGGGCGGGTCGCAACGAAGCCATCGGCAGCAGCGCGAACCCGGCCGCGATCGACGCGGTGGCGAAGTGCGCGATGTCGTGCTCGGGCCAGATCCCGATGAAGTCGAGCGTGACGACGCACGCGAGGACCACGCCGATCAGAGCGAACGCGACCCCGGTCAGTCGCTCGCCGTACGTGAGCAGGCTGAGGCCGACCCCGAGCGCCGCGACGATGTAGAGCCCCCACGCGGCGGCCGGCAGCCACGGGTCGGTGTACTCGGGCCAACGGGCGAGGAAGAGCACGATGCCGGCGACCGCCTCGATCGCGGTGAGGACGGCTGCGCCCGCGCCGAGGTACCCGGCCCCGAGCGACGCGCCCGGCTTCGCCGCCTGGCGCAGGGAACGGGCACCGGTGGAGGTCGACGGCAGGCCGCGTGCCTGCCGACGTTCGCTGCCCCGGTACCGCTCCCGTGCCTCGCGGCGGGTCCGCGGAGCGGACTGCACGGTCTCACCGGGCAGTCCGCGACTGATGGTGTCCTCGGGGACGCGGCTCACAGCGCTGGCCCCGTCCGCCGGAGCGCAGGACCTGCGGGACGGTGCTGGCTCATCGTGGGGCCTCCAGGACGACGGTCGTGCCGGAGCCCGGCGCGGAGAACAGCTTCGCGTCGCCGCCGACCTCGCGGAGGCGGTTCACGACGCTCTCCTTGAAGCCGAGCCGTTCGGCGCTGACGTGGGTGAGGTCGAAGCCGACACCGGAGTCCGTGACCATCGCGCGGACCATCTCGTTGTCGTGCACGATCGTCACGTGCGCCTCGCCGACGCCGGCGTGCCGACGGACGTTCTCGAGGCACTCGCCGAGCGCCAGGAGGAAGGCGTCGAGGACGGTGGACGGCAGCAGCACCTGGCCGGTGCCGTGCCAGCTGACCTCGAGCCCCATGCGGCCGAAGCGCTGCTTGACCGACTCGAGGGTCTGGCCGAGGGGTGACTCTTCTTCGCGGGTGAGCGAGTAGTCGCCGGACTGCTGCGGCTGCGGCGTCGCACCGAGCCGGAGGTGACGGAGCAGCCGTGCGTCCTCGGCGGCCTGTTCGCGCATCGCCTGCTCCGAGACCCCGACGCCGGAGTGTGCGAGGAGCGTCAGGGTCGCGAGCACGGTGTCGTGCAGGAGCCGCGCACCCTGCCGACGCTGGGCCTCGGTCTCGCTCGCCTGGCGCTCTGCACGGTGGGCGGTGCCGATGCTGTAGATGCGGCGGGCGACGCGCGGGATGCTCCGGGAGATCCAGATGGTCACGACCGCGATGAGCACCCAGCCGAGGAGCGCTCCGCTCGTCGCCACGGACAGGACCGACCCCGTCGCCCAGGCCATGCCCACTGCGGTGGCGGCGCCGGCCGCGAGGGTCAGTCCGAGCCCGACGGGGTGTCCGCGCTGGGCCATGAGCGGTGCGGACACGCCGCCGGCAGCGAGCGGCATGACCGCGCTCGCGATCACCGGGCGCGTGGCGTCGTCCGCTCCGAGCAGCAGGATCGCGAGGGCGCCGAGACCGCCGGCGAGGATGACGGCGGTCCACCACACCGAACCGCTCGACCCGAACACCACGAACCCGGCGATCATCGCCGCGATGCACGCGAGGGCTCCGAGGAGCAGTCCGACCGGCACTGCGAACGAGGACAGCACAGCGATGACGCTGATCACGGTGCAGACGATGCCGACGACACGGACGGTCGACCGGAGCAGTCGGTCGCGTTCCTGTGCGATCAGTTCCATCGATGTCCTGTGCGGTGGTCGTGGTGCGAAGTCGAGACTCGGTCAGCCGAGCACCACGCCATCATTCCACGCACGGCACCCGTTGGGGGGTCTTCGGCGCGCGGGGCCGTACCGGATGGGAACCGAATTGTGATCGCGGGTGCGATGCAATCCGCCCGTCGCGGCCCGCGTCCGCGCCCCAGCCGTCCGCGTCCGCGTCCGGGCAGGCGTCGTCCGCGGTCCTGCGGCCCGCCGCCGCCCACGCGTCCCGCGCCCGCCACGCGGCCCGCGCCCGCCACGCCACGCCCGTCAGTCCAAAAGCCGCCGGAGGTGCGCCCCGACCGCCTCCTGCTCGATGAGGAACCCGTCGTGCCCGAACTCGCTCGTCACCACCGTGGCGCGGTCGCCGTCGAGGGTGTCCGGGATGCCCGCGGCGATCCGGTGCTGGTCCTCGACGGGGAACAAGCGGTCGCTCGACACCCCGATGACGAGCGTGCGCGCGGTCACCCGTCCGAGCGCGGCGGCCACGCCTCCGCGGCCGGCCCCGACGTCGTGCGAGTCCATCGCGTGCGTCAGCGTCACGTACGAGCCCGCGTCGAACCGACGGGTGAACTTGTTGCCGTGGAAGTCGAGGTAGCTCTCCACCGAGAACCGGCCGTCGTCACCGAGCGGCGACACGTCGCTCTGCCACGACCGGTCGAAGCGGCCGTTGAGCTCGTCGGGCGCCCGGTAGGTCATGAGCGCCATGCGGCGGGCGAGTGCGAGCCCCCGGTGCGGTCCCTCGCCCGGGGCAGCGTCGTGGTAGTCGCCGTCCGCGAACCCGGGGTCCATCTGGATGGCGGCACGCTGCAGCGAGTTCGCGGCGATCTGGTCGGCGGTGGTCTGCGCCGTGGAGGCGAGGACGGCGAGCCGCGCGACGCGGTCGGGGTGGGTGATCGCGAACTCGAGGGCGTGCATGCCGCCCATCGACCCACCGACGACGCCGGCGAACCGTTCGATCCCGAGTCGGTCGGCGAGCTGGACCTGCACGGCGACCTGGTCGCGCACCGTGACGAACGGGAAGCGTGCGCCCCACTCGACCCCGTCCGGTGCGACCGACGAGGGGCCGGTCGTCCCCTGGCAGCTGCCGAGCATGTTCGGGACGACGACGAACCAGCGGTCGGTGTCGATCGCGCGGCCCGGTCCGACGACGTCGCCCCACCAGCCGGCGGTGCGGTGCCCCGGGCCGGCCTCGCCCGTGACGTGCGAGTCGCCCGTGAGGGCGTGGAACACCAGCACGGCGTTGTCGCGCTCCGGGGACAGCGTGCCCCAGGTCTCGTAGGCGACCCGGACGTTCGGCAGGCGCCCGCCGCGGACCCGCTGCTCGCCGAGGCTCGCGAAGTGTCGGGTGCCGGGGTGGTCGCCGGGCCGCCAGGCGCCCGTGACCGGCGGCTTGCCGAGGGTGCCGAGTTCGGTCCCGGGCACGAGGGAGGACGGCACGGAGTCCTCGGGGGTCGTCTGCCAGTCCATCGTCCGACCAGTCTGCAGGGAGGCACGGGTCGCCGCCGCCGTGTTACGTCACGCCGGGCGTGTGGCCGGCCCGGCGGCTCGTGGTCACGTTCTCGCGTGCGCCACGTGGTCGTGTCGCGCGCGCCGCGTGGACGCGTCGTGCGTGCGACGAAGCACGCGTCGATCGACAGGTGTTCCGTCGCGGTCACGACGTCGCGTCCGATGCGGGTGCGACGAGCGACGTCCCACGTGTCGATCGACACGTGGGACGTCGGGACGCGGGCGTTTCGTGCAAGAGAGGGGAGCCGGCGCGCGCCCGCGTCAGGCGCGGAGACGCTCCGACTCGGCACGGGCCGCGGCGAGCCCGGCCTCGAGGTCGGCCCGCAGGTCCTCGACGTTCTCGATCCCGACCGACAGCCGGACGAGCCCCGGCGTGACCCCGGTCGTCAGCTGCTGCTCAGGGGTGAGCTGCGAGTGCGTGGTCGACGCCGGGTGGATCACGAGCGAGCGCACGTCCCCGATGTTCGCGAGGTGCGAGAACAGCCGCAGGTTGTCCACGAACGCCTTGCCCGCGTCCACGCCGCCCTTGAGCTCGAACGACAGCACCGCACCGACGCCCTTCGGTGCGTACTTGTTCGCAGCGGCGTACCAGGGGGACGTGGGCAGCCCGGCGTACGACACCGAGGCGACGTCGGGGTGGCGGTCGAGCCACTCCGCGATCTCCTGTGCGTTCGACACGTGCCGCTCGATGCGGAGCGACAGCGTCTCGATGCCCTGCAGCAGCGCGAACGCCGTGTCGGGGGAGTTCGACGCCCCGAGGTCACGGAGCAGCTGCACCCGTGCCTTGATGATGTAGGCGAGCGGATCGCCGACCGCCTGCGAGAACACCGCACCGTGGTACGACGGGTCGGGCGTGCTGAACTCCGGGAACTTCTCCGCGTGGTCCGACCAGACGAACCGGCCGCCGTCGACGATCACGCCGCCGATGACGGTGCCGTGTCCGCCGAGGAACTTCGTCGCCGAGTGCACGACGATGTCGGCCCCGTGCTCGAACGGACGGATGAGGTACGGCGTCGCGATCGTGTTGTCGACGATCAGCGGGACACCGGCCTCGTGCGCGATGTCCGACACGGTGGCGATGTCGAGGACGTTGATCTTCGGGTTGCCGACCGTCTCCGCGAAGAACAGCTTCGTGTTCGGTCGGACGGCGCGACGCCACTCCTCGGGGTCGTCCTGGTCCTCCACGAAGGTGGTCTCGATGCCGAGCTTCGCGAGCGTGTACTTGAACAGGTTGTACGTGCCGCCGTAGATCGACGACGAGGACACGATGTGGTCGCCCGCACCCGCGATGTTGAGCACCGCGTACGTCTCCGCGGCCTGCCCGGAGGACACCAGCAGCGCCCCGGTGCCGCCCTCGAGCGCGGCGATGCGCTGCTCGACGACGTCGTTCGTCGGGTTCATGATCCGGGAGTAGATGTTGCCAGGCTGCGCGAGCGCGAACAGGTCGCGGGCGTGGTCCGAGTTCTCGAAGACGTACGAGGTCGTCTTGTAGATCGGCGTGGCACGCGCACCGGTCGTCGGGTCCGGCTGGGCGCCGGCGTGGACCTGGGTCGTCTCGAACCGCCAGGCGGCGGCGTCGTTCGTGCTCATCGGTGCTCCTGTCGGGTGCGGTTCTCGGGACGGGCGGCGCACCGGCCGGGAGGCCCGGGGCAGCGCTGCGTCGCTCGTCACGGTACGCAGGTGGTCGGGTCCGCACCAGCGTGCCCGCCACGCGACGTAACGGACGTCGCGGGGGCGACCCGTGCCTCCCGGCCGGCGCAGCACACCGACCGCAGCGCGCCTACCGCACCTCGTCCTTCCGGAACAGCCAACCGACCCTCGGCTCGAGGAGCCAGCGCATCGCGCTGCGCACGAACGGCTGCGCCAGGAAGAGGCTCACCGCGCAGGCGACCACGACCATGAGGAGCACGTACGGCCAGGCCGAGTGCTCGCCCGCGAGGACACCGGACTCACGGATCGGGTAGAGGACGAACGTGTGCAGCAGGTAGACGTACATCGTCGCCGCACCGAACCGGGTGATCCAGACCGTCCGTCGGGGCACCAGCAGGAGGAACGACGCCGTGAGCACCGCGGCGAGCAGCATCAGGCCGAAGCGGACCGCTCCCGCCCACCACGCGTCCTCGCCGAGCCCCGAGTACGAGTCGTCGTAGAAGAACCAGTGGTGGAGGTCGAACTCCTTGAACTGCGGGATCCAGATCGCGCACGACACCGCCCACGCCGCGAACACCGCGGCCGCGATCACCCGCACGCGCACCACGGTCCGTCGGGGTGCGTCGTACCAGCGGTCGAAGAGCCCCCACTGCTTGACCTGCCAGCCGACGAGGAAGAACGGCAGCAGGCTGATCGCGCGGCTCAGGGAGAGCGTCGAGTCGACGTTGTCGAAGTAGCCCACGCCGATGCTGAACACCACGGCCCAGAACAGCGGCCACCGCAGCTGCGCGAGGTACGGCAGGATCAGCCGGAAGATCCCGAGGGCGAGCAGGAACCAGAGCGTCCAGGTCGGCTGCGTCGGGTTGAACTGCTTGCCGCCCTCGACGATCGCCTGCACGACGGTCCAGATCGTCTGCATGATGATGTACGGCACCACGATGTCCGTGATCGTCCGCTTCATCCGGTCCGCGGTCGGGGTCGCGGCCGACGAGAAGTAGCCGCTGATCACACCGAACGCCGGCATGTGGAAGGCGTAGATGAACGTGTAGAGGGCGAGCGCGTGCTCACTGTCGCTCGTCTGGCGCTGGATCGCGTGCCCGATGACGACGAGCGTGACCGCGAGGAACCGCGCGGTGTCCCACATCGGGATGCGCTGCTTCGCCCGCCCCGGCTCGGGCCCGGCGGGGGCCACCGGAGCCGCTTCTCTCGTCATGGCCCGCCACGCTACCGGCTGGCGCGGCGTCGTGGTCGGTACGCTCGTGACCCACACCCGTGTCCACACCCAGGCGTTCGGAGGAACACCCATGGCACCTCGTCGCGCAGTCGTCACCGGAGCCAGCTCGGGCATCGGCGCCGCGACCGTCCGACTCCTGCGCTCCCGAGGCTGGGACGTGCTCGCCGTCGCCCGACGCGAGGCCAAGCTGCAGGCGCTCGCCGAGGAGACCGGTGCGACGTACCTCGTGGTGGACGTCACCGACCCGTCGGACGTCCAGGCGCTCGCCAGCCGGGTGTCCGAGGCCGGCGGTGTCGACGTCCTCGTCAACAACGCCGGTGGTGCCCTCGGGTCGGCGTCGGTCGAGGAGTCCGACGTCGAGGACTGGCGCGCCATGTTCGAGGTGAACGTGATCGGTACGAAGCAGGTCACGGCCGCGCTGCTCCCGGCGCTGCGCGGGACCGCCCGGAGCAACGGACACGCCGACATCGTCACGGTGACCTCGACGGCCGGGCACGTGGCGTACGAGAACGGCGGCGGGTACAACGCCGCGAAGTTCGCCGAGCACGCCCTCGTCGGGGCCCTCCGGCTGGAGCTGAACGGCGAGCCGATCCGGGTCGTGGAGATCGCTCCGGGCCTGGTGAAGACGGACGAGTTCGCGCTCACCCGGTTCCGCGGCGACGAGGCGAAGGCGGCCGCCGTGTACGACGACGTGCCGGAGCCGCTCGTGGCCGAGGACGTCGCGGAGGCGATCGTGCACGCGGTCGAGCTGCCGGCGCACGTGAACCTCGACCTCGTGACCGTCCGGCCGGTGGCGCAGTCGGCGCAGCACAAGCTGGCGCGGGGGCGGTTGACGCCGCGCGACTGACCCGACGACCTGCGCGGCCCTCGTGGGCGTGTGCGCGGGCGTGCGCACGCACCCGGGC
The DNA here is from genome assembly GCF_044749145.1 of Curtobacterium sp. NPDC089689. Taxonomy (NCBI): domain Bacteria; kingdom Bacillati; phylum Actinomycetota; class Actinomycetes; order Micrococcales; family Microbacteriaceae; genus Curtobacterium; species Curtobacterium sp. NPDC089689. The sequence continues at coordinate 551,306 of NZ_JBIVHJ010000003.1, read as the reverse complement.
GTGTGCACGCGCCCGGGTGCCGGGTGCGGGTCGCGGGCTCGGGGTCCCTGCCGGTACCGTGGTCGGATGCCGATCAGCAGCGAATCCGAGCCGGTGGCCCAGGCTCCGTCGACCGTGACCGTCACGAGTGGGCCCGAGGTGCTCGGCTGGCTGGAGTTCGGGGACGCCGCGCGCCTGCTCGCCAAGGACGTCCTGTCGTCCGGCTTCGAGCCCGAGGTCGTCGTGGCGGTCGCCCGCGGCGGGCTGATCATCGCCGGAGCCGTGGCGTACGCGCTCGGCACCAAGGAGTGCGGCTCGATCAACGTCGAGTTCTACACCGACGTGGAGCAGCGACTCGAGGAACCGGTCATCCTCGCCCCCGCGCTCGACGCCCCGGCCCTCGCCGGCAAGAAGGTGCTCGTCGTGGACGACGTCTCCGACTCCGGCCGCACGCTGCGCCTCGTGGTCGACATCATCGCGAACGCCGGTGCCGAGGTCCGCAGCGCCTGCCTGTACTCGAAGCCCGGCACCGTCCTCGAGCCCGACCACGTCTGGCGTCGGGTCGACGGCTGGATCACGTTCCCGTGGAGCGCCCTGGCCCCCGTGACGGCCGAGTCGTGAGCATCCACCTCGTCGGCGGGGGCCTCCTCGCCGCGGCGGACGTCGCCGCCCCGTTCACCGCCGAGGCCGCCGCACGCGCGGCCGCCGTCGGCCGGACCGTCCCGCGCATCGCGGTCCTCTCCGTCGCACGCGCCGACGGGACCTCGCCGTCGAGCACCGCGGACATCGCCGAGACCCTCGGCGGCGCGCGGCAGGCCGAGACGATCGTGACCGAGGTCGCCGCGGGTGCGGCCTTCGACACGACCGTGCTGAGCGACGTGGATGCCCTCGTCGTCGCCGGTGGCGTCACACCCGACTACCTCACCGCGGTCGCGCCGATCGTCGACCAGCTCCGCCTGCTCGTCAGCGACGGGCTGCCGTACCTCGGCTACTCGGCCGGAGCGATGATCGCCGCCGACCGTGCACTGGTCGGGGGCTGGCGCATCGGCGGCGTCGAGATCTGCCCGGAGGAGGCCTCCGAGGGCCTCGACGAGGTCGAACTCCGTGAGGGGCTCGGGCTGATCGACCTCACCGTGGACGTGCACGCCGTGCAGGCCGGGACGCTCGCGCGGCTCATCGCCGCCGCCGAGGCCGAGTTCGTCACGGCGGGCCTCGCGATCGACGAGGACACCACGCTCGTGGTCGGCGAGGGTGCGCTCGAGGTCCGGGGGACCGGCAGCGTCTGGCGGGTGATCGCGGGCGACGAGTCCGTGTCCGTCGCCACCATGGGCGCGTAGCGGGCGTGGAGCCGCGGCCGCTCGTCGAGCTCGTCGATCCCGGGTGGGCGGCCGCGCTCGCCCCCGTCGAGGACGACGTCCACCGGATGGGCGTCTGGCTCCGTGCCGAGGTCGCCGCCGGGCGGCCGTACCTCCCGGCCGGCGCCGACGTGCTGCGCGCGTTCCGTGATCCCTTCGACGACGTCCGGGTGCTCGTGCTCGGGCAGGACCCCTACCCGACCCCCGGCCACCCGATCGGCCTGTCGTTCGCCGTCGATCCCGGTGTCCGGCCGGTGCCGCGCAGCCTCGCGAACATCTACGCCGAACTCCGCGACGACCTGGGCGTGGAGCCCCCGGCGCACGGGGACCTCCGGGCGTGGTCGTCGCGCGGCGTGCTGCTGCTCAACCGGGTGCTCACGGTCCGCGCGGGCGACGCCGGGAGCCACCGGGGGAAGGGCTGGGAGGCCGTCACCGACCAGGCCGTCCGAGCACTCGTCGCCCGGGGAGCGCCCCTCGTCGCCGTGCTCTGGGGAGCGCAGGCGGCGACGGTGCGACCGCTGCTCGGGGACACCCCGGTCGTCGCGTCGGCGCACCCCTCGCCCCTGAGTGCCCGCCGCGGGTTCTTCGGCAGCCGACCGTTCTCGCAGGTGAACGAGCTGCTCGTGGCGCAGGGCGCGGAGCCGGTGGACTGGTCACTGCCCGCCTGACGCGGCTGGCCGGCTGGCCGGTTGGCGGCTGCCGGTTGGCGGCTGCCGGCAGCCGAGTCTCGGGCTGAGCGACGTGTTCCGCGGCAGGACGCGCGAGAACGGTCGCTGACCACGAGTCTCGGGGCCCGCGGCGCCGCCGCCCCGTAGGCTCGACCCGTGCTCGAGGAGGAATACCAGCGACGGCGGGTCCTGCCGCGACACCTGCGCGCCCCCGTCCCGCAGGAGGCCGCGTTCACGTACACGATCCGCGCCGCCGAGCCGCGCGACGTCCCCGACGTGCGGGAGATCCACACGCACTACGTCCGGAACTCCTCGGTCACCTTCGACCCGTCGGCGTTCACGTTCGCGCGCTGGAAGCAGCGGTACGACGAGATCCGCCGGCGGGGGCTGCCGTTCCTGGTCGCGGAGAACCCCTCGGGCCAGGTGCTCGGCTACGCGCTCGTGGACCCGTGGAACCCTCGCGACCGTTCGAACCACGTCGTCGAGGACTCGATCTACCTGGGTGCGGCGGCGGGCGGCAAGGGACTCGGGCGGGCGCTCATGGAGGCACTGATCGAGGAGTGCCGCGCCGCCGGTGTCCGCGAGGTCGTCGCCGTCATCGCCGACCGTCAGGCCGAGGCGTCGATCCGTCTGCACGAGCGACTCGGCTTCGAGGAGGTCGGGCGCATGGGCAAGGTCGGCTACAAGTACGACCGATGGCTCGGCACGGTGACGATGCGGCTCCGGCTGCGTGGTCCGCGCCTCTTCGCCCGGGGTCGCGCCGCGCGCTGAGCCGGCGCTCGTCCCGCTGGTCGCAGAACGCGTCGTCCGGCGCCGCCGTCAGCGACGGGTCGTGCGACCAGCGCGGCGCGCGGACGGCGTGTCGTGCGACCAGCGCGGCGCGTGCGCCCGTGACGTGGGACCACCGTACGGGAGGCTCGTGGCGGGCCGGCACCGTGCCTCCCGTTCGGACCGGGGTCGCCACGCGAGATCGGTACCAGGCCTGGTCGCAGGAGGTGTCGGCCCGCGCCGCCGTCCGCGGCGTGTCGAGCGACCAGCGCGGCGCGCGGACGGCATGTCGTGCGACCAGCGCGACCCGGCGACTGCCGCACGCGCCCAGCGCCCGCGCACTCAGCGCGTCGGCGCCTCCGCGATGAACTCGTCCCGCGTCACCCGCACCAGCGCCGTCGTCGCGTCCGAGGCCCGGACGGCGTCACCGTCCGCGACGGCCCGCGCCACCGCCTCGTGTCGCTCCGCCGCGTCCCGCGTCCACCGGGTGATGGTGTCCCGCGACTCCGATGTCCGCGTCCGCAGCAGCGCCTCGACGGTGCCGGCGAAGTGGCGGAACACGGCGTTCCCCGAGGCGTCGAGCAGGGCGCGGTGGAAGCGGACGTCGGCCTCGAGGTAGGCGCGGCTGTCCTCCCGGGCGCACGCCGCCAGCATGTCCGCGGCGGCCGCCGACACCGCCCCGACGGCGGACGCGTCCGGGGTGGCTGCCGCGAGTGCGGCGGCGACCGGTTCGACCCCCAGCCGCAGCTCGAGGAGCTCCCGTTGCTGCACGAAGTACGCGGGGGAGGCGCCGCGCCACCGGATGACCGTGGGCGCGAGCAGCTCCCACGAGCCGATGCCGAGCACCTGCGTGCCGACCCGCTGCCGGGGCTCCACGAGGCCGAGTGACTGGAGGACGCGCAGCGCCTCGCGGACGACCGATCGCGAGACGGCGAACTCCGCGGCCACGAGTTCGGGCCGGACGACCGTCCCCGGGGTGATCGCCCCGTCGACGATCCGCTGCCCGAGGGTGTCGAGCACCTGGGCGTGCAGTCCGCGGGCCGTCGGCATCGTTCCTCCGTGCAGTACGTGTCACGCGGCGCCGTGACGTCGTGTCCATCGAAGCGGCAGACTGCGCCGGAGGGCGCGTGCCGCGCTGGGGATCATCGTATAGTCTTATTAATCAGATTATTCGGGTCGGCGGCGCACCGCCGGGCCGGCCGGTCCGGAGGAACGTTCGGACCAGCACACGAAGGCGACGGAGTCCCGCGGATGCGACTCCAGGAAGGGGCGCAGATGCCTCACGCGCTCACGGCGGCCACCGCCCACACGACCGTCCTCGCAGCAGAGGGGGGTGCAGCGCCGACCGTCGACCCGTCCGGGCCGGTCGCGCAGCTGATCATCGCCGCGCTGATCGGCATCGTCGTCATCATCGCGCTCATCACGTGGCTCAAGGTCCACCCGTTCATCGCGCTGACGATCGGCGCGCTCGGCGTCGGCATCGGTGCAGGGCTCGCACCCGACAAGGCGGTCACGAGCTTCGGCAACGGGTTCGGTGCGACGATGACGAGCGTCGGCATCCTCGTCGGCCTCGGTTCGATGTTCGGCAAGCTCCTCGTCGACTCCGGTGCGGCCGACCGTGTGGTGGACACCCTCGTCCGGCGGTCGTCGAAGGCCGCGCTGCCCTGGACCATGGCGCTCATCGGCGCGCTGATCGGTCTGCCGATGTTCTTCGAGGTCGGTCTGGTCCTCCTCATCCCGATCATCGTGCTCGTGGCGAAGCGCAGCGACGTGCCGATCATGAAGATCGCGGTGCCCGCACTCGTCGGCCTGTCGACGATGCACGCCTTCGTGCCGCCGCACCCCGGTCCGCTCGTCGCGATCTCCACGGTGGGCGCGAACCTCGGCACGACCCTCGCCTTCGGCATCGTCCTGGCGATCCCGGTCATCGTGCTCGCCGGTCCGGTCTTCGCGCGCTTCGCCGCGCGCTGGGTCGACATCCCGGCCCCGGACATGTTCGGGTCGCGCGGATCGGCCGGCGGTCACGACGACCCCGCCTCGGCCGGACGGGAGGCACGGCGCGGCCCCGCCACGCAGGACACGGCCTCCCTGCCGAACGGCAAGAGCGACTTCACCCGCGTGATCAGCGAGCCGCGCAGCCCGTCGTTCACCACCGCGCTCGTCGGCATCCTCCTGCCGGTGGTCCTCATGCTCGCCCAGGCGATCCGCGAGGCCGTCGCGCCCGACGCCGCCGGATCGTGGGTGAGCGTGCTCGACTTCCTCGGGACGCCGATGATCGCGATCGGGATCGCGGCCGTCTTCGCGATGGTGTTCTTCGCGATCGGCGGCGGCATGGACCGCTCGGCCGTCGCGAAGTCGCTCGAGAGCGCGCTGCCGCCGGTGGCCGGGGTGCTGCTCATCGTCGGAGCGGGCGGTGGGTTCAAGCAGGTGCTCATCGACACCGGGATCGGCGGGGTCATCGCCGACGCCGTGAAGGACTCCGGGATCTCCGTGCTGCTCGTCGCCTGGGTGGTGTCGGCGCTCGTCCGGGTCGCGACGGGTTCGGCGACGGTCGCCACCGTGACGGCCGCGGGCATCATGGCGCCGATCGCGAGCGACCTGTCCCAGCCGATGACCTCGCTGCTCGTGCTCGCGATCGGTGCCGGGTCGGTGTTCCTGTCGCACGTGAACGACGCCGGCTTCTGGCTGGTGAAGGGCTACCTCGGCACCACGGTGGGGCAGACGTTCAAGACGTGGACGGTGCTGGAGTGCCTCATCTCGGTCTTCGGGCTCGGGGGCGTCCTGCTGGCCGGGGTGTTCCTGTGACCCCGGGCGCGGGCGCGAGCGCGGGCGCCGGTCGGTCCGAGGTGCTGGACGCTCGCGTGCTCGTCGTCATGGGGGTGTCCGGCTCCGGGAAGTCCACGGTCGCCGCGACCGTCGCAGAGCACCTCGGGTGGGACTTCGCGGAGGGTGACGCGATGCACCCGCGGTCGAACGTCGACAAGATGCAGGCCGGGACGCCGCTCACCGACGAGGACCGGTGGCCGTGGCTCGACGTCGTGGCGGGGTGGATCCGGGACCACCTCGACGCCGGTACCCCCGGTGTCGTGACGTGCTCGGCGCTGAAGCGGTCGTACCGCGACGTGCTCCGCGCACCGGGGGTCGTCTTCGTCCACGTCGCGGGGGATGCTGCGCTCATCGCGGACCGGATGGCGGCGCGCTCGGGGCACTTCATGCCGACCTCGCTCCTCGCGTCGCAGCTCGCGACGCTGGAGCTGCCGGGGGCGGACGAGGCGCACGTCACCGTCGCCGCGGACCGCACGCCGGAGGAGGAGGCCGACGAGGTGGTCGAGCGCCTCGGGCTCGGGGTGCACTGAAGCACTGTGCACCACCGCGCGGACGCGCCCCCTCCGGATCAGGGAGGGGGCGCGTCCGCGTCCGGGTGCCCGGCTTGCTCAGGCCTTCGACACCATGATCCAGCTCACCTGGATGCCGTACTTCGTCGCCGGGCTGATGCGGAGGTCGACGATGCCGTCCTTCCCGGCCGTCGCGGTCGACGTCAGCGTGCGGAACGAGCCGTCGATCGGCTGCTTCGTCGCGACGGTCGTCCCGTTGACGCTGACCGCCGCCGCACGACCGGGAGCGCTCTTCGTCCACGGGTCCCAGAAGCCGACGTCCACGCGGTAGCGGCCCTTCCCGAGTCCGCCGAGCGCGTACTCGAGCTCGGTGGCGTCCGCCTGCCAGCGCACGGTCGACGTGATCGTCCCGCCGCTCGTGCCCGAGACACCACCCGTGGTGCCGAAGTACCCCCAGTGGTCCCCGGTCCGCGGGTCGGCGCCGAACCGCTGGTCGGCGACGCTGTTCAGCAACCGGTCGCCACGGCGCTGCAGGAACGCGAGGTCGGCCGCGTGGTCCGCGGTGCCCTGACCGTCCGGGGTGCTCGGACCACCGGCGTCGACGAAGTAGGCGAGGTGCTTCGGCAGCACCGTCACCGGGCGGGTGAACGTCCGACCGTCGTCGAGTGTCCCGGTGACGGTCTGCTCGCCGGCGGTCCGCAGTGCCGTCGCCACCCAGGTGACGCGGTGGGTCTCCTGTCCACGTGTCCGGGTCGTGCCGCCTTCGCGGACGTTGACGCGCTTCGGCAGCGCGCCGGTGTCGCCGAGCGTGACCTGCCCGGGCACCGTGGTGGTCACCGTCCACGGAGCGTACGGGTGCAGGTCCGCGAGCGACCACTCGCCGGTGTTGCACGAGAACGACATCGACCCGCCCTCACCGAACGTCACGGGCAGCCACACGCTCGGGGCGGTCCGCAGGTCCTCGGCGTTGTTCCACCGGTCGCCGAGGTACACCACGCGACCGTCGCCGAGGTTCAGCAAGGACGTGCTCTGCGAGTCGCACGTCGTGTCCGCACCCGTGCCCGTCGCGGGGTTGCCGTGCGCGGTCCACGTGCCGAGGATGTCCGTCGCGGTGGCGTACGCCGCTGCGTTCGGTGCCCACCCCGTCGCTCCCGAGGTCACGAGGTAGTAGGTCCCACCCACCTTCGTGATGGCCGGAGCCTCGCGCTGCCCGCCGATCCACGGCTGCGGCCGGCGGAAGTCGACGCCCTCCACCGCCTTCGTCGGGTCGGCGGACAGGTCCGTGTAGTCCGCGTCGAGCTTCGAGATGTAGAGCGTGAGGTTCTCCTCACTCGCGTACACGATGTACGCCGTGCCGTCGTCGTCGACGAACAGGTTCATGTCACGGGCCATGCCGGGGGAGTCCGGCTGGTGGTTCGTCGGGTCGTCGGCCGGCACACGGTCGAGGCGGTACGAGTCGACGTACCGGAACGGCCCCGTGGGCGAGTCGGACACGGCGACTCCGGCCTGCGCCTTCGCGTACTGCGCGTCGGACGAGTCCGTCGGCCCGTCGGCGTGCACCCACATGACCCACTGGCCGGTCTTCGCGTTGTGGATGACCTTCGGCCGCTCGAGGATCGCACCGGGGCGGGTGCTGCTCGGAGCGGTGACGCCGAGGTCGCGGTACACGGCGTCGCGCTGCGTCTGGTCGTAGCCGCCGTAGAGCGCCGCGAAGTACGGGTCGTCGAAGTCCGCGCGGCTCGTCATCGTGCGGAGCGCGAGACCGTCGTCCTTCCAGTGGTACAGGTCACGCGACTCGTAGACGTGGACGCCCCGGGTGTCGCTGTACCCGTTGGTCCGGTCCTCGCCGTACCAGTAGTAGATCGTCTCCCCGTCTCCGTCCGTCGCCGCCACCACCTGGCCGCCGTGGCCCTGGATCGGTTGCCCCTGGTCGTCGAGCCACGGCTCGCCCGGTCGGAACGAGGAGTCGGTCGTCCCGGCGCTCGCCGCGACGGCCGGTGCGGCGGTCAGCCCGGTGACGGCGAGTGCTGTGGCGACGGCCACGGCGACGATGCCGCGCCACCGTCTGGTCGTGCCTGGTGCGCTGTGCACCGTGGTGCCCGGTGTGCCGGGCCTGGTCGTGCGAATCTCCATCGATCCGCCCCCTCCTGGGTCGTCGTTGCCCCCGATGGCAACGTCAACATCCTGCGGACGGCGATCGATCCGTGCAAGCACTCGCATCGTGTTGCCGTCTGTTGCCACCGCCTCGTCCGCTCGCCGCACCCGGTGAGCGCGGAGCAGTCCGGGTCTCGCCCTTCCCTCCTGCGCTGCGGAGGAGTAGACCTCTGGCCATGCCGCACTTCGTCATCCTGATCCACGGAGGCCCGGGCAACCCGGCGCCGGACGACCTCGCCGCCCACGACGCCCACGCGCAGGACCTCATCGGCTCCGGAGCGCTCGTCGCCGCGTTCGCGTTCGGCCCGACCGACGAGGTGGTCCGCATCGACGCGGACGGGCCGGCGCCGGGAGCCGCGGGAGCGACCGCGCTCGACGGGGTCGGCGTGGTCGAGGCCGATGACCTCGACGCCGCGGTCGCGATCGCCCGTGCGAACCCGGCGACGGTCCAGGGCGGCTTCGTCGAGGTGCGCCCGGTCCTCGGCTCGTGGGTGCGCGGTGGTGGGTCGGGCGGTTCGGCACACGGGGTGCCGTCGGTGTCCTGAGCCGTGGGATCAGCGCTCGGACACGCGCCCGTCCTCGACGTGCCAGTGCCGGTCGAGCCGGACCGTGTCGAGCATCCGCCGGTCGTGCGTGACGAGCAGGAGCGTGCCGTCGTAGGACTCGAGCGCCTGCTCGAGCTGCTCGATGGCGGCGAGGTCGAGGTGGTTCGTCGGTTCGTCGAGGACGAGGACGTTCACACCCCTGGCCTGCAGCAGCGCGAGGCCTGCCCGGGTGCGTTCGCCCGGTGACAGGTCGGCTGCCGCCCGTCCGACGTGGTCCGCCTTGAGGCCGAACTTCGCGAGCAGGGTCCGGACGTCGGCGGTGGCGTACTCCGGCACGAGTGCCTCGAACGCGGCGGCCAGGGGCTCGGGCCCGGAGAACGCCGCTCGCGCCTGGTCCACCTCGCCGATCGCCACGCTCGACCCGAGCGACGCCGATCCCGTGGTGGGCGCCTGCCGACCGAGCAGGGCGCGCAGGAGCGTCGACTTGCCGGCACCGTTCGGCCCGGTGATGCCGATGCGGTCCCCGCCGTCCACCTGGAGCGACACGGGGCCGAGGGTGAAGTCCCCCTGCGTGAAGGTGGCGTCGGCGAGCGTGGCGACGACCGCCGACGACCGCGGTGCCTGCCCGATGGTGAACTCGAGGCGCCACTCCTTGCGCGGCTCCTCGACCTCGTCGAGGCGGGCGATGCGCGACTCCATCTGGCGGACCTTCTGCGCCTGCTTCTCGCTCGACTCGCTCGCCGCGCGCCGTCGGATCTTGTCGTTGTCCGGGTTCTTGCGCATGGCGTTGCGGACACCCTGGCTCGACCATTCGCGCTGGGTGCGGGCACGGGAGACCAGGTCGGCCTTGGTCGCCGCGTACTCCTCGTAGGCGTCGCGCTTGTGCTGGCGTGCGATCTCGCGCTCCTCGAGGTAGGCGTCGTAGCCGCCACCGAACAGCCGGTTCGACGACTGCGCCAGGTCGAGTTCGAGCACCGCGGTGACCGAGCGGGCGAGGAACTCGCGGTCGTGGCTCACGAGCACGGCTCCGCCCCGCAGCCCCTGCACGAACTGCTCCAACCGCGCGAGGCCGTCCAGGTCGAGGTCGTTCGTGGGCTCGTCGAGGAGCACGACGTCGAAGCGGGACAGCAACAGCGCGGCGAGACCCACCCGTGCCGCCTGACCACCGGACAGCGAGGTCATGAGCGAGTCCGGCCCGACACCGTGCCCGTCCAGGTCGTTCGCCAGCCCGAGCTCGGTGAGCACGACCGGTAGCCGTTCGTCGAGGTCCGCGGCTCCCGACGCCAACCACCGCTCGAGCGCGACCGAGTACGTCTCACCGGCTGCGTCGTCGGCACCGGGGGCACCGAGCGCCTCGGCCGCCTGGTCCATCGCCACCGTCGCGGCCGTGCTGCCGGTCCGTCGCCCGACGTACCCGGCGACCGTCTCACCCCCGACCCGGTCGTGCTCCTGCGGCAGCCAGCCGACGAACGCGTCCGGCGGCGACGCCGACACCGTGCCCGCGAGCGGCTCGTCGACCCCGGCGAGGAGACGGAGCAGCGTCGACTTGCCGGCGCCGTTCACACCGACGACGCCGATCACGTCGCCGGGGGCGACCGTGAGGTCGACACCCTCGAACAGCGTGCGGGCGGCGTACCCGCCGGCGAGGTCCTTGGCGACGAGGGTGGCGGTCATCCGCCAATCGTCCCATCCCCAGCGCGTCCCGCCTGCCATGATCGAGGCACCACCGTCGACGAGGAGCGCGCGATGACCGAGGACACCACCACCGACACCACCTGCCACATGTCGATCTCGCTCGACGGCTTCGTGGCCGGCCCGGACCAGAGCCTCGACCACCCGCTCGGCGTCCGCGGCGGAGAACTGCACACCTGGCACATGCCGGGTGTCGAGGTGGGCGAAGCCGACCGCACCGCAGCCTCCTGGCTCATGCGGCCGCGCGGCGCGTACGTCATGGGCCGGAACATGTTCGGGCCCGTCCGGGGAACCTGGGACGAGCCGTGGGACGGATGGTGGGGGCCGGAACCGCCCTACCACGCACCCGTCTTCGTCCTCACCCACCACGAGCACGAGCCGATCGAGATGGCGGGCGGCACGACGTTCCACTTCGTCACCGAGGGGTTCGACACCGCCTACGCCCGCGCCGTCGAGGCCGCTGACGGGCGGGGAGTCGACATCGCCGGGGGAGCGTCGACCGTCCGGCAGGCGCTCGCCGCGGACGTGGTCGACGAGTTGACGCTGGACATCGCACCCGTACTGCTGGGGAGCGGGGAGCGCCTCTTCGACGGATCGCAGTCGTTCGGCTTCGAACCGGTCGAGGTGCTGCACTCGCCGTTGACGACGCACGTCCGCTACCGTCGCGTCCGCGGCTGACGGACGCGCAGCGCAGGGGCGGTCAGGCGAGCGTGATGGACCGGTCGAACGTCCGGGTCGTCGGCGGCCCGGCGATCACGGACCCGAGCTCACGCGCTGTTCCCTCCGGCGTCGCACGCCACGCGACGTAGGCGGCGTGGTCGGCTGCCGTCCTCCAGCGCTCGACGACCACCACGTGGTTCGGGTCGGCGTCCTCGACGATCACCTCGAGCGACTCGTTGCCCGCGAAGGCCCGGGTCTGGTCGAGCGTCGTGCGGATCGCGGTCTCGATCTGGTCGGCGGGCAGGTCGTCGCGGAGCTGCACCTCGAGCAGGACGGTCATCGTCACGTCGGACACCTTTCGTCGGGGACGCGCCGGGGACGCGCCGGGGACGCGTCGGGAACGCGGGGGACAACCCGCGAGCGTGCTGTGGTGTTCCGGATCGTTCCACGGGCCGGGGAAACTCGGCGGGCCGGTGGCGGACGCCGCCTAGGCTGGCCCCGTGTTCGAACTGCACCACCTGTCCGCCCAGGAACTCTGGGACTGGATCCGTCGCGGTGAGGCGACCGCGCGCGAGGCGGTCGACCACTACCTCGCTCGGATCGAGCGGTTGGACGCGGACGGACCGGCCGGAGCGGGCCTCGGCGCGTTCGTGACCGTGACGGCCGAGGCAGCGCGCGACCGTGCCGACCACCTCGGCGAACGGGTGCCGACGTCGCGGCCGCTGTGGGGCCTCCCGGCTGCGGACAAGGACCTGTACGACCGGGCGGGCGTCGTCACCCGCAACGGCACGACCAGCCTGCCCGCGCGGTCGGCGGGCGCCGACCACCCGCTCGTGGCCGCGGCGGACGCCGCGGGCAGCATCAGTCTCGGCAAGACGGCCTCGCCCGAGTTCGGGATGTCGTCGTCCTCCGAGACCCGCTTCGGCACGACCCGCAACCCGTACGACACCGCGCGTGCGCCGGGCGGGAGCTCGAGCGGTGCCGCGGTGGCGGTCGCCGCCGGACTGCTCCCCGCGGCGGTCGGCAGTGACGGCGGCGGATCGGTACGGATCCCGGCGGCGGCCACGGGGCTCGTCGGGCTGAAGCCGAGCCGTGGCCGCGTCCCCGCGATGCCGGGCCGGTCGGGTGTCGGCGGGCTCTCGGTCGCGGGGCCGCTCACGCGGTCGGTCGCGGACGCCGGCATGCTGCTGGACGCCCTCGTCCGTCCGGCGGGCCTCGACGAACCGGAGCCGTACGCGCTCGTGACGCCCGACGTCGGCGACGGCCCGTTCACCGCGGCGGCCGTCCGTGGCGAGGGGCGCTTCGTGGTCGGCGTCCTCGACGGCTCACCGTGGGACGACACCGTCGACGTCGTGGTCGACCCGGCTGCGCGTGCCGCGGTGGCGACCGCGATCCGGGTGCTCGGTGAGGTCGGACACGGCATCGAGGACGTCGCGATGCCCCGCGCGCCCTACGCCGAGGCGTTCCGCGTGGCGTGGGAGTCGAGCGCCGCCCGACTGCCCCTCGCGCCGGGCATCGACCTGCGCGAGACCACGCCCCTCGTCGGGTGGCTCGTGGATCGCGGGCAGCACCTCACGGGGACGCAGGTGCTCGACGCGATGACGGCGCTCGACGCGTTCTCGGTGTCGCTCATCGGCGCGTTCGACCGCTTCGACGCCGTGCTCACCCCGACGCTGGCGCTGACGCCCCGTCCGCTCGGCTGGTACGGCGACGACCCGGAGGAGGACTTCCGGCGGCAGTGCGCGTACTCGCCGTGGACCTCGATGGCGAACGTGTCCGGGCTGCCCGCGATCACGCTGCCGGTGGGGGCGACGGACGACGACCACCCCGACGGCGCCGGGCTCCCGATGGGGGTGCAGCTCATCGGGCGACCGGGTGGGGAACGGGTGCTGCTGGCGATCGGCGCCCAGCTCGAGCGCCGCCTCCGCTGGCAGCGGCGGCACCCGCCCGCCTGGACCGCCTGACCGGCGGTGCCCGCCGGGCGCGCCCGGTCGGAGGCGACGGGACGCGCGCGTCTCGACGATGCGCGCGTCGATCGACGCGCGCATCGTCGAAAGGCGCGCGTTCCATCGCTCAGACCGGCACGATCCGGACGGGAGGCCCGTGGCGGCGCCGCCACGGGCCTCCCGTCCGGATCGTGGCCGCGCCCCGCTACGCCTCGCCCTGCTTCTCCATCGCCTCGGTGTACTCGCGACGCATCTTGTCGCCCGCCGCGGCGGTCCAGGTCTTCACACCGGCCTCCACCTTCGCGAGGTTCGTCCGCCCGAGCACGTAGTCGTTGCACAGCAGGTTGAACGCCTGGCTCGCCGACTGCGTGGACGACGCCGACGGGGAGTAGTACCCGTCCACCGGGTTCGGCAGCAACATGTCCTGCGTCGCCACCTGGTACGCATGGGACTGCCGCAGCTGCTCGTCGATCCGGATCGCAGTGTTGAGCACCTGCGGCCCGGCGGCGAGCCGGTAGAGGGCACTGGCGTTGATCATCTGCTCGCCGGCCTTCGTCAGCGACGCGTTCGGGCCACTGCCGGTGTAGTGCACGTTCTTCTTCCCGTGCGTGAGCGTGAACGCCTCCTGCGAGCCGAAGGGTGCGGACAGGTAGTCGAGGAGCCGCAGCTGCGCCCTCACCCGGTCGGGTGTGGTCTTCTTCAGCGCGGCGAACGAGAAGCTCGACGTGCCCTGGTAGTTCACACCGGCGCCGCCGTCGGCCCCGAACGGCACGACCCCGCCGGTGACGATCCCCTTCGGCATCGTCTGGTCGAGGAGTGCCGAGATGCCGTCGAGGTGCATGAGCACGGTGCCGTTGTTGATGTACGTCTTGGCCTTCGCGCTCTCGAGGCTCGGCGTGTCCGGGTGGAAGACACCGGCGTTCCAGAGCTTCTTGACGTAGCTCAGCGTCTCCAGCCAGGCGTCGGTCTCGTTCTTGTGCACGAGCTCGCCGCCGCTCGTCCTCGTCCACTGGTTCGGGACGCCGAACGTGGCGCCGATGAAGTCGTACGACCAGTCGACCCCGGCTGCTCCGCCGCCGCCGGCGATGGCGTACCGTCCCGCCTTCGCGTCGGTGACGTCCTTGCACATGTCGAAGAACTCGTCCTTGTCCTTCGGTGCCGGCGCCGAACCGGTGAGCTGCTCGATGAGGTCCGGGCGACAGACCATCACGGAACCGAACGGCGGGCGGTGCTCCGGGACGCCGTAGATCTTGCCGTTGATGCGCGCGCTCCGCCACGACGGCGTGGGGATGTTCGCGAGGTTCGGGTACTCCTTCACGGCGTCGCCGGACAGGTACTCGGAGAGGTCGGTGAACTTCGCGTCGAGGAGCTGCGGGAACCGCGGCGGCATCGCGAACGTCAGGAACTCGACGATCCCGGGGATGTCGTTGCCCGCGGTCATGGTCGCGAACTTCGTGTCGAACGAGTCGCCGGGCACGAACGTCAGGTCGTACTCCGTGTCGGTGACCTCGCCGATGTAGTCGAGGAAGCTGTTGTTCGCGGGCGGCGGTGCCGAGTACGTCACGACGAAGCCCGTGGTGGTGCCGCCGACCGTCAGGTCCCTCGCCACCGAGCGGAAGAGCTCACCCTCCTCCGGGTACGCGTAGTAGACCGGCTGCACCTTGTCGTTGCCGGGCAGGTCCGGCTTCGGTCCCTTCGTGATCGGCACGTACGTCGGCAGGGCCGCCACCTTGTCGGAGATGGTCGCGGCGGTCCCGCCGCCGGAGCAGCCGGCGAGACCGCCGGCGCCGCCGAGGGCGACGAGCCCGAAGGCGGCGCCGGAGATCAGGGTGCGCCGGCTGATGCCGGCAGTGGATTCGGACATGGCTTCTCCCTCGAAGCGTGCGGTCGGGTCGGATGGTGCGGAGCACCGGACGGGAGGCGCGGTGCGGGGCCGCCACGTGCCTCCAGGCCGGTGGCGGGCGAGTCAGCCCTTGACGGCGCCGGTCAGCACGCCCTTGGTGAGGTGGCGCTGCACGAGCGGGTAGGCGGCGAGGATCGGGATGATCGCGATCATGACGACCGCCATCTGGACGGACTCGGCGGGCGGCTGCATGCTCGCGTCGGAACCGGCACCGGACACCAGGTTCGAGCCCTGCAGCACGTACGTCCGCAGCACGAGCTGGAGCGTCCACTTCGTCGAGTCCGACAGGTACAGCAGGGCGTTGAAGAACGCGTTCCAGTACCCCACCGCGTAGAAGAGGCCGACGACGGCGATCACCGCGCGGGACAGCGGCAGCACGATCTGCCACAGGATCCGGAACTCGCCGGCGCCGTCGATCTTGGCGCTGTCGATCAGCTCCTGCGGGATGCTCATCATGAACCCGCGGACGACGACCATGTTGAACACGCTGAACGCACTCGGCAGGATCAGCGCCCAGTAGTTGTCGAGCAACCCGAGCTGCTTCACCATCAGGTAGAGCGGGATCATCCCCGGGGCGAACAGGAACGTGATGAGCACGAAGGTAAGGATCGGCCGCTGGAACAGCGAACCCGTCCGACTCAGCGCGTACGCCGCGAGCACGGTCGAGGCCAGGCTCAGCGCCGTGCCGACGATCGTCACGAGGAGCGTGACGACGACGGAGCGGGTCACGACGCCGCCGGACAGGATCTGCACGTAGGCGGACAGGTCGAACGACTTCGGCCACACCACGTAGCCGCCCGCAGCGGTGATGTCGTCCTGGCTCGAGACGCTCGTCGAGAAGACGATGAGGAACGGGAACAGGATGACGGCCAGGATCAGCACGATGCCGACCGCCTTCAGCGCGATGACCACCGGGGTCGGTTTGCCGGCCCAGACCGGGCGCACGATGGTGCTCATGATCGTGAATACACTCCCTGCTCGCCGAGCATGTGGGCGGCCTTGTTCGCCGCCATGATGAGGACGAAGCCGACGAGGCCCTTCACCAGGCCGACGGCGATGCCGGTGGACCAGTTCCCGTCGATGACCCCGTGGTAGTAGACGTACGTGTCGAGCACTTCGGCCGCATCGGCCCCCACGGCGTTCCGCTGCAGGATGATCTGCTCGAACCCCACGGACAGCGCCTCACCGAGCCGCAGGATGAGCAGCAGGACGATGATGGGCCGGATCCCGGGCAGCGTCACGTGCCAGAAGCGGCTCCACGCCCCGGCACCGTCGATCGCCGCGGCCTCGTACAGGTTGTCGTCGATCGCGGCCAGCGCGGCGAGGAAGATGATCGTCCCCCACCCGGCGTCCTTCCAGATCACCTGGCTCGTCAGCAGCAGCTTGAACGTCGCCGGGTCGCTCATGATCCCGACCGTGCCGACGTCCAGCTGCCGCAACGCGTGGTTCAGCACGCCGCCCGACCCCAGGGACTGCTGGAAGAAGCCGACGACGATCACCCACGACAGGAAGTGCGGCAGGTACAGCACCGACTGCACCGTCGCCCGGAGCCACGGCCACACCAGCGAGTGGATGAGCAGTGCAAGAGCGATCGGCACCGGGAAGAACAGCACCAGTTGGATGAACGTGATCTCCAGCGTGTTGATCGTCGCCCGCCAGAAGTCGGCGTCGGCGAACATCACCGCGAAGTTCTGCACCCCCACCCACGGGCTCTGCGAGATCGGGATGTACGGCTGGTAGTCCATGAACGCGATCACGTTGCCGAGCAGCGGCACGTACACGAACAACAGCAGCAGGACGACCGCGGGCGCCACCATGACCAGCAGCGGGTAGTCGCGCCGCAACCGGGCGGTGAAGGGGACCTTCCTGACCTCCGGAGCGGAGCCGGACCGTGCCGGCTCCGCCCTCGTGGCCGGGTCGACCATCGTCGCGCTCATGTGGCTCCCTTGCTCACGAGACTCTCGACACCGGCGGACCCCGCCGGTGGTTTCGTCATCCTGTGGCGTCCGTATGATGACGGTCAACCCGGGCCATTCACCCGCACACCAAACGAACACCGACCCACTACGGGGGAGCAACGATGCACCCGACCAGGCGCCGAGAGCGCATCCTCGCCGAGCTGCGCGTCCACGGCAGCCTCTCCGCCTCGGACTTCGCCGACCGCGAGGGCATCTCCGCGATGACCGTGCGCCGTGACCTCGCAGAACTCGCCGACCGCGGCCTCGTGAAACGCGTGCACGGCGGGGCGGTCTCGGTCGAGACCCTCCCCACCGCCGGCGCCCCGCACCGCCCGGCACCGCGCCCGACGAACGACCCCGACGGACCGGGACCCGCGGCCCTCTTCACCCTCGGCCTCGTCGTCCCCGACCCCGGCTACTACTTCCCGAAGATCGTCGCCGGCGTCGCCGAGCGCACCGAGGCACTGGGCGGCCGCGTCGTCCTCGGCGTCTCGCGGTACGACCCGGCACGCGAACGCCAGCAGGTCGAGCGTCTCATCGCCGCCGGGGTCGACGGACTCCTCGTCACCACCACCGTCGCCGACGCCTTCGACACGCTCGAGCTCCTCGACGCCGCACCCATGCCGGTCGTCGTCGTGGAACGCTCCGTCACCGAGGCCCCCGTCGGGTCCGACCTCGAGTCCGTCCGGAGCGACCACGAGGCCGGGGCCGCGATCGCCGTCCGACACCTCGCCGCGCTCGGGCACCACCGGATCGGCATGGCCGTGTTCGACACCCCGACCACCCCGCAGCTCCGCACCGGGTACGAACGCACCGTCCGTCAACTCGGCCTCGACCAGGACGCCCCCGTCGAGGTCATCGACGAGACACAGGGCGTGGGGGCGGCCACCGAGGCGTACATCCGCCGGTGCCTCGACTCGCACACCACCGCGGTCTTCGTGCACTCCGACCACTACGCCGTCGAGTTCGTCGAGACGCTCACCGCCATGGGCCTGTCGATCCCGGGAGACCTGTCCGTCGTGGCGTACGACGACGAGGTCGCAGCGCTCGCCGAGGTCCCGCTCACGGCCGTCGCCCCGCCGAAGAACGATGTCGGCCGCTTCGCCGCGACGATGTGCTTCGAGCGGATCTCGGCGACCGCGCAGACCGGGTTCGCTCGGCGTCACATGACGCTGGCTCCGACGCTCAGCGTCCGGGGATCGACGGCCGAACCGCCCGTGTTCGGTTCGTGAGCGTTTGCGTGACCGTGCTTGACCCCGCACACCGCGGGGCACTGGCATGGACACGCTGCACTCCGGAGAGGAGCCGTCCGACGATGACGTCACGCCCCGTCACACCCCGCTCGACCGCCACCGACGACCGCCCCGACCGCGGACCCGTCGCGGTCGCCTTCGTCCTGCCCGGACCGACGTTCGAGCGGGTGTTCGCTCCCGCGGACGTCGCGGCCCTGCACGCCGCGCCGGCCGTCCGGCTCGTGCACGACCGCCCGCTCGACCCCGACGACCCGCGCGACGCGGGCCTGCTCGCCGACGTCGAGTGCATCATCACCGGGTGGGGGAGCCCGGTGCTCGACGTCCGCCGACTCGACCGGATGCCCCGGTTGCGGGCGATCGCCCACTCCGCCGGGTCCGTGAAGCCCGTGGTCGACGACGACGTCTGGGCCCGGGACATCGTCGTCACGACGTCCGCGGCCGCCAACGCCGTCCCCGTCGCCGAGTTCGCGGTCGCGATGATCGTCCTGGCAGCGAAGCGCGCGTTCGCGACGGCGTCCGCCCTCGCCGCGTCCGACGGCGCTCCCGTCGACGTCGAGGGGTCCTGGCCGGTCATCGGCATGCACGGCATCACCGTCGGCGTCGTCGGAGCGTCCCGCGTCGGACGAGCCGTCGTCGAGCGGCTGCGCGACCACGACGTGCGGGTGCTCGTCAGCGACCCGTACCTCGACGCCGCGGAGGCCGCCGCGCTCGGGGTGACCGCCGTCGACCTCGACACCCTCGCGGCCGCGAGCGACATCGTGACGCTGCACGCACCACTGCTGCCCTCGACCCGGAACCTCGTCGACCGGCACGTGCTCGGCCTGATGCGCCCCGGTGCCACGCTCGTCAACACCGCCCGGGGTGGCATCGTGGACCAGGAGGCCCTCGCCGACCGACTCGACCGGGGCGACCTCGCCGCGGTGCTCGACGTCACCGAGCCCGAGGTGCTGCCGGCCGGCGCTCGGCTCCGCAGCACCCCGAACACCTTCATCACCCCGCACATCGCGGGTTCGCTCGGCAACGAGCTCCGCCGGCTCGCCGGCAACGCCGTCCGCGAGACGGTGGCGTTCGCCGCCACCGGCGCGTTCACCGACCCGATCGTCCCCGACGGCTTCGCCGTCCAAGCCTGAGGAACACGATGCCCTCCTCCCTGGATGCCCCGACCGCCGACCCCGCCGTCCGGTCCACCTCCGCCACCACCTTCGCCGCTCGGCTCACCCCGGCCGCGCGAGCCGCCGTGCGACCGCGCTCGTGGCGCGCCGCCCCCGACGTGCGGGACCGTGCGGCGTGGGCGGGTGCCACCGACGTCGACCGGGAGGCACTGCTCTCGACCGCCGCGGACCGGCGCGACACGGCGCTGGTCGAGTACCCGACGCTCACCCGGTGGGCGACCTACAGCCGCGACGGCGACCGTCGGCCCTACGAACGGTCGCTGCGCAACGTCATGGAGTCCGCAGCGACGGCGTCCCTGGCGCTCGGCGTCACCGGTGACGACGAGTGGGTGGCGACCCTGGGCGACACGGTCTGGCGCCTCTGCGAACTGAGCGCCTGGTGCCTGCCGTCGCACTACGCCCTGCCCGAGGACGGCGCACGGCCGTTCCTGCCGGTACCGGGCCGTGACGTGCTCGACCTCAACGACGCCGCGCTCGGCGGGATGCTCGCCGCGATCGACTCGTTCGCGGGGGAGCGGCTCGAACAGGACTTCCCGGGCATCCGCGCGCGGGTGCACCACGAGGTGCGGCGGCGGGTGCTCGACCCGTGGGAGCAGGAGGAGTACTTCTGGCACGGCACGGACGGCGCACCGCCGAACAACTGGGCGCCGTGGATCGTGTCGAACGTCCTCGTCTGCGCCGCCGTGGTCGAACCGGACGCCGGCCGGCTCACCGTGACCCTCGATCGTGCGCTCGGCATCCTCGACCGCTTCCGCGCCGGGTACGACGACGACGGCAGCTGCGACGAGGGGGCCACGTACTGGTGGTGGGCCGGCGCGACGCTCTTCGAGGCGCTCGACCTGCTGACCACCATCACCCACGGGGCGTTCGACGGGTGGACGGTCGCCCCCGTGGCCGCGATGGCCCGCTTCCCGATGAGCATGCAGATCGACGCCGACCACCAGGTCAACCACTCGGACGGGTCACCCGTGCTCCCCGAGAACGCGAACTGGCACCTCCTCGCCCGCTTCGGCGCCGTGGTCGGCGACGACGACGTCGTGCAGCACGCTCGCTGGATGGGCCGTCGGCACCCGCTGCGCTTCGACGGGCAACTCGCCCCGCTGTTCCTCCGGACGCTCCACGAGCTCCGAACGCCGGACTGGCAGCACGCCGGTGCCGCGGCGCCGGGCATGCCGCGGTCGCTGTACCTGCCCGGTACCGAGGTCGCCGTCGCCCGTGCCGACGGGTTCTTCCTGTCCGCGAAGGGCGGCCACAACGACGTCAGTCACAACCACAACGACGCGGGCTCGGTGATCGTGTCGCTCGACGGCGAACCGGTGGTCGTCGACGCCGGTGTCGGCGTGTACCACCGCGAGACCTTCATGCCCGACACCCGGTACGGCATCTGGACCATGCGGTCGAGCTGGCACAGCGTGCCGTGGCCGAACGGTGTCGAACAGCACGAGGGGGCCGCGTTCCGCGCGACCGGCACGACGTTCGCCGACGACGGCGGCCGGGCTTCCCTGTCGATGGACCTCGCGGCCGCGTACCCGGCCGACTCCGGGCTCGAGCGTGCCCGACGGGTCGCCTCGATCGACCGGACGACGGACAGCGTCGAGGTGCACGACGAGTGGACGTTCCGCCGCCCCGGCACCATGACCCTCGTCGTCCTGACCCTGCACGAGCCGCAGCCGACGCCCGGTGGGCTCCTCGTCGGACCCGCCCACCTCGCGGTCGACGCGGCCCTCGGGGTCGAGGTCGAACGACGTGACCTCGACGACGAGAAGCTCCGCGCCGCGTGGGGGCCAGCCCTGCACCGGATCCTGCTCGTGCAACGCGACCCGGCGGTCTCGGGATCGCACACGCTCCGGATCACCCGCGCGTGACGGTTCACCACCGCGTGGCGGAGCGGCCGACCGACGGTCCGGTCCTGCTCGGCGGGGTCGGGCGGTGGACAGATCCCTGGCACCCGTTCGACGCGACGAACCGGGCGCTCGTCGACATCGGCCGCGAGGCCGGCGTGCCGTTGACACAGGCGGAGGACGTCGACGCAGCCCTCGCCTCCTTCGCGTCCGGACCGCTCCCGTCCCTCGTGGTCGTGAACGTCGGACTCCCGCGCGACGACCGTCCGGTACCGCTGTCGTGGGCGGAGGCCGGGTACGGTCGGCTCCTCGCCAGCGACGTACCGGTGTTCGCCGTGCACGTGTCGTCGACGTCGTTCGCCGGGGACGGGCGGTGGGAGCGCGTCCTCGGCGGGGTGTGGGTCCGGGGGACGACGATGCACCCGCCGTCGGGGCCCTGCACGGTGCAGGTCGTGGACGACGGACACCCGGTCACGGACGGCTTGTCCGACTTCGCGCTCGACGACGAGCGGTACGCGTACCAGCGGGTGGCACCCGACGTGCGTGTGCTCGTCGACCACGAGCACGACGGGATCCGCCACCCGCTCGTCTGGGTGCACGACCGCCCGGGAGGCGGGACCACCGTCTACGACGGACTCGGCCACGGCTCGGCGTCCTTCGCCGCACCGGCGCACCGCGCGCTGGTCGCGCAGGCCCTCCGGTTCCTCGCCGGGGCGCCCTGAGCGCGCTCCGCGCGCGTCCGGCAGGAGTCGGGCGGGAACCGGCCCGCGCGCGTTCCGACGTCGCGACCGTCGAACGACGCGCGCTCCGACGGAACGCGCGTGTCCCGTGACGTGCGCCCCGCGCCCGCGCGACCGCCTGGAGGACCGGTGCCGGTCCGCCGGACCGGTGCCGTGCCTCCAGGCCGTCGCGTCCAGGTCGTGGCGGCTCGCGTCAGCGGACGGTGACGTCCCCGACCACGAGCCACCCGTCCGCTCGCTCCCCGGTCGCGCCGAGGGCGATGGCGGGCACGTTCCCGCGGGTCGTGTCCACGATCGCGATGCCCCATCGGTACCGACCCGGGGCGACGCCGGTGATCCGCGGGGCGAACGTGTACGACCTCGGCGAGCCCTTGCGCCATTCCGACGGCTCCGGATCCGCATCGACGAGGACCCGCGCCGGGGTGTCGTCGGCGCGGAGCAGTCCGATCGCGACCCTGTACTTGCCTTGCCAGACCGGCAGGTCGGACGGCAGGTACCCCCACCCCGTGTTCGTCCACTCGTGCGTGATGGAGGCGGCGGAACCGACCCGGACGTCCGTCGGCACGCTGACCTCGGACGGGTGGAGCCGGTAGCCGCCCTCGGCGTCGAAGCGCTTCGTGAGCGGGTACGTCTCGGCGGTGAACCACGACAGCGCCTCGCCGTTGCGGAGGTCCATCATGTTGACGTGCGCCTCGGCGGAGTCGTCGAACTCGCCCTGCCGGACGTCGGCCGCGTCCTCGTACCCGCGGGGGTCCTTCGTGACGTCGTGCTGCGCGGTGACCCAGCCGCCCTCCATGATGATCGGCCGACGGTGGCGCCACTTCGCGGCCATCGACTTCTCCCAGTCGGCGTAGTAGTCGGTCATGCCGAAGGCGTCCTGACGGAGGACGTATCCCTTCTCGTAGGCGGAGTCGAGGAGCGCCTCGCTCTCCGGGTCCGGTGCGCCCCAGCTCTCGTCACCGCCGGCCCCGATGAGCCGGTGGTAGTTGAGCGCGAGCGGGACCGTCGTGAAGTGCTCGAGGTACAGGTCGATGATCCAGTCGAACACCTGCTTGCGGTTCGCCGGGTCGAGGTACTTCATCGAGTGCCCCTCGCCCCACTTGCCGAGGCCGTACCCGTCGATGAAGTCGGTCACCTCGGGGTCGTCGTAGCGGGCGGCGAAGGCTGCGACGAACGCCGAGTACTTCGCCTGGAACACCGGGTCGTCGGGGTAGGGGGTCCACACCGTGTGCGATCCGACCTGGTTCTCGTACCCGACCGCTCCGGCCTCGCGGACCCAGGCCGGCGTGAAGTCGTTCGCCTTGTCGCGGCTGTCCACCACGACCCGGAACGCGAGCCGCATGCCCCGGGACCGTGCCTCGGCGAGGATCCCGGCGAAGGCGGCGTTCGTGTCCCAGCCGTAGACGCCCTCGGAAGGCTCGAGG
Source organism: Curtobacterium sp. NPDC089689 (assembly GCF_044749145.1). Lineage (NCBI taxonomy): Bacteria > Bacillati > Actinomycetota > Actinomycetes > Micrococcales > Microbacteriaceae > Curtobacterium > Curtobacterium sp. NPDC089689. Next base: position 527,913 of record NZ_JBIVHJ010000003.1, on the reverse strand, counting down.
ATCGTCCACGACACCCGCATGTACAGCACCCCGGCCACGTCCGAGATCCGGATCGAGCTGCCGTCGGGCAGCGTGACGTCGTCGTACTTCGTCCAGTAGTCGGCCGGCGGCTCCGCGGAGCCGTACAGGGCCCATCCGTTGAGCGGGTTCTTCAGCACCGTCGTGCTGTCGGGCTCGAAGCGCTTCGTCAGTCGTGGTGCGGCGTGTGGGGTGCCCGAGCCGTGCCCGACGCCGAACCCGTGTCCGGCGCCGGTCCCGCGGCCGGCCGCCTGGGCGGCGCCCGGTGTCAGGATGCCCGAGGCGACGGTGGCGGCTCCCGCGGCGCCGAGTCCGAGGGCGGTCCGTCTGCTGATGTCGTTCGACTTGCTCATGCGTTCTCCCCTTCGAGAAGCGGCCGGTCGGCCGGCTCGATCGTCCCCGGAGTCCCACTGAGCGGGCAACGGTTGCCGCCGGATCGAACACGACTCGCACAGCGCGGGTCTGGCGTGCGGTCATCGTCACCCATCCCGGTCACCCGCGCCCGACACCCACGCCCACGAAACGCGCGCGTTCCGACCCCGCCCGCCGCGCCCTACGGCAGCGTCGGGGCGGCCGCCACGAGCGCCTGCGTGGCCGGGTGCTGCGGCGCGTCGAGGAGCGACACCGGCCCGTGCTCGACGATCCTCCCCGCCGACATCACCGCGACCGTGTCGCACAGCCGCTGCACCACGCCGATGTCGTGCGACACGAGCACGAGGGCCAGCCCGAGGTCGTCGACGAGCGACCGGAACAGTTCGATCACGCGGGCGCGGACCACCACGTCGAGGGCGCTCATCGGCTCGTCCCCGAACAGGATCCGCGGTGAGTGCACGACGGCCCGGGCGATCGCGATGCGCTGCCGCTGCCCGCCGGAGAACTCGTGCGGGTACCGCGTCACGGCGTCCGCGGGCAGGTCCACCCGCTCGAGCACGGACGCCACGAGCGACGCGTGCGAGCCGGGGACCCGCAGGGCGCGCAGGGGTTCGGCGACGATCGCGCCCACGCGCATCCGCGGGTCGAGCGAGGCGTACGGGTCCTGGAACACCACGCCGGTCTCGCGACGGAACCAGCGCAACGCCTGCGCGGACGCCGACGCGACCACGGGCCGTCCGGAGGCCGACACGGTCCCGGTGGTGGGTGCCTCCAGGCCGGCGAGCAGTCGCACCAGGGTGGACTTGCCGGAGCCGGACTCGCCCACGATGCCGAGGCGGCTGCCGGCGGCGACCGTCAGGTCGACGCCGTCGACCGCGGTCCGGACGGGCCCGGGTTCGAACGGGCCCCGGCGGGGGAGCCGGTAGTGCCGGTGCAGTCCGGTGCCCTCGAGCAGTGCGGTCACCGGTCTCCTCCGGGCGTGCGGCGGGCGGTGGCCCGGGCGGCGGACACGAGGGCGGCGGTCGCGGGGTGCGACGGCGCGGCGAGCAGCTGCTGCACGGGACCCTCCTCGACCACGCGTCCCGCGTCGAGCACGACCGCGGTGTCGGCGATCCGGGCGAGGACGGCGAGGTCGTGCGTGACGAAGACCGTGCCCGCCGAGCGTCGCTCGAAGAGCTCGAGGATGCGCGCCTCCGTCGTGACGTCGAGCGCGGTCGTCGGCTCGTCGGCGACGAGGTACGACGGCTCGCCCGCGACGGCCATCGCGATGCACACGCGCTGCCGCTGGCCGCCGGAGAGCTGGTGCGGGTACTGCCGGAGCAGGGACTCGGGGTCCGGCAGGCCGACCTCAGCGGCGAGCGAGCGCGCCCGGCGTGCGGCTCCTCGACGGTCGAGGCCGTGGTGCAGGCGCAGCGGCTCGGCGATCTGCGCCCCGACCCGACGGAGTGGGTCGAGCGCGGTGCCCGGCTCCTGGAACACCATCCCGATCCCGGATCCGCGGTGGCGGGCGCGCTCCCGGTCCGGCAGCCCGACGAGTTCGGTGCCGTCGAGCCGGATGCTCCCGGTGACGACGGCCCCGGCGGGCTCCAGGCCCATCAGCGCGAGGGCGGTCATCGACTTGCCGGAGCCGGACGCGCCGATGACGCCGAGGCGTCGGCCGGGAGGCACGGTGAACGTCACGCGGTCGAGGATCGTCCGCCCCGCGATCCGGACCGTGAGGTCGCGCACCTCCAGCCCGCCGGTCGCGTCGACCGGGACGGCGTGCCCGGATCGTCCGGTCGGCTCGGTCATGCGGTCACCCCCGGTCCGGCGCCCGCTGCGCGGTCGCGGTCGGTGGCGGAGGCCGTGCCGGCGTCGGTGGTGGCCGCGGTCCCCGCGTCGGCCACGTCGGCGGCGTCGACGGGAGCACCGGCGTCGGGGTCGGAGGACCGGTCCGCCGTGGTCAGTCGCGGGTCGGTCGCGTCACGGACGGCATCGCCGAGGAGCGACAGCGCCGCGACCACGAGGGCGATCGATGCGCCCGGCCAGGTCGCACTCCACGGGTGCACGCCGATGTACGCCTGCAGGTCGGACAGGAGCGACCCCCACGATGCGGTGTTCGAACCGGCTCCGTACCCGAGGTAGGACAGCCCCGCCTCGGCGAGCACCGCCGTCGCCATCGCGAGCGAGAGCTGCACCGTGAAGAGTGGTGCGGCGTTCGGGACCAGGTGCCGCAGCAGCACGCCGCCACCCCCGACCCCGGACGCGCGGGCCGCGGTGACGTAGTCGCTCCGGGCGATGCGGCGGATCTCCCCGCGGGCGACGCGGGCGATCGTCACGCCGGAGGACAGACCGACGGAGACGACCACGACGCCGAGCGAGCCGCCGTACACCGCGGTGAGGAGCATCGCGGTGAGGAGCGTCGGGAACGCCACGAGGATGTCCAGGAGGACCGCCGTGCCCTCCCGGACCCACCGCGCGGTCAGCGAACCGATCGCGGTGAGGACGACCCCGACGATGCTCGCGATCACGCCGGACCCGACGGCGACGAGGACGGTGGTCCTGGTGCCGGCGAGCAGGTAGCTGGCGATGTCGCGCCCGGAGGCGTCGGTGCCGAACCAGTGCGCGGCGCTGGGGGCTTCCCACTGGTGGAACGGGTCGGCACGGAAGGGGTCCTGCGGCGTCCACACGAGCGACACCGCCGCGAGCACCACGAGCAGGCCGAGCACCACCACGGCGAAGACACCCGTCGGACGGGCGAGGAGACGACGGATCACGAGGAGGCCTCCCGCTGCCGTGGGTCGAGCGTCCGGTGCACGACGTCGACCGCGAACCCGACGAGCAGCACGAGCCCGGTGAGCACGAGGAGTTCCGACTGCACCTTCGTGACGTCCCGGCGCCCGACGTCGGTGACGAGCATCCGGCCGACACCGGGCAGCGAGAACAGCTGCTCGACCACGACGGCGCCGACGAGGAGTCCGGCGATCTGCACGCCGAGGACCGCGAGCACGGTCAGCGCGACCGAGGGCAGCCCGTGCCGGAGGAGCGCCTGCGTCCGGGTGAGCCCGATCGCCGCCGCGGTCCGGACGTGGTCGGCGTCGAGGACGCTGAGCGTCGCCGAACGGGTGAACCGGAGGATGACCGCGCCCTCGACCGCACCGATCGTCAGCGCGGGGAGCACGAGCGAGGAGAACGCCCGACCGGGGTCCTGCCAGCCGTCGAGCGGGAAGCCCTGCGTGGGCAGCCAGTGCAGCGTCACCGCGAACAGGGCCACGAGGAGCATGCCCGCCCAGACGATCGGCACCGCCGCGACGGCCTGCGCGACGAACCCGATGACCGCTCCGCCGGCACGTCGGCGGAGGACCGCGGCGAGCACGCCGAGCGGCACCCCGAGGACGAGGGCCGCCACGAGCGACATGCCGGCGAGCGGCAGCGTGACGCTGAGCTTCTGGACGAGCTCCGGTGCGACGGGCCCGTCGGTCACGAGCGATCGGCCGAGGTCACCGCGGAACAGCCCGCCGATCCAGTCGAGGTACTGCAGGACGACCGGACGGTCGAGCCCGAGCTCCTGCCGCAGCTGCGCCACCTGCTCCGGGCTCGCCTGGGTGCCGGCCACGATCTGCGCGACGTCGCCCGGCAGCACCCGCAGCGTGGCGAACACGATGATGCTCGCCACGAGCAGGCCGACGACGAGCAGCAGGAGCCGCCCGATCAGGAACCGGGTCACGGGTCGATGCTACTGAGGGGTCGGGAGGGTCACTTGACGGCGATCCCCGACAGGTCGAGCCGCGAGTTCGTGCCGTCGAACGGGACGCCCGTGACGCCCTTGCGGACCGCGGTGATCGACGTGGACGTGTACAGCCACTCGCCGGCCGCGTCCTCGGAGACGATCTTCGCGGCCCTCCGGAGTGCATCGACCTTGGCCTGCTCGGTGGTCGCGGCGACGGACTGTGCGTAGAGGTCCTGGACCTCCGCGTTGTCGTACCCGAAGTAGTAGTCCGGGTTCGCCCAGTTGCCGAAGTCGCGCGCCTCGACGTGGTCGACCATGCTCATGTCGAACGTGCGCTCGCCCGACTTCGGCGCTTCGAACACGCTCGACAGCCAGGTGGCGAAGTCGACCCGCTTCACCGTGAGGGTGATGCCGACGTCGGCGAGCTGCGACTTTAGCACGTCGCCGATCGTCGCCGGGTAGATGTTCGCGTACGTCAGCGTCAGGTCGAGCTTCGGCGTGCCGGCCTCCGCGAGGAGCTTCTTCGCGTTCGACGGGTCGTACGCGTCGATCGCGGTGAGGTCCTGGTAGCCGGGGTCGAGCTCGGGGATCGGTCCGCCCTGCTCGACGCCGGTCCCGCCGATGGCCTTGATGACCGCCTTCGGGTCGATCGCCTGCCGGATGGCCTGGCGGACGCGCTTGTCGGTGAAGGGCGCCTTCCGGTCGTTGAACGCCAGCGTGTACTTGTCCGTCGTCCGGCCGGTGTGCAGTGTGACGTCCGGGTTGCCCTCGAGCTGGCTCTTGAGCGTGCCGTCGACGGCGGTCTGCACGTCGAGGTCGCCGCTGGCCATCGCGTTGACGGCGGTCGACGGCTCGGTGATGTAGCGGAACACGACCTTGGCGACCTTCGCCTTCGTGCCCCAGTAGTCGTCGTTGCGCTCGAAGGTGATCGAGTCGCCCTGCTTCACCGAGGCGACCTCGAACGGACCGGTGCCGTTCGCCGAGTCGGACAGGTCGTTCTTCGCCGCCTTCTCGAGCACGAGACCGGCGCGGCCGGTGAGGTTCCAGAGCAGGTCGGAGTCCGGCTTCGCGAGCTGCAGCACGACCGTGTCGGACGACGGGGACGTGATCGACGAGACGTTCGCGAGCTGCGCGGAGTCGACGTAGGTGTCGTTCGCCTTGACCTGCTGGAGCGACCACACGACGTCCGCGGCGGTGACCGGCTCGCCGTCCTGGAACGTCGTGCCCTTCCGCAGCGTGAACGTGTACGTGCGACCGTCGGAGGACACCTCGTGCGAGGACGCGAGGACGTCGCGGACGTCGCCGTCCGCGGTGCGGCCGACGAGCCCCTGGTACACGTTGTCGATGAGCACCTGGTCGAGCGCGGCGCCGGACTGGGTGCGGATGTCGAGGCTCGTGGGCTCGAGCACCAGGCCGACGCGCACGGTGGCGTCGGCGCCGCCCTGCTCGTTCGACGATCCGGAGCAGCCGGTCAGCGCGAGCGCAGACGTCACGGCCACCGCGGTCGCGACGACGGCGAGGCGTGACGCGGCGGTGCGGGGGAGGAGCGGACTCATGGGTTGTGGGTTCCTTCCGGACGCTCGTGGCGACGGTCGTCGCGTGGCGCTCGCACGAGACTACTGGCGTGCGGAGCCGTGCTGCGACGGTTTCTGCTCGGGGTGCAACAATCCGTGGCCGTCGGTCCATGCCCGGATCGCCCGGGCGAGTTCGAGCGGTGCCTGGTTCTGCACCGCGTGCCGCGACTCGACGGTCACGGTGCGGGCGTCCGGCAGGCGTTCGGCGAACCCGGCGTGCAGCTTGGGCGAGACGTAGCCGCGGTCGCCGCGCACGAGCAGGATCGGCACGTCGAGCGCCTCGAGGTCCGGCCAGGCGTCGGCGAACCGTCCGACCGACGCGGTGCGGCCGGTCGGCAGGTGCGGGAAGTGGTGCCGCCGCACGAGGCGACCGTCGGCCCCGAGCCGTGTGGTGTGGCGGGCCTCCCGCAGCAGGACCTCGCGGTCGTCCCCGACACGTGCCTCGACGGCGCGGTCGACGACCTCGTCGAGGGACGCGAAGGGCTCCTCGTCCTCGAGTGCCCGAGCGATCCGGTCGACGGCGCGCTGGGCGAAGTCCGGGGACATGTCGACGAGGACGAGACCCGTGACGCGCTCCGGCGACGAGGCGGCGATCCGCGCGGCGAGGATCGCGCCGAGCGAGTGCCCGACGAGGACCCCCGGCGGGACCTCCAGCGCGTCGAGCGCGGCGAGCACGGTCGGCGCGGTCGCGCCGGCGCCGTAGTCCGCGTCGTCGCGCCACGAGGAGCGGCCGTGACCGGGCAGGTCGAGCGCCACCGCGGGCGCGCCGACGGCGATCGCCGTCTGGTCGAAGCTGTGCGCGTCGATGCCGAGCCCGTGCAGGTAGGTGATCCGGGCCTCCCGGTCGCCCCACCGGATCGCGGACACGTCGTGTCCGTCCGCGGTGCGGACCACCTGCCTGGAGGCGCGCAGCGGCTCCGTCACGCCGCTCACGGCGGCGAGGTGGCCGAGGTCGGCGAACTCGTCCCGCGGGTCGGGCAGGGCGGGGGCGGGGAGGTCGGGATCGGGCACGGCTCGATCCTGCCACCGCGCCGGACCCTGGCCGCGTTAGGTAAGGCATGCCATACTTGGACACGTGGCAGCCCGGTACCGCATCTTCTCCGTCCGCGTGGCAGCCGTCACGTCACTCACCCCGCACTTCGTGCGCGTGACGCTGACGGGCGACGCCCTCGCGGAGTTCTCCGCCGTCGGGCTCGACCAGCGCATCAAGGTCATGCTGCCGATCGAGGGCCACGGCTTCACCGAGCTTCCCGAGGACGGTGACTGGTACGGCGCCTGGCGCGACCTGCCGGACGCGGTGCGCAACCCGCTCCGCACGTACACGGTCCGGTCGTTCCGTCCCGACGCGCACGAGCTCGACATCGACTTCGTGGCGCACGGCGACGCCGGACCCGCCTCGCGCTGGGTGTCCGGCTGCCGGGTCGGTGACGAGCTGCGGATCATCGGACCCCGCGTGCCCGAGTCGCCCGACGAGCTGCCGACCGGCGCTGCCGAGTTCGCTCCCGGCACCGCGACCCGCATCCTGCTCGCGGGTGACGAGACCGCCGCGCCGGCCATCTGCGCCATCCTCGAGGCCCTCGACGTCGCGACCGTCGGGCACGTCTTCATCGAGGTCCCGACCGACGCCGACCGCCTGCCGGTCAGCGCGCCGTCCGGGGTCGAGGTCCGCTGGATCGCCCGGAACGGCGCCACCCACGGTGTGCGCATGACCGACCAGGTGCACGCCTGGGCCTCGACCGTCACGGCGACGACGGCCGGTGGGACGTCCGCGGTCTGCGCGGACACCACCGACTTCACCGAGGTGGACGTCGACGAGCAGGTCCTCTGGGAGGTCCCGGCGCCCGTCGACGAGCGCCCGGTCTACGCCTGGATCGCGGGGGAGGCCGGCTGCGTGAAGGAGCTGCGCCGACACCTCGTCCGCGGGGTCGGTTTCGACCGCAAGCAGGTCGCGTTCATGGGCTACTGGCGGAACGGCAAGGCCGAGCATTGACTGCGGCGGTGCCGACCACCGCCCTGCCGACGACCGCACTCGGTGCGCGTGGGCTGACGCTCGCGTACGACGACCGCGTGGTCGTGTCGGACCTCGACGTGGACGTCCCGGACGCTGAACTGACCGTCGTCATCGGGCCGAACGCCTGCGGGAAGTCGACGCTCCTCAAGTCGTTCGCGCGGACGCTGCGTCCGAGCGCGGGCACCGTGTACCTCGACGGGGCGCCGATCTCGTCCCTCCGCCCGAAGGTCGCCGCGCGCCGGGTCGCGATGCTGCCGCAGACGCCGATCGCCCCGGACGGCATCACCGTGCGCGACCTCGTGTCCCGCGGGCGCTTCCCGCACCAGGACCTCCTGCACCCGTCGTCGGGGTCGGACCGGGCCGCGGTGCAGGCGGCACTGGAGCAGACCGACACGGTGTCACTCGCGGACCGGAGCGTCGACGAGCTCTCGGGTGGGCAGCGGCAGCGCGTGTGGATCGCGATGGTGCTCGCGCAGGAGACCGACATCGTGCTGCTCGACGAGCCGACGACGTTCCTCGACATCGCGCACCAGTACGACGTGCTCGAACTCGCGGCCGGGCTGCACCGTGCGGGTCGGACGGTCGTCGCCGTGCTGCACGACCTCAACCAGGCTGCTCGGTACGCGACGCACCTCATCGCGATGCGGGCGGGGTCGATCGTCGCCGCGGGCACGCCGGCCGAGGTCCTGACGGCGTCCCTCGTGGAGGACGTCTTCGGCCTGCCGTGCGTCGTCGTCCCCGACCCGGAGACCGGCACGCCGCTCGTCGTCCCGAGGCGTCCCGCCGCCTGACCGCCCCGTGCCCGTCGGTCGCCGTCCCGGGGTCGGACGTCGGACGTCGGACGTCCCTTTGGCGGGCGTTGGTCGCACGACATGCCGCTCACGTTCTCGGCGGGCGACACGTTCTGCGACCACGGGGACACGCGCGCGGCGCGTTACGCGACCAACAGGCGGACGGGAGGGCCGTGGCGGCGCCGCCACGGGCCTCCCGTCCGGACCACGGTCGTGTCAGCGGACGTAGCCGCCGTCCTCGAGACCGGCCTCGACCTCGAACCGGTTGCGGAGCGGATCGCGCCCCGCGAACGCGTAGAGGACGGGCATCGCCATGCCGTACCGCTTCCACTGCGCGACGTGGACCCGCTCGTGCCGGAGCACGCGGTCGCCGTCGTTGTCGCGCGTCAGGTACACCGACCCGACGCAGGTGCCGCCGCGGCGGAACGCCCACCGGGGGAGGCCCGAGCAGACGACGAGCCCGTCGACGATCCGGACCGGTCCCGTCGACAGCGGGAGTCCGACGGCGAGGCCGACCGCGGTCGCGAGGAGCCAGCCGGCCCGCGACACGACCGAGTCGACGAACGGGTTCACGCCGGACGGCCGTAGGTCTCGAGCAGCCGCAGCCACACCTCGTTCATCGTGGGGTAGGCCGGGACGGCGTGCCAGAGGCGGTCGATCGGGACCTCGCCCACGACCGCGATCGTCGCGGCGTGCAGCATCTCGGCGACGTCCTGACCGACGAAGGTCGCCCCGACGACGACGCCGCGGGACTCGTCCACGACGAGGTTCGCCCGGCCGGTGTACCCGTCGGCCTGCAGGGCGGCGCCGGCGACGTTGCCGAGCTCGTACTCGACGGTGCGGACGTCGATGCCCTGCTGGCGTGCCGTCGCCTCGGTCAGCCCGACGCTCGCGACCTCGGGGTCCGTGAACGTCACCTGCGGAGCGGCGGCGTGGTCGGCGGTGGCGACGTGCGAACCCCACGGCTCCGTGTGCAGCGGCGTGCCCTGGAACCGGGCGGCGATCGCCTCGCCGGCGGCGCGAGCCTGGTACTTGCCCTGGTGGGTGAGCAGCACGCGGTGGTTCACGTCCCCGACCGCGTACAGCCAGTCGGTGCCGTGCACGAGCATCGTGTCGTCGACGTCGAGCCAGGCGCCGGGCTCGAGGCCGACGGTCTCGAGGCCGAGGTCGGCGGTGTGGGCACGGCGGCCGGTGGCGGCGAGGACCTCGCTCGTCACGACCGTCGAGCCGTCGTCGAGCGTGGTGGTGACCAGGCCGTGCTCGTCGCGGTCGACCCGAACGGGGTTGACGCCGGTGCGGACGTCGACGCCGCGGGCACGGAGGGCGTCGGCCACGAGCTCGCCGGCGAAGGGCTCCATGCCGCCGAGCAGGCCGTGCCGGGCGACGAGGGTGACCTTCGACCCGAGTGACGCCCACGCCGTCGCGAGTTCGGATCCCGACACTCCGCCGCCGATGACGAGGAGGCTCTCGGGGACCTCCTGCGCGCTCGTGGCCTCGCGAGTGCCCCAGGGCTGCGCGTCGGCCAGGCCGGGGACGTCGGGGAGCGTGTGCAGCGAGCCGGTGACCACGGCGACGGCGGCACGCGCGGTGTGGGTCTCCCCGCCGACCTCGATGGTCTTCTCGCCGGTGATTCGCGCGTGCCCGCGGAGGAGGGCGATGTCGGCGGACTCGAGCCACGACACCTGGCCGTCGTCCTTCCAGTCCGACGTGAACGAGTTGCGGCGGGCGAGCACGTGTGCAGCGTCGAGGGCACCCGTGACGGCCTGCGCGGCACCGTCGAGGCGCTTGGCCGCCTCGAGGGCGTGGCCGCTGCGGAGGAGCGCCTTCGAGGGCATGCACGCCCAGTACGAGCACTCGCCGCCGACGAGCTCCGCCTCCACGATCGCGACCGAGAGGCCGCGCTTGTGGGCGTAGTCCGCCACGTTCTCGCCGACTGCGCCGGCGCCGATCACGATGAGGTCGTAGTCCGTCATGTGGCCAACCTACGCGGCTGCGGTGACGGCACGCCGACCGTGAGGCGTACCGCGGCGCGGCGGTCCGCGCGACGCGGGCTGCGGCACCGCGGCACGCCGACCGTGAGGCGTACCGCGGCGCGGCGGTCGGCTCGACGCCGGCTGCGGCGCCGGTCAGGCCGTCCTGGACGCGTTCGCGAGTGCCCCGACTGCCCGCAGGATCACGCCCAGGTCGTCCACGGCGCGGTCCGGGTCGACCGGTGCGAACCCGGTGAGGGCGGCACCCACGAGCCGTCGGCCCCGCGTCGCGGCCTGGAGGAGTTCGACCAGGCCGGCGCCGTCGAGACCGAAGGGCACCGGTTCGAGGAGCCCGTCGACCTCCGAGGGGTCGAGCACGTCGAGGTCGACGTGCACGAACACCGAGCCGGCTCCGGTGGCGCTGACGGCGGCGGCTACGGCCTCGGCGGTCGCGGCGTCCACGTCGAGGGTGCGGATGCCGGCACGCTCGAGCGCGGTCGACTCGCTGTCCTCGGCACCGCGGACGCCCGCGAGGACGACCTTCGACCCGGACAGGACGGGCAGGTCGGGGAAGAGGTCGTCCGGCCGGTCGACGACGAGCCGCAGCGCCGCCGCCTCGGCCGCCACCGGCTGGGCACGGTTCAGCGGACGGTAGCCGCTCGACCCCGCGATCCGGACGAACGCGGTGTCCTCGTCGAGGCCGACGGTCGCGCCGAGGAACGACGAGCCGTCGCCGCCGACGACGAACGGGGCCTCGGGTGCCACGCTGGACTCCTCGGCGACCCGCTCGGCCACCTGGCGGACCGACGTGTAGCGGGCGATCGCGGTCTCGAGTCGGTCGCCGGCGCCCGGCGGCACCTCGACCACCGTCGTCGAGGCGCGGGGGAGGTCCGCCGCGATCGCCGCCGCACCATCCCCGAGCCGCATCGCACGGGACGACGCCGAACCCTGCCACTGACCGACCACGATGAAGTGCATCGTGCCAGTCTGGCAGCCGGGTCCGGCGTCGTCCGGGGTGCGCGCTGGGTGCGTGCTGGATCAGCCCGCCGAGCGACGGGTCAGATGCTCGACGACCCGCCGCCCTTGAGCGCTGCGAGCCGGGCCTCGACCTCGGCGTCCTTGCCGACGTCCTCGAGGCTCTCGAACTGGGAGTCGAGGCTCGACGACTGGAGCTCCTGCTGCCCGAGGACCTTCGCCTCTTCGCGGCGGACCTTCTCCTCGAAGCGGGTGAGGTCGCTCGTCGGGTCGGTGATGTCGATGTTCCCGATGGCGTCGTTGACCTTCGACTGCGCCTCCGCCGTCTTCTGGCGGGCGACGAGCGAGTCGCGCTTGGACTTGAGCTCCTCGAGCTTCTGCTCCATGCCGGCCAGCCCGGACTTGAGCTTCTCGACCTGCTCGTTCTGCGTCGCGAGCGGACCCTCGTTGTCCTTGACCTCTTGTTCGGCGGCGATCTGCTTGCCGATGGCGATCTTCGCGAGGTTGTCGAACTTGTCGGCGTCGGCGGTCTTGCCCTCGGCGCGGTACTTGTCCGCCGCTGCCGAGGCGTTGGCGGCCTTCTGGCCCCATTCGGTGGCGGCCTTCTTGTCCTCCTCATGGTCCTGCTCGAGCAGGCGGAGGTTGCCGATGGTCTGCGCGATCGCGGTCTTGGCATCGGCGATGTTGTTCGTGTAGTCACGCACGAGCTGGTCCAGCATGAGCTGCGGGTCCTCGGCGTTGTCGATGAGCTGGTTCACGTTCGCCCGGATGAGCGAGGAGATGCGACCGAAGATCGTCTGCTTGGCCATTGCTGTTCCCTTTCTGGAGGAGTACCGCTTCGTGCTGTCTGGTCGTGGAGTCGTCGTCTGGGAGCCGGGGAGAAGAGCGGTCCGCTCAGAAGCGGCCGCCGCCGGAGAAGCCGCCGCCCCCGCCGCCCCCGCCGCCGCCTCCGCCGAAGCCACCGCCGCCACCGCCGAAGCCGCCGCCGCCGAACGAGCCGCCGCCGAACGAGCCGCCGCCGAACGAGCCGCCGCGTCCGCCGAGGAGACCACCGAGGACGAGCCCGGTGACGAGCCCGCCGAGCTGTGCACCGTTGCCGCCGCCCCCGGCACCGGGCCAGCCGCCCATGTCGTTGCCGGCTTCGTCCATCGCGGCGGCGGCGTACTGCTCGGCCGCGCGTGCGGCCTGGAGCGCCTGCCCCGGGTTCGTCGTGGCGAGGTCGACCGCGTCGTCGAGGGCGCGCTCGGCTTCGGACAGCCGAGTCCGTGCCGTCGGCCCGACCGCTCCACGACGCAGGGCGATGTAGTCGCGAGCCTGGCTGATCCGGGAGCGGGCGTCGCGCAGGGCGTCGTCGAGTGCCCGTGCGGCGCGCTGGTTCCGCTCCTCGACACCTCGTGCGGTCGCGAGCGCGGCGTCGATGTCGGTGTTCGCCTTCGTCAGGGCGTCGACGGCGGAGATCGGGTCCTTCGGGTCGATGCCCTGCCGCAGGACCGTCTCGGCCTGGGTCACGGCCGCGGCGAGCTCGGGACTGTCCGTGCGCATCGACCGTGCGGCTGCGACGTCGCCCTCGACGTCGGCGCGCATCGCCTGGGCGCGTGCCGACGCCTCGGCGAAGGTCGTCTCGGCGGCGGTGGCGGAGGCCGTCAGCTGCTGCACCTGCGCGAGGGCGTGCTGGGCGTCCCGCACGGCGACGACCGCTTCGCCCTTGTCGCCGGCCGCGATCGCCGCGGTCGCCGCTGCGGACCGCTCCGTGGCGTAGTCGAGCACCTGCTTCGCCTGGTCGACGTTGTCCGACACGGTGGCGAGGGTCCGGCCGGAGTACGCCGCACGGACCCGCTCGAGTGCGGCCGAGGCGGCGGCGACGGTCGCGGGCGCCGCGGCGACGTCCGCGGCGAGGGCGGTCGACGCGTCCTCGACGCCGTCCTCGAGCGAGCGGAGCTTGTCGAACGACTCGGTCTGCGCCTCGATCGCGGCGTGTGCCTGCTCGCAGATGGCGATGATCTGGTTCGCCCACTCGGCGCGCTGCTGCGGGGTGTCCGGGATCTCGTCGTCGAGCTGCTGCTGGAACGTGAACGCCTGCCGGACGTTGCGCTTCGCGGTCGCCACGGCGTCGGCGAAGGGCTTCGCGGCGTCGGCGCCGAACTGGGCGGTGGCGAACCCGACCTCTTGCTCGGCGGTCTTCAGTTCGTCGTCGATCGTGACGAGGGCACCCCCGGCGGTGCGTTCGAGGCCCGCGAGGGACTCCTCCTGCGCCTTGGTCGCCGCTGCGGTGCGGCGTCTGTTGCGCGCACGGACGACGAGCACCACGACGACGATCGCGATCACGACGACGAGCAGCACGACCCACAGCGCGGTGAGGTCCGGCGGGTCCTGCGTCTGGGCGAGCCCGTCGGCGAACGCGGTCGCGGCCGCCGCCCAGTTGCCGTCACGGAGCTGCGGCACGGCGTCGTCCTGGTAAGCGTTCTCGACGTCGGACGACGTCAGGTCGGTCTCGTTGGTCTGGTGGATGTCCGCGATGCGGTCGTCGACCGCCACCGCGAGCACGATGCTGTCCGAGTCGATCTGGTTCTGCTGGCGGAACGTGTCGCCCCACGCGGTGTGGTCGGACGGGTCCGAGAAGGTCGGGACGTACACGACGTAGAGCTGGGTCTTCGTCTTGTCGTAGAGGTCCTGCACGGCCTGTTCCACCTGCGACTGCTGCGCGGAGGTCAGGGCGTCCGCCCGGTCGACGACGTACGCACCGCCCTGGAGCTGGAAGGGCGCGGTGGCGTGCGACGCGGTCGCGGGTGCGAGGACGAGGAACGCGGCGAGCAGGGCGGTCACCAGGCGGGTGGTCCACCGGAGCACAGGACGTGACGTCCCGCTCCCCGGACCGGCTGCGGCCTCGTTCGGGCGTCTGCCGTGGACCATGCGCATCCGTCCTCCATCCGACCCCGCAGGCCCCTCGTCGGCGCCCCTGGACGGCACTCCCGGCGCCGTCGTCCGCAGTCTATCCAGGAGGCGCACGGCTCGGTCCGGGCGATCCGGGACTGTGCATGAACATTCGTCATCCGCACAGGTGCCGGACGTTTGTCCCCCACATCGGGGTATGCTGACGCCACTGTTCGACGACGAGCGGAAGGGGACAGCAATGGAGCGAACACTGAACACCGAGGTCGTCCCGCTCGAGGACGGCTACCACCGGGTGTCGACGCCGGCGAGCGGCGTGATCGGCTTCGTGCGCGAGGAGGACGGTCGGTACGAGGTCCTCCGCGGACGTGTGCGCCAGGCGACGCGGTCCGAGGGGCTCTACAGCACGATGAACGTCGCGCTGATCGCGCTCACGCACGCCTGAGTCGTCACGGACCGCACCACCTCACCCACGTAGGCTTCCTGCGTGGGTGAGTCGTGCCTCCAGTCCGTCGTCGTGACGCTCCGGCCGGCGGCCGCGGACCGTGCGGCCGACCGGGAGGCCCTGGTCGCCGCCGTCGCGTCCGCGACGGGCGCGGACGTGGCCGGGGTGCGCGCGGGGCGCGGCTGCCCGCACTGCGGCAGCACCGCGCACGGCCGACCGTGGGCCACCGTCGGTGGCCGGGAGGTCGGCGTCAGCCTGTCCCGAACCGCGGGCGTGACCGCCCTCGCGGTCGCGCCCGACGTCGTCGGGGTCGACGTCGAGCGCGTGTCCCGGGTGGCGCGCGCGCCGCTCGACGCCTTCACGCGTGGGGAGATCGACCGTGCCGCGGGCGACGTCGGCGTGCTCGCGGCCTGCTGGGCGGCGAAGGAGGCCGTCCTCAAACGGGACGGCCGGGGCCTCCGGGTGGACCCCCGGTCGGTCGACGTCGACGTCGAGCGCGGCACGGTGGTCCTCGACGGAGCGGCACAGGCGGTCGTCCTCGTGCGGCCCGAGCACGACCTCGTGCTCGCGGTCGCCGCAGGGGGAGTACCGGTCACCTGGGGAGCGTGAGCACCTCGGCGCCGTCCTCGGCGATCGCGACGGTGTGCTCGGTGTGCGCCGTCCGGGCCCCGGTGGCGCTGCGGAGCGTCCAGCCGTCCGGGTCGGTGACGAGGACGTCGGTGTCGGCCATCACCCAGGGTTCGAGCGCGAGGAGGAGCCCCGGGCGGAGGGTGTAGCCGCGTCCGGGCCGTCCGGTGTTCGACACGTGCGGGTCCTGGTGCATGGTCGACCCGAGGCCGTGGCCGCCGAACTCGACGTTGACCGGGTAGCCCGCGTCCCCGAGCACGGTGCCGATCGCGTGCGACAGGTCCCCGGTGCGGGCGCCGGGGCGTGCGGCGGCGATGCCCGCGGCGAGGGCGCGTTCGGTCGCGTCGATCAGCGCGGCGTCGGCGGGGTCCACGGTGCCCACGACGAAGCTGATCGCGGCGTCGGCGGCGATGCCGTCGAGCGACACGGCGAGGTCGAGGGTGAGCAGGTCGCCGTCCGCGAGTGCCCGGTCGTGGGGGAGCCCGTGCAGGACGGCGTCGTTCACGGCCGTGCAGACGTGGTGGCCGAACGGGCCGCGGCCGAACGACGGGGCGTAGTCGACGTAGCAGGACTCGGCGCCGGCGTCCTCGATGAGCTGCTTCGTCCACCGGTCGATCTCGAGCAGGTTCGTGCCGACGCGCGTGCGGTCGCGGAGGGTCTGCAGGATCGTGCCGACGAGCGCTCCGGTGCGGCGGGCGCGGTCGACCTCGGCCGGGGTCAGGATCTCGATCACGGGATGATCGTACCGGTATTACTATCGGTGCATGGTCCGTCTGCCGCTCAGTCCCCTCGAACTCGCCCGCGGTCGTGCCCTCGGGGCGTTGCTCCGCGCCGCCCGAGCCGATCGGTCGATGCTCGACGTCGCGCTCGCGGCCGGGGTGTCGCCCGAGACCCTGCGGAAGATCGAGGCCGGACGCATCGCGACGCCGTCGTTCGGGACCGTCGCGGCGGTGGCAGCGGTCGTGGGGCTCTCGCTCGACGAGGTCTGGCGCGAGGTACTTCGGGCCGGCGAGGTCGTCGCCGTCGACGAGCCCGCGGGCGTCGCCTGAAGCCGCCAGCGACGCGCCCGCGCGCGCAACGCGCCTGCGCCCGCGCGCGCAACGCGCCTGCGCCCGCGCGCGCAACGCGCCTGCGCCCGCGCGCGGACGTCGCCTGACGTTGCCGGCCTGCAGCTCGGCTCGCGTTGCTCCGACGCCGCGGGTCGTCAGGCAGCGGGCAGCTCGGGGACGCCGGGTTCCTCGATCCAGGGTGCCGTCACGGCTCGGACGGCGTCGACGGACACCCCCGCGGTGCCGGCGAAGGCGTCGAGGACGTCCTCGGGGGCGACGGACGCGTGCCGGTGTCGCTCGGTGATCGTCCGGAGGCCGGCGAAGAACGCGGCGTCGCCGAACGTCCGGCGGACGGCGTGCAGGGCGAGGGCGCCGCGCTTGTAGACCCGGTCGTCGAACATGTCGCGGGCGCCGGGGTCGCCGACCACGAGGTCCTGCGACTGGTCGAGCAGTCCCTGCCGGTACCGCGCGGCGAGCACGTCGGCGGTGTCGCCGCCCCGGTGCTCGGACCACAGCCACTCGGCGTAGCAGGCGAAGCCCTCGTGCAGCCAGATGTCGCGCCAGCGTGCGACGGTGACCGAGTTGCCGAACCACTGGTGGGCGAGTTCGTGCGCGATGAGCCGGTCGGTGCCGTGCTCGCCGTCGACGTGGTTCCGGCCGAAGACGGCGAGACCGTGGGCCTCGAGCGGGATCTCGAGCTCGTCGTCGGTCACGACCACGCCGTACGCGGGGAACGGGTACGGGCCGAACCGGTCCGCGTAGAGCGCGAGCATGTCCGGCACCCGGCCGAAGTCGGTCTTCGCCGCGGCCTGGAGGTCTGCGGGGTGGTGCAGCGTCACCGGGACGCGCGGGCTCCGGAGCTTCGTCGTGCGGTACCGACCGATCTGCACGGTCGCGAGGTACGTCGCCATGGGCTCGGTCGTCGCGTACGTCCAGGTCGTGCCGGCCCGGGCACGGTCGGTGCCGAGCAGCTCGCCGTTCGCGAGGACGTCGTACGCGGCCTCGGCGGTGATCTCGAACCGGTACGTGGCCTTGTCGTCGGGTCGGTCGTTGCACGGGAACCACGACGGCGCCCCCGTCGGCTGCGCGGCGACGATGACGCCGTCGGAGAGCTCCTCCCAGCCGACCTGTCCCCAGGGGCTCCGGATCGGCCGCGGTGTGCCGCGGTACTTGACGTGGACGGTGAACTCCGTGCCGGCCGCGATCGGCTCCTGCGGCGTCACCGTCAGCTTGTGGGTCGCTGTGCTGACCTTCTTCGCGCGCTTCCCGTCGACGTCGACCCGGTCGACCGTGAGGCCGTGCAGGTCGATGACGACCCGGTCGAGGGTCTCGTGCGCCTGCGCCGTGACGGTCGCGGTGCCGTCGAGGCGGTTCGTCGCGACGCGGTACCCGAGCCGGAGCTCGTAGTGCACCGCGCTCCACCGACGGTCGCCGCTGTGCGGGGTGTACGGGTCGGCGCTGGTCATCGGCTTCACGGTGCCGCTCAGTCTGGCACGACCACGGAGCCGTCCGTCCCGGCAGCGCGCTCCGCGGCCGGAGCGTCGGACGGCGCGGCGCCGCCGGACGGCGCGGTGCCGCCGGACGGCGCGGTGCCGCCCTACGGCGCGGTGCCGCCGGACGCAGGATCGCCGGACGCCCACGGTGGCGCGGCCCACGGCGCGATGGGGTTCCCGGACCACAGCGATCCGGCCGGCACCTGCTCCCCGCGCATCACGAGGGACACCGGCCCGACCGTCGACCCCGCCCCGAGCCCCGCCGCCGGCAGGACGACGCTGTGCGGCCCGAGCGTCGCGCCGGCGTCGAGCCGGACGGCGTCGAGCTGCATCACCCGGTCGTGGAACAGGTGCGTCTGCACGACGGTCCCGCGCGACACGGTGGCGCCGTCGCCGATCGCCACGAGGTCGGCCTCGGGGAGCCAGTACGTCTCGATCCACGTCCCTCGGCCGATCCGCGCACCGAGCGTCCGCAGCCACGCCGCGAGCGCCGGGGTCCCCGTGCACTGCTCCGCGAACCACGGCCGCGCGACGGTCTCGACGAAGGTGTCCTGCACCTCGTTCCGCCACACGAACGACGACCACAGCGGGTGCTCGCCCGCGTCGATCCGCCCGACGAGGGCCCACTTCGCCGTGGTCGACACCGCGGCCGCGACCGCACCGGCGACGATGAGCACCGGACCCGCGAGCAGGACGGTCCAGCCGAGCCCGATGGTCGACCACAGGCCGAGGAACGTCCCGACGACGCCGAGTGCGATCGCCGCCGACACCATCGGCGCCAGGAGGCGCAGCAGCTCCCAGCACCCGCGCGCGACCTTGAGCCTCCGCGGCGGCCGGAACGTGCGTTCCTCGTCGAACGTCGTCGTCGCACGCCGCAGCCGCACGGGCGGGGTCCCGAGCCACGACGAACCGCGCTTGGCCTTCTTCGGCACCGCGGAGAGCACGGCCACCAGGGCTTCGCGGGGGACCGACCGCCCGGCACCCGTCATCCCCGAGTTCCCGAGGAACGCGCGACGACCCACCTTCGACCGACCGATCGTCACCCGACCGCCGCCGAGCTCGTACGTCGCGACCATCGTGTCGTCGGCGAGGAAGGCCCCCGACGCGATCTGCGTCAGCGCCGGGATGAGCAGGACCGTCGAGATCTCGGTGTTCCGTCCGACCCGGGCGCCCAGCAGCCGGAGCCACAGCGGCGTCACGAGCGAGGCGTAGACCGGGAACAGCAGCGTCCGCGCAGCGTCGAGCACCCGCTCGGTCGTCCACACCTGCCAGCCGATCCGGCTCCGCACCGGGTGCCGTCCCTCGTGCAGTCCCAGACCGAGCAGCCGCACCGACGCGACCACCAGCAGCGCGTAGACGAGCCCGGCGACGACCGTCGCGAGCGGCACCACCGCGAGCGCACGGAGCACCGCCGCCCCGAGGCTCGGCGCCGCACCCACCAGCGCCGCCGTCACCGCGAGTCCCGCCGCGACCCCGACGACGGGCAGCCCGGCCACCGCGACCGAACCGGCCCCGTACGCGACGAGCCAGCGTCGACGGGAGGCGGGTCGTGCCTCCCGGTCGTGCCGAGCCGACCCGACGCGCTCCGCCGGCGAACCCGCCCACCGCTCGCCGTCGGGGACCTGGCCGGTCACCGACGAACCGGGCTCGACCTCCGCACCGGCCCCCACGTGCGCGCCCGGCAGCAGCGTCGACCGGCTCCGCACCACCGCGTCCGCGTCCACCCGCACCGGCCCGAGTCGGAAGACGTCGCCGTCCACCCAGTGCCCCGCGAGGTCCACCTCGGGCTCGATCGACGCCCTGGCCCCCACCCGCAGCATCCCCGTCACCGGGGGCAGCGCGTGCAGGTCCACGTCCCGCCCGATCCGTACCCCGAGCGCACGCGCGTAGTAGCTGATCCACGGCGCACCGGCCGTCGACGGACCGTCCACCGCCTCCGCGATCCGCTCCGCGAGCCACACCCGCACGTGCACCGACCCACCACGCGGATGGTCACCCGGCCGGACACCCAGCAGCAGCAGCCGCGCGAGCACCACCGTCACCGCCATCTTCCCCACCGGGGTGACGAACACCAGCAACGCGAGCACCAGCCACGGCCACGGCACCGACGGCAGGAACGGCAACGACGTCGCGTGCAGGACGGTCGACACCAGCGACGTCCACGTCAGCACCCGCAACCCGCGGAGCACCTGCACCGGCAGCCCGAGCACCGTCAGCAGGAACCCCGTCACCGGCGCCACCGGCGCCACCGGCCGTTCCGACGCCTCCGCCGCACCGGACTCGTCCAGCGCCGCGGCCAACGCACCGATCCGGGGATGGTCGTACACGTCCGCCACGGTCGTCGTCGGGAACCGCTCCCGGATCGCCGACACCAGCTGCGCCGCCGTCAACGACCCGCCACCGTGCGCGAAGAAGTCGTCGTCCACACCCGTCACCGGCACCCCGAGGATCGCCGACCACCGCTCCGCGATCCACGCGACCGTCTCCGGCAGGTCCGCGACGTCCGCGACCCCCGGCAGCGGCCACGGCAGCGCCGCACGGTCGACCTTGCCGGACGTCCGCGTCGGCAGGGAGTCCACCACCGCCACCAGCGGCACCAGCGCCGCCGGCAGCTCCGCACGCAACCGTGCGTTCGCCGCCGCCACGTCCACCGCCCGCCCCGTCACCGGCGCCACGTACCCGACCAGCACCTGGTTGCCCGCCGGCGTCCGCTGCACCACCGCAGCACCACCGGCCACCCCGTCCAACGCCTGCAGCGCCGCGTCCACCTCACCCAGCTCGATCCGCCGACCACCGAGCTTCACCTGGTCGTCCGCCCGACCCTGGAACACCAGCCCCTCGGGCTCGTACCGCACCAGGTCACCACTCCGGTACGCCCGCTCCCACCCGAGCTCCGGGAACGCCGCGTACTTCTCCGCGTCCTTCGCCGGGTCCAGGTACCGCCCCAGCCCGACACCGCCGATCACCAGCTCGCCGACACCACCCGGCGCGACCCGCTGCCCGGCCTCGTCCACCACCGCCAGGTCCCACCCGTCCAACGGCAGCCCGATCCGCACCGGTGCGGTCCCGTCCATGAGCGCACCACACGCCACCACGGTCGCCTCGGTCGGCCCGTACGTGTCCCACAACTCCCGGCCCCGCGACGCGATCCGAGCCGCCAGCTCCGGGGGACACGCCTCACCACCGAAGATCACCAGCCGCACCTGCTCCAGCGCGTCGTCCGGCCACAGCGCCGCGAGCGTCGGCACCGTCGACACCACCGTGATCGTGTGCGCGATCAACCACGGCCCGAGGTCCACCCCCGTCCGCACCAGCGACCGCGGCGCCGGCACCAGGCACGCACCGTGCCCCCACGCCAGCCACATCTCCTCGCACGACGCGTCGAACGCCACGCTCAACCCCGCCAGCACCCGGTCACCCGGGCCGATCGGCGCATCCTGCAGGAACATGCGCGCCTCGGCGTCCACGAACGCCGCAGCACTCCGGTGCGTCACCGCCACGCCCTTCGGCACCCCGGTCGACCCCGAGGTGAAGATGATCCACGCGTCGTCCTCCAGCCGGGGGAGGTCGGCGCTCGCCGCGGGGTCGGTCACCGGCAGGGGCGTGCCCTCGCGGTCGGCGAGCACCCCGCCCGCTCCGACGACCCCCACGACGCCGGCCTCGCCGAAGACGAGCGTCGCCCGCTCCTCGGGGTCGTCGGCGTCGACCGGGACGTACGCGGCGCCGGCCGTCAGCACCGCGAGGATCGACACGTAGAGGTCGCGCCCGCCGGACGGGATGCGGACGCCGACCCGGTCGCCGCGACGGACGCCTCGGCGTGCGAGGTCGTCGGCCTGCGCGTGCACCGCCGCCAGCAGGGCCCGGTAGTCGAGGGTGCCGTCGGGGTCCTCGAGGGCGAGGGCGTCCGGGTGCGTCGTCGCGGTCTCGGTGAGGACGTCGAGGAGGGTCCGGGGCGCAGGCGCGTGTGCGCCGCGTGCGAGCTCGAGCTGCGGGTTCCCTGTGGCGGTGGTCATCGAGTCCTCTCCCTGGTCGTGTGCTGGGCGACCGGGCCGCGATCCTAGGGGGTCGACGTGACGCCTCGGGAAACACCGCTGCGAGCCGTCGCGCGACACGCCTGGTCCGAGAGGGTGCCGGAGACCTGCTACGGTTGGTGACACCCCGGGCCCCCATAGCTCAGGGGATAGAGCACTGCCCTCCGGAGGCAGGGGCGGAGGTTCGAATCCTCCTGGGGGCACAAGGGAAACCCCCACTCACCGAGTGGGGGTTTCGTGGTTCCGGGGGTGACCAGAGGACGGCCGGGAGGCACGGGGCGGGGCCGCCACGGGCCTCCAGGCCGGCGCCCGGTCGCGTCTACTTCGCGGTCGGCTTCACGACGCCGCGCACGGCGTCCACCACCGGCTGGGCGCCGCCCGGCTCGGTGAAGAGCGTCGACGACGCGGTGATCCAGTACGGGTCCGCGAACGCGTCCGCCCGCCCGACCCCGTCGTCCGCCAGGTCGAAGTACCCCTCGACCGTGTAGGTCGGCACCGATCCGCCCCGCTGGTACAGCGCGTCCTTGAGGTTCGTGAGCGACTTCTCAGGCAAGTCGGCGACGGCGAACGCGATCGTCACGGAGTGGTCCGACACCTCGCGGAACTGGCACGCGCGCCCCCGCTGCTGGACGATCCGGGCCGCCGGTGTGCCCTTCGCGGGCCGGTAGGACTCGACCTGCTCGAACGCCTGGCCGTACACCGCGAGCGACTCGAGGGGGAGCAGCTCCGCGCACGTCTGCGACACGGGCTTCCCGATCGCCGTCGCGGACGGCGTCGGACCCGCTCCGCCGCCGCCGGAGCACGCGGCGAGCACGGCGACGGACGTGGTCGCGAGGACGGCGGCGCTGATCGCCCGGACGCGGCTGCGGGAGGTCATCCGGCCATGATGGCGCATCGTCCGGGGAGGCCCGTGGACGCCGGTAGAATCGACCGCTATGACACCAGCCGAACTCTCCGCCGCGTACCTGTCGATCCTGACGGGGATCGTGGAGCGACGAGGCGCCTCGGACACGGTGACGGTCGAGGAGTCGCACGCGGCCCTCGAACGGCCGAAGAACCGGGCGCACGGTGACTGGGCGTCGAACGCCGCGATGCAGCTGGCGAAGCGCCTCGGGACGAACCCGCGCGAGCTCGCGACCGAGATCGCGGGGGAGCTGACCGAGCTCGACGGCGTGGCCTCGGTCGACGTCGCCGGCCCCGGGTTCATCAACATCACGCTCGATGCGGCCGCCGCCGGCGCGATCGCCAAGACCATCGTCGACGAGGGCGCCGCGTTCGGGCAGGGCGACCTGTACGACGGGGTGAAGATCGACCTCGAGTTCGTCTCCGCGAACCCGACCGGTCCGATCCACATGGGCGGCGTCCGCTGGGCCGCGGTCGGCGACAGCCTCGCCCGCGTGTTCGAGGCGCAGGGCGGACTCGTCACCCGCGAGTACTACTTCAACGACCACGGCGCGCAGATCGACCGCTTCGCCCGGTCCCTCGTGGCGTCGGCGCTCGGCGAGCCCACGCCCGAGGACGGCTACGGCGGCGCGTACATCGGCGAGATCGCGGCGCGCGTGATCGCCACGCTGCCGGCCGGCACCGACGTGCGGGACCTGCCGCGCGACGAGGCACAGGAGCTGTTCCGGCGCGAGGGCGTCGAGTTCATGTTCGCGGACATCAAGTCGTCGCTGCACGACTTCGGCGTCGACTTCGACGTGTACTTCCACGAGAACTCGCTGCACGAGTCAAAGGCCGTCGAGCGGGCCATCGAGCGGCTGCAGTCGCTCGGCAAGATGTACGAGGCCGAGGGTGCGCTCTGGCTCCGCACGACCGACTTCGGCGACGACCGGGACCGCGTCGTCATCAAGTCGGACGGGCAGCCGGCCTACATCGCGGGCGACCTGGCGTACTACCTCGACAAGCGCGAGCGAGGCTTCGAGCGGAACCTCATCATGCTCGGCGCCGACCACCACGGCTACGTCGGCCGCATGATGGCGATGTGCGCGGCGTTCGGTGACGAACCCGGCACGAACCTCGAGATCCTCATCGGGCAGATGGTCAACCTGCTCAAGGACGGCGAACCGATGCGCATGTCGAAGCGCAACGGCACGATCGTCACGATGGAGGACCTCGTCGACGCCGTCGGTGTCGACGCCGGCCGGTACGCCCTCGTGCGCTTCGCGAGCGACACCTCGATCGACATCGACCTCGACCTGCTCACGAAGCGGACCAACGACAACCCGGTCTTCTACGTGCAGTACGCCCACGCCCGCACGCAGTCGGTCGCCCGCAACGCCGCCGCATCCGGGGTCGACCGGTCCGCGTTCGACGCCTCGCTCCTGACGCACGAGACCGAGAGCACCCTCGTCGGGGCCCTCGCCGAGTACCCGCGGGTCGTCCGGCAGGCCGCCGAGCTCCGTGAGCCGCACCGCATCGCGCGCTACATCGAGCAGCTCGCGGGGCTGTACCACCGCTGGTACGACTCCTGCCGCGTGACGCCGTTCGGGGACGAGCCCGTGACGGACCTTCACCGCACGCGCCTCTGGCTGAACGACGCCACCGGGCAGGTCATCCGCAACGGCCTCGGCCTCCTCGGGGTGAGCGCGCCCGAGCGCATGTAGCGCGGGCGCGGGGCGCCGCGCCGCCGCCGGCGCGCGCCGCCCAACCGAAGACACCCGGCACCACGGTTCCCCGTGGTGCCGGGTGTCTTCGGTTGTGCGGATGCAGCTGGCGCCGGGGCTCGGCGCGCCCGGCGCGCCGCGCCGCACCCAGCGCTCCCGCGGCGGACACCCACCGGGCGCACGCCGCGCCTCCAGGCTGGCTGACGGTGGGTGCTGGCAGGGTGGGACGCATGACCGCCGTCCCCGCCGCCCGCCCGAAGCGCCGCCGCTGGCCGATCGTCCTCGTCGTCGTCCTCGTCGTCCTCGCCGCCCTCGTGGTGATCGCCGAGTTCGTCCTCCGCGGTGTCGTCGACCGGATCATCGCCCAACAGGTCGAGCAGTCCCTCCCCGAGGGCACCACCGGCCAGGTCGACGCGCACGCGGACGGCATCGTCATCCCGCAGCTCATCGGCGGGACGCTCGACCAGGTCGAGATCTCCTCACGGAAGATCACGGTCGACGGCATCCCGCTCGCCGCCGACGTCACCGTGCACGACGTCCCCGTCGACGGCGAGGGGGACGTGCGCGACCTCGACGGCACCGTGACCCTCGCGTCGAGCAGCGTCTCCGACCTCGCGAAGTACAGCCCGCTGTTCGAGCGCCTGAAGCTCGTCGACGGCGGGGTCGAGCTCTCCGGCAAGACGGCCGTCCTCGGCTACGACATCACCTACGCCGCGCGCGGCGACGTCGTGACGCAGGACGACGGCAAGGGCGTGACGATCACCCCGAAGAGCGTCCGCATCACCAACTCGTCGCTCGGCCTCAAGGTCGACTCGATCCCCGGCGTCACGAACGTCCCGGTCGAGGTGTGCACCGCCCGCTTCCTGCCGTCCCAGCTCGCGGTGCGCGACCTCGACATCACGGCACGCGACGCGACCGTCCGCGTCACCGCGGACTCCCTGCCGCTCAGCGAGGACGGGCTGCGGTCCGTGGGGTCCTGCTCGTAACACCGGACGGGAGGCTCCTCACGGCTCGGTAGGATCGGGTCCCGTGAGCGAGAACCCCCTTGCCCCGCCGCGGCTGCGGTTCCCGACGGACGCCTCCGCGCTGACGGCGCGCATCTGGCCCGCGTCCGCGACCCGGACGGACGACGGCGAGCTCGCCGTGGGCGGGATCACCGCCTCGGACCTCGCCCGGCAGTTCGGCACACCCCTCTACGTGGTCGACGAGCGCGACGTGCAGTCCCGAGCCGTGCGCGTGCGGACCGCCTTCTCGGACGCGTTCGGCCGGATCGGCACCCGTGCGCACGTCTACTACGCCGGCAAGGCGTTCCTGACGACCCAGGTCGCCGCGTGGATGGCCGGGGCGGACCTGCGCGTCGACGTCTGCACAGGCGGGGAGCTCGCGGTCGCCCTGGCCGGCGGTGTCGACCCGGGGATGCTCGGCTTCCACGGCAACGACAAGTCCGACGCCGAGATCGCCCGCGCCGTCGAGGTCGGGGTCGGCACGATCGTCCTCGACAGCCACGAGGAGGTGCAGCGCGTCGCCCGGGCCGCCGCCGACGCCGGTGTCGTGCAGCGCGTCCGCATCCGGATCAACAGCGGCGTGCACGCCTCCACGCACGAGTACCTCGCGACCGCCCGCGAGGACCAGAAGTTCGGCATCCCGCTGACCGAGGCCGAGCAGGCCGCTGCGGCGGTCCGCGCGGAGCCCTCGCTCGCGTTCGTCGGCCTGCACTCGCACATCGGCTCGCAGATCTTCGACGAGTCCGGCTTCCGCGAGGCCGCCCGGCGCCTCATGGACGTGCACGCAGCGCTCGTGGCCACGGGGCCGGTGCCGGAGCTCAACCTCGGCGGCGGATGGGGCATCGACTACACCGAGGCCGACTCGGCGTTCGCGCCCGAGGACGTCGCCGAGGCCCTTGCCACGATCGTCGCCGAGGCCTGCGCGGAACGCGGGATCCCGGTGCCCGAGATCGCGGTGGAACCCGGTCGGTACATCGTCGGCCCCGCCGGCATCACGCTCTACTCCGTCGGCACGATCAAGCCCGTGACGCTGGAGCTCGACGCGCCCGCGTCCGAGGCGACCGCGACCCGCACGTACGTGTCCGTCGACGGCGGCATGAGCGACAACGCCCGCCCCGCACTGTACGGCGCCGACTACACCGCCCGCCTCGCCCGGAGCTCGGACGCGCCGGCGGTGCTCAGCCGGGTCGTCGGCAAGCACTGCGAGAGCGGCGACGTCGTCGTGCAGGACGAGTACCTGCCGGGCGACGTGCACCGCGGCGACCTCCTCGCCGTCGCCGCGACCGGTGCCTACTGCTGGAGCCTCGCGAGCAACTACAACCACGTCGGTCGCCCGCCGGTCGTCGCCGTGGCGGACGGCACAGCCCGTATCCTCGTCCGGGGCGAGTCGATCGACGACCTGCTCGCCCGTGACACCGGGGTCGTCCCCGCACCCGACCCCGGCCGGTGACACACCCGAACGACAGGAACCACCCCCAGATGATCGAATACCGCAACGTCCGCGTCGCCCTGCTCGGAGCCGGCTCGGTCGGGTCGCAGGTCGCGCGGCTCCTCCTGGAGCACGGCGACGAACTCGCCTCGCGTGCCGGCGCCGGCCTCGAGCTCGTCGGGATCGCCGTCCGCGACACCGAGGCGGAGCGGGACGTCGACCTGCCGAAGGACCTCTTCACGACCGACGCCGAGTCGCTGATCCTGGGCGCCGACATCGTCGTCGAGCTCATCGGCGGCATCGAGCCGGCGCGGACGCTCGTCCTCCAGGCGCTGCAGTCCGGCGCGGACGTCGTCACGGGCAACAAGGCGCTCCTCGCCACCCACGGACCGGAGCTCTTCGCCGCCGCCGAGCAGGTGGGTGCGCAGCTCTACTACGAGGCCGCCGTCGCCGGCGCGATCCCGATCATCCGCCCGCTGCACGACTCCCTCGCCGGCGACCGCATCGTCCGCATCATGGGCATCGTCAACGGCACCACGAACTTCATCCTCGACCTGATGGACCGCCAGGGCGCGACGTTCGAGGACGCCCTCGCCACCGCGACCGCACTCGGGTACGCCGAGGCCGACCCGACCGCCGACATCGAGGGCTACGACGCCGCGCAGAAGGCCGCGATCCTCGCCTCGCTCGCGTTCCACACCTCGGTGCCGCTCGTCGCCGTCCACCGGGAGGGCATCACCGCGATCACGATCGACCAGGTCCGCGCGGCCCGGAAGGCCGGTTACGTCGTGAAGATCCTCGCGACGGCCGAGCGACTGACCGACGAGGACGGCCGCGAGGGCGTCTCCGCCCGCGTCTACCCGGCGCTCGTGCCGGAGTCGCACCCGCTCGCGAGCGTGCACGGCGCGAAGAACGCCGTGTTCGTCGAGGCCGAGGCCGCTGGCGACCTCATGTTCTACGGCGCCGGAGCCGGCGGCGTCGAGACGGCCTCCGCCGTCCTCGGCGACCTCGTGTCCGCCGCGCGTCGACACGTCATCGGCGGCCCCGGCGTCGCCGAGTCGACCCAGGCGGACCTGCCCGTGTTCCCGATCGGGACCGTGCGCACCCGCTACCAGATCACGCTCCACGTCGCGGACGCCCCCGGTGTCCTGTCGACGGTCGCGGGCGTCCTGGCCAAGCACGGCGTCAGCGTGGAGACGGTCGAACAGACCAGCGCGCTGCAGACGGACGCTCCCGGTGCCGACCGCACCGGTGCGACCGCGACGCTCGTCATCGGCACCCACCTGGCGCGCGAGTCCGACCTCGCCGACACCGTGGTGGCGCTCCGCAACGAGGACGTCGTCGCCGAGATCACCAGCGTGTTGCGGGTCGTCGGCGGCTGAGCCGCACGCACCCCCACGCACCCGAACAGCACACCGATACAAAGGGGAGCCTGATGGCCCACCAGTGGCAGGGAGTCCTGCGCGAGTACGCCGACCGTCTCGACGTGACCGAGGCGACGCCCGTCGTCACCCTCGGCGAGGGCGGTACCCCGCTCATCCCGGCGCGACGGCTCTCCGAGCGCACCGGGGCGGACGTCTACGTCAAGTTCGAGGGCATGAACCCGACGGGTTCGTTCAAGGACCGCGGCATGACGATGGCGATCTCGAAGGCCGTCGAGCACGGCGCCAAGGCCGTCATCTGCGCCTCGACCGGCAACACGAGCGCGTCGGCCGCCGCGTACGCCACGCACGCGGGCATCACCGCCGCGGTGCTCGTGCCCGAGGGCAAGATCGCGATGGGCAAGCTCAGCCAGGCGATCGCGCACGACGGGCAGCTGCTCCAGGTGCAGGGCAACTTCGACGACTGCCTCGACATCGCGCGCGACCTCGCGGCGAACTACCCGGTGCACCTCGTCAACTCGGTGAACAACGACCGCATCGAGGGCCAGAAGACCGCTGCGTTCGAGGTCGTCGACGTCCTCGGTGACGCGCCGGACTTCCACTTCCTGCCCGTCGGCAACGCCGGCAACTACACGGCGTACTCCCGCGGCTACCGCGAGGACGTCGCCGCTGGTCGTTCGTCGAAACTCCCGCGCATGTTCGGCTTCCAGGCCGCCGGCTCGGCCCCGATCGTCCGCGGTGAGGTCGTCCCGAAGCCCGAGACGATCGCGTCCGCCATCCGCATCGGCAACCCCGCCTCGTGGCAGTACGCCCTCGACGCGCGCGAGGAGACCGACGGCTACTTCGGCGCCATCTCCGACGAGGCGATCCTCGCTGCGCACCACATCCTGTCGGCCGAGGTCGGCGTCTTCGTCGAGCCGGCCTCCGCGATCGGTGTCGCCGGGCTCCTGGAGCGCGCGGACGCCGGTGTCGTCGGCAAGGGCGCGAAGGTCGTCATCACGGTGACCGGACACGGCCTGAAGGACCCGCAGTGGGCCCTCCGCACCGAGGACGGCAGCGAGGTCCAGCCCACGGTCGTGCCGGTGGACACGAAGTCCGTCGCCGACGTGCTCGGACTGGTCGGCGCCGAGTGAGCACGCACCGCTCGTCCGGACCGGGGGAGGGCACGACCGCCCAGCACGCTGTACCGGCCGGACGGGCGGTGCGCGTCCGGGTGCCGGCGACGTCGGCGAACCTCGGGCCGGGGTTCGACTCGCTCGGGCTCGCGCTGTCGCTGTACGACGAGGTGACGGTGCGCGTCCGGCCGGAGCCCGGCGCGACCGTGACGGTCGAGGGCGTCGGTGCCGGCGAGGTCGCCACGGACGACACCAACCTCGTCGTCCAGGCCGTCCGCCGAGGGCTCGCGGCCGGTGGCGTGACCGAGCAGCCGGGTCTCGAGCTGCACGCGGTCAACGCCATCCCGCACGGCCGTGGACTCGGGTCGAGCGCGGCGGCGATCGTCGCCGGACTCATGGCGGCGCGGGGTCTCCTCGAGGGGGTCGTCGACCTCGACGCTTCGACGCTCCTGACGCTCGCCACCGAGATGGAGGGGCACCCGGACAACGTCGCGCCGGCGCTCTTCGGCGGCCTCACCATCGCGTGGATGACCGCGGACGGGCCGGCGTACAAGCGGCTGCTCGTGCACCGCGGCGTCTCGCCGGTGGTCTTCGTGCCGACCTCGACGCTGTCGACCAAGCTCGCACGGTCCCTGCAGCCCGCGAGCGTGCCCCACGAGGACGCCGCGTTCAACGTGTCGCGGTCGGCGCTCCTGGTCGCTGCACTGATCCAGAGCCCCGAGCTGCTCCTGGCGGCGACCGAGGACCGTCTGCACCAGGCGTACCGGGCGAGCGCCATGCCCGAGACCGACGTGCTCATCGGGCTCCTGCGGCAGCACGGGCTCGCGGCGGTCGTGTCCGGGGCCGGCCCGAGCCTCCTCGTCCTCGGCAGCGATCCGGCGCAGCGACTCACCGCGGCGGACCTCGTGACGCGACACGCGGAGTCGGACTGGCGCCCGCTCATGCTGGCCGTGGACCTGGGTGGTGCTACAGTGGCAGCGCACTCGGCGCTCCAAGCCGATCCCGCATAGGCAGCAGGAACGATCCTCGCCGGTGCAGGGTCCGGTGCGCGGGGGCAATCTCTTTCTGATCACCGTTTCCCGGTCCGTCGTCTGAACGACGGTCAGTGCACCCCTGTGCGTCCGGGGCGGTGGAAACTCTCCGCGTTCTGCGGTTCGAAAGGAAACACCGACCTTGACGAACGTCAACGACTCCACCCCGGTGGAGATCCCCAGCGACCTGCGCGCCCTCCGCCTCCCGGAGCTCCAGCGCATCGCTTCCTCCCTCGGCATCACGGGCCTGTCGAAGATGCGCAAGGGCGACCTCATCGCCACGATCGAGGACAAGCGCCCCGCGACGGCCGACGCCCCCGCCGCCGAGACCCCGGTCGCCGAGCAGCCGACGCTGCCCGAGCCCGCGACCGAGCAGTCCGAGGCCGAGCAGCCCGCGACCGAGCAGCCCGCCGCCGACCAGCCGGCCGCTGCGCAGGAGCCGGCCGCCCAGCAGCAGCCCGCGCAGGACGCGACCTCGGGCGCCGCCACCGGCGCCGACGCGACCGACCAGCCGACCGGCGGTCGTGCGCGTCGCTCGCGCCGTGCCTCCTCGGCGGGCACCGTCAACGCGGCGCCGACGTCGGCGTCCGAGCACCGGAACCACGGGCACACCGGCACCGAGGACCTCCTCGCCGGGCTCGACCAGGTCCGTGCCGAGAAGGACGCGCAAGAGGCCGCGCAGGCCGCCGGCCAGCGCCGCGGGCGCGGCCAGCAGCAGGACGGCCAGCAGCAGGGCGGTCAGGAGGCCCAGGACGACGCCGCCACGCAGGCGGGCGAGCAGGGCGGCGAGTCCGGTGAGGGCGACCAGCAGGGCGAGGTCGGCTCGCGTCGCGGACGCCGCAGCCGTGGTCGCGGTCGTGGGCGCGGCCAGAACGCCGAGAACGGCGAGCAGAACGGACAGGGCGGCAACGGCCAGGGCGGGAACGGCCAGGGCGGCAACGACCAGCAGGGCCAGCAGAAGCAGGACGACCAGAACGGTCAGCAGAAGCAGGGCCAGCAGAAGCAGAACGGCCAGCAGAAGCAGGACGACCAGAACGGTCAGCAGAAGCAGGGCCAGCAGAAGCAGAACAACCAGAACGGCCCGCAGCAGGACGCGCAGGAGGGCGAGGGCCGCAGTCGTCGTCAGCGTGACCGCAAGCGCGGCCGTGGCGGCCAGCAGGACGACCTCGAGCCGGAGGTCACCGAGGACGACGTCCTCATCCCGATCGCGGGCATCCTCGACGTCCTCGACAACTACGCCTTCGTGCGGACGACCGGCTACCTGCCCGGCCCGAGCGACGTCTACGTCTCGCTCGGCCAGGTGAAGAAGTACCACCTCCGCAAGGGTGACGCGATCGTCGGCTCGATCAAGCAGCCGCAGGGCGGCGAGCAGCAGAGCCGCCAGAAGTACAACGCGCTCGTCAAGGTCGACACCGTCAACGGGCAGACCGCGGAGGAGGCGGCGGCCCGCAAGGACTTCTCCGACCTCACGCCGCTGTACCCGAACGAGCGCCTGCGCCTCGAGACCGAGCCGCAGAAGCTGTCGACGCGGATCATCGACCTCGTGTCGCCGATCGGCAAGGGCCAGCGCGGCCTCATCGTCTCGCCGCCCAAGGCCGGCAAGACGGTCGTGCTCCAGGCCATCGCCAACGCGATCGCGAAGAACAACCCCGAGGCGCACCTCATGGTCGTGCTCGTGGACGAGCGGCCCGAAGAGGTCACCGACATGCAGCGCTCGGTGAAGGGCGAGGTCATCGCCTCGACCTTCGACCGTCCGGCGGAGGACCACACGACGGTCGCCGAGCTCGCCATCGAGCGGGCGAAGCGCCTCGTGGAGCTCGGTCACGACGTCGTCGTGCTGCTCGATTCGATCACGCGCCTCGGTCGTGCCTACAACCTGGCGACGCCGGCCTCCGGTCGCGTGCTCTCCGGTGGCGTCGACTCGGCCGCGCTCTACCCGCCGAAGCGCTTCTTCGGCGCGGCGCGCAACATCGAGGACGGCGGTTCGCTGACCATCCTCGCGACCGCGCTCGTCGAGACCGGCTCCAAGATGGACGAGGTCATCTTCGAGGAGTTCAAGGGCACCGGCAACATGGAGCTCCGCCTCAACCGCCACCTCGCGGACAAGCGGATCTTCCCGGCCGTCGACGTCAACGCCTCCGGCACCCGTCGCGAGGAGCAGCTGCTCTCCGCCGACGAGGTCAAGATCACGTGGCGCCTGCGCCGGGCCCTCGCCGGGCTCGACCCGCAGCAGGCCCTCGAGATCGTGCTGCGGAACCTCAAGGAGACGCAGTCGAACGTCGAGTTCCTGGTCCAGGTGCAGAAGTCGGTCCCCACGACCGGCGGGCACCACAACGGCCACCAGGAGTAACCGGTGTTCGAGTCGGTAGCGGGGCTGCTGGCGGAACACGAGGACCTGACGCAGCAGCTGTCGGACCCCGCGCTCCACGCCGATCCGGTCCGTGCGAAGAAGGTGAACCGGCGGTACGCCGAGCTCAACCAGATCAAGTCCGCGTACGAGTCCTGGCAGGCGGCGGGGGACGACCTCGCCGCCGCCCGGGAACTCGCGCGCGAGGACGAGGCGTTCGCGGACGAGGTCCCCGCGCTCGAGGAGCAGCTGCAGGAGCGCCAGGAGCGTCTCCGTCGGCTGCTCATCCCGCGCGACCCCGACGACGGCCGCGACGTCATCATGGAGATCAAGGGCGGTGAGGGCGGCGAGGAGTCGGCGCTCTTCGCGGCCGACCTCCTGCGGATGTACTCGCACTACGCCGAGACGAAGGGCTGGAAGGTCGAGCTCCTCGAGCGCACCGAGTCCGACCTCGGCGGCTACAAGGACGTGCAGGTCGCGATCAAGTCGAACGCGACCGACCCGTCGCAGGGCGTCTGGGCGCACCTCAAGTACGAGGGCGGCGTGCACCGCGTGCAGCGGGTGCCGGCGACCGAGTCGCAGGGGCGCATCCACACGTCGACCACGGGCGTGCTGGTGTTCCCCGAGGTCGACGAGCCCGAAGAGGTCCAGATCAACCAGAACGACCTCAAGATCGACGTGTACCGGTCCTCCGGCCCCGGCGGTCAGTCGGTGAACACGACGGACTCCGCGGTCCGCATCACCCACCTGCCCACGGGCATCACGGTGGCGATGCAGAACGAGAAGTCGCAGCTGCAGAACCGCGAGGCCGGCATGCGCGTCCTCCGCGCACGCATCCTCGCGAAGCAGCAGGAGGAGCTCGACGCGATCGCCTCGGACGCGCGCAAGTCGCAGATCCGCGGCATGGACCGTTCCGAGCGCATCCGCACGTACAACTTCCCGGAGAACCGCATCGCGGACCACCGGACCGGCTACAAGGCGTACGACCTCGACCGGGTGATGAACGGCGCGCTCGAACCCGTCATCCAGTCCGCCATCACCGCGGACGAAGAGGCCCGCCTGGCCGCCATCGGCGACCAGGACGCGTGACCGAACCCCGCCGGGAGGCTCGGATCACCGCCGACACGCCCGTCCCGTTCGCTGCGGATCGCCTGCTCGAGCAGGCGACCGCGGCGCTCGGCGGTGCCGGTGTCCCGACTCCACGGGTCGACGCCGAGCTCCTGCTCGCCTGGGCGACGGACACCTCACGCGGTGCCGTCCAGGCCCGGGTGCTGACCGGGGGAGCGATCGCACCGGAGCACGTCGAGCGCTTCCGTCACGCGGTCGCCCGCCGGACCACCCGCGAGCCGCTCCAGCACATCACGGGCGAGGCGCACTTCCGTGCCCTCACGCTCGCGGTGGGACCCGGCGTGTTCGTCCCGCGACCAGAGACCGAGGGCGTCGTGCAGTTCGGCATCGACGCGCTCCGCGCCACCGCGCTGCCCGCGCCCGTGGCCGTCGACCTGGGCTCCGGCAGCGGTGCGATCGCCATCGCGATGGACACCGAGGTGCCGAACGCGGTCGTGTACGCGGTCGAGCGCTCACCCGAGGCCCTGCCGTGGACCCGCCGGAACGTGGACGCCCACGGCGGCACCGTCCGGCTCGTCGAGGGCGACCTCGCCGACGCGCTGCCCGAGCTCGACGGCACCGTCTCCGTCGTCGTGTCGAACCCGCCGTACGTCCCCGACGACATGGTGCCGGTCGACCCCGAGGTCCGGGACCACGACCCGTCGCTCGCGCTGTACGGGGGAGCGGACGGCCTCGACGCCGTCCGTGCGCTCACCGAGACCGCCTGGCGCCTCCTCGTGCCCGGCGGCCTGCTCGTCGTCGAGCACGCGGAACAGCAGGGTGCGGGCGTCCGCGAGGTCATCGCCGCGCGGGGGTTCCGTTCCCCGGAGACGCACGTCGACCTGACCGGCCGCGACCGCACCACGACGGCCACCCGCTGACGCGACCCGCGGGGCGGACGCGAGCCGTGCCTCCCGGCCGGTCGTCACGCGGCGCGTCGATCAGGCGACGGGGGAGGCGACCCGCTCCTGCTCCTGTTCCGCGACGAAGGCGCGGACCGACTCGCGGAGGTCGGTGTGCTCCTCGACCAGGACGGCGTGGATGCCGACGCTCCGCGCGCCCTCGACGTTGACCGGCATGTCGTCGGCGAAGAAGGTGCGCTCGGCCGGGACACCGTGGTGCTCGAGCGCCCGGAGGAAGACCTGGGGCTCGGGCTTGCGGGCACCGAAGTTGCTCGTCGTGTCGAGGTGGTCGCCGAAGACCGCCGCGAGCGAGGGCGCCCACCGCGCGATCCACCGACCGGCGAGCGGACCGTTGTTCGTCAGCAGGCCGACGCGCCCGTGCTGCGCCGCGATCCGGACCGCCTCGACCCGCTCGGGCAGCTCCGTCATCGCCGCGCCGCGGAACCGCGCCCACTCGGACTCCGGGACGTCACAACCCATCGCGTCCTCGAACGCGGCGAGGTAGGCGTCCCCGTCGGGCCAGTGGCCGGCCTCGGCCCGCGCCTCGTTCCCGCAGTCCCACCAGCGACGGCGGAGCTCGGTGAAGTCGTGTCCGGTGAAGGCCGCGAGGGCCTCCATCCGCACGCGCCAGTCGTAGTGCACGAGGACCTCGTCCATGTCGAAGAGGAACAGGAGCGGGGGCGCGGTGGTCTCGTTCACGATGTCGTCCATTGTGTCGCACTATCATCGTGCGAGTCATGGCCTCCCGATACGACTGCACCGACAACGACGGCCTCCTCACCGGGATGCGGCTCGCACGTGCCGCGCTCGGACGCGGAGAACTCGTCGTGGTCCCCACCGACACCGTCTACGGCCTCGCCGCGGATGCCTTCAGCGCGGCCGCCGTGCAGCGCCTCCTGGACGCGAAGGGCCGCACGCGGCAGTCCCCGCCACCGGTGCTCATCCCGGGGCCGCCCACGCTCGACGCGCTCGCGAGCGAGGTGCCGCAGCAGGTGCGCGACCTCGTCGACGAGTTCTGGCCCGGTGGCCTCACGGTCATCCTCCGCGCACAGCCGTCGCTCGACTGGGACCTCGGCGAGACCCGGGGGACCGTCGCGCTCCGCATGCCGGACTCCCGGATCGCGCTCGAGCTGCTGCAGGAGGTCGGCCCGCTCGCGGTCTCCTCGGCGAACAGCACCGGCGACCCGGCCGCGATGGACGTCGACGCCGCGGAGCGGATGCTCGGCGAGAGCGTCTCGGTGTACCTCGACGGCGGCCCGATCGAGGTGCACGACGGGTTCGCCGCGTCGACCGGCTCGACCATCGTCGACGCGACCGGGCTCTCGACCGGCGACAAGCTGACGATCGTGCGGCACGGGGTGATCCCCGACGACGAGATCGCACGGGTCGTCGGAGCCGACCTGATCGCGTGAAGTACTACCTGCTCGCGGGAGCCATCGCCGCGGTCGTGAGCTTCTGCATCAGCTGGCTGGTGTGGAAGCTCGGCGTCCGGTTCCGGTGGTACCCGAAGGTCCGCGAGCGTGACGTGCACCGCACCCCGACGCCCCGGCTCGGCGGGATCGCGATGTACCTCGGCGTCATCGTGGCGATGCTCGCGGCCTGGTTCCTGTTCCCGTCGATCGCCGGCACCGACTACTTCCGGCTCGTGTTCTCCGAACCGGGGCGCGTGCTCGCCGTCCTCGGCGGAGCGACGATCATCGTGGTCCTCGGCGTCGCGGACGACATCTGGGACCTCGACTGGATGACGAAGCTGGCGGGCCAGATCATCGCCGCCGGCATCCTGGCGTGGCAGGGCGTGGCGATCGTCTCCCTGCCGATCGGCAACACGCTCGGCGTCGGCTCGTCCTACATGAGCCTCATCTTCACGGTGTTGGCGGTCGTGCTCGTGATGAACGCGGTGAACTTCATCGACGGGCTGGACGGGCTCGTCGCCGGGGTGGCGATCATCGCCGGCGGGGTGTTCTTCCTCTACACGTTCTTCATCAACCGCGTCGTGCAGCAGACGGAGTTCTTCTTCAACCTGCCGTCGCTCCTGACCGCGGTCCTCGTCGGGGCGTGCTTCGGGTTCCTCATCCTCAACTGGCACCCGGCGAAGCTCTTCATGGGGGACGCGGGCGCGCTGCTCGTGGGCTTCCTCATGGCCACGAGCGCGGTGAGCGTCACGGGCAACATCGACCCCGCGGCCGTGCAGACACGCCAGGCCCTGCTGCCGGCGTTCATCCCGATCCTGCTGCCCTTCGCGATCCTCATCGTGCCGATCCTCGACTTCGGGCTCGCGGTCACCCGGCGGCTCAGTGCCGGGAAGTCGCCGTTCTCGGCCGACCGGAAGCACCTGCACCACCGCCTGCTCGACATGGGGCACTCGCACTTCCACGCGGTGCTGATCTTCTACGCCTGGACCGCCACCGTCGCGTTCGGCTGTCTGCTCTTCCTCTTCGTCGACTGGTACTGGGTCGTGGCCTTCGTCGCGGTCGGGTTCACGGTGTGCGCCGTCGCCACCTTCGCCCCGCTCGGCCGCAAGCGCACCGAGATCGCCGCCCAGACCGCCAACCGCTCCGCCGCCGTGGTGGACGCCAGCCTCGACCCGCTCGACCGGGCCGCCAACGACCGCACGATCCCTGGAGACATCACGTGACCGCACCGAACGCGCTCGACCACGTCCGGCCGGTGTTCCGCCGCATCCTCGTCTGGGCGGGCCTGCTCGCGGTGGCCCTCGCCGTCGTCGGGGGAGTCGTCGGGCTCCTCGTCGCCGGCACGCCCG
This sequence comes from Curtobacterium sp. NPDC089689, assembly GCF_044749145.1. NCBI lineage: Bacteria > Bacillati > Actinomycetota > Actinomycetes > Micrococcales > Microbacteriaceae > Curtobacterium > Curtobacterium sp. NPDC089689. Next base: position 490,275 of record NZ_JBIVHJ010000003.1, on the reverse strand, counting down.
GGTTGGCTGGTGGCCTGCTCGGCGCCGTGCTGAGCGTCGTGTTCCTCGGGCTCACCGCGGTCTCCGTGCTGGTGGCGCTCCGGGCCTCGAAGGGCCAGATGATCTCCGGGGCGTTCTTCGGGATCGTGATGGGCACCTGGCTCCTGAAGTTCGTGCTGTTCCTCGTCGCACTGTTCCTGCTCCGCGGGCGCGACTGGGTCGACTTCCCGACCCTGGCCATCGTGATCATCGTCGGGGTCGTCGGCTCCCTGGTGATCGACGTCGCCGCGGTCGCCACCGCCCGGGTTCCGATCGACGTCCCGCTGCCCGGTCCGGCTTCCTCCTCGGACCCTGAGAAGAACGACACCCGCGGCTGAGAGCCCGGGAAGCCTCCCGCACCTGATAGGCTTCTCGAAGTCCGCGTCCGGAGCCTGCGCTCGGAGCGGACGAGCCTCCACAAAGTCCACCATCGCGTGCCGTGTGTGCGCGCGCCGACACAGGAGACAGCGCTGCTATCCCACGCTCTTCCCCTGTCCCTCACCGCTGCGGTCAACCCCGTCGCGGCGGGGAGCAGCCAGGCCGCCGAGTTCCACGGTCCGTCGATCAACGAGTTCTTCCCTGACGCGATCTTCTTCGCCGGGACGCCGTTCGAGATCGACCGCCTCGTCATCATCCGCTTCATCGCCGTCGCGGTGCTGCTGATCATCGGGATCGTCGGGACCCGCTCGCTGAAGCTCGTCCCCGGTCGCGGTCAGGCGCTCATCGAGTACGCGTTCGACGTCGTCCGCCGCAACACGTTCGACAACCTCGGCGAGAAGGACGGCAAGCGGTTCCTGCCGATCCTCGCCACGATCTTCTTCTCCGTGCTGTTCCTGAACCTGACGGGTCTCATCCCCGGGTTCAACCTGCAGGGCACCAGCCGCATCGCGTACCCGATGATCCTCGCGATCGTCGCCTACGTGGCGTTCATCTACGCGGGCCTGAAGAAGCACCCGGGTGCGTTCCTCCGCAACGCACTGTTCCCGCCCGGGGTGCCGTGGCCGCTCTACATCATCGTGACGCCGATCGAGCTCGTCTCGACCTTCGTGCTCCGTCCGGTGACGCTGACGCTCCGACTCCTCATGAACATGGTCGTCGGCCACCTGCTGCTCGTCCTGTTCTTCGCAGCGACCCAGTTCTTCCTGTTCGACACCGAGGGTGCCTTCAAGCTCTTCGGCGTCGGGACGCTCGCGTTCGGCATCGCGTTCAGCTTCTTCGAGATCCTGGTCGCGCTGCTGCAGGCGTACGTCTTCATGCTGCTGACCGCTGTGTACATCCAGCTCGCGCTGGCTGACGAGCACTGACCTGCACTGACCCCCATACGGCACGGCATCCGTCGGGCCGCACCTGAAAGGAAAACACGTGGACGCAACGACCGTTCTTGCGGCAATCAACGGCAACATCGCGACGGTTGGCTACGGCCTCGCGGCGATCGGCCCGGCCATCGGCGTGGGCATCGTCGTCGGCAAGACGATCGAGTCCGTCGCTCGCCAGCCGGAGCTCCAGGGCCGCCTGACGACCCTCATGTACATCGGTATCGCCTTCACCGAGGCACTCGCCTTCATCGGTATCGCGACGTACTTCATCTTCACCGGCACCAACTAAGGCCTCTCGATGCAGAACGCACTCATCATCGCGGCGGAGGAGACGCACAGTCCCCTCGTCCCGCCGTTGTACGACATCGTGTGGTCCGCGGTGGCGTTCGTCGTCATCCTGCTGGTCTTCTGGCGGGTCATCATCCCGCGGATCACGAAGATGCTCGACGAGCGCACCGAGGCCATCGAAGGTGGCATCAAGAAGGCGGAGGCAGCTCAGGAGCAGGCCGCCGCTGCGCTCGACGAGTACAACAAGCAGCTGGCGGAGGCGCGTGCCGAGGCATCGCGCATCCGTGAGCAGGCCCGTGCCGACGCGACCGCGATCGGCAACGAGGTCCGTGAGCAGGCTGCTGCCGATGCCGCGCGCATCACCGCGAACGCCCAGGCGCAGATCGAGGCCGAGCGCCAGAGCGCGCTCCAGTCGCTCCGCACCGAGGTCGGCTCGCTCGCGCTGGACCTCGCGTCCGGTGTGATCGGCGAGTCCCTCAAGGACGACGCGAAGTCGAACGCCGTCGTGGACCGCTTCCTCGCGGACCTCGAGGCCTCCAAGGCCGGGGAGCGCTGAGCATGCGCAGCGCCACCAGGGAAGCGCTCGCGTCCACGAGGGCGGTGCTCGCCGACCTCGGCAGCAGCGCCGACCTGGCCACGGGTGCCGAGATCCTCGCCTCCGGGCGTGCGATCGCCGGTGCGCCGCAGCTGCTCGGTCTGCTGTCCGACCCGACGGCCGACCCGGCCGGCAAGAAGGTCCTCATCGACCGTGTCTTCGCCGGTCAGTCGGACGCCACGCGTGCGGTCCTGACCGCGGTGGCCGGCTCGCGCTGGTCGTCGCAGGAAGACCTGCTCGCGGGCATCGAGGACGCGGGCATCCGCGCCGTCGCCGCCACCGCGGGGACGGGCACCTCGATCGAGTCGGAGCTGTTCGCCTTCGAGTCCGCCGTCCGTTCGGACCCCGGTCTCGAGCTGGCGCTCGGCACCAAGCTCGGCAGCCCGGCGGAGAAGGGCGCGCTCGTCGAGCGGCTGCTCGGCTCCAAGGCGTCGCAGCAGACCGTGACGATCCTCTCGGCGCTCGTGCAGCAGCCGCGCGGTCGTCGGATCGGCGAGCTGGTGCGTGAGGCGAGCCGGATCGTGGCAGACCAGGCGGACAAGCTCGTCGCGACGGTCATCACCGCGACGCCGCTCGACGCCGGACAGTCCGCCCGCGTGGCCCGCGGCCTCGGCGAGCGGTACGGCAAGGACATCAGCATCAACCAGGTCGTCGACCCCTCGGTCGTCGGCGGGGTCCGGGTGCAGATCGGCGGCGACGTCATCGACGGCACCGTGTCCACGCGCCTGGCGGAGCTCCGGCTCCAGCTGGCCGGCTGAGCGTACGGTCGAAGCCGCCCCACCCAAGTCCACAACGGGAACTGTCGTCGTCACGGCAGCATCACCCTCTCGGAGCCGAAGGGCCCCGGAAACCAACAAGGAAAATCCCATGGCAGACATCACCATCAGCCCCGATGAGATCCGTGATGCCCTGAAGGACTTCGTCTCGAACTACGAGCCGACGAAGGCCTCCACGGCCGAGGTCGGGCACGTCACCGACGCCGGTGACGGCATCGCGCACGTCGAGGGCCTCCCCGGCGTCATGGCCAACGAGCTCATCCGCTTCGCGGACGGCACGCTCGGCCTCGCGCAGAACCTCGACGAGGACGAGGTCGGCGCCATCGTGCTCGGCGAGTTCGACGGCATCGAAGAGGGCCAGGAAGTCACCCGCACCGGCGAGGTCCTCTCGGCCCCCGTCGGCGACGGCTTCCTCGGTCGCGTGGTCGACCCGCTCGGCAACCCGATCGACGGTCTCGGCGAGATCGCAGCCGAGGGTCGTCGTGCCCTCGAGCTCCAGGCTCCGGGCGTCATGTCCCGCAAGTCGGTCCACGAGCCGCTCCAGACCGGCATCAAGGCCATCGACGCGATGATCCCCGTCGGCCGCGGCCAGCGTCAGCTGATCATCGGCGACCGCCAGACCGGCAAGACGGCCATCGCGATCGACACGATCATCAACCAGAAGGCCAACTGGGACTCCGGCGACGAGAACAAGCAGGTCCGCTGCATCTACGTCGCCATCGGTCAGAAGGGCTCCACGATCGCCTCCGTCAAGGGTGCGCTCGAGGACGCCGGCGCGATGGAGTACACCACCATCGTCGCCGCTCCCGCCTCCGACCCGGCCGGCTTCAAGTACCTCGCCCCCTACACCGGCTCGGCCATCGGCCAGCACTGGATGTACGGCGGCAAGCACGTCCTGATCATCTTCGACGACCTGTCGAAGCAGGCCGAGGCCTACCGTGCCGTGTCCCTCCTCCTCCGCCGTCCGCCGGGCCGTGAGGCCTACCCGGGCGACGTCTTCTACCTGCACTCCCGTCTGCTGGAGCGTTGCGCGAAGCTGTCGGACGACCTGGGCGCCGGCTCGATGACTGGTCTCCCGATCATCGAGACCAAGGCGAACGACGTGTCGGCGTACATCCCGACCAACGTGATCTCGATCACGGACGGCCAGATCTTCCTGCAGTCCGACCTCTTCAACGCCAACCAGCGTCCGGCGGTCGACGTGGGCATCTCGGTGTCGCGAGTCGGCGGTGACGCGCAGGTCAAGTCGATCAAGAAGGTCTCCGGCACGCTCAAGCTCGAGCTCGCGCAGTACCGCTCGCTCGAGGCGTTCGCGATGTTCGCGTCCGACCTCGACCAGGCCTCGCGCCGTCAGCTCGACCGTGGTGCGCGCCTGACCGAGCTCCTCAAGCAGCCGCAGTACTCGCCGTACCCGGTCGAGGAGCAGGTCGTCTCGATCTGGGCCGGTACCAACGGCAAGCTCGACGAGGTCCCCGTGTCCGACGTCCTGCGCTTCGAGTCGGAGCTGCTGGAGCACCTCCGCCGCAACTCCGACGTCCTCACCACCCTCCGCGAGACCAACCAGCTCAGCGACGAGACCGTCGCCGCGATGGACCGCGAGATCGACGCCTTCAAGAAGGGCTTCCAGACGAGCGACGGCAAGACGCTCGGCTCGGAGCAGTTCGAGGCTGCGTCGGCCGAGGACGTCGACCAGGAGCAGATCGTCAAGGGTCGTCGCTAGATGGCAGCGCAGGTCCGGGTCTACCGACAGAGGATCAAGTCCGCGAAGACCACGAAGAAGGTCACTCGCGCGATGGAACTGATCTCGGCGTCGCGGATCCAGAAGGCACAGGCCCGCATGGCCGCGTCCGGCCCGTACTCGCGGGCCGTGACGCGGGCGGTGTCGGCCGTGGCGACGTTCTCCAACGTCGACCACGTGCTGACCACCGAGCCGGAGTCGTCGACGCGCGCCGCCGTCGTGCTGTTCACCTCGGACCGCGGTCTGAACGGTGCATTCAGCACGAACGTCCTCAAGCAGGGTGAGGAGCTCGCGTCCCTCCTCCGCAGCGAGGGCAAGGAGGTCGTGTTCTACCTCGTCGGCCGTAAGGCAGTCGGGTACTTCGGTTTCCGTGAGCGCCCGTCCGAGCAGCAGTGGGTCGGCGGCACCGACCAGCCCGAGTTCTCGACGGCCAAGGAGATCGGCGACGCGGTCGTCGGCAAGTTCCTCCAGGACACGGCCGAGGGCGGCGTCGACGAGATCCACATCGTCTTCAACCGCTTCGTGAGCATCGCGACGCAGGAGCCGCAGGTCGTCCGGCTGCTCCCGCTCGAGGTCGTCGAGGGCGTCGAGGCGCCGTCGAACGACGAGCCGCTCCCGCTGTACGAGTTCGAGCCCGAAGCGGACGCCGTGCTCGACGCACTGCTGCCGGTCTACATCGAGAGCCGCATCTTCAACGCCATGCTGCAGTCGGCTGCCTCCGAGCACGCCGCGCGTCAGAAGGCCATGAAGTCCGCGAGTGACAACGCGGATGCCCTCATCCGCGACTTCACCCGCCTCGCGAACAACGCTCGTCAGGCCGAGATCACGCAGCAGATCTCCGAGATCGTCGGCGGCGCCGACGCCCTCTCGTCGAAGAAGAAGTAGTCCGCGTCGTTCGCGGACAGTTACCCACCCTCAGGAAGGCACCAGCCATGACCGACACCGCCACCACCGCGGTCGAGACGTCGTCGGCGCCCGGTGTCGGCCGGATCGCCCGTGTCACGGGTCCCGTCGTCGACATCGAGTTCCCCCACGACGCCATCCCCGAGATCTACAACCTCCTGCACACGACGATCACCATCGGTGACTCGACGCAGGAGATCGGTCTCGAGGTCGCGCAGCACCTCGGCGACGACCTCGTCCGCGCCATCTCCCTGAAGCCGACCGACGGTCTGGTCCGTGGCCACGAGGTCCGTGACTCGGGCGCTCCGATCTCGGTCCCCGTCGGCGACGTCACCAAGGGAAAGGTCTTCGACGTGCTGGGCAACGTGCTCAACACGGACGAGGCCATCGAGGTCACCGAGCGCTGGCCGATCCACCGCAAGGCCCCGGCCTTCGACCAGCTCGAGTCCAAGACCACGATGTTCGAGACCGGCATCAAGTCGATCGACCTCCTCACCCCGTACGTGCAGGGTGGCAAGATCGGCCTCTTCGGTGGTGCGGGCGTCGGCAAGACGGTCCTCATCCAGGAGATGATCCAGCGCGTCGCGCAGGACCACGGTGGTGTGTCGGTGTTCGCCGGTGTCGGCGAGCGCACCCGTGAGGGCAACGACCTCATCGGCGAGATGGAAGAGGCGGGGGTCTTCGACAAGACGGCCCTCGTGTTCGGCCAGATGGACGAGCCGCCGGGAACGCGTCTCCGCGTGGCCCTGTCAGCGCTGACGATGGCGGAGTACTTCCGCGATGTCCAGAAGCAGGACGTGCTCCTCTTCATCGACAACATCTTCCGCTTCACGCAGGCCGGTTCCGAGGTCTCGACGCTGCTCGGCCGCATGCCGTCCGCGGTGGGCTACCAGCCGAACCTCGCCGACGAGATGGGCGTGCTCCAGGAGCGCATCACCTCGACGCGCGGTCACTCGATCACCTCGCTGCAGGCGATCTACGTGCCGGCCGACGACTACACCGACCCGGCACCGGCGACCACGTTCGCGCACCTCGACGCCACGACCGAGCTCTCCCGTGAGATCGCGTCGCAGGGTCTCTACCCGGCCATCGACCCGCTGACCTCCACGTCGCGGATCATGGACCCCCGGTACCTGGGCGCCGACCACTACGAGACCGCGACGCGTGTCAAGCAGATCCTGCAGAAGAACAAGGAGCTGCAGGAGATCATCGCGATCCTCGGTGTCGACGAGCTCTCCGAAGAGGACAAGATCACGGTCGAGCGCGCTCGTCGTATCCAGCAGTTCCTCTCGCAGAACACGTACATGGCGAAGAAGTTCACGGGCGTCGAGGGTTCGACCGTCCCGCTGAAGGACACCATCGAGTCGTTCCGCGCGATCGCCGACGGCGAGTTCGACCACGTCGCGACGCAGGCGTTCTTCAACGTCGGTGGCATCAACGACGTGGAAGAGAAGTGGGCGCAGATCCAGAAGGAGAACCGCTGACATGGCGGCACTCACCGTGAGCGTCGTCTCGGCCGACCGCGAGGTCTGGTCGGGCGACGCCACCATGGTCGTCGCTCGCACGACGGAGGGCCAGATCGGTGTCCTCGCGGGGCACGAGCCGCTGCTCGCGACCCTCGCCGAGGGCCAGGTCCGCATCACCCGGGCCGACGGCTCGACGGTGACCGCGGACGCCGCCGACGGCTTCCTGTCGGTCGAGCACGACACGGTCACGATCGTGGCGCGGCAGGCCGCGCTGGCGTCCTGACCGGACTGACCGTCCTCCTCCCGCCCTCGGAGACGAAGCGGGAGGGCGGGGACCCGAGCCGCACGCTCGACCTGCGTGCGCTCAGCTTCCCGGAACTGTCCGACGAGCGGGCCGCGGTGATCGCCGCGGCCCGCTCCGTCAGTTCCGAGGAGGACTCCGCTCGGACGGCGTTGAAGCTCGGTCCGAAGTCGAGCGCCGAGCGGTTCCGGAACCTCGTGCTGGACACGGCGCCGACGATGCCGGCGATCGACCGCTACACCGGGGTGCTCTACGACCCGCTCGACGCGCTGTCGGCGGACGACGAGACCCGTCGGTGGTGGTCCGACCACGTCGTCGTGCAGTCGGCGATGTTCGGGCCGATCGGGGCGGGCGACGCGATCCCTGCGTACCGGCTGTCGCACGACTCGCGGCTCGGCACGCTCCGGCTCGCCTCGCACTGGCCGACGGTGTCGTCCGGCGCGCTCGCCTCGCGGTCCGACGGGCTCGTCCTCGATCTCCGCTCCGAGGGGTACCGTCAGCTCGGCCCCGTGCCCGATGCCCTCGTACCTCGCGTCGTGAGCGTGGACGGCAGTGGTCGGCGCAAGGCGCTCAACCACTGGAACAAGACCGCGAAGGGGCGCCTCGTCTCGCTGCTCGGGCGGACCCGCGCAGACGTCTCGACCGTGGACGAGCTGGTCGCGTGGGCCGACGAACACGGTGTGGTCGTCGAGCGCACGTCGGAGGTGTGGGACCTCGTGGCCGAGTCCCTCGAGACGGTCCGCACCTGACGCTGGTCGTTCCTGCACAGGCGGGGTGTGCCTGGTCGCCGTCCACGGGCGGCTGCGGACGACCGGCCTGGAGGCACGGATCGCGCTTCGATGGCGTGCATGATCCCCTCCACGACACGATCCGAGCACGACCGAGCGGTGCGCTACCCGCGTGAGATCGCTGCCGCGGTGACACTGCGCGCGGCCTGCGCCGCCCTGACGGACGGCCCGGCCGACCGGCCACTCTCACCGCTCGCCGCGGTCGCGGTGCTGACGTCGTGCGCGGCGCTGGCGACGCGCTTCGCCATCCTCGAGCACCTCGCGGACCCGAACGACCCCGATCCGCGGACGGCCGTCCCGTTCGACGCGTTCGTCGACCGGCTCCCGCCGGCGCTCACCGGGACGGGGCCGATGCCCGACCGGGCACGGTTGCGCACCGCGGGGGACCGGGCAGCCGAGGCCTGGCGGGTGTGGCGCGCCGGGCACGATCCGCACGGGTGTGCTCGCGGCGCGGCGGGCGCGTTGGCGGTCGCCGCCTGGTGTGCATGGGGCCTCGGTTCGGCCGAGCGGGCACGGACCCGGGCGGTGTACGCGCTCGAGACGGCGGCCGACGACCCCTTGGCGTCGCTCGTCCTCAGGATGGTCCGGTGCGACGTCGCGCCGACGTGGGAACGGCGATGACGCGCATGGTCGACCGCATCGTCTACGGTTGGACCAGCAGCGAGGGAGGGGCCGGGTGCGCGACGACGACACCGCTGACGAACGACACGGCACCGCCGACGATGTCGACGACGTCGCCGACACGGTCATCCGGCAGCGTCGGGACGCTCCCGGCAGCGTCGACGCCGTCAGCGACGACCCCGGCCGCGACGACCCTCTGGGCGACACGGTCATCCGGTCACGCGGGCGCCGCTCGGCTGAGCCGGATGCCGACACGGTCATCCGCCCCATTCCGGACGGCTCGGACGACCCGTTCGGCGACACCGTCATCCGCACCCGCATCGGTGACGCGTCCTCCCGTGCGGTACCCGACGACGACACGATCGTCCGTCCCGCTCGCTCGCCCCGTGGCGGACCGGGCCCGGCGACGGACGACACCGTCCGGGGCGCACCAGCGCGACCCGACGCGGACCGGTGGCCGAGCGCCGGACCGGCACCGGGCCTCCAGGCCGACGCGCCACGGACCGCCCGCACGCCGTCGGTCCGGATCGGCGACCACGTGCTGCGGCTCGACCGCCCGGTGGTCGTGGGCCGGAAGCCCGCACTGCCGCGGATCGTGCGCGGACCTGAGCCCCTGCTCGTCACCGTGCACTCGGCGTCGGGGCAGGTCTCGTCCTCGCACGTGCTCCTGCAGGCGTCGGGCGAAGCGGCCGTGGTCGAGGACCTCCGGTCGACCAACGGGACCGTCGTCCGGCCGGTCGCCGGGAAGCCGTTCCGACTGGCGTCGGGTGGGTCAGCGGTGGTCCTGACGGGTACGGTTGTCGAGATCGGTGACGGCAACGCCGTCGAGATCCTCTCGCCACACCTCCGGGTGCCGCCCGCGGATCCCGTCCCCGCCCCGCCGGACTGGCCGTGACCGGTTCCCTGACCGCCGTGCCCCCGACCCCTCAGAGAGCGATCCAGTACACGTGACCGAACTCGGCCGAGCAGCCAACGCGCACGCCATCGACATCCCCGGTGCCGACGGCGCCGTCCTCACCCTGTCGTGGGGAGCAGCGACCGACGTCGGACGTCGTCGCGACCACAACGAGGACAGCTACATCGTCGGCGCCCCGTTCTTCGTCGTCGCCGACGGCATGGGTGGCCACCTCGCCGGTGACCGTGCGAGCGATGCCGTCGTCCGGCGCCTCGCGCAGGTGTCGGAGCAGCCGTTCACCACCAGGCAGGGCATCCAGCGTGCGCTCCTGCTCGCGACCGCGGACATCGAGCGGGCGGCGGGCGGCAACGCGATCGGCGCGGGGACGACCGTGACCGGGATCGCGCTGGTGGCGACGCAGGGGCAGCCGGCGGCGCTCGTGTTCAACGTGGGGGACTCCCGGACGTACCGGATCGACGACGGGGTGATGCGTCGCGTGACCGTGGACCACTCGGTCGTGCAGGAGATGGTGGACGCCGGCCTCCTCCGCGCCGAGGACGCCGAGCGGCACCCGGACAGCAACGTCATCACCCGAGCCGTCGGGTTCGGTGAGCCGCCGGAGCCGGACTGGTGGACGCTGCCGCTCCGGCAGGGTGACCGCTACATCGTGTGCTCGGACGGCCTCACGAAGGAGCTCGGCGACGTCGGCATCGCGCGCATCGCGGCGCGCGTCGAGGGTGCGCAGGAACTCGCGGAGCGCCTGGTCGGCGACGCGGTCGTCGCGGGCGGCCGCGACAACGTGACCGTGGTCGTGCTGCAGGTCGACGGGGCTCCCGACGACGGCGACGTCGAGGACACGCTGCCGCGACACTGACCCCCGAACTGGGGCCGCCTGTCCTGGTGGGGTCCACAGGGTGCCCGGGTGGGCGTCGGGGGCCTTCCGTAGAATGACATGGCCGTGACGAGCGTGCCGGCCGTCCGACGGCTGGGGAGGAGGGGAGCATGGCGCGACGACTGCCGTCCGACCCGCCCGTGATCCCGGGCTTCAGCCCCGTGCACGTCCTCGGCTCCGGTGGCTTCGCGGACGTATTCCTCTACGAGCAGGACATGCCCCGTCGCAAGGTCGCGGTCAAGGTGCTGCTGGACGAGGTCGTCGACGACCGGGTCCGCCAGATGTTCCAGGCCGAGGCGAACCTGATGGCCCGGCTGAGCACCCACCCGTCCATCCTCACCGTGTTCCAGGCCAGCGTCGCCGCCGACGGCCGGCCGTACCTCGTGATGGAGCTCTGCTCGTCGTCGCTGAGCGATCGGTACCGGCGCGAGCCGATCCCCGTCTCCGAGGTGCTCGCGATCGGGATCCGCATCGGTGCCGCCCTCGAGACCGCCCACCGTGAGGGTGTCCTGCACCGCGACATCAAGCCCTCGAACATCCTCCTCACCGCCTACGGCAACCCGGTGCTGTCCGACTTCGGCATCGCGGCGACGGTGGGGGAGTCCGACCCCGACGAACCCGTCGGCATGTCGATCCCGTGGTCCGCGCCGGAGGTCCTCGGTGACGAGTCGCGCGGCACCATCCAGTCCGAGGTGTACTCGCTCGCGGCCACCGTCTACTCGCTCCTGGCCGGCCGGAGCCCCTTCGAGGTCCGCGGGGGCAAGAACGGCGCCGGCGACCTGATGAGCCGGATCGACAAGGGCGGGGTGAAGCCCACGGGGCGCACGGACGTCCCACCGACGCTCGAGCGTCTGCTCGCGGCCGCGATGTCCCGCAAGCCCCAGCAGCGTCCGGCGACCGTGCTGGAGCTCGTCCGCGGGTTCCAGCAGGTCGAAGCCGAACTCGGCATCCCGCAGACCTCGGCCGACGTCGCGGTCGAGGCCTGGGCGATCGCCACCCCGGCGCCCGAGGGCGACCGCACGATGATCCGCGAGCTCCAGCCGCCGTCCCGCCTGGGCGGTCGTCGTCGAGCGCGCCGTGCGGTGCAGGGCGGCGTCGCGGCGATCGGCGCGCAGAGCGTCGGCACCGTGCACCGCACCGGATCGACGACCCGTGCGCGACGCCGGAGCCGCTCGACCCTGCTGTGGGCGGGATCCCTGACCGTCGTGGTCGTGGCCGCGCTGGCCGTGGCGACCGTCGTCGTGGTGGGTCGGCTCGGCAGCGGAGCGATCCCGGTCGTGTCGGACGTCCGCGCCACCACGACCGCCACGTCCGTGACGTTCCGCTGGTCCGATCCCGGTCTCGACAGCGGGGACACCTACGTCGTGTCGTCCAGCGGCGCGTCGAGCCAGCAGTCCGGGACGAGCTTCGTGGTCTCCGGGCAGCGTGGCGACGAGGAGTGCATCTCGGTCGCGGTCAACCGTGACGGGAAGACCGGCGTCGCGAGTGCGCAGCGCTGCGCGACCATCGGGAGTGGCCGGTGATCCGCGGCTTCCTCGCGAAGCACCGCTCGGCGGCGATCACCACCGCAGCGTCGGTGCTGGTCGGCGCCGTGGTCGCCACGGCTGCCGTGGCGTCGAGCGGGTACCACACGCAGCGGGTCGACCTCGGGGACGGCACCGTGTGGGTCCCCTCGTCGCAGTACGGGGCGATCGGACGTGCCAACACCGGTGTCCTCGAACTCAACACGGCGGTCGAGACCTCCACCGACCAGTTGGCCGTCCTCCAGCGCGGCTCCACGGTCTACAGCGTCGACCAGACGAAGGGCACGGTCGCGAAGGTGGACGTCACGGACGCCACCGTGGGCGACCCGGTGACGCTGCCGGCCGGGTCCCCGCAGGTGTTCTTCGCGGGGTCGTCGGCCGTCATCGGGAACGCGGACACGGGGGAGCTCTGGACGACGCCCGCCGCGGACCTCGCCGACTTCGACGCGTCGAGCAAGGCCGACCTGACGCTCGGCGCCGACGCGGTCTTCGACGCCTCCGACGACCACGTCGCGGTCTACTCCCCGAAGACCTCGACCGCCTCCCTCGTCGACCTCGGCACCACCGTGTCGGTGGCGCAGAAGTGGTCCGTCCGGATGGACGCAGACCACGACCTCCAGGTCGCGGCGTTCGGCCGCAACGTCGCGGTGCTCGACCGGACCGACGGGGTGCTCGCCATCGACGGCGACCGCGTCGAGCTGGGTGACCGGGTCGGTGCCCAGCCCGCGTTGCAGCGTTCGACGACCGACGGGGACAGCGTGGTGGTCGCCGGGACCGCCGGGATCGTCCGGGTGTCGCCGTCCGGGGCGGTCGACGCGACCCCGCTCGCGGTCTCGGGTCGCGCGGCGCGTCCCTACGTCGACGGTGCATGCGTCTACGGCGCGTGGGCCGGCGGACAGGCGGTCGACACCTGCGACGGCCGCGCGGTGCAGCGCCTCGAGCAGGCGACGAGCAGCGGTGCGCTGCAGATCCTGCACAACGGCAGCACGGTGGTCGCGAACGACCCCGACAGCGGGCGGTCCTGGGCCATCGACCGGAGCGGTCAGCTCATCGACAACTGGTCCGACCTGATCAAGAAGGACGACGACCAGCAGCAGGAGCAGGTCTCCGACGACGACCCGGAGGTCGAGAAGGACCAGAAGCCGCCGGTGGCGGTCGACGACGCGCTGGGCGCGCGTCCCGGACGCACCACGAGCCTCCCGGTCCTGCTCAACGACTACGACCCGAACGGCGACCCGATCATCGTCTCGGAGGTCGGGAAGATCGACGAGTCTATCGGTCGCGTCGCGATCGTCGCCGACGGTCAGCGCCTCCAGATCACGTTGACCTCCCGCGCTCGCGGCACGGTGAAGTTCCCCTACACGATCACCGACGGCAACGGCGGATCGGACACCGCGACCGTCACCGTCTCGGTCCGGCAACCGTCCGAGAACGACGCGCCCCGCCAGGTCCGGGACACCAGCGCGAACGTCGTGCAGAACGGACACGTCGTCTCGAACGTCCTGGGCGACTGGGTCGACCCCGACGGCGACCCGGTGTACCTGAAGTCCGCGACCGCAGCCGACGGCGACACCGTCTCGACGACCCCTGATGGCCTGCTGGACTACCGCAACAAGAGCGGCCGCACAGGCGACCGTTCCGTGCAGCTCGTCGTGAGCGACGGACAGGCGGACGGCCGCGGCTCCCTGACCGTCACGGTCGCGAAGGCCGGCAGCGTGCCGCTCTACGCCGACGCCTTCCCGGTCGCCGGGTACGCGGGCAAGGCGTTCACCGTCGACCCGCTCGACCACGTCCGGGGCGGCAACGGCACGGTGACGCTCACGAGCGTGTCGTCGTCCAAGGGCCTCACCATCACGCCGAGCTACGACTCCGGCACGTTCCGCGTCGTCGGCGCCGGCGCGGGCGACCACCAGCTCGAGTACACCGTGACCGACGGTTCGAAGACGACCAGCGGCGTGGTCCGCGTCACGATCCAGGCGCCGCCGGACGCCTCGACGCCGCCGATCACCACGCCGAAGACGGTGTTCGTCAACACGCTCTCGACGAAGGACACCGACGTCACCGCGACCGACATCGACCCGGCCGGCGGCGTCCTCCTCGTGACCGCTCTCGACGCCCCCGACCGCGCGTCTGGCGTGCAGACGAGCATCCTCGACCAGCACACGGTCCGCATCACCCTCACGGCGCCGCTCGACGGGCCCGTGACCTTCGGGTACAACGAGACCAACGGCCTGGCCTCCGCGACCGGCACCATCACGGTCGTCGAGATCCCGAAACCCGACCGGGTCCAGCCGCCGGTCGCCCAACCCGACACCGCCACGGTCCGTGTCGGCGACGTGGCGAACATCCCCGTGCTCGACAACGACACGCAGCCCGAGGGCGAGCCGCTCACCCTGCAACCGGACCTCGTGCAGAACGTCCCGGGCGACGGCGGCCTGCTGTTCGTGTCCGGCGACCACCTGCGCTACCTCGCCCCGGAGACCCCCGGCAGCTACACCGCCGTGTACCGCGTCGCGGGTCCGGACGGGCAGTACGCCGACGCCACGGTCTCCATCTCGGTCCGTGACAAGGACACGGCGACGAACAACCCGCCGGTCCCACAGACGGTCACCGCACGCGTGGTGGCGGGCGGGTCCGTGCGCGTCTCGATCCCGCTGAACGGCATCGATCCCGACGGTGACTCCGTGCAGCTCGTCGGGGTCGGATCGAACCCGGACAAGGGCTCCGTGAGCGACGTGTCGTCCGATTCGCTGACCTACGAGGCCGGCGACTACTCGGCGGGTACCGACGAGTTCACCTACACCGTGGTGGATGCCCTCGGTGCCCGTGCCACGGGGACCGTCCGTGTCGGCATCGCCCCTCGTGCCGAGCAGGCGTCGAACCCAGTGGCCGAGGCCGACCACGTCACGATCCGGCCCGGTGGGTCCGTCACCGTGCGCGTCCTCCAGAACGACTCCGACCCCGAGGGCGGTCAGCTCACGGTCACGAAGGCCGAGCCGACCGACGACACCGTGCGGACGAAGGTCCTCCGGGGGCAGCAGATCCGGGTCACTCCGCCGAAGTCCGCGACGAGCGGCGACTTCGCGGTGTTGTACACGGCGACGAACGAGAGCGGGGGCTCGAGCACCGCGTTCTTGACGGTCACGGTCGACGAGGACGCGCAGCCCCTCCGTCCGGAGGTCGACGACACCACGCTCGACCTGCAGGACATCATCCGGCGGCAGAGCGTCACGGTCGACGTGCTCAAGAACGTCTTCTTCGCCGAGGGCACCGCCGCCGACCTCACCGTCGGTGTCGTCGACGGGTACGGCGACACCGCGAGGCTCACCGACGACGAGCGGATCGTCGTCCGGCTGACGGACGAGTCCCAGGTGATCCCGTTCTCGGTCGCTCGGAAGGACCGACCGGACATCGTCTCCTACGGCTTCATCAACGTGCCGGGCTTCGACGACGCCCTGCCGCAGATCGACCGCACGGCAGCGGCCATCACCGTGAAGAGCGAGTCGACCGTGCGGATCCCGCTGTCGGACTACGTCGTCACCGCGAACGGCAGGACCGCGACGATCACCGACGACGGCACCGTGAAGGCGACGCACGCGAACGGGCAGGACCTGGTCGTCGACTCCTCGACGCTGCAGTTCACCTCGGCGAAGCTCTACTACGGCAACGCGTCGATCTCGTTCGAGGTCACGGACGGCTCGTCCGCCAACGGCGGCAAGGGGCGGACCGCGACACTCGTGCTCCCGATCAAGGTGCTGCCGCGGTCGAACCAGCCACCGGCGTTCTCCGGGTCCGCTCTCGACATGGAGCCCGGGTCGTCGCGCACCATCGACCTCGCGAAGCTGACCGACTACCCGTACCCGAAGGACCTGCCCGAGCTCCGCTACTCGATCGTGAGTCAGCCCTCGGAGGGTGTCTCGGCGACGATCTCCGGGCAGCGGCTCACCGTGAAGGTGGCAGACACCGCGAAGAAGGACACCACCGCTTCGGTCGGCGTCGGTGTCGCCGACGACGCGAACGCCGGCCGTGCCGGGACGGTCAGCGTGTCCGTGGTCGCGTCGACGCGTCCCCTCGTGCAACCCGGTGCGGACAAGAGCGTCGCGAAGCGCGGCGAGACGACCGCCATCGACGTGCTCGC
This sequence comes from Curtobacterium sp. NPDC089689, assembly GCF_044749145.1. Lineage (NCBI taxonomy): Bacteria > Bacillati > Actinomycetota > Actinomycetes > Micrococcales > Microbacteriaceae > Curtobacterium > Curtobacterium sp. NPDC089689. The sequence goes on along the minus strand of NZ_JBIVHJ010000003.1, from coordinate 474,017 downwards.
GAACGACCAGCCGACGAATCCGTTCCCGGGCGAGCGGCTCCGCGTCGTCGACATCCGCGGACTCGGCGGTGGCCTGCCGGCCGGTGTGAGCGTGACACCGAGCGCCGACAAGTCGCGGCTCCAGGTCCGGGTGTCTGACACGGCGAAGCCGGTGGACGCGCACCTGCAGTACCAGGTGGCCGACGCCACGAACGACCCCGACCGGTACGTCTGGGGCGACGTGACGATCTCCGTGCAGGACGTCCCGGACGCGCCCGGTGCCCCGACCCGGACGGGGTCCTACGACGGCGGCCAGGTGTCGCTCACGTGGTCGACGCCCCAGGCGAACAACTCGCCGATCACGGGCTACCGGGTCACCGGGACGAACGGCGTCTCGAAGGACTGTGGGACCGCGACGGTCTGCCAGGTGAAGGGTCTCGACCCGAAGGCCTCCTACCGGTTCTCGGTCGTCGCGACGAACGCCGTCGGGGACAGCGAGCCCTCCGCGCAGTCGGTGCCCATGAGCGCCGACTACGTGCCCGCTCCGCCGACGGGAATCAGCGTGAAGCCGAACCAGGACACGCCGAACCAGCTCGACGTGAACTGGAACGCGGTGCCCGCTCCCAACAACGGGAGCGCGGTGGACAACTACGTCGTGACGATCAGCGGCCCGGGCATCTCGACGACGAAGAGCACCGGCACGTCGACGAGCACATCGTTCGGGGGAGCGCAGAGCGGTCAGCAGTACACGGTGAAGGTGTCCGCACGGAATGGTGCCGACCGGAACAACACCGTCGTCCAGTGGAACGAGAGAACTGCTACCGGGACGGCGGTCGGAACGCCTGGGAAACCTTCCAACGTAACGGCCACGACGGGCGACAAGCCTGGTACCGATGGGCGGTCCACTGTCTCCGTGCAGTGGGGCGCGGCTGACCCTGCCGGCGCGACGTCGCTGACCTACGACGTCTACAAAGGCAGTGTCTTTGACTGCCGATCGCCAGGAACCCCATCGCTCGGTTCGTCGAACCCGACATCGGTCAGCGGAGTAAGTGCAGGTGACACCAGTTTCTCGGTAGTCGTCTCGAACGGCCCGTTCTGCAACGTTCAGACAGCGTCAACCACGGCGTACCAAGTGCCAGGCGACACGCAACAGCCGTCCGTCGGGAACTACCAGATCGATGGGACCACTTTCGGTGCTGAGATTGACGAGCCAGGCAACGCAACGAACGTCGATCACTACGAGATCAAGATCGGCGACGCCTACCAGGTGCTTGACGGTAGATGGCGCGGAGTGCCGGGTGGCTCCTTCGGTGTCCCAGCCACCTACACGGTTCGCGCCTGTGGCGGCCCGAGGCTCGGATCGTTCTGCACGACGTCGACGAAGGACGTGACTGTCGCTGCTTTCCGTACGAACGCGTCCATCGCGAAGGCTCAGCAGACCGTGCCCCTGTCGGTGGACCCTCCGCAGAACGATCAAGCGGTCGCGACGACTTACACAGCTACTTGGTATGCCACCGTGCTCGGCCAAGAGGTTGAGATCGGCAGCTCGGAATGGTCAGATCCGGCGAAGGCCCCGATCCCACCCAGCAATGCTGACTTTGCATCGGTCAGAGCCGAGGTCTCGGTTCCCGGAACTACAGCGCGCGGAACGGGCAGCGACTCCGCGATGATCCCTGTCGAAGCCGCTCCCTTGCCCGCGGATTCCACAACCCCGTCCGGCAACTGAGCCCGGCGCCGATCACGCCCTACGCTTCCCCGTAGCGCGACACGACCCACGACTCACCACCGAAGGAACGACCCCGCATGAGCATGACCCCGGAGCAGGCCACCTGGTTCGCCGACGCCGCCGGCCGCATCGTGACCAACATCGAGCAGGTGCTCCTCGGGAAGACCTTCGTGATCCGCCTCGCGGTCACGGCGATGCTCAGTGAGGGCCACCTCCTGCTCGAGGACGTCCCCGGCACCGGCAAGACGAGCCTCGCCCGCGCCATGGCGCAGAGCGTGCAGGGGTCGACGAACCGCATCCAGTTCACGCCGGACCTGCTGCCCGGCGACATCACCGGCATCAGCGTCTACGACCAGCGCACGCAGGAGTTCGACTTCCACCGCGGCCCGGTGTTCTCGAACATCGTGCTCGCTGACGAGATCAACCGCGCGAGCCCGAAGACCCAGTCCGCCCTCCTCGAGGCGATGGAGGAGTCCGCGGTCACGGTCGACGGTGTGAACCACCGCCTGGCCGCCCCGTTCATGGTCATCGCGACGCAGAACCCCGTCGAGCAGGCCGGCACGTACCGGCTGCCGGAGGCGCAGCTCGACCGGTTCCTCATGAAGGCGTCGATCGGCTACCCGGACCACGCCGCGACGGTGAAGATCCTCGAGACGTCCTCGGCTCCTTCGGCGTCGGTGCCGCTCGCGAGCGTCGTGCCCGCGGCGACGATCACCGAGATGGCTGCCCTCGCGCGGTCGGTCCACGTCGATGCGGTGATCGCCGACTATGTCGCCCGCCTGGTCGACGCGACGCGCTCGGCCAGCGAGGTCCGTCTCGGTGTCAGCGTCCGCGGCGCGATGGGCCTCATGCGAGCCTCGCGCGTCTTCGCGGCGCTGAACGGTCGGCACTACGTCACGCCGGACGACGTGAAGGCCCTCGCGGTGCCGGTGCTCGCGCACCGTCTGGTGCTCGACGCCGAGGCGGAGTTCGACGGCGTCAGCGCGAACGCCGTCGTGTCGCAGCTCCTGGTCGAGACGCCGCCACCCGCGGACCGGATCTCCTCGTGACCGACCGCCGGCCCGTCTCGACGCGTTCGCGCCGCCCCTCCTCGACGCGGTCGCGTCGGGGCGCGGGCGCCTACGAGCGCACCGGGACGGTCGCCGGCCTGACCAACGTCCGGACGCGCCTGGTCGGCGACCGCGAGGGCGTGGCAGCGGACGCGGTCGTCGGCTTCGTCCAGGTCTGGGCATCGGCCTGGAGGCTCGTCAAGCGCGCCTGGGGCGAGGTCTCGTCCGTGGTCACCGGCCTGGGCTGGACGGTGGCGGTGCTCACGCTCGTCGCGTTCGTCGCGGGGTACCGGTTCGGCCTCCGCGAGGTCGTCGTCGTCGGGTTCGCAGGAGCGCTGCTCGTCGTGGTCGCGGCGATCGCCCTGATCGGGCGTTCGCGGCTCCTCATCCACATGCGGCTGCCTCAGCACCGGGTAGCGGTCGGGGATCCGGCCGGCGTGGTCGTGACCGCGGAGAACCCCGGGCGCCTGCCTTCGGTGCCGACCACCGTCGAGGTCCCGGTCGGTCCCGGGCTCGTCGACGTGGCGATCCCCGCGGTGCCGGCGAAGGGGTCGTTCGAACGCGAGGTCCCGGTGCCGACCACCCGCCGTGGGGTGCTCGACGTGGGGCCGGTGACCGGTGTGCGCGCCGACCCGGTCGGGCTCGTCCGTCGGGAGATCGTGTGGACGGCGCGCGAGCAGGTCATCGTGCACCCCCGGACGATCGCGATCCCCTCGACGAGCACGGGTCTCGTCCGTGACCTCGAGGGACAGGCAACGACGGACCTGTCCCCGGCCGACATCGCGTTCCACGCCATCCGCGAGTACCTGCCCGGCGACGACCCACGGACGATCCACTGGAAGTCGACCGCGAAGTCCGGCGCGCTCATGGTGCGCCAGTTCGAGGACACCCGTCGCTCGCACCTCGTCGTCGCACTCGGGGTCTCCCGGGCGGAGTTCGCTGACGGCGACGAGTTCGAGCTCGCGGTGAGCGCCGCGGCGTCGCTCGGCACCCGGGCGATCCGGGACGGCCGCGACGTCACGGTCGTGGTGTCCGAGCGCACGCCGGAGTTCGCCAAGCGCCCGGTGTACGCCGTGCAGCCGCTGCCGACGGTGACCCCCACCCGGCTCCTCGACGACTTCGCGCGCGTCGGCCTGGCCGAGGCGTGTCTGCCGATCGCCGAGGTCTCCCGCATCGTGGGCAACGACACGGCGGGCATCTCGGTGGCGTTCCTCGTGGTGGGGTCGACCGTCGAGCTGCCAGCGCTCCGACTCGCGGCGACGCGGTTCCCGGTGGGGGTCGAGGTCGTGGCCGTCATCTGCGAGCCCGAGGCCCAGCCGCGCTTCCTGCGGGTCGCGGGCCTGACGGTCATGACCATCGGCTACCTGGACGACCTGCGCCATGCGCTGCACCGGTCGGCTGCCGCATGAGCGCCCCCGCTCCTGCTCCCGCGCCCGCGGTGCGCGTCCGAGGGTCAGCGCGTCGCGATGCCCGGCGCAGTGCTCGCCGCGTGTCCGCGCTGCGGTTGGTCGGCGGGACCCTCGTGGTCTGGTTGCTCGTCGCCGTCGCCAGCGTCTCGTGGTGGCCCGTGTACCGCGACGGCGCGATGGCGGTCGCCGCGGTCACGGCGATCCTGGCCGGCACGCTGGTCGCGCTCCTCGGCGCCGTGTACCGCCTGTCGTCCCCGGTCGTGGGCATCGCGACGGTCGCGGCGTTCGCGCTCACCGGGGTTCCCGCCGCGGTGCCGGGCGAGGCGAACGGGGTCCTGCCCACCGGTGGGGGGCTGCTCGACCTCTTCGCCGGCGTCGCCCTCGGCTGGAAGCAGCTGGTGACCATCAGCCTGCCGGTCGGCTCGTACGAGGCGTTGCTCGTCCCGTACTTCGTCACGGCCCTCGTCGTGACCGTGACCGGCGTGAGCGTGGCGACCCGTGCCTCCCGGCAGGAACTCGGCGCGATCGCGCCGCTCGTGCTCTTCGTCATCGGGATCGTGGTGGGGCCGAGCCGACTCGACACCTCGGTCGTGACCGCGGTGGCGCTTGCCGGCATCGCGCTGGTGTGGGCACTGACCGCGCGGCACGTGCGTCGGGCCGTCGCAGTGGCCTCGACGATCGGTGCCCGCGTGCCGATCGCCCGGTCGGTGCTCCGTCCGGCGCTCGTCGGGACGGGCACGATCGTGGCTGCCGCCGTCGTGGCGACCGGTCTGGGCCTCGTCGCGCCGCCTTCGGTCGGTCGCACGGTGGCGCGGACCGACGTGGTGAAGCCGTTCGACCCGCGCGACTACGTGAGCCCGCTCAGCGGGTTCCGAGCCTACGAGGAGACCGACGAGGCCGATGCTGCGCAGCTCCGGGTGACCGGGCTGCCGGAGGACGGCTTCGTCCGCATCGCGACGCTCGACACCTACGACGGTGTCGTGTACCGGGTCGGCGGATCGGACGGGGCCTCGGCCTCCGGGACCTTCGAACGCGTGCCGACCTCGGTCGACGTGCGCGGCGTCCGCGGCACGACCGTCCGTGTCGGGGTGACCGTCGAGGGGTACCGCGGCGTCTGGCTCCCGACGGTGGGTGACCTCGAACAGGTCGACTTCTCGGGGCGGCGGGCCGACCGGGACCGCACGTCCTTCTTCTACAACGCCTCGACCGGCACCGGCGCGGTGGTGGGTGGCGTGACGCAGGGGACGACCTACGACCTCACCGCGGTGCTGCCCGATCAACCGACGGAGGAGCAGCTCTCGTCGGCGCGGCCCGGCTCGGCGGAGGTCCCGGCGCTCCAGGGCGTGCCCGACGCGGTGCGAGACACGACGGAGGCGTACACGGACGCAGCGGGCTCGGACGGCGCGAAGCTCGTCGCGATGCTGCAGGAGCTCAAGCGCACCGGCTACGTGAGTCACGGCGTGGGCGACGACCGCGCGAGCCGCTCGGGTCACGGCGCCGACCGGATCACCGAGCTCCTCACGTCGCCGCTCATGGTCGGCGACCAGGAGCAGTACGCCGTCGCCGCCGCACTCATGGCGCGGGAGCTCGGGTTCCCCTCGCGGGTGGTGCTCGGCTTCACCGAGGGCGGTGACTCCGGTACCGGGTCGTCCTCGACCAGTGGGACGACGACGTTCCGCGGTTCGGACGTGACGGCTCGGATCGAGGTCGACACGGCGCAGTGGGGGTGGGTGATGCTCAACCCGAACCCGACGGTCCGCGAGATCCCGGACGCGCAGCAGGAGACGCCGAAGCCGGTCACACGCCCGGAGACGGTCGTGCCGCCGCCTCCCGCGGACCAGCAGGACCAGGACCAGCAAGCGCCCCCGCAGAGCGACCGCGACACACCGTCGGTGCAGCCCCTGTGGTTGCAGATCCTGCTCGCCGTGCTGCCCTGGGCACTCGGTGTCCTCGCAGTGGTCGCGCTCGTGCTCCTGCCCTTCGCCGCGATCGTCCTGGTGAAGCGTCTCCGACGGCGGCGACGACGACGTGCTCCGTCGCCGCGCGCACGGGTCGTCGGCGCGTGGGACGAGTACCGCGATGCCCTGGTGGACCGTGGACACGACGTCGAACCGTCGGCGACGAGGCGTGAGAGCGTCCGGGGAGCGCCGGGGGAGGGCGGACCCGGACTCGCCGCACTCGCGGACCGCGCGGTGTTCGGGCCGAGCGACGTCGACGCGCCGACCGCCGACCGGATGTGGGCCGCGACGGACGAGGCGATCTCGAGCCTCCGCGCGGGACGGAACCGGCGGGAGCGCTTCAGGTCCGCAGTGTCCCTCCGGTCGCTGCGGGTCGCCGCAGCCGGTCGGGGCGCGGTGACGGGCATCGTCGGTGCCGTCGGCTCGAAGGGCGGTCGGACGTCACGTGACTACGATGGCCGGAGGCCGTTCGGACCTCGTGGACGCCAGCGCGAGGGTGGTCGGCCGAGTGAGGACAGAGGCACCACGTGATCAGATGCGAACACTGCGGCTCGGCGCTCCCGGACGGAGCGATCTTCTGCGGTGAGTGCGGACGTGCGGTGACGGCATCGGCGAGCCGACTCCCGGCAGCCACCGCACCGGTCGAACAGGCACCGCCGCCGCCGCTCCTCCAGCCCGACGTGCACGGCCGTCGCCCGGACCCTGCTGCGGACGCCTGGCTGCCCGAGGCGACCCTCGACCCGGCGACCCGCGCGTGGTTGACGGGCTCGGACCGCCCGGACGAGCAGGCACCTGCACCGACACCGGTCCACCGTCCGGACGACCCGGCGCAGCGCTCGGTGTCGACCGATCCGGACGCCGCCGGCTCCGGTCCGGCGCCGTGGACGCCGACCGCCGGCGGCGCGTCGATCGACGAGCCGCCGCTCGACCCGGACGCCTTCGCCTCCCGGCCGACGACCGGCACCACCGACGACGATCCCGAGGTCACCCGCGTCGCTGAGCGCGCTCGGCGCGGCGCGGTCGCGGACGGCACCGCACCCCAGGCGCCGACGGCCCCGCCGACCGCACCCGTGTGGGAGTCGCCGGTGCAGCAGGATGCTCCGTCGTGGCAGCCGCCCGCTGCTCGGGAGGCCGCCCCGGCACAACCGTCGACACCGTCGTGGTGGATCGGACGGTCCAACTCCGCCGCCCAGAGCACCCCGACCGAGTCGTCGACCGACGTGGCGCACGCCCCCGGGGTCGGCACGGACGATGCGTCCGAGCACTCCGACGCCGCCGCGGACGGCCGGCGCGCGACCCCTTCCGACGAGGGGAGTGGGGCCGAGCAGGGAGAACCCGAGGGTCCCGCGCCCGTGGCGTCCCCGCCGCAGCCCGGGGACACTGCCGTCGTCGAGCCGTTGGTCGACCGACGGCCCGCCCCGCAACGACCCGCCACCCAGCGGCCGACGCCGCTCGTCACCCCCGGGAGCGCCGGAGCCACCTGCCACGTGTGCGGCCACACGCTCGAGCCCGACGACATCTTCTGCGGCGAGTGCGGTGCCGTGCGCCCCGCGGTGACGGCAGCGTTCACGGGCCCGATCGTCCCGCTGCCCGTCGCTCGCCCGGACTGGGCCGCAGACGGTGACGAACCCGCCGACGCGGGCGACACCGTCGCCGAGCACGACGAGGTCGCGACCGGAACGGACACCTCGACCGGCACAGCGGACGGTCCAGCGGACGTGGTTGACGACCCGGCCGCCGCCGCTGAGCCATCGCTCGGCGGTTCACCTGCGGACGACGACGACCAACTCTTCCGCGCCGCCGTCCGACCCCGCGGCCTCCATGCGGCGCCGACTCCGGACGGCGACACCCCCGACGTGTCGGCGACGGCAGGACCGGTCGCCACGGACGGGCAGACCCCGACCTCGGCTCCGTTGCCGCCCGTCCCCACCGCCGCGCCGCTCCCGCCCGTCCCCGGGCTGCCGGAACCCACGCCGACGCAGCTCCCGACGACGCCGCTCGGCCGCCCGGTGGTCCCGTCCAGTGCCGGCGCCGAACTCGACGACGGTGACGCACCCGATGACGGCCCACCCGACGGCACGGCTCCCGACGACAGCGCTCACGACGCCACTGCACCCGACGAGGAGCCGGACGTCGACGAGACTCGGATCGTGTCGAAGACTCCGACGCATGCGCCCTTCGTGCTGCACTTCAGCACCGGGGAGCGCTTCGGCGTCCACGGCACAGGGCTCCTCGGCCGCCTGCCGCGCCCGCAGCCGGGTGAGCGGTTCGACGACCTCCTGACCGTCCACGACCCGGGCAAGTCGGTGTCCAAGACGCACCTCGAGCTCGGTCGCGACGGTGGAGACCTCTGGGTGTCCGATCGTTTCTCCGGCAACGGCACCGTCGTGCGGCACATCGACGGGTCGATCCGCCGGTGCGAGCCCGGACGCCGCTACCGGGTGGAACGCGGTGCCCGTGTCGACATCGGCGAGCAGTTCTTCCTCGTCCAGTAGGCCTCTCCTGCACCGGAGTGGTCGAGCGTTCCGGCCTCCACAGGTCGTTCGCGGTGCGTTCGAGCACGGACGGTGTGCTGGTGCGATGGGGGAGTGGAACTCCTCGTGGCACGCACGGTGCTCGTCGTCGGCGCGGTCGGGCTGGTCGCCCTCGGCGTGCTCGCGGCGACGTCCGGGGTCGCTCGCGCGGCGGCGATCGGCGCCGGGCTGGTCCTCTCGTTGCTGGACCGCGCGTTGGTCCGCCACGGGGCCCGGGCAGCGCCGAAGCCGGAGGTGACCGGATGGTCGGCTGCTGTGTCGTTGCCCAGCGCCGGATCGACACCGGGCGAGCGCGGGGCGGTCCGGGCGTCAGCGGACACGGTCGAGGCACTCGCCGTCGACCACGAGCGATCGGTGCTCGTCGGGCACACGCTCGGCGACGCTCGCGCCGTCCGGACCGATGCGCCGCACGTCGTCGTCGTGGGGCGCGGAGCCCTCGCACGAGCGGTGTTCGACGCCATCGCGGTGCAGTGCCGCGCCGCCGCGGCCGAGGTCCGGGACAGCGACGCCCTCCCCGACGGGCTCACGGCACCCGGCGACGGCACCGCGGTGGTCGTCTGCACCGACGCGAGGGCGGGGTCGAGGCGAACGGTCGTCCTCGTCGCCGAGCACGGCCACGTCCCTCGACGAGCGGACCTCCTGGTCACGGTGGGGCGCACGGGCTGCACCGCGCGGACGGACGACGGCCGCGCGGTGCGGATCCTCCCGGTCCTGCCGAGCGTCGAACCCCCGGCAGGGCCGAGCAGGGCAGACCGGGACACGCGCGAGCGCACCCGACGGCGCCCACGTGCTCAGCTCAGCGCAGGCCGGCTCCGACGCGGACCGCCCCCACCGGCACATCCCCGCCGAGCACCTGCTCACCGGTCGCCGCCATGACGCCGGCGACACCCTCGGTGCTCACCAGGCCGTTGCGCTCGAGCAGCGTGAGCGCGGCGAGCGTCCCCGCCCGCTGTGCCCCGTCGAGGGTCTTCACCGCGACGGCCGCCCCGCCGGGCAGTCCCATCACCATGACCCCCTCGGCGCCGAGCTTCGCGAGGACCCCCAGCTGCTCGATGGTCACCGTGTTCGCCCGACCCACACCGTCGATCGCCCAGGGGTGTGCCAGCACCGCATCGGTCAGGGCCGCCGAGTCGTCGTCGGCGCGGGCCACCACGGCCGCGAAACCGTGGGCGAGGCCGGTCAGCGTGAGCGGGAAGACCGGGGCGCCGCACCCGTCGGTGCCGACGAGGTCGACGGTCTCCGAGGTGTACTCCGCGACGGTGGAGCGGACCAGGCGCTGCATCGGGTGCTCGACGTCGAGGTAGGTCTGCTCGTCCCAGCCGTTGACCCGGCAGGCAGCGAGCATGGCGGCGTGCTTGCCCGAGCAGTTCATCGCCAGGCGTCGTGGCTGGTCCATCGTGCGGGCGGTCGCCCGGTCGAAGGGCATGTCGGGCGGGCAACCGAGGTCCGCTTCGACGTGGTCGAACGACTCGAGCATGTGTTGCGCCACGGCCTGGTGCGCGACGGTGCCGGCGTGGCTCGCGGTGGAGAGCACGAGTTCCTCGTCCGAGAACGACGCGCCGGCACGTCGGACCGCGAGTGCCTGGAACGGCTTCATCGTCGATCGCGGGTAGATGCTGGCAGCGAGGTCACCGACCGAGTCGATGACGCTGCCGTCAGCCGCGACGACCACCCCCGCGCCGACGTGGCGGCTCTCGTCGAAGCCGTTGCGGTCGAGGACGGCGAGTTCGACGGATCCGTCGGCGGTGAGAGGATGGCGCTCAGTCATGCCGCCATGCTAGAGCGCGCGGCCAGGGTCACCAGAGCCACCACCGCCACGAGGAGCCACACGTGTCCGACCACTCCTACGCCGTGTCCGTCCGTTGGACCGGAGACCGCGGCTCCGGGACGAGCGGCTACCGCGACTACGGCCGCGACCACGTCGTCTCCGCCACGGGCAAGCACGACCTCGCCGGCTCCGCCGACCCCACCTTCCGCGGCGACCGCGACCGCTGGAACCCCGAGGAACTCGTCGTCGCCGCCCTCGCGCAGTGCCACATGCTGAGCTACCTGCACGTCGCCGTGCAGCAGGGCTTCACGGTCGTGGCCTACGAGGACCGCGCGACCGCGAGCCTCAACCTCAACCGCGACGGCTCCGGGGAACTCACGGAGACGACGCTGCACCCGGTCGTGACCATCCGCGAGGCCGACCGGGTCGAGGACGCCGCAGCAGCCCACGCCGAGGCCAACCGCCTGTGCTTCATCGCGCGCTCCGTTGCGTTCCCCGTCCACCACGAGCCCGAGATCCGGGTCCTCGCAGGGGACTCATCGGCGGGTGCGGCAGACTAAGGTCCCGTGAAGCGTCTCCGCCTGCTCCCGATCGCCCTGGTCCCCGCCGTCGTGCTGGGCCTCGCCGCCTGCTCCGGCTCCGGATCGGGGAGCGCCTCCTCGTCGCCGAGCGCAACGTCCAGCGCGAGTGCGAGCGCCGCCGCGATCACGTCCTGCCCGGACCCGGGCAAGGCATCCGACTCGGTGAAGGTCTCGGGCGCGGTCGGCGGTGGCACGGCTCCGAAGGTGTCGTTCGCCAAGGGGCTCAGCGCCTCAGGGGCTGAGGCGACGGTCGCCGTGAAAGGCTCGGGGCCGACGCTCAAGTCGGGCGACTACGCCCAGGTTGCGGTCGTCGTCTACAGCGCGAAGGACGGCACGAAGATCGGCGGTGCAGGGTTCGACTCCGGGAACGCGCAGACCTTTGCCGTCGGCAGCCCAGGGTTTGGCGCCGTCCTCGAATGTGCGGCAACGGGATCGAGAACCATCGCCGTCGGACCGGCGAGCGCGTTCAACGCAGGGACGTCTGGTGACGTCGTCATCGTCGCCGATGCACTTTCGAAGATCCCGACGAAGGCCACCGGCATCCCGCAGCAGCAGGACCCGGCGCTGCCGACCGTCGAGGACAAGGCCGACGGCGAGCCGCAGATCACGGTGCCGTCCGGTGCGAAGGCTCCGTCGAAGACCGAGGTCGAGGTCCTCAAGCAGGGCGACGGCCAGGCCATCAAGGACGGCGACACGGCGCTCGTGCAGTACAAGGGCGTGACGCTGCAGGGCGGCAAGGAGTTCGACTCGTCGTGGTCGAAGGGCGTGCCGACCACGTTCACGGTGTCCGAGGGCCAGCTCATCAAGGGCTTCGTCACCGGGCTCGTCGGCCAGAAGGTCGGCTCGCAGGTGCTCATCGTCACGACGGCGGCCGATGCCTACGGTGCGAACCCGCCCGAGGGGTCGGGCATCCCGGCGAACGCGCCCCTCGTGTTCGTCGTGGACATCCTCGCCCTCGGCTGAGTCGACCGCCATGCAGCCGGCCACCGAGCAACCCGCCACCGAGCAACCCGCCACCGAGCAACCCGCCACCGAGCAACCCGCCACCGAGCAACCCGCCACCGAGCATCCCGCCAAGCGCCGGATCATCATCCTCGGCAGCACCGGATCGATCGGCACCCAGGCCCTCGACGTCGTCGAGCGGAACCCGGACCGCTTCGAGGTCGTCGGCCTCACCGCGGGCAGCAACCGCGACATCGTGGCGCAGCAGGCGGAACGCTACGGCGTCCGCGACACCGCCTTCGGCGCCGAGGACTCCGAGCGCCTCGTCCGCAGCGTCGAGGCCGACGTGGTCCTCAACGGGATCACCGGGTCGGTCGGTCTCGGCCCGACCCTCGCCGCCCTCGATTCCGGCGCGACGCTCGCCCTCGCCAACAAGGAGAGCCTCATCGTCGGCGGTCCGCTCGTGCAGGCGGCCGCGCGCCCCGGGCAGATCGTCCCGGTGGACAGCGAGCACTCCGCGATCGCGCAGGCGTTGCGCTCCGGCTCCGCCGACGAGGTCCGCCGCCTCGTCCTCACCGCGAGCGGCGGCCCGTTCCGGGGACGCTCGCGTGCCGAGCTCCGTGACGTCACGCCCGCGCAGGCGCTCGCCCACCCGACGTGGGACATGGGGCTCGTCGTCACGACGAACTCGGCGACGCTCGTGAACAAGGGTCTCGAGGTCATCGAGGCCCACCTGCTCTTCGACGTCCCCTACGACCGCATCGACGTCACCGTGCACGCCCAGTCGATCGTGCACTCGATGGTCGAGTTCGTCGATGGCTCGACGATCGCGCAGGCCTCCCCGCCCGACATGCGGCTCCCGATCGCGCTCGGTCTGGCCTGGCCGGACCGGGTGCCCGGCGTCGGCGTGCCGCTCGACTGGACCACCGCGAGCACGTGGACGTTCGAGCCCCTCGACGCGGACGCGTTCGGCGCGGTGGCGCTCGCGAAGCGCGTCGGCGAGGCCGGCGGCACCTTCCCGGCGGTGTTCAACGCCGCGAACGAGCAGGCCGTCGCAGCCTTCCACGCGGGTGCGATCGGCTTCCTCGACATCGTCGACACCGTCGAGCGGATCGTCGACGAGCACGCAATGGGGGAGTCCTCCCTCGAGGGCGTGCTGGCAGCGGAGCGCTGGGCGCGCGCCGCAGCGGACCGCGCGCTGACGCGCTGACCCGCACCGTGCCTCCCGGCTGCGACGTCGGCGGGGCAGCACCGGAGGTGACCGACCCTGCCTGGAGGCACGGTGAGCCTCTCAGAGAGCGCTCGGCTCCGTCTTGGGAAGCGTCCCGTACCCTTTCCCGGTGACCGTCGAATCCGTCCTGCTCTTCGTCCTCGGCGTGGTCGTCTTCATCGTCGGCCTGCTGGTCTCGATCGGACTCCACGAGCTCGGGCACCTCTCCTTCGCGAAGCTCTTCAACGTGAAGGTGACGCAGTACTCGCTCGGCTTCGGCAAGGCGATCTGGTCGTTCAAGCGGGGCGAGACCGAGTACGGCATCCGCCCGATCCTGCTCGGCGGCTACATCTCGATGGTCGGCATGCTCAAGCCGCGGGCGTCCGGGAGGCCGAACGCGATCACGAACACGGGCATGTACGGGGCGTTCGTGCAGGACGCCCGGCAGGCCAGTGCCGAACAGATCGCGGAGTCCGGCGGGGACGACTCGCGGGCGTTCTACCGCCTGACCCCGTGGAAGCGGATCATCGTCATGGTCGCCGGCCCAGCGATGAACCTGGTCATCGGGATCGTGCTCTTCGGCGTGCTGCTCTGCGGCTTCGGGGCGCCGACAACGACGTTCACGTCGAGCGTCGGATGCGTGCTGCCGAACAGCCAGACGACGACGTGCACCTCGGGCGACGCGGTGTCCCCGGCGAAGCAGGCGGGCATCGAGTCCGGTGACGTCGTGCTCTCGGTCGACGGGAAGCCCGACCCGACCATCGCCGAGGTGTCGTCGGCGTTCCAGAAGAGCGCCGGCAAGGAGCTCACGGTCGTGGTCGAGCGGGACGGCGAGCGGAAGACCCTCGAGATCACGCCCGTCCGCGCCACGCGCGACGTCTACCTGTCCGACGGCACCGTCGCCAAGAACGAGGACGGCACGACGAAGACGCAGCAGGTCGGTGTCGTCGGCGTCAGCATCGGCCAGTCGCTCGTCCGGCAGTCGCCCGCCGCGGTCCTCCCGGCGACGGGCGCGCAGATCTCCGCGTCCGCGCACCTCATCATCGACCTGCCGCAGCGTTTGGTCGCGGTGTGGAACGCGGCGTTCGGCTCGCAGGCCCGGTCGCAGGACAGCCCGGTGTCGGTCGTCGGCGTCGGCCGCGCGATCGGCGAGGTGTCGTCGATGTCCGGTGTGCCGGTCGTCGACAAGGCGTACACGATCCTCGGCCTGCTCGCGTCGCTGAACATCGGCCTGTTCGTCCTCAACATGGTGCCGCTCCTGCCGCTCGACGGCGGGCACATCGCGGGCGCGTTGTGGGAGGCCGTGAAGCGCCGGTCGTTCAAGCTCGTCGGCAAGGCGGATCCGGGGCCGATCGACCTCGCGAAGACGATGCCGCTCACGATGGTGGTCGTGGTGCTCCTCGCCGGGATGAGTGCCCTGCTCATCTACGCCGACATCGTGCGCCCAGTGAACCTCTTCGGGTAGCGACGGCGCCGCGGCCGCGCACTACGCTTCCACCCATGAGCACTGCTCCGGAAGTCCGCACGGTCGAGCGCCAGGGGACCGACGTCATCGCCGAGGCCGACCGGAAGGGCACGCCCCGCGGGCTGTTCTGGCCGTGGTTCGCCGCGAACATCTCGGTGCTCGGACTGAGCTACGGCTCGTTCGTGCTCGGGTTCGGCATCTCGTTCTGGCAGGCGACGATCATCACGGTCGTCGGCGTCGCGTTCTCGTTCCTGCTGTGCGGCGTCGTCGCCATCGCGGGCAAGCGTGGGTCCGCCCCGACGATGGTGCTCAGCCGTGCGGCGTTCGGTGTCCGCGGCAACCGGCTGCCGTCGTTCCTGAGCTGGGTGCTCACGGTCGGGTGGGAGACCGCGCTGGCAGCCCTGGCCGTGCTCGCCACGTCGACGGTGTTCCGCGAGCTCGGGTGGGACGGCGGCGTGCTGACGAAGGTCGTCGCCCTCATCGTCGTCGCCGCGCTCATCGTCGGGGCCGGGATCGCCGGCTTCGACGTCATCATGCGCCTGCAGACGTGCATCACCGTGATCACCGCCGTGCTCACGGTTGTCTACGTGGTCCTCGCGGTTCCCTCGATCGACTTCGCCGCGATCGCCGCGCTGCCGGCGGGCAGCGTCCAGCAGGTCATCGGGGCCCTCGTGCTCGTGATGACCGGGTTCGGCCTCGGTTGGGTCAACGCAGCCGCCGACTACTCGCGGTACCTCCCGCGGACGGCCTCCACTCGGGGGGTGGTCGGATGGACCACGTTCGGCGGGGCCCTCGCACCGGCGCTCCTGGTCGTCTTCGGCGTCCTGCTCGCCGGGTCGTCGAAGGAGCTGAACACCGCGATCCAGAACGATCCGATCGGCGCGCTCACGACGATCCTGCCCGTCTGGTTCCTCATCCCGTTCGCGATCGTCGCGATCCTCGGCATCGTGGGTGGTGCGGTGCTCGACATCTACTCGTCCGGGCTCGCGCTGCTCAGCGCGGGCGTGCGCATCCCGCGGCCGGTCGCGGCCGGGGTGGACGGTGTGGTGATGGTCATCGGAGCCGTGTACGTCGTGTTCTTCGCCGGGACCTTCCTCCAGCCGTTCCAATCGTTCCTGATCACGCTCGGCGTCCCGATCGCGGCCTGGGCCGGCGTCTTCGTCGCCGACGTCCTCCTGCGCCGCCGTGACTACGCCGAAGCCGAGCTCGAGGACCGACGCGGTCGCTACGGCGCCGTGCGGTGGAGCGCGGTCGCCCTCATCGCCGTCGGGACCGCACTCGGTTGGGGCCTCGTCACCCTGTCCGGGCCAGCGTGGCTCGCCTGGCAGGGCTACCTGCTCGGACCGTTCGGGCTCGGCGGCCGTGAGGGCGCGTGGGCCTACGCGAACCTCGGCGTCCTCGTGTCGCTGCTCGTCGGCTTCCTCGGCACGCTCCTGTTCTCGGCCGGGGCCGTGCGCCGCCAGGAGGGCCGCGCATGACGGTGGCCGACGACGCCTGGCTCGTCGTCGTCGACATGCAGGAGGTGTTCACGGGAGAGAGCCCCTGGGCCGCACCGCGGTACGCCCACGCCGGGATGGCGATCGAGCACCTGCTGCCCCGGTTCACCGGTCGGACCGTCTTCACCCGGTTCGTCGCGCCCGAGCGGCCCGAGGGTGCGTGGGTGCCGTACTACGGTGACTGGCCGTTCGCCCTCGTGCCCGACGCAGACCCGCTGTACGCGCTGACCGAGCCCTTCGCGACCGCAGCTGCCGACCGCGGCGACCCCGTCGTGACGGAACCGACCTTCGGCAAGTGGGGGACGGGCCTCCAGGCCGTCGTCGGCGACCATCCGCACCTGGTGCTGACCGGCGTGTCCACCGACTGCTGCGTCCTGTCGACCGCGCTCGCGGCGGCGGACGCCGGCGCGACCGTCACGGTCGTCGCGGACGCCTGCGCGGGCGCGAGCGACGAGGACCACGAGCGTGCCCTCGCGGCGATGCGGCTGTACGCGCCGCTCATCACGGTGGTCGACTCCGCGAACGACCTCTGAGCGCGGCCGACGCGACGGGCGTCTGCGCGCAGCTGACGCCGCCCGCGTCCCGCCTGTGAGACGGCGGCGGTCGCGTCACCGCGACCGCGTAGAGTGACGACCGTGCCAGCAGTGAACCTCGGTCTGCCGAAAGTCCCCGAAACCCTGAGCCCGCGTCGCAGGTCGCGGCAGATCCGGGTCGGCAAGGTCCTCGTGGGCGGTGACGCACCGGTCTCCGTGCAGTCGATGACGACGACGCCCACGACGAACATCAACGCGACGCTGCAGCAGATCGCCGAGCTCACCGCGTCCGGCTGTGACATCGTGCGCGTCGCCGTCCCGAGCCAGGACGACGCCGACGCGCTGCCGATCATCGCGAAGAAGTCGCAGATCCCGGTCATCGCCGACATCCACTTCCAGCCGAAGTACGTCTTCCAGGCCATCGACGCCGGGTGCGCCGCGGTCCGCGTGAACCCGGGCAACATCCGGAAGTTCGACGACCAGGTCGGCGCGATCGCGAAGGCCGCGAAGGACGCCGGCGTCTCGCTCCGCATCGGCGTGAACGCGGGGTCGCTCGAGCCGAGCCTGCTGCAGAAGTACGGCAAGGCCACCCCCGAGGCGCTCGTCGAGTCGGCCGTGTGGGAAGCGAGCCTCTTCGAGGAGCACGACTTCCACGACTTCAAGATCTCGGTCAAGCACAACGACCCGATCGTCATGGTCAAGGCGTACCGGCAGCTCGCCGCGGCGGGCGACTGGCCGCTGCACCTCGGCGTGACCGAGGCCGGCCCGGAGTTCCAGGGCACCATCAAGAGCGCCACGGCGTTCGGCATCCTGCTGGCCGAGGGCATCGGCGACACCATCCGCGTCTCGCTCTCCGCGCCGCCCGTGCAGGAGGTGAAGGTCGGCCTGCAGATCCTGCAGTCGCTCAACCTCCGTGAGCGCAAGCTCGAGATCGTCTCGTGCCCGAGCTGCGGCCGCGCGCAGGTCGACGTCTACCAGCTCGCGAACGACGTCACGAAGGGGCTCGAGGGCATGACCGTCCCGCTCCGCGTCGCCGTCATGGGCTGCGTCGTGAACGGCCCCGGTGAGGCCCGCGAGGCCGACCTCGGCGTCGCGTCGGGCAACGGCAAGGGCCAGATCTTCGTCAAGGGCGAGGTCATCAAGACCGTGCCCGAGCGCGAGATCGTCCAGACCCTCATCGAGGAGGCGAACCGCCTCGCCGACGAGATGGGTCCCGCGGCAGCCACCGGTTCCGTCCAGGTCATCACGACGCCGTAGCGGTCACCGCTTGACGGACGGGAGGCACGGTGCCAGCTGGCACCTGGGACCACGCCGGCCGGTTCCCGGCAGACGCGCCAGCGGCTGCCGGGCCGTGACCGGTGGGGAGCCTCCCGTCCGTCACCGGGACCGCTGGGTGAGCGCCGCGCCGCTAGGCTTGCCCCGTGGTCACACGGCTCTCCCATCTCTTCCTCCGCACGCTCCGCGACGACCCCTCCGACGCCGAGGTGACGAGCGCGAAGCTGCTCGTCCGCGCCGGGTACGTCCGTCGCCAGGCCCCGGGCATCTTCGCCTGGCTGCCGCTGGGCCTCCGGGTCCGTGCCCGCATCGAGGGCATCATCCGCGACGAGATGGTCGCGGCGGGTGCGCAGGAGGTCCTGCTCCCGGCACTCGCACCGCGCGAGCCGTACGAGGCGACGAACCGTTGGACCGAGTACGGCGACGGCATCTTCCGCCTCAAGGACCGCAAGGACGCCGACTACCTCCTCGCGCCGACGCACGAGGAGCTCTTCGCCCTGCTCGTGAAGGACCTGTACTCGTCGTACAAGGACCTCCCCGTCACGCTGTTCCAGATCCAGGACAAGTACCGCGACGAGGCCCGCCCGCGTGCCGGTCTCCTGCGCGGTCGCGAGTTCACGATGAAGGACGCGTACTCGTTCGACATCGACGACGCCGGTCTCGACCGCAGCTACCAGACGATGCGTGACGCCTACGAGCGGATCTTCGCCCGGCTCGGCCTCGAGTACGCGATCGTCAAGGCGGACGCCGGCGCCATGGGCGGTTCGAAGTCCGAGGAGTTCCTGCACCCGATCGCGGTCGGCGAGGACACCTTCGTGCGCAGCGCCGGCGGCTACGCGGCGAACGTCGAGGCCTACGTCACCCCGGTGCCCGAGTCGCTGCCGATCGAGGGGCAGCCGGAGCCGGTACTGCTCCCCGCGGCGGACACCCCCACGATCGACACCCTCGTGGCGCACGCGAACGAGGTCGCCCCGCGCGACGGCGCCCCCTGGACCGCCGCTGACACGCTCAAGAACGTGGTCCTCGCGTTGACGCACCTCGACGGCACCCGTGAGGTCGTCGTCGTCGGCCTGCCCGGTGACCGCGAGGTCGACCTCAAGCGCGCCGAGGTGGCCTTCGCGCCCGCCGAGGTCGAGGCCGCCGGCGA
The DNA here is from genome assembly GCF_044749145.1 of Curtobacterium sp. NPDC089689. NCBI lineage: Bacteria > Bacillati > Actinomycetota > Actinomycetes > Micrococcales > Microbacteriaceae > Curtobacterium > Curtobacterium sp. NPDC089689. The sequence goes on along the minus strand of NZ_JBIVHJ010000003.1, from coordinate 454,945 downwards.
CGACGACTTCAAGCAGCACCCCGGCGTCTTCGTGAAGGGCTACATCGGTCCGCAGGTCCTCGGCGCCGAGAGCGCGTCCGGCGTCCGGTACTTCGTGGACCCCCGCGTCGTCGACGGCACGGCCTGGATCACGGGGGCGAACGAGCGCGGCGTACACGTGTCCGGGCTCGTCATGGGCCGTGACTTCACGGCGGACGGCGTCGCCGAGGTCTCCGACGTCCGCGCCGGCGACCCGGCCCCGGACGGCTCCGGTCCGCTCGAGACCGCTCGTGGCATGGAGATCGGCCACGTCTTCCAGCTCGGCCGGAAGTACGCCGAGGCGCTCGGCCTCAAGGTGCAGGACGAGAACGGCAAGCTCGCGACGGTCACGATGGGCTCGTACGGCATCGGCGTGACGCGGATCCTCGCGATCCTCGCCGAGGCGCACAACGACGAGAAGGGCCTGGTCTGGCCGAAGAACGTCGCGCCGTTCGACGTACACGTCGTCGCGACCGGCAAGGACTCGGTCGCCTACGACCTCGCGACCTCGATCGTCGACACGCTCGAAGGCGACCGCTTCGAGGTCGTCTACGACGACCGTCCCAAGGTGTCGCCCGGCGTGAAGCTCCGGGATGCGGAACTCCTCGGCATGCCGATCGTCGTCGTCGCGGGGCGGAACGCCGCCGACGGCGTCGTCGAGCTCTGGGACCGCGCGTCCGGTGAGCGCCGCGACGTGCCGGTCGCGGAGCTGCTCGACGCGGTCCGCGCGATCTAGCGAGTCACGCCCGCGACGGGACGACACGACGGCCTGGAGGCGCGGTGCCAGCTGGCACCGCGCCTCCAGGCCGTTCTGGGGTACGCTGGTCGCCGACTTCCGCGACGTTCCACTGCGGAGGCGACTCATCTGAATACGGAGGCACCTCGGTGAAGATCGATCTCGCAGTCCTGCGACTCATGGAGCGCGAGCGGGAGATCCCGTTCGAAGAGCTCGTCCAGATCATCGAGCAGGCGATCCTGACGGCCTACCACAAGCACACCGCCGAGAACGGCGAGCCGGCCGACGCGCAGTCCCGCGTCGAGCTCGACCGCAAGAGCGGCGAGGTCTCCGTCTACGTGCCCGAGCGCGATGAGGAGGGCACCGTCGTCGGCGAGGCCGTCGACCAGCCCAGCGACTTCGGACGCATCGCGGCCTTCGCGGCGAAGCAGGTCATCAACCAGCGCCTCCGCGACATCGGCGACGACAAGATCCTCGGCCAGTTCCGCGGCAAGGAGGGCGACATCGTCGCCGGCGTCATCCAGCAGGGGCCGAACCCGAAGATGGTGCACGTCGACCTCGGCACCGTCGAGGCGATCCTGCCGCCCGAGGAGCAGGTGCCGGGCGAGGAGTACAAGCACGGCAGCCGCATCCGCGTGTACGTGACGAGCGTCGGCCGTGGTCCGAAGGGCCCGCAGATCACCGTCTCGCGAACGCACCCCGGGCTCGTCCGGAAGCTGTTCGCGCTCGAGGTCCCGGAGATCGCGTCGGGGGTCGTCGAGATCACCTCGCTCGCCCGAGAGGCCGGCCACCGCACGAAGCTCGCGGTCAAGGCCAACGAGCCCGGCGTCAACGCGAAGGGTGCGTGCATCGGCGAACTCGGTGCGCGCGTCCGTGCGGTGACGACCGAGCTCGGTGCCGAGAAGATCGACATCGTCGACTGGTCGCCCGACCTCGCGACGTTCGTGGCGAGCGCGCTGTCGCCGGCGAAGGTGACGAGTGCGTTCGTGCTCGACGCCTCGACGAAGGCCGTCCGTGCGCTCGTGCCCGATTACCAGCTGTCGCTCGCGATCGGCAAGGAGGGGCAGAACGCCCGTCTCGCCGCGAAGCTCACCGGTGCGCGGATCGACATCCAACCGGATTCGATCCTCGACGGCGACGAGTGACCGCGACGAACCGTCGCACCGGAGCGTGACCGCGCAGGCGCAGCCTCGCGGACGGCGTCGCGTCGGCGGCGTTTCGCTGCCGGCGTGGGCCCACCGGGCGTGCCGGATCGCGTCCGTCCGAGGCAAGGAGTAAGGTGGAACCCGTCAGAACGTGCATCGGCAGTCGCCGTCGCGCGCCCCGATCCTCCCTCCTCCGTGTCGTCGCCCTCGGCGACGGGCGAGTCGTGGCGGATCCGAAGGCAGTCATGCCGGGCCGGGGAGCGTGGCTCACCCCGACCGTCGACGCCTACGAGCTGGCCGTCAAGCGCCGGGCATTCCGCCGGGCACTTCGGCTGGATCGCGAACCCGACACGTCCTCGGTCCTCGAGTACCTGCAAGGCCTCACGGCCGCGCCGGCATCCGAGCGCCCGGACACGACAGAACAGGCTGAACGGCTTATGGACAACTGATGAGCGGCTCGAAATGAGACCCGTCATCCAGTGAGTCCTGCCCCTTCACGGGGCAGGACCCGTGAAGGAGAACAGTGGCAAAACCACGCGTACACGAGATCGCATCCGAACTCGGTGTCGACAGCAAGACCGCAATGGAGAAGCTCAAGGAGCTCGGCGAGTTCGTCAAGGGCCCGAGCTCCAGTGTGGAACCCCCCGTCGCGCGCAAGCTCCGTGCTGCGCTGCAGGCGGCCGGCGCCTCGGCGTCGAACACCGCCGCGCCCGCGGCCGGAGCAGCAGCGCCGAAGCCCGGTGCCGCCGCCCCGAAGCCGGGCACGGCATCCCGCTCCGCCGCGCCGAAGCCCGGTGCGAAGCCGGGTCCGGCGACGCCGACCCCTGCCCCGCAGGCACCCGCCGCTGAGCAGCCCGCCTCCGACGCGCCGACCCCGGCCGCGCCGAAGTCGGTCGCACAGCGTCAGGCCGAGGCAGAGGCCGCGCAGAAGGCCGCAGCGGCCGAGAAGGCCTCGGGCACGGCGAACAAGGGTGGCGAGGCCACCGGTTCCGCTTCGCCGAAGCCGAACACGGCCGCCGGCCCCAAGCCGGGTGGCCCGAAGCCGGGCGCGCGTCCGGGCAACAACCCCTACGCGTCGAGCCAGGGCATGGGTTCCCGCCCGCCGCGCCCCGGCAACAACCCGTACTCGCAGAACCAGGGCATGGGCCAGCGCCCGGCCGCCGGTCAGGGTGGCGGCAACGGCATCCCGCGTCCGGCCCCGCCGCGTCCCGGTGTCCCGCGCCCCGGTGCTCCCCGTCCGGGTGGCCCCGGCCAGCAGGGTCGTCCGAACGGCTTCGGGCAGCGCCCGGGCCAGGGTGGCGGCCGCGGCGGCCAGGGCGGCGGCTTCAACCGTCCCGGTGGTGCCGGTGGCGGCGCCGGTGGTGGCTTCAGCCGCCCGGCGTTCAGCGGCCCGCGTCCCGCCGGTGGTGGCGGTCGTGGCCGCGGTCCCGGTGGCGGCACCGCAGGTGCGTTCGGCCGCGGTGGCGGCAAGAGCCGTGCCCGCAAGTCGAAGCGGACGAAGCGCGCCGAGTACGAGATGCGGCAGGCGCCGTCGCTCGGCGGCGTGCAGGTCCCGCGCGGCGACGGCACCACGGTCATCCGTCTGCGTCGCGGTGCGAGCATCTCGGACTTCGCGGACAAGATCGACGCGAGCCCCGGCAACCTCGTGACGGTGCTGTTCCACCTCGGTGAGATGGCGACCGCCACGGAGTCCCTTGACGAGGCCACGTTCGAGGTCCTCGGCGAGGAGCTGGGCTACAAGATCCAGATCGTCTCGCCGGAGGACGAGGACAAGGAGCTCCTCGAGGGCTTCGACATCGACCTCGAAGGCGAACTCGAGGACGAGGACGACTCGGTGCTGCAGCAGCGGCCCCCGGTGGTCACCGTCATGGGTCACGTCGACCACGGCAAGACCCGCCTCCTCGACGCGATCCGGAACTCGAAGGTCGTCGAGGGCGAGGCCGGCGGCATCACCCAGCACATCGGTGCGTACCAGATCGTCACCGAGCACGAGGGCGTCGAGCGTCCGATCACCTTCATCGACACCCCTGGTCACGAGGCGTTCACCGCCATGCGTGCCCGTGGTGCGCAGGTGACCGACATCGCGATCCTCGTGGTCGCGGCGGACGACGGCATCATGCCCCAGACGATCGAGGCGCTGAACCACGCGCAGTCGGCCGGTGTGCCGATCGTGGTCGCGGTGAACAAGATCGACAAGGAAGGCGCGAACCCGGCCAAGGTCCGCCAGCAGCTCACCGAGTACAACCTGGTGGCCGAGGAGTACGGCGGCGACGTCATGTTCGTCGACGTGTCGGCCCGTCAGAACATCGGCATCCAGGACCTCCTGGACGCGGTGCTGCTCACGGCGGACGCCGGTCTCGACCTGCGTGCGAACCCCGACAAGGACGCCCGCGGTGTGGCGATCGAAGCCCGACTCGACAAGGGTCGTGGTTCGGTGGCGACCGTGCTCATCCAGTCCGGCACGCTCCACGTCGGTGACGCCATCGTCGCGGGCACGGCCTACGGTCGCGTCCGTGCGATGACGGACGAGAACGGTGTCGCCGTCCAGGCAGCGACCCCGTCGCGTCCGGTCCAGGTGCAGGGTCTGTCGTCGGTGCCGCGCGCCGGTGACACGTTCCTCGTCACGGAAGAGGACCGCACGGCTCGTCAGATCGCCGAGAAGCGTGAGGCCGCCGAGCGCAACGCCCAGCTGGCCAAGGCCCGCAAGCGCATCTCGCTCGAAGACTTCACCCGTGCACTCGAAGAGGGCAAGGTCGACTCGCTCAACCTCATCATCAAGGGTGACGTCTCCGGTGCCGTCGAGGCACTCGAGCAGTCGCTCCTCGACATCGAGGTGGACGACAGCGTCCAGCTGCGCATCCTGCACCGCGGTGTGGGTGCGATCACGGAGTCGGACATCGACCTCGCCACGATCGACAACGCGATCGTCGTCGGCTTCAACGTCCGTCCGGACGTCAAGGCCCGCGAGCGTGCGGCCCGCGAGGGCATCGACGTGCGCTTCTACTCGGTCATCTACAACGCACTCGAGGACATCGAGCAGTCCCTCAAGGGCATGCTCAAGCCCGAGTACGAAGAGGTCCAGTCGGGCGTCGCGGAGATCCGCGAGGTGTTCCGTTCCTCCAAGTTCGGCAACATCGCCGGTGTCATCGTCCGCTCCGGCACGATCACCCGCAACGCCAAGGCGCGCGTCATCCGCGAGGGTGTCGTCATCGCCGACGGTCTGGCGATCGAGTCCCTGCGTCGCTTCAAGGACGACGTCACCGAGGTCCGCACGGACTTCGAGGCCGGTATCGGTCTGGGCAAGTACAACGACATCCAGATCGGTGACGAGATCGAGACGACCGAGCTCGTCGAGAAGCCGCGCGACTAGTCGCCTGGCTATCCTGGACCCCGCCGTTCCCCCAGGGAGCGGCGGGGTCCACCCGTTCCACCAGTAGATTCCCTGCCCCAGGAGGCACCCATGGCTGACCCGCAGCGCGCCCGCAAGATGGCGGACCGCATCAAGGAGGTCGTCGCACGCCGGCTCGACAAGGGCCTCCGCGACCCGCGACTCGGTTTCGTGACGATCACCGACGTCCGAGTCACGGGGGACCTGCAGCACGCGTCCGTGTTCTACACCGTGTACGGCACCGACGAGGAGCGCGCCGACTCGGCAGCAGCGCTCAAGGCGGCGACCGGCATGCTCCGCAGCGAGGTCGGCAAGAACATCACGGCGCGGCTCACCCCGTCCCTCGAGTTCATCGCTGACGCGCTCCCGGAGACCTCGGCGCACATGGAGGACCTGCTCGCGCAGGCGCAGGTCCGGGACGCGCAGGTCCGTGCCGCCTCGGCGGGGGCGCAGTACGCCGGCGACGCCGACCCGTACAAGCACGACGACGACGAGGAGGACGACGCCGCTCGGGCGTAGTCCTCAGCCGACCGGGAGCGTGTACCCGCCCGCATCGTCGCCGACGGCCAGTCCGTCACGCACGAGCGAGGCGAGTGCACGCTCCCGCTGCTCGGCGTCCGGCCAGACGAGGTCGATCTCCGACCGGAGCACGGGCACGTCGCTCGCGCGGAGCTCCGCCATGATGAGGCCCCGCACCTGCCGGTCGCTCCCGGCGAACCTGGCCTGCTTCGGCGCGCGCGGCCCGTCGTGGTCCGGGTACCCGGCGGCGCGCCAGGCGCAGCGGTCCGCGATCGGGCAGGCGTCGCACGCGGGGGAGCGGGCGACGCAGACGAGCGCTCCGAGTTCCATCACCGCGGCGTTCGTGGCGGCGGCGTCGTCGCGGTCCGCCGGCAGCACCGACTCCATGAGCGGCAGGTCCTGCTTCGCCTTCGCGGGACCGGGCTGCCCCTGGCCGAGCAGGGCCCGTGCGAGGACGCGGCGGACGTTGACATCGACCACGGGGTGCCGGTCGCCGTAGGCGAAGACCGCGACGGCCCGTGCCGTGTAGTCGCCGATGCCGGGCAGCGCGAGGAGCGCGTCGACGTCGCGCGGCACGACGTTGTCGTGCTGTTCGGCGATCGCCGTCGCGGCCGCGTGCAGCGCGAGCGCCCGTCTCGGGTAGCCGAGCCGGTCCCACGCGCGCACCGCGTCGGACGGTGGCGACTGCGCGAGGTCGCGAGGGGTCGGCCAGCGGGTGAGCCACGCCTCCAGTCTGGGGACCACACGCGCGACCTGCGTCTGCTGCAGCATGATCTCGCTCACGAGCGTGCCCCAGGCGGGGAAGCCGGGACGGCGCCAGGGGAGGTCGCGCGCCTCGGCGCGGAACCACGCGATGAGCGGGGTGGCGATGTCGGGGGCGCCGGTCTCGGCGGTGCCGTCCACGGGTCGCGCGTTCTCCACACCCGGCCTGGAGGCTCGACTCGCGTTCACCAGGACAGCCTACGGTGGGGTGCATGGCACGCTGGGCACCGCAGGAGACCGACACCATGGCCGCGATCGCGGCCGAGGCGATCGCGCAGGTCGGCACGAACCGGACCGTCGTCGGGGTCGACGGACAGTCCGGGACCGACCTCGAGCACGTGGCCGCGGCGCTCGTCGCCGGCTTCGAGCAGCACGGGGTGCAGGCGATGGCCGCTGCGGCCCCCTCGGCGTCGGTCGACCAGCTCCGGTCCGAGCTCGTCGCACCGTTCCGCTCCACCGGTTCGGGTCCCGGCGTGCTCGTGGTGCACGGTCACGGCGTCCTCGACCCGGGCGTCCGTGGCCTGTGGCGGTGGTCCCTGTGGGTCGAGCAGGAGGAAGGACGGCTCGAACGGCGGGCGGACGTCAAGATCGCCGCGTCCGCCGTGCTCGACGTCACCGACCCCGAGCACCCCCGCCGTGAGTGGAACGACGCCTGCTGACCGGACCTCGGTCGTGACGGGCGCTGGTAACCTCTCCGGGTGCTCGAATCGCCGCCGGACGGGATCCTCCTCGTCGACAAGCCGCAGGGGATCTCCAGTCACCGGGTCGTGTCGATCGCTCGACGTCGGCTCGGCCTGAAGAAGATCGGCCACGCCGGCACCCTCGACCCGATGGCCACCGGGCTGCTGCTGCTCGGTGCCGGGCCGTCCACGCGGCTCCTGACGCACCTCGTCGGCCTCGGCAAGACGTACACCGCGACGATCCGTCTCGGTGTCTCGACGGACTCCGACGACGCCGACGGCGACCCGACGGCGGCGACGGGCGTCTCCGGCGCGGACGTGTCCGAGGCCGCTGTCGAGAGGGCGGTCGCGGCACAGCGCGGCACGATCGACCAGGTGCCCTCGACCGTGAGCGCCATCAAGGTCGACGGCCGTCGGGCGTACGACCTCGCGCGGAAGGGCGAGGAGGTCGTGCTCAAGTCCCGCACGGTCACGGTGTCGCGCTTCGACGTGACCGGCCGTCAGGAGCACACGGTCTCCGTGGACGGTGCCGAGGTGCAGGTGGTCGACCTCGACGTCGTGGTCGCCTGCTCGTCGGGGACGTACGTCCGTGCACTCGCTCGCGACGTCGGGGCCGCGCTCGGCACCGGAGCGCACCTCACCGCACTCCGGCGCATCGACGTCGGGCCGTTCCACGTCGACGACGCAGTCGACATCGAGGACGACTCGGTCGACGTCCGGGCAGCGCTCCTGCGTCCCGTCGACGTGGCGCGCACCCTCTTCCCGACCGTCGCGCTCGACCCGGTGGCCGCGAAGGACCTCGCGGACGGCAAGCGGGTCCGCGCCGAGCACCCGGACCACGACGGCCCGGTCGCCGCCATCGCCTCGGGGTCGGACCGCCTCGTCGGACTCGTCTCCGTCCGTCGCGGCCAGCTCCGGGTCATCACCAACTTCCCGACCGCGCTCTCCACCCCGACGGGAGCCTGACACGTGATCGAGTGGTTCATGTGGGTGCAGCTCGTCGTGGCGGTCGTCGCCGGGCTGTTCGCGGTCGTCGTCGGGTTCGTCGGTCGGAAGCCCGACGACTACACGGTCGGCTCGCTCGTCCTCGTGGAGCTGCTGCTGCTCGCGCAGGGCGTCATCTCGCTCGTGCTGCCCGCGGTCGGCAACCCGCCGCAGGGCAACGCGCTCGAGTTCGGCGTGTACGCAGTGTCGGTGCTCCTCGTGCCGCCGGCAGCGATCGTGTGGGCACTCATCGACCGGACGCGGTGGAGCACGGTCGTCCTCGGCGCCGGGGCGTTCACCGTCGCCGTGATGGTGTACCGGATGTACCAGATCTGGTTCGCGCTGACCTGACCCATCCGCTCGTGACGTCCCGGTCATCGGTGACGGCGGGCGTCGGTAGAATCGGTGCAATGGCGACCAGATCCTCACTCGCGACCGGCGTCGGCCGCGTCCTCATCGCCGTCTACGGCATCCTCGCGCTGGCCGCGACGGGTCGCAGTGTCGTGCAGATCATCGAGAAGTTCTCCTTCGCGCCGTTCGCCTACACGCTGAGCGCGGTCGCCGCCGTCGTGTACATCGTCGCGATGATCGCCCTGATCGCGCCCGGTCGCGCCTGGTACCGCGTGGCCTGCGTCACGATCGGCTTCGAGATGGCCGGTGTCCTCGTCGTCGGGACCCTCTCGTTGCTCGACCGCCAGCTCTTCCCGGACGACACCGTCTGGTCGTACTACGGCCTCGGGTACCTCTTCGCGCCGCTCGTGCTGCCGATCGCGGGACTGTGGTGGCTCCGCAAGCACCACCGCACGGCGGCGACCGCGTCGACCGCTGACCGGACCGACCCGTCCGCGACCGCCCGCGTGGGCGAGTAGGGACCCTCGTGCAGTACTACGACGACCTCGCCGACGTGGCCGACGGCTTCGGGCCGAGCGCCGTGACCATCGGCAAGTTCGACGGCGTCCACGTCGGCCACCGTGCTGTCATCGCGCACCTCGAACGCGCGGCGGAGCAGCAGGGACTCGTGTCGACGGTCGTCACCTTCGATCGTCACCCGCTCAGCGTGATCGACCCCGTGAAGACCCCGCCGGCGCTGACGAGCACGGCGCAGCGTCGGGAGCTGCTCGACCAGGTGGGTGTCGACGCGACCGTGCTCCTGCACTTCGACCAGGACCTCCAGTCGAAGGAGCCGGAGGACTTCGTGTCCGAGATCCTCGTCGGAACCCTGCACGCGCGGTTGGTGTTCGTCGGGAGCGACTTCCGCTTCGGTCGTCGCGGCGCCGGCGACGTCGCGCTGCTCCGCCGTCTGGGGGAGCGGTACGGGTTCACGGTCGAGCTCATCGACGACGTGGACCTCGTCGACGACGTGCGGCCGGCCGGCGAGCGTCGGGTGTCCTCGACGTGGATCCGCGAGCTCCTCGGTGTCGGGCGTGTCGCCGAGGCCGCGCGGCTCCTCGGCCGCGAGCACGCGGTGCGCAGCGTCGTCGTGCACGGCAACCAGCGGGGCCGCGCGATGGGGTACCCCACCGCCAACCTCGACCCGCACTGCGAGGGCTTCGTCCCCGCCGACGGTGTCTACGCCGCTCGTGTGCTGCACGAGGGCACGGTGTACCCGGCGGCGGTGTCGGTCGGCAACAACCCGACGTTCGAGGGCGTGCCGGAGAAGCAGATCGAGGCGCACCTGCTCGATGTCGACATCGACCTCTACGGCGACACCATCGCGGTCCTGTTCGTCTCGTACGTCCGCGGCATGGTGAAGTTCTCGTCCATGGACGAGCTCGCCGAGCAGATGCGGCAGGACGACCGCGACATCCGGCTGCTGCTCGGGCTGCCCGCGCCCGTCTGACACCGCCGCGCGGCCCGAGCGTCGTGCGTGCGCCCCGAGCCGGCCGGCCACTGGCCCGGCGTCCGTTCCGCGATGGCGACAGTCTCGTCGTGTCGCTTTCGCGATGGCGACAGGTCCGTCGTGCCGCCTTCCCGAAAGCGACAGAACTCCGAACGCACGACCCGCAACAGTGTCGCTCTCGAGGGACGCACGCGAGCCGACGACCGGGCCCGGTCGCGCGCGAAGCCCACACATGCAGGACGCCCCGCGACCGATCGGTCGCGGGGCGTCCTGCATGCGGTGCGACGATCAGCCGCCGAGTGCGTCGAGCCAGATCTTCCGGGCGTCGAGAGCCTCTTGCGCGTCCTTGATCTTCCGCGCGTCACCGGACTCCTTGGCCGCCGCGAGCTCGGATTCGAGCTTGCCGATGGCGTCCTCGAGCTGGCTCGCGAGTCCGGTCTGCCGGGCCTTGCGCTCCGGGTCCGAGGCCTTCCAGTGCTCGTCCTCGAGGCTCCGCACGTGGTCCTCGATCTGCCGGAGGCGGTCCTCGATGCGACGGACGTCCCCGCGGGGCACCTTGCCGATCTCGTCCCAACGGCGCTGGATGCCCGTGAGGGTCCGACGCGCGGCCACCCGGTCGGTCTCCTGCAGCAGCGGTTCGGCCTCGGTCAGGAGGGCCTGCTTGGCCTCGAGGTTGGCGGAGAACTCCTCGTTCTCGATGGCCGCCTCGGCGTGACGCTGCTCGAAGAGGACATCACCGGCCGCCTTGAACCGTGCCCACAGTGCGTCGTCGTGCCGCTTGCCCGCCCGGCCCGCACGCTTCCAGTCGTCCAGCAGCTGCCGGTAGGTCGGGATCGCGTCGGAGCCGCGCGGCGCGAGCGCTTCGGCCTGCGCGACGAGGTCCTGCTTGCGGCTCCGGGCGTCGCGGTGCTGGGCGTCGAGTTCCGAGTAGAACGCCCGACGGTGCTGGTCCACGGTCGAGCGGGCGGCGCGGAACCGCTTCCAGAGCTCGTTGGCCTCGTTCTTGGGGATGCGCGGGCCGTCGTGCTGGTGCTGCTGCCACCGTGCGAACACGTCGTCGAGCTGCGCGGTGATCTGCTTCCACTGGGCACGCGCCGGGTCCACCGCTGCGAGGCCCTCGGCCTCTTCCACGAGGGCGGCGCGGTACGCGAGCGCCTCGGTCAGCGCCTGCTGCGCCTGCTCGGCCTGCTCCTTCGTGAGCGACCCGACCTGGTCGGTGAGCGCCTGCACGCGGTCCTCGAGCGACTTGATGTCACCGACGACGCGGGCGTCAGCCAGCTGCTCGCGGAGGTGCGCGACGGTGCGGGAGACGTCGTTCGCGCTGGCGCCGCGCTGGACGCGCTGCTCGGCGATCTTCACCTGGCCCTCGAGGTCGGCGTACTTCCGCGCGAAGTAGGCGAGGGCCTCGTCCGCGGTGGCGTCCGGGTACTCGCCGACGGCTCGCTCGCCGTCTTCGTACCGGACGTACACCGTCCCGTTCTCGTCGACCCGCCCCCAGGTCGTTGCTTCGTCAGATCCCACAGGTCTCGCCTCGATCGTGGTCGTGCATCGCCGACGTCCCCGTCGGCACGGTCAGGTCGTCAGCCTATTGCACGGAGCGGCCCCGGGGACGGCCGGGGTCGACGGGTTGTGGACTACTGCTCGCGCTCGATGGTCGCGCCCGTGATCGTCGTCTTCACCTTCGGCTCGCCCGTACCGTCGCTGCCGGGGTCCGAGATGCCCTTCGAGGTGATCTGCGAGACGAGGTCGGACAGCCCGCTCGTGACCTTGCCGACGACCGTGTAGCCGCCCGTCGAGCCGTCGAGCGTGGTGTCGCCGGTGACGATGAAGAACTGGGTGGACTGCGAGTACGGCGACGAGCTCCGGGCGATGGCGATGGTGCCCTTCGCGTACTCGCCGTCACTCGGCACGTTCTCGAGCGGGCCGTACTGGAACCCGGCGTCGCCGGTCCCGTCGCCGTTTGCCGAGCCGCACTGGAGGAACTGCAGGCTCGTGCTGTCGGCGAGCCGGTGGCACGTGGTCCCGTTGTAGAACTGCTCCTGGATGAGCTTGATCTCGACGCTCGCCGCCTGCGGGGCCTTCTTCCCGTCGAGCTCGATGCCGAGCCGCACGTCCTTGTTCAGCGTGAGCGTGCCGGTCCAGGTCGAGTCCTCCGCGATGGACTTGCTCGGCACGTCGCCGGTGTTGCCCGCGGTGGCGCTCGGGGTGGGCGTCGCGGTGGCCGAGGCGCTCGTGCTGGCCTCCCCGGAGCCCTGCGCGCCGGCGAAGGCGAGCTGCGACCCCGTCGCGAGGGCGGCCACGACGACGAGCACGATCCCGCCCACGACGTTGTCCCGGACCCGACGCCGCCGTTGCCGCTCGTGCAGGCCCTGGCGGGCCTGGTAGAGACGGAGGCGCTCGCGCGCCTCGCGGTTGTCACGCGCCTGGTTCTTCGGTGCCACGGTGCTGGTACGGCCTCTCGTCTCGAGTGTGCGACGAGCGTAGCGGAACGCACCACGCTCCGGCCTGGAGGCGCGGGTCGGGCCCGCACCGTGCCTCCCGGCCGGTGGGCGGTGCTGTCGGTGGTGACGCCTAGGCTTGGTCCCATGGCGACGGACCGCTCGGGCATGAACGCGCCCACCACGGGTGGGCGAGCGGGGCTCGCTCAGGGTTCCGTGCCGCTCGCGGTGCGGATGCGACCGACCTCGCTCGACGAGGTCGCCGGTCAGCAGCACCTCCTCGGTCGGGGGTCGCCCCTCGTGCAGCTCGCCACCGGCACGCGCGAGAACCCCGGCGGCGTCTCCGTGATCCTCTGGGGGCCTCCCGGCACCGGCAAGACGACGCTCGCGCAGGCGATCGCCCGACAGTCGGGCCGCGAGTTCGTCGAGCTCTCGGCGGTCACCGCGGGCGTGAAGGACGTGCGTGAGGTGATGGAGAAGGCGCTCGCGCACCGTGACCTCTACGGGTCGACCACCGTCCTCTTCCTCGACGAGATCCACCGCTTCAGCAAGGCCCAGCAGGACGCACTGCTGCCGGGGGTCGAGAACGGGTGGGTCATCCTCATCGCCGCGACGACCGAGAACCCGTCGTTCTCGGTGATCTCGCCGCTGCTGTCCCGTTCCCTCCTCCTGACGCTCAAGCCGCTCACCGACGCCGACCTCGGCATGCTCGTCGACCGCGCGGTCGAGGACCCCCGCGGTCTCGGCGGCGGGGTCGTCCTCGGTGACGAGGCCCGGGCGGCGATCGTCCGGCTCGCCTCCGGCGACGCGCGTCGTGCGCTGACCGCGCTCGAGGCGGCCGCCGGGTCGGCGTCGGCCGCGCAGGACGAGGACGACACCGTCCCGGTCGTCGATGCCGACACGGTGGCGGCCGCGGTGGACCGGGCCCTGCTGCGGTACGACCGGCAGGGCGACGAGCACTACGACGTCATCAGCGCGTTCATCAAGTCGGTGCGGGGGAGCGACGTCGACGCCGCGCTGCACTACCTGGCCCGGATGATCGAGGCCGGCGAGGACCCGCGGTTCATCGCCCGGCGCATCATCATCTCGGCGTCCGAGGACATCGGCATGGCAGATCCGCAGGCCCTGCCCATCGCCGTCGCCGCCGCGCAGGCCGTGCAGCTGATCGGCATGCCCGAGGGGCGCATCCCGCTGGCCGAGGCCGTCGTCTACCTCGCCACGGCGCCGAAGTCGAACGCATCGTACAACGGCGTGAACCAGGCCATCGCGGACGTCAAGGCCGGGCGCATGGGCGTGGTACCGACCCACCTGCGCGATGCCCACTACCCGGGCGCGAAGCGGCTCGGCCACGGCAAGGGCTACGTCTACTCGCACGACGCCGAACACGGTGTCGCCCGGCAGCAGTACCTGCCCGACGCGCTCGAGGGCACCGAGTACTACACCCCCACGACGAACGGCTTCGAGCGCGAGGTCGGCCCGCGGCTGGAACGACTCCGGAAGATCACGCGGGGCGAGTAGGTGCGGCGGTCGTCACGGGGCCGTGTTGCTGCTATCGTTGATGCGCCTACGTCCTGGTCCTCGCGTGCGGCTGCGTCGAGGACAGAGTGCCACAGCTGTGGCACGGGGACAGAGGTTCGGACTGTAGCCGTCCGATCCCACAGGCTCATCCCTCTGGATCCCTTCGCGGGGTTCGTCGGTGCGTGCGCGTGCCGAGACCCGTGATCCGTTCAGTTCAGACAGAGAAAAGGACCCTGTGTCTACCAAGTCACGTACCCGTAGCAAGACCCGCCTCTCCCGCGCGCTCGGCATCCCGCTGACGCCGAAGGCGGCCCGGTACCTCGAGAAGCGCCCCTACGGCCCCGGTGAGCACGGCCGTACCCGCCGTCGCGCGGACAGCGACTACGCCGTCCGTCTCCGTGAGAAGCAGCGTCTGCGCGCCCAGTACGGCATCCGCGAGAAGCAGCTCCGCATCGTCTTCGAAGAGGCCCGCAAGACGAAGGGCCTGACCGGTGAGAACCTGGTCGAGCTCCTCGAGCAGCGCCTCGACGCCCTCGTGCTGCGTGCCGGCTTCGCCCGCACCACCGCGCAGGCCCGTCAGCTGATCGTGCACCGCCACATCCTCGTCGACGGCAAGCTCGTCGACCGCCCGTCCTTCCGCGTGAAGGAGGGGCAGCTCATCCACGTGAAGCAGCGCTCCGAGTCCCTCGAGCCGTTCCAGGTCGCCGCCGCCGGTGGGCACCAGGAAGTCCTGCCGAAGGTCCCGGGCTACCTCGAGGTCGAGATCGACAAGCTCCAGGCCCGCCTCGTGCGTCGCCCGAAGCGTGCCGAGGTCCCCGTGACCTGTGAAGTGCAGCTCGTCGTCGAGTACTACGCAGCGCGCTGATCGCCTGATCACCCACGAACGGCGGGTCGTCCTCTCAGAGGGCGGCCCGCCGTTCCGTGTTCCCCCTCAGCACCGCCACTAAGCTTGTCGGGCGTGCACACCACGCACGCGAGAGGGAGAGGCACCGTGAAGCAGCTGTTCTTCGTCGCCGTCGGCGTCGTCATCGGGTTCGTCGTCGCGCACCAGGTCGCGAACACGCCCGCCGGCGCGCGCTTCTTCGCCGACGTGAACGCGCGGACGAAGGCCTTCGCGGACGCCGTGGCCGACGGGTACAAGTCCCGCGACGCCGAGCTCCGCACCGACGTCTGAGCGCGGTCACCGACCGACGCACGTCCTCCTCGCACGCACTCGACCTGAAACCAGGAAGCACCATGCAGACCGCAGAGATCCGCCGCCGTTGGCTCCAGTTCTTCGGCGACCGCGGGCACACCGTCGTCCCGTCCGCGTCGCTCGTCTCGGACGACCCGTCGCTCCTGTTCACGGTGGCCGGCATGGTCCCGTTCATCCCGTACCTGACCGGGCTCGTCCCGGCGCCGTACCCGCGGGCGACGAGCGTGCAGAAGTGCATCCGCACGAACGACATCGAAGAGGTCGGCAAGACCCCGCGCCACGGCACGTTCTTCCAGATGAACGGCAACTTCTCGTTCGGCGACTACTTCAAGGAGCAGGCGATCCAGTACGCCTGGGAACTCCTGACGACGCCGGAGTCCGACGGCGGCCTCGGCTTCTCGCCCGACGACCTGTGGGTCACGGTGTACGAGGACGACGACGAGGCGATCGCGTTCTGGAAGCAGCACTCGTCCCTGCCCGACGAGCGGATCCAGCGGCTCGGCAAGGACACCAACTACTGGTCGACCGGGCAGCCCGGTCCGGCCGGCCCGTGCTCGGAGATCTTCTTCGACCGCGGCCCGGCGTACGGCGTCGACGGCGGCCCGGCGACGGACGACGACCGCTACGTCGAGATCTGGAACCTCGTCTTCATGCAGTACCAGATCGCCGACGTGCGGTCGAAGTACGACTTCGAGATCACCGGTGAACTGCCGAACAAGAACATCGACACCGGCATGGGCCTGGAGCGCGTCGCGTTCATCAAGCAGGGTGTCGACAACATGTACGAGATCGACCAGGTGCGCCCGGTCCTCGATAAGGCCGCGGAGGTCTCCGGCCGCCGGTACGGCGCCGAGCACGAGGACGACGTCCGGATGCGCGTGATCGCCGACCACGTCCGCTCGGCGCTCATGCTGATCGCCGACGGTGTCTCGCCGTCGAACGAGGGGCGCGGCTACATCCTCCGTCGCCTCCTCCGCCGCACGGTGCGCGCCATGCGACTCCTCGGCGTGGAGGGCGCGACGTTCCCGCAGCTCTTCCCGGCGTCGCGCGACGCGATGCAGGACGCCTACCCGGAGGTCGCGTCCGACTACGACCGCATCGCCCGCATCGCCTACGCGGAGGAGGAGACCTTCCTCCGCACGCTGGCGCAGGGCACGACGATCCTCGACGTCGCGGTCGAGCGCGCGAAGGCGGACGGCGAGCCCGCGATCGGCGGCGACACCGCGTTCCTGCTGCACGACACGTTCGGCTTCCCGATCGACCTGACGCTCGAGATGGCCGAGGAGGCCGGGGTCGACGTCGACCGTGGCGCGTTCGACACCCTGATGTCCGAGCAGCGTGCCCGTGCGAAGGCGGACGCGAAGAGCAAGAAGACCGCCCTGGCGGACCTCAGCGTCTACAGCGCGTTCCGGGCCAAGGGCGAGACGACGTTCCTCGGGTACGACGCGCTCGAGGCCGAGACCTCCGTCCTCGGCATCATCGTCGACGGCGTCAGCGTTGACCGTGCGGTCGCGGGCGACATCGCCGAGGTCGTCCTCGGCGAGACCTCGCTGTACGCGGAGTCCGGCGGTCAGGACGCCGACCAGGGTTCGATCATCGGCAACGGCTTCGACCTCGAGGTCCTCGACGTCCAGCGCCCGGTGACCGGGCTCTGGAGCCACACCGTGCAGGTCCGCTCCGGCGAGGTCGGTGTCGGCGACGCCGCCACGACCGTGGTCGACGCGGAGTACCGCCGCGGTGCGACCCAGGCCCACTCCGCGACGCACCTCGTGAACGCCGCGCTGCGGGACATCCTCGGCCCGGAGGCGCTGCAGGCCGGCTCGTACAACAAGTCCGGCTACATGCGTCTCGACTTCTCCTGGTCGCAGCCGGTGTCGCTCGAGACGCGCTCCGAGATCGAGGACGTCGTGAACAACGCGATCCGCTCGGACCTCGAGGTCTCGACGCGGGTGCTCCCGCTGGCCGAGGCGAAGGAACTCGGTGCGCAGGCGCTCTTCGGCGAGAAGTACGGCGCCGAGGTCCGCATGGTCGACATCGGCGGTCCGTGGTCGCGCGAGCTCTGCGGTGGCACCCACGTGGCATCGAGCGCACAGGTCGGACTCGTCAACCTCGTGGGGGAGTCGAGCGTCGGTTCGACGAACCGCCGCGTCGAGGCCCTCGTCGGACTCGAGGGCTTCCGCGACCTCGCGGTCGAGCGGACGATCGTGTCCCAGCTGTCGAGCGCGCTCAAGGCCCCGCGAGAGGACCTCCCGACGCGCATCCAGTCCCTCATGGACGACCTGAAGACCGCACAGAAGCGGATCGCCGAGTTCGAGTCGGCGAACCTGCAGCAGCGTGTGCCGGCGATCGCGCGGACGGCGTCGACCGTCGGAGCCATGACCGTCGTGGCGGAGACCGTCGACGGCGTCCAGTCGGGCGACGACCTCCGGTCCCTCGCGACCGGGGTCCGCGCGCAGCTCGGCGACGGTGCGACGGTCGTCGTGCTCGGCGCCGTCGTGAACGAGAAGCCGGTGGTCATCGTCGCGACGAACGACGCGGCACGCGCTGCGGGCGTCCAGGCCGGTCCGCTCGCCAAGGAGGCCGCCGGCGTCCTCGGCGGCGGGGGCGGCGGCAAGCCCGACCTCGCCCAGGGCGGCGGGACCGACACGGCGGCGCTGCCCGCCGCGCTCCGGGCCGTGACCGCCCGCCTGGCGGGCTGAGCGTGGCGATCCGGTCCGGGCGGCGCCTCGGCATCGACGTCGGCCGTGCCCGGATCGGGGTCGCCGTGTGCGACCGCGACGGGCTGCTCGCGACGCCGGTCGAGACCGTCCGCCGCGATGACAAGACCGACCTCGGGCGGATCCTCGCGATCGCGGACGAGTACGACGCCCTCGAGGTGGTCGTCGGGCTGCCGCTGTCGATGTCCGGCGCGGACACCCCGTCGACCGAGGACGCGCGGCTGTTCGCCGCCCGGATCGCCGAGCACCGTCCGGTCCGGCTCGTGGACGAGCGGCTGTCGACCGTCACGGCACAGCGCGGGCTGCACCAGGCCGGGCGCAACACGAAGAAGTCCCGCGCCGTGATCGACCAAGCGGCCGCTGTTATCATTCTGCAACACGCGCTCGACCACGAGCGTGCGTCCGGCGCCCCACCAGGGGCCGAGCTCCCCTGACGGACGAGCCCAGCGACGAGCGGGCTCCGACGGACCGCTGCCGACCGCGGTGTCCCAGGTGGAGTCCCCGAACGAGAGACCAGAGGATCCGTTGGCAGACGACCTGGACTGGAACGCGATCATCTCGCCCGCCGGTGACGGCGGGCGGCGACGACCCGGCGACGACGCCGCGTCGGACGACGATCGCCCGCTGTCACGCCGTGAGGCGCGCGCTCGCGAAGCCGCACGCGCCGCAGCCGCGGAGCCGCAGCACGTCGACGCCGGCCCCGACGGGCAGCATGACGACGGGCGGCATGACGACGGGGCGCGTGGCGACGGGCGGCGAGCGGAGGCCCCGCCCGTCGACGACCCGGCTCCCACGGTCTCGCGACCTGACCGGGACCGTCCGGTGTCGCCGGCCGACGCACCCGTCGCGACCAGCGCCGACGAGCTGCACCCCGAGGTGACCGCCCTGCTCACCGGTGAGCACGTCGTGCCGCAGGACGAGGTGGCACGAGCCGCGGCAGCAGGAGCCGGCGAGGGGCGTGGCGGGGGAGGCCGTGCCTCCAGGCCGGGTCGCGAACCGCGACCACCGCGCCGCCGCGGACCGCTCATCGCGGGGATCGTGATCGTGGCGATCGTCCTCGCGGGCGGGGTCGCCGGGTACGGGTTCATCGCGCCGAAGATCCAGCAGGTCGTCGCCGCCGTCACCGGAGCGCAGGAGTCGGACGACTACAGCGGCGACGGGGCCGGCAAGGTCACCATCACCATCCGACAGGGCGACATCGGCGAGGACGTCGCGAAGACCCTCCAGCGCAGCGACGTCGTGAAGAGCTCGAAGGTCTTCTACAAGCTCCTGCTGCAGTCGCCCGAGGTGCAGTTCCAGCCCGGCTCGTACACCCTGAAGAAGGAGATGAGCTCGAAGGCGGCCCTCGCGGCGCTGCAGGACCCGTCGAACGCCGTGAAGGCGTCGATCGTCATCCCCGAGGGCACGGCGCTGAAGGACATCGAGGCAGGCATGGTCTCGAAGGCCGGTCTCACCGAGGCCGAGGTCTCGGCCGCCGCGAAGGACGTCTCCGCCTACGGGCTCCCGGCGAACGCGAAGACCCTCGAGGGGTGGCTCTTCCCGGCGACCTACCCGATCAACCCGGGGTGGACCGCGAAGCAGTACTTCCAGTCCATGGTCGACACCATGAAGGAACACCTGGCGTCCGCCGGCGTGGCCGAGGGCGACCAGGAGCGCGTGATCGTCTTCGCGTCGCTCGTGCAGAAGGAGGCCGGCCTCGCGGCGGACTACCCGAAGGTCGCGCGCGTCTTCCAGAACCGCCTCGACATCGACATGCCGCTGCAGTCCGACGCCACCGTCGCGTACGGGACCGGGAACACGCACCGCGTGACCACGACCGACGAAGAGCGGGACGACGCCTCGAACGAGTACAACACCTACGTGCACAAGGGGCTGCCGCCGGCACCGATCTCGAACCCGGGCGACATCGCGATCAAGGCCGTGACGAACATGGCGCAGGGCAAGTGGTTGTACTTCGTGACGGTGAACCTCGAGACCGGCGAGACGGTGTTCTCGGACACGTACGCCGAGCACCAGGTCGCGGTGGCGAAGTTCCAGGCGTGGCTGCGGGCGCACCCCGACTACCAGTAGGCCCGGCGTCGCACACGACCCCGCTGTGGGAGGATTGGCACCATGCTTCGTTGGTTGACTGCTGGTGAGTCCCACGGACCCGAACTGATCGCGATGCTCGAGGGTCTGCCCGCGGGTGTCCCGGTGTCGTTCGAGTCCATCCGTACCGACCTCGCGCGCCGCAAGCTCGGGTACGGCCGGGGCTCCCGCATGAAGTTCGAGCAGGACGAGCTGCACGTGTCCGGCGGTGTCCGGCACGGCTACTCCCTCGGCAGCCCGATCGCGATCCGCATCGGCAACACCGAGTGGCCGAAGTGGGTCGAGGTCATGAGCCCCGAGCCGATCGAGCAGACCGAGATGTCGCGTGGGCGCTCGGCGCCGCTGACCCGCCCGCGACCCGGTCACGCCGACCTCGTCGGGATGCAGAAGTACGGCTTCGACGAGGCCCGCCCGATCCTCGAACGCGCCTCCGCACGCGAGACCGCCGCCCGCGTGGCGCTCGGCGCCGTCGCGAAGTCCTTCCTCGCCGAGCTCGGCATGCGGTCGGTGGCGCACACGCTCCAGGTCGGGACCGTCCGTGTCCCGGACGGCACGGCTCTGCCGCTCCCCGACGACGTCGACCGTCTCGACGATGACCAGCTGCGCTGCTTCGACGCCGAGACCTCGGCGCGGATGGTGACCGAGGTCGAGGCCGCGAAGAAGGACGGCGACACCCTCGGCGGCGTCGTCGAGGTCCTCTTCTACGGCGTGCCGCCGGGGCTCGGGTCGCACGTGCAGTGGGACCGACGACTCGACGCCCGTCTCGCGGCAGCGATCATGGGCATCCAGGCGATCAAGGGGGTCGAGGTCGGCGACGGCTTCGCGACCGCCGGCCGCCGCGGCTCGGAGGCGCACGACGAGCTCTACCGCGAGGACGGCGAGATCGTCCGGACCACCGACCGTGCGGGCGGGACCGAGGGCGGCATGTCCACGGGGACCGTGCTGCGGGTCCGCGCCGGCATGAAGCCGATCGCGACCGTGCCGCACGCCCTGCACACCATCGACGTCACGACGGGTGAGGACGCCTCGGCGCACCACCAGCGTTCCGACGTCTGCGCTGTCCCTGCCTCGGGCGTCGTCGCCGAGGCGATGGTCGCGCTCGTCCTCGCCGACGCGGTCCTCGAGAAGTTCGGCGGCGACAGCGTGGCGGAGACGAAGCGGAACCTCGACGCGTACCTCGCGTCGATCCCCGAGACGCTCCGTTCCCGTCGTACCGAGTCGGCGGACACCACGCCCGTCCTGTGAGCGGCGGACCGCGAGCCGGCGCGACACGCTCGGGTCGGCTCTCGGCGCCGGTGGTCGTCATCGGCCCGATGGGCGCGGGCAAGTCGACCGTGGGCAAGCGCGTCGCGAAGGCCCTCGACGTGCCGTTCACCGACACCGACCGGGTGATCGTCCGCGACCACGGCCCGATCCCGACGATCTTCGAGACGCGGGGCGAGCCTGCGTTCCGTGAGCTCGAGGCCGCCGCCGTCCGCGCCGCCGTCACCAGTGGTGGCGTGGTCGCCGTCGGGGGCGGGGCCGTGACGCACGCGGCCACCCGCGAGGCGCTCGCAGGGGCACGGATCGTGCTCCTCACGGTGTCGCCCGAGGCGGTGGCCGACCGGATCGCCGGGAGCGACCGTCCGCTGCTCGCCCACGGCGGGATCGACGCGTGGCAGACCATCATGGACGAGCGTGCCGCGACCTACGCCGAGCTCGCCCACGTCGTCCTCGACACCTCGCGCCGGCCGATGTCCCACGTCGTGGCGGACGTCGTCGCGTGGGTCCGCGATCACGAACAGCAGGCGGGTGCGACCGCACCAGGTGCCGGCGAACCGCACACGAACGAACCAGGAGCGACCCCGTGACCGAAGCCGTCCTGCCCGAGGGCACCACCGAGATCCGCGTCGGCGGCGATGACGGCTACGTCGTCGCGGTCGGCAACGGGCTGCTCGGCTCCGTGCCCGCGCTGCTCGGCCCCCGGGTCGCGAAGGTCCTCATCGTGCACGCGCCGACCCTCGGCGCTCGGGCGAACGACCTCCGCACGCTGCTCGTCGACGCCGGGATGGAGGCACTCATCGCCGAGGTCCCCGACGCCGAGGGCGCGAAGCGCGTCGAGGTCGCGGCGTTCTGCTGGCAGATCATGGGGCAGTCGGACTTCACGCGCACCGACGCCGTGATCGGGCTCGGCGGGGGAGCCGTCACCGACCTCGCCGGCTTCGTGGCCGCGACCTGGCTCCGCGGCGTGCCGTACATCGCGATCCCCACGAGCGTGCTCGGAATGGTCGACGCGAGCGTGGGTGGCAAGACGGGGATCAACACCAACGAGGGCAAGAACCTCGTGGGCGCGTTCTTCGCACCGCGTGCGGTCGTCGCCGACCTCGACCTCGTCCGCTCCCTCCCGCGCAACGAGATCCTCACCGGGTTCGCCGAGATCGTGAAGGCCGGGTTCATCGCCGTCCCGGAGATCCTCGACGTGATCGAGGCCGACGTCGCGCGCGTGACGGACCCGACCACGCCGGAGTTCCGCCGTGTCGTCGAGCTGGCGATCGAGCTCAAGGCGCAGGTGGTCTCGGACGACTTCACCGAGCAGGGTCGGCGGGAGATCCTCAACTACGGGCACACGCTCGGCCACGCCATCGAGCACGCCGAGCGGTACCAGTGGCGGCACGGCGCAGCGGTGGCGGTCGGCATGGTCTTCGCCGCCGAGCTCGCGCGGCTCACCGGGCACCTCGACGACGCGACGGTCGATCGGCACCGCTCGATCCTGGAATCGCTCGAACTGCCCACCTCGTACGGCATCGGACGTTGGGAGGGCCTGCTCGCGACGATGCGACGCGACAAGAAGGCGCGCGCGGGCATGCTGCGGTTCATCATCCTCGACGGGGTCGGCAGGCCGACGACGCTCGAGGGGCCGGAGGACCACCTGCTCTTCACGGCGTACCAAGAGGTCGGCGTCTAGCCGGACGGCGAGTGCGTGGGCGGACTCAGCGCAGGACGCGCCGGGTCCGGCGCCACCACCACTTCACCCGCATCGACACGGTGACGATTCCGGTCCGCTCCGACTCGTACCACTCGGCGAGGGTCGCGCCCTCCACCCAGGCGTCGAGGACGGCGTCGTCCTCTTCCGTGCCGTCCATCTTGAACTGCGGGCATCGGGGAGCGGGGCGAAGAGCCGCATCATCCGTCCTTCCGGTCTCGGTGGTCCACCGGTTCGTGCTCGTGCCGCCGGAGCGCCCGGCGGGCGAGGTTCCGGTCAGGTTTGGGCGCCCACCGTACGTTCATCAGTCGCTCGAGCACAGTCTTCGAGATGTCGTACTCCGATTGCGTCTCAGATCGGCGGATCGCCCACGTCAGGCGTCGCCAGGCGTGGTCCCGATCGACCCCGCGGCGCGACTGGAACGCGCCGAACCAACTGACGACGGCGGCGCAGATCGCGGCGACCGCGGCGATGACCGCGCTGACGAGTGCTGTCTCCATGCCCCGATCATCCGTCGTACGCGCCGGCCACGGACGCGACGCGAGCCGAACTGTGGAACGCGCGCCGTGCCTCCCGGCTGTGCAGGGACCGTCCTCGTACCCGCACCGCACCTGCCGGACCCAGGCCACGGGAGCACACTGGGTCGGTGCCCACCCCGCCCCGCCTGAGCGACCTCGGCCAGCAGGACGCGGACGTCGGCAGCCTGCGAACCCGCGGCCGCCGCTTCGCCGAGCTCCTGCGCATCGCCCGACGTCACCACCTCGTCCCGTTCCGCCGCCTCGACTTCTCCCGGGATGCGGGAACGAGCGACCTGCGGCGTGACCAGGCCGAACACCTGCGTCGAGCCCTCGAGGAGGCCGGCGGCGGGTTCGTGAAGATGGGGCAGCTGCTCTCCACCCGTGACGACCTGCTCCCGGACGAGTGGACCGAGGGGCTCGCCCACCTGCAGCGGAACGTGACGCCCGCGCCGGCCGGCCAGGTCGCCGAGCTCCTCGCGGCGGAGCTGCACGCACCGGTGGACGCGGTCTTCGCGTCGTTCGACCCCGAGCCCGTCGCCGCCGCGTCGATCGCACAGGTCCACCGTGCGCGCCTGCACGACGGCACCGAGGTCGCGGTCAAGGTGCAACGGCCCGGCATCGACACCGCCGTCCGTCGCGACGTCGACATCGCGCTGCGGGTCGTGCGGTTCCTGGCGCGGACGAGCACGGAGGCGCGGCAGGTCGGCGTCGTCGACGTGGCGGCGCAGTACGCGGCGGACCTGGTGCGGCAGGTCGACTTCTCCTCCGAGGCCCGGAACCTCGCCGCGCTCCGCGCCGCGCAGGCCAGGAGTGCCCGTCCCGACGAGGTGTACCTCCCGGTGCCGTACCCGGAGCTGTCCGGTCGTCGCGTGCTCGTGATGGAGTTCCTCGAGGGCGACACACTCAGCGCGCTGCGCGCCGAGCGGTCGGACCGCGACCTCGACGCGCCGATGCGCGCGATCCTCCGCGCGTTCCTCCGGCAGGTGGTCTTCGACGGCCTCTACCACGCGGACCTCCACCCGGGCAACGTCGTGCTCCTGCCCGACGGCCGGCCCGCGTTGATCGACTTCGGATCGGTCGGGAGGCTCGACCCCGGTCTCCGGGACACGGTCCAGGAACTGCTGGCCGGCTACCTCCAGGACGACACGGCCCGGATCGCCGACAACGTCCTGCGGATGGCGCCCGTGCGCGATGTCCGCGACGAGGTCGACTTCCGTCGGGACATCGCGCGCTTCGTCGCGGACGAGCTCGGTCCCGGTGCCCGCATCGGCGTGCAGACCGTGGACGACGCCGTGGAGGTCTTCGGGCGCTACCGGCTGAAGCCACCGCCGGACTTCGTGGCGGCGGCACGGGCGCTCGCGATCTTCGAGGGCACGCTCCGGACGCTGACGCCCTCGTTCGACCTCCTCGAGGAGTCGCGGGACCTCGCGAAGCAGCAGATCCGCGACCAGCTGCGGCCGTCGGCGCTGCGGGACGTCGCGGTGCGCGAGCTGTTCGGCGTCGTGTCCGCGGCGCGGAAGCTCCCACGTCGTGTCGATCGCATCACGGAGGCGCTCGAGTCCGGGCGGCTGTCGGTGAACATCCGGCTGTTCGGGGACCGGCAGGACCGCCGGCTCGTGACCGGGCTCATCCGGCGCATCCTGCTCGTGCTGCTCGGGTCGGGCGCCGGGATCCTGTCGATCGTGTACCTGACCCTCCCGGCCCGTCCGACGGCGGTGCTCTCGACCGGAGCGGCGGGCGGGCTGCTCGGCGGGGCGACGGTCGTGCTGCTCGGGTGGGCGGCGATCGACGCGTGGCGGGCGCGGCGGCGGGACTGAGGCGGCCGGGGCGGGCCCGTCCGCTACACTCGTCGGGGCGTCGCGCCGATCCGGCCAGCGACCGCCGCGCCGGGCCGCAGTGCCCGCGAGACCTTCACAACACCATCGAACGGAAGACCCATGGCGAGCACCACTGACATCAAGAACGGCGCCGTTCTCATCATCGACGGCCAGCTCTGGTCGGTCGTCGAGTTCCAGCACGTCAAGCCGGGCAAGGGCGGTGCGTTCGTCCGCACGAAGCTCAAGAACGTCGTCTCCGGCAAGGTCGTGGACCGCACGTTCAACGCGGGCGCCAAGATCGACACCGCGACCGTCGACCGCCGCGACTACCAGTACCTGTACCAGGACGGCGAGTCGTACGTGTTCATGGACACCGACACCTACGACCAGATCCCGGTCTCGGAGACCGTCGTCGGCGACGCGAAGAACTACCTGCTCGAGTCCGCCATGGTCACCATCGCGATGAACGAGGGCAACCCGCTGTACATCGAGCTCCCGACGTCGATCGTCACCGAGGTCGAGACCGAGCCGGGTCTCCAGGGCGACCGCTCGTCCGGTGGCACGAAGGACGCGACGATCATCGCGACCGGTCACCGCATCCAGGTCCCGCTGTACCTGGAGAGCGGCACCACCGTGAAGATCGACACGCGCGACGGCAGCTTCCTCGGCCGCGTCAACAACTAGGCGACGCCGTATGAGTGCTCGTTCGAAGGCCCGCAAGCGCGCCCTCGACATGCTGTACGTGGCGGAGGTCCGCGAGCTGCCGATCGCGGACGTCCTCGCGACCGAGACCGTCCGGCACCTCGACCAGCCCGAACGCGCCTCGAGCTGGGACTACGCCCGGCAGATCGTCACGGGCGTGGACGAGGCCCGGCACGAGATCGACTCCGTGATCGTCGACCACGCCCAGGGCTGGTCGATCGCCCGGATGCCGGTGCTCGACCGCTGCATCCTCCGCATGGGCGTGTGGGAGCTCCGCTTCAACAGCGAGGTGCCCGACGCCGTCGCGATCGCCGAGGCCGTCGAGCTCGCGCAGTCCCTGTCCACCGAGGAGTCCGCGGGCTTCGTCAACGGTGTGCTCGGAGCAGTCGCGGGCGGTCGGGTCAGCGGGTCCAAGCAGCAGGATGCACCGTCCGGTCGGACGGTCGCAGGGGGCCGGGAGTCCCGGTAGGGTTGACCACGTCAGCGTCCTTTAAGTCCGTCCGGTGAGGCGGGGAAGGAGGTCGGCGTGGGTACCCGAACGGTCCTGCAGAACACCGACATCACGCGTGCCTTGACACGCATCGCGCACGAGATCCTCGAGGCCAACCACGGCGCCTCGGACCTCGTGCTCCTGGGCATCCCGACACGGGGTGCCGTCCTGGCGGAGCGCCTCGCGGCGATCCTGGCCGACATCGAGCCCGAGTGGGCGGCCGACCGCGAGCAGCGGCTCGGCACCCTCGACGTGACGATGCACCGTGACGACCTCGGTCACGGCATCGGGCGGGCGCCGCACCGGACGACGATCCCGACGAGCGGCATCGACGGCAAGGTCGTCGTGCTCGTCGACGACGTGCTCTACTCCGGCCGCACCGTCCGGGCCGCGCTCGACGCGCTGCAGGGGATCGGCCGGCCGCGGGCCGTCCGACTCGCCGTGCTCGTCGACCGGGGCCACCGCGAGCTCCCGATCCGCGCGGACCACGTGGGCAAGAACCTGCCGACCGCCTCCGACGAGCGGGTCACGCTGCGGCTGACCGAGACGGACGGCAGCGACGAGGTCGTCATCGAGCAGGCCGAGCAGAACGGGCAGCCCGAGCAGGCCGAGCAGAGCGAGACGCAGTCGGGCGGTGCTGTCTGATGCGCCACCTCCTCTCCACCGCCGACCTCGCGCGCGCCGAGGCCGTCCACATCCTCGACGTCGCCGAGGAGATGGCCGAGGTCAACACGCGCGAGGTCAAGCGGCTCCCGGCGCTCCGCGGCAAGACGGTCGTGAACCTCTTCTTCGAGGACTCCACCCGCACGCGCATCTCGTTCGAGGCGGCCGCCAAGCGTCTCTCCGCCGACGTCATCAACTTCGCGGCGAAGGGATCGAGCGTCTCGAAGGGCGAGTCCCTGAAGGACACCGTCCAGACCCTCGGCGCGATGGGCATCGACGGCATCGTGATGCGCCACGGTGCGTCCGGTGCGCCGCGGGTGCTCGCGGACGCCGACTGGATCGACGTCCCGGTCGTCAACGCCGGCGACGGCACGCACGAGCACCCGACGCAGGCCCTGCTCGACGCCTTCACGATGCGCCGCCGCCTGCACGGTGCGGCGAGCCGGGGTCAGGGCCTCGACGGGGTCCGCGTCGCGATCGTCGGCGACGTCCTGCACAGCCGCGTGGCACGCAGCAACGCCTGGCTCCTCCGCACGCTCGGCGCCGAGGTCACGTTCGTCGCCCCGCCGACGCTGCTCCCCGCCGTTGACCGCCCGTTCGGCGCCGCTGTCCACCACGACCTCGACGTCGCCCTCGCCGAGGACCCGGACGTCGTGATGCTCCTCCGCATCCAGCAGGAGCGCATGCACGACGCCTTCTTCCCGAACGAGCGCGAGTACACGCGGCACTTCGGCCTCACGGCCGCGCGCGCCGCGGGTCTCCCCGAGCGCACGCTGATCATGCACCCCGGCCCGATGAACCGCGGCCTGGAGATCGCCGGCGTCGCCGCCGACGACCCGCGCTCGACGGTCGTCGAGCAGGTCGCCAACGGCGTGAGCGTCCGCATGGCCGTCCTCTACCTCGCCCTGACGGGCGACCACGACGCGAAGGAGTCCGTCGCATGACCGCCCACCTCATCCGCGGCGCGCAGCTGGTCGACGGCACGCGCGCCGACATCCGCCTGGAGGCACGGCGCATCACCGCGGTCGGGTCCGGTCTCGACACGGCCGGCGCCGCGGTCGTCGACGCCGACGGGCTGATCGCCCTGCCCGGCCTCGTGGACCTGCACACCCACCTCCGCGAGCCCGGCGGCGAGGAGTCCGAGACGGTCCGCACCGGCTCGCGCGCGGCGGCCGCCGGCGGCTTCACCGCCGTGAACGCGATGGCGAACTCGAACCCGGTGGCGGACACCGCCGGCGTGGTCGAGCAGGTGCAGGCGCTGGGGGACGACGCGGGCTACGTCACGGTCCGCCCGATCGGTGCGGTGTCGCAGGGCCTGCAGGGCACCCACCTCTCGGAGATCGGGGCGATGGCGACGAGCCGCGCACGGGTCCGGGTGTTCTCGGACGACGGCTCGTGCGTGGCGGACCCGCTGCTCATGCGTCGGGCGCTCGAGTACGTCAAGGGCTTCGGCGGTGTGATCGCCCAGCACGCCCAGGAGCCGCGGCTCACGCTCGGCGCCCAGATGAACGAGGGCCGGCTCTCGTCGGAGCTCGGACTCGCGGGCTGGCCGGCCGTCGCGGAAGAGGCGATCATCGCCCGCGACGTGCTGCTCGCCGACCACGTCGGCGCACGCCTGCACGTCTGCCACGTCTCGACCGCGGGCAGCGTCGAGGTGATCCGGTGGGCGAAGTCCCGCGGGATCGACGTCACGGCCGAGGTCACGCCGCACCACCTGGTGCTGACCGAGGACCTCATCGCCGGCGTCGACGGCGCGCCGGGGTACGACGCCCGGTACAAGGTCAACCCGCCGCTCCGTGCCCGCGAGGACGTCGAGGCGCTCCGGGCCGCCCTCGCCGACGGCACGATCGACATCGTCGCCACCGACCACGCGCCGCACACCGCCGAGGCGAAGTGCTGCGAGTGGCCCGCCGCCGCGAACGGCATGGTCGGCCTCGAGTCCGCGCTGAGCGTCGTGCAGGCCGCCGTGGTCGACTCCGGTCAGATCGCCTGGTCGGACGTCGCCCGCGTGCTCTCCGAGGCGCCGGCACGCATCGGCCAGGTCGACGGGCACGGCCACGGCATCGTCGAGGGCGCGCCGGCCGAGGTCACGCTGTACGACCCGAGCGCGTCGCGGGAGTTCGCCGTGACCGACCTCGCTGGCCAGTCGCAGAACTCGCCGTACCTCGGCATGCGGCTGCCCGGTCGGGTCGTCGCGACGTTCCACCACGGCTACCCGACCGTGCTCGACGGCGCGGTCGTCGACGACGAGTCGGTCGCGGCACGCGCGGCCGAGACGGTCGCGGCGCACGCCGCCGCCGCCCGCGAGGCGGCACGGTGAGCGGCGATGCAGCCCGGTGGCTCACCGGGGGAGTCATCCTGCTGCTGGTGGCCCTGCTGTTCCTCGCGATGGCGCGCACCTGGCGGACCCGGAGCCGCGCGCAGGCCGCAGCCGTGCCTCCCGTCCCGGTCCCGGCCGACCCGGGTCCGCAGGTCGGGTCGTGGGACGGCTTCACCGTCGCGACGACCCGCGCCGACCAGCCGCTGGAGCGCATCACCGCCGGCGGTCTCGGCTTCCGCAGCCGCGGGGGCGTGACCGTCCACGAGCACGGGGTGGTGCTGCACCACGCCGGGGCACCCGACCGCTGGGTCGCGACCGACGCCGTCCGCGGCGCCGACCGCGCCACGTGGGCCATCGACCGCGTGGTCGAGCCCGGGGGACTGGTCCGTCTGCGATGGACGGCGACCGGCGCCGCAGGTGCGACGGACCTCGACACCTACTTCCGGTTCCCGGAGGGCGACGCGGCAGCAGCACTCGCCGCCCTGCAGGGACCGACGACGAAGCACGAGCACCCGCACACCGCGGGCGAAGGGACGAACTGATGACACGCGAACGGGCCGTACTGGTCCTCGAGGACGGCACCCGCTACGAGGGACGGGCGTACGGCGCCCGAGGCCGATCCCTGGGTGAGGTGGTCTTCGCGACCGGCATGACCGGGTACCAGGAGACGCTGACCGACCCGTCCTACGCCGGGCAGATCGTGGTGCAGACCGCGCCGCACATCGGCAACACGGGTGTGAACGACGAGGACCCCGAGTCCCGCCGCATCTGGGTGGCCGGGTACGTCGTGCGCGACCCCAGCCGGATCGTGTCGAACCACCGGGCGAACGCCACGCTGGACGACCACCT
Organism: Curtobacterium sp. NPDC089689; assembly: GCF_044749145.1. Classification (NCBI taxonomy): domain Bacteria; kingdom Bacillati; phylum Actinomycetota; class Actinomycetes; order Micrococcales; family Microbacteriaceae; genus Curtobacterium; species Curtobacterium sp. NPDC089689. The sequence continues at coordinate 424,596 of NZ_JBIVHJ010000003.1, read as the reverse complement.
CGTCCGTGACGGCATCGTGGGCATCTCCGGGGTCGACACGCGGGCGCTCACCCGCCGGATCCGCGACGCGGGCGCGATGAAGGGCGGCGTGTTCAGCGGCCCCGAGGCGGACCTGTCGGCGGACGAGCAGCTCGCGGCCGTCCGTGACCAGGCCGCGATGACCGGTGCGAACTTCTCCGCGATGGTGTCCACCCCCGAGACCTACGTGGTCCCCGCAGTGGGCGAGCAGATCGGCCGGCTGGCCGTGCTCGACCTCGGCGTCAAGGCGTCGACCACCCGGTACCTCGCCGAGCGCGGGTTCGAGGTGCACGTCGTGCCGCAGGACATCACCGCCGAGGCGCTCGAAGCCCTGGCCCCCGACGCGTTGTTCTACTCGAACGGCCCCGGCGACCCGGCGGCGAGCGACGCCCAGGTGGAGCTCCTGCAGGACAGCCTGAAGACCGGTCGCCCGTTCTTCGGCATCTGCTTCGGCAACCAGCTGCTCGGCCGCGCGCTCGGCTTCGGCACGTACAAGCTGCCGTTCGGGCACCGCGGCATCAACCAGCCGGTGCTCGACACCACCACGGGCAAGGTCGAGATCACGAGCCAGAACCACGGCTTCGCGGTCGACGCGCCCCTCGGCGAGGTGATCGAGTCGCCCGCCGGGTTCGGCCGCGTCGAGGTCTCCCACTACTCCCCGAACGACCAGGTCGTCGAGGGCCTCCGCGCGCTCGACGTGCCCGCGTTCAGCGTGCAGTACCACCCCGAGGCGGCGGCCGGTCCGCACGACTCGATGTACCTGTTCGACCGGTTCGCGGACCTCGTCCGTGCCCGACGCGACGGCCGGCCGCTCGACGCGGCCACCGCCGACGCCACGACCCCCGCAGCCGACGTCACCAAGGAAGCCAACTGATGCCGAAGCGCGCAGACATCAACTCCGTCCTCGTCATCGGCTCCGGCCCGATCGTCATCGGGCAGGCCGCCGAGTTCGACTACTCGGGCACCCAGGCGTGCCGCGTCCTCCGCGCCGAGGGCGTCCGCGTCATCCTCGTCAACCCCAACCCGGCGACGATCATGACCGACCCCGACTTCGCCGACGCGACCTACATCGAGCCGATCACGAGCGCGTCGCTCGAGGAGATCATCAAGATCGAGCAGCCCGACGCGGTCCTGCCGACCCTCGGCGGCCAGACGGCGCTGAACGCGGCGATCAAGCTCGACGCCGAGGGGATCCTGGAGAAGTACGGCGTCGAGCTCATCGGCGCCAAGGTCGACGCGATCCAGCGCGGCGAGGACCGCCAGCTCTTCAAGGAGCTCGTGCTCGAGTCCGGCGCCGACGTCGCCCGCAGCCACATCGCGCACACCCTGGACGAGGCCAAGGAGTACGCGGCCGACCTCGGGTACCCGCTCGTCGTCCGCCCGTCCTTCACGATGGGTGGCCTCGGCTCGGGCTTCGCCTACGACGAGGAGGAGCTCGTCCGCTTCGTCGGTGACGGCCTCCAGTCCAGCCCGACCACCGAGGTGCTCCTGGAGGAGTCGATCCTCGGCTGGAAGGAGTACGAGCTCGAGCTCATGCGGGACAACTTCGACAACACCGTCGTCATCTGCTCGATCGAGAACGTCGACCCCGTCGGTGTCCACACGGGCGACTCCATCACGGTCGCCCCGGCCCTGACGCTGACGGACCGCGAGTACCAGAACATGCGGAACATCGGCATCGACATCATCCGCCGCGTGGGCGTCGACACCGGTGGCTGCAACATCCAGTTCGCGGTCGACCCGTCGAACGGCCGGATCATCGTCATCGAGATGAACCCCCGCGTGTCGCGCTCGTCGGCCCTGGCATCGAAGGCGACGGGCTTCCCGATCGCGAAGATCGCCGCGAAGCTCGCCATCGGGTACCGCCTCGACGAGATCCAGAACGACATCACGCGGGTGACGCCGGCGAGCTTCGAGCCGACGCTCGACTACGTCGTCGTGAAGACCCCGCGGTTCGCGTTCGAGAAGTTCCCGGCCGCCGACGCCACCCTCACCACGACGATGAAGAGCGTCGGCGAGGCGATGGCGATCGGCCGGAACTACGCCACGGCGCTGCAGAAGTCGCTCCGCTCGCTCGAGAAGCGTGGCTCGTCGTTCCACTGGGCCACCCCGACGGCCGAGCTCGACAAGGACGCGCTGCTGGAGAAGTCGAAGACCCCGACGGACGGCCGCATCGTCACGGTGCAGCAGGCGCTCGTCGCCGGTGCCACCGCGGACGAGGTCTTCGAAGCCACGAAGATCGACCCCTGGTTCATCGACCAGATCGTCCTCATCAACGAGGTCGCCGACGAGGTGCGCGCTGCGGAGACGCTCGACGCGGACACCCTGCGCTGGGCGAAGGAGCACGGCTTCAGCGACGCCCAGATCGCGAGCCTGCGCGGCATCTCCGAGCAGGAGGCGCGCGACGCCCGGCACGCGCTCGGCATCCGTCCGGTCTTCAAGACCGTCGACACCTGCGCCGGCGAGTTCCCGGCCCTCACGCCGTACCACTACTCGTCGTACGACACCGAGACCGAGGTCGCCGCGAGCGACCGCAAGAAGGTCGTCATCCTCGGCTCCGGTCCGAACCGCATCGGCCAGGGCGTGGAGTTCGACTACTCCTGCGTGCACGCGTCCTTCGCGCTGAGCGACGCCGGGTTCGAGACGATCATGATCAACTGCAACCCGGAGACCGTCTCCACCGACTACGACACGTCGGACCGCCTGTACTTCGAACCGCTGACCACCGAGGACGTCCTCGAGGTCATCGAGGCCGAGGCGGCGTCCGGCGAGCTCGTCGGCGTGGTCGTGCAGCTCGGCGGCCAGACGGCCCTCGGGCTCGCGAAGCCGCTCGAGGCCGCAGGGATCCCGATCCTCGGCACCTCGCCCGCGGCGATCGACTCCGCCGAGGAGCGCGGGCAGTTCTCTGCGATCCTCGACGAGGCGGGCCTCCTCGCACCCCGCAACGGGACCGCACACGACCTCGCGAGCGCGACCGCCGTGGCCGAGGAGATCGGCTACCCGGTCCTCGTCCGCCCGTCGTTCGTGCTCGGCGGTCGCGGCATGGAGATCGTCTACGACCCGACGGCCCTCGCCGACTACTTCGACCGGATGGCCGACCAGGCGATCATCGGCCCGGAGCTCCCGCTCCTGGTCGACCGCTTCCTCGACGACGCGGTGGAGATCGACGTCGACGCCCTCTTCGACGGGGAGCGCCTGTACATCGGCGGCATCATGGAGCACATCGAGGAGGCCGGCATCCACTCCGGCGACTCGGCGTGCACCCTGCCCCCGGTCGGACTCGGCAAGGCCGAGATCCGTGGCGTGGTCGAGGCGACCGAGCGGATCGCGCGCGGCATCGGCGTGCAGGGCCTGCTCAACGTCCAGTTCGCCATCGGCGCCGGCGTGCTCTACGTCCTCGAGGCGAACCCGCGCGCGAGCCGCACCGTGCCGTTCGTCTCCAAGGCGCTCGGCATCCCGCTCGCCAAGGCCGCGAGCCGCATCATGACGGGCACGAGCATCGACCAGCTCGTCACCGAGGGGCTCCTGCCCGAGCGCGACGGCTCGTCGGTGCCCGCGCAGGCCCCGGTCGCCGTCAAGGAGGCCGTGCTGCCCTTCCGCCGCTTCCGGACGCACGACGGCCAGGTCGTCGACTCGGTGCTCAGCCCCGAGATGCGCTCCACGGGCGAGGTCATGGGCATCGACCGCGACTTCCCGCGGGCGTTCCTCAAGTCGCAGGACGCCGCGTACGGGGGCCTGCCGACGAGCGGCACCGTCTTCGTGAGCGTCGCCGACACCGACAAGCGCCAGGTCGTCCTGCCGATCCACCGCCTCCAGCAGCTCGGCTTCACGATCACCGCGACCGAGGGCACCGCCGAGGTCCTCCGCCGCAACGGCATCGAGGTCACCCTCGTCGGCAAGTACAGCGAGGGCGGCGAGAGCGTCGTCGACCTGCTCGCCCGCGGCGAGGTCGACGTCGTCATCAACACGCCGTCCGGTGCGGCCGGGCGCGCGGACGGCTACGAGATCCGCGCGGCCACCGTCGCGGCGGACAAGCCGCTGTTCACGACGATCGCCCAGCTCGGCGCGGCGGTCGCCGCGATCGAGACGATCGGCACCGAGCACACGGTCCGCAGCCTGCAGGACTACGCGCTCGAGCGCGCGACCTGGTGACGGCCGGTCTCGTGGCTGCTGACGACCTGCCTGGGCCCACGCCGCCGGTTCCGGACCGACGCGCCAGCGGCGGTTCGGCCGTGCCGGTGGGGAGAGACGCGGCCTCCTTCGGCATCCGGCTGGCGGCCGCCATGGCGTCGCGTTCCGCACTGTGCGTCGGTATCGACCCCCACGCCGCCACCCTGGCGGCGTGGGGGCTCGGCCGCGACGAGCAGGGCCTCACCGCCTTCGGGGCGACGCTCGTCGACGCGGCCGCCGGCCACGCGGCGGTCGTGAAGCCGCAGATCGCATTCTTCGAGGCCGCGGGGGTGCCGGGCTACCGTGCGCTCGACGCGACCCTGCGTCGAGCACGCGATGCGGGCCTCCTGGTCGTCGCCGACGTGAAGCGCGGCGACATCGGCAGCACCGGTGACGACTACGCGGAGGCCTGGGTCGACCGCGACGGGCCGTTCCGGGCCGACGCGATGACCGTGTCGCCGTACCTCGGTTACGGGTCGCTGCGCGGCACGATCGACACCGCCCGGGCGAACGGCGCCGGGGTCTTCGTGCTCGCGGCGACGAGCAACCCCGAGGCGCGCGTGCTGCAGACCGCGGTGCTCGCCGAGGGGCCGCGTTCCGGCCGGACCGTGGCGGCCGGTATCGTCGAGGACGTGGCAGACGACAACCAGAGCGCAGCCGAGCAGCCCCTCGGGGACGTCGGGCTGGTGCTCGGCGCGACCCTCGACCTCGACGACTTCGGGATCTCCGGCGACGACATCGGCACCGCGCCGGTGCTCGCGCCGGGATTCGGTGCACAGGGTGCCCGCATCGAGGACCTCCGCTCGCTGTACGGCGCCCGCGCCGGGCAGGTGCTCGTGAGCGAGTCGCGCGGCCTGCTCGTGGACGGCCCGGACGGCGTCGCCGCGCTCGTGGCCGACCGTGCCGACCGGATCGCCGCCGCGCTCGGAGCCGCCGCGTGACGGACGGTGCCGACCGCGCGTCGCTCCCGGCCCACCGGAACCCGCCGGAGGTCGACCGTGTCGCCGCCGCGCAGGCCGCGGTGGCGGCGCGACGCGCCCGGGCAGCGGTGAAGGCCGCGATCGTCGCGGGGGAGCGGACGCCGCTCGAGGTCGCCCGTGCGGCGTGGTCCGACGAGGACGCTCCGGCGGAGAAGTCGCTCCGCGTCCGCGACCTCCTGACGTCGCTGCCCGGGATCGGTCCGGCGCGCGCGGACTCCGTGATGCAGACGCTGCGGATCGCGACGTCGAAGCGGCTCGGCGGGCTCGGCGTCCGACAGCGTTCGGCGCTGGCGGACTGGCTCGCCGCGCGCGGGCAGAAGCGCACGGCGTCGAAGCTCGTGGTGCTCGCCGGGCCGACGGCCGTCGGCAAGGGCACCGTCAGCGCGTACATCCGAGAGCACTTCCCGGACGTCAACCTCAGCGTGTCCGCGACGACCCGGAAGCCCCGCCCCGGCGAGGTCGACGGCGTGCACTACTACTTCGTGGACGACGCCGAGTTCGACCGGATGATCCGCGACCGGGAGCTCCTCGAGTGGGCGACCGTGCACAACTCGTACCGCTACGGCACGCCGCGTCCGCCGATCGACCGCGCGCTCGACGCCGGCGACCGCGTGATGCTCGAGATCGACCTGCAGGGCGCCCGCCAGGTGAAGGACGCGATGCCCGAGGCGGTGCTGGTGTTCCTGCTGCCGCCCACGTGGGAGGAACTGGTCCGCCGGCTCATCGGTCGCGGCACCGAGTCCGCCGAGGAACAGGCGCGCCGGCTCGAGACCGCGAAGGTCGAACTCGCCGCGCAGGACGAGTTCGACGTGAAGATCGTGAACTCCGATGTCAGCACCGCGGCACACGAAGTCGTAGACTTGTTCACTGCGCCCTGACGGGCGAGAAGTATTCTTCCCTCGACAGGAGACACCATGGCCAACCCCCAGGGCATCATCGACCCGCCCATCGACGACCTGCTCGCCAAGGTCGAGTCGAAGTACGCGCTCGTGATCTTCGCGTCGAAGCGCGCTCGCCAGATCAACGACTACTACGCCGACCTGCACGAGGGCTCGCTCTTCGACAACGTCGGTCCGCTCGTCGACTCGACCATCGACGACAAGCCGCTCTCCGTCGCGCTCCACGAGATCAACGAGGACAAGCTGACGGTCACCAAGCAGCAGCAGCCCACCGACTGATCCCGGTGACGACGAGCAACCTGCGCCTCTTCACGTCCGAGTCGGTGACCGAGGGGCACCCCGACAAGATCTGCGACCAGATCTCGGACACCATCCTCGACGCCCTGCTCGAGGTCGACCCGCACGCACGCGTCGCCGTCGAGACCATGGTGACGACGGGCCTCGTGCACGTCGCCGGTGAGGTCACCACCTCCGGCTACGTCGAGATCCCGAAGCTGGTCCGCGACGTGATCACGGGCATCGGGTACAACTCGTCCGAGGTCTCCTTCGACGGTCGCACCTGCGGCGTCGAGGTGTCGATCGGCGCACAGTCCCCGGACATCGCGCAGGGCGTCGACGAGTCGCTCGACAGCCGCTCGGGTGCCGGCGTCGACCCGCTCGACCGCCAGGGTGCCGGCGACCAGGGCATCATGTTCGGCTTCGCGACGAACGAGACCCCCGAGTACATGCCCGTCGCCATCTGGCTCGCGCACCGGCTCGCCGAGCGCCTGGCCGCGGTCCGCAAGTCGGGCGAGCTGTCGTACCTCCGCCCGGACGGCAAGACGCAGGTGACGGTCGGGTACGACGGCGTCGTGCCGAAGACGGTCGAGACCGTCGTGCTCTCGACGCAGCACGCCCCGAGCGTCACGCTCGATCAGCTCACTGCGGACGTCACGGAGCACGTGATCCGTCCGGTGCTCGCGCAGGTCGACCTCGATGCGTCGCACGTCGACGTCATCGTGAACCCGACCGGCCGCTTCGAGATCGGCGGGCCCCAGGGCGACGCCGGCCTCACCGGTCGCAAGGTCATCGTCGACACGTACGGCGGGGCCTCCCGGCACGGCGGCGGTGCCTTCTCGGGCAAGGACCCGTCGAAGGTCGACCGCTCGGCCGCGTACGCGCTCCGCTGGGTCGCGAAGAACGCCGTGGCCGCGGGCCTCGCCGACCGGCTCGAGGTGCAGGTCGCCTACGCGATCGGCCGTGCCAAGCCCGTCGGACTGTACGTCGAGTCCTTCGGGACCGGCCACGTCGACGACGCCACGATCGAGGCCGCGATCCTGCAGGTCTTCGACCTCCGGCCCGCCGCGATCATCCGCGACCTCGACCTCCTCAAGCCGCGCTACGCCACGACGGCGACGTACGGCCACTTCGGTCGTGACCTCCCCGGCTTCACCTGGGAACAGCTCGATCGCGTCGAGGAACTGCGCGCCGCGGCAGGACTCGTCCCCGCCACCGTCTAGCGGTCCCGCGTGACCACCGTCGCGCGCGTCGTCCTCGACTCGCCGCTCCCGCAGTTGGACCGTCTGTTCGACTACCGGGTGCCGAGCGAGCTCGAGGACGACTGCGTGCCCGGGGTCCGCGTGAAGGTCCCGCTCCGGACCGGTGCCAGGATGTCCGACGCCTACGTCGTCGAGGTCGTGTCGGAGGGCACTGTGCTTGTTGATACGACCTATGCCGGCGAGCTGAGCCAGGTCGAGGAGGTCCTCTCCCCGGTGCCGGTCCTGGCACCGGAGATCTGGACGCTCGCGCGCGCCGTCGCCGACCGCGCCGCCGGTGTCGCCTCCGACGTGCTCCGGCTCGCGGTGCCGACCCGTCAGGTCCGCGCCGAGAAGGCCTGGCTGGCCCGCGACACGTCGTGGTCGCCGCCGGTGGTCCACCCCACCCCCGTCACCGGCTACGCCGAGGGCGCCCTGGAGGCACTGCTCGCCGACCACGGTCGGGCTGCGGTCGACGCCGTCCCCCACCCCGTCGACCTCGGCTCCGTCGACGAACCCGTCTGGGTGCCGGGATGGGCCGCGACGCTCGCGCAGGCAGCGTCGCAGGTCGTCGCCCGCGAGCAGTCGGCCGTGCTCGCGGTGCCGGACTTCCGCGACGTCGCCGACCTGGAGCGGGCGCTCCTCGCCGTGCTGCCGCCCGAGCGTGTCGTCCGGTTCGACGCCAAGCAGACCAACGGGCAGCGGGCGAAGGCCCTCCTGCAGGCCCGGACGCACGCGGTGGTCGCGATCGGCAACCGCACGGCGGTGTTCGCGCCGGCGACCGAGCTCGGCCTCATCGCGATGTGGGACGACGGCGACGCCTCGTTCGTCGAGCCCCGGGCACCGTACGTGCACTCCCGGGACGTCGCGCTCGTCCGCACCGCGCAGTCCGGCGCCGCGCTCCTGTTCCTCGCGCACGCCCGCTCGACCGACGTGCAACGGCTCGTCGAACTGCGCTGGCTGCAGGAGGTCGCACCGTACCGGGTGCCGACGCCGAAGGTGGTCCCGACCGCGCAGCAGGCGAGCGCCGAGGGCTTCGCCGCGCAGGCACGCATCCCGAGCACGGCGTGGCGAGCTGCTCGTGAGGCCAGCCAGCACGGGCCGGTGCTCGTCCAGGTCGCGAACCCAGGCTTCGGTACCGGGCTCGTCTGTGCCGACTGCGGCGAGCGTGCGCACTGCCGGGTGTGCGGGGGACCGCTCGGCAGCCCGCACCGGAACGCGACGCCGCAGTGCCGGTTCTGCGGTGCGCTGGCGGTCGGGTTCCGCTGTCCGACGTGCGGCGGCGGGAAGCTCAAGCCGGTCGGGCAGGGGGCGCAGCGCACCGCCGACGAGCTCGGTCGCGCGTTCCCCGGCACGAGGATCGTGGTCGCCGACGGCTCCCGGCCGCTCGACGAGGTACCGGCCCGCCCCGCGGTGGTCGTCGCGACCCGAGGTGCGGAGCCGAGCGTGCCCGGCGGGTACGCGTGCGTGCTGCTCCTCGACGGCGAGCGGCTGCTGGCCCGCGAGGGACTCCGGGTGCAGGAGGACGTCCTGCGGTTCTGGACCAACGCCGCGGCGAAGGGCGCACCCGGCGCCGAGGTCTACCTCGTCGGCATCGGCGGGCGACTCGCGACGGCGATGGCGACGTGGCGGCTCGACGGTCCTGCGCACGACGAGTTGGCCGATCGCCGCGAGTTGCACTTCCCGCCGGCGGTCCGCGTCGCGACGCTCACCGGGACGGACGAGGCCGTGACGGCCGCGGTCGAGGCCCTCGGCGACGCCACGGCCGGTCCCGTCCTCGGCCCGGTGCCCGTCGAGGGCGACCCGGTGCCCGGGACCGTCCGGGCGATCGTGCGGTTCCCGTACGCGCACGGTGCGGAGGTCGCGGCGACACTCAAGGCCGAGGTGATCCGGCGCTCGTCGACCCGGCGGGTGCTCCCGGGCGGCAACCGTCGTCGTGCGGCGCCGACCCTGCGCGTGCGGCTCGACGACGTCGAACCCTTCACCGAGGTCTGACTGGCGCGGACGCGGCCCCACGGCATCGTTGCGCGTTCGTGCTGCGACACCACACCGCGTGATCGACGTGTGTTTCGTCGCACGATGCGCCTGCATCGTGCCGCGCGGGACCGAGGCGGCCCGTCCCGCCACCGCGACGCCGCACGGCCCGCCGGGTGACCGTTCGCCCACCGACGCCGCGTGGCGCGGCCGAGCCGTGCCTCCCGGCCGGTGCCGGACGCGCGGCGCACCCCGCGCCGCGCACCCGCGCCGCGCGCCCCGCGCGAGCCGACCTGTGGGAGGCTGGACGACGGTGGCCACGAACCACCGCCGAACACATCACACGCACGACGAAGTGACGAGGTGACGCCGATGCGGGCGCTCTACAAGCCGGACGCGGGTCCGGGTCTGACCATGACCGACCGGCCGGTGCCGGAACCGACGGAGGACGAGGTCCTCATCCGGGTCCTCCGCACCGGGATCTGCGGGACGGACCTGCACATCCAGCGGTGGGACGACTGGGCGGCGTCGGCGGTGACCGCTCCGCTCGTCCCCGGCCACGAGTTCTTCGGCGAGGTCGTCGAGGTCGGCGCCGGCGTGCGGGACGTCGCCGTCGGGGACCTCGTGTCCGGCGAGGGCCACATCGTCTGCGGCACCTGCCGGAACTGCCGGGCCGGCCGCCGACAGATGTGCATCCGGACGAAGGGCCTCGGGGTGCAGCGCGACGGCGCGTTCGCGGAGTACCTCACGCTGCCTGGCACGAACGTCTGGGTGCACCACGGGCCCGTCGAGCCCGAGGTCGGTGCGCTCTTCGACCCGCTCGGCAACGCTGTCCACACGGCGCTCGCGTTCCCGCTCGTCGGCGAGGACGTCGTGGTCGCCGGGTGCGGCCCGATCGGCCTCATGGCGATCGCGGTCGCACGCCACGCCGGTGCACGGTTCGTCGTCGGCACGGACGTCAGCCCGAACCGGCTCCGGATGGCGGAGCAGATGGGCGCCGACCACGGCGTCGACGTCCGAGGCGACGGGGCTGCCGCGCTCCGCGCAGCGCAGGGGCGACTCGGCATGCGCGAGGGGTTCGACGTCGGCTTCGAGATGTCGGGTGCACCCACCGCGCTTCCCGCTCTCGTCGAGAACATGAACCACGGCGGACGGATCGCGATGCTCGGGCTCCCGAGCGGGCCGATCGCTGTCGACTGGGGCAAGGTCGTCACGCACATGCTCACCGTGAAGGGCATCTACGGCCGTGAGATGTTCGAGACGTGGCAGGCGATGAGCTCCATGCTGCAGACGAGTGCGGTGCTGCGGGACCGCATCGGCTCGATCGTGTCGGCGCGCTACCCGGCGCGCGACTGGGAGGCAGCGTTCGCCGCGGCGGCGAGCGCGGACGGCGGCAAGGTCGTCATCGACTGGACGGAGCACTGATGTACGGCGCGATCAAGGACCACCTGGCGACGGAGCTCGCGGGCATCGAGGACGCGGGCCTCACGAAGCGGGAGCGCGGCATCGCCGGTCCGCAGCGGGCGGCGATCGAGGCGGACGGCACCGACCTGCTGAACTTCTGCGCGAACAACTACCTCGGGCTCGCGGACTCGACGGACCTCGTCGACGCGGCGAAGGACGCGCTCGACCGGTGGGGGTACGGGATGGCGAGCGTGCGCTTCATCTGCGGCACGCAGGACCTGCACCTCGACCTCGAGCGGCGGGTGGCGGGGTTCCTCGGCACCGAGGCGGCGATCCTGTACTCGTCGTGCTTCGACGCGAACGGCGGCCTCTTCGAGGTGCTGCTCGGCCCCGACGACGCGATCATCTCGGACGAGCTGAACCACGCGTCGATCATCGACGGCATCCGGCTCTCGAAGGCGCAGCGGTTCCGGTACCGGAACCGGGACACGGCCGACCTGGAGGCGCAGCTCGCCGCCGCCTCGTCGGCTCGGTTCCGTGCGGTGGTCACCGACGGCGTCTTCTCGATGGACGGGTCGATCGCGCCGCTCGCCGAGATCTGCGACCTCGCCGAGCGGTACGACGCCCTCGTCATCGTGGACGACTCGCACGCGGTCGGGTTCATCGGCGAGCACGGCCGGGGGACACCCGAGCTCTGCGGCGTCGCCGACCGGGTCGACGTGTACACGGGGACGTTCGGCAAGGCGCTCGGCGGGGCGTCGGGCGGCTACGTGGCGTCCCGACGGGAGATCGTCGACCTGCTCCGCCAGCGGTCCCGGCCGTACCTGTTCTCGAACTCCCTCGCCCCGGTGATCGCCGCGGGGACCGTCGCGGCGCTCGACCTCGTCGAGCGGTCGGACGACGCCCGCGCCCGGCTCGCCGCGAACGCGCGGACCTTCCGGTCGCTCATGACCGACGCCGGCTTCGAGCTGCTGCCGGGGGAGCACCCGATCGTCCCCGTGATGTTCCACGACGCCGCCCGCACGGCGCGGATCGCCGACGAGATGCAGGCCCAGGGCGTCTACGTGACGGCGTTCAGCTACCCGGTGGTGCCGAAGGGGCGGGCGCGCATCCGGGTGCAACTGTCGGCGGCGCACACCGAGGAGCAGGTGCGGCGGTGCGTCGACGCGTTCGTGGCGGCGCGGGACGCGGTCGGATCGGACTGACGCGTCGACGGCCCCGGGAGCTGCTCGCTCCCGGGGCCGTCGCGGACGAGGCGGACCTCTCGGACCCGGTCAGGGCCCGACCGGCCGCTGACGCTCGCGCGGGAACACGATCCCGAGCGCCACCATGCCGACCGCGAGCACGAGGTGCAGCCAGTTGTCCGCCCAGTTCAGCGGCACGAAGTTGGCGCCGGACATCGTGCCCGCGGTGAAGAGGCCGTACACCCACAGCACGAAGTAGACGAGCCCGCCGATGACGAGGTACATCCGGGAGCCCGTCGGGTAGCGCGCCGCGAGCAGCCCCACGACGCCGAACAACAGGTGCACGACGTTGTGCAGGACCGAGACCTGGAAGATCCCGAGCAGCATCGCCATCGAGCCGTGGCCGGCCCCGGCGAGGTCGCCCGACGTGAGCCCCGGGACGAACCCGGCGATCCCGACGAGCAGGAACACGATGCCGACGACGAGCGCGGTCTTCTGGATGCTCGAGCCGGCGTAGCGGTCGGTGGACGTGGTGACGTCGGACATGGTGCCTCCCTGGTTCGGCGTGTCCCCGACCGTACGCACCGGGTGGACGCCTCGTTCCACGTCCGCGCAGCCGGGACACGTCGGCGTGGGAGACTCGTGCCGTGACGACGGGGGACGACCAACGACCGCTCGCGGCCTGGCGGTACCAGGGACGACTGCGGACGTACCAGCAGGACGTGCTCGACCGCGTCCCGGTCGTACCCGGCGACCCGGTCCACGTCGTCGCTCCGCCCGGCGCCGGCAAGACGCTCCTCGGACTGCTGCTCGCCGGACGGCACGGTGCCCGCGCACTGGCCCTGGCCCCGACGGCCACCATCCGGTCCCAGTGGGTCCGGTCGGCTGCGGCGCTCGACGGCACCGCCACCGTCTCGGAGGACCCGGAGGCGCCCGGCGACCTCACGGTGCTGACCTACCAGATGCTGTCGGTGCTCGAGACGGGGAACCCGCTCACCGACCTGGCGAGTGCGGACTGGCAGCGCGAGCTCGTCTCGGGCGGACGCGACGAGGAGGACGCGGCGTCGTGGCTCGCCGACCTCGGACGGTCGAACCCGACGGCCCACCGGAAGGGGATCGCCCGCCGCTCCCGGGCGATCCGCCGCCGACTCGCCCGCGAGGACCCCGCGCTCCTCGCATCGGCGCTCCACCCCAACGCCCGCGCGCTCGTGGACCGGCTCGTCGCGCACGGCGTCGAGACGATCGTCCTGGACGAGTGCCACCACCTGCTCGACCACTGGGCACTCGTCGTCGCGTACCTCGCCGCCCGCATCCGGGACGCCGGGCGTGAACCCGTCCTCATCGGACTCACCGCGACCCTGCCGTCGACCGACGACCGCGCCGCGCACGACAACTACACGGCGCTCCTCGGCGAGGTCGACCACGAGGTCCCGACCCCTGCGGTCGTGAAGGAGGGCAACCTCGCGCCGTACCGCGACCACGTCTGGTTCGTCGAGCCCACCGCGGACGAGGTGACGTTCCTCCGGGGGCACGAGCAGCGTCTGGCGGAGCTGGTCACGAGCACCTTCGACGATCCGGACGGTGCCGAGTGGCTCGTCGCGACGCTCCAACCACCCGCCGACCCCGCGGGGTCCACCGGCCGGGACGACCCGGAGGCACGGCTCGCCCGCGCGTTCGACGCCGACTTCGCGGTGGCCGAGTCCGCCGCCCGCATGCTCGCAGAGGTCCGCCCGGACCACCCCGTGCTCGACCTGCTGCACCGCGGGGCACGGACCGCGCCGGACGCCGAGCAACGGCTGCGACTCCTCGCCCGCTACGCCCTCGACCGGCTCCTGCCGGACCCCGCCCGCAGCGAGCAGTGGCTCCGCATCAAGCGCTCGATCGTCGACTTCGGCTTCACCCTCAACGACCGCGGTGTCCGGCGAGGTCGCGACCCGATCGACACCGTGCTCGCGTCCTCGGCCGCCAAGGACACCGCGGTCGGCGAGATCCTCCGCCTCGAGGCCGGCCAGGACGCCGTCGAGCACCTCCGGGCGGTCGTCGTGACCGACCACGCCACGCACGGCAACACCCGGGGGAGCGGTGGACGGGGCGCCGGAGCACTCCGGACCTTCACGACCGTGACCGCCGACCCGGCGCTGGCCCGCTTCCGTCCGGTGCTCGTCACGGCGCAGCACCTCCGCATCGCGGCACGCGACGTCGACGTGCTGCTCCCGGCACTCCGCCGGCGGCTCGGGGACGGCCTCGCGACGACCACCCTGGAGGACGCTCCGCACGTGCTCGCAGTCGACACCGGCGGGCACGGCTCGGCCGCGGTGCTGTCCGCCGTGTCGGAGCTCCTGACCGACGCCACGACCCGACTGGTCGTCGGCACGCGCGGACTCCTCGGCGAGGGGTGGGACTGCCCGGCCGCCAACACGCTCATCGACCTCACCGCCGTGGCGACCTCCGCGGCGACCCAGCAGCTGCGCGGTCGGACGCTCCGCCTCGACCCCGCCTGGCCGCGCAAGGTCGCCCACAACTGGACCGTGACGGCCGTCGTCCCGCCCGACGTGCCGCTGCTCGCCGTACCCGACGTCGCCCGCCTCCACCGCAAGCACGAGCAGATCTGGGGGCTGCTCCGCGCGGACGACGCCCAGGTCGTCCGCGGCACCGGCACGGCGCTGACCGAGGCGCAGGCCCTGCGCCTCGGCGGACTCGTCGCGAAGGACCGCCGGCAGAGCGTCGCCGGGCTCGACGCCGACATCGCCGCAGCGATGCCGAGTCGGGCCGACACCCACGCCGCTTGGCGCATCGGCGAGCCCTACGCCGACCGCGAGGGCTCGGCCGCCGTCGTCGAGGAACCGGACGCTGCGCCGTTCACGACCGGTCCCACCGCCGCCGTCGTGATGGCCGGGGTCCTCGCCGTCCTGCTCGTCGTGGTCGGACAGGGGCTCCGCGTCCTCGTCGAGGCCTGGCGCGCCGGAGCGGTGGCCGGGGTGGCCGGGACGGTCCTGCTCGCCGCCGTCGCAGCGGCGCTGGCGTGGCCGGTCGCCCGTGGCCTCGGGACCGCCCTCCGTCAGCGCTTCGACTCCGTCGGGGGGTACCGCCGTGCCGTGCGGGTCGTGATCGACGGACTCCACCGAGCCGGCCGGATCCCCGCGTACGGCGACGGGGACGTCCGCGTCACGGCACGGTGGGCGGGTCGCGTGCCGGCGGCGTTCACGATGGAGGTCGTCGGCGGCTCGGTCGCCGATCGCCGGACGGTCACGGCCGCCTTCGCGGACTTCTTCGGGCCCGTCCGGACGCCGCGGTTCCTGCTCGAGACCGGCCGCGTCGAGGCCACGCGGATCCGACGGGCGCCACTCCTCGCCGCGTCGCTCTGGGCCGCGCGGCGACTCACCCGCGGCAACCGGTTCCTCGCCGTGCCCACCGGGATCGGCCGCCGTCGCGAGGACGCCGAGGCGTTCGCCGCCGACTGGGCACGGCGGGTCGGCCCGTGTCGCCTCCACGAGGTCGACTCACCGGAGTCGCTCGTCCTCCTGCTCCGCGCCCGTCGCGACTCCGGCGCCTCGTCGACCCCGCCGACCCTCCGCGACCAGTGGTCGTGACCAGCCGCGCGCGCACCGCACGAGCGTGACGTCCGCCTGCGTGGCCGTGGGACGATGGACCCCATGCGTCTCGTCGTCGCCGGCAGCCCCGCTGCGGCCGTCCCCACCCTCCGCCGACTCGCGGCGTCCGACCACGAGATCGTCGCGGTGCTCACCCGCCCCGCGACACCGCAGGGTCGCAAGCGGGTCCTGACGCCGACGCCGGTCGCTCAGGTCGCCGCGGAACTCGGTCTGCCGGTGATCGAGGCGTCCCGGGTCGACGACGCGGTCACGGCCGAGCTCGCCGCGCTGGAGCCCGACCTCGGCGTGATCGTCGCCTACGGCGCGCTGCTCCGCCGTCCCGCGCTCGACACCCCGCGGCTCGGTTGGGTGAACCTGCACTTCTCCGACCTGCCGGCGTACCGCGGCGCCGCGCCCGTCCAACGTGCGGTGATGGCCGGCGACACGGACACGGCCGCCACGGTGTTCCAGCTCGTCGAGGCACTCGACGCCGGCCCCGTGTACGCGTCGGAGCCGTTCACGATCGACCCCGACGCGACGAGCGGTGACGTCCTCGCCGCGATGGCGGAGACCGGCGCCGAGGTCGTCACACGGGTCGTCGACGACCTCGCGG
This sequence comes from Curtobacterium sp. NPDC089689, assembly GCF_044749145.1. NCBI lineage: Bacteria > Bacillati > Actinomycetota > Actinomycetes > Micrococcales > Microbacteriaceae > Curtobacterium > Curtobacterium sp. NPDC089689. The sequence continues at coordinate 408,250 of NZ_JBIVHJ010000003.1, read as the reverse complement.
CCGGCACCGCGGTCGCCACCGAGCAGACCGGCGACGTCACCCTCGCGCCCAAGCCCACGGCCGAGGACGCGCACGTCCGCTTCGACGAGCCCGCCGTCCACGTCCACGCACGGATCCGTGGCGTCACGCCCGAGCCCGGCGCTTTCGCCCACCTCGGCGAGACGCGCGTCAAGCTGCTCCGCACCGCACTGCAGCCGGGAGGCGCGCCCTCCTCCACCCCGCACCTCGCGCCCGGCGCGCTCCGCCTGGTCGACGGCCGGCTGCTGGTCGGCACGGCCGACGACCCGCTCGTGCTCACCGAGGTGCAGCCCGCCGGCAAGAAGGCGATGGACGCCGCAGCCTGGGCCCGAGGGCTCGGCCAGCTCGACGGGAAGGTCCTCGCATGAACACCGCCGGAGCCCAGCGCAGCCGGGGACCGCGTCCGACGTCGGCCCGGCGGGTGGCGTACGACGTCCTCCGCGCCGTGCAGGTCGACGACGCGTACGCCAACCTCCTGCTGCCCGCCCGGATCCGCCGTGCCGGGCTCGCGGCGCGTGACGCTGCGTTCGCGACCGAGCTCACGTACGGATCGATCCGGATGCTCGGCCGCTACGACGCGATCGTCGGTATCGCGTCCGGCCGTCGGGTCGAGAACATCGAGGCCGACGTCCTCGACGTGATGCGCCTCGGCACCCACCAGTTGCTCGGCATGCGCACCCCGACGCACGCCGCGGTCTCCGCGACGGTCGAGCTCGCCCGCGAGGTCGGCGCCCGCCGGGCCACCGGCTTCGTCAACGCCGTGCTGCGGAAGGTCGCCGCACGGACCGACGCCGAGTGGGACGCCGCGATCACCGAGGGCCGTGGTGGCGATGCGCTCCTGGCGACGCGGTGGTCCCACCCGACGTGGGTCGTGTCGGCGCTGCGGGACGCCCTCGCCGCCGAACGGTCCCGGGACGAGCTCGCGGCCTTGCTCGCGGCCGACAACGTCGCACCACGGGTGCAGCTCGCCGCGCTCCCCGGGCTCGCGACGGACGACGACGTCGCCACCGCGACCGGGTCGCACGGCGCTGCGGCCGACCCGACCGACGGCGCTGCGGCTGACCCGACCGACGGCGCTGCCGTGGACGGCGGCGAGGCGGTGGACGGGACCGACGACGTGCCGGCGGCCGACGACGCGACCGGCACCGTGCCTCCCGTCCGGGCTGACGCCGACCTGCTCCCGGTCTCACCCACCGGCATCCGCGGCGTGTCCGGTGACCCCGCCCGCGTGCCGGGTGTCGCCGCCGGCCGGCTCCGCGTGCAGGACGAGGGCTCGCAGCTCGCCGCCCTCGCGCTCAGCCGGTCGTCCGCCGTGCGACCGGGGGAGCGGTGGCTCGACATGTGCGCCGGACCCGGGGGCAAGGCGGCGCTGCTCGCCGCCGAGGCCGCGGTCGGCGGCGCGCACCTCGTCGCGAACGAACTCGTACCGGCGCGGGCGGGGCTCGTGCGGAAGGCCCTCGCGGGCTTCGGCGACGGCGTGACCGTGGTCGAGGGCGACGGGCGACGCTTCGGTGGTGACGGTGCGGGCGTGCAGTACGACCGCGTCCTGCTCGACGCGCCGTGCACCGGGCTCGGAGCACTCCGGCGCCGCCCGGAGGCCCGGTGGCGCAAGCAGCCCGAGGACGTGCCGGACCTCGCCGCGCTCCAGGCCGAGCTGCTCGACGCCGCCGTCCGGGTGCTCGCCCCGGGCGGCACCCTGGCCTACGTCACGTGCTCACCGCACCTCGCGGAGACCCGCGGGCAGGTCGACGCCGTGCTCGAGCGGCACCCCGGTGTGCTCGAGCAGCTCGACACCGCGGGCGTCCTGCGGGCGGTGGCCGTGCGGGACCCGCAGGTGGCGGACGGCCCGGTCGCGCAACTGTGGCCGCACCGGATCGGCACCGACGCGATGTTCGTGGCGCTGTTCCGCCGCGTGGGCTGAGCGGGCGGCGCGGCTGCGACGCTGAGTCTCGCGCTGAGCGACAGTTCTCGTGCCGCGGAACCCGAGAACCGTCGCTGAGACCGAGTCTCGCGGAGCCCGAACCAAGTCTCGGGGCACCACCGCCGCCGGTAGGGTTGCCGGGTGACGATCCGCATCTCGCCGAGCATCCTGTCCGCCGACTTCGCGAACCTCGAGCGCGAGCTCCACCGCATCGAGACCGCCGACCTGGTGCACGTCGACGTGATGGACAACCACTTCGTGCCGAACCTCACCCTGGGCCTGCCGATCGTGCAGCGTCTGCAGGAGGTCTCCCCGGTGCCGCTCGACGTGCACCTGATGATCACCGACGCCGACACCGAGGCGCCGAAGTACGCCGAGACCGGGGCGTCGAGCGTCACGTTCCACTTCGAGGCCGCCTCCGACCCGGTCGCCACAGCGGCGGCCATCCGGTCGAACGGTGCCCGTGCCGCGGTCGCGGTGAAGCCCGGTACCCCGATCACGCAGGTGCTCCACCACCTCGACGCCTACGACATGATCCTGCTCATGACCGTCGAGCCCGGCTTCGGTGGTCAGGCGTTCATGCCGTCGGTGATGCCCAAGCTCGCGGACGCCCGCGCGGCGGTCGACGCGTCGGGCCTCGACGTCTGGCTCGAGGTCGACGGTGGCATCGCGGTGGACACCGTTCCCGAGGCGGTCCGCAGCGGCGCCGACACGCTCGTCGCGGGGTCGGCCGTCTACGGCGGCGAGCCGGCGCAGCGGATCGCGGACCTCCGCGGAGCCGCGGCAGCAGCCCGATCGTGACCGACGCGGACGACGCGACCCGTGCCTCCCGTCCGGACGGTGCGGTCGGCGAGCCGACGCAGGACGGTAGCCTGGACCCCGTGAAGACGTTCGACGACCTGTTCGCGGAGCTGACCGAGAAGGCGCGCACGCGCCCCGAGGGCTCCGGCACCGTCGCCGAACTGGACGCCGGCGTGCACCAGATCGGCAAGAAGATCGTGGAAGAGGCAGCCGAGGTCTGGATGGCGGCCGAGTACGAGGGCGACGAGCGCACCTCGGAGGAGATCTCGCAGCTGATCTACCACCTCCAGGTGCTCATGGTCGCGAAGGGACTCACCCCGGCGGACGTCTGGCGACATCTGTAGGACGCACTCCGCGCCCACGGGCGTGGTCCGCACCCGACAGCAGTCACCGACCCTCCTCCAGAAAGCAGACCCCTGATGCTCCGCATCGCCGTGCCCAACAAGGGCTCACTGTCCGAGACCGCCTCCGAGATGCTCCGGGAGGCCGGGTACGCCGGCCGCCGCGACCCGAAGGCGCTCCACCTCATCGACGAGCGGAACGGGGTCGAGTTCTTCTTCCTCCGTCCGCGTGACATCGCGACCTACGTCGGCTCGGGCGCGCTCGACGTCGGCATCACCGGCCGCGACCTGCTGCTCGACTCCGGGTCCGAGGCGCACGAGGTCGACGCGCTCGACTTCGCCGGCTCGACGTTCCGGTTCGCCGGGGCACCGGGACGCTTCGGGTCGCTCCAGGACCTCGAGGGCGTGCGGGTGGCGACGAGCTACCCCGGCCTCGTGGGCGACTTCCTCGCGAAGCACGGTGTCACCGCGACGCTCGTGAAGCTCGACGGCGCGGTCGAGAGCGCGGTCCGACTCGGGGTCGCCGACGCCGTCGCGGACGTGGTCTCGACGGGCAGCACGCTGCGGCAGGCCGGGCTCGAGATCTTCGGGCCGGTCATCCTCGAGTCGACCGCCGTCCTCATCGCCACCGACGAGGCCCGCCCGGGCATCGACGTCCTCCGCCGACGCCTGCACGGCGTCCTCGTGGCGCGGGGCTACGTCATGCTCGACTACGACATCCCGACGTCGCTCGTGCCCGACGCCACCGCGATCGCCTCCGGCATGGAGTCCCCGACGGTGTCGCCCCTGCACGGTCGCGACTGGTCCGCGGTGCGCGTGATGATCCCGCGCTCGGACATGAACCAGATCATGGACTCGCTGTACGAGCTCGGCGCCCGGGCGATCCTGGTCAGCTCGATCCACGCGGCACGCCTGTGAACGCCGCGGTGTCCGGTGCCTCGGGGACCCCGGCTCGCGAGGGCGGCGTCGCGGTCCGTGTGATCCCGTGCCTCGACGTCCAGGGCGGTCGCGTCGTGAAGGGCGTCAACTTCCTCGACCTGCAGGACGCCGGCGACCCCGTCGAGCTCGCCGCGCGGTACTACGAGCAGGGTGCCGACGAGCTGACGTTCCTCGACGTCGGTGCCACGGTCGAGAACCGCGCGACGATGTACGACACGGTCACCCGGACCGCCGAGCAGGTCTTCATCCCGCTCACGGTGGGTGGCGGCGTCCGGAGCGTCGACGACGTCGCGCGCCTGCAGCAGTGCGGTGCCGACAAGATCGGTGTGAACAGCGCCGCGATCGCCCGCCCGGAGCTCGTCGGCGAGATCGCTGACCGCTTCGGCGCGCAGGCGGTCGTGCTGTCGCTCGACATCAAGCGTTCCGACCGGATGCCGTCCGGTTTCGTGGTCACCACCCACGGCGGTCGCACCGAGTCCGACCTCGACGCGATCGCGTGGGCGCGCGAAGCGGTGGAGCGCGGTGCGGGGGAACTCCTCGTCAACTCCATCGACGCCGACGGCACGAAGAACGGGTTCGACCTCGAGCTCGTCGCCGCCGTGCGAGCGGTCGCGTCGGTCCCGGTGATCGCCTCGGGTGGCGCCGGTCACCTCGACCACTTCGCCCCGGCCGTCGAGGCGGGTGCCGACGCGGTCCTCGCCGCGAGCGTCTTCCACCGCGGCGAGATGACGATCGGCGACGTCAAGGCGGCGCTGCGCGCCGCGGGCGAACTCGTCCGCTGAACCGACCCGCTGACGGACGGGAGGCCCGTGGCGGCACCGCCACGGGCCTCCCGTCCGGTCTTCCACACCCCGCGTGGTCCCGCGTGGCACGCCGTAGGCTAGGAACCTCATGACCGACAGCACCAGCGCCAGCACCGACGCGGTCCTCGACCGCGTGCGATTCGGTGCGGACGGCCTGCTCCCCGCCATCGTGCAGGAGGAAACGTCGAAGGACGTCCTCATGCTCGGGTACATGGACCGGGAAGCCCTCCGCCGCACCCTGACCGAGGGGCGGGTGACCTTCTGGTCCCGCTCGCGGCAGGAGTACTGGCGCAAGGGCGACACCTCCGGGCACGCGCAGTACGTGCGTGCCGCGGCGCTCGACTGCGACGACGACACCCTGCTCGTGACCGTGCAGCAGGTCGGTGCCGCGTGCCACACGGGCGCGCACGCCTGCTTCGACGTCGATCCTCTCTCGCCCGTCACGGCGACCGCTCCGGAGGCCTCCCGATGACCGACCAGCCGCACTCCACCCGGCGCGAGGAGTTCGACGGACTCCTCGCCGACCACCGCGTCGTATCCGTGGTCCGCGCGCTCTTCGCCGACAGCGAGACCCCGGTCGGCGTCTACCGCAAGCTCGCCGACGGCCGACCGGGGTCGTTCCTGCTCGAGTCCGCCGGGCAGGGCGGCCTGTGGTCGCGCTGGTCCTTCGTCGGCGTGCGGAGCTTCGGTGTGCTCACCCAGGACGACGACCGTGCCGTCTGGATCGACACCGGCATCCCCGCCTCGCGTGCGGTCGACTCGCTCGACGGCGCGCCGCTCGACGTCCTCGCCCGGCTGCACGAGCGGTGGGCAACGCCGCGCGTCCCCGGTACGCCGCCGCTCGTCGGCGGGACCGTCGGGTTCATCGGGTGGGAAGCCGTCCGACAGCTGGAACACCTGCCGAACGTGCCCGCGGCCGACTTCGACGTGCCAGGGCAGGCCCTGGCGTTCGTGTCCGAGCTGGCCGCGCTCGACCACCGCACGGGGCTCGTCCTGCTCGTCGCGAGCGTGCTCAACGACGGTGAGGACGACGCCGACACGATGTGGGCGGACGCCCAGGCACGACTCGACCGGATGCAGGCCGACCTCGTCCAGCCCACGGTCGCGACCGTGGCCGAGGCCTTCGACATCGCCGAACCGACCCCCTCCCACCGGTCGACCCCGGACGAGTACATGGCCGCGGTGCAGCGCTCGAAGGAGTTCATCCGCGACGGCGACGTCTTCCAGGTGGTCATCTCGCAGCGGTTCGACCACGAGGTCACCGCGGACCCGCTCGACGTCTACCGGGTCCTGCGGACGCTGAACCCGAGCCCGTACATGTACTTCCTCGCGCTCTGCGACACCCACGACGACCCGTTCTGGATCGTCGGCGCCTCACCGGAGGCGCTGGTGAAGGTGCAGGCCGGTCGGGCCATCACGCACCCGATCGCCGGGTCACGTCCGCGTGGTGCGACGCCGGAGGAGGACGTGCGCTTCGGCGAGGACCTCCTCGAGGACCCGAAGGAGCGCGCGGAGCACCTCATGCTCGTCGACCTCGCACGCAACGACCTGCAGAAGGTGTGCGAGCCGGGCACCGTCGCGGTCACCGAGTTCATGACGGTCGAGCGGTTCAGCCACATCATGCACCTCGTGTCCAGCGTCGAGGGTGCCGTGCGCCCGGACGCCTCGGCGATCGACGTGTTCCGAGCGACGTTCCCGGCCGGCACGCTGTCGGGGGCACCGAAGCCGCGCGCGCTCGAGATCATCGACGAGCTGGAGCCGGCCAAGCGTGGCGCGTACGCCGGGGTCGTGGGCTACTTCGACTTCGCGGGTGACGCCGACCTCGCGATCGCCATCCGGACCGCGATGATCCAGGACGGCGTCGCACGGGTGCAGGCCGGAGCCGGCCTCGTCGCCGACTCGGACCCGGCGACCGAGCACACGGAGACCGTCAACAAGGCGGCGGCGCCGCTGCGTGCGGTCGCGACGGCGAACCGGATGCGCGAGGTGCGATCGTGACCCTCCGGCGCTCCCGTCCACTCGTCGTGGTCGCCGGGCTGCTGGTCGCCGGCATCGTCATGCTGTCGTGGACCCAGACGTGGTTCACCGTGCACCTGCGCGCGGGGTCGGCCGTGGTCGCCACCGTGACCGCCGACGGGTCGAAGACCGTGCCGCAGTACACCGCGCTCGCGATCGCCAGCCTGGCGCTGTTCCTCGCGTTGACGATCGCGGGACGGGTGCTGCGGGTCGTGCTCGCCGTGGTCGAGGTGCTCCTCGGCGTCGCCGTCGTGGTCACCGGGGCGTCCGCGCTCCGTGACCCGGTCGCGTCCGCCCGTGCGGCGATCGGCGAGGTCGCGGGGGTGAGCGACCTCGCCGGTGTCCGGCGTGTCGTGTCCTCGGTGGACGTCACGGCGTGGCCCGCGGTGGGGATCGCCGGCGGCGTGCTGGCGGTGGTGCTCGGGATCGTCGTGCTGTTCGTGCAGCGCGCGTGGCCGGGGCCGAGCCGCAAGTACGGCGCGGCGACCGCGGGCGCGGCGGCGGACGCACGTGCCACCGCGACGCAGCGCGACGCCGTGACCGACTGGGACGACCTGTCGGCCGGCACGGACCCGACCGACCCGTCCGCCGACGGTCCGCACGGCGCTGACCGCACGCCGTCCGCCGACGGCGAGCGTGCCGGGACCGCCACGGTCGACGCGGTAGGGTTGGAACACGGCGATCGACCGACGACGCCGGAGCAGAACGAGGAGCACCGTGAGCAACACTGAGCCCGCAGAACTCGGCGAGGGCCACTCGCCGGCAGCCTGGACGGCCGTCGTCATCATGCTGATCGGTTTCGCGGCTGGGACGCTCTTCTTCTGGTTCGACCAGCCGATCGGCGTGTGGATCTCCGCCGCGGTCGTGGTCGTCGGCCTCGTCGTCGGCGCCGTCATGGCGAAGGCCGGCTACGGCGTCAACGGCCCGAAGTTCGTCCCGAAGCACCACGGCGAGTAGTCCGACCATGCCGAACGTGCTCGAGACCCTCGTCGCGGGCGCGCTCGAGGACGCGGCCGCCCGTCGCGCCGACCGTCCGTACGCGGACGTCGAACGCGACCTCGACCGGGTGGCGTCGCCCCTCGACGCGCTGACGTTCCTCGCCCCCGGCGACGACGTGAAGATCCTCGCCGAGGTCAAGCGTGCGAGCCCGTCCCGCGGCTCGATGGCCCCGATCGCCGACCCCGCGGCCCTCGCCGCGGAGTACGAGCGTGGCGGTGCGTCCACGATCAGCGTCCTGACCGAGGGCCGGAAGTTCCTCGGCAGCCTGGCCGACCTCGAGGCCGTCAAGGCCCGGGTGGGCGTGCCGGTGCTCCGCAAGGACTTCATCGCCGACCCGTACCAGGTCGTCGAGGCACGGGCTGCCGGTGCCGACGTCGTGCTGCTCATCGTGGCGGCCCTCGAGCAGCCGCGGCTCGTCGAGCTGCACGGCCTGGCCGAGGAGCTCGGGATGCGCGTGCTGGTGGAGGCGCACTCCGCCGACGAGGTCTCGCGTGGTCTCGACGCCGGTGCCCGCATCCTCGGCGTCAACGCCCGGGACCTCACCGACTTCTCGCTCGACCGCTACCTGTTCGGCTCGCTCGCCGACCGCATCCCCGACGGTGTGGTCCGCGTCGCCGAGTCCGCCGTCGCCGGTCCCGCCGACGTCGCGCACTACCGTTCCGCCGGTGCCGACGTCGTCCTGGTGGGGGAGGCGCTCGTCACGGGCGACGACCCCGCCGCCACGCTCGCGTCGTTCATCGCCGCCGCCCGGTCCTGACACAGGACGGGCGGGCACCGAGACGACGTCCGGCTCCCGGGGACCGTCGACCCCCGGCCCCGCAACGACCCACCCGGTCCGGCAGTCCCGGACCCCGCACGGAAGGCATCTCGTGACCTCGCTCCGCGATCAGCACGGCCCCTACTTCGGCGACTTCGGCGGACGGTTCGTCCCCGAGTCCCTCGTCCTGGCGCTCGACGAGCTCGAGGCGGCCTTCCGCGAGGCCTGGGCGGACCCGGCGTTCCGGCAGGAGCTCGACGATCTGCAGCGCGACTACACCGGACGCCCGTCGATCATCACCGAGGTGCCCCGGTTCGCGAAGCACGCCGGCGGTGCCCGGATCATCCTCAAGCGCGAGGACCTCAACCACACCGGCTCGCACAAGATCAACAACGTGCTCGGCCAGGCGCTCGTCGCGAAGCGGCTCGGCAAGACCCGCCTCATCGCGGAGACCGGCGCCGGGCAGCACGGCGTCGCGACCGCCACGGCCGCCGCGCTGTTCGGCATGGACTGCGTCGTCTACATGGGCGCGGTCGACACGGAGCGCCAGGCCCTGAACGTCGCACGCATGCGGCTGCTCGGCGCCGAGGTCATCCCCGTGGAGACCGGCTCCCGCACGCTCAAGGACGCCATCAACGACGCCCTGCGGGACTGGGTCGCGAACGTCGAGCACACGCACTACCTGCTCGGCACGGTCGCTGGTCCGCACCCGTTCCCCGAGATGGTCCGTGAGTTCCACAAGGTGATCGGGGACGAGGCCCGACAGCAGGTACTCGACAAGGTCGGCCGGCTGCCCGACGCCGTCGCCGCGTGCGTCGGTGGGGGTTCGAACGCGATGGGCATCTTCGACGCCTTCCTCGACGACGAGTCCGTCGCCCTGTACGGCTACGAGGCCGGTGGCGACGGCATCGAGACGGGTCGCCACGCCGCGAGCATCTCGCTCGGCCGGACCGGTGTCCTCCAGGGCACGAAGTCCTACCTCATGCAGGACGAGGACGGCCAGACGATCGAGAGCCACAGCATCTCCGCCGGGCTCGACTACCCGAGCGTCGGACCGCAGCACGCGCACCTCGCAGCGATCGGACGCGCGAAGTACGAGCCGATCACCGACGCCGAGGCGATGGAGGCCTTCCGCCTCCTCAGCCGCACCGAGGGCATCCTCCCCGCGATCGAGTCGTCGCACGCCCTCGCCGGTGCGATCAAGCTCGGCAAGGAACTCGGCCCCGACGGCGTCATCCTGGTCAACCTGTCCGGCCGCGGCGACAAGGACGTGGCCTCCGCCAGCCGGTACTTCGGCATCCTCGACGAGAACGCGGTGCAGCTGTGAGCACGAACACGAACACCTCGGTCGCGTCGACCATCGACGCCGCCAACACCGAGCGCGCCGGAGCCGTCGTCGGCTACCTGCCCGCCGGCTTCCCGGACCTGCAGACGAGCGTCGACTCGGCGGTCGCCCTCGCCGAGAACGGCGTGGACGTCATCGAGCTCGGTCTGCCGTACTCCGACCCGGTGATGGACGGCCCGGTCATCCAGCGCGCCGCGGAGGAGAGCCTGGCGAACGGTTTCCGTGTCGCGCAGGTCTTCGACGCGGTCGACCAGATCACGAGTAGGGCCGACGTCCCGGTGCTCGTGATGACGTACTGGAACCCGGTGCTGCGCTACGGCGTCGACCGCTTCGCCGACGACCTGGTCGCCGCCGGTGCGTCCGGGCTCATCACGCCGGACCTCATCCCGGACGAGGCCCGCGAGTGGATGGACGCCTCGGAGCGCACCCACCTCGACCGTGTCTTCCTCGCCGCGCCGTCCTCGACGGACGCGCGCATGCACCAGGCCGTCGAGTCGAGCCGCGGCTTCGTGTACGCCGTGTCGACCATGGGTGTGACGGGTGCGCGCGTCGGGGTCGACGCTGCCGCGCGGACCGTTGTGTCGCGCCTGCGGGACGCCGGTGTCGAGCGCACGTGCGTCGGGCTCGGCATCTCGACGGCCGACCAGGTCGCGGAGGTCCTCGAGTACGCCGACGGCGCGATCGTCGGTTCGGCGTTCGTCCGTGCCCTCGCCGACCTGGGAGTGCAGGGCGTCGCCGACCGCGCGGCGGACCTCACGAGCGGCGCGCAGCGCCGCTGACGGACGGCACCTCCTGGAGGCCCGGATCACGTGAGCGGAGCCGGTCACGTGATCCGGGCCTCCAGTCGGTCGTTCCCAGGGAAGAAACCGACCGTCACGATTTCCACAGGACCGTCCACGACGGTCATGGCGGGCCGGTGGTCCGCGCTACAGTGATCGAGGCCGCGCCGGACGGCGGCCAGGCCAGCAAGCACCGAAAGGCGACCGCACCTCCATGCCCCTCCTGAGCATCCCGAGCCCGAGCACCGCCTGGCAGTACTTCGACGTGACCGCCTGGCTCCGCGACGCGTTCGGCTGGTCGTTGCCGCTCGACTTCCGCATCCACGCGTACGCGATCTGCATCCTCATCGGCATCGTCGTCGCCGTCGTGATGGCGAACCACCGGCTGAACGCCCGCGGTGTCGAGCGGTGGATCATCATCGACATCGCGATCTGGGCCGTCCCCGCCGGCATCATCGGTGGCCGCCTCTTCCACGTGTTCACGCACGTCAGCGACTACTTCGGGCCCGGGCGCGACCCGTGGTCGTTCCTGTACATCTGGGAGGGCGGGCTCGCCATCTTCGGCGCGCTCATCCTCGGCTCCGTCGGCGCGTTCATCGGCTGCCGCCAGGTCGGCCTCCGCTTCACGACCTTCATCGACGCGATCGCGCCGGGTGTGCTGCTCGCGCAGGCGTTCGGGCGCTTCGGCAACTACTTCAACCACGAGCTGTTCGGCATGCCGACGAGCCTGCCGTGGGGCCTCGAGATCGAGTCGACCAACGCCGCGTACCCGAAGGGCCTGCCGGAGGGCACCCTCTTCCAGCCGACGTTCCTCTACGAGATCATCTGGAACGTCCTCGGCGTGCTCGTCATCCTCTTCCTCGCGCGGAAGTTCACGCTGCAGTGGGGCAAGGTCATGGCGCTCTACCTGATCTGGTACGGCGCGGGCCGCTCGGTCCTCGAGTCGATCCGTGTCGACACGAGCGAGACCTTCTTCGGTGTCCGCACGAACGTCTGGATGGCCCTCGCGGCGGTCCTGCTCGGCATCGTCATCTTCCTTGTGCAGTCGCGGCGACACACCGGCAAGGAGCCCTCGCCGTACCTGCCCGGTCGCGGGCCCGACGCACGCGCCGATGTAGACTCGGACGACACCTGGTCGGAGCACGACGACGAGCCTGCAGCCGTCGCCGCCGACCCGGTCGGCACCACCCGGTCCTAGCGCTCGGCGCCCCGCAGCGAGCTCCGAGCGCCCCGGACCGGACGCCGACCGACCACCGCCCGCCACGAACCGGGCTCCACACCACCCGTGCCGACGGGGCAACCCGCCGTCGGCACGGACGGGCACCTGTCCCGCCCGTCCGGGCGGAACGCACCACCGGGCCACCGCTGTCCCTGTTCCCATCCTCGTGAGGACGGTTCCCCATGGCGCACCAGCCAGACCAGACGCGCAGCGCCGCGTCGTCGCTCCTGCCCCCGCACCGCCGGTTCTCGGCCGTCCCCGACGCCACCGGCATGTACGACCCGGCGAACGAGAAGGACGCCTGCGGGCTCGCGATGGTCGCGACGCTCCGCGGCACCGCCGGGCACGACATCGTCGACGCCGCCCTTGGTGCGCTCCGCAACCTCGAGCACCGCGGTGCCGTCGGGTCGGACGCCGGGACCGGCGACGGTGCGGGCATCCTCTGCCAGGTGCCGGACGCCTTCCTGCGCGACGAGGTGTCGTTCGACCTGCCAGCGGCGGGGGAGTACGCCGTCGGGACCGCCTACCTGCCCCTCGACGAGGACGACCGCCACCGTGTGCAGGGCGCCGTCGAGCGGATCGCACGCGAAGAAGGCCTGCGTGTCCTCGGCTGGCGGGAGGTCCCGGTGCGTCCGGAGGTCCTCGGCACGCTCGCCCGTGCCGCCATGCCCGCGTTCGCCCAGCTGTTCGTCGCGTCGAACCGGCACGACGTGCACGGTGCTGCCTGGCACGGGATCGCCCTCGACCGCCAGGCATTCCGCCTCCGCAAGCGTGCCGAGCACGACGTGGAGGTCTACTTCATGTCGCTGTCGAGCCGGACCATGGTCTACAAGGGCATGGTCACGACGCTGCAGCTCGAGCCGTTCTACCCGGACCTCAGCGACGAGCGCTTCGCGTCGAAGCTCGCGATCGTGCACTCGCGGTACTCCACGAACACCTTCCCGTCGTGGCCGCTCGCGCAGCCGTTCCGCACTCTCGCGCACAACGGCGAGATCAACACCGTCCGCGGCAACCGCAACTGGATGCGGGCGCGGCAGTCGCAACTCCAGAGCGAGCTGCTCGGTGACATGGCGCCGCTGCTGCCGATCGTCAGCCCCGGTGCAAGTGACTCGGCCTCGTTCGACGAGGTCCTCGAGCTCCTCAGCCTGACCGGTCGGTCGCTGCCGCACGCGGTGTCGATGATGGTGCCGGAGGCGTGGGAGAACCAGACCGGTATGGACCCCGAGCTCCGTGCCTTCTACGAGTACCACTCGATGCTCATGGAGCCGTGGGACGGCCCCGCCGCGATCACCTTCACCGACGGCACGCTCGTCGGCGCGACCCTCGACCGGAACGGCCTGCGTCCGGGTCGCTTCCTCGTCACGGACGACGGACTCATCGTCATGGGCTCCGAGACGGGTGTCATCGACGTCCCGGCCGCGAAGGTCGTCCGCAAGGGCCGCCTGCGTCCTGGTCGGATGTTCCTGGTCGACACCGAGGCCGGTCGCATCATCGAGGACGACGAGGTCAAGCGGTCGCTCGCCGGGTCGGGCCCGTGGAGCGAGTGGCTCGAGTCCGGTCGGATCAACCTCGCGGACCTGCCGGAGCGCGAGCACATCGTGCACACGCCGGCCTCGGTGACCCGACGGCAGCGAGCGTTCGGCTACACCGAGGAGGAAGTGCGGATCCTCCTCCGCCCGATGGCCCAGACCGGCGCGGAGCCGCTCGGTGCGATGGGTTCGGACACGCCCATCGCGGTCCTCTCCCAGCGGCCGCGGCTGCTCTTCGACTACTTCACGCAGCAGTTCGCGCAGGTGACGAACCCGCCGCTCGACTCCATCCGCGAGCAGGTCATCACCTCGATGGGCATGGGTCTCGGTCCGGAGCGCAACCTCCTGTCCGCCGGCCCGGAGCACGCGAAGCAGATCGTGCTCGGCTTCCCGGTCATCGACAACGACGAGCTCGCGAAGATCCAGCACTTCGAGACCGCGTCGGGACGGCACCTCACCGTCACGATCAAGGGCCTCTACCGGGTCGACGACGGCGAGGCCGCGATGCAGAAGCGCATCGACGCGGTCTGTGCCGAGGTCGACGCCGCCATCGAGTCGGGCAAGCAGTTCATCGTGCTGTCCGACCGCGACGGCAACGCCGAGAACGCCCCGGTCCCGAGCCTCCTGCTGCTCGCTGCCGTGCACCACCACCTGATCCGCACCGAGCAGCGCATGAAGGTCGGCCTGATCGTCGAGGCCGGCGACGTGCGCGAGGTGCACCACGTGGCCACCCTGATCGGCTACGGCGCCTCGGCGATCAACCCGTACCTCGCGATGGAGACGTGCGAGAACCTCGTCCGCGCCGGGATGATCACGGGCATCACGCCCGAGCAGGCCGTCCGGAACGTCATCAAGGCGCTCGGCAAGGGCGTGCTGAAGATCATGTCCAAGATGGGCATCTCGACGGTGTCGAGCTACGCGGGCGCCCAGGCGTTCGAGGCGGTCGGTCTGTCCCAGGAGTTCGTCGACCGGTACTTCACCGGCACGTCGTCGATCCTCGGCGGCGTCGACGTCGACGTGATCGCCCGCGAGAACGCCGAACGGCACGCCCAGGCCTACCCGCAGGACGGCGCGGTGCTCTCGCACGAGCGGCTGCAGACCGGCGGCGAGTACCAGTGGCGACGCGAGGGCCCGCCGCACCTCTTCAACCCGGACACGGTGTTCCGCCTGCAGCACGCCACGCGCGCCCGCCGCTACGACATCTTCCGCGAGTACTCGAAGGCCGTGGACGACCAGTCCGAGGCGCTGATGACGCTCCGCGGGCTGTTCCGCTTCAAGGACGGCGCCCGCCAGCCGGTGCCGCTCGACGAGGTCGAGCCGATCGAATCGATCGTGAAGCGGTTCAACACGGGCGCCATGTCGTACGGGTCGATCTCGCAGGAGGCCCACGAGACCCTCGCGATCGCGATGAACCGTCTCGGTGCCCGGTCGAACACGGGTGAGGGCGGCGAGGACGTCGAGCGCCTGCTCGACCCCGAGCGTCGGAGCGCGATCAAGCAGGTCGCGTCCGGCCGCTTCGGTGTGACGAGCATGTACCTGACGCACGCCACGGACATCCAGCTGAAGATGGCACAGGGCGCCAAGCCCGGCGAGGGCGGGCAGCTGCCTCCGCAGAAGGTCTACCCGTGGGTCGCCCGCACCCGGCACGCGACCGCCGGTGTCGGGCTCATCTCGCCGCCGCCGCACCACGACATCTACTCCATCGAGGACCTCAAGCAGCTGATCTTCGACGTGAAGCGGGCGAACCCGTCCGCGCGCGTGCACGTCAAGCTCGTGAGCCAGTCCGGCATCGGCGCGGTCGCGGCCGGGGTGACGAAGGCCCTCGCCGACGTCGTCCTCGTGTCCGGCCACGACGGTGGGACGGGCGCCTCGCCGCTCAACTCGCTGAAGCACGCCGGCACCCCGTGGGAGATCGGCCTCGCCGAGACCCAGCAGACGCTCATGCTCAACGGCATGCGCGACCGCGTCGTGGTGCAGGTCGACGGGCAGATGAAGACCGGGCGCGACGTCGTCGTGGCCGCGCTGCTCGGCGCCGAGGAGTACGGCTTCGCGACCGCTCCGCTCGTCGTCGAGGGCTGCATCCTCATGCGGGTGTGCCACCTCGACACGTGCCCCGTCGGCGTCGCGACGCAGAACCCGGAGCTCCGCTCCCGGTTCTCCGGCAAGGCCGAGTACGTGGTGAACTTCTTCGAGTTCATCGCACAGGAGGTCCGCGAGCTCCTCGCCGAGCTCGGGTTCCGGTCGCTCGACGAGGCGATCGGCCAGGCAGACGTGCTCGACGTCGACCGCGCCGTCCAGCACTGGAAGGCCTCCGGTCTCGACCTCGGCCCGGTGCTGCAGGGGCCGACGTTCGAGGCGGACGAGCCACGCCGACACCACCGCGAGCAGGACCACGAACTCGACGAGCACTTCGACGTCGAGCTGATCCAGCGCACCGCCGACGTGCTCGAGCACGGGGGCTCGGTCGCGCTCGACCTGCCGATCCGCAACACGGAGCGCGCGGTCGGGACGATGCTCGGGCACGAGGTGACCCTCCGCCACGGCGAGCACGGGTTGCCGGCGGGGTCGATCGACATCACCCTCCGCGGCTCGGCGGGGCAGTCGCTCGGCGCGTTCCTGCCCGCGGGCGTGACACTCCGGCTGGTGGGCGACAGCAACGACTACGTCGGCAAGGGCCTCTCCGGCGGCGAGGTCATCGTCCGCCCCGACGACGAGTCCGCGTTCGACGCGGCCGAGAACGTCATCGCCGGCAACGTCATCGGGTACGGCGCGACCCAGGGCAGCATGTTCATCCGCGGGATCGTGGGCGAGCGCTTCCTGGTCCGCAACTCCGGGGCGACCGCGGTGGTCGAGGGTGTGGGCGACCACGCGCTCGAGTACATGACGGGCGGGCTGGCGCTCATCATCGGCGAGACCGGGCGGAACCTCGGCGCCGGCATGTCGGGCGGGACCGCGTACGTGCTCGGCCTCCGCGACGAGGACGTCAACCAGGACGCCCTCGCGAGCGGGGAGCTGCGTCTCGGGCCGCTCGACAGCGCCGACGTCGAGATCGTCACCGACCTGCTCGAGCGACACCGCGACGAGACGGGGTCGACGGTCGCGGCGGAACTGCTCGAGTCCGGTGACCTCAGCGGCTTCGTGAAGGTGCTGCCGCGCGACTACGCGGCGGTCCTCGCAACCCGGCAACAGGCCGTGGAAGAAGGGCTCGACCCCGACGGCGACATCGTCTGGAACCGCATCTTGGAGGCGACCAATGGCTGACCCGAAGGGCTTCTTGAAGGTGCAGGAGCGCGAGCTCCCGCAGCGACGCCCCGTCCCCGTGCGGCTCATGGACTGGAAAGAGGTCTACGAGCAGCAGGAGTCCGGCGCACTCAAGCGCCAGGCCGGTCGCTGCATGGACTGCGGCGTGCCGTTCTGCCACCAGGGCTGCCCGCTCGGCAACCTCATCCCGGAGTGGAACGACCTCACCTGGCGCGGCGAGGGTCGGCAGGCGATCGAGCGGCTGCACGCCACGAACAACTTCCCGGAGTTCACGGGTCGGCTCTGCCCGGCGCCGTGCGAGGCGTCCTGCGTGCTCGGCATCAACCAGCCCCCGGTGACGATCAAGCAGGTCGAGGTCTCGATCATCGACGAGGCGTTCCAGAACGGCTGGGTCACGCCGCACCCGCCCGAGCGCCTGACGGGCAAGACCGTCGCGGTCGTCGGCTCCGGCCCGGCCGGGCTCGCGGCCGCGCAGCAGCTGACCCGCGCCGGCCACACGGTCGCGGTGTACGAGCGCGACGACCGGATCGGCGGCCTGCTCCGCTACGGCATCCCGGACTTCAAGATGGAGAAGCGCCAGATCGACGCGCGTCTCGCCCAGATGCAGGCCGAGGGCACCCGCTTCCGCGCGGGTGTCGAGATCGGGCGAGACATCACCTGGGACGACCTGAAGTCCCGCTACGACGCCGTCGTGGTGGCGACCGGGGCGATGGTCCCGCGCGACCTGCCGATCCCGGGGCGCGACCTCGCGGGCGTCCACTACGCGATGGACTACCTCGTCCAGCAGAACAAGACGAACGCCGGCACGACCGTCGACAACCAGACCACGGCCGAGGGCAAGCACGTCGTCGTGATCGGCGGCGGTGACACGGGGGCGGACTGCATCGGCACCGCGCACCGGCAGGGCGCCCTCAGCGTGACGAACCTGGCGATCGGCAAGCAGCCGCCGCTCGAGCGTCCGTCCGAGCAGCCGTGGCCGATGTTCCCGACCGTGTTCGAGGTCACGAGCGCCCACGAGGAGGGCGGCGAGCGACACTTCCTCGCCTCCACCGTCGAGTTCCTCGGCAACGAGGCCGGCGAGGTCCGTGCCCTCCGTGTCGCTGAGACCGAGTACCTCGACGGCCGACGGGTCCCGAAGGCCGGCACCGAGCGCGAGATCCCCGCCGACCTCGTCCTCATCGCCATGGGCTTCACCGGGCCGGAGACCGACACCATCGAGCCCCAGCTCGGGCTGCCCACTGCGGCGTCCGGAGCGCTCGCCCGCGAGGCCGACTACTCCACCAACGAGCCGGGCGTCTTCGTCGCCGGGGACGCCGGTCGCGGGCAGTCGCTCATCGTGTGGGCGATCGCCGAGGGCCGTGCCGCCGCCGCGAAGGTCGACGAGTACCTCGAGGGCTCGACGATCCTGCCGGCGCCGGTCAAGGCGACCGACCGCGCGATCACCGTCTGATGCACGACGAGTGAGCGACGGGCCACCGGCACTCGGTAGGGTGCTGGTGGCCTCGCTTCGTTCCGCGCGGCCCCACAGCGCGGAAACCCAAGCACCATCCACCACCAGAAGGAATCCATTGAGACGCGCAAAGATCGTTTCGACGCTCGGACCGGCAACGTCGGAGTACGAGACCGTCAAGGAGATCATCGAGGCGGGCGTCGACGTCGCCCGACTCAACCTCAGCCACGGTGACTACAGCGTCCACGAGGCCAACTACGAGAACGTCCGTCGCGCCGCCGAGGAGCTCGGCAAGCCCGTCGCGATCCTCGTCGACCTGCAGGGCCCGAAGATCCGCCTGGCGAAGTTCGCCGACGGCCCCCACGAGCTCGCGGTCGGTGACGTCTTCACGATCACGACCGAGGACGTCCCCGGCTCGAAGGAGATCTGCGGAACGACCTTCAAGGGCCTGCCGCAGGACGTCAAGCCCGGCGACCCGCTCCTCATCGACGACGGCCGCGTGCGGCTGCGCGTGCTCGACACCGACGGGGTCCGCGTCCGGACCGAGGTCGTCGTCGCCGGCACGGTGTCGAACAACAAGGGCATCAACCTCCCGGGTGTCGCCGTCAACGTCCCCGCTCTGAGCGAGAAGGACGAGGCCGACCTCCGCTGGGCGATCCGCCAGGGCGCCGACCTCATCGCGCTGTCCTTCGTCCGGAACGCCGCCGACGTGCAGCGCGCCCACGAGATCATGGACGAGGAGGGCAAGCGCCTCCCCGTCATCGCGAAGATCGAGAAGCCGCAGGCCGTCGACGCGCTCGAGGAGATCATCGACGCCTTCGACAGCATCATGGTCGCACGCGGTGACCTCGGCGTGGAGCTCCCGCTCGAGGCGGTGCCGATCGTGCAGAAGCGCGCGGTCGAGCTCGCCCGCCGCATGGCGAAGCCGGTCATCGTCGCGACGCAGATGCTCGAGTCGATGATCTCGTCGCCGATCCCGACCCGCGCCGAGACGTCCGACGTCGCGAACGCGGTCCTCGACGGCGCGGACGCGGTGATGCTCTCGGGCGAGACCAGCGTCGGCGAGTACCCGGTGCAGACGGTCCGCACCATGGCCCGCATCGTCGAGTCCACCGAGGACCACGGCCTCGAGCGCATCGCGCCGCTCGGCACGAAGCCCCGCACGCTCGGGGGTGCGATCACCCTCGCGGCCGTCGAGATCGCGGAGTTCACCGAGGCGTCGTACCTCTGCGTGTTCACCGAGTCCGGCGACTCGGCTCGTCGCATGTCGCGCCTGCGTCACGGCCTGCCGATCATCGCCTTCACCCCGAACGAGGCCACGCGCCGCCGCATGGCGCTCACCTGGGGCGTCCGCTCGTTCCTCGTCGACCGGAAGACCCACACCGACGAGCTGTTCTCGCAGGTCGACGACGTCCTCCTCGAGCACGGTCTCGCCGCGCCGGGCGACCGCGTCGTCGTGACGGCGGGTTCGCCTCCCGGCATCGAGGGGTCGACGAACGACCTCCGGGTGCACCGGGTCGGGGACGCGCACGCCGAGGCCGCACCGGCCTACGTGCGCGACTGACACCGGTCGCGTCCGGACAGGGCGCGGACGGGAGGCACGGTGCGGGTGATCCGCACGGCCTTCGGTCCGCGCCCTGTCGCGTCCCGCTCCGCACCTGCGCCGACGACGCGCCTCGCGTCACGCCCCCACCTGCGCCGACGACGCGCCTCGCGTCCCGCCCCCACCTGCGCCGACGACGCGCCTCGCGTCCGCCCCGCGGCCGACGCGACCAGCCCGTCGCTCGACCGGGCAGGATGGGTGCTGTGAGCCTCCAGGACGACACCGTGTCAGCACCCACCGGCGCCGACGTCCGTCGCTGGCGCCGCTACCTGGCCGACGAGCGCGCGGAGGCGGCCGTCTACCGGAACCTCGCCGCGCGTCGCACCGGTGAGGAGCGCGAGATCCTCGCCGCCCTCGCCGAGGCGGAGGGTCGGCACGAGCAGCACTGGCTCGAGCTCCTCGGCGACCGTGTCGGCCGACCGCAGCGGGGGAGCCTGCGCACCCGGGTCCTCGCGTCGCTCGCGAAGCGGTTCGGCTCGGTGTTCGTGCTCGCGCTCATGCAGCGGGCCGAGGACCGCTCGCCGTACGCGGACGACGACGACGCCACCGCACGGATGGCCGCCGACGAGCGCATCCACGGCGAGGTCGTCCGCGGTCTCGCGAACCGTGGGCGCATGCGGCTGTCCGGTACGTTCCGCGCGGCCGTCTTCGGCGCGAACGACGGCCTCGTGTCGAACCTCGCGCTCATCATCGGCATCAGCGCGTCCGGGGCTGACCGCCACTTCGTCCTGCTGAGCGGCATCGCGGGGCTCCTCGCCGGCGCGCTGTCGATGGGCGCGGGGGAGTACGTGTCGGTCCGGTCGCAGCGCGAGTTGCTCGAGGCATCCGCGCCGCACCCGGAGGCCGGCCGTGCGGTGGCGGACCTCGACGTCGACGCCAACGAACTCGCGCTCGTCTACCGCGCGCGTGGCATGGACGAGGCGGCGGCGCACGCCCACGCGGCCGAGGTCATCGCCGGACTCGGGCCGTCCGCCGAGACGGGGTCCACGCCGACGCGGGACGACCACGAGGCGATCGGCAACGGCATGAGTGCGGCGGTGTCGAGCTTCTGTTTCTTCGCCTCCGGTGCGGTGATCCCGATCCTGCCGTACGCGTTCGGGCTCGAGGGGTGGCCCGCGATCACGGTCGCCGGTGCGCTCGTCGGGGTCGCGCTGCTCGGGACCGGGGCGGTCGTCGGGGTCCTCAGCGGCGCCTCACCGCTCAAGCGGGCGCTGCGGCAGCTCGCGATCGGGTTCGGCGCGGCGGTCGTGACGTACGGGCTCGGGTTGCTGTTCGGG
Organism: Curtobacterium sp. NPDC089689; assembly: GCF_044749145.1. NCBI lineage: Bacteria > Bacillati > Actinomycetota > Actinomycetes > Micrococcales > Microbacteriaceae > Curtobacterium > Curtobacterium sp. NPDC089689. Next base: position 387,192 of record NZ_JBIVHJ010000003.1, on the reverse strand, counting down.
ACCGGCGCGGCGTAGCGGCCCCGGCGGCCGGTCGTCGGTCGGACGCCGGGACGTCGGTCGGACGCCGGGGCGTTGATCGGCCGTCGCCGCGGCCACCGGCGCCTGCGGACGGGAACGCACGCGGACCCGGTCAGCGTCGCGCGGCTGCCCGCGGCGGCAGGAGCAGCAGCGCGGCGGCACCCACGACGACCAGGGCGATGCCGGCGAGCACCGTGAAGACCGCGAGCGCGAGCGTGGGGGCGAGGAGGACGGCGACGCCGCCGAGGACCGAGAGCACCCCGCTCACCGCGGTCGGGACGCGCGACGACCCGGGGTGCCCGACGACCGCGCCGACGGCCGACACGGCGCCCTCGACGATGAACCCGACGCCGGCGAGCACCGCGTACACGACGAGCGGCACGAACGGGTCCACCAGGCAGAGCAGCCCGGCGAGGCCGACGAGCACGCCGACGACGCCCGACGTCCACCGCCAGACCGGTGCCGTCCCGTGCCCGCGGACCGCAGCGAACACCCGGAGGGCACCCGCCACGACGAGGTAGACGCCGAACACCACCGCGAGGAGCGCCAGGGTCGGGCGCGGCCAGGCGATCGCGACGATGCCCAGGGCGATCGCGACGACGGCGGTCACGACGACGAAGACGCGGAACGTCCGGACGGCACGAGAGTCCACGAGCGCTCCTTCCCTGGTCGGCCGCGGTCGGGCCTGCTCGGCATCGACGCTACCGCGAGCGTCGTTGCCCGGTTCCCGCGGGCGCCGATGCCCGGTTCCCGCGGGCGGCGCCGCCCGGGCGCGGCGTCCGGTGCTGCCCGGGTGCAGCGGGCGGCGCTGCCCGGGTGCCGACCGTGCAACCGGATGCAACCTCTCCCGTCGTAGCGTGCGAGCAGGCGCGGACCCAGCGCCGCCGACAACGTCGTCGAAAGGTGTCCACCATGACCATCGCACCGTCGCCCGCCACCTACGCCGCCCCCGGCGAGGAGGGCTCGCTCGTCGAGTACCGGTCGCGCTACGACCACTTCATCGGAGGCGAGTACGTCGCCCCCGCGGGCGGGCAGTACTTCGAGAACCCGACGCCCGTCACCGGCAGGGTCTTCTGCGAGGTCGCCCGCGGCGACTCCACGGACGTCGACCGGGCGGTCGAGGCCGCGTGGAAGGCGTTCCCGGCGTGGAGCCGCACGAGCGTCGCCGAACGAGCCGGGATCCTCAACAAGATCGCCGACCGGATGGAGGAGCAGCTGCAGATGCTCGCGGTCGCTGAGACGTGGGAGAACGGCAAACCGATCCGCGAGACCCTCGGCGCGGACATCCCGCTCGCGATCGACCACTTCCGCTACTTCGCGGGCGCGATCCGCGCGCAGGAGGGCTCGACGGGGGAGATCGACCACGACACCGTCGCCTACCACTTCCACGAGCCGCTCGGCGTCGTCGGCCAGATCATCCCGTGGAACTTCCCGATCCTCATGGCGGTGTGGAAGCTCGCCCCGGCGCTCGCCGCGGGCAACTGCGTCGTGCTGAAGCCCGCCGAGCAGACCCCTGCCTCGATCCACGTGCTCGTGGAGCTCATCCGCGACCTGCTGCCGGCCGGGGTGCTCAACGTCGTGAACGGCTTCGGCATCGAGGTCGGCGCGCCGCTCGCCCAGCACCCGGACATCCGGAAGGTCGCGTTCACGGGAGAGACGACGACGGGCCGGCTGATCATGCAGTACGCGTCCCAGAACCTCATCCCGGTGACGCTCGAGCTCGGCGGGAAGAGCCCGAACGTGTTCTTCGCGGACGTCGCCCAGGAGCGGGACGCCTTCTACGACAAGGCACTCGAGGGCTTCGCGTTCTTCAACCTCAACCAGGGCGAGGTCTGCACGTGTCCGTCGCGGGCGCTCGTGGCGAAGGAGATCTACGACGGGTTCGTGGCGGACGGACTCGACCGGGTACGCGCCGTCAAGCAGGGTCACCCGCTCGACCCGGCGACGATGATCGGGGCGCAGGCCTCGAACGACCAGCTCGAGAAGATCCTGAGCTACATCGACATCGGCAAGCAGGAGGGCGCGAAGCTGCTGACCGGCGGTGAACGGGCCGACCTCGGCGGAGAGCTGTCCGGCGGCTACTACGTCACCCCGACGATCTTCGAGGGCGACAACTCGATGCGGATCTTCCAGGAGGAGATCTTCGGCCCGGTGCTCGCCCTGACGTCCTTCAGCGGCTACGACGACGCCATCCGGATCGCCAACGACACCCTGTACGGCCTCGGCGCGGGCGTGTGGAGCCGCGAGGCGACGACGCTCTACCGCGCCGGGCGGGACATCCAGGCCGGTCGTGTCTGGTCGAACACGTACCACCAGTACCCGGCGGGCGCGGCGTTCGGCGGGTACAAGCAGTCGGGCATCGGGCGCGAGAACCACAAGATGATGCTCGAGCACTACCAGCAGACGAAGAACCTCCTCGTGTCCTACGCCGAGGGCCCGATGGGCTTCTTCTGATGCCGGACTCCGATGGCGGGGCGGCGCCCCGACCCGTCACCGACGGCGGGGCGGCATCCCGACCCGCCACCGCCCGCGTGGCGGTCACACCGGCGGCGGGGGAGCTCCTGCGCTCCCTCGCCGCCCGGCACGGCCCGCTCATGTTCCACCAGTCCGGCGGCTGCTGCGACGGCTCGAGTCCGATGTGCTACCCGGTCGGCATGTTCCGGACCGGCCCCGGCGACGTGCTCCTCGGCGCGTTGGACGTGGACGGCATCGACCCGGTCGAGGTCTACATGTCCCGCTCGCAGTTCGAGTACTGGAAGTACACGCACCTCACGATCGACGTCGTAGACGGCCGCGGCGCGGGCTTCTCGCTCGAGGTCCCGGAGGGCAAGCGCTTCCTGACGCGGTCGCGGATGCTCACCGACGACGAGCTGGTCGACCTGGGCCTGGTCCCGGCGAGTGGTCGGACGTAGGCTGACCGCACCAGCCGCGACGACGCGGTCGGGGTTCCGGACAGGAGGGCACGTGCGCGCACCGTCCGGGCTCCGTCCGCTCGTCGCCGAGTCGTGGGAGCGGTCCGCCCGTGTCGACCCGGACGGCCTCCCCGAGGTCGCACTCGGCGACGACGAACTCGATGCCCTCCTCCGTGCCGGCCCGCTCGGGACCGCGCTGCCGGTCGTCCGTCGCCTGCTCCTCGACGACGCACGGTCCGCGGGGTGCATCGTCGCCGTGACGGACGCGGCCGGCCGGCTGGTCTGGGTCGAGGGCGCGCACCGAGCCCGCAGCGCGGCGGAGGGCATGGGGTTCGTCGCGGGCGCCGACTGGGCGGAGGAGCACGCGGGCACGAGCGCACCGGGGACCGCGCTCCGGCTCGGTCGCCCGGTCCAGATCCACGCCGAGGAGCACTACGCGACAGCCGTGAAGGCGTTCTCCTGCACGGCGGTCCCGCTCCGGGACGCCTCGGGCCGTGTGGTCGGTGCGCTCGACCTCACGGGCGACGAACGCGCGGTCGAGCGGCACACGCTCCCGCTGCTCACCGCGACCGCCGCCGCTGCGGAGGCCGAGCTCGCCCTCGCCGCACTCCGGGGTCCCGTCGCCCCGATGCCTCGACCGGAACCGACCGGTCTGGACCTGCTCGGTTCCGACACGGCGACCCTCCGGACCGGGGAGCGCAGCGTCCGACTGTCCGAGCGGCACTCGGAGATCCTCGCCGTGCTCGCCGCCGCACCCGCCGGGCTCGGGGCGGCGGACCTCGCGGTCGCCGTCTACGGCGACGTCCGGGCGGTGACGACGCTGCGCGCCGAGGTCGTCCGGCTCCGTCGGGTGCTCGCCGACCATGCGCCGGACGCACGCCTGACGTCACGGCCGTACCGTCTGTCCGGGGTCCGGACCGACGTCGACAGCGTGCTGTCCGCGCTCGACCGCGGGGCGCGCCTCCAGGCCGTCGACCGGTACACCGGACCGGTCCTGCCCGGGTCCGCTTCGCCCGGTGTCGACGACCTGCGCGACCAGGTGCGCTCCCGGTTCCGCGAGGCGCTGCTCGCCGACGGCGGCGTCGACGCGCTGCAGGCGTGGGCACGCACCGCGGACGGTGCCGCGGACGAGCAGGTGCTCCGCGCGCTGCTCGCGGTGCTGCCGCGGCGGTCGCCGCGGCGGGCCGGCGTGGTGGCGGCGATCGAGGCGATCGAGCGTCCCTGACCGCAGGCGCTGACGGCCGGGAGGCACGACACGCGTCGACCGGTCGGCCGACGGTGCGCGCCTCCCGCGCCGGGTGCGGTCACCCGGTCAGGACCCCGTCGTCGGCGCGGGCGTAGCGGAGCCGCCCTCGCTCGGGGCCGTGCCGTCCTTCGGTGCGGCGGGCGGGGTGGGGGCCTTCCCGTCCTTCGGTGCGGCGGGCGGGGTGGGGGCCGTGCCGTCCTTCGGTGCGGCGGGCGGGGTGGGTGCCTTCCCGTCCTTCGGCGCGGCCGGCGGGGTGGGGGCCGTGCCGTCCTTCGGTGCGGCGGGCGGGGTGGGGGCCTTCCCGTCCTTCGGCGCGGCCGGCGGGGTGGGAGCCTTGCCGCCCGCGAGCGGGCCCGCGACGCACCCCGGCGCCGCGGCGGGGCCACTCGCGTCGCCTCCAGGTCCGGCCTTGGGCGCACCGCTGGGCGCTCCGCTCGGTGCGCCGCTCGGTGCACCGCTGGGTGCTCCGGTCGGGGCGACGCTCGGTGCGCTCGGCGCGGCCATCGCCGCCGTCACACCGATCCCACCGAGGACCAGCGCCGCTGCCGCCGCGGTGCCGATGCCGACCGCCCGGAGGGTCCGGCGTCGACGGCCGGCGGTGAGCTGGTCGTCCTGTTCGTGCTGCATGGTGTCTCCTGTTCGTCGAGCGGCTGACCGGTCGGACCGCCGCGGAGGAGACGCTCGGATCCGAATCTGAAGCAGGACTGAAGCATGTGCGGCGCACAGGGTTTCTCCAGGCCGTTCCAGGCTCCGTGATGGCGGTGCCGACCTACGGTGTCCGCCGTGAACGCACCAGCACGCATCCTCGTGGTCGAGGACGACGACTCCCTCCGGACCGCGGTGGCGACGACCCTCCGCGCCGAGGGCTTCGTCGTCGCCGAGGCCCCGGACGGCCGCACCATCGCCGAGGACCTCGACCGGACGGCCCCCGACCTCGTGCTCCTCGACTGGATGCTCCCCGGGCCGAGCGGCATCCTGCTCGCCGCGCGCATCCGTGCCCGCTCGGACGCCGCCGTGGTGATGACGACCGCGCGCGATGAACTCGACGACCGGCTGCGCGGGTTCGCCGAGGGTGCGGACGACTACGTCGTGAAGCCGTTCGCGATGGCCGAACTCGTTGCGCGGGTCACAGCGGTGCTGCGCCGACGCGGACGGATCCCGTCGGTGATCGAGGTGGGTGACCTCGTGCTCGACCCCGACGCCTCGACCGTCCGGCGGGCCGGCATCGTGCTCGACCTCACCGCGACGGAGTTCCGGCTCCTCCGGTTCCTCGCCGAGAGCCGCGGCCGCACGGTCTCGAAGGCGCAGATCACGACCCAGGTGTGGGGCTACGAGGACATCGCCCCGAACGTGGTCGAGGTCCACCTCAGCGCACTGCGTCGGAAGATGGAGGCGCACGGCCCTCGGCTCGTGCACACCGTGCGCGGGCTCGGCTACCGGCTCGCGGTCGACCGGGGTGCCGCGTGAGCGAGGACCTCGCCGCTCCCGGTCGACCGCTCCGCACCACCTCCCTCCGGCTCCGCACCGTCGTCGCCGTCACCGTGCTGCTGGCCGTCCTGCTCGCGGGACTCGTCGTCGCGGTCGAGGCCGTCCTCGGTGCCCGGCTCACCGCCCAGGTCGAGGGCCGCCTGCGCGACCGCGCGTCGGCGGCCGCCGCGCTCGTGGGGGTGCTGGACGCCGACGACCTCGCCGACCGGTTGTCGGCGCAGGGACTCTCGGTCCGCATCGTCGAGCCCGACGGTGCCGCCGTCGAGGCCGGTCCCACGCCGGACCAGCTGCGGAACGGCCCGCCGGACCCGGGTGGGCTGCCGGGTCCCGCGGCGAAGGCGGACGCCCCGGGCACGGGGCGATCCGCGGCGACCGGATCGTCCGCAGCAGGGTCCACCAGCACGTCGGCGGCCGGCACACGGATCACCTCGTCCTCGGTGCGGGACGACGACGGCGTGCTCACGCTCCGCTCGGACCTCGCCGATGGGACGCGCATCACCCTCACCGCCGGGACCCGTGACGTGCAGGAGACCCTCGCGCAGCTCGGCTGGGTGATGGGCGGCGCGTCCGCGGCCTTCCTCGGGATCGCGGTCGTCGGTCTCGTCCTCGTGGTCCGGCGCACCATGCGACCGCTCGACGAGATGACCGGGGCGGCTCGCTCGATCGCCTCCGGGGACCGTGGCCGACGACTCCGGCCGGAGCGGACGGACACCGAGATCGGACGGGTCGCGCTCGCGTTCGACGAGATGCTCGACGCCGTCGAGGGTGCGGAGGCGAAGGCCGTCGCCGCCGAGGAACGTGTGCGCGGGTTCCTCTCCGACGCCGCGCACGAGCTCCGCACCCCCGTCGCTGGCGTCCGGGCCGCCGCCGACACCCTCGTCCGGAACGGTGCCGCGGACCCCACGACGAACGAGGAGCTCGCGGTCCACGTCGTCCGGCAGGCGGACCGCGCGGCCCGGCTCGTCGACGACATGCTCACGATGGCCCGGCTCGACCGGGGGATCGCGCTCGACCGGCGCCCGACCGACCTCGGGCCGTGGCTCGTGGCGGAGGTCGACCGGCTGCGGCTCCGGTTGCCCGCCACCACCGTCGACGCGACCGTGCCCGAGCACGCGGTGGTCGCCGACGTCGACCCGGACCGGCTCGCGCAGGTCGTCGGCAACCTCGTCGACAACGCCGCACGGGCGACGGGGCCGAGCGGGACCGTCCGCCTCACCCTGACGGAGGAGTCGGGGGAGGCCGTCGTCCGGGTCGAGGACGACGGGCCCGGCATCCCGGCGTCCGAACGGGAGCGGGTGTTCGACCGGCTCGTGCGGCTCGAGGCCTCCCGCGACGTCCGTTCCGGCGGTGCCGGGCTCGGGCTGCCGATCGCCCGGGGCATCGCCGAGGCCCACGGCGGGACACTCGCGAACGCCGACAACCGTCGCGGTGTCGATGGTCTCGGCGGCGCCGTGTTCGACCTGCGGGTGCTGCTAGCCTGATGTCCTCGCGAGTGTGGTGGAACGGTAGACACGGGGCACTCAAAATGCTCTGCCTCACGGCGTGCGGGTTCGAGTCCCGCCACTCGTACGGAGACGGCTCACGGCGTGCGGGGCAGTTCACGTCCCGGGCGTCCCGCCACTCGTACAAGAGCCTGCCGAGCGAGGAGTGCAGGCGACTTCTAGTAAGGTTTCGTTCGTGAGTGACACAGAAGCAACCCCAGCAGCACCGCGTCGCGTCGTCGTCGCCGAGGACGAGTCGCTCATCCGCCTCGACATCGTCGAGATCCTCCGCGACAACGGGTTCGACGTCGTGGGCGAGGCGGGTGACGGCGAGACCGCCGTGCAGCTCGCCACCGACCTCCGTCCCGACCTCGTCGTCATGGACGTCAAGATGCCGCAGCTCGACGGCATCTCCGCCGCCGAGAAGCTCTCCAAGAACCACATCGCTCCGGTGGTCCTCCTCACGGCGTTCAGCCAGAAGGACCTCGTCGAGCGCGCGACCGAGGCCGGCGCCCTCGCCTACGTCGTCAAGCCGTTCACGCCGAACGACCTGCTCCCCGCGATCGAGATCGCCCTCTCGCGCCACCAGCAGATCATCACCCTCGAGGCCGAGGTCGCCGACCTCGTCGAGCGCTTCGAGACCCGCAAGCTCGTCGACCGCGCCAAGGGCCTGCTGAACGAGAAGATGGGCCTCACCGAGCCCGAGGCGTTCCGCTGGATCCAGAAGGCGTCCATGGACCGCCGTCTGACGATGCACGACGTCGCCAAGGCGATCATCGAGCAGCTGAGCGCCAAGAAGTAGCGTCCGCGTCGCTCGCACGAGAGCGCCGTCTCCCACCGGGAGGCGGCGCTCTCTCGTCGTCTGCGGCGCCGCGACCCGGCCCGGAGGCGCGGGGTGCGCCCGCCCCGGCCGGCCACCTGGCAGGGTGGAGCGATGGACGACGTGGTGATCCGTGCCTCCCGGCCCACCGACATGGCGGCGGTCGCTGACCTGCGCTGGCGGTGGAGCGTCGACGAGGACCGCGTCGCCCCGGCCGTGACGCCGGCGGAGTACCGGGACGCGATGCGCGTCTTCGCAGCCGAGCACCCCGCCTCGCACCGGTGCGTGGTCGCGGAACGGGACGGGCGGGTGCTCGCCATGGCGTGGCTCGCCCTGAACCCTCGGCCGCCGGCGCCGCACCGACCACGGGGCCGGGTGGCGGCCGAGCTCCAGACCGTGTACGTGCACCCGGACCTCCGGGGTGCCGGCGTCGCTGGGCGGCTCGTCGCGCGACTGCTCGAGATCGCGGACGAGGCCGGAGCCGAACGCGTCGTGGTGCACTCGAGCGTCGTCGGCGAGCGGCTCTACCGGCGACTCGGCTTCGGCGACGCTCGACGGCTGCTGCAGCGGCCGCCCGAGGACTGACGCCCTCGCCCGACCCGGGCCGGCCAGGCTCGGGGCGGTCAGGCTCGGGGCGGTCAGGGCCGCGGCGGGAGCTGCTGCAACGTCCAGGCGTTGCCGTCGGGGTCGCGGAAGAAGACGAACCGACCCCAGGCGAGCTCGTCGACCCCGATCGCCTCGACGCCGAGGCCCTGCAGGTGGGCGAGCGCCTCGTCGGCGTCCGGGACGACGACCTGGACCGACTTCAGCGACCCGGGCGGCACGTCCGGCGACATGATCCCCTCACCGAACGCGATCGAGCAGGCCGAGCCGGGCGGTGTCGCCTGCACGAACCGGACGTCGTCGGAGACGCGTTGGTCGTGGTCGATGACGAACCCGATGCGCTCGTAGAACTCCCGGGCACGGTCGACGTCGCTGACCGGGACCATGATGAGTTCGATCTTCCAGTCGGTCGCGGGCATGGTCACTCCTTCGTGGGTGCCCGGCGGTTGCGGTGCGGCGGGGGTCGCTCCGGTCCGTCGCGTCAGCGGGCGTCGCGGATCATGTTGGTGATGCGCACGGTGGAGCAGCGCCGCCCCTGGTCGTCGGTGAGGACGATCTCGTGCGTGGTGAGGGTGTTGCCGAGGTGGATCGCGGTGCAGGTCCCGGTGACGGTGCCGCTCGTGGCGCTGCGGGAGTGCGAGGCGTTGAGCTCGATGCCGACGGCGTAGCGCCCGGGGCCGGCGTGGACGTTGGCGGCCATCGACCCGAGGCTCTCCGCGAGGACGACGTACGCACCGCCGTGGAGCAGGCCGACCGGCTGCCGGTTGCCCTCGACGGGGATCGTCCCCACCGCGCGCTCGGCCGTGAGCTCGGTGATCACCATGCCCATCTTCTCGGCGAGCTCGCCCATGCCGCGCTCGGCCAGGCGGTCGTCGACCGCGGTGGTGGTGGTCGCTTCGTCGGTCACGCGCGCAGGACTCCCGTGTCGGATGGCGTCGGTAGGCTGTCCGGGTGTCGGACTCCGCAAAGCCTACCCTCATGGTCATCGACGGCCACTCCCTCGCGTTCCGGGCGTTCTACGCGCTCCCGGTCGACAGTTTCGTGAACCGCGAGGGGCAGCACACGAACGCCATCCACGGCTTCATCTCGATGCTGCTCATGCTCCTGCAGCGCGAGAAGCCGACCCACCTCGCGGTCGCGTTCGACATCTCCCGGTTCTCGTTCCGCACCCGTGAGTACGAGGACTACAAGGGCACCCGCTCCGAGACCCCGCCCGAGTTCAAGGGCCAGATCCCGCTCCTGCAGCAGGCGCTCGAAGCCATGGGCATCACGACGGTCACGAAGGAGGACTACGAGGCCGACGACATCCTCGCCACCTTCGCCCGCCAGGGGTCGGAGCAGGGCTACCAGGTCTACGTCGTCTCCGGCGACCGCGACTCCATCCAGCTCGTGAACGACGACGTCACGCTGCTGTACCCGTCCGTCCGTGGTGTCTCGGAGCTCACCCGGTACGACCGCGACAAGGTGTACGAGCGCTACGGCATCGAACCGCACCAGTACCCGGACATCGCGGCCCTCGTCGGCGAGACCAGCGACAACCTCATCGGCATCGACAAGGTCGGCGAGAAGACCGCCGTCAAGTGGATCAACCAGTACGGGTCGCTGGACGGCGTGCTCGAGCACGCCGACGAGATCAAGGGCGTCGTCGGCGGCAACCTCCGCGAGCAGAAGGACCGCGCGATCCGGAACCGCAAGCTCAACCGACTCGTGAACGACGTCGAGCTGCCGGTCGGGCCGGCGGACGTCGCACTCCGCCCCCTCGACGAGCAGGCCGTCCGCGACCTCTTCGCGAAGCTCCAGTTCCGCACCCTCCTCGACCGCGTGTTCAAGGTCGCGGGCACGGGGGAGCCGTCCGAGGGCACCGCGACCGACGGCGGTGTGGCCGACGGAGCTCCGACGCCGCCGAAGGTCACCACGATCATCGACGAAGAGCTGGGGTACTGGCTCGAGCGCAAGGCGAAGGACGCTGCGAACGGCTTCGGCGTCGCGGTCGAGGTCATCGACGGCCGCCTCAGCGCGATCGGCATCGCCACGCACGACGACGCCGTGCTCGTCCCCGGCGGCAGCGGCGCGAAGGACTACGAGCAGCTCGCGGCGTGGTTCGCCTCCGATGCCCCGAAGCGCTTCCACGACGCGAAGACCGCGATCAAGGTGCTCGCCACGGTCGGCTTCACGGTGAACGGGCTCGCCGGCGACGCCCGCATCCTCGGGTGGTTGGCGCAGCCCGGCAAGCAGGGGCAGCCCCTCGCCGACCTCGTCTACCAGGAGCTCGGCGAGGAACTCCCCACCGCCGACCCGAACCAGCTCGTGCCCGAGACCGACCCGGTCAACGTCGGCGTCCACGCCTGGTACGTCCTCCGGGTGACGACGGCGATCCGGGCACGCCTCGACGAGTCCTCGCTGCGGGTGCTCGACGACATCGAGCTGCCGCTCGTGCACGTCCTCGCCGGCATGGAGACCACGGGCGTCGCGATCGACCGGCCGGTGCTCACCAACCTGTCGCACGAGCTCGGGGAGCGCGCTGCCGACCTCGCCCAGCAGGCCTTCGCCGAGATCGGGCACGAGGTGAACCTCGGGTCGCCGAAGCAGCTCCAGGAGGTCCTGTTCACCGAGCTCGCGATGCCGAAGACCCGCAAGACGAAGACCGGGTTCTCGACCGACGCGGCCAGCCTCGCCGACCTGCAGGAGCAGCACCCGCACCCGTTCCTCGGCCTGCTGCTCCAGCACCGTGACGCCACGAAGCTCCGGCAGATCGTGGACACCCTCGACGCCGCGATCGTCGACGGCCGGATCCACACCCGGTACGAGCAGACCGGCAGCAGCACGGGCCGCATCTCCTCGACCGACCCGAACCTGCAGAACATCCCCGTCAAGACCGCCGTCGGCCGCCGGGTCCGCTCGGCGTTCGCGGTGGCCGAGCCGTACACGACGCTCATCACGGCCGACTACTCGCAGATCGAGATGCGGATCATGGCGCACCTCTCCGGCGACCCCGGGCTCATCCAGGCGTTCAACGAGGGCGAGGACCTCCACCGCTTCGTCGGCGCCCGTGTGTTCGGCGTCGAGCCGGCCGACGTGTCGCCCGAGATGCGCACGAAGGTCAAGGCGATGTCGTACGGCCTCGCCTACGGCCTGAGCGCCTTCGGCCTGTCGAAGCAGCTGCGCATCGAGCAGTCCGAGGCCCGAACGCTCATGACCGAGTACTTCGCCCGCTTCGGCGCCGTCCGCGACTACCTCCGCAACGTGGTCGAGCAGGCCCGCGAAGACGGCTACACCGAGACGATCTTCGGCCGCCGCCGGCCCTTCCCGGACCTCAAGAGCCCGAACCGCGTCCTGCGCGAGAACGCCGAGCGCGCCGCACTCAACGCGCCGATCCAGGGTTCCGCCGCCGACATCATGAAGATCGCGATGCTCGGTGTCGCGGCCGACCTGCGGGACGGTGACCTCGAGTCGCACCTGCTCCTCCAGGTGCACGACGAGCTCATCCTCGAGGTCGGTCCCGGCGAGCATGACCGCGTCGAGGAGATCCTGCGCACCCGGATGGGCGGGGCGGCCGAGTTGAGCGTCCCGCTCGACGTCTCGGTCGGCGTCGGCCCGAACTGGGAAGCCGCCGCGCACTGACGCCGGTGTGGTCGCGTCACCGACGTGACCACACGGCGGACGGACGGCTCGGTGCCGGCCGGCACCGAGCCTCCCGTCGGTGGCGTCTCGCGGCGGGTCGCCGCCGCTGGGTAGGGTCGATCGCATGAGCGAAGAGCGTCCTTCCCGTCAGCCCACCGCCGTCGACCGCGTCGCCGAGGACTGGGTGACCACCCTCGTCGACCTCGACCCGACCGTCGCCACCTACATCGGTGTGCCCGGACGGACGGGGGAGTACGGGGACACCTCGCCCGCCGGTGCCACTGCGATGGCGGATGCCGCGGCCGCGGCGAAGCGTGCGCTGGACGCCGCCGAGGCGACCGACGACGTCGACCGGGTCACGAAGGCCGACCTCGGCGCCGAGCTCGACCTGGTCGCCGAGTCGTACGCGCGGAAGCTGCACCTCCGCGACCTCAACGTCATCGCCAGCCCCGCCCAGAACGTCCGCGAGGTCCTCGACCTCATGCCGACCGCGACCGAGTCCGACTGGCAGGACGTCGCCAGCCGTCTCGCCGCGCTCCCGGACGCGCTCGAGGGCATCCGCGAGACCCTGCTCGAGGGCACACGCGAGCAGGTGACGCCCGCGAAGCGCCAGGTCGCGCTCATCGCCGAGCAGGCCGGTCGCACGGGCGCGGAGGACGGCATGTTCCGGCAGCTCGCCGACGGAGCCGCCCTCGACGACGGTGCCGCGCTCCCGGAGTCCCTGCGCGCCGACCTCCGCCGCGGCGCCGAGGTCGCGGCGGCCGCGTACCGGTCGTTCGGACAGTTCCTCGAGCACGAACTGCTGCCGCTCGCCACCCCGGTCGACGCGGTCGGCCGCGAGGACTACGAGCTGCACTCCCGACGGTTCCTCGGCGCCACGGTCGACCTCGACGAGACGTACGCGTGGGGCATCGAGGAGCTCGCCCGGATGCGGGAGGAGCAGGAGCGCATCGCCGACCGCATCGAGTCCGGCGCGAGCGTCGCCCGGGCGATCGAGGTCCTCGACCAGGACCCGGCCCGGATCCTGCACGGGACCGACGCCCTGCAGCGGTGGATGCAGGAGACGAGCGACGAGTCGATCCGCGAGATGGACGGCAGGTACTTCGACATCCCGGACCCGATCAAGCGCCTCGAGTGCCGGATCGCGCCGACGCAGGAGGGCGGGATCTACTACACCGGCCCGTCCGACGACTTCTCGCGCGCCGGCCGGATGTGGTGGTCGGTGCCGCAGGGCGTGACCGAGTTCGGCACCTGGCGGGAGAAGACGACCGTCTACCACGAAGGCGTCCCCGGCCACCACCTCCAGATCAGCCAGGGCGTCTACAACCGCGGCGAGCTGAACACCTGGCGCCGTCAGTTGGCCGGGTCGTCCGGGCACGTCGAGGGCTGGGCGCTGTACGCCGAGCGCCTGATGGAGCAGCTCGGCTTCCTCGACGACGACGGCGACCGCCTCGGCATGCTCGACGGTCAGCGCATGCGTGCCGCCCGCGTCGTGCTCGACATCGGCGTGCACCTGCAGAAGACGAACCCGGACGGGGGCGCCTGGACGTGGGAGTACGCGCTCGACTTCATGGGGCAGAACGTCAACATGGCACCGGAGTTCGTGCGGTTCGAGGTGGCGCGCTACTTCGGGTGGCCGGGGCAGGCGCCGTCGTACAAGGTCGGGCAGCGCGTGTGGGAGTCCATCCGCGACGAGGTCGCGGCGCGCGAGGGTGCGGCGTTCGACCTGAAGTCCTTCCACCACCGGGCGCTCGCGCTCGGCAGCATCGGGCTCGACACGCTGCGGACCGCGCTCGTCGGCTGACGCCGAGACGGACTGGAGGCGCGGTGCGGGTCGGCACCGCGCGTCCAGTCCGTCCCCGGTCGCGTCCCGACGCGCGGCGACACGCCCGGTTGTGGCGCTTCCTCCGGTGCGGTTAGACTTGTGCGGCGCAATCCGCGCCAACCAATCACACCGCTGTCCGGCTCGCCCTCGTCCGAGGTGCGGACCAGAGGGTCGCTCCCTCGCCGTGCAGCCCGACTCATGTCCGTTCGGAGCAATCTCTACATGACAACCACCACGACCAAGGCTCCCAAGCAGGTCGCCATCAACGACATCGGCTCGGCTGATGACTTCCTGGCCGAGGTCGAGAAGACCCTGAAGTTCTTCAACGACGGAGACCTCATCTCCGGCACCGTCGTGAAGATCGACCGCGACGAGGTCCTCCTCGACGTCGGTTACAAGACCGAGGGTGTCATCCCCTCGCGCGAGCTCTCGATCAAGCACGACGTCGACCCCAACGAGGTCGTCGAGGTCGGTGACGAGGTCGAGGCCCTCGTCCTCCAGAAGGAGGACAAGGAAGGCCGCCTGATCCTGTCGAAGAAGCGCGCGCAGTACGAGCGTGCGTGGGGCGACGTCGAGAAGATCAAGGAGTCCGACGGCGTCGTGACCGGCACGGTCATCGAGGTCGTCAAGGGCGGTCTGATCGTCGACATCGGCCTCCGCGGCTTCCTCCCGGCCTCGCTCATCGAGCTCCGCCGTGTCCGCGACCTCACGCCGTACCTCGGTCAGGAGCTCGAGGCGAAGATCCTCGAGCTCGACAAGAACCGCAACAACGTGGTCCTCTCGCGCCGCGCCCTGCTCGAGCAGACGCAGTCCGAGTCGCGCACCACGTTCCTCAACAACCTCCACAAGGGCCAGGTCCGCAAGGGCGTCGTCTCCTCGATCGTCAACTTCGGTGCGTTCGTGGACCTCGGCGGCGTCGACGGTCTCGTCCACGTCTCGGAGCTCAGCTGGAAGCACATCGAGCACGCCAGCGAGGTCGTCGAGGTCGGCCAGGAGGTCACCGTCGAGATCCTCGAGGTCGACCTGGACCGCGAGCGCGTCTCGCTGTCGCTCAAGGCGACGCAGGAGGACCCGTGGCAGGTCTTCGCCCGCACCCACGCGATCGGCCAGATCGCTCCGGGCAAGGTCACGAAGCTCGTGCCGTTCGGTGCGTTCGTCCGCGTGGCCGACGGCATCGAGGGCCTCGTGCACATCTCGGAGCTGTCGAACAAGCACGTCGAGCTCGCCGAGCAGGTCGTGTCCGTCGGTGACGAGGTCTTCGTCAAGATCATCGACATCGACCTCGACCGTCGCCGCATCTCGCTCAGCCTCAAGCAGGCGAACGAGGGCGTGGACCCCGAGGGCACCGAGTTCGACCCGGCGCTCTACGGCATGCCGACCGAGTACGACGACCAGGGCAACTACAAGTACCCGGACGGCTTCGACCCGGAGACCAACGAGTGGCTCGAGGGCTTCGACACCCAGCGCACCGAGTGGGAGGCGCAGTACGCCGCCGCCCAGTCGCGCTGGGAGGCCCACAAGGCGCAGGTCGCGAAGACCATCGCCGAAGAGGCGCAGGGTGGCTTCGACCTCCCGGCCAGCGCTTCGTCGTCCTCCTCGTTCTCGGGCGAGTCGAACGGTGCGGGCACCCTCGCCGACGACGCCTCGCTCGCGGCGCTCCGCGAGAAGCTCAGCTCGACCAACTGATCGAGTCGCATCCGCGACCGGAAGCCCGGCACTCCCTCAGCAGAGGGGTGCCGGGCTTCCGGCGTTGTGCAGGACGGCGCCGATAGCCTGGTCGGCGTGCGCATCATCGGACTCACGGGGGGCATCGCCGCCGGCAAGTCGACGGTCTCGGCCCGCTGGGCCGATCACGGGGCGGTCGTCGTCGACGCCGATCGGTTGGCCAGGCAGGCGGTCGCTCCGGGGAGCCCGGGTCTGGCGCAGGTCGCCGAACGGTTCGGTCCGGGCGTGATCACCGCCGACGGCTCGCTCGACCGCCCGGCCCTCGGCGCGATCGTGTTCGCCGACCCGGATGCCCGGAGGGCGCTCGAGGGGATCACGCACCCGGAGGTCTGGCGGCTCGCCCAGCAGGCGTTCGACGCGGCCGCGGCCGCGGACCCCGAGGCCGTCGTCGTGTACGACGTCCCGCTGCTCGCCGAGGCCGCCGGGTCCCGGCCGATCCGGTTCGACGCGGTCGTGGTCGTCGACGCCCCGGCGGCACAGCGCATCGAACGCCTCGTCGAGCACCGCGGCATGGACCACGCGGAGGCCGAACGACGGGTCGCCGCGCAGGCGAGTGACGCCGAGCGTCTGGCGCTCGCAGACCACGTCGTGGACGCCACCGGCACGCTGGAGGACACGATCCGGTCGGCCGACGCGGTCTGGGCACGGATCGCCCGGTGAAGCACCGCGTCCTGCTCGCCGTCGCGTTCGTCCTGCTCCTGGCCATCGGGACGGGCACCGTCGTCGCGGCGAACGTCCTCGCGGCGCAGCGCCTCGCGGACGACGGACGCACGGCCGCGCAGGAACGCACACGCGGTGACGAACACGGACCGGACGGCGAGTTCCACCGCTTCCGGCTGGGGTCGATCGCGGGGGAGCGGCTCGAGCCGAACCGGGACGACTTCGCGGCCCGGACCGACCGTGACGGCCCGCTGCTGCTCTTCCTCCCGGCGACCCGCGCGAAGCCGGCGCAGTACCAGCGGTTCCTCGCGACCGCGCTCGGCGACGGCTACCACGTGCTCGGGCTCGACTACTGGAACCTGGGCAAGACGCTCTCGGGCACGTGCGAGGCCGACGCACGGTGCTACGGTCAGGTACAGCGGAACCGGTTCGACGGGAGCCGTCCCTCGCGGTTCAGCCAGGTCACGCCGGCCGGGTCGATCGTGTCCCGGTTCCGGAACGCGATCGAGTACCTCGACGACCACGACCCGGACGGCGGGTGGGGCCGGTTCGTCGACGCTCGCGAGGGCATCGACTGGTCGGACATCGTCGTCGCCGGGCACTCCCAGGGCGGCGGCGAGGCGGCGTACATCGCCCACGTCCGGTCCGTCCGGGGCTCGCTCATGTTCTCGTCCCCGGTCGAGTCGCTCGGCGCGGTGCACGCGGCGTGGATGGACCGCCCGGGTCGGACCCCTGTCGCCCGGATGTACGCGATCGACGACGTGCGCGATGAGTTCGGGCCGCGCATCCGTGGCTCCTGGACCGCGCTCGGGCTCACCGGATCCTCCGGGCCGTTCCGCACCGACACCGACCCGCCGCTCGCCGGCGCGGACCCGCACGCGATCCTCACCGACCTCGGTCTCGGCGACCCCGGCCAGTCGCACTCGCGGATCGTGAAGGACAGCACGCCGCTCGCCGCCGACGGCACACCCGTGATGCTGCCGCTCTGGGAGTGGCTGCTGCACCGGTTCACGAACACACCCGGCCAACCAGGGGTCGGCAGTTCCGCGGTACCCGGCTCCGGCGCGAGCACCCCGCCGGTGGAGGCCTCGCGTTCCTCGGACCGGTCATAGGGTCTCGCAATACGCTCAGGTCGTGCAGCCAGCAGCAGAACTCCCCGACCTGCGCGCCCTGATCGCCCGACGCGCCACAGAGGGCGGTGACCGCGCGTACCTCGAGGACGCGCGCTCCGACCGTGCCCTCACCTACCGCGGCCTCGACGCCGCCGTGTCCGCGTGGTCGTCCACGTTCGACGCCATCGGTGTGCCGAGCTCCGGCGCGGTGCTCGTCGACGTCGGGGACCCACTCGCGTTCGCGGTCGTGCACCTCGCCGCGGTGGCGTCCGGTCGTCGGTCGGTCCCGGTCGACACCGGCCAGCCCGTCGGCGAGCCCGCTCGGCTCGCGGCGCTGCTCGGCGGCCCCGGCTTGGTGGTGTCCGACCGCGACGAGGACGCCACGGTCGAGGGTGCGCCGTCCTCGCGGATCGACCCGGACACGTTCCTGCCGACGGGCGTGCGGGACGGCGACGTGCCGGCCGAGGTCGTCGACGCTCCCGGGGAGGGCTCCGTGGTGCTCTTCACCTCCGGCTCGACCGGGACCCCCAAGGGGGTCGAGCTGCCGGCGTCGCAGCTGCTGGTCGTCGCCCGGGCGGTCGCCTCGCACAACGGCCTCACGCCGGAGGACCGCGGCTTCAACTCCCTCCCGCTCTTCCACGTCAACGCCGAGGTCGTCGGATTGCTGGCGACCCTCGTCGCCGGCGGCACGCTCGTGCTCGACCGCCGCTTCCGGCGCACCGGCTTCTGGGAGCTGCTGGCCGAGCGCCGCGTGACCTGGCTCAACGCGGTGCCGGCGGTCCTCGCCGTGCTCGCGAAGACCGGCCCGCTCGACTTCCCGGAGGGACTGCGGTTCGTCCGGAGCGCCTCGGCGCCGCTGCCCGACCCCGTCCGGGACGCCCTCGGTGACGTGCCGCTCGTCGTGAGCTGGGGCATGACGGAGGGGGCGTCCCAGATCACCGCGACGCCGCTCGACGCCCCGGCCCGTCCGGGGAGCGTCGGCGTACCCGTCGGCTGCGAGGTGCAGGTCCGCCGTGAGGACGGCACCGTCGCCGGTCCCGACGAGGTCGGCGCGCTGTGGGTCCGCGGCCCGGGCATCGTCGACCACTACCTCGGCGGCCGCGCCGCGGAACGCTTCGACGCCGACCACTGGCTGAGCACGGGCGACGTCGGGTCGGTGTCGTCCGACGGGTGGGTGACCCTCGCGGGCCGCTCCGACGACGTCATCAACCGCGGTGGCGAGAAGGTCTACCCGTCCGAGGTCGAGGACGTCCTCCTCGCCGACGACCGCGTGCTCGAGGCGGTGGTCGTCGGCCGTCCCCACGAGGTGCTCGGTGCCGTCCCGGTCGCCTACGTCATCGTCCGTCCCGACGCCGAGGTCGACGCCGACGTCCTCGTCGCCGACCTGATCGCCCGCACCGAGGCCGAGCTCACCCGCTTCCGCCGACCGGTCGAGATCACCGTCGTCCCGGACCTCCCGCGGGCGCCGACGGGGAAGATCCGACGGGCCGACGTCCGGACGATGGCCGAGCAGCCGTGAGCGCAGCGCCCGCGGCCGCGCACCCGGCAGCCCCGAGCGACGCGTCGCCGACCCGCACCGCCGACGGTCGCCCGCGGCACCTGTACGAGGTCGACGTCCTCCGGATCCTGACCTTCGCGTGCGTCATCGGCGTGCACACGACGAGCCACACCGCGGCCACCGACGACGTCGGCCAGAACGCCCTGCTCGGGTTGCTGCACTTCACCCGTCTCGTGTTCTTCTCGCTCACCGCGTTCGTGCTCGTCTACAGCTACGAGATCCGTCCACGGCCCATGGCGCAGTTCTGGCCGAAGCGCTTCCTGCTGGTCGGGGTGCCGTACCTGGCGTGGTCGTTCGTGTACGTCGCGTCGTCGTGGCTGTTGAGCTCGTCGCGTCGCGGTGACGTCCCGGACCTCGTCCGGACGTACGCGGAGGGCATCGTCACGGGCGTCGCCTGGTACCACCTCTACTTCCTGCTCGTCACGATGCAGGTGTACCTCCTGCTGCCGGTCGTCGTGTGGCTCGTGCGGCGGACCCGGGGGCACCACGTCACGGTGCTCGTGGTCGCGGCGGTCGTGCAGCTCGTGGTCTTCGCCGGCTACAAGTACTTCCCGGCGAGCGACGCGTGGTTGCACGGCTACCAGAAGCAGTTCTTCTTCTCGTACGTCTTCTTCATCGTCTCGGGGGCGATCGCCGCCGACCACGCCGACGCGTTCCTCCGGTTCATCCGGGTGCACCGCCGGGGTGTGCTCTGGGGCTTCGCCGCGGTCGGGGTGGGCACGCTCGGCGTGTGGACCCTGCAGGTCCTGCTCGGCCAGTCGTTGTACGCCGCCGGGACCCCGCTGCAGCCCGTCCAGGTGGTGTGGAGCGGCGCGGTCTTCGTCGGCTTCCTGACGATCGGCGCGCGGTGGGCGGACCGTCGGCGCCGGGGGAGTCTCCTCGCCCGGGTGGTCGACTACGGTTCGGACCGCTCGTTCGGCATCTTCCTCAGCCACCCGTTCGTGATCTGGCTCCTGCTGTACGGCGACAGCTGGCTGGAGGGCCACGTCGCGAAGCCCTGGTTGACCCTCGTCACCTACGTGCTGGTGGTCGTGCTGTCCGTCGCGCTCACCGAGGCGTTCCGCTGGACCCCGCTCAGCGTGCCGCTGACGGGCCGGCCGTCGCTCGCCTCGCGCGCGCAGCGCGAGGCGAGGGCGCGGAAGCGTGCGGCGGTGGCCGCCGGCTGAGCCGGCCACGTCTCGGCCTGGAGGCTCGGCGCCGGACGGGTGTCGTGCCTCCAGGCCGTCAGGTGGTCGGCACCAGGGCGCCGGTCCGGCCGGCGGACCGCGACCGGCGCCCGATCAGGCGCCGGTGCGCTCGGCTGCCGGCGTGCCGATCTCGAGTCGGCCGTCGGTCGAGGTGAGCCGCTGCGGCTTCATCACCCAGGCGACCACGGCGGCCGCGGCGAGCAGCGCGCACGAGAGGGCGAACGGAAGCTGCCAGCCCGACGCGTCGATCAGGGCACCGAAGACGAAGGGCGAGACGACGCCGGCGATGCCGAAGCCGGTGTTCATGAACCCGGACGCCGTCCCGGACCACTGCGGTGCGACGTCCATGGGGATCGCCCACAGGTTCGCGTTGCAGAGCTCGAGGAAGAAGAAGGAGAGCGCGAGGGACACGGTCGCGACGGCGAGCCCCTGGCCGAACACGAGGGGGAGCAGGCAGAGCAGTGACCCGCCGAGCCCGATCACCAGGATGATGCGGCGCGCGTGCCGGGTGTCGCCGCCGCGGTGGATGAGCCGGTCGCTGAGCACGCCCCCGACGGTGTCGCCGACCACGCCGGCGAGGAGCACCCCGGAGGTGAACCAGGCGAAGGAGCTGATCTCGAGGTCGTAGGTGCTGCTGAGGAACGTCGGGATCCACGTCAGGAACACCCAGAGGGTCCACCCGTAGCCGAAGTCGACGAACGTCACCGGGAGGATCTGCTTCGCGAGCTGGCGCCACGGCACCGGTGGACGGGTCGTACGGGTCTCGACGGGCGGAAGCTCCGTCAGCTCGGCCTCGGTGATCCCCTTCGCGGACTCGGGGCGATCGCGGAACCAGACGAACCAGACGACGGCCCACGCGACCGAGAGCACGGCCGTGGCGACGAACGCCCACCGCCAGTTGCCGGTGCCCGCGATCACCCAGGCGACGAGGAGCGGCGCGACCGCGTTGCCGAGCCGGGCGGCCGAGTGCACGACGCCCTGCGCGAAGCCGTTGCGGTCGCGGGGGATCCACCGGCTCATCGCCTGCGTCGCGGCGGGGAAGGCCGCTGCTTCGGTGAGGCCGAGGAGGAAGCGTGCTGCGGCGAGCGTCCAGAAGCCGACCGAGAGGCCGGTCCAGAGGGTCGCGACGCCCCAGAGCACGGTGATGACGAAGAGGGACTTCCGCGGGCCGAACTTCTCGCTGATCGTGCCGCCGAAGACCTGCAGGAGCGCGTACGGCAGCGCGAAGGCGGACACGACGAGACCGGCGGTGGTCTCGTTGAACCCGAACTCCTCGGTGATGTGGGGGATCGCGGTGGAGATGTTCGTGCGGTCGATGTACGAGATCGCGTACATGCAGCAGAGGAGAAGGAGCACCTTGCCGCGGATCCTGCCGCGGAACGGCGTGCCCTTCGCGGGGGTCGGTGCGGCCGGCGTCGCCGTCGTCATGGGGCCTCTTCGGGGAGTGGGGGTTCGGGTTGCTGAACGGACCGGAGGCTACGACCGGTTCTCATCAGCGGGCTTTGAGGCTGCCTGCAGCGGACAGTACGCCGGGGGCGCACTCGGCGAGTGGTGGGACCGCGGAGCGGGCCCGTGCGCTGTGGGCGATCGGAGCCGGGTGTTGTCAGTGGTCGCCGCTACCGTGGAGGCATGGCAGTCGACATCGAGCCCACGCGGGCGGTGCGCCCGTTCGAGGTGATCAGCGAGTACTCGCCGAGCGGTGACCAGCCGGCGGCGATCGCCGAACTGGCCGGTCGCATCAACGCCGGTGAGACCGACGTCGTGCTCCTCGGCGCCACCGGTACGGGCAAGTCGGCGACGACGGCGTGGCTCATCGAGCAGGTGCAGCGCCCGACCCTCGTGCTCGCGCACAACAAGACCCTCGCGGCGCAGCTCGCGAACGAGTTCCGCGGCCTGCTGCCGAACAACGCCGTCGAGTACTTCGTCTCGTACTACGACTACTACCAACCCGAGGCGTACGTCCCGCAGACGGACACCTTCATCGAGAAGGACTCCTCGGTCAACGCCGAGGTCGAGCGTCTCCGCCACTCCACGACGAACTCGCTGCTCAGCCGACGTGACGTCGTGGTGGTCTCGACGGTGTCCTGCATCTACGGCCTGGGGACGCCCGAGCAGTACATGAACGCCTCGGTCGCGCTGCACGTCGGGCAGACGATCTCCCGCGACCAGCTCGTCCGCCGGTTCGTCGCGATGCAGTACCAGCGCAACGACGTCGACTTCGCGCGCGGGACCTTCCGGGTCCGCGGGGACACGATCGAGATCATCCCCATGTACGAGGAACACGCGATCCGCATCGAGATGTTCGGTGACGAGATCGAGGCGCTGTCCTCCCTGCACCCGCTGACGGGGTCCGTGATCGAGGACCTGCCAGCGGTGTCGATCTTCCCCGCGTCGCACTACGTGGCGGACACCGACGTGATGCACCGCGCGATCGCCGACATCAAGGTCGAGCTCGCCGAGCGCCTCGCCGAGCTCGAGGGGCAGGGCAAGCTGCTCGAGGCGCAGCGGCTGCGGATGCGGACCACGTTCGACATCGAGATGATGGAGCAGATCGGGTTCTGCTCCGGGATCGAGAACTACTCGCGGCACATGGACGGCCGTCAGGCGGGCGAGGCTCCGCACTGCCTGCTCGACTACTTCCCGGACGACTTCCTCATCGTCATCGACGAGTCGCACGTCACGGTGCCGCAGATCGGCGCGATGTACGAAGGCGACGCCTCCCGCAAGCGCACCCTGGTCGAGCACGGGTTCCGCCTCCCGAGCGCCCTCGACAACCGTCCGCTCACGTGGGAGGAGTTCCTCGAGCGCGCCGGGCAGAAGGTCTACCTGTCGGCGACCCCCGGCCGGTACGAGCTCGGCGTCACGGACAGCGTCGTCGAGCAGATCATCCGTCCGACCGGCCTGGTCGACCCCGAGATCGTCGTGAAGCCGAGCGACGGGCAGATCGACGACCTGCTCGAGGAGATCAAGCAGCGCGTCGAGAAGGACGAGCGCGTCCTCGTGACCACCCTCACGAAGCGCATGGCGGAAGAGCTCACCGACTTCCTCGGCAACGCCGGCGTCCGGGTCCGCTACCTGCACTCCGACGTCGACACGTTGAAGCGCGTCGAGCTCCTCACCGAGCTGCGACAGGGCGTGTACGACGTGCTCGTCGGCATCAACCTCCTGCGTGAGGGTCTCGACCTCCCGGAGGTCTCGCTCGTCGCGATCCTCGACGCCGACAAGGAAGGCTTCCTGCGCTCGTCGACCTCGCTCATCCAGACGATCGGCCGTGCCGCCCGCAACGTCTCCGGCCAGGTGCTCATGTACGCCGACACCATGACCGACTCGATGCGCAACGCGATCGAGGAGACCGACCGACGTCGCGAGAAGCAGGTCGCCTACAACCTCGAGCACGGTATCGACCCGCAGCCCCTCCGCAAGAAGATCGCGGACATCACGGAGATCCTCGCGCGAGAGAACGACGACACGAAGGCGCTGCTCGAGGGTCGCCCGGCGGCGGACGGCCGGCGGTCGCCGACGCCGAACCTCAAGCGCGAGGGCATCGCGGGCGAGGGCGCGACGCAGCTCGAGGCCACGATCGCCGACCTCAACGAGCAGATGCTGCAGGCCGCGGCCGAGCTGAAGTTCGAGCTCGCCGCCCGGCTCCGGGACGAGGTCCAGGACCTCAAGAAGGCGCTCCGGCAGATGGAGTCCGCCGGGCATGTCCGCTGAGCCCGGTGCTCCCCGGACGGTCGTCGTCACGGGGGCGACGGCGGGGCTCGGCTACTGGGCGTCGGAGCAGCTCGCCGCAGCGGGGCACCGGGTCCTCCTCGCCGCACGGAGCCTGGATCGTGCCGCTGCAGCGATCGAGAGCATCTGCTCGATGGTCCCGGGGGCAGAGGTCGAGCACGTCGCGCTCGACCTGGCCGACCTGGACTCCGTCGGCGCCGCTGCGGCCGCACTCGCAGACCGGCTGCCGGACGGCATCGACGCCCTCGTGAACAACGCCGGCGTGGTCGGCTCGCACGAGCAACGGTCGACCGCGCAGGGGCACGAACTGCAGGTCGGGACGAACCACCTCGGGCACTTCGCCCTGACGGCCCGTGTGCTGCCGCTGGTCGAGCGACGCGCGGGCCGCATCGTCCACCTCGGATCGATCGCGCACCGGTGGGCACGACTCGACCGCGCCGATCCGCTCGGAGCCGGGCACTACTCGAGCTACCGGCAGTACGGCCGGAGCAAGCTCGCGGTGATGCTCTTCGGCTTCGAGCTGGCCGAGCGCCTCGCCGACGTCGGATCATCCGTGGCCAGTGTCGTCGCGCACCCGGGCTTCTCGCTCGACGTCCTCGCCCCGGACCGCCCGCTCGTGGCGGCGACTCGGGCAGAGCCGGCCTGGACCCGTCCCGCGCAGCGCCTGTACGCCCAGGGCAAGGACGACGGCGCCGAGCCGATCGTGCACGCGGCGGTCGCTCCGGACGTCCGGTCCGGGGAGTACTGGGGGCCGGCCGGGCGGATGCAGCTCCGCGGACCGGCCGGCCGGGTGACGGCCGAACCGAAGGCGCACGACCGGCTCGAGGCCGCTCGGCTCTGGACGGCCAGCGAACGAGCAGCCGGGGTGGCGTTCGCTCTCGACGCACTCGGGTGACACCCACGGCCCGACGAATGTCAGTCCCGGTTCGTAAACTTGTCGGCGATGACCATCACCTCTGACCGCGGTACCGCGACCTCGGGCCGGAACGCCTTCGGCGAGCCCGCTGACCTCCACCTCCCGGGCGGCACGGCACCGCACAGCACCTCGACGCTCAGCGTCCGGGGCGCGCGCGTGCACAACCTCCGTGACGTCGACCTCGAGATCCCGCGCGACTCCCTCGTCGTGTTCACCGGGCTCTCCGGGTCGGGGAAGTCGTCGCTCGCGTTCGACACGATCTTCGCCGAGGGGCAGCGCCGCTACGTCGAGTCTCTCTCGGCCTACGCGCGACAGTTCCTCGGGCAGGTCGACCGACCCGACGTCGACTTCATCGAGGGGCTGTCGCCCGCGGTGTCGATCGACCAGAAGTCGACGAACCGCAACCCGCGGTCGACCGTCGGCACCATCACCGAGGTCTACGACTACATGCGTCTGCTCTGGGCGCGCATCGGTGTGCCGCACTGCCCCGTCTGCGGCGAGGTGATCAGCAAGCAGAGCGTGCAGCAGATCGCCGACCAGCTCATGGAGTTCGAGTCCGGCACGCGGTTCCAGGTGCTCGCGCCCGTGATCTCGAAGAAGAAGGGCGAGTTCGTCGACCTCTTCCAGGAGCTCGCGGCCTCCGGCTACGCCCGCGCGATCGTCGACGGCGAGCGGATCCAGCTGAGCGACCCGCCGAAGCTCAAGAAGCAGGTCAAGCACGACATCTCGGTCATCATCGACCGCCTGGTCGCGAGCGACGACATCCTCGGGCGCCTCACCGACTCGCTCGAGACGGGCCTGCGCCTGACGAACGGTACCGTGGCGATCGACCTCGTCGACCACGAGGGCCCCGGCGCGGTCCGGACCTACTCCGAGAACCTCTCCTGCCCGAACAACCACCCGCTCGCGCTCACCGAGATCGAGCCGCGGACCTTCTCGTTCAACGCCCCGTTCGGTGCCTGCCCGGAGTGCTCGGGTCTCGGCACCCGGATGTCCGTCGACCCCGACCTCGTGCTCGGCGATCCGGAGGCCTCGCTCCGCGACGGCGTCCTGCTGCCGTGGACGGGCACGAGTGGGCTGTACTCCTACTTCGAGAAGCTGCTCGCCGGCCTCGGGAAGGACCTCGGGTTCTCCCTCGACACCCCGTGGAGCCAACTGGACCCGAAGGTCCAAGCGGCGATCCTCACCGGCAAGGACTTCCAGGTCTCGGTGTCGTGGCGGAACCGCTTCGGCCGCGAGATGCGGTACACGAGCGGCTTCGAGGGCGTCATGCCCTACATCGAGCGCAAGTTCGCCGAGGCAGAGTCGGACTCGCAGCGGCAGCGCTTCCAGGGCTACCTGCGCGAGGTCCCGTGCCCGGTGTGCGACGGCACGCGCCTCAAGCCCGAGGTGCTCGCGGTCACGGTCGACGGCCGCAGCATCGCCGACGTGACGAACCTGTCCCTCGACGACGCCTACGCCTTCATGGAGGAGCTCCGGCTCACCGAGCGCGAGGCCCACATCGCCGCGGCGGTCCTCCGCGAGATCCGGGCCCGTCTCGAGTTCCTGCTCGAGGTCGGGCTGAACTACCTCACGCTCGCGCGCGGTGCGGGTGGACTGTCCGGTGGCGAAGCCCAGCGCATTCGTCTCGCGACACAGATCGGCTCCGGGCTGACCGGCGTCCTCTACGTCCTCGACGAGCCGAGCATCGGTCTCCACCAGCGTGACAACCGCCGGCTCATCGACACCCTCGTCAAGCTCAAGAACCTCGGCAACACCCTGATCGTGGTCGAGCACGACGAGGACACGATCCGGACGGCCGACTGGGTGGTGGACATCGGCCCGGGCGCCGGTGTCAACGGTGGCAACGTCGTGCACTCCGGCTCGTACGAGGGGATCATCGCGAACCGGGAGTCGATCACGGGGGACTACCTCGCCGGTCGGCGCGCGATCGAGGTGCCGGCGGAGCGTCGGAAGGCGAACCCGAAGCGCGTCATCAGCGTGCAGGGTGCGCGGGCGAACAACCTGCAGGAGATCGACGTGGACTTCCCGCTCGGGGTGTTCACGGCGGTCACCGGTGTGAGCGGCTCCGGCAAGTCGACGCTCGTCAACGACATCCTGTACAAGGTGCTCGCAAA
Source organism: Curtobacterium sp. NPDC089689 (assembly GCF_044749145.1). Taxonomy (NCBI): domain Bacteria; kingdom Bacillati; phylum Actinomycetota; class Actinomycetes; order Micrococcales; family Microbacteriaceae; genus Curtobacterium; species Curtobacterium sp. NPDC089689. The sequence goes on along the minus strand of NZ_JBIVHJ010000003.1, from coordinate 360,171 downwards.
CCAGCTCAACGGGGCGCGGCACATCGCCGGCAAGCACACGCGTGTGAAGGGCCTCGACCAGCTCGACAAGGTCGTGCACGTGGACCAGGCCCCGATCGGCCGGACGCCCCGTTCGAACCCGGCGACGTACACGGGCGTGTTCGACCGGATCCGCCAGCTCTTCGCCGAGACGCCCGAGGCCAAGGCGCGCGGGTACCAGCCCGGACGCTTCAGCTTCAACGTCAAGGGTGGTCGCTGCGAGAACTGCTCGGGCGACGGCACGATCAAGATCGAGATGAACTTCCTGCCCGACGTGTACGTCGCGTGCGAGGTCTGCGGCGGTGCGCGCTACAACCGCGAGACGCTGCAGGTGCACTACAAGGGCAAGGACATCTCCGAGGTCCTCGACATGCCCATCAGCGAGGCCGCCGAGTTCTTCGAGCCGATCTCCGCGATCCACCGGTACATGAAGACCCTCGTCGACGTCGGTCTCGGTTACGTGCGGCTCGGGCAGAGCGCCACGACGCTGTCCGGTGGTGAAGCCCAGCGCGTCAAGCTCGCGACGGAGCTGCAGCGCCGCTCGACCGGCCGCACCGTGTACGTGCTCGACGAGCCGACCACGGGGCTGCACTTCGAGGACGTCCGCAAGCTCCTCCTCGTCCTGCAGGGTCTGGTCGAGAAGGGCAACACGGTCATCACGATCGAGCACAACCTCGACGTCATCAAGTCCGCCGACTGGCTCATCGACATGGGTCCGGAGGGCGGTGCCGGCGGTGGGACGGTCCTCGCGACCGGGACGCCCGAGCACGTCGCCGACGTCCCGGAGAGCCACACCGGTGTCTTCCTGCGCGAGATCTTCGACGCACAGGACGCCCGGGTCGGCAAGGAACAGGCCGTCGGTGCGCGGCAACCGAGCGCCTCCGCACGGTCGGGTTCCGGGCCTGCAGCGAAGAGCGGCGCCGGATCGAAGCAGAAGGCGGGTGCGCGGTAGGTGGCGGACACCGTTCCGTGGCGGCCGAAGGCGGGGGAGATCCCGACCGATCCGGGCGTCTACCGGTGGCGTGACGAGAACGGCCGGGTGCTGTACGTCGGCAAGGCGAAGAACCTCCGTGCACGCCTGAGCAACTACTTCGCGCCGCTGCCGACCCTGCACGAGCGCACCCGACGGATGGTCCTCACGGCGCGGAGCGTCGAATGGACGACCGTCGGGTCCGAGATCGAGGCGCTGCAGCTCGAGTACACGTGGATCAAGGAGTTCGACCCGCCCTTCAACGTCAAGTTCCGGGACGACAAGTCGTACCCGTACATGGCGATCACCCTCGGCGACGAGGCGCCGCGGGTGATGGTGACGCGGAACCGGAAGATCAAGGGCGCGAAGTACTTCGGCCCGTACCCGAAGATCTGGGCCGTGCACGACACGATCGACCTGATGATCAAGGTGTTCCCGATCCGGACGTGCTCGGACTCGTCGTACAAGCGCGCCATGCAGACCGGCAAGCCGTGCTTCCCGGGCCAGATCGGGAAGTGCGGCGGGCCCTGCTCGCAGAAGGTCACGATCGAGGAGCACCGCGCACTCGTCGAGGAGTTCGTGCGCTTCATGTCGAGCTACGACCGGCGCGTGATCACGCAGCTCCGTCAGCGCATGGGCGCCTCCGCCGACGCGATGCAGTACGAGCAGGCCGCCCGGTACCGCGACCAGGTCGAGGCGCTCGAGGCCGTTCTCGAGAAGAGCGCTGTGGTGCTGCGCGACAGCGTCGACCTCGACCTGTTCGGGATCGCCGAGGACGAGCTCGCGGCTGCCGTGCAGCTGTTCTCCGTGCGCGGTGGTCGCATCCGTGGTGTCCGGGGCTGGGTGGTCGACAAGGAGCTCGACATCGCCACGGGCGACCTCGTGGAGCAGATCGTGCAGGGCAACTACGCGACGGGTGACGAACCTCCGCGTGAGGTCGTCGTGCCCGAGCTCCCCGAGGACGCCGAGGCGCTGCAGGAGTGGCTCAGCCAGCGGCGCGGCGGGCGTGGGACGAAGCTCAGCACCGCACAGCGTGGCGACCGCGCGGGCCTGGCACGCACCGCGAAGCAGAACGCGGCGCAGGCCCTCATGCTCTACAAGACGAAGCGGAGCGCGGACTACACGACGCGGTCGGCCGCCCTGGCCGACATCCAGGACGCCCTCGGCATGAGCGAGGCCCCGCTGCGGATGGAGTGCTACGACATCTCGCACCTGCAGGGCACGAACGTCGTCGCCTCGATGGTCGTCTTCGAGGACGGACTGCCCCGCAAGGACCAGTACCGGCGGTACACGATCGCCGAGACCACCGACGACACCGACAGCATGCACCAGGTGCTCACCCGGCGTCTGGCGCGCCTCGACGAGGACGCCTCGGTGCCCGACGTCCCGGACGTCACCACGGACGAGGTCGTCGAGGGGTCGAAGCCGACGAAGCGGTTCGCGTACCGTCCGCAACTGCTCATCGTCGACGGCGGGCAGCCGCAGGTGCAGGCCGCGAAGCGCGCGATGGACGAAGCCGGCGTGCACGACATCGCCCTCGTCGGCATCGCGAAGCGCCTCGAGGAGCTCTGGCTGCCCGACGACGACTTCCCGGTGATCCTGCCGCGCAACTCCGAGGCGCTGTTCCTCATCCAGCGCATCCGTGACGAGGCGCACCGCTTCGCGATCACCCATCAGCGGACCCGCCGGAAGCGCGACGTCCGCTCGCAGCTCTCCGAGATCCCGGGGCTCGGGCCGTCGCGCGTGGCCTCGCTCCTGAAGCACTTCGGGTCGGTCGCTCGGCTCCGGGCGGCGACCGCCGCGGAGATCGGCGTCGTCCCGGGAATCGGGCCGGCGACGGCGGCCGCCGTGGTCACGAAGCTCGCGCAGCACCCGGCGAGCCCGTCCGCACCCGGCAGCGCCCCCGATCCCGACAGCGCCCCCGGAACCGACGCCGCGCTCGACGCCGACGCCGGGCTCGACCCCGACGACGCGCTCGATGCCGGCAGCGTGCCCGACGCCGACGCCGACGCCGACGCCGACGAGGTCGACGCCGACGGCGACCGTGTCCCGGCCGCGTCCGTCACCGTGCCGGACGTGACCGACGACGGACCGGAGCTGCCCGCGTGAGGTGCGTCGTGCCTCCAGGCCGTCTGCCGCGGAGGCACGGAGCGAGGAGAGCCGGGCCGACCGCGCGCCGTGACCGGTCCGGACGGTAGCCTTGACCGAGCCGACCACCCGACAGCCGCGGCCGACGGCTGTGACCGAGACGACCCCGGGCGACGAGCCCGGACCGCGACGACGGAGCCTCCTCCCAGATGACTGACACCGCCGGATCCACGACCCCGCAGCAGCACGACATCCTCATCGTGACGGGCATGTCCGGCGCCGGCCGGTCCACGGTCGGGAAGGCCCTCGAGGACCTCGGCTGGTACGTGGTCGACAACCTGCCGACGCAGATGCTGGCCCCGCTCACCGAGCTGGCCGACCGCGCCGGTGAGAAGATCCCGAAGATCGCGACCGTGGTCGACGTCCGCGGTGGGCGCTTCTTCACCGATCCGGAGCAGGCCGTCGAGCAGGTTCGCTCGACGACGTCCGCCCGGGTCCGCGTGCTCTTCCTCGAGGCGACCGACGCGGTCCTCGTGCGGCGCTTCGAACAAGTCCGTCGACCGCACCCGCTGCAGGGCGACGGCACCCTGCTCGACGGCATCGGTCGCGAGCGCTCCCGGCTGTCCGGGCTGCGCGAGGCGTCGGACATGATCATCGACACCTCGGACCTCAACATCCACCAGCTGGCGAACACCGTCACCGAGAAGTTCGCCGACGACCACTTCGTCGGCGTCCAGGTGACCCTGATGAGCTTCGGGTTCAAGTACGGGCTGCCCGCCGACGCCGACATGGTGGCCGACGTGCGCTTCCTGCCGAACCCCTACTGGGTGCCGGAACTCCGCGCCCACACCGGCCTCGATGCCCCCGTCTCGGACTACGTCCTGGCCCAGCCCGGAGCCCGTCCGTTCGTCGAGCGCTACGCCGACGTCCTGGAGCCGGTCTTCGAGGGGTACCAGCGGGAGAACAAAAGACACGCTACGATCGCCATCGGCTGTACCGGCGGGAAGCACCGTTCGGTCGCCATCGTCGCCGAGCTGGCGAGTCTCCTCCGCGGGATGCCCAGCGTCGCCGTGCGTGTGAAGAACCGAGATCTCGGCCGGGAGTGACCGTCCCTCCGGCTGCTCCCCACGCGTGTGACGCCGGACCGCGGACCCCACCGAGAAAACGTTAGGAATGATGCTGTGCCGTTGACTGCCGAGGTCAAGGACGAACTGGCCAGGGTCGTCGTGAACCGCAACACGGTCCGCGCCGCCGAACTCGCGACCATCCTGCGGTTCGCGGGTGGTCTGCACGTCATCTCGGGCAGGATCGCGGTCGAGGTCGAACTCGACACCCGCATCATCGTGCACCGGGTGCGCAAGGACCTCGCGGAGCTCTACGGCGTCCGTTCCGAGGCGAGCGTCGGATCGTCCGCGTCGTCCCGTCGTGGCACGCGCTACCTGGTCCGGGTGCTCGAGGCCGGGGAGACCCTCGCACGCCAGACCGGCCTCATGGACGCCCGCCGCCGGCCGGTCCGTGGCCTGCCGAACCGTCTCACCACGGGCAACCGCGAGGACCTCGCCGCGATCTGGCGCGGCGCGTTCCTGGCGTCCGGCACGCTGACCGACCCGGGTCGTGCCGCCGCCCTCGAGGTCACGTGCCCGGGCAACGAGGCCGCGATGGCGCTCGTCGGGGCAGCGTCGCGTCTCGGCATCGCCGCGAAGGGCCGTGAGGTCCGCGGCGTCCACCGCGTGGTCATCCGCGACGGCGAGGCCATCGGTCAGATGCTCACCGTCATGGGTGCCGCCCGCACGACCGCCGAGTGGGAGGAGATGCGTCAGCGCCGCGAGGTCCGTGCCACGGCCAACCGACTCGTCAACTTCGACGACGCCAACCTCCGACGCTCGGCGCAGGCCGCGGTCGCCGCCTGCGCCCGGGTCGAGCGTGCGCTCGAGATCCTGGGCGACGAGGTGCCCGACCACCTCCAGTACGCCGGTTCCCTCCGGCTGCAGCACCGCGACGCATCGCTCGACGAGCTCGGTCAGCACGCCGAGCCGCCGATGACGAAGGACGCGATCGCCGGCCGCATCCGCCGTCTGCTCGCCATGGCCGACAAGAAGGCGTCCGACCTCGGCATCCCGGGTACCGAGGCGAGCGTCCCGGAGGAGCTCGAAGGCGCGTGACCGCGGTCGTCGCGACCACGTGATCGCGGTCGTCCAGACCACCTGACGGGAGGCGCGGGGGCCGCGGGGCCCCCCCCCCCCCGCCCGGGGGGGGGGGGGGGGGGCCGGGGGGCCCCCCCCCAACCCCCCCCCCCCATGTGAAACCAAGGGGCGGGG
>NZ_JBIVHJ010000003.1:350384-354767 GCF_044749145.1 Curtobacterium sp. NPDC089689 | reverse complement strand
GCTCGCGCCCGGGCGCTGCGCCCTGGGGCTGGCCGGCGGGGGCCGCGACCACGGGCCCGGGGGGGCCCCCCCCCCCCCCCGGGGGGGGGGGGCCCGGGGGCCCCCCCGCCTCCCGTCCGTTCAGGGGGTGCGTCCAGGGCACCGCGTGCGACCGTCCGGACGGACCGTCATCCGGCGGGGCGCGCAGTGTCCGACTGCTAGGGTCGTTACGGCGACGTTACGGGGCGTATCGTCCACCACACGTGGGCCCGCGGGGCCCACGACTCCGAAAAGCAGCGCCCCTCGGGCGCTCCACACCCACCAGGAGATCCATTGACCGTCAAGATCGGCATCAACGGCTTCGGCCGAATCGGCCGTAACTTCTTCCGGGCCGCCCTCGCCAAGGGCTCCGACCTCGAGATCGTGGCGGTGAACGACCTCACCGACAACACGGCGCTCGCGAACCTGCTCAAGTACGACTCGATCACCGGCAAGCTCCCGGCGACGGTCGAGCTCGACGGCGACAACATCGTCGTCGACGGCAAGGCGATCAAGGTCCTCGCGGAGCGCGACCCCGTCAACCTCCCGTGGGGCGAGCTGGGCGTCGACATCGTCATCGAGTCGACCGGCTTCTTCACCAAGGCCGCCGATGCGCAGAAGCACATCGACGCCGGCGCCAAGAAGGTCATCATCTCCGCCCCGGCCACGGGTGACGACGTCACCATCGTGCTCGGCGTGAACGAGGACACCTACGACGCCGCGAACCACCACATCATCTCGAACGCGTCCTGCACCACGAACAGCCTCGCGCCGCTCGCCAAGGTGTTCCACGACAAGTTCGGCATCGAGCGTGGCCTCATGACGACGGTGCACGCGTACACCGCCGACCAGAACCTCCAGGACGGCCCGCACAAGGACCCGCGCCGTGCCCGCGCCGCCGCCCTGAACATCGTCCCGACCTCCACCGGTGCAGCCAAGGCCATCGGCCTCGTGCTCCCGGAGCTCGCGGGCAAGCTCGACGGCTTCGCGCTCCGCGTCCCGGTCCCCACCGGCTCGATCACCGACCTCACCCTCGAGACCAAGTCCGAGGTCACCGTCGACGAGATCAACGCCGCCTACAAGGAGGCCGCGGAGGGCCCGCTGAAGGGCATCCTGCTCTACAGCGAGGACCCGCTGGTGTCGACCGACATCACGACGGACCCGCACTCGTCCATCTACGACTCCGGTCTGACCAAGGTCATCGGCGGCCTCGTGAAGATCACCTCGTGGTACGACAACGAGTGGGGCTACTCGAACCGCCTCGTCGACCTCACCGAGTACGTGGGCGAGCGCCTCTAAGCCATGGCGCTCCGAACTCTCGGCGACCTCGGCGACCTCGCCGGCAAGCGCGTCGTCGTCCGCTGTGACCTGAACGTCCCGCTCAAGGACGGCACGATCACCGACGACGGCCGCGTCCGCGCGTCGCTCGACACGCTGAACACGCTCGTCAACGCCGGCGCGCGCGTCATCGTGATCTCCCACCTCGGGCGGCCCGACGGGTCGCCGGCTCCGGAGTACTCGCTCGCCCCCGTGGCGCAGCGGCTCTCCGAGCTCCTGGGGAAGGAGGTCACCTTCGTCGGCGAGACCGTCGGCGACGAGGCCACCGCGGCCGCCGCGGAGCTCGGTGACGGCGACGTCCTGCTGCTCGAGAACCTCCGCTTCAACCCGGAGGAGACCTCGAAGGACGCCGACGAGCGCAAGGGCTTCGCCGAGCGGATCGCCGCGTTGGGCGACGCATTCGTGTCGGACGGCTTCGGTGTCGTGCACCGCAAGCAGGCCTCGGTGTACGAACTGGCCTCGGCGCTGCCGTCGGCCGCGGGTTCGCTCATCGAGACCGAGCTGACGGTCCTCGAGCGCCTCACGTCGAAGCCCGAGCGCCCGTACACGGTCGTGCTCGGCGGTTCGAAGGTGAGCGACAAGCTCGGGGTCATCGACCACCTCCTGCCGCAGGTCGACACGCTCTGCATCGGTGGCGGCATGCTCTTCACGTTCCTCGCGGCCCAGGGCCACGGGGTCGCGAAGTCGCTGCTCGAGGCGGACCAGCTCGACACCGTCCGCGGGTACCTCTCGCGGGCGCAGGAGCTCGGCGTCACGATCGACCTGCCGACCGACATCGTCGTGGCCTCCGGGTTCGCGGCCGACGCCTCCCACGAGACCGTCGCGGCCGACGCGATCGAATCGTCGTCGTTCGGCACGGACGGCATCGGGCTCGACATCGGCCCCGAGACCGCGTCGCGCTTCGCCGCGGCGGTGTCCGGATCGAAGACGGTGTTCTGGAACGGGCCGATGGGCGTGTTCGAGTTCCCGGCGTTCGCGGCCGGCACCAAGACCGTCGCGCAGGCGCTCACCGAGGTCGACGGCCTCGGGGTCGTCGGTGGCGGCGACTCCGCGGCGGCCGTCCGCTCGCTCGGGTTCTCGGACGACCAGTTCGGGCACATCTCGACCGGCGGCGGTGCGAGCCTCGAGTTCCTCGAGGGCAAGTCGCTGCCCGGTCTCGAAGCACTGGGGTGGTCGCGATGAGCCGTACACCGCTGATCGCGGGGAATTGGAAGATGAACCTGGACCACCTCCAGGCCATCGCCACCGTGCAGAAGCTCGCGTGGACGCTGAAGGATGCCCGCCACGACCACGACGACGTCGAGGTCGCGGTGTTCCCGCCCTTCACGGACCTCCGCAGCGTGCAGACGCTCATCTCAGCGGACAAGCTGCCGATCCGCTTCGGTGCGCAAGACCTCTCACAGTACGACTCCGGTGCCTACACCGGTGACGTCTCGGGAGCGTTCCTCGCCGCCCTGGACGCGCAGTACGTCATCGTCGGTCACTCCGAGCGGCGGACGATGCACGGCGAGACCGACGAGGTCGTGGCGGCCAAGACCGCCGCGGCGATCAAGCACGGACTCGTGCCGGTCGTCTGCGTCGGCGAGACCGGTGAGCAGCGCGAGGAACGCGGCGCCGGTGTCGTCGCGGTCGAGCAGCTGCAGGTCGTCCTCGACGCGGTGCAGCCCGCGGAGATCGTCGTCGCCTACGAGCCGGTCTGGGCCATCGGCTCCGGCCAGGCAGCCACCGCCGACCAGGCCCAAGAGGAGTGCGCGGCGATCCGTCGCGGCATCGCCGCAGCCTGGGGAGACGAGGCCGCTGCGGCGACCCGTGTCCTCTACGGCGGCTCGGTGAAGTCCGGCAACATCGCCGGCTTCCTCCGCGAGCCCGACGTCGACGGCGCGCTCGTCGGCGGAGCCTCGCTCGACGTGCAGGAGTTCGCGGCGATCGCGCGCTTCCGCCAGCACGTCGGACTCTGATCCACCCGGACAGGCCGGTCGCTCGCGCGGCCGGCCTGTTCCATGCCCGGCCCGTCGTGTCCGGGGGCGACGCGTCCTCGGTATACTCGTACGGCTGACTGACACGAAAGGTACGTCGTGGCGATTCTCTCCGTCGTGCTGCAGGTCCTGCTCGCGATCACGAGCCTCCTGCTCACGCTCCTCATCCTGCTGCACAAGGGCCGCGGTGGCGGCCTCTCCGACATGTTCGGCGGCGGCGTGACGAGCAACCTCGGGGCGTCCGGCGTCGCCGAGCGCAACCTCAACCGCATCACGGTGATCCTCGGTCTGGTCTGGATCATCTCGATCATCGTGCTCGGTCTCATCAACAAGTTCACGACGGGGAGCTGACACATGGCATCAGGAGGCAGCGCCATCCGCGGATCGCGCGTGGGCGCGGGGCCGATGGGCGAGCAGGACCGCGGGGTCCAGGCCGAGCGCGTCGCGATCTCGTACTGGGACGCGCTGGGCAACGAGGTCGTGCGGTACTTCGCCGCTGGCCTGCCCGACGAGGAGATCCCCGAGACGGTCGACTCGCCGTCCACCGGTCTCCCGGCTGGTCGTGACAAGGAGAACCCGCCGCAGGTCGCGAAGACCGAGCCGTACAAGACGCACCTCGCCTACGTGAAGGAGCGCCGCACCGAGGAAGAGGCGGCGCAGCTCCTCGAGGACGCGCTCCAGCAGCTCCGCGAGCGTCGCGGCACCGCCTCGAAGTAGGCCACACGCGCGTCCGAAGGCCCCCGTACCGATCCGGTACGGGGGCCTTCGTGCGTGGCGGTTCGCGTGGGCGCCTCGGCAGGTCGCAACAGCCCGTCGGGAGTCAGTGGGCTGGTCGAGGATCGTCGCTCACGTCGCCTCACAGCGACGATGCGTGACCATCGGGGAGCGGGGTACGGGGAGTCGAGACCGTCCCACGCGCCCACACGACGGACGGGAGGCGGGGGGGCCGCCCGCCCCCCCCCCCCCCGCCGGCGGGGGGGGGGGGGGGGTGGGTGGCGGGGCGGTGGTTGGAGGGGGCGGGACGCGCGGCGGGCGGGTGCACGAACAAAAC
>NZ_JBIVHJ010000003.1:88728-350374 GCF_044749145.1 Curtobacterium sp. NPDC089689 | reverse complement strand
GGTGGGGGTGGGGGCGCCCCCCGCCCCCCCCGGGGGGGGGGGGCCCCGGGGGGGGGGGGGGGGGGGGGCCGCCCCCCCCCCCCCCCCCCCCCCCCGGGGGGGGGGGGGGGGGGCCCCCCCCCCCCCCCCCCCCCCCGTCCGTCAGGGGGTCGCGTCTAGTACGTCGACGCGATGAGGTTCTCGGGGACGTCACGCGCGGCGTCCTGGTCCACGAAGAACACGGTGCGCTTGCGGCCCTGCACGCCACCCACGGGGACCTCGTCCACGGCGGCGCCGGCCAGGGCGAGCCCGAGCACGGACGCCTTCTCGGCACCCGACAGGATGACCCACACCCGCTGCGACGCGTTGATGACCGGGAAGGTCAGCGTGAGGCGCTGCGACGGCGGCTTGGGGGAGTCGTCGACCGGGAGCACGGCGCGGTCGGTGACGGCGAGCTGCGGGAACTCGGGGAACAGCGACGCAGTGTGACCGTCGGGGCCGACACCGAGCAGCGTGATGTCGAACCGGGGCGCGACGGCACCCTCGGGAGCGGCGTCCTGGAGTTCACGCTCGTACTGGAGCGCGGCGTCGTCGATCGAGAGCCCGGCGTCCGACGTCGCGATCCGGTGGATGTTCGCCTCGGGGATGTCGACGTGGTCGAAGAAGTCTGCCTTCGTGCCGGTGTCGTTGCGGTCTGCGTCACCCGCGGGCACCCAGCGCTCGTCCACCCACCACACGTGCACCTTCGACCAGTCCACGCTCTCGCGCGCCTGCGATTGGCCGATCGCCGCGAGGACGAGCGTGGACACGGAGCCGCCGCTGATGGCGATGTCCGCGCGCTCCTGCTCGTCGAGCACGTCGATGATCTTGGTGATGAAGCGTGCGGCGACCGACGCGCCGAGGGCCTGCTTGTCGGGGTGTACGAGCACCCGTCGTTCGTTGGTCACGTGACTCCCGTGTTCGAGGTCGGCGGCCCGGCGTGCGGACCGCCTTCGGTCCGACCGGTCCGCCCGCGGGTGCGGACGGACCGGTCGAGTGGGTGGCTCAGCCCGCGATCGACTCGCGCAGCTGGGGCACCCCGTGCTTGACGACGTCCCCGAAGAGGACGTCCGGGTCGAGTCTACGGAGTTCCTCGGCCAGGCAGTCGCGCAGGTTGCGGCGCGGCAGCGAGAGGTCGTGCGTCGGCTGCCCGGGCATGGACAGCGTCGCGACGTCGACCAGGGAGCGCTCGAGCTCGATCGCCCCGCTCTCGCGGACGAGCTTCACGCCGTGGATGCCGCTCGACCCCGTAGCACGCGGCGACGTGACGACCGACACCGGCACCTCGAGCTGCAGCTGCAGCCAGGCCGCGAGCAGGATCGTCGACGGACTGTCGAACGCACCGGAGACCTCGACGGCGGTGACCGGCTCGTACGGCGGCTGGTCGAGCGCCGCGGCGAGCTGGTTGCGCCAGAGGGTCAGGCGGGTCCACGCGAAGTCGGTGTCGCCGGGCACGTAGGACTCGCCGAGTGCCGCGATGGCCTCGTTCGGGTCCTTCTGCGCCGCGGCGTCCGTGATCCGACGCTGGGCGATGCGACCCAGGGCGGACTCGGACGGCTGCGACGGCGCGGCGTCGGGCCACCACGCGACGACGGGCGCGTCCGGCAGCAGGAGGCCCGTGACCAGGCTCTCCTCGTCGGTGGCCGTCTCGCCGTAGGCGCGGAGGACGATGACCTCGCTCGCGCCCGCATCGCTCCCGACGCGGATCTGCGCGTCGAGACGACCGGGGGACTTCGTGTCGCCCTCGTTCTTCGACACGATGATGACGCGCATCGGGTGCTCGCGGGACGCCTCGTTCGCGGCGTTGATCGCCTCTTCCTCGTGGCCGAGCGCCGTCGAGATGATCAGCGTGAGGACGCGGCCGAGTGCGACCGCTCCGCCCTCCTCGCGGATGTGGACGAGTTTCTTCTGGATCTTCGAGACCGTGGTGTTCGGCATGTCGATCTTCATGGACGCCTCCAGGTCCGGCCGTCGCGGGCGAGCAGGGCATCGGCGGACGCCGGACCCCACGTGCCGGGACGGTACTGCTCGGGCTGGCCCTGTCCGCGCCAGAACTCCTCGATCGGGTCGAGGATCTTCCAGGAGAGCTCGACCTCCTGGTGCCGCGGGAACAGGGGCGGGTCGCCGAGGAGCACGTCGAGGATGAGTCGTTCGTACGCCTCCGGCGACGCCTCGGTGAACGCGTGGCCGTAGCCGAAGTCCATCGTCACGTCGCGCACCTGGGTGCCGACGCCGGGGACCTTCGAGCCGAACCGGAGCGTCACGCCCTCGTCCGGCTGCACACGGATGACGAGCGCGTTCTGCCCGAGGGGCGACTGCGGGATGCCGAAGACGTCCTCGGGGACGCGCTTGAACACGATCGCGATCTCGGTGACGCGGCGGCCGAGACGCTTGCCGGCGCGCAGGTAGAACGGCACACCCTGCCAACGTCGGGTCGCGATGTCGAGCTTGATGGCCGCGTAGGTCTCGGTCGTGGACTCGGGGTTCATGCCCGCTTCCTCGAGGAACCCGAGGACCTTCTCGCCGCCCTGCCACCCGCCGGCGTACTGTCCCCGGGCCGTCGCCGTCGCGAGGTCCTCGGGGAGCCGCACCGCGGAGAGCACCTTCTCCTTCTCGGCGCGGAGGTCCGCCGCCTTGAACGAGACCGGTTCCTCCATCGCCGTGAGGGCGAGGAGCTGCAGCAGGTGGTTCTGGATGACGTCCCGCGCCGCACCGATGCCGTCGTAGTACGCGGCACGTCCGGCGACGCCGATGTCCTCGGCCATCGTGATCTGCACGTGGTCGACGTAGTTCGAGTTCCAGATGGGTTCGTACATCTGGTTCGCGAACCGGAGCGTCAGGAGGTTCTGGACGGTCTCCTTGCCGAGGTAGTGGTCGATGCGGAACACGTCATCCGGAGCGAACACGCTCTCGACGATCGCGTTGAGTTCGCGCGCGGTCCGGAGGTCCGAACCGAACGGCTTCTCGACCACGACACGGCTCCACGAGCCGTCGCGCTTCTCGGTGAGGCCGGAGACCTTGAGCTGCTCGGTCACGACCGGGAACATCTTCGGCGGGATCGAGAGGTAGAACGCGTGGTTGCCGAGGGTGCCGCGCTGGGCGTCGAGCTCGTCGACGGTGCGCTTCAGCTCGGTGAACGCCTCCGGGTCGTCGAACGAGCCCTGCACGAAGCGGATGCCCTGTTCGAGCTGCTTCCAGACGGCCTCGTCGAAGGGGGTGCGGGAGTGGTCCCGGACCGCGTCGTGCACGAGCTGGGAGAAGTCCTGGTCCTCCCAGTCGCGCCGGGCGAACCCGACGAGCGCGAACCCGGGCGGCAGCAGCCCCCGGTTCGCGAGGTCGTAGACCGCGGGCATCAGCTTCTTGCGCGACAGGTCACCCGTCACGCCGAAGATGATGAGGGTGCTGGGTCCCGCGATCCGGTTCAGACGTCGGTCGGTCGGCAACCGGAGCGGGTTGTGCTCCGGGGTGATCGCCACCGGTGACATGAGTCGGTGAACTCCTTACGAGTCAGAGGGAGACGGCGGCGCGCAACGCTGCGGTGGCAGCGGCGACGTCCGACGTCGTGAGGGTCAGGACCGGCCGGCCGTGCGCCGCGAGCACGCTCGCGTCGCCGGCAGCCTGGGCCTGGATGAGCTGGCCGAACGTGAACGAGCGCCCCGGGATGCCGAGGTCGTCCGTCTCGTCGGCCACGATCTGCAGGAAGACGCCGTTCGCAGGTCCGCCCTTGTGGTACTGCCCGGTGGAGTGCAGGAAGCGGGGACCGTACCCGAGGGTGACGGGGCGACCACTGCGCGCCGCGAGCGCGTCGCGGAGCGGTCGGAGGCCGCGGTCCGCGGTGCGGTCCACGTACGCCTGCACGGCCAGGTAGCCGGTCGCGTCGAGTTCGGCCAGGAGGCTCGCCACGGCTTCCGCGATCGTCGTCCCGACCGACAGACCCGCCGTCGCGCGGACGGCGGTGCCCCCCTCCGTGAACGCGGGCTCGGAGGGGGCAGGGCGGTCGTCGAGCAGCGCACGGGTCGCGACCTTGGCGGCCTCGACGTCGGGCTGGTCGAACGGGTTGATGCCGATCAGGCGGCCGGCGATCGCGACGGCGTACTCCCACACGAGGAACTGCCCACCGAGGGTGCCGTCGATCTCGACCTCGCCCTCGGCGACGTGGCGTTCGTCCTCGCGGGAGCCCACGATGCGGATGACCTGCAGGTCGGCGAGTCGCGCGGAGACCTCGGGGGAGTCGGGGGTGAGGACGACGGGCAGCAGCCCCTTGCCGTCCTTGCCGGTGCTCTCCGCGAGGAGCTGCTCGACCCAGTCGCCGAACCCGACGATGTGCGTGCCGTCGGGCACGATGCCGATCTTCGCGACCGCCGGGTCGAGGGTCGCGAGGGCGGCGCCGAGCACGAGGCCCGGGTTCTCGTCGGTGTCCACGGCGAGGAGCACCGAGATGGCGTCCGCCTCGTCGAGGAGCTCGTCGATGTCGGCTCCGGCGAGCCCGGACGGCACGAGGCCGAACGCGGTCAGCGCCGAGAACCGCCCGCCGACGTTCGGATCGGCGGTGAACACGCGGTACCCGGCGTCGTGTGCGAGCTGCTCGAGCGACGAGCCGGGGTCGGTGACGACGACGATCCGTGACGCGGGGTCGATCCCCGCGTCACGGAACGCCTGCTCGTACACACGACGCTGCGAGTCCGTCTCCAGGGTGGAGCCGGACTTCGACGAGACCACGAGCACGGTGCGCTCGAGGTCGTGTCCCATCGCCGCCCGGACCTGAACCGGGTCGGTCGAGTCGAGCACCGTCAGCGGGACGCCGTACGTCCGCGTGATCACCTCGGGCGCGAGCGAGGAGCCGCCCATGCCGGCGAGGACGACGTGGTCGACCCCGTCGGCGGCGAGCTGCTCGCGCAGCGCCGTGATCTCCGCGACGAGCGGACGGGAGACCGCGACGGCCTCCGTCCACCCGAGACGCTCCGACGCCTCGGACTCGGCGGCGGGACCCCAGAGCCCGGGGTCCTGCGCCGTGATGCCCGACGCGACCAGGTCGGCGACGAGCTGCGGGACCACCGTGTCGATGGCCCGCGCAGCCGCGCCCCTGGCGGCGATGGAGACGGTCACGCTACTTCGCGCCCTCGAGGGCCGTCTTCACGGTGTCGACGAGCTCGCCCCAGGAGACGTTGAACTTGTCCACGCCCTCCTTCTCGAGCAGCGCGACGACCTCGTCGTAGCTGATGCCCTGCGCCGCGATCTGGTCGAGGACCTCCTGCGCGGCGTCGTACGACCCGGCGATCGCGTCGCCGTGGATCTCGGCGTGGTCGAACGTCGCATCGAGCGTCTTGCCCGGCATGGTGTTGACGGTGTTCGGGGCGGCGAGCTCGGTCACGTAGAGCGTGTCGGGCAGCGACGGGTCCTTGACACCGGTCGAGGCCCACAGCGGACGCTGCGTGTTCGCGCCGGCCTCGAGCAGGCCCAGGGCGCGCTCGGTGGCGAACGCCTCGGTCCAGACCTGGTAGGCGAGCTGCGCGTTGGCGATGCCGGCCTTCGACTTGAGGGCCTTCGCCTCGTCGGTGCCGACGGCGTCGAGGCGCTTGTCGATCTCGGAGTCGACGCGCGACACGAAGAACGAGGCGACCGAGTGGATCTTCGAGAGGTCGTGGCCCGCGGCCTTGGCCTTCTCGAGCCCACCGAGGTACGCGTCGATGACGGCGCGGTAGCGCTCGAGCGAGAAGATCAGCGTGACGTTGACCGAGATGCCCGCGGCGATGACCTCGGTGATGGCCTCGAGGCCCTCGAGCGTCGCCGGGATCTTGATCAGGACGTTCTCGCGACCGACCTTGTCGAACAGGAACTCGGCCTGCTCGATGGTCTTCTGGGTCTCGTGCGCGAAGCCCGGCTCGACCTCGATCGAGACGCGGCCGTCGAAGCCCTTGGTCTCGTCGTAGATCGGCTTGAACACGTCGGACGCGTTCGCGACGTCCTGCGTGGTGATCTCGAAGATCGCGCTCGTCACGTCGGTGCCCGCCGCGGCGAGCTCCTTGACCTGGGCGTCGTAGCGCTCACCCTTGGCGAGGGCCGACGCGAAGATCGTCGGGTTCGTGGTGACGCCGACGACGTTCTTCTCGGCGATGAGCTGCTCGAGCTTGCCGGTCTCGAGGAGCTCGCGCGAGAGGTCGTCGAGCCAGATGCTGACGCCGACCTCGGAGAGGGCGGCGGTGGGGGTGGTCTCAGCCATGTGTGTGTCTTCTTCCTTCATCGGCCGTCTGGCCGTGGTCTGTGGGCCGGGAGGCGTGGTGGCGGGGCCGAGCCGCGCCTCCCGGCAGAAGGGCCGGATCCGGGTGACCGGACCCGGCCCCGGTGGGTCAGGAAGCCGCGATCGATTCCTTCGCGGCGGCGACGACGTGCTCCGTCGTGAAGCCGAACTCCTTGAAGAGCGTCTGGTAGTCGGCCGAGGCACCGAAGTGCTCGATCGAGACGCTGCGGCCCTTGTCGCCGACGATGTCGCGCCAGCTCATGGCGATGCCCGCCTCGACGGACACGCGAGCGGTGACGGCCTTCGGGAGGACCTGGTCGCGGTAGTTCTCCGACTGCTCGAAGAACCACTCGAGGGACGGGGCGCTCACGACGCGGGCGTTGATGCCCTCGCCCTTGAGCTGCTCGCGCGCCTCGACGGCGATCTGGACCTCGGAGCCGGTCGCGATGAGGATCACGTCCGGGGTACCGTTCGGCGCCTCGGCGAGGATGTACGCACCCTTGCCGACGTTCTTCGCCGACGCGAAGGTCTCGCCCGACGCCTCGCCCTCGCCACGCTCGAAGACGGGGAGGTTCTGGCGGCTCAGCGCGATGCCGGCCGGACGGTCCTTGTGCTTGAGCATCTCGAGCCACGCGTACGCGACCTCGTTGGCGTCGGCCGGGCGGACGACGTCGAGACCCGGGATCGCACGGAGGGCGGTGAGCTGCTCGATCGGCTGGTGCGTCGGGCCGTCCTCGCCGAGGGCGACCGAGTCGTGCGTCCAGACGTAGATCGCCGGCGCCTTCATGAGCGCGGCGAGACGGACGGCCGGGCGCATGTAGTCGCTGAAGATGAGGAACGTGCCGCCGAACGGACGGGTGTTCCCGTGCAGGACGATGCCGGACAGGATCGAACCCATCGCGTGCTCGCGGATGCCGAAGTGGAGGACACGGCCGTACGGGTCGGTGCTCCAGGTCTTGGTCGAGGCCTCGGCCGGACCGAAGGACTTGGCGCCCTCGATCGTGGTGAGGTTCGACTCGGCGAGGTCGGCCGAGCCGCCCCAGAACTCGGGCATCAGCGGCGCGATGGCGTTGATGACCTTGCCGGACGCGGCACGGGTCGAGACGGCCTTCTCGGTCGGGAAGACCGGCAGGGCCTCCTCGAGGCCCTCGGGGAGCTCGCCGGCGTTGATGCGGTCGAGCATCGCCTTCTTCTCCGGGTTGGCCGAGGCCCAGGCGTCGAAGGTCTTCTGCCACTCGGCGTGCTCCGCCTGGCCCTTGGCGACGGCGCCGCGGGTGTACTCGAGCACCTCGGGGTCGACGTGGAAGGTCTGCTCGGGGTCGAAGCCGAGGACCTCCTTGAGGCCCTTGAGCTCCTCGCCACCGAGGGCGGAGCCGTGGATCTTGCCGGAGTTCTGCTTGGTCGGCGACGGCCAACCGATGATGGTCTTGAGGACGATGAGCGACGGCTTGGTCGTCTCGGCCTTCGCGGCCTCGACGGCGCGGTACAGCTCCTCGACGTCCTCGGAGTACTCGCCGGTCTTCTTCCAGTCGACGTGCTGGACGTGCCAGCCGAGCGCCTCGTAGCGGGCGGCGACGTCCTCGGAGAACGCGATGTCGGTGTCGTCCTCGATCGAGATCTGGTTCGAGTCGTAGAAGACGACCAGGCGACCGAGCTGCTGGCGGCCAGCGAGGCTCGCTGCCTCGTTGGTCACGCCCTCCTGCATGTCGCCGTCACCGGCGATCACGTAGGTGAAGTGGTCGAAGGGGGACTCGCCGTCGGCGGTCTCCGGGTCGAACAGGCCACGCTCGAAGCGCTGCGCGTAGCCAAAGCCCACGGCGGAAGCGAGGCCCTGGCCGAGCGGGCCGGTCGTGATCTCGACACCGTCGGTGTGGCCGTACTCCGGGTGACCGGGGGTCTTCGAGCCCCACTTGCGGAGGTGCTGGAGGTCCTCGAGCTCGAGACCGTAGCCGTGCAGGTAGAACTGCACGTACTGCAGGATCGAGGCGTGGCCCGCCGAGAGGATGAAGCGGTCGCGGCCGATCCAGGTGGAGTCGCTGGGGTCGCGACGCATCACCTTCTGGAAGAGCAGGTGGGCGACCGGCGCGAGGCTCATCGCGGTGCCGGGGTGACCGTTGCCGGCGGCCTCGACCGAGTCGGCGGCGAGTACGCGGGCCGTGTCGACGGCCTTCCTGTCGATGGCGTCCCAGGTGAATTCAGCCACTTGGATGTTGACCCTTCTTGAATGCGACATGTGCGAGGGCTCGTGCCATCGCACGGACATGATCGCCATCCCGGGGGCCGGGGTTCGGGTCGCCGTCTGGCGGCGGCCGACCGGCTCGTCGTGACCGACGTCTTCGGGGCACGCACTGCGGGAGGGCGACTCCAGCATAGTGACCATGCACTCAGTGAGGGTTCAGGTGACGTGTTCTGTTCACCGTGTACGCACGCTGGGTGCAGCGCTCCAACGCCGACCGTCCGGACGGCCCGGGCGTGTCCGCGCCGTGTGATGGAGCGACCGCCCGTCGACCTACCGGCTCGTCCGCCTGCCGACGTCGATCGGTCCGGATGGCGGGGCGGGGCATCGTCGCAGCGCCTCGATGGCCTAAACTGATGACGGCCCGTGTGCATTCCGGGCCGACGCACGCCCGGACGACGACGGAGCCGTCCACCGAGTGTGCGAGCTGACGCGAAACAGACTGAGGTTCCCTTGCCCACTGCCACCGTGACCCGGCCGGACACCGATCGACCCCGATCGACGCTCGCGCGCAAGGTCCGGGCGTACGTCTCGCTGACGAAGCCCCGGGTCATGGAGCTGCTGCTGGTCACCACGGCGCCGACGATGTTCCTCGCCGCCCGCGGGGTGCCGGACCTGTGGCTCGTGTTCTGGACGATGCTCGGTGGTGCGATGTCCGCGGGCTCCGCGTCCGCGTTCAACTGCTACATCGACCGCGACATCGACCGGCTGATGAAGCGCACGAGCACCCGGCCGCTCGTCACCGGCGAGCTCTCCGACCGTGAAGCCCTCGTGTTCTCGTGGGTCCTCGGCATCGCGTCGACCGGAGTGCTGCTCGTCTTCGTGAACTGGCTCGCCGCGGCGCTGAGCGTCGTCGCGATCCTCATCTACGTGTTCCTGTACACGCTGTGGCTCAAGCGCCGCACCCCGCAGAACATCGTCTGGGGCGGGTCGGCCGGCTGCATGCCCGTCCTCATCGGCTGGGCGGGTGTGACCGGGTCGCTGACCTGGACGCCGATCATCCTCTTCATGGTGATCTTCCTCTGGACGCCGCCGCACTACTGGCCGCTGTCGATGAAGTACCGCGACGACTACGACGCCGCCGAGGTCCCGATGCTCGCGGTGGTCCGGGGTCGCACGGTCGTCGGCCTGCAGGTCGTGCTCTACGCCTGGGCGACGCTGGTCTGCTCGCTCCTGCTCATCCCGGTGGCGCACATGGGGCCGCTGTACACGGTCGTGGCACTCGCCGGCGGCGTCTGGTTCGTCGTCGAGTCGCACCGGCTGTACTCGCGGGCGATCCAGCACGTCGAGCAGGTGCAGCCGATGCGCGTGTTCCACAGCTCGATCACGTACCTGACGCTGTTGTTCATCGCGGTGGGCATCGACCCGCTGCTCCCGCAGGTCTTCACCTTCTAGCACTCGTCGGACCGGGGAGGTCCGCGGGCGCCGGCCGCTGTCGGACGACGGGGCCGCTGTCGTACGACAGCGGCCCCGTCGTCCGTTGCGCGCGCCGGGTGTTGCAGGCGCAACGTACGACTCCGTCGCTGTCGTGCGACAGCGACGGAGTCGTTCCACGACGACGGCCGGGAGGCGCGTGGCGGGCTGGTGCCGCGCCTCCCGTCCGGCGGGTGACGCGTTCGGCCCGCGAAACGCGCGCGTTCCGACGTTGGGCACGACGATCGACGCGTGTTCCGTCGAAGACGGCGTGCGTGACGGCCGGGAGGCGCGGGGCGGGCCGGTGCCGCGCCTCCCGTCCGGTGGGTGGTCGCGACCGGCCAACGAAACGCGCGCGTTCCGAGGTCCCACGCGTCGATCACGTGCTGCGTCGTCGGACCGGGCGTGTGTGGCCGCGGGATGCCCGTGCGACGACGGAGCGCGCGTCGATCGACGCGCGCTTCGTCGTTCCGAGGACGCCGTCAGGCGTCGAGCGGCTCGCGCACGGCGTCCCGGCCCGCGCTCTTCCGCGTCGAGAGCACCACGGCGGTGGTCGCGGCGACCAGTAGGCCCGCGAGCACCATGTGCGTGCCGACGAGCCCGACGGGGAGGCCCGTGCGTGCCTGGGTGAGCCCGACCGCGATCTGGACGAACTCGACGATGAGGAGCGCCAGCGCCCAGCGGCTCGAGAGCCGCAGGCGCACCGCGCCGACGACGAGCACCAGGGTCAGGGCGAAGAGGACGTAGGCGGGGACCGCGTGGACGTGCTCCATGATCGCCGGGTCGAAGCCGGTGCGGTGGAGGCGGCCGCCGTCGACGGCCTCGTCGGCGCCGGCGTGCGGCCCGCTGCCGGTGGTCAGGATGCCCACGAGGACGGTGACCGCGACGGCAGCGACGGTCCCTCGGACGACGTTCGTGTACCAGGCGGGGACGAGCCGGACGTCGGTGCGCGGGCCGTTCATCGCCCGGTAGACGAGCGCTGCGGTGACCATCGTGAGCAGCGCCGAGACGACGAAGTGCAAGCCGACGACGAAGGGGTTGAGGTTCGTCCAGACGCTGATGCCGCCGATGACCGCCTGCACGGGGATCGCGGCGCCCTGCGCGAACGCGAGCCAGAAGAGCTCCGGGCGGGTGCGGCGCATGCGGACGACGGCGAGGAACGTGGCGACGGCGACGACGACCAGCACGAAGGTGAGCAGGCGGTTCCCGAACTCGATGATGCCGTGGACGCCCATCTCCGGCGTGGACACGAGCGAGTCGGCGGTGCACTTCGGCCAGGTCGGGCAGCCGAGCCCCGACGCGGTCAACCGCACGAGGCCGCCGGTGCCGATCAGGACCACCTCGACGACGAACGACGCCCATGCCAGCCAGATCACGCGAACGTCGACGGTGCGGGGGAGGGACCACCACCGGGTGCGGACGTCCAGCTCGACGGGGGATCCGACGCGAGTCACGAGGGTGGTGCCTTCCTGTTGTTCCGTGCACCGAACCTGTAGGATTCGAGGGTTCAGCGGCAGTCAAGTCTAGGCAGGCGCCGGCTCCGAATGGGCCGTGATCGTCACTACGGCCCGCGACTGCGTGGAACCATTGACGTTGCGAGGTAGCAGCACCCTGGTCGCCCGTGTCGGTGGCTCGGGGTGGAATGGCGTCCAGCCGTACCGGGTTGGCCCTGGTGACGCTGCCGCGAGAAGGAAACGAGGAGACCATGTCCGACGTGCTCATCGACCGTCCCGAGCTCGAAGGGCTCGGCCAATACGAGTTCGGCTGGTCCGACTCCGACTCCGCCGGCGCGTCCGCGCGACGTGGTCTGTCGGAGGAGGTCGTGACCGACATCTCGAACCTCAAGTCCGAGCCCGAGTGGATGCTCAAGAACCGACTCAAGGGTCTGCAGCTGTTCGGCCGCAAGCCGATGCCGACGTGGGGTGCCGACCTGACGGGCATCGACTTCGACAACATCAAGTACTTCGTGCGCTCCACCGAGAAGCAGGCGCAGTCGTGGGAAGACCTCCCCGAGGACATCCGCGCGACCTACGAGAAGCTCGGCATCCCCGAGGCCGAACGCCAGCGCCTCGTGGCCGGCGTCGCCGCGCAGTACGAGTCCGAGGTCGTCTACCACCAGATCCGCGAGGACCTGGAGCAGCAGGGCGTCATCTTCATGGACACCGACACCGCGCTCCGCGAGCACCCCGACATCTTCGAGGAGTACTTCGGCACGGTGATCCCGGCCGGCGACAACAAGTTCGCCGCGCTGAACACGGCCGTGTGGTCCGGCGGCTCGTTCGTGTACGTCCCGAAGGGCGTGCACGTCGAGATCCCGCTGCAGGCGTACTTCCGCATCAACACCGAGAACATGGGCCAGTTCGAGCGGACGCTGATCATCGCTGACGAGGACTCCTACGTCCACTACATCGAGGGCTGCACGGCGCCGATCTACAAGTCGGACTCGCTGCACTCCGCGGTCGTCGAGATCATCGTGAAGAAGAACGCCCGCGTGCGCTACACGACGATCCAGAACTGGTCGAGCAACGTCTACAACCTCGTGACCAAGCGTGCGATCGCGCACGAGGGCGCGACGATGGAGTGGATCGACGGCAACATCGGGTCGAAGGTCACGATGAAGTACCCGTCGATCTACCTCGCCGGTGAGCACGCCAAGGGCGAGACCCTCTCGGTCGCCTTCGCGGGTCCGGGCCAGCACCAGGACGCCGGCGCGAAGATGATCCACATGGCGCCGTACACGACGTCGTCGATCGTCTCGAAGTCGATCGCCCGTGGCGGCGGCCGCGCGGGGTACCGCGGTGAGGTCCGGGTCGACCCGAACGCGCACCACGCGGCAAACACCGTCCGGTGCGACGCACTCCTCGTCGACACGGTGAGCCGCTCGGACACCTACCCGGCGATCGACATCCGCGTCGACGACGTCCAGCTCGGCCACGAGGCCACCGTCTCCCGCGTGAGCGAGGAGCAGCTGTTCTACCTCATGTCCCGCGGTCTGCCCGAGGACGAGGCGATGGCGATGATCGTCCGCGGCTTCATCGAGCCGATCGCCCGCGAGCTCCCGATGGAGTACGCGCTCGAACTCAACAAGCTCATCGAGATGAGCATGGAAGGATCCGTCGGCTAGATGTCCAGCACCACCGAACAGCCCAGCGCCGCCGCAGCCGGCGGCACCGAGCAGCACGGCGCTCGTGCGCACTCCGACGGCGGGTGGGACGCGGCCGAGAAGCAGGTCCCCGTCCAGACCCGGTCGGAGCGGTTCCAGTCCGCTGACCTCGACGCCTTCCCGACGGTCACGGGCCGCGAGGTCAACTGGAAGTTCGCGCCGCTCGCGAAGCTCCAGCCGCTGCTCGACGGCGTACTCGACGGCGCGCCGTACCCGTACCTCGCGCGCCAGTCCGACGGTGCCGACGTCGAGTGGGGCCGCAGCGACGACCCGCGGGTCGGTTCCGCCGGGCTCCCCGAGGACCGCGCCTCCGCGGCGGCCTGGACGGCGCGCGACGCCGTGCTCGCGGTCACGATCAAGGCGACCGAAGAGCACGAGTTCATCACCATCACGCGCTCCGACTTCGGCTCGCAGCCCCGAGCGGCGCACACGGTCGTCACGGCCGAGGCGAACGCGCAGGGCATCGTCGTGATCGACAACCGCGGCTCCGCACTCCTCAGCGAGAACATCGAGATCGTGGTCCGCGACAACGCCCGGCTCACCGTCGTCAGCCTGCAGGACTGGGACGACGAGGCCGTGCACGTGTCGACGCACTTCGCCGAGGTCGGCCGCGACGCCTTCCTCAAGCACGTGGTCGTCTCCCTCGGCGGTGACGTCATCCGGGTCAACCCGTCCACGCACCTCGGTGCGCAGGGCGCCGACACCGAGATGTACGGCGTGTACTTCGCCGACGCGGGGCAGTACATCGAGCAGCAGGTCTACGTGAACCACGACGCGCCCAACACGCGCGGCCGGGTCAACTACAAGGGCGCGCTGCAGGGCGAGGGTGCGCACACGGTGTGGATCGGCGACGTGCTCATCAGCCGTCCGGCCGACGGCACCGACTCGTACGAGCAGAACCGCAACCTCGTCCTCACCGACGGCACGCGCGCGGACAGCATCCCGAACCTCGAGATCGAGACCGGCAACATCGAGGGTGCCGGCCACGCCAGCGCCACCGGTCGGTTCGACGACGAGCAGCTGTTCTACCTGCAGGCCCGCGGCATCCCCAAGGAAGAGGCACGTCGTCTGGTCGTGCTCGGCTTCCTCGTCGAGGTGATCCAGAAGATCGGTGCGCCCGAGCTCGAGGAGCGTCTCATCGCGGCGGTCGAGGAGGAGCTGGCGGCAGGCCGTTCGGTCATCGCCGAGGCCGACCCGGAGACCGACCCCGAGGCTGCGCAGGCGGACGCCTGATGGCCGAGAAGGTCTGCGCCGAGGGGGACATCGCGGTCGACAGCCCGATGCGGGTCGTCGTGGACGGCACCGCGGTCGCGATCGTGAAGGACTCCGCTGGAGTCGTGCACGCCATCGGGGACACCTGCACGCACGGCGACATCTCGCTGGCGGAGGGCTTCGTCGAGGGGGACGCACTCGAGTGCTGGGCACACGGGTCGAAGTTCTCCCTGACGACCGGCAAGCCGCAGAACTTCCCGGCGTACGAGCCGGTGCCGGTCTTCCGGGTCGAGGTCCGTGACGGCGACGTCTACGTCGACGTCCACGACCCGGTCCCCGTCGACTGAGCGACACCACCACTCTTCCCGCGCGGCTGACGCCGCACACCAGCTGCAACCGAAGGAACGCAATGTCCACTCTCGAAATCCGCGACCTCCAGGTCTCGATCGACACCGATCAGGGCACCAAGGAGATCCTCAAGGGCGTCGACCTCACCATCAACGAGGGCGAGATCCACGCGATCATGGGACCGAACGGCTCCGGCAAGTCGACCCTCGCGTACACGATCGCCGGGCACCCGCGCTACAACGTCGTCGGCGGCTCGATCACGCTCGACGGCGAGGACGTCCTCTCCATGAGCGTCGACGAGCGCGCCCGCGCCGGCATGTTCCTCGCCATGCAGTACCCGGTGGAGATCCCCGGCGTCACGGTGTCGAACTTCCTCCGCACCGCGAAGACCGCGATCGACGGAGAGGCCCCCGCGCTGCGCGGCTGGGTCAAGGACCTCCGCCAGTCGATGGCCGACCTCAAGATGGACTCCGCCTTCGCCGAGCGCAACGTCAACGAGGGCTTCTCCGGCGGCGAGAAGAAGCGCCACGAGATCATGCAGCTCGAGCTCCTCAAGCCGAAGTTCGCGGTCCTCGACGAGACCGACTCCGGCCTCGACGTCGACGCGCTGAAGATCGTCTCCGAGGGCGTCAACCGCGCCAAGGCGGCGACCGGCCTCGGCGTGCTCCTCATCACGCACTACACGCGCATCCTCCGCTACATCAAGCCGGACTTCGTGCACGTGTTCGTCGCGGGCAAGGTGGCGGAGCAGGGTGGCCCCGAGCTCGCCGAGCGCCTGGAGAACGAGGGCTACGACCGCTACGTGCAGGCCGCTGCCGCCGAGGCGCAGTCCTGATGATCACCGCACTCTCCCCGGAGAAGTTCGACGAGGTCGTCGAGGGCCTCAAGGAGGTCCAGGACCCGGAGCTCGGCGTGAACATCGTCGACCTCGGCCTGATCTACGACCTCGCGATGGACGACGAGGCGAACGCACTCGTCATCAGCATGACGCTGACGAGCGCGGGCTGCCCGCTGACGGACGTCATCGAGGGCGACACGGCGAACGCGCTCGACGGGATCGTCGACGCGTTCCGGATCAACTGGGTCTGGATGCCGCCGTGGGGCCCGGAGCGGATCACGGACGACGGGCGCGAGATGATGCGCGCGCTCGGCTTCTCGATCTAGTCGCGACCGACCAGCAGACGGGAGGCGCGGTGCCAGCTGGTACCGCGCCTCCCGTCCGTCGTGGGGTCGCGTCCGGCGCGCGCGACGCGCCCGGGGCGCGTCGCCGTGGTCGCACGATGTGTCGCGTGCGGCGCCCTCAGGCGACTGTTCGTGCGACCAACCCGCTCGGCGCGCGGCGTGTCGCGCGACCACCGCGGCTCACCGCGGCTCGCGATGCCCGAGGTTCCACGACTCGCCGGGCGCATCCCACCGAGGTTCCACGGAGGAACGACGAGAGCGGCCGAGGTTCCGACATCCCGGAACCTCGGCCGCTCTCGCAACGTGCAGCGATCAGCGCCGGCCGAGCGCCTTCCACGCCAGGGGCAGGACGCCCGCCGCGATGAGGGCCTTCGCCACGCCGCCGATCACGAACGGGTAGAGGCCCGCCGCGAGCACGGACTGCAGGTCGTTCGGCGCACCGAGCTGCCCGAGGGAGGCCGCGAGCCACGGCAGACCGGTCACGAACGGGACCGCGCTCGCGAGGAGCATCGCCACGGTGGCGCGACCGACGTGCCGGTCCCAGTTGCGTCGGGCGAACCAGCCCACGAGCCCCGCGGCCGGGACGAACCCGATCACGTAGCCGAAGCTCGGCGAGGCCAGCGCGGACAGGCCACCGGAGAAGCCGGCGAAGAACGGCGCACCAGCGAGCCCGGCGACCGCGTAGACGAGCAGCGAGAGCATGCCACGACGGGCGCCGAGCGTGGCGCCGACGAGGACGACGGCCAGGGTCTGCCCGGTGATCGGTACGGGCCACATCGGCACCTCGACCTGCGCCATGGCGGCGGTGAAGAGCGCGCCGCCGGCGACGAGGGCGGCGTCGGTGGCCAGGCCGTGGGTGCGCAGACGGTCGGCGAGGACTGCGCGGCGAGCGAACCCGGTGGCGTTCGTCATGGATTCTCCTAGAATGGACTGCTGGTCCCGTTCTGGAACCATCGGTCCCGTCAGCGTAGCGGTGCACCTCCCGCACACGTCGTTGTGCAAAACCACCAACTGATTGGACGTCCACTGTGCTTGCCGTGCACGATCTCGAGATCCGCGTCGGGGCCCGCCTCCTCATGGAGAACGTCTCCTTCCGTGTCGAGAAGGGCGACAAGATCGGTCTCGTCGGGCGCAACGGTGCCGGCAAGACCACGATGACGAAGGCGCTGGCGGGGGAGACGCAGCCCACCGCCGGCAAGATCGAGCGCGGTGGCGAGATCGGCTACCTGCCGCAGGACCCCCGCTCGGGCAACCCGGAGGACACTGCCCGGAAGCGCATCCTCGACGCCCGCGGTCTCGGGGAGCTCGTCGAGGGCATCCGGCTCGCGACCCTCGACATGGCGAGTGACGACGCCGCCGTCGCCGAGAAGGCGATGCGCCGGTACAGCCGCCTCGACGACCAGTTCAACGCGCTCGGCGGGTACGCGGCCGAGGCCGAGGCAGCGTCGATCGCGTCGAACCTCAAGTTGCCGGACCGCATCCTCGACCAGCCGCTGAAGACGCTCTCCGGCGGTCAGCGTCGGCGCATCGAGCTCGCGCGCATCCTGTTCTCGGACGCCGAGACGATGATCCTCGACGAGCCGACGAACCACCTCGACGCCGACTCGATCGTCTGGCTCCGCGAACACCTGAAGACCTACCCGGGCGGCGTCATCGTCATCTCGCACGACGTCGAGCTCGTGGACGAGGTCGTCAACCGCGTGTTCTACCTCGACGCCAACCGCCAGTCGATCGACGTGTACAACATGGGCTGGAAGCTCTACCAGCGGCAGCGCGCCGCCGACGAGGAGCGCCGCCGCAAGGAGCGCGCGAACGCCGAGAAGAAGGCGGCGACGCTGAAGGACCAGGCCGCACGCTTCGGTGCGAAGGCCACGAAGGCCGCCGCGGCGCACCAGATGGTCGCGCGTGCCGAGAAGCTCCTCGCAGGCCTCGAGGACGAGCGCGCCGTGGACCGCGTCGCGAAGCTGCGGTTCCCGACGCCGACCCCGTGCGGCCGGACGCCGCTCATGGCCGAGGGGCTGTCGAAGTCCTACGGCTCGCTGGAGATCTTCGCGGGCGTCGACCTCGCGATCGACCGCGGCTCGCGCGTCGTCATCCTCGGGTTCAACGGCGCCGGCAAGACGACGCTGCTCCGGATCCTCGCGGGCGCCGACCAGCCGGACACGGGCGAGATCCTGCCCGGCCACGGCCTGCGCATCGGCTACTACGCGCAGGAGCACGAGAACATCGACGTCAACCGCACCGTGATCGAGAACATGGTGTCGGCGTCGAACGACCTCAACGAGACCGAGGCGCGTCGTGTGCTCGGCTCGTTCCTGTTCACGGGCGACGACGGCTACAAGAAGGCCGGTGTGCTCTCCGGTGGTGAGAAGACCCGTCTGTCGCTGGCGATGATCGTCGTCTCGGGCGCGAACGTGCTGTTGCTCGACGAGCCGACGAACAACCTCGACCCGGCCTCGCGCGAGGAGATCCTCGGCGCCCTCGCCGGCTACGAGGGTGCTGTCGTGCTCGTCTCGCACGACGCCGGCGCGGTCGAGGCCCTCAACCCCGAGCGGGTCCTCCTGCTGCCGGACGGCACCGAGGACCACTGGAACAAGGAGTATGCGGAGCTCATCGAGCTCGCCTGACCGGCTTGCGCGCGGTACGCGCTGTGCGCACGATCGGACGGGAGGCCCGTGGCGACACCGCCACGGGCCTCCCGTCCGGAACCGGTCGCGTTCAGCGACCGGCGTTCAGCAGCTCGTCCTCGACCTCGGCGTCGGACTTCGGCTTCGCGTCCTTCCGGCGACGACGCTCCTCGGCGCGCTCGCGCTCGTCGGGATCGTCCTGGTTGAGGTTCCGGTACTCCTGCACCATCACGTACGCGAGGAAGCCGAAGCCCCCGGCGGCGAACAGGAACCACTGGATGAAGTAGCTGAGGTGCAGACCGGTGTCCGCCGATGGGCGGTCCCAGCCGAGAGGCGCGGTCTGTGTCGGAGCGGGGTCCTCGGAGGCGAGCTGTCCGTAGGCGCCGGTCCAGATCGGCATCCCGACCTTGTCACGGACGTCGGCGAGGGTGACCGACTGCACCTGGTCGGTGTGCGACGGGTCGGAACGGCCGGGGATCCGCGGCTCGCTCTGCTGCAGGCGGACGACGACGGTGACCTCGCCGCTCGGCGGCGCCGGGACGTGGTCGGGCGCGTCCTGCCGGTTGCCCGTCGGGACCCACCCGCGGTCGACGATGAACGCGCGGCCGTCGGCGGTGACGAGCGGGGTGAGGACCTCGAAGCCGGGCTGCCCGTTGTGCACGCGGTTCCGGACGAGGAGCTGCGCATCGGTGTCGTACCGCCCGGTGGCGGTCACCCGGAGCCAGGTCTGGTCGTCGTCCCAGCTCGTGGCGCGGGGGAGCGCCTGGTCGAGCGGGACCGGGGTGTGGTCGTAGTTCTGCGCGATCTGCTCGTTCTGGCGGACGGCCTCGTTCCGGCGGTCCCACTGCCACATGCCGAACAGGGCGCAGACGATCGCGAAGGCCACGGCGATCGCGAAGTACCCGAGCCAGCGGCGGCTCCGGACGAAGCGCCACCCGACGAACGGCTCGTCGGGGTCGTGCTCGTGCGGGGCATCAGACGTCGAGGCCACCTCGCGCTGCAACTTGGCGGCGTGTCGTCGGCCGTACCGGGAGCTCGGGTCGAAGCCGTCGGTCATCGATCGGTGCCGGTGGCGCGCACCCCGACGTCGTTCTTCGGCCCGGCGTTCGGATCTCGGAGGTCGTCGAGGCGGTCGACGTCCTCGTGCATGCCGGTCACGCGGACGGGGAAGCTGCGCGAGCGGAGGTAGTCGGCCAGGAAGTCACGGTGGTCCTCGCACGCCGCCCAGATCTTCACCCGGTCAGTGGCGTGGATGCGCGGGTTCCGCCAGTTGATGCGCCACTCGGCGGTCTCGGTGCAGCCGGCGCGCGAGCACACCGGGGTGGAGCCGGGCTCGGTGAAGAGGTCGAACGTCGCCCCCATCAGCGCCGCCCGCCGGTCTTCGGGGGCCAGACGTTCGTGTGGTCGCCGTGTCGCTGCCACTCGTCCTGCGCGTGCTGCGCCTGGCCGCGGAGGCGGTCCTGCTCGTCGCGGTAGGCCTGCGCACGGGCGGCTTCCTGCTCCTCACGGATGCGGACGTCGTCGGCGTCGTAGAGCTGGACCGCTCCGGCGGGGGCGACGACGTCGTTCTCGGCGCGGTTGCCGGCGTTGGCGAGGATGACCGCGACCCAGGGGATCACCCCGGCGAGGATGATCGGGATCACCACGAGCCACGTGTGCCAGGCGGTCCAGACGAGGACGGCGGCGACGAAGCAGACGACGCGGACGGCCATTTGCCAGACGTAGCGGGAGAGCCGGTGCGCACGGTCCTGTTCCGGCGACTCGGGGAGTGCCGTGATGCTGTGCGTGGTCTTCATTCGGATGTCCATCGTCTCCCGGGGACAAGCCTAAGCCTCCGTCGGACATTCCGGTTCCGCCGCGCGCGATCGGAGTGCGCGGATCGGCTCGGGTACGCTCGTCCGGGCGTGTCCGGCGGCACGCCGTCCGACACACCCCGAGGAGCGACCATGAGCACCCCCCGTACCGTCCTGATCACCGGCGGCAACCGCAGCATCGGCTACGCCCTCGCGGAGCGCTTCGTCGCCGAGGGACACCGCGTCGCGGTCACGTCGCGCAGCGGGACGGGCGGCCCCGAGGGAGCGCTCACGGTGCAGGCGGACATCACCGACACGGCGTCCGTCGACGCGGCCTTCACACAGGTCGAGGCGGAGCTCGGTCCGGTCGAGGTGCTCGTCGCCAACGCCGGCATCACGAACGACCAGCTGCTGCTCCGCATGTCGGAGGAGGACTTCACGAGCGTCGTCGACACGAACCTCACCGGCACGTTCCGGGTGGTCAAGCGCGCCACGAAGGGCATGATGAAGGCGAAGTTCGGCCGCATCGTGCTCATGGGCAGCGTCGTCGGCACGTTCGGTCAGGTCGGGCAGGTGAACTACGCGTCGTCGAAGGCCGCCCTCATCGGCATGGCCCGGTCGATCACGCGCGAGCTCGGCTCCCGCGGCATCACCGCCAACGTCGTCACGCCCGGGTTCATCCAGACGGACATGACGGCGTCGCTGCCGGACGAGCTCGTCGCCGAGTTCAAGAAGCAGATCCCCGCCTCCCGCTACGGCACGGTGGACGACGTCGCGGACGCCACGCTGTTCCTCGCGGGCGACGGCGCCGGGTACATCTCCGGCGCGGTCATCCCGGTCGACGGCGGCCTCGGGATGGGCCACTGACGCGCGACTGACGGCCTGCGCGGTTCAGCCGCGCAGGCCCATCGTCACGAGGACCGCCGACAGGTCGCGGTCGACCACGGACAGGTCCGCCTCGGCGCGGACCCGGGGCTTGGCGTCGAACGCCACGGACAGGCCCGCGACGCGCATCATCTCGAGGTCGTTCGCGCCGTCGCCGACGGCGACCGTCTGCAGTCGGTCGACGCCGTCCGCCGCCGCCCACTCCCGGAGCGCGGTCGCCTTCGCCTGCGCGTCCACGACGTTCCCGAGGACGCGCCCGGACAGCACGCCGTCGACCACCTCGAGCCGGTTCGCTCGGCAGTGGTCGAGGCCGAGCTCGGCGGCGAACGGGTCGAGGACCTCGTGGAAGCCGCCGGACACGACCCCGGCGGTGCCGCCCGCGGCGTGCACGCCGCGAACCAGTTCGGCAGCGCCCCGCGTGACGCGGACCGCCTGCTGCGCACTGCGGAAGACGTCGTCCTGGAGGCCCGCGAGGGTCGCGACACGCTCCCAGAGGCTCTCCGCGAAGTCGATCTCTCCGCGCATGGCGCGCTCCGTGATCGCCGCGACCTGTGGCCGGGTCCCGGCCGCGTCGGCGAGGAGTTCGATCACCTCGTCTTCGAGCAGCGTGGAATCGGCATCGAGGACGACGAGGAAGCGGGGCACGGACCAACGCTACCGACTGACGGAGGCACGGCCGCGTCCGTGACGCGAGCCGTGCCTCCCGGCCGTTGCGTTGCTACGCGTCGACCCGCACGCCCTTGCCGACCACGGTGATCCCCGATTCGGTGACCGTGAAGCCACGGGCCTCGTCGGCCTCGCGGTCGACGCCGACCCGCGCACCCGGTGCGATGACCACGTCCTTGTCGAGGATCGCGCGGTTGACGACGGCGCCCGCACCGATCGAGGCGCGCTCGAACACGATGGAGTCGAGGACCTTCGCGCCGGAGTCGATGCCGCACCAGGGGCCGATCATGCTGCGTTCGACCTGCGCGCCGGACACCAGGCAGCCGAGGGAGACGAGCGAGTCCACCGTGGAACCGGTGTTGCCGTTCGCGTCGCGGACGAACTTCGCCGGCGGCAGGTTGGTCTGCTGGTTGAAGATCGGCCAGTCCTGGTTGTACAGGTTGAAGACGGGCACCGGGGCGATGAGGTCCATGTGCGCGTCGAAGAACGAGTCGATCGTCCCCACGTCGCGCCAGTAGTACCGGTCTCGTTCGTTCGAGCCGGGCACGTCGTTGCGCTTGAGGTCGTACACGCCGGCGTCACCCCGCGCCACGAAGTCCGGCACGATGTCACCGCCCATGTCGTGGTTCGACGTCTCGATCTGGCCGTCGCGGAGCACGGCGTCCACGAGCGCGTCGGCGTCGAAGACGTAGTTGCCCATCGACGCGAGGATCTCGCCGGGGGAGTCGGCCAGACCGACCGCGTCCTTCGGCTTCTCGAGGAACGCGTCGATCATCGTCGGGTCGTCCTCGGCGACCTGGATGACGCCGAACTGGTCCGCGAGGCCGATCGGCTGGCGGATCGCGGCGACCGTGGCACTCCGGCCGGACGCGATGTGCGCCTCGACCATCTGGTGGAAGTCCATCCGGTAGACGTGGTCGGCACCCACCACGACGACGATGTCGGGGCGCTCGTCACGGAGGAGGTTGAGCGACTGCAGGATCGCGTCGGCCGACCCGGCGAACCAGCGCTTGCCGAGTCGCTGCTGCGCGGGCACGGACGCGACGTAGGAGCCGAGCAGCCCCTCCATGCGCCAGGTCTCCGCGACGTGGCGGTCGAGGCTGTGCGACTTGTACTGGGTCAGGACGACGATCTTCTGCAGCCCGGAGTTCACGAGGTTCGACAGCGCGAAGTCGATGAGCCGGAAGTTGCCGCCGAACGGGACAGCGGGTTTCGCACGGTCCGCCGTGAGCGGCATGAGGCGCTTGCCCTCTCCGCCGGCGAGGACGATGCCGAAGACCTTCTTTGGTGCCATACCGCTCACAGTATGCGTCCGGACCGGGGAACGGTTACGTTGAACGCGTGCGAGTCGATCTGTTGACCAGGGAATACCCACCAGAGGTGTACGGCGGGGCGGGTGTCCACGTCGCCGAGCTCACCGCAGCGCTGCGGTCGGGTACGGACACCGAGGTGCGGGTCCGCGCCTTCGGGGCCTTCCGGGACGAGGCCGACGTCTGGGCCTACCGGACGCCGAACGGCCTCGAGCAGGCCAACGGCGCACTGCAGGCGCTCGGCACCGACGTGGCGATCGCCGCCGACGTCGAGGGCGCCGACGTCGTGCACTCGCACACCTGGTACGCGAACGCCGCGGGCCGGATCGCGCAGTTGACCTACGACATCCCCCACGTCGTCACCGCCCACAGCCTCGAGCCGCTGCGGCCGTGGAAGGCCGAGCAGCTCGGCGGCGGCTACCGGCTGTCGAGCTGGATGGAGCGCGAGGCGTTCGAACGTGCCGACGCGGTCGTCGCGGTGTCGAAGGCCATGCGGGCCGACATCCTCCGGTCGTACCCGTCGATCGACCCCGAGCGGGTGCAGGTCGTCTACAACGGGATCGACATCGACGAGTGGCAGCCGAACGTCGACGAGGACGCGGTGCGCGCACTCGGGATCGACCCCTCGCGTCGCAGCGTCGTGTTCGTCGGACGGATCACGCGCCAGAAGGGCTTGCCCTACCTGCTCCGCGCGGTGGCGTCGCTGCCGTCGGACGTGCAGATCGTGCTCTGCGCCGGGGCGCCGGACACCCCGGAGATCATGGCCGAGGTGACCGGGCTGGTCGACTCCCTGCGTTCGGAACGAGACGGCGTGGTCTGGATCGACCGCATGCTCTCCCACGGTGAGATCGTCAACGTGCTGTCCTCCGGGACGGTGTTCGTCTGCCCGTCGATCTACGAACCCCTCGGCATCGTGAACCTCGAAGCCATGGCGTGCGGCATCCCCGTCGTCGGCACCGGCACCGGAGGCATCCCCGAGGTCGTCGCCGACGGTCTCACCGGACGAATCGTGCCGATCGATCAGGCGCAGGACGGCACCGGCACGCCGACCGACCCCGACCGGTACGTCGCCGACCTCGGGGCGACCCTGAACGAGGTCCTCGAGGACGAGGGGCTCGCGAAGCTCATGGGCCGCGCCGGACGACTCCGTGTCGAGAGCGAGTTCACGTGGGACGCGATCGCCCGCCGGACCCGCGCCGTGTACGACCAGGTCCTCGCGGGTCGCTGACGCACGCCGTCCGTGGCGCGAGCCGACCAGGTTCCGCGCCACGGGCCTCCCGGGCCGCTCCCGGCCGTCCCGACCCCGTAGGCTGGGGGCATGCCCTCGGTCGTGCG
The DNA here is from genome assembly GCF_044749145.1 of Curtobacterium sp. NPDC089689. Classification (NCBI taxonomy): domain Bacteria; kingdom Bacillati; phylum Actinomycetota; class Actinomycetes; order Micrococcales; family Microbacteriaceae; genus Curtobacterium; species Curtobacterium sp. NPDC089689. The sequence goes on along the minus strand of NZ_JBIVHJ010000003.1, from coordinate 325,948 downwards.
CTTGTCAGACGTCTCCGTGGTCCGCAACGGGGCCACCATCCTCGACTCCGTCTCGTGGGAGGTGCAGGACGACGAGCGCTGGGTCGTGCTCGGGGCGAACGGTGCCGGCAAGACCACGCTGCTGCAGGTCGCGGGCGCGCAGACGTTCCCGACCTCGGGCGCCGTGCACGTCCTCGACGTCGAGCTCGGGACGGCCGACCTGGCCGAGCTCCGTCCCCGGATCGGGTTCGCGTCGACCGCCCTCGCGCGACGCATCCCGTTCACCGAGACCGTGCTCGACGTCGTGCTGACGGCGGCCTACTCGGTCACCGGTCGGTGGAACGAGGAGTACGAGGAACTCGACGTCCGGCGTGCGCAGCGCGTGCTCGACGAGTGGGGCCTCGGTGCGTTCACCGAGCGGACCTTCGGCGAGCTGAGCGACGGCGAGCAGAAGCGCGTGCAGATCGCCCGTGCGGTGATGACCGACCCCGAGGTGCTGTTCCTCGACGAGCCGGCGGCGTCGCTCGACCTCGGCGCCCGCGAGAGCCTCGTCCGGACCCTCGGCGGCTACGCGCAGAGTCCCGACGCCCCCGCGATCGTCATCGTGACGCACCACGTCGAGGAGATCCCCGTGGGCTTCACGCACGCGCTCGTCCTCGCCGACGGACGGGTCCAGGCCGCCGGGCCGATCGACGAGGTCCTGACGGACGAGACGCTCTCGCAGGCGTTCGGCGTCGGCCTCGCCGTGACCAAGGACGACGGGCGCTGGACCGCCCGCGCGTCGTAGCGGCTCGCCGAGCCGATCTGGTAACGTAGACGGCTGGCGCACGCCGAAGACTTCCCGCACGGCGTCCTTTCGGACCCGCGCATCCCGACCGCATCCAACCGAGGAATCTCCATGAAGACCGACACCCACCCCGAGTACAACGCCATCGTCTTCCGCGACCTGGCCTCCGGTGAGACGTTCCTGACGCGCTCGACCGCGACCAGCGACAAGACCATCGAGCTCGACGGTGCGACCTACCCGGTCATCGACGTCGAGATCTCGTCCGCGTCGCACCCGTTCTACACGGGCAAGCAGCGCATCCTCGACTCGGCCGGTCGCGTCGAGAAGTTCAACCAGCGCTTCAAGGGCTTTTCCAAGTAAGCAGCCTCGCGTTCCGCAACGGGCGGTCCTCCTTCGGGAGGGCCGCCCGTTCGCCGTTGCGGGGCGGTGGGGCGGGCGGCGTGCGAGGCGTGGCGCCGGCGGTGCGGGCGGCACCGACGGCTGCGCGCGGCGGTGCCGATCGGCGGCGCGCGAGGCGCGGCGGTGCCGATCGGCGGCGCGCGAGGCGCGGCGGTGCCGATCGGCGGCGCACAACCAAAGTCCATCGGAACCACGCCGATCCGCGGTGCGGGTCGACTTTGGTTGTGCGGCGCGGCCGGCGCGTGCGCGCGGCCCGGCCGGCTCGCGCCGCGCGGCCGGCTCGCGTCGCGCGCGGGCCGCGGCACGGGCGGCGCGCGAGGCACGGCGCCGGCGGTGCCGACAGCTGCGCGAGGCGCGGCGCCGGCGGTGCCGACGGCATGCGCGCGGCGGGGCCGATCGGCGGCGCACAACCAAAGTCCATCGGAACCACGCCCTTGCGCGGTGCGGGCTGACTTTGGTTGTGCGGCGGCTGGCGCTCGGCGGCGTGCGGCAGGCGGGGCGCCGCGGCGCGCGCAGCGGCGCGGCGCGTGCAGCGGCGCGCGGGGGAGCGCGTCGCGCTACGAGCCGTTGCGGTGCGGCCAGCGCCCGTCGGCCGTGAACGCCGGGTCGCGCTTCGTGCGCATGTACTCCTGGAAGGACGCGGCCTGGTCGGCGCACCAGCCGACCTGCTTGCGGTGGAGTTCCTCGGCGGAGACCCCGAGGTCGTCCGGGTACTTCGCCGCGATGGCCTGCGCCACCCGTCCGGCGGCGATCGCGTCCGCACCGGCGTCGTGGGCGTCGGACAGCGTCACGCCGTACAGCTCGGATGCTGCCTCGAGCGTGCGCTTGCCCTTGCGGTAGGTGTCGAGGGCCTTGTCGATGACGAGCGGGTCGACGACGTTGCCGATGACGGGGGAGGCGAGGCCGTGACGCCGTGCCTCGCGGTCGAGGACGGTGAGGTCGTACGGGGCGTTGTAGATGACGAGCGGGATGCCGCGGGCGAACACGGCCTCGACCGCGGCGATGACTTCGGCCACGACCTCACCGGCGGGACGGCCCTCGGCCTGGGCACGCTCGGTGGTGTACCCGTGCACGGCTGCAGCGCCCTCGGGGATGGCGATGCCCGGGTCGGCGACCCAGGCGCCCTCGACGATGGAGCGACCGGTCATGTCGATGAGGCCGACGTGGGCGGTGACGATCCGGGCGGTCTCGACGTCGACGCCGGTGGTCTCGAGGTCGAAGACGCCGAGTGCGTGCCACCACGGGCGGCCGGAGAGGTCCTGCACCGCGGGGGTCGGTGCGGCTGCTGTCGCGGAGTACGTCACGCGGCCAGGCTAACGGGACGCACCGACACGGACGGCACCGACACGGACGGCACCGACACGGACGGCCCCGGCACGGACGGCACCGGCACGGACGGCACCGACTCGGACGGCCCCGGCACGGACGGCCCCGACACGGACGGCCCCGACACGGACGGCCCCGACACGGACGGCACGGACGGCACCGACACGGGCCGCACCGAGCTGGCCCGCGCGACGCGCCGACACGGACGACGTGACCCGCCTGGCGGAGCCGCGCCGTGCCTCCAGGCCGCTACGCGGTCGTCGTGGCGGAGGCGGGCGCGACCGCTGCGGGGGCGACCGCCTGTGCCGCGCCCACGTGCAGCCAGTAGAACGACTGCGTCCCGAGCGTCAGCGTGACGGACCCGTGCTCGTCGAACGACGGGAACACGCTGCCCCCGAAGAGGTCGTACAGCGGCCGCCCGGCGTACTCCGGCACCGAGATCGTCACGGACGTCGGGTTCGTGGCGAACGAGAAGACGCAGAGGACGTCCTCCGCCGAGGGTCCGAACTGCTGCCCCGACCCCTCCCACGAGCGCACGAACGCGAGCACGGAGTCGTTCGACGTGTCCTTGACGTCGAGCGTCCCGAGGCCGAACACCGGATGCGCCTTGCGGACGTGGATGACGTTCCGGACCCAGTGCAGGAGCGATCGGGACTGCGCGAGCTGCGCCTCGACGTTGACCTGCTGGTAGTTGTAGACGAGCGACTGGACGACGGGCAGGTACAGCTTGCCCGGGTCCGCCGTGGAGAACCCGGCGTTGCGGTCGGGCGTCCACTGCATCGGGGTGCGCGACGAGTCACGGTCCGGGAGCCAGATGTTGTCGCCCATGCCGATCTCGTCGCCGTAGTACAGGAACGGCGACCCCGGCAGCGAGAACAGCAGCGCGTGGATGAGTTCGAGCTCGGCGCGGGAGTTGTCGAGCAGGGGGGCGAGACGGCGCCGGATGCCGATGTTGGAGCGCATCCGCGGGTCGTAGCCGTACCAGCCGTACATCGCCTGGCGGTACTCCTCGCTGACCATCTCGAGGGTGAGCTCGTCGTGGTTGCGGAGGAACACGCCCCACGCGGCCGACTCGGGGACGTCGAGCGTCTCGGAGAGGATCGCCTTGAGCTCCGAGGCGTGCTGCGCGCGGAGCGAGTAGAAGATGCGCGGCATGACGGGGAAGTCGAACGCCATGTGGCACTCGGGCTCCTCGTCGGTGCCGAAGAACGCGGCGGTCTCGCGCGGCCACTGGTTCGCCTCGGCGAGGAGGACCCGCCCGGGGTACTCGTCGTCGACCATCGCGCGGAGCTTCTTGATGAACTCGTGGGTCTCCGGCTCGCCCTCGCCGTTGCCGTCCTCGGACTCGAAGAGGTACGGGATCGCGTCGAGCCGCAGCCCGTCGACGCCCATGTCGAGCCAGTGCCGCACGACGTCGTACACGGCCTCGACGACCGCGGGGTTCTCGAAGTTCAGGTCGGGCTGGTGCGAGAAGAACCGGTGGAAGAAGAACTGCCGTCGGACCGGGTCGAACGTCCAGTTCGACTCCTCGGTGTCGACGAAGATGATCCGGATGTTCTCGTACTCCTCGTCGGTGTCGCGCCAGACGTAGAAGTCGCCGTACGGGCCGTCCGGGTCCTCGCGGGACTGCTGGAACCACTCGTGCTGGTCGCTCGTGTGGTTGATCACCATGTCGATGACGATGCGCATGTTGCGCTCGTGCGACTTCGTGACGAGCTCGCGGAAGTCGTCGAGGGTGCCGAACTCGGGCAGGATCGCCTTGTAGTCGGCGATGTCGTACCCTCCGTCGCGCATCGGCGACTGGAAGAACGGTGGCAGCCAGATGGCATCGACGCCGAGCCACTGGAGGTAGTCGAGCTTGCCGATCACGCCCTGGATGTCACCGATGCCGTCGCCGTTGGAATCGACGAACGAGCGGATCATGCACTCGTAGAAGACGGAGCGCTTGTACCACTGCGGGTCCAGGGTCAGGCCTGGGAGCTGGATCGGGGCCGTGAACGTCACCCTGGACACGCTAGGCCGCGCGGCTGGCGCTGTCCGCAGGAAGACCGGACGGGAGGCACGGCTCGCCTCCGCGGACGCGTCCCGTCTGCGAGTTCTCCACATCCGGTCGGTGGTGCGGTGGGCGCGCGGGTCGCCTTCCCTAGACTGGCCGGGATGCGCCCGCCCCTGCTCTCCCCGTACCAGTCCCTCATGGCCGCGACCCCGGTCGCGCACCGCGCGGTGCGGATCGACGGGCGGACGACGCACTACTGGGTCTACGGCCCCGAGGACGCCACCCGTACCGTGCTCGCGGTGCACGGGTTCCGGGGCGACCACCACGGCCTCGAGACCGTCGCCGCGCACCTGCGGGGCGTCCGCGTGGTCGTGCCGGACCTGCCGGGGTTCGGCGTGTCGGACCCGCTGCCCTCCTCCGACATCGACTCCTACGTCGCGTGGTTGACCGGGTTCCACGCGGCGCTCGGTATGGACGAGCAGACGGTCGTCCTCGGGCACTCGTTCGGCTCGATCGTCGTCGCCGCCACCGTCGCCGCGGGCTTGCGCACCCGACTGCTCGTGCTCGTCAACCCGATCGCCGCGCCGGCCCTGCAGGGACCGCGGGCGATCGCGACGGGCGTCGCCATCGGCTACTACAAGGCCGGCGCCGTGCTCCCGAAGCCGGTCGGTCTCGCGCTGCTCCGCAACCCCGCGATCGTCCGCGTGATGAGCATCGCCATGCTCAAGTCGCACGACCGCGACCTCCGGCGCTGGGTGCACGACCAGCACGACCGCTACTTCTCGGCGTTCTCCGACCGCACGAGTGTGCTCGAGGCGTTCCGCACCTCGGTGACCCACGACGTCTCCGAGTACGCCGACCGCATCGACGTCCCGGTGCTGATGATCGCGGCCGAACACGACGACATCACGGCCGTCCCCGAGCAGCAGGCGCTGGCCGCGCGGCTGGCGGACGCCGAGCTCGTCGTCGTCCCCGGTGTCGGGCACCTCGTGCACTACGAGACCCCCGGGGCGGCTGCCTCCGCCGTGCTCCGACGGATGGAAGACTCCACGGGTGCGGCGCGCGACGGCGGCCGGCGTCGTCCGCAGCCGCGCCGCGGACGTCGGGGCGGCGGCGCGACCGACGCGACGGCGGTGACGGACGGGGCGGAGCCGACCCGGGCCTCCCGTCCGGACCGACGTGGGGAGCACGCGTCGTGAGTCGCCTCCGCATCGGCATCGACTGCCGGTACGTCCGCCTCGGGCGGCACGACGGCATCTCGCGGTTCACCGCCGGGGTCGTCGCACACCTGCCCGACCGGCACGACTACGTCCTCCTGGTGCACGACGTCCGTCAGCTCGAGTCGCTGCCCGACGGACTGCCACACGAACTCCTGCCGGCCCCGACCGACGCCGGCGAGCCGTTCGTCGCGCGGCGGGTCAACAGGCTCGGCCTCGACGCGGTGTTCTCGCCGATGCAGACCATGGGGTCCCGTGGTCGGGACTACGCCCTCGTGCTCACCCTGCACGACCTGATCTACTACCGGAACCGGACGCCCCCGCGGGAGTTCTCGTGGCCGATCCGACTCGGGTGGCGGGCCTTCCACCTGTCCTGGGCTCCACAGCGGTTCCTGCTGAACGGCGCCGACGGCGTGGTGACCGTCTCCGAGACGACCGCCGGCCTCATCCGTGAGCACCGGTTGACGAAGCGACCCGTGACCGTGGCGTACAACGCGGCAGACCCGGCCGAGCGTCGTCCCGCGGACGGGGAGCGGCGCCGGGACCTCGTGTACATGGGGTCCTTCATGCCGTACAAGAACGTGGAGACGCTGGCGGCCGCGCTGCCGCTCCTCGGCGTCGGATGGCGCCTGCACTGCATGTCGCGGGTCTCGGACGCCGATCGTGCCCGTCTGACCCGGATCGCACCCGGCGGATCGCTCGTGTTCCACGACGGCGCCTCCGACGAGACCTACCTGGACGTGCTGCGCACCGCGACCGCGCTCGTGACGGCGTCGTACGACGAGGGCTTCGGCATCCCGCTCGTCGAGGCGATGGGCGTCGGGACCCCGGTCGCGGTGAGCGACATCCCGATCTTCCGGGAGATCGGCGGCAGCGCGGCGGAGTACTTCGACCCGTCCTCGCCGTCGGCGGTCGCGGCTGCGGTGCGTCGGCTCGAGGACCGGTGGGTCGACGCCTCCGAGCAGTCCGTGGAGCAGGCGGCACGGTTCCGGTGGGCCGACTCCGCCGAGCACGTCGTCGCTGCGGTCGAGCGGGCTGTGGTGGACCGGGCGGTTCGGTAGCGCTGTCCTGCGTGGCTGTCCAACGGTGCACCGACGACCGATCAGGTCGGCGGACGCTCGCTCGTGACCTCCGCACCCGGGAAGACCGCCTGGGTCTCCTGCCGTGCCTTCGCCAGGACCGCGCCGAGCGCCGCCCCACGGCCCGTCGTCTGCACGGTCACGAGCTGGACCGTCGGCTCGTCGGACGGCGTCTCCGGTACCCACCCGCACCGCACGGCCTGGACGCCGCCGATCGCGTCGACACGGCGTGCCAGGTCGAGTCGTCGCCCGCTCACCGCGGCGTCGGCGGAGACGCCGACGCGCATCGTGTCGATTGCGATGACGGCGAACACGCGGACGCCGTTGCCGCCGGTCGTGGCCGCGGCTCCACTGAGCGCCGCGACGAGCCGGTCCTGCGCGGTCTCGTCCAGGCCCTGCTCGGCGGTCGCGACCGAGACGACGTCGTAGCTCGCGAAACCGGTCTTCGTGGTGCGGATGCCCTCGACCGTGGTGACGCCGTCGACGGCACGGGCGGCGGTCTCGAAGCGGGTCAGTGCCGCCTCGGGTTGTGGGAACACGCCACCGACGCCGTTCTGCACGCTGCCGATGATGGTCACGAGCGCAGCCGCGAGGACTCCGGCGGCGAGGACGACACCGCCGGCGACCAGGGCGCTGCGTCGCACACGCTGCGGGGTGGTCCGGGTGGGCACCGAGGCCGTGTCGGGTCCGAACGCGCGGTCGAGGTCGTCGTCGGGCTCGGCGGGCCACCCGGGTCGTTCGGTGCTCATGCGGTCCCCCTCTCAGGACCTCCCGACCGGGTCGGCGGTTCGAGCGCTCGGCTCGGCCCGGAGTGTCCCGGAGCATAGTCCGGCGGCGGGGAGCGGGTCAGCGGGAGGCTCGTGGTGTCGGGCGCCGAGTTCCGTGGGGTGCGACGCCGAGTCACGTGGGGTCGCGCACCGAGTCTCGTGCTGAGTGACGCTTCTCGTGTTCGCGATCGCGAGAAGTGTCGCTGCGCACGAGACTCGGGCTGCCCGCTCGCCCCGGTCCGCTCGCCCCGGTCCGCTCGCCCCGGCCGGCTCGCGCCGGCCCGCGGGCTCGCCCGGCCCGCACGACCGTCAGCTGCGGCGCTCGAGGGGGTTCTGGTACTCGAAGGCGTAGCCGCCCGGACCGTCCGACGCGTCGTCGATCGGGTCGTCGAACCGCACGAGCTCGGCGTGGAAGCGCTCCGGGTCCCACCGGAACGAGTGGATCGAGCCGTTCCGGATCGGCGTGCTGTGCCGGTCGGCGGTCCCCGGTGCGGCGGCGTTCACCACGCTCCGGATGACCGCGCCGTGCGTGGCGACGACGACCGACGCACCGTCGTACCGGATCGCGATCTCACCGAGCTGCTCGGTCACGCGTGCGAGGAGGGCCGACCGCGACTCACGCCCGGGGACGTCGTCGTGCGGCCACCGCGCGCGGATCTCGACGTCCGTCAGCCCTTCGGCCGCACCGTAGGACCGCTCCGCCAACCCGGAGTAGGTGTCTGGCGCGGCGAGACCGAGCCGGGCGGCGATGATCGAGCCGGTCTCTCGCGCGCGGGACAGCGGCGACGCCACGACGGCGTCGAATGCCCGGCGGGCGAGGAGTTCGGCGGCCCCGGCTGCCTGGTCGCGCCCGACGTCGTTGAGCGGGATGTCGGTCGATCCCTGGATGCGGCGCTGCCGGTTCCAGTCGGTCTCGCCGTGGCGGACGAGGGAGAGGTGGGTCGTCACCCGACGATCATCCCAGGCTCTGCGGAACCGGCGCCCGAGGCCACCGTGCTGAGGCGCGAGGCGAGCGCGACGAGGGTCTCGGTGGTGCCGGCGTCGAGCTTCACCGCAGCACGGCGGTCGCTCCGCGTCGTGCCGCGGTTCACGATCACCACCGGGTGCTTCCGCCGGACCGCGTGGTCGACGAGACGCACGCCGGAGTTCACCGTGAGGGACGACCCGACGACGAGCAGCGCGTCCGCGTCGGCGACGATCGACACGGACTCGCGGAACTTCTCGGCGGGGACGAACTCGCCGAAGAACACCACGTCGGGCTTCAGCACCCCACCGCACACCGAGCAGTCGGGCACGACGAAGCGCTCGACGTCGGTGATCTCGACGTCGCCGTCGGGCTGGAGCTGCACGGACCCGGGCTCGTCGATCCACGGGTTCGCCCGGTCGAGCGTGGCCGCGAGGTCCGAGCGCGAGAACACCTGGCCGCACGTCAGGCAGACGGCACGGTCCATCGAGCCGTGGATCTCGACCACCCGCCGCGAACCGGACCGGAGGTGCAGCCCGTCGACGTTCTGGGTGATGACCCCGGTGACGATCCCCGCTCGTTCGAGTCCGGCGAGCGCGCGGTGCCCGTCGTTCGGCGCAGCAGCCGCGAAGGTCCGCCAGCCGAGGTGCGAGCCGGCCCAGTAGCGCTGCCGCTTCGCCGGGTCGGACCGGAACTCCTGGAAGGTCATCGGCTTCCGCACGACGCGGCCCTCGCCCCGGTAGTCGGGGATCCCCGAGTCGGTGCTGAGTCCGGCGCCGGAGAGGACCGCGATGCGCTTGCCGGCGAGCAGCTCGACGGCGCGGTCGAGGTCGGCCGCGGTGCTGTGCTCGTCGCTCGGGGGCATCATCTCCACGGTACCCTCAACAGCCGACCGTCCCACGTCCTTCCCTCCCAGAACGGAACCCCGTGCAGCCCGTCCGCATCGACTCGCTCGACGACCCCCGCCTCGACGACTTCGCACGACTCACCGACGTGGCACTCCGACGTGTGACCGAGCCGGAGGGCGGGCTCTACATCGCCGAGTCCAACACCGTGATCGAGCGTGCGATCCGGGCCGGACACGTCCCGCGGAGCGTGCTCGTGCAGGAGAAGTGGCTCGACGACGTCCTGCCCCTCGTCGCAGGGCACGACGGTCCGGTCTTCGTGGGTCCGGACGCACTGCTCGAGGAACTCACCGGGTTCCGGATGCACCGTGGTGCCATCGCCGCGATGCACCGGCCCGAGCTGCCGACGGTCGCCGAGGTCGTCCGTGGCGCGAAGCTCGTCGTCGTCCTCGAGGACGTCGTCGACCACACGAACGTCGGCGCGGTGTTCCGGAGCGTCGCAGGCCTCGGCGCGGACGCCGTGCTCGTCAGCCCCCGCTGCGCCGACCCGCTGTACCGCCGCAGCGTCCGGGTCAGCATGGGCACCGTGCTGCAGGTGCCGTGGACGCGCATCGGCGAGTGGCCCGCCGCCGGGGAGGAACTCCGCGACCAGGGCTTCCACCTGGCCGCGATGGCGCTCACGGACCGCTCGGTCGACCTCGACCGGTTCGTCGCCGACGTCCCGGAGCGGGTCGCCCTCGTGATGGGCACGGAGGGCCAGGGGCTCACCGACCGGGCGATCGCGGCCGCGGACACGACGGTGCGGATCCCGATGTCGCACGGCGTCGACTCGCTCAACGTGGCCGCGGCGAGCGCCGTCGGCCTGTGGGCCGTCGCGCACGCGCAGCGCGCGCTGACCCGCTGACGAGCGCGGGCGCGTGACCAGCGCGGGCGCGTGACGAGCGCCGCTCGGCTGACTCGGCCTGGAGGCACGACTCGCGTTCTCCACAGCCGGTGCGTCCTCGCAGGGCCGGTCCGCGCCTGGCGGCTAGGCTCCTTGGCTGTGCCACGAGTCGTCCGCCGCCCCCGCTCCACCGTCCGGCGGCCCGTGACGATCAGCGTGGTCGCGGTGCTCGTCCTCGCCGTCGGGTACCTCGTGGCCGCGGCCGTCGTGCCGTTCGCCCCGGCGAGCGCGGCGACGACGACCTACTCGGCGCCGACGTCCACGGTCCCCGACCTCACCTTCCCGGGCTACGGCGCCACCGCCGTCGAGGCGACGGACTTCCCGGAGAGCCTGCGCACGAGCGGCGACCGCGAGCAACGGTCGATCGCGAGCATCACGAAGGTGGTGACCGCGCTCGTCGTGCTCGAGGAGAAGCCCCTGGAGCCGGGTGAGCGCGGACCGACGATCCGCTTCACCAAGCAGATGCAGGGGCTGTACGCGACGTACCTCGCGAAGAACGGCGAGGTCGCGCCGATGCCCGACGGCCTCCGGTTGTCCGAGTACCAGACGTTCCAGGTCATGCTCATGAAGTCGGCGAACAACTACGCGGGGTCGCTCGCGCTGTGGGCGTTCGGGTCGATGGACGCCTACGAGAAGGCTGCGGGCACGTGGCTCGACGAGCACGGCCTCGACGACACGGTGATCCACGAACCGACGGGCCTCGACCCGCGGAACCGTTCGACGGCGACGGACCTGGTCGACCTCGGGCAGCTCGCCCTCGCGAACCCGGTGGTCAAGGAGATCGTCGGCACGAAGCAGGTCACCGTCCCGGGCGCCGGCGAGATCGAGAACTCGAACAAGCTGCTGGGTCTGGACGGGGTAGAGGGCATCAAGACCGGCACCCTCGACGAGGCCGGGGCGTGCCTCCTGTTCGCGGCGACCTACGAGCGGGGTGGCCGACAGGTCACGGTCGTCGGGGCGATGCTCGGCGGCGTCGACCACGACTCGCTGGACGACGACGTGCAACGCCTGCTGCGGTCGGTGGCCGACAACTTCCAGCTCGTGACGCTCACGCACGAGGGGCAGACCTTCGGTACCTACAGCACGCCGTGGCAGGACGGGGCGGACGCGGTCGCGGCGAAGGCGTCCGAGGTGCTGGTGTGGGGGAAGACCACGGTCACGGCGAAGACCCACCTCGACCCGGTGACGGTCGGCGACCGCGGGGAGCGGGTGGGGCGGGTGCGGTTCACGATCTCGGACCACGCCGCGGTGACCGTGCCGCTCGAGCTCGACCGGTCGATCACCGACCCCGGTGTCTGGTGGCGCTGGACGAACCCGTTCCAGGGCACCTGACCTCCGTCGGACGCCGACGCCGGTCACGACCCCGGCCGGTCACGACCCCAGGTCGGTCCGGACGTGGAGCGTCCACGCGGTCTCCCGGGTGCTGTGGAACCCGGCGAAGCCGATCATCTCGACGCCCGACCGCTCCGACGTCGAGAGGTCGAACCGGTACCGGCCGTCCGCGCAGGAGACCGGCGACGGCAGGCCGACCGAACGCGTGGTCGAGCCCGCGCGGATCGTGAGCACGCCCTCGATCCGCGCGTCGCCGAAGCATGCCAGTTCCACCGACCGGACACGGGTGGGCGACGGGAAGGTGGTCGAGACCTGTGGCTTCGCGATGTTCGTCGGCGCGTCACCACCGGCGTCGACGCGGGCGAAGAGCAGCGTGTCCTCGTCCGACGCCCGCTCGCGCACCTCCCACCGGTGCAGTGCCGCCTCGTCGATCGGGGCTGGGCCACTGCACCCGGCGAGGACTCCTGCCAGGAGCACGACGGCGAGGGCGGGGAAGACGGGACGCACCCGATGAGGCTAGCGTCGACTGCGTGACGACGACGTTCCCGCGCAGCTCCCCGTCCGCCCTCGGCATCGACGCACTCGGGGTCTCCGCGTTCCTCGACGCCCTCGGATCGACGCCCGACGTCGAGCCGCACTCGTTCCTGCTGCTCCGGCACGGCCAGGTCGCCGCCGAGGGCACCTGGGACCCGTACCGACCCGAGTCCGTGCACCTGCTGTACTCGTTGAGCAAGAGCTTCACCGCCGCCGGGGTCGGCATCGCCGTCCGCGCGGGCCTGATCGACCTCGACGCGACCGTGCTGTCGTACTTCCCGGAGCTCGACGCCGAGGTCACGGACGAGCGAAGCCGTCGGATCCTGGTGCGGCACGTCCTGGCGATGGCGAGCGGTCACCGCGAGGAGACGCTCGAGCGTGCGCGGGCGATCGACCCGACGAACATCGTGCGGGGCTTCCTGCTGCTGCCGCCCGACGAGGAGCCCGGCTCGGTGTTCGCGTACAACCAGCCGTGCACCTACACGCTCGCGGAGATCGTCCGCCGCGTCTCGGGTGGCTCGCTCGTGGACTGGTTGCGGCCGCGGCTCCTGGACCCCCTCGGCATCACCGACTTCGCCTGGAAGCGGGACGAGCAGGGCAACGAGCTCGGTTTCAGCGGCTGCTACGCACCGGTCGAGGCCGTCGCGAAGCTCGGTCAGCTGTACCTCCAGCGCGGCGTGTGGGACGGGCAGCGCCTCCTCGCCGAGGACTGGGTCGACGCCGCCACGCGCGTCCAGGTCGAGAACCCGCAGGAGGAGAACCCCGACTGGAGCCAGGGGTACGGGTTCCAGTTCTGGATGGCTCGGCACGGGTTCCGCGGCGACGGCGCCTACGGACAGTTCTGCGTCGTCCTGCCGGAGCAGGACGTCGTGCTCGCGCTGACCGGGCAGAGCCTCGACATGCAGGCGGTCCTCGACGCGGCATGGCAGCACCTGCTGCCCGCCGTCGACGGTGCGTCGGTGGACGTGGGCGCGGACACCGGCCTGGAGGCACGGATCGCCTCGCTCGCTCTGCCACCGGTCGCGGGTGGGCGGCTCCCGGACGCCGCTGCCCACGGTCCGCTGCACCGCGACGGTGCCGCGTGGCGCCTCGAGCTCGACGTCGAGGGCGGCCACCTGTCCGTCCCGGTCGGCGAGGGCGCGTGGGCGGTCGAGGGGCCGCTCGCCGGCAGCGCCGCACTGGTCGACGACGGCGCAGCGGTGCTCGTCGCCGTGCGGTTCGTCGAGACCCCGCACGCGGCGCACGTCCGCGTCGCGACCGACTCGGGCGACGCGACGTTCGACTGGGTGACGCAGCCGCTGCACGACGGTCCGACGACGCTCCGGCGGCCCGCAGCCTGACGCGCGGTCGACCGACCGACCGACCGAGGCTACGGCGTGTCGGAGCGGTGCTCCACGACGTCCTGGAGCTCGGGCCGCTTCGGGGAGACGCCGTCGCCCGAGGACGTGTGCTTGATGCGCCGGACCACCCAGGGGACGAGGTACTCCTTCGCCCACCCGAGGTCCTCGACGCGGGCTTCGCGCCAGGGTCGGGACTGGAGCGGCTCCGGGGCGAACGGCGCGAGCCCGTGGTCGACGCCGAGCGTGTCGAGGACGGCGGCGGCGACGGTGGCGTGACCGGTCGGGGAGTGGTGCAACCGGTCCGGTGCCCACATCCTCGGGTCGCGGAGCACCCGGATCGCCCACATGTCGGCGACGAGTGCGCCGTGCTTCAGGGCGATCGCGTGCAGGTTCTCGTTGTAGATCGCCGTCTTGCCTCGGACCATGCCGAGCACCGGCGTCATCCCGACGTCCGGCCCGGTGAAGAGCACCACCGTCGCGCCGTCACTGCGGAGCCGCTCGACCATGCCGTCGACCTTCGCCGCGAGGTCGTCCGGGTCCGTGCCGGGGCGGATGATGTCGTTGCCGCCGGCCGACACCGTGACGAGGTCGGGTCGGAGCGCGAGCGCCGGCTCGACCTGCTCGTCGATGATCTGCTGGAGCAGGCGACCGCGGATCGCGAGGTTGGCGTAGGCGAAGTCACCGGCACCGGTCGCGTCCGCCTGGTGCGCGAGGACCTCGGCCACCCGGTCCGCCCAGCCCCGGTTGCCTCCGGGCACGGTGGGGTCCGGGTCACCGATCCCCTCGGTGAACGAGTCACCGATCGCGACGTACCTGGACCAGGGATGACGTTCTGACACGCATCGGACCCTAGTCTCGTGGCATGAGCACGGCCAACCCGATCCCCGCGGACCTCCTCGAGCGCATCGCCGCCCGGGCCCCTGGGTACGACGCCGCGAACGCCTTCTGCGCCGAGGACCTCGACGAGCTGCGCGCGGCCGGGTACCTGCGGCTCGGCGTCCCCGTCGAGCAGGGCGGCCAGGACCTCGGGTTGCGCGCCACGGCAGCGGTCCAGCGGACCCTCGCGACGGCTGCGCCGGCGACGGCGCTCGGGCTGGGCATGCACCAGGTGTGGGTGCAGGCGGCCCGCAGCGTGCGCGCACGGGGCGGGTCGTTCCTCCAGGTCGTCACCGACCACGCGGCGGACGACCACCTGCTCGCGTTCGGGGTGAGCGAGCCGGGCAACGACGCCGTGCTCTTCGACTCGCTGACGGCGGCGGAGCCGGACGGCGACGGCGGCTACCGGTTCACGGGGACGAAGGTCTCCACCTCGCTCGCGCCGGCGTGGGACGTCCTGAGCGTCTTCGGGAAGGACACCTCCGGCGCGGAGCCGGTGCTCGTGCACGGCTTCACGGTCCGTGCGGACGGCGGTGTGACGCACCGGGACGACTGGGACACGCTCGGCATGCGGGCGACGCAGAGCCGCACGACCCTCTTCGACGGCGTGCACGTGCCGGCGGAGCGGATCGTGCGGGTCCTGCCGGTCGGACCGAACCAGGACCCCCTGGTCTTCGGGGTGTTCGCCGCCTTCGAACTGCTCGTGGCGTCGGTGTACGTGGGGATCGCCGAGCGCGCGGTCGAGCTGGCGGTCGCGGCCGTCCGCGGCCGGACCGCCCTCGACGGCACGCCCAGGTCGAGCGACCCGGACGTCCGCCGCGCCCTGGCCGATGCGCAGGGAGCGGTCGACGCGGTCGCCCTGCAGGTCGACGCGCTCGCTCGTGACGTCGACGAACTGGTCGACCACGGACCCCGGTGGTTCCCGCTGCTCGTCGGGACGAAGGCGCGCACGGCGGACACGGCGCAGCACGTCGTGGACGAGGCGATGCGCGTGGTCGGTGGTTCCGCCTACCGTGCGGGGAGCGAGCTCGCACGACTCGCGCGCGACGTCCGCGCCGGGCAGTACCACCCGTCGTCGCGCGACTCGGCGGCCCGGACGATCGCGGCGGTGCTGCTCGGTCCGGCGCGCTGAGGGGTCCGCTGCGGCGGTGCGTCCTGATGGGACGTCGATGTCGGTGGCGGGTGGCATCATCGCCCTGTGAGCAAGCAGGACGGACGCAACCGGCTCGTCTCCGACGTACCCGTCGACGACGTCACCGCCACCGTGCTGCACGTCGACATGGACGCCTTCTTCGCGTCCGTCGAGCTGCTCGACCGGCCCGACCTCGTCGGCCTCCCGGTCATCGTCGGGCACGACTCGGACCGCTCCGTCGTGACCGCCGCCACGTACGAGGCCCGTCGCTACGGCGTGAACTCCGCGATGCCGATGGCCGTCGCCAAGCGCCGGTGCCCGAACGCCGTGATCGTCGAGCCGCACTTCGAGAAGTACCGCGAGCAGTCCGCCGCCGTGATGAGCGTGTTCGACCGCTTCACCCCGCGCGTCGAGCGACTCGGCATCGACGAGGCGTTCCTCGACGTCGCCGGGGCGCTCCGGCTCTACGGCACGCCCTGGCAGATCGGCGCGGCCATCCGCCGTGCGGTGTTCGAGCAGACCGGGCTGCACTGCTCGGTGGGCGCCGCGTCGACCAAGTTCGTGGCGAAGCTCGCATCGAGCCGCGCCAAGCCGGACGGCCTGCTCGTCGTTCCCGCTGCCGAGACCGTCGCGTTCCTCCACCCGCAGCCGGTGTCCGCGCTCTGGGGCGTGGGCGGCAAGACGCAGGAGACCCTCGAACGTCGGGGCATCCGGACCGTGGGCGACCTCGCGACGACCCCGCTGCCGTCGCTCGTCGCCGCGCTCGGGCCCGCCGGCGGTCAGCGCCTCCACGACCTCTCCTGGGGGCGTGACCCGCGGACGGTCGAGTCCGGCGTCGGTGAGAAGTCGATCGGGCACGAGGTCACGTTCGGCCGCGACCTCACGGAGCGCGACGACGTCGCCCGCGAGCTCCTCCGACTGGCCGACAAGGTGGCCGTGCGACTCCGCCGCGCCGACGTCCAGGCGCGGACGGTCGCGCTCAAGGTCCGCTACACCGACTTCACCACGCTCACTCGGTCCCGCACCCTGGCCGAACCGACCGACGTCGCGAAACGCATCCACCGCGAAGCCGTCGAGCTGTACGACGTCCTGCACCGACCGGGCAACCGGATCCGGCTCATCGGCGTCCGTGGTGAGAACCTCGTGCCGGCGGCCGCGAGCAACGCCCTCTGGGACGACGACGCGCCGTGGCGAGAGACCGAGACGACCGTCGACGCGGTCGCCGCACGGTTCGGAGCGGGCGTGCTGCGACCGGCTTCGCTGGTGCGGAACGCGCCCGAGCAGCGCGCCCCGCACGCTCGGCAGGACCCTGCGTGACGGTAGAATCACCTGCAGTGAGCGCAGCGGAGTACGACAACCAGCAGCAGCCCGCCACGCTGTGGGGCGACGCGTCGGCAACGCCGGACGCGCACGTCGTGAGCGACCTCGGCGCCGCATCGGCCACCCCGCCCGAGGGTGCTCCGGCCCGCCCGCACGACGAGGCAGCCGCGCAGGCGGAAGCCGCCGGCAACGCCGCAGCCGAACACCTCTCGCCCGCGTTCCCGGACCGCGCCGCCTGGGGCACGGCGTCCAAGCTCCGTGCCTGGCAGGTCGAGGCGCTCACGAAGTACTTCGAGACCGAGCCGCGCGACTTCCTCGCCGCGGCGACCCCCGGCGCCGGCAAGACGACGTTCGCGCTCCGGCTCGCCACCGAGCTGCTCGCCCGCGGGACGGTCGACCGGATCGTCGTGGTCGCCCCCACCGAGCACCTCAAGCGGCAGTGGGCGGACTCCGCCGACCGCGTCGGCATCCGCATCGACCCGATGTTCAAGAACGGCGACGGGATGTTCGGCCGTCACTACCAGGGCGTGGCGATCACCTACGCCCAGGTCGGCATGAACCCCGAGGTCCACCAGCGCATCACCGCCGGCGGCAAGACGCTCGTGATCCTCGACGAGGTCCACCACGGCGGGGACGCCCTCACCTGGGGCGACGGCATCCGGGAGGCCTTCACCAAGGCCACGCGTCGACTCTCGCTCTCTGGCACGCCGTTCCGGTCGGACACCGCACCGATCCCGTTCGTGCAGTACGCCCCCGACGAGCAGGGCATCCGGACGTCGATCTCCGACTACAACTACGGCTACGGCCGGGCGCTCAAGGACGGCGTCGTCCGCCCCGTCCTCTTCATGGCGTACGCCGGACAGATGCGCTGGAAGACCCGCATGGGCGACGAGATGTCGGCGTCGCTCGGCGAGCAGGTGACCAAGGACATCACCGCGCAGGCGTGGCGGACCGCGCTCTCACCCGAGGGCGAGTGGATGCCCGCGGTGCTCACCGCCGCCGACAAGCGCCTGACCGAGGTCCGGCGCGGTGTCCCGGACGCGGGAGGTCTGGTGATCGCGACCGACACCACCACGGCGCGGGCGTACGCGCGGATGCTCACGCAGATCACGGGGGAGCGGCCGACCGTCGTGCTCTCCGACGAGGCCGCGGCGTCCGAACGCATCGGCGCGTTCGCCGAGGGCGATTCACGCTGGATGGTCGCCGTCCGCATGGTCTCCGAGGGCGTGGACGTGCCCCGGCTCTGCGTCGGCGTGTACGCCACGAGTGCGAGCACGCCGCTCTTCTTCGCGCAGGTGATCGGCCGTTTCGTGCGCGCCCGACGCCGTGGCGAGACCGCCTCGGTGTTCCTGCCCAGCGTCCCCGGGCTGATGGCCCTCGCGGCGTCCCTCGAACTCGAACGCGACCACGCCCTCGACCGCCCGAAGGACGCCGACGACGGGATGTACAACCCCGAGGACGCGATGGTCGCGGAGGCCAACCGCGAGGACCGCGCCTCGGAGAGCCTGCTCGAGGTGCAGCCGTTCGAAGCCCTCGACTCGCAGGCCTCCTTCGACCGGGTGCTCTACGACGGTGGCGAGTTCGGCTCCGGGGGCGAGGTCGGTTCCCTCGAGGAGCTCGACTTCATCGGCATCCCCGGGCTGCTCGAACCGGACCAGGTGCGCGACCTCCTCCGGGCGCGGCAGGCGTCGCAGGCGAAGCGGTCCAAGAGCCGCACCGTCAAGGACGGATCGCCGAAGCCGAAGCCGGACGAGAACCGCCCGATGTACCTGACCCTCAAGGAGCAGCGCACCGAGCTCGCACGACTCGTGTCGATCTGGTCGCGCCACTCCAACGAGCCGCACGGCGCGATCCACGCCGAACTGCGGCGGATCAGCGGCGGCCCGGCCGTGGCGCAGGCGAGCGTCGAGCAGATCCAGAAGCGCATCGACGTGTTGCGCTCCCGGATCGGCGGACGACGGTGAACGACCGGTGATCGAGCCCGTCGACGACCGGACGTGGCTCGTCAAGCGTGACGCGGAGTCCTCGCCCGAGGCCATCATCGACCGCTTCGGTGGGGGCTACCGGCTGCGTCGCTTCTCGCTCACGGAGTCCCGGCGGACGCAGCACGGAGTCTTCACGGGGCCCGAACTCGCCGAGACCGCATGGTGGCGGCTCCGCGACCGTCGCCGCGACCACCGTCACGACTGAGCGGGGCAACGAGCTGTACGGCGCGAAGATCCGTCGGGTCCGCCGCTCGGCACCTGGCCTCAGCGGACCATCCGGACCGACCGCTCGATCGGTCCGAACGACGACGTCGCGCCGTCCGCGGTGAACCCGTTGCGCCGGTAGAACGCCTGCGCCCGCGGGTTGTCCTCGGCCACCCAGAGCGAGGCCGGCCGGTCGCCGAGCACCGCGTCGAGCAGCTCCTGCCCGACACCGGTGCCGTGCGCCCGGGCGAGGACGTACAGCATGGTGAGTTCCTCCGGGCGCACCGGGTCGCGATCGTCAGAGGTCGGCGTCTCCTGCGCGGCCCCGAAGCCCACGAGGTCGTCCCCGTCGAACCCCACCACGGTCGACAACGTGCCCTCCGTCAGGTTCGCCCGCCACATCCCGACACGGCGGTCCACCGAGAACCAGGGGCTCGAGTCCGGGTCGTCGACGAAGCGCCCGTACGTCTCCCGCCACGAGGTCGCGTGCACGAACGCGATCCGTTCGGCGTCCTCGAGCGCGGCGGGCCGGACGGTGATCGAGGAGGTCATGCCTCGACCGTACCGATCCGCCGAGCGACGACCCCGCGGACCGACGGCGCGGCTTGGTGACGCCACCAGGGAAACTCCGGTAGACCGGACTCATGGCAGATTCGATCCCGCACGTCCTGGTCCTCGGTGGCGGCTCCGCCGGCTACACGACCGTCAAGCAGCTGCAGAAGCACGCCGCGACGGTCCCGATGCGCATCACGCTCGTCGACCAGAACACCTACTACACGTACCTGCCGTTCCTGCCGGAGGTCGCCGGCGGCCACATCGCGCCGAAGGACGTCACCTTCGAGCTCCGTCGTGCGCTCAAGCGGACGCGCGTCATCCAGGGCAAGGTCACCGGGATCTCGTCGAAGGACAAGACCGTGTCGATCTCGACGGCCGGCGGCGACGACCGCACCCTCGGCTACGACCAGCTCGTCGTCGCGCTCGGCTCGGTGACGCGGACGTTCCCGACCCCGGGTCTCGAGGAGTACGGCGTCGGCTTCAAGACCGTGGAGGAGGCGGCGTACGTCCGTGCGAAGCTCCTCGACAACATCGCGAAGGCCGCTGCAACCCGTGACGAGGACGAGCGTCGCCGCCTGCTCACGAGCATCTTCGTCGGCGGAGGCTACACCGGTGTCGAGGCCATCGGCGAGCTGTTCGACGTGTCGCAGGCCGCGATCAAGACCTACCCGTCGCTGGCCGGCGAGCACCCCCGCTGGGTGCTCATCGACGCCCTCGACCGCGTGGCGCCCGAGGTCGGCCCCGAGCTGTCGAAGTGGACCCTCGAGTCGCTCCGTGCCCGCGGCATCGACGTCCGGCTGAAGACCACGATGCCGAGCGCCGAGGGCGGCGTCATCAAGCTCTCGGATGGCGACGAGTTCGCCGCCGGTCTGCTCGTGTGGACGGCTGGCGTCAAGCCGAACCCGCTCCTCGACGCCACCGACCTGCCGCGCGGACCGAAGGGGCACCTCGCCGCCAACGCGAAGCTCCAGGTCGAGGCCGAGGACACCCACGAGGTCGTCCCTGGTGTCTGGGGCCTCGGCGACGTCGCACAGGTCCCCGACCTGACGGCCGAGAAGCAGCCGGCGTACTACCCGCCGAACGCGCAGAACGCCGTCCGTCAGGCCGTCGTCGCTGCCGACAACGTCGTCGCGACGATCACCGGCAAGCCCCTCGAGGAGTACCGACACCCGTCGATCGGCACCGTGGCGTCGTACGGCGTCGGCAAGGGCGCGGCGAACATCAAGGGCGTCAAGATGACGAACCTGCTCGCCTGGCTCGCGCACCGGTCGTACCACGTGTACGCGATGCCGACGCTGAACCGGAAGGCACGCATCGTGATCGGCTGGATCACGGGCGCGGTCTCCGGTCGCGACGCGACCTCCCTCATCAAGGAGACGGACCCGCGTCGCAACTTCGTCGAGGCGTCGAAGAGCTAGGAGACGGAACGCGGCATCGAGCCGCAACGTCGTCGAGGCGTCGAAGAGCTAGAGCGCGACCACCTGACGGACGGGAGGCGCGGTGCCGGCTGGCACCGCGCCTCCCGTCCGTCTGTGGGCGCGCATGCCGTCACCACCCGGGCTGCGTCTGGACACGGGGCGCGGAACTGGGACGGCTCGGACGTCCCGGCGGTGAGCGTGGATGCTCCGAGCGAGAGGAGCGCCCATGCGCGCCATGACGTACCGCGGGCCCTACCGGATCCGCGTCGAGGAGAAGCCGGACCCGCGCATCGAGCACGAGAACGACGCCGTGGTCCGCGTCGAGCGTGCCGCGATCTGCGGTTCCGACCTGCACCTGTACCACGGGATGATGCCCGACACCCGCGTCGGTCACACGTTCGGGCACGAGTTCATCGGCGTCGTGGAGCAGGTCGGCCCGTCGGTCGAGCACCTCGACGTGGGAGACCGCGTGATGGTGCCGTTCCACATCTCGTGCGGGTCGTGCTGGTTCTGCGCACGCGGCCTGTTCACGAACTGCCACAACGTGAACCCGAACGCGACCGCAGTGGGTGGCATCTTCGGCTACTCGCACACCACGGGCGGCTACGACGGCGGCCAGGCGGAGCGGGTGCGGGTGCCGTTCGCGGACGTCGGACCCGAGGTCATCCCGCCGTGGCTCGACGACGAGGACGCCCTCATGATGACCGACGCCCTCGGGACGGGCTACTTCGGTGCGCAGCTGGCGTCGATCCGCGAGGGCGACACGGTCGTGGTGCTCGGAGCCGGCCCGGTCGGGCTGTTCGCGGCACGGTCGGCGTGGCTGATGGGCGCGGGGCGGGTGATCGTCGTCGACCAGTTCGAGTACCGGCTCGAGAAGGCGCGGACGTTCGCGTACGCCGAGACGATCAACTTCGCCGAGGTCGACGACGTCGTGCTGGAGATGAAGAAGCAGACCGACTTCCTGGGCGCCGACAGCGTGATCGACGCCGTCGGTGCCGAGGCGGACGGCAACCTCACCCAGCAGGTCACGAGCGCGAAGCTCAAGCTGCAGGGTGGGTCGCCGACGGCGCTGAACTGGGCCATCGACGGCGTCCGGAAGGGCGGCACGGTGTCGGCGATGGGCGCTTATGGGCCGATCCCGAGCGCGGTGAAGTTCGGGGACGCGATGAACAAGGGGGTCACGATCCACATGAACCAGGCACCGGTGAAGCGCCAGTGGCCGCGGCTGCTCGAGCACGTCCAGGCCGGTCACCTCACGCCGAGCGACGTCATCACGCACCGGATCCCGCTCGAGCACATCGCGGACGGCTACCACCTCTTCTCGAACAAGCTCGACGACTGCATCAAGACGGTGGTGATCCCGTGAGCGCCTCGTCGGACCACACGCCCTACGTCGCCGACCCGCCCCGTCGCGTCCCGACCGCCGACGAACTGCGGGCGCGGATCCCGGGGTGGGGGAGCGACCTCGACCTCGCAGACCGTCCGTCGGTGCCGAAGCTCTCGCGGTCGGCGGGGGCGGCGACCGGTGCGCACTGGGAACTGCCTCCGCGACAGCCCGGTGCGGACGCCCGCGAGCGGTCGGTCGAGCACGCGCACGTGACGCCGGTGTTCGGGACGGCGCAGCCGCTGCAGGGGCTCGCCGGGCTCGTGAAGCGGTACGCCTACCGTCGGTTCAGCGAGGGCCGGCTGGCGCACTGGATGCTGCTCGTCGTCGGGGACCGGATCGACGTGGTGACGCACCGGGTGACGGATGCGCTGCGGGGTCGTCCGGACCGCGTGGTGCACGAGACGGGGGTGCGCGCCGAGCTGGTCGGGCACCCGGTGTCGTCCCGCCTCGGCTCGTCGCGGCGGGACTGGCGGCACGGCCTGCTCGACCCGCTCGTCGCGAACTGGGGGTGGCTCGCCGCCGTCGGCGGCGTGGTCCTGGTGGTGCGTCGGATCGCACGCGCGCGTCGCGCTCGGTGATCGCCCGCCGGACGGGAGGCACGGTGCGGGCCCGTACCGCGCCTCCCGTCCGTCCCACGCTCGCGATGAGCCGGTGCCAGGTCCAGTGCGCCGTGCCCGGTGCGCCGGGAGCCGACCGCGCCCCGGCGCGCCGGACCCGAGCACTCGGACGCCACGAGCGCAGCGAGTCGGCGGCCACGAGGCGGCGTCGCCCTGAGCGCAGCGATGGCGATGCTCGCCGGGAAGCACGAACAAGAAATGCCCCGGGCCGACAGGCCAGGGGCATCTCATTTCTCGTGTCCGAGGGGGGACTTGAACCCCCACGCCCTAATACGGGCACTAGCACCTCAAGCTAGCGCGTCTACCAATTCCGCCACCCGGACAGGTGTTGTTCTGTTGTGCTGGCCGGTCATCCGGGGCGTTTTCCCCGGCGTTCCTGCCGAGAGAAGACACTAGCACGGGTCTGAACGCCCGATGAACACGGCCGCGCATCCCGGGCGCGTCCCTCGGAGTCACGCGGATCGGCGGTGTCGGGACCGGCCGGTAGCGTGGTGCGCATGACAGACGTCCACGGGAACACGACGGCCGGCATCGAGCTCGAGGAGACTGCGTCGATCGCCCGTGACCTCATCCGGATCGACACCACGAACTGGGGCGAGGGGAAGTCCCGCGGTGAGACCGAAGCGGCGCACTACGTCGAGGCCAAGCTCCGCGACCTCGGGCTCGAGCCGCAGCTGTTCGAGTCGGAGCCCGACCGGGTGAGCGTCGTGGCCCGGGTCCGGGGGCGCGACCCGCAGAAGTCGGCGCTCGTCGTGCACGGACACCTCGACGTCGTGCCGGCCGATCCGGCGAACTGGTCGGTGGACCCGTTCGGGGGCGAGGTCAAGGACGGCATGCTGTGGGGCCGCGGCGCGGTCGACATGAAGAACATGGACGCGATGATGCTGACGTCGTTGTCGGACGTCATCGCCGCACAGGGCGCCCCGGAGCGTGACCTCGTGATCGCGTACTTCGCCGACGAAGAAGCCGGCGGCGTACTGGGCTCCCACCACGTGGTCGAGCAGCACCCGGAGGTCTTCGCGGGCGCCGACGCCGCGATCAGCGAGGTCGGCGGGTACTCGATCACGCTGGGCGCCCGCCGCGCGTACCTGCTGCAGACCGGCGAGAAGGCCCTGATGTGGATCAAGCTCGTCTCCCGGGGCACGGCTGCGCACGGCTCGCACGTGATCCGCGACAACGCCGTGACGAAGCTCGCGGCGGCGGTCGCGCGGATCGGGAGCGAGGAGTGGCCGGTCCGGCTCTCGGCGACCACGGACGCGATGGTGGCGGAGGTCGCCCGGTTCCTCGGGGTGGACCCGGCGGTGACCGGGCCGGACGAGGTCGCCCTCGCCACGGGCTCGGCGTCGCGGTTCATCCACGCCGCGCTGCACACCACGACGAACCCGACGGTGCTGCAGGCCGGGTACAAGCACAACGTGATCCCGGACGCGGCTGAGGCGCTCATCGACATCCGGTGCCTGCCCGGCGACGAGGAGTCCGTGCTCGAGCGGGTCCGCGAGCTGGCGGGCGACGACGTCGAGGTGGTGATGTCGTTCCGCGACATCGGGCTCGAGCAGGACTTCGGCGGTCCGCTGGTCGACGCCGTGCGGGACGTCCTCGGTCGGCACGACCCCGGTGCTCCGGTGCTGCCGTACCTGCTCTCCGGCGGGACGGACAACAAGGCGCTGTCCACCCTGGGGATCGCGGGCTACGGCTTCGTACCGTTGCAGCTGCCGGCCGGCGTGGACTTCCCGGCGATGTTCCACGGCGTCGACGAGCGCGTCCCGCTCGATGCGCTGGCGTTCGGGCGGCGCGTCCTCGGTGACCTCTTCGCGTCCTACTGATACATTGCCGGGTCGCCGTCGTGGTGGTGCCTGGGCGCCACCCTCGTGGCGGTGTCCAGACAGACCTCCCTCCGGAAGGCCGGTGCCATGCACATCCTCGAGGCGATCTTCCTCGGCTTCGTCCAGGGACTCACCGAGTTCCTCCCCGTGTCGTCGAGCGCCCACCTGCGCATCGTCGGGCTGTTCCTGCCCGACGCGCAGGACCCGGGTGCGGCGTTCACCGCCGTGACGCAACTCGGCACCGAGACCGCGGTGCTCATCTACTTCTGGAAGGACATCACCCGGATCATCGGGCGGTGGTTCCGGTCGCTGTCCGGCCGGACGGTGCCGCGGAACGATCCCGACGCGCGGCTCGGCTGGTTGGTCATCCTCGGCACGATCCCGATCGGTGTCGCCGGGCTCCTGCTCAAGGACTCGATCGAGACGACGTTCCGCTCGCTCTGGATCGTCGCGGTCGTCCTCATCGTCTTCGGCG
This sequence comes from Curtobacterium sp. NPDC089689, assembly GCF_044749145.1. NCBI lineage: Bacteria > Bacillati > Actinomycetota > Actinomycetes > Micrococcales > Microbacteriaceae > Curtobacterium > Curtobacterium sp. NPDC089689. The sequence goes on along the minus strand of NZ_JBIVHJ010000003.1, from coordinate 300,648 downwards.
TCGTCCTGGGTGTCCTCGACGTCGTCGGCAAGAAGGTCCGACGGATCGAGCACATGACGTTCGGCGGCGGCATCCTGATCGGGCTGGCGCAGATGCTGGCCCTCGTGCCCGGCGTCTCCCGCTCCGGCGCGACCGTGTCGATGGGGCTCGCGCTCGGGTACACCCGGCCTGCGGCCGCCCGCTTCGCGTTCCTGCTGGCCGTGCCCGCCGTGTTCCTCTCCGGGTTGTACGAGGCCGCGACGAGCCTCGGCGACACCGGCGCGCCGTTCGGGCTGGTCGACACGCTCGTCGCGACGGTCGTCGCGTTCGTCGTGGGCTTCGTCGTGATCGCCGCGTTCATGAACTACATCAGCAAGCGCAGCTTCATGCCCTTCGTGGTCTACCGGATCGCACTCGGTATCGTTCTCATCGTGTTGCTGTCGCTTGGTGTGATCCAGCCGTGAGGGCCTGGGAGGCCCCGTCCGTCCCGTCCGTCCCGGGTTCCGGGCCCCGCCCCGTCGTGCACGACACGGCCACGGGCAAGCCGGTCGATCCGACCCGCGGCGACGAGCGCGCCGCGCTGTACGTGTGCGGCATCACGCCCTACGACGCGACCCACCTGGGGCACGCGGCGACGTACCTGGCCTTCGACTCCCTGCTGCGCTCCTGGCGTGACGCGGGACTCGACACCGAGTACGCGCAGAACACGACCGACGTGGACGACCCGCTCCTCGAGCGCGCCGCACGCGACGGCGTGGACTGGCAGGAGCTGGCCGCGTCGCAGATCGACCTGTTCCGTCGGGACATGGAGGCGCTCCGGATCCTCCCGCCCGACGACTACGTGGCGGTCACCGACGAGGTCGACCGCGTCGCCGAGGCCGTCGCGTTCCTGCAGGAGACCGGGTACGCGTACGACGTGCCGACCGACGACTCCGAGGGTGACGACGTCTACTTCGACGTGAACCGCCCGACGGAGGCCTGGGCGCTGGGCGACGAGAGCCGTCTCGACCGCGAGACGATGCTCACCCTCTCCGCCGAGCGCGGGGGCGATCCCGACCGACCCGGCAAGCGCGACCCCCTCGACCCGCTGCTCTGGCGAGCCGCACGCGACGGCGAACCGAGCTGGGACACCGTCCTCGGGCCGGGGCGTCCCGGGTGGCACATCGAGTGCAGCGTCATCGCCGGTGACAAGCTCGGCCTGCCGATCAGCGTCCAGGGCGGCGGCAGCGACCTCGTCTTCCCGCACCACGAGATGAGCGCGGGGCACGCAGCGGCGCTGGCGCACCAGCCGCTCGCGAACGCGTACGTGCACACGGGGATGATCGCCTACCAGGGCGAGAAGATCTCGAAGTCGCTCGGCAACCTCGTCACCGTCCGGGGGCTCCTCGACGACGGGGCCGACCCCCGTGCGGTCCGGCTCGCGCTGCTCTCGCACAAGTACTCGGACGACTGGGAGTGGTTCCCCGCGGAGCTCGAGTCCGCCACGACGCGGTTGGCGTCGTGGGACGCCTGGGCAGCGGGTGCGCCGTCGCACGCCGACGACGCCGCCGACGTGATCGCGCGCATCCGTGCCCGCGTCGCGGACGACCTCGACACTCCGGGTGCGGTGGCGGCGGTCGACACCGCGCTCGCGGGCGGCACGGCGGCGACGCCGGAGCTCGTCGACCTCGTCGACGCGCTGCTCGGCATCCGCCTGGGCTGACCGCACCGCGCTGGCGCGTCGGTCGCGCGACCCGCCGCGTCGCGCCGTCGGAGCCGACACCTCCTGCGACCAGCCTGTTCCGGCCGCGCGACGCGCGTGTCCGCCGACCGGGAGGCCCGTGGCGGGCCCGCACCGTGCCTCCCGTCCGGTAGGTGCCCGCGCTGGTCGCACGCCACGTCGCCTCGCTGCTCCGGAGCCGACCGTTCTCGCGACCAACGGTCACGACACGCCGCGGTCCGCCCGGCGGGCGGTCACGGACGGTCGGTCTCCGGCCAGCAGAGCGACCGTTCGTGACCCTCGGGCGCTCGTGAGCGGGGAGTCGTGACCGTCGCCGCGGCGGGCCGAGCGCACCCGACCAGCCCCGCGCGCGACCGCTACTGCGGCGGCTGCGGCGGGCGGAAGCCCTCGCCGCCAGCGGTCCCGCCGTCCTTGCCGTCCTTGCGTTCCCGGCGCCGCAGGTACTGCTCGAACTCCTGGGCGATCGCGTCCCCGGAGGCCTCGGGCGAGTCGACCGTGTCCCGCGCCTGTTCGAGCTGCCCGATGTACGTCGCCATGTCCTCGTCGTCCGCGGCGAGGGCGTCGATGCCCTCCTCCCACTCGGTCGCGTCGTCCAGGAGCGAGCCCCGGGGGACCGTGACGTCCGTGAGCTCCTCGATCTTGTCGAGCAGCGAGAGCGTGGCCTTGGGCGAGGGGGAGTTGTGCACGTAGTGCGGGACCGAGGCCCAGAGGGACAGCGTCGTCAGACCGGCCTTGTCCACGGCGTCGGCGAGGACCCCGAGGATGCCGGTCGGCCCCTCGTAGGAGGACTTGTCGACGTCGAAGGCCGCGCGGACCCCGGCGTTCTCGCTCGACACGAACACCGAGATCGGTCGGGTGTGCGGGACGTCGGCGAGCATCGCGCCGACGAACACCACCGCGTCGATCGAGTACACGTCGATGAGGTCGATCACCTCGGCGCAGAAACCGCGCCACGTCCGTGAGGGCTCCGGGCCGACGAGCACGAACACCTCGCGGTCGGACTCGGAGCCGGTCGCACCGATCACCGGGGGGCCGTCGGAGCCCGGGCCGTGCAGCACGATGCGGGGCCACTGGATGCCGCGGTCGCCGTCGTCGCTGGTGCCCACGGTGGGGCGGTTGAACTGGTAGTCGACGTACCGTTCCCCGTCGATCTCGCGGAGCTCGTCGAGCTCGAGCGCGTCGACGATCCGTCGGGCGAGCCCGCTGGCCGCCTCGCCGGCGTCGTTCCAGCCCTCGAAGGCGACGACGAGCAGTCGGCCCTCGCTGAAGGGGGAGTGCTGTGGCACGGAGCGGACCTCCTGGAAGGGGCGTGGACCGCTCGTGCGGACCGCGCGCGTGGGACGTTGACCAGGCACCCACTGTAGGCCCGCGGCAGGGTGCGACGGGCGGCAGTCCGCCTCCAGCGGAACGTGCGCGCGACGCCGGCGCGACGCGTGCGCGACGAGCGGGCGGGACCGAGACGACCACGACCGCACGCCGGGGCGGCGCCCGGTCGACCGGTAGACTCGTCGCCCGTGACCGCCCAGCGCCCCGACCGAGTCCTGCCCGCAGCCGTGCTGTGGGACATGGACGGCACGATCATCGACACCGAACCGATCTGGCAGCAGTCCCAGGTCGAGTTGACCGAGCGCTACGGCGCCACCTGGACGCACGAGGACGGCCTGTCGCTCGTCGGCTCCGGGCTCGAGCGCTCCGGTGAGATCCTCCGCGACCGCGGGGTCGACATGGAGGTCGAGGAGATCGTCCTCTGGATGACCGAGTACGTCTCCGACCGCCTCCGGCACGACGACCTGCCGTGGCGTCCGGGCGCGCGCGAGCTCGTCGAGGAGCTGCACGACCGCGGCATCCCGACCGCCCTCGTGACGATGTCCCGCCGGTCGATGGCACTCGTCGCCGCCGAGGCCCTCGGGGACCGCGGCTTCCGGGTCGTCGTCGCCGGTGACGACGTCGAGCGGCCGAAGCCGTTCCCGGACGCCTACCTCGCCGCCGCCGCGCAGCTGGGCATCGAGCCGACCGCGTGCGTCGCGATCGAGGACTCCGCGACGGGCGTCGCCTCCGCCGTCGCGTCCGGGGCCGTGACGATCGCGGTCGAGCACATCGTGCCGCTCACCGACATCGCCGGCGGCGACGTCCACCTCACCACGCTCGCCGGCGTGGACGTCGACCGACTGGTCGAGTTGACGAGCCCGGCCCTCGCCGCGCGCGCGGCCGTGTCCGACGAACGGCCTGGGCCCACGCCGCCGGTTCCTGACCGACGCGCCAGCGGCGGGCAGGCCGTGCCGGTGGGGAGAGGCACGGATCGCGTGTCCGCCGACGATGCGGTGACCGAGGGCGGTGCCCGGTGAGCGACCTCGAGCACGCCGGCGACGAGGCGGCGGTGACCCGCGCCTCCCGTCCGGACGACGCCACCGCGTCGCTGCCGCACACCGCGGGCGGTGCGCCGCACACGCCGCCCCGCGGACCGTTCCGGTCCGGCGACCGCGTGCAGCTGACCGGTCCGAAGGGCAAGCTGACGACGCTGTCGCTCGAGTCCGGCGGCGAGTACCACACGCACCGCGGCGTGCTGCGCCACGACGACGTCATCGGGCAGCCCGACGGCTCCGTGATCCGTGCGACGACCGGCGACGAGTACCTCGCGCTCCGGCCGCTGCTCAACGACTACGTGATGTCGATGCCGCGCGGCGCCGCGATCGTCTACCCGAAGGACGCCGCGCAGATCGTCGCGTTCGCCGACGTCTTCCCCGGCGCCCGCGTCGTCGAGGCCGGGGTCGGCTCCGGTGCGCTCTCGCTCTTCCTGCTCCGGGCGATCGGGCCGACCGGCCAGCTGCAGTCGTTCGAGCGCCGTGAGGAGTTCGCGGCCATCGCCCGCGGCAACGTCGGCACCTTCCTCGGCGCCGTGCCGGACAACTGGTCCGTGACCGTCGGCGACCTCGTCGAGGAGCTGCCCGGGGCCACCGAGCCGCAGAGCGTCGACCGCGTCGTGCTCGACATGCTCGCGCCCTGGGAGTGCGTCGACGCCGCGGCGGACGCCCTCGTGCCGGGCGGCCTCATCGTCTGCTACGTCGCGACGGTCACGCAGCTGTCCCGCACCGCCGAGGCCCTCCGCGACACCGGCCGCTTCACCGACCCGATGCCGAGCGAGACCCTCGTCCGGACCTGGCACGTCGAGGGGCTCGCCGTCCGCCCGGACCACCGCATGGTCGGGCACACCGGGTTCCTCGTGACCGCCCGGCGGCTCGCCGACGGCGTGGTGCTGCCGAACCTCAAGCGTCGTGCCGGCAAGGCCGAGTTCTCCGACGAGGACGTCGAGGCATGGACGCCCGGTGCCGTGGGGGAGCGGAGCGCGAGCGACAAGAAGCTCCGGAAGGTCGCACGGCAGGCGGCGGCGCAGGCACGCCGGGTGGCCGCTGCCGAGGCGGGGTCGGCTGAGGCGGAGTCCGCGTCCGACGCGGCTGCGTCCGACGCGGCTGCGCCCGACGCGGCTGTGCCCGACGCGGCTGTGCCCGACGCGTCCGGGGCCCATGGGGACGACCGGTAGAGTACCGACCGTGCCCGTCCTGCATCGAACCATCCCCGCGCTCCTGGTCACCCTCGGACTCGCCGCCACGCTGACGGCCTGCTCCGCGAGCGGAGCCGGAACGACCCCGTCGAGCTGCGCCCGCCCCGGTGCCGCGTCCGAGGCCGTCACCGCGACGGGCACGTTCGGCAAGGAGCCGAAGATCTCCGTCCCCTCGGGGCTCACCACCAAGGGCACGCAGGTCTCGGTCGTGGAGCAGGGCACCGGGCGCGAGGTCGAGGACGGTACCCCCGTGCTCATCGAGTACACCCTCGTCGACGGTGCGACCGGGCAGGTCGCCCAGACGAGCGGCTACTCCGGCCAGACCGCGCCGATCACCGCGGGTGCGTCGAACTACGGCGCGCTCGGCGAGGCCGTCGAGTGCGCCCACGTCGGTGACCGCCTCGCCGTCGCCCTCCCGAAGAGCGCGCTGAGCTCCACGTCCGGCACCGCCGGGTCCTCGTCGAGCGGCAAGACCGAGGACGCCGTCATCGCCGTGATCGACGTCAAGCGGGCCTTCGACGCCCGTGCCACCGGTACGCCGCAGCTCGCCGGCGACCGCATGCCCGCCGTGGTGCTCGCCCCGTCCGGCGCCCCCGGGATCACGATCCCGTCGTGGGACGCGCCGAAGTCCGACGAGACGCACCTGCTCCGCAAGGGCGACGGGACGGAGCTCACCGCGAAGGACACCGCGGTCATCAAGTACACGGCCGTGACCTGGAGCGCCGACCCGTCCGTCACGGGCTCGAACTGGACCGACGGCTCCGGCGCCGCGACCGTGCCGCTCGCCAAGGGCCAGATCGTCGACGGCGTCCGCGAGGCGATCCTCGGACACCACGTCGGCGACCAGGTGCTGGCGATCGTGCACAACCAGGGCGCGACGGACGCCTACGTGATCGACGTGCTCGGAGTGATGCCGCGCTGACGTCTCGGCACCGTCCACCGACCGCCGCGCGGGTGCACTCCGGTGCACCCGCGCTGCCGTAGGATCGGCCTGTGCCAGCCTCTCGTACCCCCCGTGTGCCTGCCGAGGAGCGGCTCTTCAGCCTCGTGCTCGCGCTGCTCTCGACGGAGTCGGGGCTGACGAAGGCCGAGATCCTGGCCAACGTGCAGGGGTACCGGCAGCGCTGGACGCCCGGTGGCGACAACGCCTCCCTGGAGCGCCAATTCGAGCGTGACAAGGACGACGTGCGCGACCTCGGGATCCCGCTCGAGACCATCGAGACGCCCGGCGCCGCCGGCAACAACCAGACGCTGCGCTACCGCATCCCGAAGGGCGAGTACGATCTGCCCCTCGACGTCCGCTTCACACCGGACGAGTCCGCGCTGCTGTCCCTCGCCGCGATGGCCTGGCGTGAGGGAGCGCTCTCCGCCGACTCGCGACGCGCCCTGCTCAAGGTGCGGTCCGCCGGCGCCGAGGACGACGTCGCCTCGGGTGTGCTCGGGGTCGACGCCTACGCCCCGCGGCTCCGAGCCCGCGACGCCGCGTTCGAACCGCTGCGCTCCGCCCTCGACCGCGCGGCCGCCGTGCGCTTCGACTACATCACGCCCGGGCAGCACGAGGCCCGTCGACGCGAGCTCGCACCGCTCGCGCTCGTCCAGCACGCCGGCCGGTGGATGCTCGCCGCGCACGAGTTCTCGACAGGCGCCACGAAGAACTACCTGCTGTCGCGGATCGTCGGCCCGGTGACCCAGTACGAGGTCGGCCGGCACCCGGCGCCGGCGGGAGCTGGGGAGCGCGCCCTCGCCGAACTCGACCGCATCTGGGCGACCCGGACCGCGCGCATCCACGTGGTGCCCGGCTCGGACGCCGAGCGTCGGCTCTCCCGTCGACGCGACACGGCCGCCGAGCCGGACGGCACCCTCGTGCTCCACCACGTCGATCCGCAGATCCTCGCCGAGGAACTCGCGGCGTTCGGCCCCGAGGTCCGCGTGCTCGAACCCGACGACCTCCGCGACCGGGTGACGGCCCGGCTCCGCGGCCTCGTCGCCGACCACGAAGGAGACGCCCGTGGTTGAGCAGCAGCCCCTCCAGGCACAGGACAAGCTCGCGTTCCTGCTCGCCCTCGTGCCGTACCTCATCGACCGCGAGCGGGTCTCGGTGGCCGAGGCCGCGCGTCACTTCGGCGTGCCGGAGTCCCGCATCCGCCGGGCCGTCGAGCTCATCGCGGTGTCCGGCGTCCCCGGCGAGACGATGCAGTACCAGCACGGCGACCTGTTCGACATCGCCTGGGACGACTTCGAGCAGAACGACATGATCGTCCTGACGAACCTCGTCGCGATCGACGACGCGCCCCGGCTCTCCGCTCGCGAGGCCTCGGCGCTCATCGCGGGCCTGCAGTACCTGTCGGCGCTGCCCGAGGCCGCGGACCGTGACGCCATCCGTGCCCTCATGGCGAAGCTCTCGCGCGGTGCGGGCGGCGCCGCGTCGAACGTCGCCGTCGGACAGGACCTCCACGACGCGACGCTCGCGACGATCCGGCAGGCGATGGCCGACGGGCGCGGGCTCGCCTTCGACTACGCCGGGCCGCGGAGCCGCGGCGGGACACGCAGCGTCGACCCGTTGCGCGTCGAATCGATCGACACCGACTGGTACCTGCGCGCCTGGGACCTCGACCGGGGTGCGCTGCGCACCTTCCGCCTCGACCGGATGTCCGGCGTCCGAGTCGAGGAACGCGCGGCGACCACGAGTGCAGCCGACGTGGTGATCCCGGACACGCTGTTCCAGCAGGCCCGCGAGGACGTCATCGTCACCGTGGAGCTCGACTCGTCGTCGCTGCCGCTCGTCGCGGACTTCCTCGCCGACACGGCCGACGCGCCCGACGACGACGGTCGCGTCCGCATCCGGCTCGCCGCGTCGAACGGGTTCGACGGCGTCGTGCGGCTCGTCGCCGGGCTGCCCGGTCGCGCCGTGGTGCTCGACCCGCCGGCGGCGCGCACGGCGATCCGGGACTTCGCGGCCGCGGCCCTCGCCGAGGCCTGATCGCGTCGCGGCCGGTCCGCGTCGGCCGACGCACGCTGCGTCTCGGGTGTGCGCCCACCGGCCGGGAGGCGCGGTGCCGGCCCGCACCGTGCCTCCCGGCCGCCTGTGCGAACGCACGCAGCCGCAGCGCGGTGTCGGACAGGTCCCGTAGGATCGGCGCATGGCTTCGACGACCGCAAGCGGGCGAGCGAAGCGGCCCGGGCGCCCGAAGAAGGACGCCGAAGGCCGCATGTCGCTCGGGCAGCACCTCATCGAGCTGCGCAACCGTCTCTTCCGCGCGGTCATCGCGGTGGTGGTGTGCGCGATCGGTGGGTGGTTCCTCACCCCGTTCGTGCTCGACGCCCTGCGGCAGCCCGTCTCGAAGCTCGCGGAGATCGGCGGGCACACGGCCGAGCTGAACTTCCCGATGATCACCGGGGCGTTCGACCTCAAGCTGCAGATCGCGATCACGATCGGCATCGTCATCTCGAGCCCCGTCTGGCTGTACCAGGTCTGGGCGTTCATCGTGCCGGCCCTCGTGCGGCGCGAGAAGCAGTACGTGTTCGGCTTCCTCGGCACCGCGATCCCGCTGTTCTTCGCGGGATGCTGGTTCGGGTGGTACATCCTGCCGCACGTGGTCCAGATCCTCGGCAGCTTCGTGTCCACCCAGGACACCTCGATCGTCGACGCGAAGGCCTACTACAACTTCGTCATCAAGCTCATCGTGGCGGTCGGCATCGCCTTCGTCCTGCCGGTGTTCCTCGTGCTGCTGAACTTCGTCGGGGTGCTCTCCGCGTCCGCGATCATCAAGTCCTGGCGCATCGCGATCCTCTGCATCCTCGTGTTCTGCGCGATGGTGACGCCCTCGGCCGACGTCATCTCGATGTTCCTCCTCGCGATCCCGATGACCGTGCTCTACATCGCCGCGTGCGCCGTCACGTGGTTGCACGACCGCCGTGCAGCGAAGCGGCAGGCCAAGCTCGACGAAGAGTACGGCCTGTGACCGACACGGACCTCAGCCCCGCCGAACGCTACGCGGCGGCGAAGGTCCGGAACCGCTCGCGCAACCTCGAGCTGTTCCGGTCCGACCTCCGCTTCGACCTCGACCCGTTCCAGTTCGCGGCGTGCGACGCCATCGACCAGGGCCGGAGCGTCCTCGTCGCGGCACCGACCGGTGCGGGCAAGACGATCGTCGCCGAGTTCGCGATCTGGCTGGCGATGCGGCAGCCCACGGCGAAGGTGTTCTACACGACGCCGATGAAGGCCCTGAGCAACCAGAAGTACGCCGAACTGGTCCAGGCCTACGGCGAGACCGAGGTGGGGCTCCTCACCGGTGACACCAACGTGAACCCGCGGGCGCGCGTGGTCGTGATGACGACCGAGGTCCTCCGCAACATGATCTACGCGGACTCCGACCTGCTCGACGACCTCGCGTGGGTGGTCCTCGACGAGGTCCACTACCTCGCCGACCGGTTCCGTGGTGCCGTGTGGGAAGAGGTGATCCTGCACCTCCCGACCGAGGTCCGGCTCGTCTCGCTCAGCGCCACCGTGTCGAACGCCGAGGAGTTCGGCGACTGGCTGCAGACCGTCCGCGGCGACACCGACGTCATCGTCTCCGAGGATCGCCCGGTCCCGCTCGAACAGCACGTGCTCGTCGGCTCGAAGATGGTCGACCTCTTCGACTCGAGCGGTGCTGCGGCGACGAACCGCGTGAACCCGGAGCTGCTCCGCCTGGTCGGGGGAGCCTCCCGGAGCGAGCGGCACGGCGGCGGACACCGCGGCGGACGCGGTCGGGGCGGGTACCACGACCGCCGCGGCCCGCGCACCGAGAAGCTGTACCGCGAGCAGATCGCGCGGATGCTCGACGACCGGATGCTCCTGCCGGCGATCTTCTTCGTGTTCAGCCGGGCGGGCTGCGACCAGGGCGTGCGGAACGTCCTGCGGTCGGGCTTGTCGCTCACCACCGCGGACGAGCGTCGCGAGATCCGCGAGTCGGCCGAGTACCACTGCCGGACGCTCCTCGACGAGGACCTCGCCGTCCTCGGGTACTGGGAGTGGCTCGAGGGCCTCGAGCGCGGTGTGGCCGCGCACCACGCCGGTCTGCTGCCCGCGTTCAAGGAGGTCGTCGAGGACCTCTTCCAGCGCAAGCTCCTCAAGGTCGTCTTCGCGACCGAGACGCTCGCGCTCGGGGTGAACATGCCGGCACGGACGGTCGTGCTCGAGAAGCTCGAGAAGTTCAACGGTGAGGCCCGTGTGCCGATCACGCCGGGGGAGTACACGCAGCTCACCGGTCGCGCCGGCCGCCGGGGCATCGACGTCGAGGGCCACTCGGTCATCCAGTGGACCGACGGCCTCGACCCGCAGGCCGTGGCGTCCCTGGCGAGCCGACGCACGTACCCGCTCAACTCGTCGTTCAAGCCGACGTACAACATGGCCGTCAACCTCATCGAGCAGTTCGGCCGCCGCCGCACGCGCGAGGTCCTCGAGACGTCGTTCGCGCAGTTCCAGGCGGACCGTTCCGTCGTCGACCTCGCGCGGAAGGTGCGGTCGCAGCAGGAGTCGCTCGAGGGGTACCAGCAGGCGATGACCTGCCACCTCGGCGACTTCACCGAGTACGCGGCGCTCCGGCGTGAGCTGTCCGACCTCGAGCGGACCAACGTCCCGGGTGGCCGCGAAGCATCGCACGGTGCCCGCAAGGAGCGCCAAGCCGCGATCACCGACGTCCGGCGGCGGATGCAGCGGCACCCCTGCCACGCCTGCCCCGACCGTGAGGCGCACGCACGGTGGGCAGAGCGCTGGTACAAGCTCAAGCGCGCCAACGACAAGCTCGTGCAGCAGATCCGTTCCCGCACCGGCGCCGTCGCGACGACCTTCGACCGGGTGACCGACGTGCTCCTGCAGCTCGGCTACCTCGTCGACTCGGGTGACGGCTCCGGCGAGGCCACCGTCGCCGCCGGCGGCCGCCGCCTCCAGCGCATCTACGGCGACCGCGACCTCCTCGTCGCGGAGTGCCTCGAGGCCGGCGTCTGGAAGGAACTCACCCCGGCACAGCTCGCCGCCATGGCCGCGACGATCGTGTACCAGCCCCGCCGCGAGGACGCGCCCGGCACCGAGCACGCCCTGCCGCGCGGTGCGTTCCGTCCGGCCCTCGACGAGACCCTGACGATCTGGGCTCGACTCGACGACATCGAGCGCGACGCCCGGCTCGCCGGTTCGCAGCCGCCCACCCCGGCGATGGCGGTCGGCATGTTCCGGTGGGCGTCGGGCTCGGCGCTCGACGACGTCCTCCGGACGCTCGACATGCCCGCCGGTGACTTCGTCCGGTGGTGCAAGCAGGTGATCGACCTCCTCGACCAGGTCCGGAACGCCGGCGACGACGACCTCGCGCAGACCGCGCGGCGCGCGACCGACGCGGTGCGCCGCGGCATCGTCGCCTACGCGACGGTCTGACGGGAGGCCCGGTGCACGCTCCCGAGTCCGACCTGCGTCCGCACGACGCCGACTCCACGACGGCGCTGCCGTCCGGCGCGCACGAGCGGTCGCGAGGGTCCGCACGCGGTCGGTCGCTCGGCCGGTTGCGCGGTTCCTCCGTCGCGGTCGGTGTCCGCGGGGTCGGCCCAGACCAGGTGGAGGCAGTGAACCCGTTCCGAGCGCTCCCGCTCCGCGCCGCCCTGCCGCTCGCGGTCATCGGCGGCATCCTGCTGGCCCTGTCCTTCCCGTCCCCGGGGTGGTGGTTCCTCGCCTACCCGTCCGTGGCGTGCCTCCTCGTCGCCGTCATGGGACAGCGGGCCGGCCGCGCAGCGTGCCTCGGCTACCTCGCCGGGGCCGCGTTCTGGATCCCGGCCATCTCCTGGGCGGGCCGCTACCTCGGCCCCGTCCCGTGGTTCGCGCTCGCGCTCCTCGAGGCCGCGTACCTCGCCCTCGGCAGCGTCGCGATCGCGCTCGCGTACCGCTGGGTCGCCCGGGTGATGCCGTCGACCGCCGGGCGGGTGTGGGGCCTCCCGGCCGTCGTCGCCGCACTCTGGACCGGACGCGAGTGGTTCTCGGGCAGCTGGCCGTACGGCGGCTTCGCGTGGGGCCGCATCGGGCTCTCGCAGTCGCAGGGGCCCTTCACCCACCTGGCCGCCTACGTCGGGGTCCTCGGGCTGACGTTCGTCGTCGTGTACTGCGTGGCCGTCGTCGTGTCCCTGGCGCTCGTCCGGCCGACCCAGTCCGGCGCAGTCCTCCGACTGCCGGTGCGGGTCGCGACCGCCGGCCTCCTCGTGGCCGCGGTGCTCGCCGTACCCGCCTGGCCGACGGCCGTGGACGGCACGATCCGCATCGAGTCGGTCCAGGGGAACGGGCCCGCGGGGTACTTCGACGGGGCGCAGCCGGGTGAGGTCCTCGCCGCGCAGGTCGCCGCCACCGACGTCGAGGCGAAGGGCGTCGACCTCGTGGTGTGGCCCGAGGCGTCCGCCGAGTACGACCCGCGCCAGCAGCCCGTCGTGGCGTCGGCGCTCGACTCGGTCGTCCGGTCCGTCGGTGCACCGATCGTCGCCGGCGCGATCACCCAGACACGGTCCGGGGTGCTCCACAACACGTCGTTCGTCTGGACATCCCAGGGGTGGCAGTCGTCCTACGACAAGAAGCGTCCCGTGCCGTTCGGCGAGTACGTGCCCGACCGCTGGTTCTTCTCGAAGCTCGCGCCGTCGCTCATCGGCCTGCTGCAGCGCGACTACACCCCCGGGACGAAGCCGAACGTGCTGCCCGTCGCCGGGATCAAGGCGGGCATCTCGATCTGCTTCGACATCGTCGACGACGGCCTGACGACGGACATGGCGCGTGGGGGAGCGCAGGTGATCCTGGCGCAGACGAACAACGCCGACTTCGACGGCACCGACGAGAACCTCCAGCAGCTCGAGATCGCTCGGATGCGAGCCATCGAGACGGGGCGCTCCCTCGTGAACATCTCCACCGTCGGGGCGTCCCAGGTGATCGACCCGAGCGGACGCACGATCGACCGCGTGCCGGCGTACACCGCGACCTCGATGGTGACGGACGTGCCGCTCGGGACCTCCACGACGCCGGCGACGCTGATGTCGGGTTCCCTGACACTCCTGCTGTCGCTCGGCGGTCTGCTCGTCCTGCTCGCCTGCGCCCCCTGGTCTCGTCGGCGCCGCTGATCTCGGCTCGGTGCGGGCGGGGGTCCACGGAACGCGCGCGCTCCGACGAAGCACCGCGTGATCGACGCGTGGTTCGTCGCGTTCGGTGTGCGTAGCACGCTGCGCCGACACCGTACGGGGCACGTCGACGCGGCGCGGTGGAACGCGACGTCGTACGACTCCGCCGACGTCGTACGACGACGGCGGACGCCAGATCACGCGGTCCCGAGTCCCCGCGGCCGCCCACTGGGAACGCACTGTGAATGCGCCGGTCGGGGAACGAACCCCCGTGGGACAGTGTTCTGGAGGGCAGGACGAGCGGAAGGAGCACACCGATGGCTGATCGAAGTCTTCGCGGCATGCGGCTCGGGAGTCAGAGTCTCCAGAGCGAAGAGGGCGTCGAGCTCTCGGACCGCAAGCGCGCGGTCTACCAGTCCGACTCCGGCGAGACGTTCGACGTGATCTTCTCGGCCGATGCCGAGGTCCCGTCGACCTGGTCGGACCCCCGATCTGGACGCGAGGGTCGACTCCTCGGCGACGACGGCGTTCCGGTCGAGGTCGCGGAAGAGGACGTCAAGGCACCCCGGACCCACTGGGACATGCTGCTCGAGCGTCGCTCGCGTGAAGAGCTCGAGGAGCTCCTGCAGGAACGCCTGCAGTTCCTTCGAGCACGCCGCGGCGCCTGAACCACCCGCAGACGCGACGAAGCCCGCCCCGGATCCCCGGGGCGGGCTTCTTCGTGCGCGTCCTGTTGCGTGCGCGTCCTACTTGGTGTCGCCGAGCTCGTCGCTCGTGGCCTCGTCGGCTGCGGCCAGCCGCGCATCGACGCTCTTGTCGGACTCGGCCAGACGCTGGTCGAGGTCGGACTCCGGCACGATGTCGGCCGCGGTGGCGTCCGGGCGGGGCGTCGACGACGCCGCGGCGTTCGCCGCAGCCGTGTTCGCGAGGCTCTCGTTCGCCAGCTTGGAGATCCGCTCGAGGAAGTCGCCGCCGGCTGCACCACCGGAACCCGGCGCACCGCCACTCCGGCCGGCCGTGAAGCCCTCGGCGATGCCGGACAGCGCCTTGGTGAACTCGCTCGGGATCATCCAGAGCTTGTTCGCGGTGCCCTCGGCCAGCTTCGGCAGCGTCTGCAGGTACTGGTAGGAAAGGAGCTTCTCGTCCGGGTCTCCGGTGTGGATCGCGTCGAACACGGTCGCGATCGCCTGTGCCTCACCCTCGGCCCGGAGGACCTGCGCCTTCGCGTCACCCTCTGCCTGGAGGATCGCGGCCTGACGCTGTCCTTCGGCCTCGAGGATCTGCGACTGCTTGGTCCCCTCGGCCTGCAGGATCGCCGCGCGACGGTTCCGCTCGGCACGCAGCTGCTGCTCCATGGCGTCCTGGATCGACACCGGCGGCTCGATCGCCTTGAGCTCGACACGACCGACGCGGATGCCCCACTTGCCCGTGGCCTCGTCGAGCACGACACGGAGCTGACCGTTGATGTTGTCGCGGCTGGTCAGGGCCTCCTCGAGGTTCAGGCCACCCACGACGTTGCGGAGCGTGGTCGTGGTGAGCTGCTCGACCGCGCCGAGGTAGTTGGCGATCTCGTAGGTCGCCGCCCGTGCGTCGGTGACCTGGAAGTACACGACGGTGTCGATCGAGACGACCAGGTTGTCCTCGGTGATCACCGGCTGCGGCGGGAACGAGACGACCTGCTCGCGCATGTCGATCAGGGGACGCAGCCGGTCGATGAACGGCACGAGCAGGTTCAGACCCGGGCTGAGCGTCTTGTGGTACTTGCCGAGCCGTTCCACGATGCCGGCGGTCGCCTGCGGCACGATCCGGATCGCTCGGGCGAGCACGACGATCACGAAGATGACGACGACGAGGATGAGCAGGAGGAGCAGGATCGTCCCCGTTGAGAGGGAGGTCATGAGGCGTCTTTCTGATCGATGCGGACGACGGCGGTGGAGCCCTCGATGGACTCGACGACGACGGGGGTGCCCAGGGCGGGCAGACGGTCGGTGGGCATGCCCGCGAGCCGGGCGCTCCAGGTCTCACCGTTGGCGAGCCGGACCTGCCCGGGAGAGGACGAGGTGAAGGCGACCGCGACGGTGCCGGACAGGCCGACGAGTCCGTCGATGCCGGTGCGGTGCGGGTCGGCACCCCGGTTGAGCGCGTGCAGGAGGCGCGGGCGCACCAGGAGCAGCAGGAGGAGGGCGAGGGCGGCCGCGACGAGCGCGGACAGCCACCACGGCGCACCGAGCAGGGCTGCGATCAACCCCCCGGCGGCTCCCGCCGCGAGCATGATGAAGATGAAGTCGAGCGTGAAGATCTCGACCACCCCCAGGATCAGCACGAGGCCGATCCACACGATGGTCTGGATCCAGTCAGGTCCGGACACGCGATCTCCCTCCCTCGGTCGCGCACGGCGTTCGCTGCGTCGCGACGGCCGGTCAAACTCCGTTCAACATATCAACTGCGACCGACAGCCGCGCCCCGGACGGTAGGCTCGTTGCGGCAACGAGACCTCCGACCCCACCTGGAGCACGACTGTGAGCAACCCCCTCGCCCCCGGATCCCTCGCCGACAAGCGCGCCCTCGTGACGGGTTCGTCGCGCGGCATCGGCGCCGACACCGTCGGGTACCTGGCGGAAGCCGGCGCGAAGGTCGTCGTGAACTACCGGAACAAGGCGAAGCGTGCCGAGCAGATCGCGGAGAAGATCGTCGCCGACGGCGGCGCAGCGCTCGCCGTCGGCGCGGACCTGACGGACCACGACTCGGTCCAGGCGATGGTCGACCAGGTCGTCGCGGCCTGGGGCGGCATCGACCTCCTCGTGCTCAACGCGTCCGGCGGCATGGAGTCCGGACTCGGCGAGGACTACGCGCTCCGCCTGAACCGCGACGCACAGGTCGACATGCTCCGCACCGCGGTCCCGCACATGCCGGCCGGCTCCCGCGTCGTGTTCGTCACCAGTCACCAGGCCCACTTCGTCGAGACCGCGGAGACGATGGACGAGTACGTCCCCGTCGCCAAGAGCAAGCGTGCCGGCGAGCTCGCACTCCGCGAGCTCATCCCGCAGCTCGAGGCCGCAGGCATCGAGTTCGTCGTCGTCTCCGGTGACATGATCGAGGGCACCATCACGGCGACCCTCCTCAACCGCCTCAACCCGGGTGCGATCGAGGGGCGCCGCCAGGAGGTGGGCAAGCTCTACAGCGTGTCCGAGTTCGCCGCGGAGATCGCGCTCGTAGCGATCGAGCCGATCCCGGCCGACCACACCAAGCTCGTCGGCGACGTCAGCGGCTTCGGCGCGTAGCGTCGACCGGGTGACCGCGAAGCCCGGACTGCGCCGCACCTCCCGCATCCTCCTGTTGGACCCGGACGGCCGGGTGTTCCTGATGGACACCCGTGCCCCGTCCTCCGACGGCTTCCACCGCTGGATCACACCGGGCGGTGGCGTGGACCCGGGGGAGTCACACCGTGACGCGGCCGTCCGCGAGCTCCGCGAGGAGACCGGCATCGTCATCGCCGACCCCGGCGAGAGCGTGTGGTCGCAGGACTTCGACGTGACCTGGGACGAGGCCGACCACGATCGCGGCCACGCCGAGTTCTACGTCGTGCACACCGACGGCTTCCGACTCGACGACAGCGGCTGGACCGACGACGAACGCGTCGACATCACGGCGTCGCGCTGGTGGACCGTCGACGAGCTCGCGGTGACCGAGGAGCCGTTCGAACCGGCGGAGCTCCCCGACCTGGTCCGTCGAGCAGCGCGGTCGCGCGGCTGACCGGCTCCGCAGCGGCCTGGAGGCGCGACTCGCGTCCGCCACGACCGTCCCGTCCACAGGGGTGTCGGTCCCGAATCCCCGCGCGGTACGGTGATGTACATGCATACCGGTTCCGGACACGCTGCCGACCAGCACGACCGCATCCGCGTCCGCGGGGCGCGTGAGCACAACCTGCAGGACATCGACGTGGACCTGCCGAAGCGCCGGCTGACGGTGTTCACCGGTGTGTCCGGATCGGGCAAGAGCTCGCTCGTCTTCGGCACGGTCGCAGCCGAGTCGCAGCGGATGATCAACGAGACGTACAGCGCGTTCGTACAAGGCTTCATGCCGTCGCTCGGTCGCCCCGACGTCGACGTGCTCGACGGGCTGACGACCGCGATCGTCGTCGACCAGGAGCGCATCGGGGCGGACCCGCGCTCCACCGTCGGGACGGTCACGGACGCGAACGCGATGCTGCGGGTGCTCTTCAGTCGCCTCGGCCGACCTCACGTCGGCGGCCCGAACGCGTTCTCCTTCAACCTCGCGACGGTGTCGGCCGGGGGAGCGATCACCGTCCAGAAGGGCACGAACGTCAAGGCCGAGCGCGTCACCTACAACCGGCTCGGTGGCATGTGCGCCGACTGCGAGGGCCGCGGACTGGTGACCTCCATCGACCTCGCGAAGCTCTTCGACGACACGAAGTCCCTCGCGGACGGCGCGATCACGATCCCCGGCTACGGCACCGACGGGTGGAACGTCCGCATGTTCGCCGAGTCCGGGTACGTCGACAAGACGAAGCCCATCCGCGACTTCACCGAGCAGGAACGGCAGGACTTCCTGTACCGCGAGCCGACGAAGCGGAAGATCGCCGGCATCAACATGACGTACGAGGGGCTGGTGCCGCGAGTCCGCCGCTCCTTCCTGCAGAAGGACCGCGAGGCGATGCAGCCGCACATCCGCGCCTTCGTCGACCGGGCCGTGACGTTCACGACTTGTCCCGCGTGTGACGGGACCCGACTCAACGACACCGCCCGGTCCTCCCGGATCGACGGGAAGAACATCGCCGACGTCTGCGCCATGCAGATCAGCGACCTCGCGGCCTGGCTCCGAGCGCTCGATGCGCCGAGTGTCGGCCCGTTGCTCGACGGACTCCGGGACGCCGTCGACTCGTTCGTCGAGATCGGGCTCGGCTACCTGTCGCTCGACCGTCCGACCGGCACGCTCTCCGGGGGAGAGGGGCAGCGGGTGAAGATGGTGAAGCACCTCGGTTCGGCGCTGAGCGACGTCACGTACGTGTTCGACGAGCCGAGCACGGGGCTGCACCCGCACGACGTCGAGCGGATGAACGACCTCCTCCTGCGCCTCCGCGACAAGGGCAACACGGTGCTGGTGGTCGAACACAAGCCGGAGGTCATCCGGATCGCGGACCACGTGGTCGACCTCGGGCCCGGTGCCGGATCCGACGGAGGCCGGGTCTGCTTCGAGGGCACGGTCGACGAACTGCGTGCGAGCGACACGGTGACCGGCCGGCACCTCGGCGACCGGCAGGCGCTCCGCACCGACGTCCGGACACGCACCGGCGCCCTCGAGATCCGGGGCGCGTCGGCGCACAACCTGCAGGACGTCGACGTCGACGTCCCCACCGGCGTCCTGACCGTCGTGACGGGCGTCGCGGGATCCGGCAAGAGCTCGCTGATCCACGGCGCCCTGTCGCACCGGGACGGCGTCGTCACCATCGACCAGACCGCCATCCGTGGTTCCCGACGGAGCAACCCCGCGACGTACACGGGGCTCCTCGAGCCGATCCGGAAGGCCTTCGCGAAGGCGAACGGCGTGAAGCCCGCGCTGTTCAGCGCCAACTCGGAGGGCGCCTGTCCGGCGTGCAACGGTGCCGGGGTCGTCTACACGGACCTCGGCATGATGGCCGGCGTCTCGAGTACGTGCGCCGAGTGTGGCGGCAAGCGCTTCGACCAGTCGGTGCTGTCCTACCACCTCGGCGGCAAGGACATCAGCGAGGTGCTGGCGATGTCGGTGTCCGAGGCCGAGCGGTTCTTCGCGGAGGGCGACGCACGCATCACGGCGGCGCACGCAGTCCTCGGGCGACTCGTGGACGTCGGACTCGGCTACCTCGCGATCGGGCAGCCGCTCACGACCCTGTCGGGCGGGGAACGCCAGCGGCTCAAGCTCGCCGTGCACCTCGGAGAACCCGGCAACGTGATCGTGCTCGACGAGCCGACCACGGGGCTGCACCTCGCCGACGTCGCGGGGCTGCTCGGCCTCCTCGACCGGATGGTGGACGCCGGGCGCACGGTGGTCGTCATCGAACACCACCAGGCCGTCATGGCGCACGCCGACTGGATCATCGACCTCGGGCCCGGTGCGGGACACGACGGCGGGCGCGTGGTGTTCGAGGGCACGCCGGAGCAGCTCGTGTCCGGTCGCTCGACGTTGACGGCGCAGCACCTGGCGGACTTCGTCGGCACCTGACGGGCGGCGCGGCCGACGGGGAGCCGCGCCGCTCGGACCGCTACCAGACTGCGGCGCAGTCGGCCGTCGCACTCAGCGACGCGCGGGTACGGTCCAGCGCATGACGTACAGCCAGCCTGACCCCGCTGAAGAGACCACCGCAGCCGCGTCCCCCGAGCAGCCCGACACCGACGAGCAGTTCCTCGAGGAGTCCGGCCGCGAGGACGCCGCGCTCGAGATCGACGCCGATGACGTCCCGACCGAGGGCGCCGCGGACGACAGCGCACCGACGGGGGAGTGACCGCAGCGCGCTCGGTCGGACCGCTCAGCCCGTCCGCAGCGCGGTGACCATCGACCGCAGCGCCCGCCGCGCCGCCGCGCGCTCGGAGTCGTCCATGCCCGTGAGCATCCGGTCCTCGACACCGCGGACGGCCGCCGTGGCACGGGCGAGGTCGGCTCGCCCCGCCGCGGTGAGCGTGACCGGCACCACCCGCCCGGCGGCAGCGTCCGGCGTCCGCGCGACGGCACCGTCCCGTTCGAGCGACTGGAGCAGGACGTTCATGGTCTGCCGGGTGACGAACGCCCCACGAGCGAGGTCCGAGTTCGACATGCCCGGCCGCTGCGCGAGCAGTTCGAGACACGAGTAGTGGGTCACGTTCATGCCCAGGGGCCGGAGCACGTCCTCCATCGCGGTCCGCAACGCACTCGACGCCTCCTTGAGGAGGTACCCGAGCGACGTCTCGAGGTCGATGCCGGGGGAGTCTTGACTCATGTCAGTAGTCTGACATAGAGTCAGTGTCAGGAAACTGACACGCTGAGCAGAGGACACCACCATGGCCGTGACGGGCCCCGACTTCATCTCCTTCCAGGTCCGCGACCTCGACGCTGCGCGGGCGTTCTACGAGCAGTACCTCGGACTCGTCCGATCGCCGGCGGGTCCGCCCCACGCGGTGGTCTTCACGACGACACCCATCCCGTTCGCACTGCGCGACGTCGTCCCGGGTACCGACCTGGATGCCGTTCCGCAGCCAGGCACCGGCATCGCCGCCTGGTTCCACGCCGACGGCGTGCAGGACATCCACGACGCACTCGTCGCGGACGGGCACCGCATCGTGACGTCGCCGTTCGACGGCCCCTTCGGTCGGACGTTCACCTTCGCCGACCCGGACGGCTACCAGGTCACGCTGCACGACCGCGCGTGATGCCGGTCCAGATCAGCCGCGGACCGTGACGCGCCGACGGAGAGCGAGTGCTCCCGTCCGGACGCTCGGCGGCAGGGGAGACGACACGACCGTCGTGAACGGCCGCTCGACCGCACCGAGGGACATCTTGAAGCGGCTGATCCCCTCGTCGACCTCCCCGACGAGGTCGACCGCGGTGTGCCCGGTGTCGAGCGCGTGCTGCAGCACGTCGTGGTAGAGCGCGGTGCTCGGGTTGACCGCGCGGAACGCCCGCAGGGTCCCGCCGGCCCAGCCGGTCACGACGGGGTGCCCGGTGAAGACCACGATCACACCGGCGATCGTCCCGTCGACGAGTGCCGTGGCGGTGTACACGTCATCGCGAGCGGCGGCGTAGCGCTCGACTCGGGCGCCGATGTCCTCCGGGTACGGCGACGGGACCCCGCGACTCGAGTACGACTCGCTGAGGACGCGGGGGAGGAACTCGGTCACCTCACCGGGCTCCGACGGTCGGACCACGACGCCCTTGCGCTCGGCTCGCCGGAGCGATTGACGAGCGCCGTTCTTCATGGCGAGCACGAGTCGCTCGGGCGAGGAGCCGACGAGGTCCACCACGAACGTCCGGTCCGGGAGCCCGGTGACCCCGGCGCGGGCGATCGCGGCGCCGGGATCGGTCGCCGCGCCCGGCCCGAGGTCGTACCGCGCCACGAGGACGCCGTGCCGGAGCTGCCACCGCCGGAAGGCCCGCATGACGGCCACCAACACGTGTTCGGGCACCAGTGGGCCGACGAACGGGAACGGCGGCAACACGGCTCGCGCGGGCACACCGCGGTGCAGCAGGACCGGGAACACGCCGACCGGTACGCCGTCGGACGTCACCACCAGCGGCTCGAAGCGCCAGTCGAAGCACTCGGCCTGCAGCGTGAGCCAGGCCCAGTCGTGGAAGCCGGTCGCTCCGGAGTGCGCCGAGACGAGCGCATCCCACTCGAGTGCATCACGAGCTGACCGGAACCACATCGTCGTACCCACGCCAGGAGCCTAGGCACCTCGAGGCGGCGGGATCGGCGAGTGCGAGAACTCTGCGGCAAGCCGCCGTCACGCAGTTCCGGACCCCTGCCCCAAGCGCCGATAATGCATATTATGTCAGCTCACGTGGCGGCGGCGCCGTCACCACGTGGCCACGACCATCCCCGATCCCGCGGCCGGACGGTCCATCGCCAGGATCGCCCCGGGCAGTTCCTCGAACGCGATCGTGCGTCCGATCGAGTCTGCGGGACGCAGCCGGCCGGCAACGACGTCCTCGAGCATCGCTGCGTACTCGGACACTGCGATGCCGTGGCTCCCGAGCAGCTCGAGCTCGTCGCCGATCACCCGGCCCATCGGGATCGCCGGGGTCGCCTCGTCCCCGAGCAGCAGCCCGACCTGGACGTGCCGGCCCCGAGGGCGCAGGGTCTCGACGGCGGCCACCGACGTCGGACGGCTCCCGAACGCGTCGACGGAGACGTGCGCGCCGCCACCGGTCAGCTCGCGGATCCGGTCGACCGCGTCGTCGTCCATGAGGACGGTCTCGGCGCCGAGCTCCGCAGCACGCCCGAGCGCCTCCGCTGATATGTCGGACGCCACGACCCGTGCACCGGCGGCCACCGCCACCTGCACCGTGGAGAGACCGACGCCTCCGCAGCCGAACACCGACACCCACTCCCCTGCCGTCACCCGCCCTCGGGTGTGCAG
This sequence comes from Curtobacterium sp. NPDC089689, assembly GCF_044749145.1. Classification (NCBI taxonomy): domain Bacteria; kingdom Bacillati; phylum Actinomycetota; class Actinomycetes; order Micrococcales; family Microbacteriaceae; genus Curtobacterium; species Curtobacterium sp. NPDC089689. Next base: position 278,165 of record NZ_JBIVHJ010000003.1, on the reverse strand, counting down.
GGCGTGGTAGGCGGTACCGAACCGGCACCCCAGGCTCGCGGCCTCGGCGAACCCGACCGCGTCCGGCAGCGTCACGACGTTGAGGTCGGCGTGCGGCACCATGACGAGTTCCGCGTACGACCCCGGCAGGTCGAACCCGGGCTGCTGCTGCGCCGTGCACACCTGCGTGGCCCCGGCGAGGCACTCCTCGCACTCGCCGCACGCGAAGACGAACGGCGCGGTGACGCGGTCCCCCACGGCCGTCCGACGCACGTCGGCGCCGACCGCCGCGACCTCGCCGGCGAACTCGTGGCCGGGGACGTGCGGCAACGACACCGAGTCGTCGTGGCCGGTCCAGGCGTGCCAGTCGCTCCGACAGACCCCGGTGGCCCGGACCCGGACGAGGACACCGTGCGGCGGCAGCGCGGGCTCCGGGAGTTCGACGACGGTCGGCACGGAACGGAAGTCGGAGTACTGCACAGCTCGCACCCGATCATCCTGGCAGACGAGCGACGCCGCGGGCTGACCCGTCAGCGGCCGTCGGTGCACGCCCGTAGGCTCCTGTGCATGCGTTCATGGTCGGCCTTCGCGCTCGTGCTGCTCCTGGCGGCGTCCTTCACTGCAGGAGCGGCCCCGGCGTCGGCGCACTCCGCCCTGGTCTCGAGCGACCCCGCGGCGGACACGACGTTGACCGTTCCGCTCGACCGCGTCACCCTGACCTTCTCCGAGGCGCCGCTCGCCGGCCTCGACGCCGGTCTGCGGATCGAGGTTCGCGACGGATCGGACCGTGACGTGTCCTCGGGCTCCGTCGGGGTGTCCGGTACCGCGATGTCGAAGGCCGTGACGCTGGCCGACGGGCCCTACCGGGTCGTCTGGCGGTACGTGTCACCCGATGGTCACCCGATCGCGGGCGAGTACGGGTTCACTGCCGCGGGTGTCGCCGGGACGACCCCGAGCGCCGCCCCGACCGGGTCGCCCGCACCGTCCACGTCCGCGACTGCCGGACCGATCGCGACGGCCACGGCCGGACCCGCCAGTGCGACGACCCACGCCGGGCACTCGTCGGTCGCCGTCTGGGTGATCGGTGCGCTCGCGCTCCTGGCGGCAGCAGCTGCGGTGGTCGCCGCCGTCGTCCGGCGTCGTCCCGCTCGCCCGGCCGCGCGGGACGACGACACCCCGGCCGGCGGCGCGGCGGCCTGAGCGGGTACCAGCGGCGCCGGCACGCCGGCTCCCCACCCGGCCTGGAGGCACGGATCGCCGCCGCCTCGTCGGTCGCGCGGGCGGTCACGCAGCCGTGAAGACGAGTGACGCGTTCTGACCGCCGAACCCGAACGAGTTGTTGAGCGCCGCGCGCACCGGGGTGCGCCGCGCCGCGCCCGACACCACGTCGAGGTCGATCGCGGGGTCGAGCCGGTCGAGGTTCAGGGTCGGCGGGACGACACCGGTCTCGACGGCGCGGAGGGCGAGGATCGACTCGACGGCTCCAGCAGCGCCGAAGAGGTGCCCGATCGCGCTCTTCGGGGCCGACACCGCCGCGCCCGTGCCGACCGCCCGGGCGATGGCAGCGGCCTCCCCCACATCCCCGACCGGCGTGCTCGTCGCGTGGGCGTTGACGTGGTCGATGTCACGCGGCGCGACACCGGCCATCCGGATCGCCGAACGCATGGCACGCTCCTGCTCGCTGCCGTCGGCGAGCGGCGCCGTGATGTGGTGCGCGTCCGAGGTGATCGCCCATCCGGCCAGGCGTCCCCGTACGTGCGCGGCTCGTGCCCGGGCGTGGTCGGCACGTTCGAGCACGACGATGCCCGCTCCCTCGCCGAGCACGAAGCCGCGGCGGTTCGCGTCGAACGGGCGGGAGAGCGTCGCGGGGTCGTCCTCGCCCGGCTTCGCGAGGGCCTGCGACTGCGCGAACGACGCCATCGTCACCGGGGTGACCGCCGCCTCGGTACCGCCGGCCACGACGACGTCGGCCTCTCCGGTGGCGATGAGCCGGGCCGCCGTGACGAGCGCCTCGGCCCCGGAGGCGCACGCGGACACCGTCGTGTACGCGCCGGCTCGCGCGCCGAGTTCGATGCTGATCTGTGCGGCGGCTCCGTTCGCCATGAGCATCGGGACCGCGCGCGGCGACACCCGTCGGGCACCGGCGCCCGCGAGCACGTCGTGGGCGTCGAGGAGCGTCTCCACTCCCCCGATGCCCGTCCCGACGACCACCGCGAGCCGGTCGCCTTCGACGCCTGGCGCTCCGGCGTCCGCCCAGGCCTCGTGTGCTGCGACGAGTGCGAGCTGCTGGCTGCGGTCGAGCCGGGCGGCACGCACGCGACCGAGGGCGGTGTCGGCGTCGAGTGCCGCTTCCGCCCCGACCCGGATCGGTGCCCGGTCCCACAGGTCGCCGCTCCGGCCGAGGACGTGCACCCCGGAGCGACCGGCGACGAGCGCGTCCCAGAGCACGTCGACGCCGTGGCCGAACGGGGTGACGCTGCCGTACCCGGTGATGACGATGTCCACGCGGAACCTCCTGCTTGTACGTTGAACAAGTCGAGTTGTACCACGTACAATTCCGGCATGGCAACCGAGGGTGACGGCACGACCGCGCGAGGGTCTGCGACCCGTGCACGGATCATCGCTGCGACGGCCGGGCTCCTCGCCGCGGGAGGGTCGACCGACGTGACGGTGAGCGGCATCGCCCGCGCGGCAGGCGTCTACCCCAACCAGATCACGCACCACTTCGGGTCGAAGGACCGCCTCGTCCTCGACGCCGCGTTCACCCTCTTCCTCCGCGACACGAGCCGGATGCAGGCAGCGGGACGGCGGGTCGGCTCCCCCGGTCCGTTCCGGACCCTCCTGGCGCGCACGACGCTGGCGATGCCGTCGCTCCCCCTCGTCGTGGCCGCACTCGGGGTCGGCGGGCGGGAGCGCAGCGCGCACCTGCTCGGTCTGCTCTTCCGACAGTCCGAGCGCTACCTTGCACGGGTCGCCGCCGACCGCGGGTGGGCCAGCGGCTCGCTCCACCGCGACGTCAGGACGTTCTGGAGCGCGGCGTTCGGAGCGGCCCTCCTCCGCGCGGCCGGTGGCACGGGTGGCCCCGAGGACGTCGACCTCGCCGCGACGCTGTCGATCAGCGCGGGGCCGGCCGACGCTCCCTGAGCTCCGTCACTCCCCGAAGCCGGACTGCACGAGCCCGACCAGTGCGTCGACGGCGTCCTGTGCGTCGTCCCCCGAGGCCTCGATGCCGATCGTCGCGCCCTTCGGCAGCGCGAGCGCCATGATCGCGAGGAGGCTCTTCGCGTCGACGCCGTTCACACGCACCCGTGCGTCGAACCGCGCGGCGGTCTTCACGAACTCCGCCGCCGGGCGGGCGTGGAGTCCGCTCTCGTTGCGGAGCTCGACCGAGGCCGACGCGACGGCGGCGTCCTCGGGGCTGGAGCCGACCGACCCGTCGACGGGTGCCGACGCGCTGTCGGGTGTCGTGCCTCCAGGCAGATCCGTCGTGCTCGGTCCGACGGCGCTGGCGGCTGCGGCGAGGACCGCCGCGACGTCGCCGCCGGTCTGCGCGGCGACGGCCGCTGCGACCGTGCCCTCGACGAGCGGCGCCTGCGAGACGTGGACCCGTGCTCGGTCGTCGTCGTCGAGGAAGTCGAGCGCCGTGTCGGTCGTCAGGTAGGCCGAGCCGAGGTCGCACAGCACGACGATCCCGTCGGTGTCCCGGAGCTCCTCGAGCCCCGCGGTGATGGCCTCGAACGAGGTGCCGATGCCGCCGTCGTCGGTGCCGCCTGCGGCCACGAGCCGGACGTCCGCCGCCATCTGCCGGGCCAGCTCGACGGTGCCGGAAGCCACGGCGGCGCTGTGCGAGACGACGAGGATGCCGACGGTCACGCGGCGTCCACCGCGGCGCGCAGGAGGTAGACCGTCGACTGCGCCCCGGGGTCGCGGTGACCCACGGCGCGCTCCCCGAGGTAGCTCGCGCGTCCCTTGCGGGCGACGAGGGCGTCCGTCGACTCGGCACCGGTCGCGGCGGCGTCCGCAGCGGCGGCGAGCACCTGCTCCGGGGCCGCTCCGGCCTCGGCGGCCGATGCGGCGGCGTCCACTGCCGGCGTCCACGCGTCCACCATCGTCTTGTCGCCCACTTCGGCCTTGCCCCGCGAGACGACACCGTCACGCGCCGCGGTCAGCACGGCCACGAGCGCCGACGCGTCGAGCACCTCCGCGTCACCGGCGGCCTGTGCGGCCTTGAGGTACGCCGTGCCGAACAGGGGACCGGCGGCGCCGCCGACGGTGGAGATGAGCTTGGTCGCGACCGTCTTGAAGACCGAACCCGGGGTGTCGAACGACCCGGCGTCGATCGCCTCGACGACGGCGCGGAACCCGCGGTCGAGGTTCTCGCCGTGGTCCCCGTCGCCGATCTCGCGGTCGAGCGTCACGAGCTCGGCGCGGTGGTCGTCGATCGTCGCTGCCGAGCGACGCACCCAGTCGATGGCCCATGCGGTGTCGAGCGCCAATGCGGTGTCCCTTCTGCGGCCGGCCCGTGGTCCGGGCCGGGATCGTGGTCCGGTGGGTCAGCGACCCCAGCGCAGGGCCGGGGTCTCCACCGGGGCGTCCCAGAGCGCGGTGAGTTCGTCGTCGAGCACGGTGACGGTCAACGAGAAGCCCTGCATCTCGAGGGACGTGACGTAGTTGCCGACCAAACTACGCGTGACCTCGTAGCCGCGGTCGGAGAGGACCTCCTCGGCGCGTCGGTAGGCGATGTAGAGCTCCGACTGCGGCGTGCCGCCCATGCCGTTCACGAGGAGGAGCAGCTTCGCCCCCGAAGGAGCCTCGAGGTCGGTGAGGATCGGTTCGAGGACACGGTCGACGAGCTCGTCTACCGGGGCCATCGCGATCCGCTCCCGCCCGGGCTCGCCGTGGATGCCGATGCCGAGTTCGACCTCGTCGTCGGCCAGGGTGAAGGAGGGCTCGCCGGCGTGTGGCACCGTGCCCGACGAGAGCGCGAGGCCCATCGACCGGGTGACCTCGTTCACGTGGCGAGCGACCGCGGCGACGGCGTCGAGGTCGTCCCCGCGCTCGGCCGCCGCGCCCGCGCACTTCTCGACGACCACCGTGCCCGCGACGCCCCGACGGCCGGCGGTGTACAGCGAGTCCTGCACGGCGACGTCGTCGTCGACCACGACCGACTCGACGCGGACGTCGTCCATCGCCGCGAGTTCGGCGGCGGTCTCGAAGTTGAGGACGTCCCCGGTGTAGTTCTTCACGATGTGGAGCACCCCTGCTCCCCCGTCGACGGCCTTCGTCGCCGCGACGATCGGGTCCGGTGTCGGGCTCGTGAACACCGGACCCGGGACGGCGGCGTCGAGCATGCCGTACCCGACGAAGCCGGCGTGCAGCGGTTCGTGACCGCTGCCGCCGCCGCTGACGATCCCGACCTTGCCCGACACCGGCGCATCGGCTCGGTGCAGGTGGATCGGGTCCTCGACCAGGACCACGTGCCCGGCGTGCGCACGGGCGAACCCGCGGACGGTCTCGTCGACCACGGCGTGCGGGTCGTTGATGAGCTTCTTCATGCGCGGAACTCCTTCGTCGACGGTGACGGGCGCACCTGGACGGTGACGGGTTCACCCTACAGCGGCCGCCCGTTCGCGCTCCGTGCACGTTCGTGCACCAGGATCGCGGCGGGCAAGCCGCTCCGAACGCGCGATCTCGCACCCCCGATGCACGTTCGTGCACTTTCTCGCGGATCGCTCGCGATTCCGTCGCGGAGCCGCGATCCGCGTCAGTATGCTCGCCCCAATCACTCAACGGGGAGTGCCGGACCCGCACCACCGGACCCCCAACCCTCACGCACTGGAGGTCACCGATGGACGGCATCGGCGTCAATTTCCTCTCCGAGCTCGTCGGCACGGCGATGCTCATCATCCTCGGTGGCGGTGTCGTCGCCGCCGTGTCCCTCACGAAGTCCAAGGGCTTCGGCGCGGGCTTCCTCATGGTCACGATCGGTTGGGGCTTCGCGGTCTTCGCCGGCGTCACCGTGTCGTACAGCTCGGGCGGCCAGCTCAACCCCGCGGTGAGCCTCGGTCTCGCCCTGCTCGGCAAGATCACTGTCGGCGAGATGTTCCTCTACTGGCTCGCGCAGCTCATCGGCGCCATCATCGGTGCGGTCATCGTCTGGCTCGCCTACAAGCAGCACTTCGACGAGGAGCCGGACCCGGCCGCCAAGCTCGGCGTCTTCTCGACCGGCCCGGCGATCCGCAGCTACGCCTGGAACGTCGTCACCGAGATCATCGGCACGTTCGTCCTCGTGTTCGTCGTCCTCGCGTTCACCAACGGTGGCACCCCCAAGGAGCTCGGCGCGGTCCCCGTCGCCTTCCTCGTGATCGCGATCGGCGTCTCGCTCGGTGGCCCGACCGGCTACGCCATCAACCCGGCCCGTGACCTCGGCCCGCGCATCGCGCACGCCTTCCTCCCGATCAAGGGCAAGGGCTCGTCCGACTGGTCCTACGCGTGGGTGCCGGTCGTCGGCCCGCTCATCGGTGGCGCTCTCGCTGCCGGCGCATCGACGTTCCTGCTCCCGATCGTCTCCTAGACCCCTCGGCCGCGGTCGACGCCGACACCGTCGTCGACCGCGGCACCCCGCTCGACCGGCACAGCAGCCGGTCCGGCACCCCGCTCGACCGGCACAGCAGCCGGTCCGGCACCCCGCTCGACCGGCACAGCAGCCGGTCCAGCACCCCGCCCGACCGGCACAGCAGCCGGTCCGGCGCCCGAAGCCCGGTCGGCACCGCAGCCGACCGTGACACCGACACCCGTAAGGAGCACCAATGGCCGACTACATCGTCGCCATCGACCAGGGCACCACCTCGACCCGAGCGATCGTGTTCGACCACTCCGGTTCCATCGTGTCCGTCGGACAGAAGGAGCACGAGCAGATCTTCCCGCGCGCCGGATGGGTCGAGCACGACCCGGCCGAGATCTGGGACAACACCCGCGAGGTCATCGGCCAGGCGCTCTCCCGCGCCGACATCACGCGACACGACGTCGCTGCCGTCGGCATCACCAACCAGCGCGAGACCGCGGTGGTCTGGGACAAGAACACCGGCAAGCCGGTCTACAACGCGATCGTCTGGCAGGACACCCGCACGCAGGCCATCGTCGACAAGCTCGCCGACGGTGACACCGACCGCTACAAGTCGGTCGTCGGCCTCCCCCTCGCCACCTACTTCGCCGGCACGAAGATCGTGTGGATCCTCGACAACGTCGACGGCGCCCGCGAGAAGGCCGAGGCGGGCGACCTGCTCTTCGGCACGACCGACACCTGGGTCCTCTGGAACCTCACCGGTGGCGTCGACGGCGGCGTGCACAAGACGGACGTCACGAACGCCTCGCGCACCCTCTTCATGGACCTCGAGACGCTCGAGTGGCGCGACGACATCCTGGCCGACTTCGGCGTGCCGAAGTCGATGCTCCCCGAGATCGTCAGCTCCTCCGAGGTCTACGGTCACGTCGAGTCGTCGAACCTCCTCCGCGAGGTCCCGATCGCCGGCATCCTCGGCGACCAGCAGGCCGCAACGTTCGGCCAGGCGGCGTTCGACCAGGGCGAGTCGAAGAACACCTACGGCACCGGCAACTTCCTCATCTTCAACACCGGTACCGAGATCGTCCGGTCGGAGAACGGCCTCCTCACCACCGTCGGCTACAAGCTCGGCGACCAGGAGACCCACTACGCCCTCGAGGGTTCGATCGCCGTCACCGGATCGCTCATCCAGTGGCTCCGCGACAACCTCGGACTCATCGGCAGCGCCCCGGAGGTCGAGGCCCTCGCCAAGACCGTCGAGGACAACGGCGGCGTCTACTTCGTCCCGGCGTTCTCCGGCCTCTTCGCGCCGTACTGGCGTCCGGACGCCCGCGGCGCGATCGTCGGCCTCACGCGCTACGTCAACAAGGGCCACATCGCCCGTGCCGCCCTCGAAGCGACGGCGCTGCAGACCCGCGAGGTCCTCGACGCGGTGAACGCCGACTCCGGCGTGGACCTCACCGAGCTCAAGGTCGACGGCGGCATGACCGCGAACAACGAGCTCATGCAGTTCCAGGCCGACATCCTCAACGTGCCGGTCGTCCGACCGGTCGTCGCGGAGACCACGGCGCTCGGTGCGGCCTACGCCGCCGGTCTCGCCGTCGGCTTCTGGGCGAACCTCGACGAGCTCCGCGCCAACTGGCAGGAAGACCAGCGCTGGGAGCCGCAGCTCGACGACGCCGAGCGCGACCGCCAGCTCCGCCTCTGGAAGAAGGCCGTCACGAAGACCTTCGACTGGGTCGACGAGGACGTCCAGTAGTCCGCTGCTGACGTGACCGCCTGGAGGCGCGGTGCGGGTCCGACGGACCGGCACCGCGCCTCCAGGCCGTTGCGGTGGGCGCGGAGCGCAGCGCCGGTGTCCGACCCGCTCTCGCCTCCCCTCGCACCACGGCCCCGACGTGGAACCAGGCACCACGCCTGGTTCCACGTCGGTTCCGTGGTTCGTCGCCGTCAGGCGGCGGGTGCGACGCCGACCCAGTCGGCGAGCTTGCGGGCCGCGGCGCCCGAGTCGATCGCCTCGGCCGCGACGGCGAGTTGCTCGCGGAAGCGCTGGAGGATCGCACGGTCGGCCTGCGCCGGGTCCTCCGCGAGCCGGAAGGACACGAGTCCCGCCGCCGCGTTGAGCAGCACGATGTCGCGGACGGGTCCGGTCTCCCCCGCGAGGACACGGTGCACCACGGCCGCGTTGTGCTCCGGGTCGCCGCCGAGCAGGTCCTCGGTCCGGGCGCGGGCGATGCCGAGGTCGCGCGGGTCGAGGTCGTGCTCGATGATCCGGCCGCCGGTGACCTCCCAGATGTGGCTGTGCCCGGTGGTGGTGAGCTCGTCGAGTCCGTCGTCGCCGCGGAACACGAGCGCCGTCGCGCCGCGGGTCTGGAACACGCCCGTGATGATCGGGACGAGTTCGAGCTGCGCCACGCCCACCGCGTTGGCCTCGCAGCGTGCGGGGTTGACGAGCGGCCCGAGGAAGTTGAAGACGGTCGGCACGCCGATCTCGCGGCGGACCGGACCGGCGTGCGCGAACCCGGGGTGGAAGGCGCTCGCGAAGGCGAAGGTGAGTCCGACACGCTGGAAGGTGTCCGCAACACGCGCGGCGTCCATCGTGAGGTCGAGTCCGAGGGCGGCGAGCACGTCGCTGGACCCCGACTTCGAGGAGCTCGCGCGGTTGCCGTGCTTGACCACGGGCACGCCGGCCGCGGCGATCACGATCGCGGCCATCGTGGAGACGTTGACCGTCCCGACGACGTCCCCACCGGTCCCGACGATGTCGAGCGCCATCGGGTCGACGTCCAGCGGGACAGCGGCGTCGAGGATCGCGTCACGGAAGCCGACCACCTCGTCCACGGTCTCGCCCTTGGCGCGGAGCGCCACGGCGAATGCCGCGATCTGGGCGGACGTCGCACGTCCCTGGACGATCTCCTCCATGGCCCATGTGGACTGTCTGATCGACAGGTCCTGGCGCGCCATGAGCGCGCTGATCACCGAGGGCCACGTGAGTTGGTCGTGCATGCTCCGATCGTAGTGAATTCGAGCGACCCACCAGTTGGCTGCGAAAACACTGTCGGTGGTTTCGGCCATAATGGAGTCTGTGACTAGCACCCCTCTCTCCAGATCTGCCACCGCACCGGTCCTCAACAGGCCGAACGCCGTGGCCGTGGGGACGATCGTGTGGCTGGGCAGCGAGGTCATGTTCTTCGCCGGCCTGTTCGCGATCTACTTCACGCTCCGCAGCACCTCGCCCGAGCTCTGGGCCACCGAGACCGCCAAGCTCGAGGTGCCGTTCGCGTCGGTGAACACGATCATCCTGGTGCTGTCGAGCTTCGCCTGCCAGTTCGCGGTCTTCGCCGCCGAGCGCTTCCAGGTGCACCGCACGAGCTGGAACCCGCGCCACTGGGGCATGACCGAGTGGTTCTTCGTCACCTACTGCATGGGCGCGATCTTCGTCTGCGGTCAGATCTTCGAGTACGCCAACCTCTGGCACGAGGGCGTCACGCTCTCCTCCAGCGCCTACGGCTCGGCCTTCTACATGACGACCGGCTTCCACGGCCTCCACGTCACGGGTGGCCTCATCGCGTTCCTGCTGACCCTCGGTCGCGGGTTCGCCGCCAAGAACTTCGGTCACAAGGAAGCGACCACCGCGATCGTCGTGTCGTACTACTGGCACTTCGTCGACGTCGTCTGGATCGGCCTCTTCGCCGTCATCTACCTTCTCAAGTAGGAACTGGATAGCCCCCACAGCATGTTCAACAGAACCAAGTCCAAGAAGGGCCGCCGGTCTCCCCTGGCGACCGTCTCGCTCATCGTCGTCGGCCTGATGACGACCGGCGGTGCGTACGCGCTGTTCAGCTCCACGGCGAACGCCGACGACAGCACGAGCACCGTCTCGGCCGCGTCCACCCAGTCGAAGGTCAACGAGGGCGAGAAGCTCTTCGCCTCGAACTGTGCCACCTGCCACGGCCTGAACGCCCAGGGCACCGGCGAGGGTCCGTCCCTCATCGGTGTCGGTGCTGCCTCCGTCGACTTCCAGGTCGGCACCGGCCGGATGCCGATGGCCGCCTCCGGTCCCCAGGCCGAGGAGAAGCCGGCGCAGTTCACCGACGAGCAGGTCGACGCGCTCGCGCAGTACGTCGCGTCCCTCGCACCCGGACCCGCCGTCCCGTCGAGCGACCTCACGGACGGCAAGGGCGACGCCGCCGAGGGCGCAGAGCTCTTCCGCATCAACTGCGCCATGTGCCACAACGTGGCCGGTGCCGGCGGTGCGCTGACCGAGGGCAAGTACGCCCCGAACCTGCAGGACGTCTCCGGCAAGCACATCTACGAGGCCATGCTCACCGGCCCGCAGAACATGCCGGTCTTCAACGACCTGAACCTGACCCCGCAGCAGAAGGCCGACGTCATCTCGTACCTCAAGTACGTGCAGGACAACAAGTCGCCCGGCGGTTTCGCGCTCGGCTCCATCGGGCCGGTGGCAGAGGGTCTGTTCATCTGGATCTTCGGACTCGGCGCCGTCGTCGCGATGACGGTCTGGCTGACCGCGAAGTCCAACTGATCGTCCGTGTCGAACGACACTGAAGGGAACACCATGGCAGAGCACGACGACGAGGCACTGAACTCGTCCTCGGCTGTCGAGAAGCACGGCACGACACACGGCACCACCGCCTCGGCCGGCACCGCGGTCGTGCCCGCGGACCCGTTCGAGAACCCGGGCGAGCCGCCGCACCGCGCGCGTCGCACCGACGTCGACCCGAAGAAGCAGCGGTTGGCCGAGCGCCAGGTCGCGACGTTCTTCTACCTCTCGATCGTGGGCAGTGTCCTCGCGATCGCGGCGTACGTCGCCTTCCCGATCAAGGAAGACGACTTCAGCACGGTCCGGCTGGCCAACCTCTGGCTCGGTCTGTCGATCACCCTCGCGCTCCTCGCACTCGGCCTCGGTGCCGTGTACTGGTCGAAGTCCCTCGTGGTCGACCGCGAGATCACCGAGATGCGCCACAGCACCCGCGGTACCGACGCGACCCGTGCCAAGGCGGTCGAGGCCTTCCAGCTCGCCGACAAGGAGTCCGGGTTCAGCCGTCGCAAGCTGATCCGCAACTCGATGATCGGCGCGCTGGCCGCCTTCCCGCTCCCGGGCATCGTCCTCGTGCGTGACCTCGCGCCCGCGGCCGACCCCAACGAACTCCTCCGCCACACCATGTGGGCGAAGGGCACGCGCCTGACGAAGGACCCCACGGGTCTCCCGATCAAGGCGTCCGACGTGACCATCGGTTCGGTGTTCCACGTCATCCCGGACGGCATGCTCGACAAGGAGGACATGCTGGAGGAGAAGGCCAAGGCCGCCGTCCTCCTCATGCGCCTCGACCCCAACGACCTCAACCCCGCCAAGGGCCAGGAGAACTGGGGCTACGACGGCATCGTCGCGTACTCGAAGATCTGCACCCACGTCGGGTGCCCGGTCGCCCTGTACGAACAGCAGACGCACCACCTGCTCTGCCCGTGCCACCAGTCGACCTTCGACGTCGCGAACAACTGCGAGGTCATCTTCGGACCGGCTGCACGTCCCCTCCCCCAACTTCCGATCGCGATCGACGACGACGGCTACCTGGTGGCGCAGAGCGACTTCCACGAGCCCGTCGGACCGTCCTTCTGGGAGCGTGAGCGCTGATGAGCACAACCACCCGTCCCGCGACGACGTCGGCCACCAAGCCGGCGCCGGAGCGCGGTTCCCGCATCATCGGGGCCGCTGCCAACTACATCGACGAGCGCACGAGCATCTCGGGCCTGGTGAAGGAGGTCGGTCGCAAGATCTTCCCCGACCACTGGAGCTTCATGCTCGGCGAGGTCGCGCTGTACAGCTTCGTCGTCATCCTGCTCTCGGGGACGTTCCTGACGTTCTTCTTCCAGGCATCGATGGCCGAGGTCGTGTACCACGGCGCGTACGTCCCGCTGAAGGGCGTCGAGATGTCGACCGCGCTGCAGTCGACGCTGAACATCTCGTTCGACATCCGCGGTGGTCTGTTCGTCCGACAGATCCACCACTGGGCTGCCCTGCTGTTCATCGCCTCGGTGATGCTGCACATGGCCCGCGTCTTCTTCACCGGCGCGTTCCGCAAGCCGCGTGAGCTCAACTGGGTCTTCGGCTTCGTCCTCTGGGTGCTCGCCATGGCCGAGGGCTTCACCGGCTACTCGCTCCCCGACGACCTGCTCTCCGGCAACGGTCTCCGCATCATCGTCGGCATGATCGAGGGCGTCCCGGTGATCGGCGTCTGGATCGCCTACCTGCTGTTCGGTGGCGAGTTCCCCGGCACCGACATCGTTGGTCGTCTGTACACGCTGCACATCCTGCTGCTCCCCGCGATCCTCGTCGCGGTGCTCGGTGTCCACCTCGTGCTCGTCGTCATCAACAAGCACACGCAGTTCGCCGGCCCGGGCAAGACCAACGACAACGTCGTGGGCGTCCCGATCCTCCCGGCGTTCGCCGCGAAGGCCGGTGGGTTCTTCTTCATCGTCGCGGGCATCCTCGCCCTCATCGCGTCGCTGTTCACGATCAACCCGATCTGGAACTACGGCCCGTACGACCCGTCCCCGGTGTCTGCCGGTACCCAGCCCGACTGGTACATCGGCTTCGCCGACGGTGCACTCCGTCTGGTTCCGCCGCACTGGGAGGTCGTCTGGTTCGGCTACACGGTGTCGTTCAACATCCTCGTGCCGATCGCCGTGCTCATGGCGCTCATCGTGGCGATGTTCATCTACCCGTTCGTCGAAGCGTGGGTCACGGGCGACAAGCGCGAGCACCACATCCTCGACCGTCCGCGCAACGCCCCGACCCGCACGGGTCTCGGTGCGGCCGGCATCACGCTCTACGCGAGCCTCTGGGCCGCTGCGTCGTCGGACATCATCGCGACCCACTTCCTGGTGTCGATCGACCACGTGATCCACGTGATCCAGGCCATGACGGTCCTCGGCCCGTTCGTCGCCTTCTGGATCACGAAGCGCGTGTGCCTCGCCCTCCAGAAGAAGGACCGCGAGATCGTCCTCCACGGGTACGAGTCCGGACGCATCGTCCGTCTCCCCCACGGCGAGTACATCGAGGTGCACGAGCCCCTCGACGAGTACGAGCGCTGGCGCCTGCTGCAGTTCAACGAGTACAAGCCGCTCATGGTCCGCCCGGACGCCCGGGGTCGCATCACGGGGCTGCAGAAGGCCCGCGCGAGCGTGTCGCGGTTCTTCTTCGAGGACCGCATCGCCCCGGTGTCGAAGGCCGAGCTCGAGGCCGCGCACGCCGCGCACCACGGCCCGGAGCTGACCGAGGGCGAGCACCCCGCTGCTGCCGTCGGTGCCGGGAACCACTAGCAGGAGCAAGAACACTCCTCGGCAAGAACGAACGAGCCCCTCGTCCACTTCGTGGTCGGGGGGCTCGTTCGTTCCTCTGGATTCGAAAACACCGTCTCGGGTTCACCGACGGTTCAGAATGGTGTGGCAGCGTGTTGCACCACGCACCCGTCAACGGAACGAGAAACCGATGGACAGCCGGACGGCCGAACACCCCAGGCCGAACCACTTCCTCCTCCACCTCAGTGACACACACCTCGTCGGCGGCGACGGCCCGCTCTACGGGGATGTCGACCCCGCCGCGCGGCTGGCCGAGATCATCGCCGACATCGAAGCCTCGGGTGCTCAGCCCGAGGCGATCGTCGTGACCGGCGACGTCGCCGACAAGGGCGAGCCCGGTGCCTACGCCCGCGTGCGCGAACTCCTCGAGCCCGCCGCCGCCCGCATCGACGCGCAGGTCATCTGGGCGATGGGCAACCACGACGAACGCGGCGCCTTCCGCCAGGAACTCTTCGGCATCCAGCCGACCGACCGTCCCGTGGACTTCGTCTACGACGTCAACGGCCTCCGCGTCATCACCCTCGACACGAGCGTGCCCGGGCACCACCACGGCGAGGTCTCCCCCGAACAGCTCGACTGGCTCGCCGAGGTCCTGTCCGAGGCCGCACCGCACGGCACCATCCTCGCCATGCACCACCCGCCCGTCCCGAGCGTCCAAGACCTCGCCGTGCTCGTGGAACTCCGCGACCAGGCGTCACTCGCCGAGGTCGTCGAGGGCAGCGACGTGATCGGCATCATCGCCGGGCACCTGCACTACTCCACCAGCGCGGTCTTCGCGGGGATCCCCGTCTCGGTGGCGAGCGCGACCTGCTACACGCAGGACCTCATGGAGTACCAGGCCGGTACCCGGGGTCGCGACGGCGCGCAGTCGTTCAACCTCGTCCACGTGTACGGCCGGAACGTCGTGCACTCGGTCGTGCCGATCGGGCACTACTCGACCGTCGGCGAGCCGGTGTCCGCGGTCGAGACGGAGGCCCGACTCGCCGCCGCGGGTGTCCGCATCGCTCCTGCCGTCGAGCCGGCACCGGTGACGTCGAGCATCCCCGTGTTCACGCTCGACTCGGTGCCGCTCTCCCCCGTCCACCCGTAGACCCACGGGGCGCGCGCGTTCCGACGTCCCGCGTGTCGATCGACACGTGCGGCGTCGGGACGGGCGCGTTTCGTGACGCAGGCCCGGGAGCGCGACGCCCGGGAGCGCGACGCCCGGGAGCGCGACGCCCGGGAGCGCGACGCCCGGAGCGCACGTGGCCGACTCTCGGCGCCGGGCTCGCAGGCTCGCCCGGAGCGCACCGGCAGGACGCTGGCGCGTCCTAAGCGCCGGCGCGCTCCCACGGCGCCGGGAACGGGAAGTACTTCTCGAGGAAGTCCGTGACGCGCTCGGTCCGCTCCTCGTCACTGACCTCCGGGAAGCTGCCGTCGTTGAGGCAGAAGAAGTCGACGTTCCGCTTCTTGAGCAGGTCGTCCAGCATCTTCAACCCGGACTGCATCGTCGTGTCGACGTAGCGCACCGACGCGTTCTCCTGGATGATCGCCCGTCCCGTGAGCAGCGCGTAGTAGTGGTACAACGAGTTCGTCACGGAGATGTTGTCCGCCGCACGGAACCGCGACGCCGCAGTGGCGCGGAACTCGTCCGCGAACTCGTGCTCCATCTCGGTCATGATCGACGACCGGAGCGGGGTCGGCGCGTGCTCGAGGTGCCGGGTCGTCACCGCGCCGAACCGTTGCTGCAGCAGGCGTCGGTTGACCCGGGCGGAGTTCTCGAACCCGCTCCGAGCAGGGTTGTTCGAGCCGAGGCCGATGCGGGTGTCCGCGACGATGAACTTCGTCACGGAGCCCGGGCTGAAGAACACCGACGGGTCCGCGAGGCGCCCGAAGAACATGTCATCGTTCGAGTAGATGAAGTGCTCGCTGATGCCGGGGATGTGGTGCAGCTGCGACTCGACGGCCTGGGAGTTGTGCGTGGGCAGCACCGACGGGTCGGCGAAGAACTCCTCGCTGCGGACGATCCGGACCTTCGGGTGGTCGGCGAGCCACTTCGGCGCCGGCGAGTCCGTCGCGATGTAGATCTGCCGGATCCACGGCGCGAACGTGTGCACCGACCGGAGTGCGTACTTCAGCTCGTCGATCTGCCGGAACCGGGCGGGAGCGTCGTCGCCCTCCCCCAGGACCGCGTTCGCCTGCGCGGCCTGCCGTGCGCGCTGGTACTCGACTGCGTTGCCGTCGACCCACGAGAACACGATGTCGATCGGGAAGCGGATGTCCGACACGTGGTCGTCGAACATGTGCTCGACGGTGCGCCACGTGCGGCCGTACCGGTCGATGTCGACGAGCACGAACTCCTCGATCGGCAGGCTGCGACGCATCAGGGCGTTCTCGACGGGGGCGAGGACCTCGGTGTCGGTGACGCGCCAGAACTCGAGCTGCACGCTCGTCTCGGCGCCGTAGCGCAGCCGCCCGATCGGCTCGACCCGCGGGCGGAACAGGCGCAGGACGGGTTCGTGCGGTGCCCCGAGACCGTCGTCGAGGACGAGCACGGCGGGGCGCTTCGGCGGCTTCGCGTAGAACGGTTCGTTCGCGGCGGCCGCCATGACCGCGCTCTCGGCACGCTGCCGGTCGCGCTCGTCGACGGCGATCACCGGCCGCTGGTCGTTGCCACGGATGAGCAGGTGGTCGACGTCGCCGGCGGTGAGGGCGTCGTCGAGGAACAGCAGGTCCTCGATCATGGACTGCTGGGGCGTCAGGTGGCCGTTGACGAGCGTCAGACGACCCTTCCGCACGACGACGTCGGGCCGGTCGAGACCGCCGGACGACGGGCGAGGGGTCAGCAGTGGACTCTCGGTCACCGGCTCGGTCTCGTCGCTCATCCATGCCCTTCGGGTCGATCGGTCGGGTCCTGCACCCGACTGACTGATCCTACCGTCCACGCGGGCACGGGGTTCGCGCGTCACCCCCGACGCCGGCTGGCGTCGCGACCGGCCGGGAGGCACGACGCACGCCCGTCACGTCGCGCACGGCACGCGCGGTGCGGTCGGGTCAGCTCCCGGCTGCGTCCGTCTCGCGCGGCACCTTCACGGCGAGCCCGACCACGACGAAGAGCGCCGCGGCGACGATCTGGAGCGCAGCCCACACCTGCCCGGGGATCGGCACGACGACCAGCGGGTTCCAGCACACCGCGACCGCGGCCATGAGGGCCGCTGCCCACCAGGAGCGCCCACGCACGGCGAACACGAGGATGATCAGGGCGAGGACCGTGACGCCCCACCGGGCGAACACGAACGCCGAGGCGTCGATGATCGCGACGCACGCGAGCAGCACGACGGCGGCGAGCAACGACGGGGCGAGCGCGGGACGGGTGTAGGGCGGCAGCTGGCGGCCTCCCCCGGCGGCGCGCTGCGGTGCCCGCGGCGTCGGCCTCGCGGGCACACCCTGCTGGGACGACCCGATCGCGGGTCGTCCCCTCCGCGAGGCCATCAGGCGGACGCGCCGTCGAGGTCGATCGCCCGGAACGGACGCGACATCGGCGGGAGGTCCCGGACGCGCTCGAGTGCCGGCTCGAGCTCGTCGAGGTACGCCTGGTAGCCCTCGTCGTTGAGGTGCAGGCCGTCGTCGGAGTAACGGTCGGCGAGGTGGTCGTCGTCCGCCAATGCGGGCCAGGCGTCCAGGTACTGCGCGTGGCAGGTCGCGACGAACTGGCGGAGGTGCCGGTTGGCCTCCTCGATCTTCGCGCGGTACTCGGCCTGCCGGGGCAGCACCGACACGAGGAGCAGCCGGACACCGGGCAGCTCGCGGCGCAGGGTGACGAGGATCGTCTCGACGTTGCGGACGACGTGCTCGACACTCGCGCGGTGGTTGCCGAAGTCGTTCGTGCCGATGAGCAGGACGATGACCTCGGGCTCGGCGGCCACCACTTCGTCGAGCCGCGCGAGCACCCCGTCGGTGGTGTCGCCGCCGACGCCGAGGTTCAGCGTGCGCTCCGACGGCAGCCGGTTCTCCCAGTCCCCTGCCTCGGTGATGCTGTCCCCCAGGAACAGGACGGTGGGTCGGTCCTCGGTCATGCTGCCTCCTCGTGCGACGTGTCAGCACTGCCATTCTGGTGGGTGCGGTTGCGGGAGGTCGAGTCGGTGTTGTGCGACTCCCGCTCGGCTGCGGCGGTGATCCGCTCGACCATGCCGGGGAAGATCACCCCGTGGAACGGCAGGATCGAGTACCAGTACAGGCGTCCGGACAGTCCCTGGGGGAAGTAGATCGCACGTTGTCGGTAGTCGCTGCCGCCGGAGGGCGACGGCGTCACGGTCATCTCCAACCAGGCCCGGCCGGGCGACTTGAACTCGGCGCGGAGTCGGAGGTAGCGCCCGCGCTCGAGCCGTTCGACGCGCCACCAGTCCAGCGCGTCGCCCTGCTCGAGCCGTTGTGGGTCACGTCGACCGCGGCTCAGTCCGACCCCGCCGGCGATCTTGTCCATCCACCCCCGGGCGACCCAGGCGAGCGGGAACGAGTACCAGCCGTTCTCCCCGCCGATCGACTCGACCACGCGCCAGACGTCGGCGGCCGACGCGTCGGTGTGCCGCTCCCGGTCGTCGACGTACACGGTGTGCCCGGCCCAGTCCGGGTCGCTCGGCAGTGGGTCGGCCGGGGTCGCGGCGAGTGTCGCGTTCCGCCAGCTCGTCTCGACCTCGCCGGTGCGCATGCGGGTCAGGGCCAGCCGGACCGCCCGCCGGTAGGGGGTCAGTCCGCCGGAGGGGTGCGGGACGTACTCGTCGATGTCGTGCTCGCGTTGCACGCACTCGAACTGGAGCGACTCGATGATCGGACGCGCGAGCTTCCGTGGGATCGGCGTCACGATGTTGAACCAGTGCGCGGCGAGCCCGGGGGTGAGCACCGGCAGCGAGGCGATCGCGCGCTGTGGCAGCTTGGCCTCCACCGCGTACCCGTTGAGCATCTGGCCGTAACGGAGCACGTCCGGGCCGCCGATGTCGAACGTGCGGTTGACTTCGGCGGGGATCTCGAGCGCCTTGACGAGGTAGTAGAGGACGTCGCGGATCGCGATCGGCTGGATGTGGTTCCGGACCCACTTCGGCGCGGGCATCCACGGCAGCACGTCGGTCACGTGGCGGATCATCTCGAACGACGTGCTCCCCGACCCGATCACGACGCCCGCCTGGTACGCGATCGTCGGGACGCCCGAACGGAGCAGGACGTCGCCGACCTCCTTCCGGCTCCGGAGGTGCTTCGACAGCTCACCGTCGGGGTGCAGGCCGCCGAGGTAGACGAAGCGCCGGACCCCGGCCACGCGAGCCTCGTGCGCCATCGTGCCGGCCGCCTGCGTCTCGGCGCGCTCGAAGTCGCCGTCGGCTCCCATCGCGTGTGCGAGGTAGTAGACCGCCTCGATGCCATCGACGGCGAACCGGACCGCACGGGCGTCCGCGAGGTCGCCCTCCACGATCTCGACGTCGTCGTGCCAGGGGACGTCCTGCAGCTTCCGGGGCGTCCGGACGAAGACCCGCACGGTGTGACCGGCTTCGAGGAGTCTGGGGACGAGGCGACCGCCGATGTACCCGGTGGCGCCGGTGACGAGGACGTGCATGCGGGGCACGGTACGCGCGTCGCCTCCGGGTAGGCTTGCCGGGTGGACAACGCAGCCATCCCCACCCCCGGCCACCTCGACGCGGACGCGGTCCGGGCCCTCATCGACCACGCGATCCTGAAGCCCGAGCTCACCCGCTCCGACGTCGACGCCCAGCTCGACGAGGCCGCCGCGTACCGCGTGTTCAGCGTGTGCGTCCGGCCGAGCGACGTCGCGCACGCCGTCGAGCGTCTGACCGGCACCGGGGTCGGCGTCGGCACCGTGATCGGCTTCCCGCACGGCACCACCTCCACCGCCGCCAAGGTCGCCGAGTCGCTGCAGGCCCTCGCCGACGGCGCGTTCGAGCTCGACATGGTGCAGAACATCGGTGCGGCGAGGTCCGGCGACTGGGAGCGCGTCGAGCAGGACGTCCGTGCCGTCGTCGACGCCGCCGGCGACACCGTGGTGAAGGTCATCCTCGAGACCGCGTTCCTCACCGACGACGAGATCGTCGCCGCATCGCGCGCCGCACAACGCGCCGGTGCCGCGTTCGTGAAGACCTCGACCGGCTTCGCCGGCGGGGGCGCGACCGCCGGGCACATCCGCCTCATGCGCGACACCGTCGGCGCCGACACCGGCGTGAAGGCCTCCGGCGGCGTCCGTGGCCTCGACACCCTGCTCGAGATGGTCGACGCGGGCGCTGACCGCATCGGCACGAGCGCCTCGGCGCGCATCCTCGACGAACTCGCGCACCGCAGCGAGACCGGCGCCGCGTCGTCGCTCGGCGACGACACCTCGTCCTACTGACCCCACCCCCCGCCGGGGCCGAGTACCTGCGGGACGCCAGCCGGCGGACCGGACGTGCACCGAGCCTCCAGGCCGTCGCACCGGAGCGATCATGACCGACAGCACCACCCAGCCCCACCTCGCGGGGCAGTCCCTCGCACTCGCCGTCGACCTCGGCGGCACCAAGGTCGAGGCCGCCCTGGTCACCGACCAGGGCGTCGTCCTGCCGGCCACGCGGCACCGCAGTCCGACCGGCCCCGGCCGGACCTCCGACGAGCTGCAGGCCGCGGTCGACGAGGTCGTCACCGCCACGCTCGCGACCCTGCCCGCGGACGCGGTCCTCGTCGGCGTCGGCATCGGTTCGGCCGGCCCCGTCGACGAGGTCCACGGCCTCGTGTCCCCGCTGAACATGCCCGTCTGGCGCGGCTACCCGCTGCGGGACCGCGTCGCGCAGCACGTGCCCGCCGGGGTCCCCGTGACACTCCGCATGGACGGCCTCGCGATCACCCTGGCTGAGCACTGGGTCGGCGCAGCGCAGGGGTCCGACCACGTGATGGGCATGATCGTCTCCACGGGCGTCGGCGGCGGGCTCATCCTGCACGGCCGCACGGTCAGCGGCCCGACCGGCAACGCGGGCCACATCGGGCACGTGGAGTGCGGCGGGTTCGACGACCCGTGCGCGTGCGGCGGCACGGGCTGCCTGGAGGCCGTCGCGTCCGGTCCGAAGACCGTCGCCTGGGCGCAGCGTCAGGGCTTCGCCGGCACGACGGGCGAGGACCTCGCCGCCGCGTACGAGGCCGGCGACGAGATCGCCGTCGGAGCGGTGCGGCGCAGCGGTCGCGCGCTCGGACAGGCGATCGCCGCGGCGACGAGCCTGGTCGACCTCGAGGTCGTGGCGATCGGCGGTGGCTTCTCCCACGTCACCCCTGACCTCTTCGAGTTCGCGCGGCAGGCCGTGGCGGAGCGCGTCGAGTTCCCGTTCGTGACGAAGGTGCGGATCGTTCCCACCGGGCTCTCGCAGGACGGGCCGCTCATCGGCGCCGCTGCGCTCGTGCACCGGGCGGACGTGCTGCGCTGACCGACCGTCGCTGACGCGCGCCGTGCCGCGGTGCGGCATGCGTCCCCACGGTGCGCTGACGCGTGTCGGCCGGGAGGCACGGGTCGTCACCGCCCCGCCCCTCCGGTCGCTCCGTGGCCCTGTCCACAGCCCGGCCCGGTCGGGCAGGTCGGTCCGGCAGGATGTCGGGGTGCCCCGCTCGCGCCTGCTGACGACCGACGACTGGCCGGAGGCCGAACTCCGGGCCGCGGTGCTCGCCGGGGAGCTCGTGCCCGTCGGTCCGTGCTGGGCGTCACCGGCCGAACCGCAGGACCCGGCGTTGCGTGCCGCAGCGGCTGCGTGGGCCCTGCCGGACCACCGCGGCCTGGGTGTGGGGCGGACTGTCCCGTCCACCGCTCCCCCACGAGTGCGTCGTGCCCTCGCACGTGCGGCTCCGGGTCGACCCCGCGACGGTCCGGGTGCGCGAGGTCGCGCTACCGCACGAAGACGTCCGGGTCCTCGCGGGGCTCCGGGTGACGACACCACCGCGGACCGCGATCGACCTGCTCCGGGCGCCCGGGCCGACCGCGGGCCGCATGCACGCCGCCGACGAGGACGCCGTGCGGGGTCTCGTCGGGGCTGGCGTCGTCGGCACGGACGAGCTGCGGCGAGCCCTCGGTGCGCTCGGTGTCGTGCCGATGGTCCGCCAGGCCGAGCGGCGTCTCGCCGCGCTGTTCGGCTCCGAGCCGGCGTGACCGGGCTCGGCCGGGGCTCGCCTCGCTGCGACGCGGTCCGCCTCCCTGTGGACGGCGAGCGTCAGCCGGCGCTGACGCGGTACACGTCGTAGACGGCGTCGATGCGCCGCACCGCGTTGAGTACCCGGTCCAGGTGGGTGGTGTCGCCCATCTCGAAGACGAACCGGCTCAGTGCCAGTCGGTCGGACGAGGTGGAGACGGTCGCCGAGAGGATGTTCACGTGGTGGTCGGTCAGCACCCGGGTCACGTCGCTGAGCAGGCCCGAGCGGTCGAGTGCCTCGATCTGGATCTGCACGAGGAACACTGATTTCGACGACGGAGCCCACTCGACCTCGATCATGCGGTCCGGCTCGTTCATGAGGGACTTCACGTTCGAGCACGACGCCTGGTGCACGGAGACACCCTGGCCGCGGGTGATGAACCCGACGATCTGGTCGCCGGGCACCGGGGTGCAGCACTTGGCGAGCTTCACGAGGATGTCCGGTGCACCACGGACGAGGACGCCGGAGTCGCTGTTGCGGAGCTGGCGGCTCGTGATCTGCCGCGGGAACGCCAGCTCCGGCTCGTCCGTCTCGGTCTCGGTCTGGACGCTGCCCAGCACCTTCTCGATGACGGACTGCGTCGAGACGTGCCCCTCCCCGATCGCCGCGTAGAGGGCGGAGACGTCCTCGTAGCGCATCGAGGACGCGACCTCGGCGATGGTGTCCTGGCTGAGGATGCGCTGCAGCGGCAGGTTCTGCTTCCGCATCGCACGGGCGATGGCGTCACGGCCCTGCTCGATGGCCTCTTCGCGACGCTCCTTGGTGAACCACTGCTTGATCTTGTTCCGGGCGCGCGGGCTCCGGACGAAGGTCAGCCAGTCCTGGCTGGGACCGGAATCGGGGTTCTTCGACGTGAAGATCTCGACGACGTCACCGCTCGACAGGGTGCTCTCGAGCGGGACGAGCCGCCCGTTGACCTTCGCCCCCATCGTGCGGTGACCGATCTCGGTGTGCACGGCGTACGCGAAATCGACCGGGGTGGCGCCCGACGGCAGGCCGATGACCTTGCCCTGCGGCGTGAAGACGTAGGTCTCCTTCGCGCCGATCTCGTAGCGCAGCGAGTCGAGGAACTCGCCGGGATCGCTCGTCTCCGCCTGCCAGTCGGTGATGTGGGCGAGCCACGCCATGTCCTGGTCGTTCTGGCTCGACGAGTCGACGTCGCGGCCGGTGACGCGCTGCTTGTACTTCCAGTGGGCAGCGACACCGAACTCGGCGCGCTGGTGCATCTCGTGCGTGCGGATCTGGATCTCGACCGCGCGCCCCTGGGGCCCGAGGACGGTGGTGTGCAGCGATTGGTACAGGTTGAACTTCGGCGTCGCGATGTAGTCCTTGAACCGGCCGGGCAGCGGCGTCCACCGAGCGTGCACGGAGCCGAGCATCGCGTAGCAGTCCCGCACGGTCGGGACGAGCACGCGGATCCCGACGAGGTCGTAGATCTCGTCGAACTCGCGCCCACGCACGATCATCTTCTGGTAGATCGAGTAGTACTGCTTCGGTCGGCCCATCACGTCACCGCGGATCTTCGCGGCCTTGAGGTCCTTCTTGAGCGTGCCGATGACGTTCTGCACGAACTGCTCGCGCTTCGGCTGCCGTTCCTTCACGAGGCTGTCGATCTCGACGTAGAGCTTCGGGTGCAGCACCGCGAACGAGAGGTCCTCGAGCTCCAGCTTGATCATCTGGATGCCGAGCCGGTGCGCCAGGGGCGCGTAGATCTCGAGCGTCTCCTTGGCCTTGCGCGTCGCGGAGGCGGACTCCACGAAGCCCCACGTGCGGGCGTTGTGCAGGCGGTCCGCGAGCTTGATCACGAGCACCCGGATGTCCTTCGACATCGCGATGACCATCTTGCGGACGGTCTCGGCCTGTGCGCTGTCGCCGTACTTGACCTTGTCGAGCTTCGTGACGCCGTCGACCAGCATCGCGATCTCGTCACCGAAGTCGGCGCGGAGCTGGTCGAGCTGGTAGTCCGTGTCCTCGACGGTGTCGTGCAGGAGCGCCGCGGCGATCGTGATCGTGCCGATGCCGAGGTCGGCGAGGATCTGCGCGACCGCGACGGGGTGGGTGATGTAGGGCTCGCCGGACTTGCGCTTCTGCCCGTCGTGCGCCTGCTCGGCGACCGAGTACGCCCGTTCGATGAGCGTGACGTCGGCCTTCGGGTGGTGCGACCGCACTGTGCGGATGAGCGTGTCGACCGCTCCGGCCGGCTGCGCACGGGAGAACAGGCGCGGGAGCAGGGAGCGGAGCGAGCCGAGGTTGCCCGTGGTGTTCGGGCCGATCGGACTCGTCGGACGGGCGGGCGAGGCCGGGCGGCTCGCGGCGTCCGACGGCGACGATTCGCGCGTGTCGGTCATGATGCGCCTCCCGAGACCTCGTCCGGTGCGGAGTGCCTCCGCGCTCGATCCGACAAGACTACGCGCGTCCGGTCAGTGCTCGTGACGCGGTTCGCTCTGGGCACCGCGGACGACTTCGGCACCCGACTGCTCCCACGCGGTCATCCCGCCGACCACGTTCACGGCGGAGACGCCCGATTGTTCGAGGGCAGCGACCACACGCGCCGAACGACCGCCGGAGTGGCAGATGACCATCGCGGGCGTGTCGCCGCCGTCGATCTCCTGCCATCGCGACACCAGCTCGGACATCGGGACGAGCGTCGCCTCGGGAGCGTGGACCTCGTCCCACTCCCCCTGCTCGCGGACGTCGAACAGCTTCGCGCCCTCGGCAAGCCGGCGCCGGGCCTCCGCGACGTCGATGTCGGTGGTGTCCACGGCCATCAGACGTTCGCCGTCGCGTCGACCTGCTGCTGCCGCTTCGCCGCGGCCTGTTCCTTCTTGGCGTCGGCCTGCTTGATCTTCGGCTCGTTCTCCCGGAGGTGCGCGTACATCGGCGACGCGATGAAGATCGTCGAGTACGTGCCGACGATGATGCCGATGAACAGCGCGAGCGAGATGTCGCGCAGCGTGCCGGCGCCCAGGACGTACGACCCGATGAAGAGGATCGCCGCGACCGGCAGCAGGGCGACCACGGAGGTGTTGATCGAGCGCACGAGGGTCTGGTTCACCGCGAGGTTCACCGACTGCTTGAACGTCCGGACGCTCTCCTGGCTGGTGTTCTCACGCACCTTGTCGAAGACCACGACGGTGTCGTACAGCGAGTAGCCGAGGATCGTCAGGAAGCCGATCACGGCCGCCGGGGTGACCTCGAGGCCGACGATGCCGTACACGCCCGCCGTGATGAGGAGGTCGTGCAGCAGCGCCGTCATGGCGGCCAACGACATCTTCCACGTGCGGAAGTACAGCGCCATGACCACGGCCGCGAGGGCGAGGAAGATCACGAGGCCGCGGATGGCCTGCGCGAGGACGTCCGCACCCCAGGTCGCACCGATGAACGTCGCCGCGACCTGGCTGTCCGGGACGTCGTACGCCTTCGCGAGCGCGTCCTGCACCTCGGTCGTCTGCCGGTCGGTCAGCTGACCGGTCTGCACGCGGATGCCGTGCTGGCCGAGCTGCGACACACGCGGCACACCCTCGGGGACGATCGACTCGACGGTGTCGGTCGCGATCGCCTGGTTCGTGGTCTTGACGTCGGAGATGGTGAACTCCGACCCGCCCGTGAACTCGATCCCGAGCTGGTACCCGCCGCGGAGCCACGGGATGCCGAGGGAGAGCACGATCATCACGATCGCGATGAGGTACCACGTGCGACGGCGTCCGACGATGTCGTAGGAGCGCTTGCCCGTGTAGAGGTCGCTGCCGAACTGGCTGAAGCTGGCCATCAGTCGTCCTTTCCGTCCGGCGTCGTGCCGTTGTCGCCCGCGGCTTCGCGGGCCTTCCGCTCGGCGATCGTCTGGCGGCGCTGCGCCTCACCGGCGCTCCGCTGCTGACGCTTGCCGTCCACGACCGGTGCGCGGAACTGCGCGCGGCCCCGGTAGACGGCCCCGAGGGCACTCGGGTCGAGCCCGCTGAACTTGTGGCCCTCGCCGAAGAACCGGCTGCGTGCGATGAGCTGCATCATCGGGTGCGTGAACAGCACCACGACGACGACGTCGATCAGGGTCGTGAGGAGCAGCGTGAACGCGAAGCCCTTCACGTCACTGACGGCGAGGATGTACAGGACCACGGCGGCGAGGAAGTTGATCGAGTCCGACGCGAGGATCGTACGCAGGGCTCGACGCCATCCGGACTCGACGGCACCCTCGAGACCGCGGCCGTCCCGCAGCTCGTCGCGGATGCGCTCGAAGTACACGATGAACGAGTCCGCGGTGATGCCGATCGCCACGATCAGACCTGCCACACCCGCCAACGACAGCCTGTAGTCGACGCGCCAGGACATGATCGCGATGACGAGGTAGGTCAGGGCTGCTGCGACCCCGAGCGACAGAACCGTCACGAACGCGAGCGCCCGGTACTGGATGACCGAGTAGATGATCACCAGGATGAGGCCGATCAGGCCGGCGACGAGACCGCCGACGAGCTGTGCGGTCCCGAGCGTCGCCGAGATGTTCTCGTTCGACTGGACCTGGAAGTTGATCGGCAGCGCGCCGTACTTGAGCTGGTCCGCGAGGGTCTTCGCAGAGTCGGCCGTGAAGTTGCCGGTGATCTGCGCCTTGCCGTTGGTGATCGCCGCGTTCGACGCCGGAGCGGTGATGACCGTGCCGTCGAGGACGATCGCGAACTGGTTCTGCGGCGCCTGCAGCTTCACGAGCCGGCTGGTGACGTCGCGGAAGTCGTCCGAGCTCTTGCCCGAGAACGTCAGGTTGACGGCCCACTGACCGGTGGACGCACCCTGCGAGTCCGTGGCGAGACCCGAGGTGGCGTTGCTGATGCCGGAGCCCGAGACCTCGACCGGACCGAGGATGTACTTCGCGGCGCCGTCCTGGTCGCACGTCACGAGCGGTTCGTCGTCCGGAGCGGCGGTGACGTCGTCCGGTGCATTGCAGTCGTAGTTCGTGTAGAGCGCCTGGAGCGCCGGCGTGACCTGCGAGAGGTCGCTGCCGTTCGTCGGCTTCGTGCTCGGCGTGGCCTGCAGCGAGGCCGGCGGCGTGTAGGGCGTCGGCGAGGCCGAGGCGCCGTCACTGCCACCGACCGCCGTGTTCGTGGCGGCCTCGGTGTACAGCACCGGACGGAAGGTCAGCTTCGCCGCTGCTTCGATCCGGTCGATGGTCGCCTGGTCGGGCTTGCCGGGGATCGAGACGACGATGTTGTTCGTGCCCTGCGTGTTGATCTGCGACTCCGACACACCCGTCGCGTTGATGCGCTGACGGATGATGTTCACGGCCTGGTTGAGCTGCTGGCTCGTGACCGAGCCGCCCTCGGTGTTCTGGGCCGCGAGGGTCAGCTGCGTGCCGCCCTGCAGGTCGAGCGCGAGCTCCGGGACCCAGCTGGCGCCCGCGAACCACTTGTCGGTGTCGTCCTTCGTCGTGCTGGCGAGGATCGAGGCGGCGGTGTTGAGTCCTGCGAGGACCGCCATCAGGATCACCAACCAGGTGAGCGAGCGGAGCGCCTTCTTGACGGGTGTCGATCGTGCCACCGGTCGTCTCGTCTTTCTGTCAGGACCGACGACGCGAGCCGACGGCAGGAGTGATGCTGCCGGGCCTCACGACCCGACAGCCCAGAACATCAGTTGTCGTTCTTGCGGTTCGGCTCGTCGGAGCGCTCACCGTAGGCCGGGGCCTGATCGTCGACGACCGGCTGGCCGTTGAGCTCGGTGACGTGCTTCGGCTCGTCCTCCGGCGTGACGGCGGTGTCGACGTCGTCGGCGGTCGCGTCCACGACGCGGGAGAGCGTCTGGCGGTGCACGGTCACGATCGTCCCCGGGGCGACCTCGACCTCGGCGGTGACCTTCTCGTCATCGACCGAGAGGAGCTTGCCGTAGAGGCCGAAGGACAGCATGACCTGCGCGCCCGGGACCATCTTGGTGGCGAGCTCCGCCTGCTGCTTCTTGCGCTTCCGGCTGTTGTAGAACATGAAGGCCGCGAACGCCACGACGATGACGATGAGGATGACTTCTTGACCCATGATGCGATGCCTTCTCTGGTTGCTCGGTTTCGGGCCGTAGCAGTCTAGGGCACTCGATGCTGGGCGACGTGTGCGCTCGAGGGCTGCTCGGTCCGTGGGGGTTCAGTCGCCGTCGCCGAAGAGCGCGGGACCGGCGCTCGACTGCCCCGGCGTCATGCCGAAGTGCCGCCATGCCTGCGGCGTCGCGATCCGACCGCGAGGGGTGCGGGTGACGAGACCGAGCCGGACGAGGAACGGCTCGACGACCGACTCGATCGTCTCGGATTCTTCACCGACGGACACCGCGAGCGTGTTCAACCCCACGGGCCCGCCGTCGAACCGGGTCAGCATCGTCTCGACCACGGCCCGGTCGAGTCGGTCGAGGCCGAGTTCGTCGACGTCGTACAGCTCGAGGGCGCCCTGCACCGCGGCCATGCCGTCGCGGGGGCGGTGGACCAGCGTGAAGTCGCGGACGCGTCGGAGCAGCCGGTTCGCGATGCGCGGGGTGCCCCGGGAGCGCCCGGCGATCTCGCGCAGGGCGGAGCGGTCGATGTCGAGCTCGAGCAGGTGCGCGGCGCGGATGAGTACCTGCTCCAGCTCGTCCTTCTCGTAGAACTCGAGGTGGGCGGTGAAGCCGAAGCGATCGCGCAGCGGGTTCGGCAACAGGCCGGCCCGGGTCGTCGCGCCGACCAGCGTGAACGGTGCGAGGTCGAGCGGGATGCTCGTCGCGCCGGCCCCCTTGCCGACCATGACGTCGATCCGGAAGTCCTCCATCGCGAGGTAGAGCATCTCTTCCGCCGACCGTGCCATGCGGTGGATCTCGTCGATGAACAGGACTTCACCCGGCACCAGTGACGAGAGCACGGCTGCGAGGTCGCCGGCGTGCTGGATCGCTGGACCGCTCGACATCCGCAGCGGCCGGCCGGACTCGTGCGCGACGATCATCGCGAGGGTGGTCTTGCCGAGTCCGGGCGGCCCCGCCATCAGGGTGTGGTCGGGTGTGCGCTCCTGCATCGCCGCCGCCTTGAGCAGCAGGTCGAGCTGACCGCGCACCTTGCGCTGTCCGACGAACTCGTCGAGGGAACGGGGGCGGAGGGCGCCTTCGAAGGCGAGTTCCTCCTGCGACTCCGCGCCGGCGGCCGTGATGCCGCTCATCGGCCCGCTCCGGCCGGTCGGAGGGCCCCGAGCGCGGCGCGGAGGAGCGCTTGGGTACCGAACGTCGCGGCGGCCGGGTCCTCGGTGACGACGGCGTCGACCGCAGCGCGCGCCGCGTCCTCACGCCAGCCGAGGCCGACGAGGGCGACGACGACGTCCTCCGACGCGGGGTGCGCACCGGGCGTCGACCCGGCGGCCGCCGCGGTGGGCTGCTCGAACGCGGCGAGCTTGCCGGCCAGGGCGACGGTGATGAGCTTCGCGGTCTTCGGACCGATGCCGGACACCTTGCGGAACGCAGCGTCGTCCTCGTTCGCGACGGCGGTGGCGATCTGCCCCGGGTCCAGGTGGGCGAGCACCCCGAGGGCGGACTTCGGCCCCACACCGGACACGCTGCGGAGGAGGTCGAACACGCGGAGCGCGTCGGTCGTCTCGAAACCGAACAGGAGGTGTTCGTCTTCGCGCACGATCATCGCGGTGCGCACGAAGACCTCGGCCCCGTGGCGCATCGTCAGGGCGTGCGCGGGCGTGACGGTGACGGCGTACCCGACTCCCCCGACCTCGATCACCACGCTCGATCCGGCGACGTCGATGCAGGTGCCCCGGAGACTCGCGATCATGCTCCGAGCCTAGGGCCGCCCACCGACGTTGCCCCCGCACCACGCGCGACGCCGCGCGAGCCGCCACGCGCTGCAGCGGCCGCCGCGCGGGCCAGGGGCGAGTCGGCGCCGGAGCCCTGCTGCGCGTCCCGCCAGGCACGCTGCGCCGGGGTGAGCGACGACGGACCGGACCCGACCTGGTCGGGCGATCCGAGCCTCCAGGCGTGGCACACCGCGAGGGCGAGGGCGTCCGCGGCGTCCGCGGGCTTCGGCGCCTCGGCGAGGCCGAGCACGGCGGCGACCATCGTCTGCACCTGTCGTTTGTCGGCGTTGCCGTACCCGGTGATCGCCGCCTTGACCTCGGACGGGGTGTGCAGCCCGACCGGCAGGCCGCGTGCCGCCGCCGCGTGCAGTGCCAGGCCCGCCGCCTGCGCGGTGCCCATCACGGTGCGGACGTTCGCCTGCGCGAAGACCCGCTCGACGGCGACCGCTTGCGGACGGTGCTCGTCGATCTCGGCGGCGATGCCGTCCGCGATCCGGAGGAGGCGCTGCTCGAGCGCCATGTCCGCCGGTGTCCGGACGACGGTCACGTGCACGAGCCGGGCACGCCGGTTCGGTGCGACCTCGACCACGCCGACGCCGCACCGGGTGAGCCCGGGGTCGACCCCGAGCACCCGGAGCACGGCTACTCGCCCTCGTCCTCGTCGAGCTCGGCCTGGACGTCCGCGGGGATGTCGAAGTTCGAGTAGACGTTCTGCACGTCGTCCGAGTCCTCGAGCGCGTCGATCAGCCGGAACACCTTGCGGGCGGTCTCGGCGTCGACCGGGACCTTGAGACCCGGGACGAACTCGGCGTCGGCCGAGTCGTAGTCGATCCCGGCGTCCTGCAGGGCCGTGCGGGCCGCGACGAGGTCGGTCGCCTCGGTGATGACCTCGAAGCCGCCGCCCTGGTCGATGACGTCCTCGACACCGGCGTCGAGCACGGCACCCATCACGGTGTCCTCGTCGAGGCCGTCGGTCTTCGTGACCGAGATCACGCCCTTGCGGGAGAAGTTGTACGCGACGCTGCCCGGGTCGGCCATGGTGCCACCGTTGCGCGACATCGCCGTCCGGACCTCGGCCGCGGCGCGGTTCTTGTTGTCCGTGAGGCACTCGATCAGCATCGCGACGCCGTTCGGGCCGTAGCCCTCGTACATGATCGTCGTGTACTCGATCGACTCACCGGTGAGACCGGCACCGCGCTTGATGGCGCGGTCGATGTTGTCGTTCGGCACCGAGGTCTTCTTCGCCTTCTGCACGGCGTCGACCAGGGTCGGGTTCCCCGACAGGTCGGCGCCGCCCATCTTCGCGGCGACCTCGATGTTCTTGATGAGCTTGGCGAACGACTTGGCACGGCGCTGGTCGATGACCGCCTTCTTGTGCTTGGTCGTTGCCCACTTGGAATGCCCGGACACGGTGCTCCTTGCGTCTTGCGGAAGATCCTGGTCAGTCTACCGAGCCGGGAGGCACGGTGTCGGTCCGGCGCGCTGGTGCTGTGGACAGCACGTGGCCGGTCGAGGGAACCACCAGGTTGGTCGGGTCAGGCACTGGTCGGGTCAGGCACTGGTTGCATCAAGCACTGTGGACGAGGTCGAGGAAGCGCCGGTGGAACCGGTCCTCCCCCGCGACCTCGGGGTGGAACGCGCTGGCGATCACGTTGCCCTGCTGCACGGCGACGACCTGGCCGTCCGGGAGCGCCCCGAGGACCTCGACCCCTGGGCCGTGCTCCTCGACCACGGGTGCGCGGATGAACACGGCGTGCACCGGGGCCTCACCGAGCTCCGGCATGGGGATGTCGATCTCGAACGAGTCGTTCTGGCTGCCGAACGCGTTCCGCCGCACGGTCGTGTCGAGCACGCCGAGGGTCTGCTGCCCCGGGATGCCCGCGGCGATGCGCGACGAGAGCATGATCATGCCCGCGCAGGTCCCGTATGTGGGGAGACCACCGCGGATGGCGTCGGCCAGCGGCTCCGCGACACCGAACGCACGCGAGAGCTTGTCCATGACGCTCGACTCGCCGCCGGGGACGACCACGCCGTCGAGCGACGCGATCTCCTCCGGACGGCGGAGCGGCACGACGTCGGCGCCGAGTTCGGTCAGCGACGCGATGTGCTCGCGGAAGTCGCCCTGGAGCGCGAGGACGCCGATGCGCGGATGCGCCGTCGGACTACCAGCCACGCTCGGCCAGGCGGTGCGGCGCGGGGACGTCGGCGACGTTGATGCCCACCATGGCCTCGCCGAGCCCGCGGGAGACCTCGGCGATGACCTTCGGGTCGTCGTGGAAGGTCGTGGCCTTGACGATCGCGGCCGCGCGCTTGGCCGGGTCGCCCGACTTGAAGATGCCGGAGCCGACGAAGACGCCGTCCGCGCCGAGCTGCATCATCATCGCGGCGTCGGCCGGGGTGGCCACGCCACCCGCTGTGAAGAGCACAACGGGGAGCTTGCCGGTCTGCGCGACCTCCTTGACGACGTCGAACGGCGCCTGGAGCTCCTTCGCGGCGACGTAGAGCTCGTCCTCCTTGAGGTGCCGGAGGGCAGCGATCTCCTTGTTGATCGTGCGGATGTGCTTGGTGGCCTCGGACACGTCGCCGGTGCCGGCCTCGCCCTTTGAGCGGATCATGGCCGCGCCCTCGGTGATGCGACGGAGGGCCTCACCGAGGTTGGTCGCACCGCAGACGAAGGGGGTGGTGAAGTTCCACTTGTCGATGTGGTTGACGTAGTCGGCGGGCGAGAGCACCTCGGACTCGTCGATGTAGTCGACGCCGAGCTCCTGCAGCACCTGCGCCTCGACGAAGTGTCCGATGCGGGCCTTCGCCATGACGGGGATCGACACCGCGGCGATGATCTCCTCGATCATGGACGGGTCGGACATGCGGGCGACGCCGCCCTGTGCCCGGATGTCGGCGGGGACGCGCTCGAGCGCCATGACGGCGGTGGCGCCGGCTTCCTCGGCGATGCGAGCCTGCTCGGCGTCGACGACGTCCATGATGACGCCGCCCTTGAGCATCTCCGCGAGGCCGCGCTTGACGCGGTCGGAGCCGGTGATCGAGGTGCCGGGGGTGCTCGGGGTGCTGCTGCTGTCGCTCATGATGCCGACAGTCTAGTGCTCCGCGGACCACCCTTCCGCGACGAGTCGGCGGGTCTCGCCGAGCAGCTGCGACATCGACTTCGTGCGCGCGATGATCGGGAAGAAGTTCGAGTCGGACTGCCACCGCGGGACGATGTGCTGGTGGAGGTGCCCGGCCACACCGGCCCCCGCGACCTCGCCCTGGTTCATGCCGATGTTGAAGCCGTCGCAGTGCGAGACCGCACGCAGGACGCGCATGGCCGTCTGCGTCAGCTCACCCATCTCGCGGATCTCGTCCGACGTGGCCTCGTCGTACAGCGGCACGTGCCGGTAGGGGCACACGAGCAGGTGGCCGTTGTTGTACGGGAACAGGTTGAGCAGCACGTAGGCGTGCTCCCCGCGGGCGACGATGAGGGCGTCCTCGTCGGACTTGCGGGGTGCCTCGCAGAACGGGCAGTCGTCCTCGTGGCCGCGGCCCCGGCCCTCGCGCCCGGCGTCGATGTACGCCATCCGGTGCGGGTTCCAGAGGCGCTGGAAGGCATCCGGCACAGCGGCGCCGGTCGCGGCGTCGCGGATCACCAGCAGGTCGTCTCCGGAACCCGTGCCGGGGGCCGCGGAACCGGCCACGTCGGCGACGTGGCCGGTTCCGGGGACGTGCTCGGTGCCTCCCGGCCGCTCCTGGTCCATCAGACCTGCGCGCGGTCGCGGATCGCGGTCAGGATGCGCTCGACCGCTTCGTCGACCGGCACGGCGTTGTCCTGCCGCCCATCGCGGAAGCGGAACGACACGGCTCCGGCGTCGCGGTCGTCGCCGCCCGCGATGAGCTGGAACGGCACCTTCGCCTTGGTGTGCGTGCGGATCTTCTTCTGCATGCGGTCGTCGGAGTGGTCGACCTCGGCGCGGACGCCGTGCGACCGGAGCTTCGCGATGACCTCGTCGAGGTAGTCGCCGTACTCCGCCGCGACCGGGATCCCGACGACCTGCACCGGGGACAGCCACGCCGGGAACGCGCCGGCGTAGTGCTCGGTGAGGACGCCGAAGAACCGCTCGATCGAACCGAACAGGGCACGGTGGATCATCACCGGGCGCTGGCGGGATCCGTCGGGCGCGGTGTACTCGAGCTCGAACCGTTCCGGCAGGTTGAAGTCGAGCTGGACGGTGGACATCTGCCAGGTGCGGCCGATGGCGTCCCGCGCCTGCACGGAGATCTTCGGGCCGTAGAACGCCGCGCCGGCGGGGTCGGGCACGAGCTCGAGCCCGGACTCCTCGGCGACCTCTCGCAGGGTGTTCGTCGCGACCTCCCACACCTCGTCGTCGCCGACGTACTTCTCCGGGTCCTTCGTGGAGAGTTCGAGGTAGAAGTCGTCGAGGCCGTAGTCGCGCAGGAGCGAGAGCACGAACTCGAGGGTCGTGGTGAGCTCCTCCTTCATCTTCTCCTGCGTGGTGAAGATGTGGGCGTCGTCCTGGGTCATGCCCCGGACGCGGGTGAGGCCGTGGATCACGCCGGACTTCTCGTTGCGGTACACCGTGCCGAACTCGAACATCCGGAGCGGCAGGTCGCGGTAGGAGCGGGCCTGTGAGCGGTACGCGAGGATGTGCATCGGGCAGTTCATCGGCTTGAGGTAGTAGTCCGCGCCCTGACGGGTGACGTTGCCGTCCTCGTCACGTGCCTCGTCCATGTGCATGGCCGGGAACATGCCGTCCTTGTACCAGCCGAGGTGACCCGACTGCTCGAACAGGTCGCCCTTGGTGATGTGCGGCGTGTAGACGAACGAGTAGCCCTCCTGCTCGTGCCGGCGACGCGAGTAGTCCTCCATCTCGCGGCGGATGATGCCGCCCTTCGGGTGGAAGATCGCGAGGCCGGAGCCGATCTCGTCCGGGAACGAGAAGAGGTCGAGCTCGGCACCGAGCTTGCGGTGGTCGCGCTTCGCAGCTTCCTCGAGCCGGACCAGGTACGCCTTCAGCTGGTCCTTGTCGGGCCACGCGGTGCCGTACACACGCTGCAGCTGCGGGTTCTTCTCCGAGCCGCGCCAGTACGCCGCCGCGACGCGCATGAGCTTGGACGCGTTGCCGATCCACCGGGTGTGCGGGACGTGCGGACCGCGGCAGAGGTCCTGCCACACGACCTCGCCGGTCTTCGGGTCGACGTTCTCGTACGCCGTGAGCTCGCCGGCACCGACCTCGACGCTCTCGCCCGAGTCACCGGCGTCGGCGGCGCCCTTGAGGCCGATGAGCTCCTGCTTGTAGGGCTCCCCCGCCATGCGCTCACGGGCTTCCTCGTCGGTCACGACGACGCGACGGAAGCGCTGGGCCTGCCGGATGATCCGGTCCATGCCCTTCTCGATCGCCTTGAGGTCCTCCGGCGTGAAGGGGTCGGCGACGTCGAAGTCGTAGTAGTAGCCGTCCGTCACGGGCGGTCCGATGCCGAGCTTCGCGTCGGGGTTGATCTGCTGCACGGCCTGCGCGAGCACGTGCGCGGCGGAATGGCGGAGGATGTCGAGGCCGTCCTGCTCGTCGAGGGTGACGGGCTCGACGAGGTCACCCTCGTGCACCTCGGCGTCGAGGTCCTTCAGCACCCCGGCGACGCGGATCGCGACCACGCCGCGGACTCCGTCGAACAGCTCCGTGCCGGTCGTGGTCGTCGTCGCGGTGCGGGGCTCGGGTGCCTGGGGAAGGTCTGCGGGCTCGGCGCCGTCGGCGGGCGCTGCGACTGACTCGGTCACGATCGTGGTGCTCCTCGATTGGTTCAGGGGTGCGTCAAGACTAGTGCGCCGCGACCGCGGCGCGGCCCGCCTGTGGAGCGTGCCGGGGGCGCGTGCGGGTGTGCAGGAACGGCCTGGAGGCGCGGTGCGGTTCCGTCAGGCCGGGACGGTGCCGAGCGTGGTCACCGGGACACGGGCCCCGACCCGCTCGCGGCCCGCGAGGCCGTCGAGCTCCAGCAGCGCGGCGAAGCCGATGGCCTCGTAGCCGGCGCGCTCCAGGAGCGTGATCGTCGCGGCCGCGGTGCCGCCGGTCGCGAGGACGTCGTCGACGACGAGCACGCGGGTGCCCTGCGGCAGCTGACCGGGGCGCAGCTCGAGCTCGGCCTCGCCGTACTCGAGGGCGTACTGCTCGCTGAGTACCTCGCCGGGGAGCTTCCCGGCCTTGCGGACGGTCAGGACGCCGACCTGGTGCTGCGCGGCGATGCCCCCGGCGAGGGCGAAGCCACGGGCCTCGATGCCGGCGACGGCCTGGAAGCCCTCACCCACGGCGAACGGTGCCGCGAGCGCCTCACACACCCGGCCGAACGCCACCGGGTCAGAGAACACGGGCGTGACGTCGCGGAACAGGATCCCCGGCTTCGGGAAGTCCGGCACGATCGCGGTGAGTCGGTCGACGAGGGCAGCTGCGGTTTCGGTCACCGCACAACGGTACGGCAGTGGCGGCGGTCGGCCGGACCTCCCAGCGCCCCGGCCGGGAAGCCGGGGCGCTGGGAGGTCAGCACGTCGCTCAGCGCCAGAGCTGCATGGCGCCGCTCTGCAGCAGCAACCGCAACTGGCTGTCGCGCTGCTCACGCTCGATCCGCTGGCGGGTCTCGAAGTCGACCGACACCCGGACGGGCGTGGTGCGCCGACTCCACAGGATCAGCCAGAGGCCGACCCGGAGGGCGATGCGGTCGGGCAGCGAGACCCGACGGCGCACCGCACGGGTATCGGGAGGACGAGTGGAGGTCTTCGTGGACATGGTGGTGGATCCCCTACTGGATGGTCGCCCGGACGTCTTCCGGGCGCGACGGAACGACCCGTGTGCGGGCCGGATGAAATGACGGATGAATGCACGACGAACCACCGCACCGGCGCAGTGCGCGATGTCGGAAGAATGCGTCGGAATGCATTCAGGAATGCGTGGCGATGGCGAGGGCGTCCGGTCGGCCACCGTCGTCGACCGACGCGTCCCCCGGGACGCAGCACCCGGACCGCTCACAGCGGTACGGGTGACGGGCGTCACGGGCAGCGACCGCGAGCGGGAGGCTCGGCAGCGCTGTCAGCGCGGGCGTGCGGAGGAGCGGACGCTTCCGGTCAGCGGACCCGGACAGGGGTGCCGAAGAGTCCGGTGATGCCACGGAACGGCGCGGTGCCGGTGAACGGCACAGTGCCGGTGAACGGCGTCGTGCGGTGCGTCGTGATGGTGGTGATCATCATGGTCTCGCCCCCTCTCGGTCTCGTGCTGAACGGTGCTCGTGAACACTATCCACACCGGGAATGTCCGCGCAAGCATTTCCACGAAAATGCTTCGGAATTGTTCGCCGACAACGACAGAACGGCCCGGTGTCGTGCAGACACCGGGCCGTTCAGGCGACCAAGAGAGCGGGATCAGACCTCGGCGGGCTGGGCTGCGGTCACGGTGAGCACACCGTCCGCCACGTCCACGCGGACCGTGTCGCCGCTCCGGACCGTCCCGGCCACCACGAGGGTCGCGATCCGGTCGTCGACCTCGCGCTGGATCAGCCGACGGAGCGGGCGGGCACCGTACTCGGGCTCGTAGCCGTGCTCAGCGAGCCAGGCGACGGCCTCGTCGGAGACCGACAGGGTCATGCCCTGGCCGAGCAGCCGGAGCGCGGTGTCCTCCAGCAGGAGCGCCACGATCGACGAGATCTGTGACGACGTCAGCTTGCGGAACAGCACGATCTCGTCGATGCGGTTGATGAACTCCGGCCGCATCGCTTCACGGAGCTTGCCCATCACCCGGGCACGCAGGTCGTCCTCCGCGAAGCCCTCCGCAGCCCCGACCGCCGAGAACCCGAGGGCGCCGGAGCGCGACGCGAGGAACTCGGACCCGATGTTCGACGTCATGATCACGACCGTGTTCCGGAAGTCGACCGTGCGACCCTGGCCGTCGGTCAGTCGGCCGTCGTCGAGCACCTGCAGCAGCAGGTTGAAGACGTCCGGGTGGGCCTTCTCGACCTCGTCGAGCAGGATCACCGAGTACGGGTTCCGACGGACGCGCTCGGTGAGCTGCCCGGCTTCGTCGTAACCGACGTACCCGGGAGGGGCACCGACCAACCGCGAGACCGTGTGCCGCTCGCCGAACTCGCTCATGTCGAAGCGGAGCATGGCCGACTCGTCGCCGAACAGCGAGGACGCGAGCGCCTTCGCGAGTTCGGTCTTGCCGACGCCGGTCGGTCCGAGGAACAGGAAGCTGCCCACCGGTCGACGGGGGTCGCCCATGCCGGTCCGACTGCGCCGAACTGCGCGGGCGATCGCCTGCACGGCGTCGTCCTGACCGACGACGCGCTCGTGCAACTCGTCCTCGAGGACGGCCAGGCGGGAGCGGTCGCCCTGGCTCAGGCGTGTCGCCGGGATGCCGGTGGCGCGGGAGACCACGCTGGCGATGTCGGCCTCCGTGATCTGCCGGTCACCCGGTTCCGGACTGGTGGGCCCACGCCGCCGGTCCCGCGGCGACGCGTCAGCGGCGTCGCGGCCGTGCCGGTGGGGAGCGCGGCTCGCGCCCGCCTCCGAGGCGGCGGTGATCCGGGCCTCCAGGCCGTCGATCTGGTCGCGCAGGCGCGACGCCTCCTCGTAGTGCTCCTCCGCCACGGCAGCGTCCTTGGACGCGCTGAGCGCGGCGATCTCGACGCGCAGCGCCTCCACGTCCACGTCGCCGGACAGCGCGAGCCGGCGGCGGGCACCGGCCTGGTCGACGAGGTCGATGGCCTTGTCGGGCAGGTGCCGGTCCGTCACGTAGCGGTGCGACAGCTCGACGGCCGCGCGGAGCGCCTCGGGCGTGTAGGTCACGTCGTGGTGCTCCTCGTAGCGAGGTGCGAGGCCCGTGAGGATCGCGACGGCGTCCTCGACGCTCGGCTCCCCCACGGTCACCGGCTGGAAG
This sequence comes from Curtobacterium sp. NPDC089689, assembly GCF_044749145.1. Taxonomy (NCBI): domain Bacteria; kingdom Bacillati; phylum Actinomycetota; class Actinomycetes; order Micrococcales; family Microbacteriaceae; genus Curtobacterium; species Curtobacterium sp. NPDC089689. The sequence goes on along the minus strand of NZ_JBIVHJ010000003.1, from coordinate 239,349 downwards.
CGACGCTCGAGCGCGGCGTCCTTCTCGATGCGGCGGTACTCGTTCAGGGTCGTCGCGCCGACCATGTGCAGGTCGCCGCGCGCGAGGCGCGGCTTGAGGATGTTGCCGGCGTCCATCGAACCGCCCTCGCCACCACCGCCGGCGCCCACGAGCGTGTGCAGCTCGTCGACGAAGACGATGAGCTCGTCCGCGTGCTCGGCGATCTCGTCCACGACCTTCGTGAGGCGCTCCTCGAAGTCCCCGCGGTACCGGGCACCGGCGAGCATGCCGGGCAGGTCGATCGCCACGACGCGCTTGCCCTGCAGGAGCGCCGGGACGTCACCGTCCACGATGCGCTGCGCGAGTCCCTCGACGATCGCGGTCTTGCCGACGCCGGGTTCGCCGATGAGGACGGGGTTGTTCTTCGTGCGGCGGAGCAGGATCTCGACCGTCTGCTCGATCTCGTCCGCTCGACCGATCACCGGGTCGATGCGTCCGTCGCGGGCACGGGCCGTGAGGTCGGTGCCGTACTGGTCGAGCGTCGGCGTGGAGCTCTGCTCGGCGCCTCCGCCGTCCGAGGTCATGCCGGGCGCCGGGCGTCCCGCCCGAGCCGCAGCCGACGCCTCCGCCGCGTACTCCTGCATCACCTGCGGGGTGACACCGGCGCTCGCGAGGAGCTGTCCGGTCACGGTGTCCTGGTCCATGACGAGTGCGAAGAAGACGTGCTCCGGGTCCGTGTAGGTGCTGCCGAAGCCCTTGGCGGCCTGGGTCGCCTCGAGCAGGATCCGCTGGGCGGTGCCGGTCAGTGCCGGGCGACCCTCGGTCAGTGCGTCGTCGTCGGACGGTGCGGGCAGCCGCTGCTCGACCTCGTCGGCGAGGCGCTCCGGGTCGGCGCCGGCCCGGCGGACGACCGCGGTGAACGGATCGGTCCGGACGAGGACGTGCAGCAGGTGCAGTGCGTCGATCTCGTGCTGGCCCTGCTCGGTCGCGTACTCGGCGGTGCGCTGGAGCAGCTGGTGGGTGCGACGGCTGAGCAGCCGCGTGATGTCGACGGGGCGTCCGAACGGGACCGGCCGCTGCTGACCGGTCTGCTGCGCCGCGATGAGCCGCGCGAGGAACTCGTCGAACGAGTCGCTGCCGGCGGGGCCGAACGTCTCTGGCAAGGGTGCCTCCTGGTTGGACTTGAGTGCCTTCGACTCAATGCAACGCAGAGGCGGGCGGACCATTCCCGGTCCGGGGAGGAACTTGCGGCGACTCGGCTCAGGTCGGTGCCGACTCAAGTCCGGGCGATGGGCTTCGCGATCGCGTCCGTGACCCGCACGAGGTCCGCGGGGGTGAGCTCGATGTCGAAGCCCCGGCGTCCACCGGACACGAAGATGCTGTCGTACGCCAGCGCCGACTCGTCGAGCACGGTCCGGAGTGCGGTCTTCTGCCCGACGGGGCTGATGCCGCCGACCACGTAGCCGGTGCGCTTCTCGGCGAGTGCCGGGTCGGCCAGCGTGGCCTTCTTGCCGCCGACGGCCGCGGCGATCGCCTTGAGGTCGAGGCGGTTCGCGACCGGCACGATGGCCACGGCGAGGGCGCCGTCCACCGACACCACCAGGGTCTTGAACACCTGCTCCTCACGAAGCCCGAGGGCGGCGGCAGCCTCCTCCCCGAAGTTCGTGGCGGTCTCGTGGTGCTCGTACACGTGCGGCGTGTACGGCACGCCCGCGCGGTCCAGTGCGACCGTCGCGGGGGTGCTCGGCGATGCAGCGGTCATGCCGCGATCATGCCGCTCACCGGACGCCGGACCGGGGCGGCGCGCGGACGCTACGCTGAACGCACCATGGTCGTCGTCGAGTTCCTGCTGCGCCTCGTCGCCGTGCTCGGCGCGGGGGCGCCCGTGGCGACGGGAGCGGGCGACCTGCTCCCCGCGGTCGTCGTCACGGCACTCGGCAGTGCCGCGGTCGTCGCAGTCGTGGTCCTCACCGCGATCGTCGCCGGCGTGCTCGCCACGCCCCCGCCCGGCACCGTGGTCGACCACGCCGCGTGGGCCGTGCTCCGGACGGACATCGCGTCGTCGCACCCGGACGCGGACGGTCACGCGCGACCGAGGGCACCCGGAGTCGTCGCACCGGTCTGACCACGTCGGTGGTCGGACCGCTCCGCGACCCCTCCACCTCGACCGATCGGACCCCCGTGGACCTCACCACCCTGCCCGTCGTCGGCACGCTCCTGCACGCCGGCGCCGACCTGCTCACCGCCCTCACGGGCTGCTTCCAACCCTTCGCCGGGTCGTTCGCCGCGGCGCTCGCCGTCGTCGCCCTCACCCTCGCCGTCCGCGTGCTGCTCGTGCCGTTGTCCGTCCTGCAGGTGCGAGCCGAGCGCGATCGACGCCGCCTCGCGCCGCAGCTCGCCGAACTGCGTCGCCGGTACGGACGGGACCGCGAGCGACTCCAGCGCGCCGTCCAGGAGCTCTACACCTCCGAACGGGTGTCGCCGCTCGCCGGGTGCCTGCCGGTGCTCGCGCAGGCCCCGGTGGTGTCGCTCCTGTACACCCTCTTCACGCACGCGACGATCGGGGGCGTGGCGAACACGTTGCTCGAGGCGACGTTCGTCGGCGTGCCGCTGGCGCACTCGCTCGTGGTCACGCTCGCCTCACCGCTCTGGGTGCACGCCTGGGTCGTGCTCGTCCTGCTCGCCGTCCTCGCGCTCGTGGTGGAGGCGACCCGGCGCGCGAACCTCCGGTGGAACCCCGTGGAGCCCACGGACCCGAGCGTCCCCGGTGCCGCCGTCGCGGCGTCCGTCGCGCGGGTGGCGCCGTTCGTCACGGTCGTGTTCGCCGCGGTCGCGCCCCTCGCCGCGGCGCTGTACGTCGTCACGAGTGCCGCGTGGGCACTCGGAGAGCGCGCGGTGCTCCGACGGGCGCTGGAGCGTGCCGCCGGCTAGCCGCCCTGCCCCTCCTGCTGCGGGCCCTGGTCGACGGGGTCGTACTCGGTGCCGCGGCCCTGTTCCTCGTCGGCGGTCGGCACGTGGCGTTCGGTGCCGGTCCCGCCCGGGCTCGTCGCGACGTAGTCGGCCTCGCCGGACTGGGTGTCGTGGCTGAGCGGCTCGAGGGTCTCGTCGTCGGCCGGACGGGGCTGGTCGTTCGCGGAGCTGGTCATCGCTCCTGGGTACTCCTCGCGCACTGGGTGAACACGGTCGCCGCCCGAGTGCGACCATGGGGCGGGCAGCAGGACCCGGAACGGGAGTACGCATGGCCGACGACGACCTGGCGAAGGAGCGAGCGCGGCTCGAAGCCGTGGCGTGGGGTGCCGACTCGACACCCGCGGAGGCCGCTCGCGCACGCATCGCGCTCCAGGACCTCGCCGCGGGCCGGCTGCCACGGCGGCCGTCGTCCGCCGAAACACCCGCGGAGTGCGGGGGCGGGCGGACCGCCGAGCCGGTGGCACTCCCGGAGCACGGGACCGCCAACGCCCCGGAGGTGGCTGCCGCTCGGGCCGGTGACGCCCCCGCCGTCGACCGACGTGGCGACCCCGGCTCGGGAGCGGCTGCCTCCGGAGTGGTCGCCTCCGGACCGACGGTGCCGCCGGCGACCGTGGCGTCGGCCGACCCCGAGGCGGCGGCGACGACGGATGACGGCGGCGGGGCGAGCCTCCAGGCAGGGTGGCGCCGACGCGTCCACGACCTGCTGTGGACCCGCCGCCCCCGCGTGTGGATCGCGCTCGGCGCGGCCGCCGCCGTCGGGGTGGCGTTCGCGGCCGGCACGGTCGTCGGGACGGCGCGGCCGTCGATGCCCGCGGCGCCGAGCATCACGCCGACGGCGGGCACCGTGACGCTGGAGCAGTTGCTCGACGTGCCGCAGACCTACGCGGACCAGCTCCCGGGTCCCGTCGACGCGCCGGTGAGCCTGCACAGCACCCGGCTGATCTTCACGAACCGGGCCCTCGACGGCGGCGACCTGGAGACGCCGTGGAACGTCTGGGCGGGGGTCGGTACCGACCGTTCGACCATCTGCCTCGTGGCGACGGCCGACCGGATCGAGTCGTCGACGGCCTGCTACCCGAGGGAGGACGCGCTGCACGGCTCGGTGTCCCTGTCCGCGCAGTCCAGGAGCGGGACGCTGACCCTCTGGTTGCGCGGTGGCGGGGTGCAGGGCACGGTCACCGACTCGTACTGAGCACCGCTCGCGCTAGGCGGTCGGCTCGCCGGAGCGGTGGGTGCGGACCGCGCCGGTGACGACGGCGACCGACCCCGTGAGGGTCTGGATCGCCCGGCTGATCGTCGGGACCGACGTCGTGACGACGGCGAGGGACGACGTGATGGCTTCGATCGACGAGGTCGACAGGTGCTCCTGCGCGTGCGAGTGCACCGGGAAGCCCTTGCGTGCCGCGACGACGACCCCGAGCGAGGCGAGCAGGACCGCACCGCCGGCGAACGGCATCCACTGCAGTCCCACCACGCCGAGGGCCTGGCCACCGAGCGCCGCTCCCCCGGCGATGCCGATGTTCGACGCGCCGTTGACGAGGGCGCCGGCGATGTCGGGCGACACACCCCCGGTCCGGATCGCGGCCGCCATGAACAGGGTGCCGGTCGTGCCGTTCGCCGCCATCCAGACACCGGCGACCGCCATGGTGCCGACGAGCGACCCGTGCACGAACGGCAGCACGGCGAACGCGGCGGCCATCACGGCGACGGCGACGATGAGGGTCTGGCGGGGCGCACGGTCGACGAAGAGCCCGGCGATCCAGAGCCCGACGACCCCGGTGGCCCCGAGGACGAGCAGGGCACCGGAGACGAGGTGCGCGTCGAGCCCGGCGTCGATCGCGTACGGGCCGATGTACGTGTAGACGACGTAGTGCCCCGCGAACAGCAGCAGGTCCGCGACGACGACCGAGAGCAGACCGGTGCGCGCCCAGGCACGCGGCGAGCCGATGTGCGGCGACGACGCACCGCGGACGGCCGGGAGGAACGCCAGCGCGACGCCGGCGAGCACGGCCGACGCCACGGCGACCGAACCGACGGCCGGACGCCAGCCGATGGTCTGTGCGACCCACGTGGCGATCGGCACGCCCAGCACGAAGCCGAGCGAGCTGCCCGAGTACACGAACGCGATCGCGCGGCCCGCGAGGCGCGGCGGCACGATGCGGGTGGCGTACGCCGACGCCACCGAGAAGAACAGCGCGTGGGCGACGCCGCCGACGACCCGGCCGGCGCACACCACGGCGAAGGACGGCGCGAGCGCCACCATGAGGTTCGACACCGCGTAGCCGACGAGCGTCGCGACGAGCACGGTCTTCCGGGGCAGCCGTGCCGTGAAGGACGTCAGCGGCAGCGCGAGCAGGGCCACGGCTGCGGCGTACACGGTGACGACCACGCCCATCGTGGACTCGGAGACGCCGAGGTCACGGCTCATGGTGCCGAGCAGCCCGACCGGCATGAGTTCGGTGGTGATGGCGAAGAACGTCGCGAGCCCGAGCACGGCGATGCCGACGATCGAGCCCGTCGTGACGGTGATCGGCCGCGTGTGTGCCGGCACGGCCGAGGTTCGGGTGGTGGTGGTGGACACGGGGCTGACCTCCTCGCTGGGGACGTCCGAGCGCACGGCGAAACGACGTCCGGGACGACGAGGAGCTGCGCGCTCGAGCTGTGGATGGTGTTGTGGGTACGACTCCACGGCGAGTGCGCTCCTCCAGTGTTGCACGATGCACTCGAGGTGCGCGAGGGGCTACCGCTGAGAACTTCCTCGGAGCGCTCCAACGGCGTCGGTCCGGGGTTTGTTCCCGGAACGACGAACGGGGTGGGACCGAGCGGTCCCACCCCGTTGCGCGACAGGTGTCAGTCGTGGAGGTGCGTCCGGCGACGGTGCCGCACGGAGCGGTACGTCAACAGGCCCGCGCCGAGGAGCACGAGCACGCCGGCGGCGACCAGCCCCGGGCCGAGGTCCGCACCCGTGTAGGCGAGGGCGCCCGACGTTGGACCGGAGCCCGTGGCGGCGACCGGTGCGGTCGTCGGGGCGGCACTCGCGGTGGGCGTCGCCGTCGGGGTGGGGCTCGGGGTCGCGGCGGCAGCGACGACGAGGTCGTCGACGGTCACCACGGCCCCCGCGTCGGGGCCGGAGGTGAAGTCCACCGTGGCGGTGCTCCCGGACACCGTGACCGTGTAGTCGGTCGCGGGGTTGAGCCCCTGGAGCGTGTAGCGGCCGTCGGTGCCCGTGGTCGCGGTCACCGGCTCGCCTGCATCGGCCTCGGCGGGGGTTGCCGTCACGGTGCGACCGGCGACCGGTGCGTCGTTCGTGTCGACCACGCGGCCGTTCGCGCTGGTGACGACGGCCTCCGGAGCAGGCGGCGTGACGAACGCGAAGTCACGGGTCTGGGCCGGGCCACCGCCCACCAGTGTCACCGCGTTGCTCGCCGTCGCTCCCGTCGCACCCGGTGCCGGGAGGGCCGAGCGCACCGTGTACGTGCCGTCCACGGTCGTGAACGAGTACCTGCCGTCGGCATCGGTGACCGTCGTGGCGACCACCGTGCCGGCACCGTCGAGGAGGTCGACCGTGACGCCGGCCTGGGGAGTGCCGTCGAGCCGGACCACGCCGGTGACCGTGCTGACCGCGTCGGTCTCGATCGGCCGGGGCCGGGTCGGGGCCGCCGGAGCTGCCTGGCCCGTCGTGACCCGCACGGGGTCGGCGCCGTCCACAGCGACGGTGACCGCCGTGTCCGGCGACAGGCCGGAGGCGGTGTAGTAGCCCTCGTCGTTGGTGATCGTCGTGATCGGGGTCGTCGCATTGGGGTCGGTGATGACCACCGGGACGTCCGCCGCGGGGTTGCCGGCCGTGTCGACGACCTGGCCGATGATCGACGTCGTGCCCGCGGGCGACGTGAACGCGAAGGGCACGACCCGGTCCTCACCCCCGGGGACCCCGTTCAGCGAGACACCCGTCACCGACGCTGCTCCGGTGGCTCCGGGCGGCGGCGTGATGGACACCGTGTAGTCGTTGATGACCGGCAGCTCCGGGAACGCGTAGGTGCCGTCGGCCGCGGTCGTCGTCGTGTACAGGGTGCCGCGGGGTGCCTCGACCGTGACGGTCGCACCGGGGATCGGCGCGCCGTCGAGCGTGGCGGTGCCGGTGATCGCCGCGGTGCGGTTCGCGAACCACGTCTGGTAGACGGGGAAGCCGCTGCGACGCTCGAACGTGAGCGTGAGGCTCGTGAGCGGCACGGTGGGCGTGAACCACGCGGTGGCGCCCGAGGTGTCGACGGAGCCCGCGTTGCCGGCGAGCGTCAGCGACGGCCCGTCCCAGCTCGGGACGTCCCGTCCGGTGGTGCCGTCCGGGTCGGACGGGCAGGACCATCCACCGGCGGTGGAGGCCGAGCAGGAGTTGTACACGCCGGAGAAGCCGAGGTCGGCCGCGGTCGCGGTTCCCCCGCCCTGGGTCGTCGCTGCGATCGTCACCCGGTCGGCATCGACGTCACCGAGGACGAACGACCAGCTGCTCGCTCCGGGCGTCGGCGTCGCGAAGGTGTACGTCGTGACCGACGGCTGGCCGGCGGCATCGGCGAGCGGCCGCTGGTTCAGGTAGGTGTTCCCACGGCTCGAGCCGTAGGCCGCACCGGGACCGGTGTTCGGCCCCTGCCAGGTCGAGTTCCCGCTGATCACGGTCGCCTGGCGGGCGTTCGACTCGAAGGTGGTCGCCGGGAACCCCGGCAGGGTCATGGTGCCGGAGTAGTCCCGGGCCTGACCGGCGAGGGTGAACGTCCCCCAGTGTCCGGCCGGTTCGGCGGAGGCCGACGACGCGCCGACGAGCGCGAGTCCCCCTCCGAGTGCGAGGGCGGTCAGTGCCGCCGTGACGGTGCGCAAGCGCCGCATCGTGCTCCCCTGCTCGTGCTGTCCTGGTCCCTGCACCAGACGTCGCAATCTCGACGTTCGCTCAGGCTATCCAGCGAGCGCGAACTCCGTCCGGATCGCCACCTGCCCGTTACGCGGATCGGACCGCGCGGACCAGGGCGTCGAGGGCCGAGAGCTGTCCGAGGACGAGCAGTTCCCGAGCCTCGTCGACGGGCATCCAACGCGCGGCGTCGACCTCCGGCACCTCCACGAACCGACCGGAACCGCGCGGGAGCTCGAGCCGCACCGTGTTGCTCACGACCCCGGCGACCTCGAAGTGCGGCGCGTGCAGGGCGAACACCCGCACGACCTTGGCGGACTGCCGGTGCTCCCCGAGGTCGACGACGTCACCGTCGGGAGCGGCGGACCCGATCTCCTCGGCGAACTCCCGCCGCGCCGTCGCGAGCGGGTCCTCACCCGGCTCGACCTCGCCCTTCGGGATGGACCACGACCGCGGGCGACGCTGCCAGAACGGCCCGCCCATGTGCGCGACGAAGACCTCCGTGCCGGTCGGCCCGGCGCGGTGGAGGAGGAGTCCGGCACTCGTGCGCACGCCTCGAGGCTACGCAGCGCGCGGCACACCTGTCGGTGCGGTCACGCAGTGTGCGGCGATCCGCCCGGGAGGCACGGTGCCGGCCCGCCTCGTGCCTCCTGTCCGGCCCGGTGTGCGCCCGCGACCGGTGGCGCGACACCTCGGAGGAACCGCAGGGAGCGTGCAGCCGGCGCTGCGCACGCGGGAGTACGCTCCGCGGCCAAGGAGCGCCGACAGACGCCCCGACACCGGCACGAGGAGGTCGATCGGGATGGACGAACGGTGGTCGACGGTGACGTTGGCAGCGGACGCGGCGAGGCCCCACGAGCAGGCGCTGCGGTGGGTCGCCGGCAGGTCGGGGACCGGCATCGAACGGGTCCGGGTGATCGGCGTCGACCCGGCGCAGGAGGGCCGTGTCCGCGCGGACGGCAAGCGGGTCGCCGATGCGCTCGCCGACGCCGCACGAACGGCTCTGCCCGGCGTCGAGGTCGTGGTCGACCGGCACGCGGGGTCGTTCGTGAACGCGCTCGTGACAGCGTCCGACGAGGGTGACCTCCTGGTGGTCGGATCGTGGCGGAGCCGCCGCGGGACGACGGTGGGATCAGGGCCGGCCCGGGTGGCGGAGCGCGCGCCGGTACCCACGGTCGTCGTGCCGGACGGGCCGCACCCGATCGACGGCGACGTCGTCCTCGCGGTCGAGGAGCCGCTCGACGAACGGGCGGTCGCGATCGCGGTCGACGAAGCAGAGCGGCGGCACCGGCGGCTGACCGTGCTCCGGGCGTGGGAGATGCCCGTCCTCACCCGGACCGGCCTCACCGACTTCGCCGAGGATCCGATGCGCTGGCGCGCGCGGAACGCCGAACTGCTCGACCGGGTGACGGCCGAACTGCGGCGGCGGTACCCGCACCTGCGGATCCACCCGCTGCTGGTCGAGGGACACCCCGGTCACGCGATCGCGGCGCACTCGCGCACGGCGTCGCTCGTCGTGCTCGGGCAGGGCCACGTCCACGCCCTCTCCGGTTCGGTTCTGCACGACGTGCTCCGCGAGGCGGTGTCGCCGGTGTGCGTCGTCCCACCGACCGCGCACGCCGCCGCCGAGGAGCGCGAAGCGACCGCGTGACCCGGGCCGGGCCGTCGGTCAGCCGGCGAGGTCCCGCACGGCCGACGCGACCCGGTCCGTCAGGTAGGCGACACCGCGCTCGTTCGGGTGCAGGGCGCCCGGCTCGAGGTCGATGCGCTGCAGGTTGCTCGCGCCGTCGAGCGACACCCCGGAGACGTAGGGCCGCTTCGTCGCGCAAGCGGACCGCGCCTGCGTGTCCGCGAACACGTCGACGAACCGGACCCCGGCGGCACGGGCGGCCTCGGCGGACACGTCGTCGAGTTGCTCCTGGACGCCGTGCAGGTACACGACGTCGGTGTCGGTGAACGGGTACGTGTCGGTCGGGAACGAGCCCGCGAGCGTCCCGAGGTCCACCGCCGCACGGAAGCAGCCCTTCGCCGGCGTGTGCTCCGCGTCGGGGAAGATCGCCGGGTAGCCCAGGAACACGATGACGGCGTTCGGCGCAGCCTCCTGCACGCGAGCGAGCGTGTCCGCGACGCCGAGCGCGACCCGGGAGGCGATCTTCGTGGCGAGCTGGTCCTCGCCGTCGTGGACGAGGGTGCTCTCGCACGACGGGGCATCGCGTCCGGAGAACACCGGCCCCTTCGCGCTGAGTGCCAAGCACGACGCGGCCGTGCCGAAGAGGTCGGCGTCGTTGCCGCCGATGGTCAGCGTGACGAGCCGCGTCGACGCGGACAGTGCACGGATCTGCGGCGGGACACCCCTGAACTGGAAGCCCGAGGTGACGTCGTCGCTCGTCGCGCCGCCGCACGTGACGTCGGTGAGCTGCAGCCCGAAGCGCTGCGCGATCCGGTGCGGGTAGTCGCGGGCGGACTGCCCGCAGGCGTTCGTCGGCAGGTGACTCGGGTCGTCGAGCCCGTACCCGGCCGAGTACGAGTCCCCCAGTGCCACGTACTCGCTCCCGGGCGGGACGTCGGCGAGTCGCTCGGGCGGGTCCGACGACACCGGGAACGGCTGCGGCTGCGGCCACGACGGCGCGGCCTCGGCGGCCGAGTGCCCCGGCGCCACGCCGGTCGTCACGAGGACGCAGACCGCAGCGATCAGGGCCAGGACGGCTGCGGACACCGGGCGGACCGAGCGGGACAGGGGGACCTCCGGCGGGGACGGGACGGGCGGACGAGAACGGGCGGACGGAGCGCCCAGGTTAGCGGCTCGTCCTCGGCGTCACCCGCGGCGTGCCCCTCAGCGCCGCCCGAGTCGTCGCTCGCCGTTGCTGCCCGTCTGGTAGGTCAGCCCGTAGTGCTCGTACAGGCCCGGCTCGACCGCGGCGTCGAGCTCACCGTCCGTCGCGATCGACGGCGCGTCCTTCACGAGCTTCTTCGGGAACGCGACGACGAGGTGCTTCGGGGCGACGAGAGCACCGGTGAGCGGGACGAACACGAGCTTCTGGAAGCCGACGAGCCCCGTGGTCACGGCACCGAACGCCGGGTCGGAGGTCGCCGTGTCGTAGTAGATGCTCTCGAGCGTCCCGATCTTCTCCTCGGACTGGTCCACGACCGGCAGGCCGATCCAGTCCCGGATGTTCGCGGCTTCGAACACGGTCGTTCCCTCCCGGCGGCCGGACCCTCCGGCTGCCCGCTCCCGAACCTACTGACGAACGGCTGGACCCGACCGCACCGGCACGACCCCGAGTCCGTCCACGGCCGCGAGCACGTCGTCCGGCCCCACCGCGAGCAGCGCCGGGTCCGGCTCCTCGGAGAACACGTCGCCGCGTCGCTGCGCTGCGTCGGTGAGCACGACGTGCGGACCGGAAGCCGGCGGACCCCACGCCTCGGGCGGGGCCGGGCCGAACAGGACGACCGACGGCACCCCGTAGGCGGAAGCCAGGTGTGCCGCGCCCGTGTCGACGGTGACGACCACCGCGGCGTCGGCCACGACCGCCGCGAACGGCTGCAGGTCGAGGACTCCCGCGAGGACCGCCCGCGGCGGCAGGTCGGCCGCGTCCGCGACCGCACGGGCGCGGTCGACGTCGTCCGCGCCTCCCGTCAGGACCACGTCGTGTCCGCGCGCCCGGAGCCCGCGCACCACCTCGGCGAAGCGGTCGGTCGGCCAGTGCCGTGCGCCGTGGAAGGCCCCGACGTGCACGACCGCGGCGCCGGACGCGACGGACGGCGTCGCCGGCCGGTCGATCGCGACCTCGTCCGGGTCGGCGGGGATGCCGTGCCAGGTGAGCAGGCGTGCCCACCGCTCGCGTTCGTTCAGGCCCTCGGGCCACTCCGGACCGTCGTGTCCGCGGTCCGGGTCCCGGTGGCCGACCACCCGGCCGGGTCGGAGGGCCTCGAGCAGGTCGTTCGACTCGGGTCCCACCCCGTGCAGGTTCACCGCGACGTCGACGGAGCCGGTCGGGGCGGCGATCGGGTGGTCGAGCCCGTGCTGGGCGAGGTGCACGTCGACCGCCGGGACGAGCTCGACGACGGGGGCGAGCCAGGCCGTCGTCGCGAGGGTGATCCGGTGGCCGGGGAACGCACGACGCAGCGCGGTCAGGGCGGGCACGGCGACGAGCAGGTCCCCGAGCTTGATGGCGCGGAGCACGAGGAGCTCCGGTCGGCCGTCGGACGGAGGCATGGTCGGCAGGGCGGTCACGGTCGCGGACGCTAGGCGGGCGTCCCTGCGGGCGCGGTCAGCCCCGCGCGGAACGGCTCTTCCTGGGCCGACGCGGGGTGCCGGACCGGTACTGCTCGGTGCATGGCCCTCGCACCGGACCGCCCCGTCGGCGGCGTCCTCTTCGATCGTGACGACACCCTCGTCATCGACGTGCCCTACAACGCCGACCCGCACCTGGTCGTCCCGGTTCCGGGGGCGCACCGGGCCGTCGAGCGCGTCCGCGCCGCGGGCCTGCGGACCGGGGTCGTGACGAACCAGTCGGTGATCGCGAAGGGCATGGCCTCCCGGGCGCAGGTCGACGCGACGAACGCGCGGGTGGACGAGCTGATCGGCCCGTTCGACGTGTGGTGCGTCTGCCCGCACGACGCCGACGACGGCTGCGAGTGCCGGAAGCCCCGACCCGGCATGGTCCTGCGCGCCGCCGAGGCGCTCGGGGTGCCCGCCTCCGAGCTCGTCGTGATCGGGGACATCGGCGCCGACGTCGAGGCGGCCCGGGCGGCCGGGGCGCAGGGCATCCTCGTCCCCACCGCGCGGACCCGACCGGCCGAGGTCGACGCTGCGGACACCGTCGCCGCGACCCTCGACGACGCCGTGACGCTCGTCCTCGCACAGCGTCCGACGCCGGTCGCGTGAGCGGCACCCGCGGCCCGCGCGCCCTCGTCGCGCGGCTCGACTCCTTCGGCGACGTCCTCGTCGCCGGTCCGGCAGTGCGTGCGGTCGCCGCCGGCGCCTCGCACGTCACGCTCCTCTGCGGCCCGCAGGGTGCCCCCGCGGGCCGGTTGCTCCCCGGCGTCGACAGCCTCCGGACGTGGGCGGCACCGTGGGTGACCGAGACCGCCCGACCCATCGACGACGCCGTCGTCGACGAGTTCCGCGCACTGGTCGCCGAGGAGCGCCCGGACGAGGCCGTCGTCCTGACGTCCTTCCACCAGTCCCCGCTGCCGCTCGCGCTGCTGCTCCGGCTCGCCGGCGTCCCGCGGGTGAGCGGCGCGTCGGTCGACCACCCCGGGTCGCTCCTCGACGTGCGCCTCCGACCGGGCGAGGACCTGCCCGAGGACCTCCCCGAGCCCGAGCGTGCGCTGCGCATCGCGCGGGCCGCGGGCTTCGCGCTCCCCGACGACGATGCCGGGAGGCTCGCGGTGCGCCTCGACGCCGCCCCACCCGCGTCCGTGGCCGGTCTGGGCAGGTACGTGGTCGTCCACCCCGGTGCGAGCGTCCCGGCCCGGGCGTGGCCGGCCGAGCAGCACCGAGCGCTCGTCGCCGCCTACGCCGCCGTCGGGGTGCCCGTGGTGGTCACGGGATCGCCCGGTGAGCGGGCACTGACGGCCGAGGTCGCCGGGTCCACCGGCATCGACCTCGGCGGCTCGACGACCCCGGCGGAGCTCGCCGCAGTGCTCGCGGGAGCGGAGGTGGTCGTCGTCGGCAACACCGGTCCGGCGCACCTCGCGGCCGCCGTGGGCGTGCCGATCGTCAGCCTGTTCTCCCCCGTCGTCCCGGCGGTGAAGTGGGCGCCGTACGCGCCGCTCGTCGAGGTGCTCGGCGACCAGAGCACACCGTGCCGCCTCAGCCGCGCCCGCGAGTGCCCGGTCTCGGGCCACCCCTGCCTGGCCCGTGTGTCCGTCCAGGATGTGCTGGATGCGCACCGGCGACTGCAGGACCGCGCTTCGCGGATCACCGAGCACCTTCCTGCGCCGTAGCCGGGTGAGTGCTGCGTAGCGTGCGCCACTGCTTCTCCTTCTCCTCCTGCTCCTCGACCCGGAAGGCCTGCATGCGCATCCTCGTGTGGCACGTCCACGGCGGCTGGATGGACGCCTTCGTCCGCGGCCAGCACCAGTACCTCGTCCCGACGACCGCGGCGCGCGACGCCGACGGCCTCGGACGCGGAGGCCGGGACTGGCCGGACTCGGTCGTCGAGATCGCGCCGGAGGACGTCGCCGACGTCGAGGTCGACGTGGTCGTGCTGCAGCGCACGGAGGAGCTCGAGGCGGCCGAGCGGCTGCTGGGGGGCCGCTCGGTGCCGATCGTGTTCGTCGAGCACAACGCACCACGCGTCGACGTCCCGAACAGCCGCCACCCGCTGCGGGACCGCGGCGACCTCGTCATCGCCCACGTCACGCACTGGAACGCCCTCATGTGGGACTGCGGCACCACGCCGACGACCGTCGTCGAGCACGGCGTCGTCGACCCCGGGCCGCTGTACACCGGGTCCCTCGGACGCTTCGGTGTCGTCATCAACGAACCGGTCCGCCGCGGCCGGGTCGTCGGCACGGACCTGCTCCCCCGCTTCGCCTCGGTGGCGCCCGTCGACCTCTGGGGCATCGGCACCGAGCGGATCGGCGAGCTCGGCTTCGGCGACCGCGTCGTCGCGCAGGGAGACGTCCCCGCCGACCCGATGCACCGCGCGCTCGCGGAGCGTCGTGCGTACGTGCACCCGAACCGGTGGACGTCCCTCGGGCTGTCGCTCATCGAGGCGATGCACATGGCGATGCCCGTCCTCGTCCTCGCGACGACGGACGCACCACGGACCGTGCCCGCCGACGCCGGCGCGATCGCGACGGACGTCGACGAGCTGGTCCGTGCCTCCCGGCTGCTGCTGGAGGACCCGGACGAGGCGCGCCGACGCGGTGCCGTCGCCCGGGAGGCCGCGCTGGAGCGCCACGCGCTCGCGCGGTTCACCGCCGACTGGGACGACCTGCTCGACCGGGTCGTCACCGACCACCGGACCGCGCGCACAGCGCGGCGGAACGGCACGACCGAGGTCGTGCTCGAAGGGAGTGCCCGATGAAGATCGCGATGGTCTCCGAGCACGCGAGTCCGCTCGCGACCCTCGGCGGCGTCGACGCCGGCGGCCAGAACGTGCACGTCGCCGAGTTGTCCGGCGCGCTCGCCGACCGCGGTCACCAAGTGACCGTCTACACCCGACGCGACGCGTCCGACCTGCCCGTGCGGGTGCTCCTGCGCCCCGGCGTCGAGGTCGTCCACGTCGACGCCGGACCCGCCCGCGCGGTGCCGAAGGACGAGCTGTTCCCGTACATGGGCACGTTCGCCTCGGTCCTGGCCGCCGAGTGGTTCGTCGACCGGCCCGACGTCGTGCACGCGCACTTCTGGATGTCCGGGCACGCCGCCCTCGAGGCCGTCGCCCTGGTACAGGCACGCACCGGCGGGGTGCGGATCCCCGTCGCGCAGACGTTCCACGCGCTCGGGGTCGTCAAGCGCCGCCACCAGGGAGCGGCGGACACGAGCCCCGTCGAGCGCGAGTGGGTCGAGCCCGCCGTCGGGAGGAGCGTCGACCAGGTCGTCGCGACCTGCTCGGACGAGGCGTTCGAGCTCAAGGCCCTCGGTGTCCCCCTGCACCGCATCTCCGTCGTGCCGTGCGGTGTCGACGTCGAGACCTTCCGGCCGGACGGACCCGTCGAGGCTCGGGGCCGGACGCAGCGGGTGCTCACCGCGTCCCGACTCGTGCAGCGCAAGGGCGTCGGCACGACCATCGCGGCCGTCGCCGAGCTCGTGCACGAGGGCCGCGACGTCGAACTCGTCGTCGTCGGAGGTGCCGGTGTCGCGGGGGCCGACCTGCCCGACGACCCGGAGTACCAGCGCCTCGACGCACTCGCCCGGTCGCTCGGCATCCGGGACCACGTGCACTTCCGCGGGCAGCTCGGCCAGCACGACATGCCCGCCGTGTACCGGAGCGCCGACGTCGTGGTGTGCGCCCCCTGGTACGAGCCGTTCGGGATCGTGCCCCTCGAGGCGATGGCGTGCGGCCGACCGGTCGTCGCGTCGAGCGTCGGCGGCCTCATCGACACCGTCGTGGAGGACGCCACCGGCCTGCACGTCCCGCCGCGCGACGAGGACGCCGTCGCGACCGCGATCGGCACGCTCCTCGAGGACCCCGAGCGCCGTGAGGCGTTCGGTGCCGCCGGCCGCGAACGCGCGGTCGCCCGGTACACGTGGCAGAAGGTCGCCGCCGAGAGCGAGCGCGTCTACGACCGGCTCATCGCCGGCGGCGGCGCGGTCGCGGACACCCGCTCCGGCGCACGTCGCGCCCCCCGTCGCACCGCGACCACCGAGAGGACCGCACGATGACCATCTCCCCGACCCAGCCCGCGACCGGGACCGGCGTGGACAGCGTCCGGCTCGTCCGCGACCACGTCGCCGCGTCCGTCCCCGTCATCGCCTCGCTCGTCGACCACGGCGACCACATCGCGGCCTGGGCCGACGACATCGCGACGCGACTCGTCGCGGGCCGGCGGCTCCTCGCCGCGGGCAACGGCGGATCGGCGGCCGAGGCGCAGCACCTCACGTCCGAGCTGACCGGCCGGTTCGACGGCGACCGTCCGGCGTACTCGGCGATCTCGCTGCACGCCGAGACCTCCGCCGTCACCGCGATCGGCAACGACTACGGGTACGACGAGGTGTTCGCCCGCCAGGTCCGGGCCCATGCCCGCGCCGGGGACGTCGTCGTGCTGCTGAGCACGAGCGGCAAGAGTCCGAACCTGCTCCGCGCCGCCGAGGCCGCACGGGCCGTCGGCGCACTCGCGATCGCCATGACCGGGCCCCGGCCGAACCCCCTCGCGTCGATCGTCGACGACGCGATCTGCATCGACGGCCCCTCCGCGAACGTGCAGGAGGCGCAGCTCGTCCTCGTGCACGCCCTGTGCCGCGCGATGGAGCCGGCCCTGCGCCGCGGAGCCCGCCGGTGACCGGCGCCGCGCGGAGGATCGTCGTCGTCGGGGACACCCTGCTCGACGTCGACGTCTCCGGCACGAGCGAACGCCTGAGCCCCGACGCCCCGGTGCCCGTCGTCGACGTCCGCACCGACGACCGCCGCGCCGGTGGCGCCGGACTCGTCGCGACCATGCTCGCGAAGGACGGCCACGACGTGACCCTCGTCACCGTGCTCTCGGACGACGGCCGCGGCGAGGAGGTCCGTGCGCTCCTCCCCGGTGTGCGCGTCGTCGCCGGGCCGTCCGGTGCACCGACGCCGGTGAAGACCCGCGTCCGCGTCGTCGACCACGCACTCGTCCGCATCGACGAGGGCTGCGCGACCCCGCCCGTCCCGGACGTCACCGCCGAGATGACCGCCGCCCTCGCCGGGGCCGACGCCATCGTCGTCGCCGACTACGGCCGGGGCGTGGCCGCCGCGCCCGCTCTCCGCGCGGCACTGTCCGCCGTGGCCGCGCACACGCCCGTCGTCTGGGACCCCCACCCGAAGGGCGCCGAGCCGGTCCCGGGGACCACGATCGCCACCCCGAACACCGCGGAGGCCCGTGCTTCCAGCGGCCTCGGCGGCGACGGCGTCCCGTTCGCGACCGACGCCGCCGCAGCCCTCCGCGAGCGCTGGGGCACACACGCCGTGGCGGTCACGATGGGCGACCGCGGCGCACTCGTCGCCTCCTCGTCGGGCAGCCGCTTCGTCCCGGCCCCCTCCGCCACGGTCGGCGACCCGTGCGGCGCGGGCGACCGACTCGCCGCCGGGGTCGCGGTCGCGCTCGCCGACGGAGCCGACGTCGCCGACGCCGTGGCCGCCGGGGTCGCGGACGCCTCCGCCTACATCGCGGCGGGTGGCGTGGCCGCGCTGTTCGCCGACCACGGTGCCGAACCCGTGGCCGTGCCGGGCGTCGACCGCGACGCGATGCGCCTGGTCCACCGGGTCCGCGCCGAGGGCGGCACCGTCGTCGCCACCGGCGGCTGCTTCGACCTGCTGCACGCCGGACACGCCCGGACCCTGTCGGCGGCCCGGGCGCTCGGTGACTGCCTGGTCGTGTGCCTCAACTCGGACGACTCCGTCCGGGCGCTCAAGGGTCCCGAGCGGCCGATCATGACGCAGGACGACCGCGTGGAGCTCCTGCTCGCGCTGGACTGCGTCGACGCCGTCGTTGTCTTCGACGAGCACACGCCGGACGAGGCGCTCCGCCGGTTCCGTCCGGACGTCTGGGCGAAGGGCGGCGACTACGACGCCGCCGACCTCCCCGAGGCGGCCACCCTCGCCGAGTGGGGCGGACGCGTCGTCACCGTCCCCTTCCACCCCGGCCGCTCCACCACCCGTCTCGCCGCGGCGCTCGCGCACGTCGGCTGAGCGGCACGCCCTGCCCGCAGCACGCGGGACCGGGACCGTGCCCCACCCTCACGAAAGGAAGTCCATGCCCGTCCCCACCACCCCCATCGGTCGCGTCCTCGTCACCGGCGGCGCCTCCGGGCTCGGCGCAGCGGTCGTCGCCGCCGTCACCGAGGCCGGCGGCACCCCCGTCGTGCTCGACCTCGCCGTCGACGCCGTGCCCGAGGGCGTCGACGCCGTCGCGGTCGACGTCACGGACACCGCCGCGACCGAGCAGGCGGTCCGGGACGCCGCGGAGCGGCACGGCGGTCTCGACGCGGTCGTCACCGCCGCCGGGATCGACAAGCCGGCCCCGATCGGCGGCATCTCGTCCGGCGACTGGGAGCGCATCGTCGCCGTGAACCTCCTCGGCACCGCCGCGGTCGTCCGTGCCGCGCTGCCCGCCCTCGAGGCCACGCACGGCCGGGTCGTCACGATCTCCTCGTCACTCGCCCTGCGCGGCGTCGGCGACGGCACCGCCTACTCGGCGTCGAAGTTCGGCGTCCGCGGGTTCTCGCAGGCACTCGCCGCGGAGACCGGCGGTCGGATCGGCGTCACCAACGTGATCCCCGCCGGCATGCGCACGAACTTCTTCGCCGACCGCACGGAGCAGTACAAGCCGGGTCCGGACGCGCAGCTCATCGAGCCGGAGTACGTCGCGAACGCGATCGTCTTCGCCCTCGCGCAGCCCGCGGGCTGCGAGATCCGTGAGCTGTCGATCATGCCGGCGACCGAGCCGAGCTGGCCGTAGGCGTCACCAGGCGTTTGGTCGCGACCACGTGACGGACGGGAGGCGCGGTGCCGGCTGGCACCGTCCTCCCTCGCAGGCTCGGTCGGCGCGCCCCGCGCAACGCTTCGCGTCGCCGCTGAGCGGGGCGCGCCAGTCGGTCACGTGGTCGCGTCGGGGCGCGACCGTCAGCGTCGCGGCGCGACCGTCGCCAGCAGGTCGGCGACGTCCGTCAGGACGACCTCGGGTGTGACCTCGTCGACGAACGACGGGTCGTGCGCGCAACGTTCGGCCGTCCACCCGACCTGCGTGACGTCGATCCCGCACACCGGGCACCGGGTCACGAAGGACATGTGGACGCGGTGGCGGCCACGGTCGAACGGACCCGCGTTGACGACGTTGCCGAACCAGAACACGCCGACCGTGGGCGTGCCGACCGCGACCGCCAGGTGTCGCGGCCCGGAGTCGTCGCCGACCATGACGTCGGCAGCGGCGAGCACCACGGGCAGCTCCGTCAGGGCCAGGGTGCCCACGAGGTCGTGCAGGCGTGCGGGGTCCCCGAGCTCGGCGCGGATCGCGTCCGCCGCCGCCCGGTCCGAGGCGTCACCGACCAGGACGACGTCGTCCCCGGCCGCCAGCCGTTCCCGGGCGACCGCAGCGAAGCGCTCCGGGCTCCAGCGCCGCCGCGGGTCCGTCGCTCCGGGGTGCAGGGCGACGAGCCGGTCCGCGACCCCCAGCCGCTCGCGGACCGCGGCCCGCTCCGGCTCCGTCACGAGGAGGCGCGGGTCGAGCGTCACCGGAGCGGCCCCGGCGAGCGAGACGACCTCCAGCGCGCGGACCACCTCGTGCTGGTAGTAGACGTAGCGGGCCCAGCGTTCCAGGACCTCGGCGTCCTCGGTGGCGGTGCCGACGGTGTGCCGGGCGCCGAGCGCGAGCAGGAACGGGTTCGAGTTCCGACCACCGCCGTGGAGCTGCACGGCGAGGTCGAAGCGTCCGCGCGTCCGGGCGTCGAAGTCCTCCCGGCTGGGCGCGCCCGCACCGGAGTCCCGGACGCCCGTCGCGATCGGCAGTTCCTCGAAGGCGTGCACGGAGGCGGTGCGACCGGCGAGCACCGCGGGCGCGACGGGGGTGCCGAGCAGGGTCACGCGGGCGTGTGGGTACGCGGCGGCGAGGGCGTCGATCGCGGGCACGGCGAACAGCAGGTCACCGAGTCCCCCGCCCCGCAGCACCGCGATCTCGTGGACGTCGTCGAACCGGGGACCACCGTTGCCGATCAGTTGCACCGGTCCAGGTCTACCCACCCGGGGCCGACCGTCCGGCGGGGGATGGACGAGAAGCGCGGATCCGTGACCGTGTCCAGGGCCGTCCGAGGAACGTGCGAGTCCCGCACGGAAGGACCCGCATGACCCTCGCCGCCCCTCGCACCGCCACCGCCTCCGCCCCGACGGACTCCGGCTCGTCCGACCTCGTCGTCGTTGACCCGGTGGACGGCTCCGTCGCCTCGACCACGCCGCGTGCCACCGCCGCGGACGTGCGGGACGCCGTCGCACGAGCCCGTGCGGCCGCCCCGGCCTGGCGTCGGACGGCTCCTGCGGAACGCGGGGCGCTGCTCCGGGCCGCGGCCGAGCACCTCCGCGGGTACGCGGACGAACTCGCTGCACTGAACACGCGCGAGACCGGGAAGGTCCCCGGGGACGCGCTCGGCGGGGTCGAGGCGGGGATCGGCACGCTCCTGCAGTACGCGGAGCTCGGGCCCGTCCACCGCGGCGAGTCGCTCCGTGGTCAGCACGGCGCCGCCGACTGGACCGTGCCGCACCCCCGCGGCGTCGTGCTCGCCCTGACGCCCTGGAACGACCCGGTCGCGGTGGCGTGCGGGATCCTCGGCGCGGCGATCGTCACCGGCAACACCGTGGTGCACAAGGGCTCCGAGCGCAGCCCGGCCACGATCGCCCGCCTGAACGCCCTCCTCGCCGAGGTCCTGCCCGACGGTGTCCTCGTCGGGGTCGACGGTGACGCGGCCACGGGGGAACTGCTGCTCGAACAGGACGGCATCGACGTGTACGCGCACGTCGGCTCCACCGCGACCGGTGACCGGCTGTCCGAGGTCGCCACCCGCACCCGCGCCCACGTCGTGCGGGAGAACGGCGGGAACGACGCCGTCGTCGTCGACGCCGACGTCGACCCCGCGTGGGCCGCGGCGCAGGTGGCGCTCGGAGCCTTCGCGAACACCGGCCAGATCTGCACGAGCGTCGAGCGGGTGTACGTCCACCGTGCCGTCGCCGACGCCTTCGTCGCCGCGCTCGTCGCCGAGGCCGACCGCCGGACGGCCGCACCCTCCGCCGAGTACGGCCCGCTGGTCGACGGTCGGATGCGGGACGCCGTGCACGCGCAGGTCCGTGACGCCGTCGCCCGCGGGGCCGTCCTCCGCACGGGCGGGGTCGTCCCGGACGGACCGGGGTCGGCGTACCCGGCCACGGTGCTCACCGAGGTGACCGACGAGATGACCGTGATGACCGAGGAGACGTTCGGCCCGGTCGCCCCGGTCCGCGTCGTCGACTCGTTCGACGAGGGCATCCGGCTCGCCGCTGCCGACCGCTACGGTCTCGCGGCGACGGTCCTCACGAACGACACCGGCAACGCGCTGCGTGCCGCGGCGGAGCTGCCGGTCGGCACCGTCAAGGTGAACGCCGTCTTCGGCGGCGCGCCCGGCGGCAGCGCCGAACCCCGTGGTGCGTCCGGCTCCGGGTTCGGGTACGGGCCGCACCTCCTCGACGAGCTCACCACCACGACCGTCGTCCACCTCGAGCCCGCGGGTGGTGTCCGGTGACCGCCGACGTGCGGCTCGTCCGCGAACTCGTGGGTCGCATCGACGACCGCGAGCCGCTCGTCGTCGTCATCGGCGACGGCATCCTGGACCGCTGGACCGTCGGCGAGGCCGAGCGGGTCTCGCGCGAGGCCCCGGCCCCGATCGTCCGCGTGACCGAGAGCATCGCCGTGCCCGGCGGCGCGGCCAACACCGCCGTGAACGCCCGCGCGCTCGGCGCCCGGGTCCGGATGGTCGGGTACGTGGGCGACGACGAGTCCGGTCGGACCCTGCGCGACCGGCTGGCCGCGGCCGGCGTCGACACGACCTTCCTCGTGGAGGTCTCCGGCGCCCGCACCACCACCAAGGACCGGGTCGTCGGGGGGGACCGTGTCGTGGTCCGTGTCGACGACATCGCCGCGCCGCCGGACGACGCCGCCCGGGCACGCTTCGGTGAGGCCGTCGCCCGTGCCGTCCGCTGCGCCGACGCCGCGGTGATCTGTGACTACGGCCTCGGCGTCGACCCGGAGACCGTCGTGCCGGTGCTCGACCGCGACCGTCCGGACGCCGTCGTCGTGGACGCGCACGACCTGACCCGCTGGGCGGGACTGCACCCGGACCTCGTGACGCCGAACGCCGGCGAGACCACGGCACTCCTTGCGCGCGCGGGCGCGGACGGAGCCCGTGTCGACCTCGGCCAGGGCTCCGCCCGTGCGGCCGCGGTCATCGATGCCCGCGACGCGCTCCTCGCAGCGACGGGTGCCCGGGCCGCCGTCGTGACCCTCGACCGCGACGGCACCGTGCTGCTCGACCCCGACACCGACGGAGCCTTCCGGACCCGGGCGACGCCGGCTGCTGAGCAACAGGCGTCCGGTGCCGGCGACACCTTCTGCGCCGGAGCCACCGTGGCGCTCGCCGTCGGCGCCGACCGTCGGCAGGCCGTGTCCTTCGCGCAGGCCACCGCCGACGTCGTCGTCCGCGAGGCCGGCACCTCCGTGTGCTCGGCGCGTGCGCTGGTCGACTCGGTGACCGCCCCGGCGGAGACCGTCGTGGACCACGACGAACTCGCCGACGCCGTCACCGCAGCCCGCGCAGCCGGTCGCCGCATCGTGTTCACGAACGGCTGCTTCGACGTCGTCCACCGCGGGCACACCACGTACCTGCGCCAGGCGAGCGAGCTCGGCGACCTGCTCGTCGTGGCGCTGAACGACGACGACTCCGTGCGCCGCTTGAAGGGCCCGGAGCGCCCGATCAACACGGCGGAGGACCGCGCCGGAGTCCTCGCAGCGCTCGCGTGCGTCGACCTCGTCACGGTGTTCGCGACCGACACGCCCATCCCGCTGCTCCGTCGCATCCGCCCGGACGTCTACGTGAAGGGCGGGGACTACTCGCCCGAGATGCTCCGCGAGACCGCGGTGGTGCGGGAGTACGGCGGTGAGGTCGTCATGGTCGACTACGTCGCGGAGCACTCCACGACCGCGGTCGTGCGACGCATCCGCGAATCCTCGTGACCGCACGCTGGTCCGGCGACTGGGCTCGGCCCCGGGTCGACGGGGCAGCGCCCGCGGTCGACGTCCTGGTACCGACGGTCGGCAGGTCCGCCGAACTCGCGACGACGCTCGCCGGGCTCGCGGCGCAGATGGACGTCGACCTGCGGCTCGTCCTGAGCGACCAGTCCACGGACGGGGACGCCGCCTCCCGGCCCGCCGTCGCCGCCATGCTCCGCGTCCTGGAGGCACAGGGCCGGCCCGTCACGCTCCGCACCCACCGTGAGCGGCTGGGTCTCGCGGAGCACCGGCAGTTCCTGCTCGACCACGCCTCGGCGCCGACCGTGCTGTTCCTCGACGACGACGTCTGGCTCGAACCGGGCACGGTGCGGCGGATGCTCGACGCCCTCCGGACGCTCGACTGCGGTTTCGTGGGGTCGGCGGTGCAGGGGTTGTCGTACCTCGCCGACCGGCGCCCGCACGAGACCGCGGTGTTCGAACCGTGGTCGGACGGTGTCGAGCCGGAGGTGGTCCGCCGCGGGACCCCGGCCCACGACCGCTGGTCGCTCCACAACGCCGCGAACCTCGCCCACGTCGCCTCGGACCTCGACGTCGAGCACGGCGGTTGGGTGCCCTACCGGGTGGCCTGGGTCGGTGCCTGCGTGCTCTACGACCGGGAGCGGCTCGAGTCCGTCGGCGGCTTCCGCTTCTGGCCGGACCTGCCGCCGGAACACGCCGGCGAGGACGTCGTCGCCCAGTGGCGCGTGATGGAGCGCTTCGGCGGCGCGGGGATCGTGCCGTCGGGGGCGGTGCACCTGGAGTCGCCCACCACGGTCACGGACCGACGCGTGGACGCACCGGACGTCGTCTTCCGCTGAGGACGGTGCGCCGCGCCGCGTGACGGGCGCGGGACGGACCGCGTGACGCACCGCGTGACGGACGGGAGGCCCGTGGCGATCCCGCCACGGGCCTCCCGTCCGCATCACGCGCGTCAGCGCACGCGCACCTGCGCGGTCGCGACCTTGCCGGTCTGCGAGCCGGTGAAGGTGAGCGTCGTGGTGGCGCGCTCGGCGCGCCACGTCGTCGCCGCGGTGCCGTCGACCAGGTCGAGCGTGCCGAGGTCGGTGTCGCCGAGCTGCACCCGGACCTGGCGGTCGCCGGCGAACCGGCTGCCCGTGACCGTGACGCGCTCGCCACGACGCGGCGACCGGTCGGACACGTCGACCCGTGCGCCACGGCTGAGCGCGGCGACGTCCTCCGACAGGCCGAGCCCGTCGCGGATCGTGAAGAACGTGTCGGTCTGGTCGGAGAGCCCGACGACGTTCGCGGCGCCGGGGCCGTACGCGGCGATGCGGACCTGCGTGCCGGTGTGCTGCTGCGAGCCGCCGGCCGCCGCGGTGCCGTAGGACACCTTCATCGTGGTGCCGTCGGCCGTCACGAGCGCGGTGGAGAGCGCCGCCGGCGGCGTGTTGTCGACGATCTGGCTCGAGTGGGCGTGGTCGGCGGTCGCGATGACGAGCGTGTTGCCGTCCTTCTTCGCGAACGCGAGCGCGGCCTGGACGGCCTCGTCGAAGTCGATCGTCTCGCCGATCTGACCGCAGGCGTCGGCGGCGTGGTCCTGCTTGTCGATGCTGGCGCCCTCGACCTGGAGGAAGAAGCCCTTCTTCCCGTGCTTCTGCTGCAGGAGACCGATCGACTTGTTCGTCAGCGACGCGAGCGAGAGCCCGGTGTCGAGACGTGCCGGGTTCGGCGTGCAGCGCGTCGGTGCGGCGTCCGCTCCACCGACGGTCGCGGTGGTCGGGGCGAAGCGCGTCGGGAAGTTGCCCGGCGTGAAGAGCCCGAGGAGCGGCTGGCGCTGGTCGGCCTTGCGGACCGCAGCGAGCCCGGCGGCGTCGTCGACGAGCTGGTAGCCGCGATCGTCGGCCTGCTCGAACAGGGTCTTGCCCTCCCACTGGCCGGCCTTCGCGGTCTGCTCGAAGCTCGCGGAGCCGCCGCCGAGGGCGACGTCCGGGCGGGCGTTCAGCAACTGCTCGCTGATCGAGCCGAGGCCGCCGGCCTGCAGGGCGTCGGTGCCGCAGGCCGCGGTGTCGGGGCCGTAGCAGGAGCGCGAGCCGACGTGCGCGACCTGCACGGCGGGGGTGGCGTCCTGGATCTCGGCGGTGGAGACGTCGCCGGTCTTGTAGCCGTTCGCCTTCGCGAGTTCGAGGAGGGACTGCTGGGGCTTCCCGTCGACGTCGACCGAGATGGCGCCGTCGTAGGTCTTCGTGCCGGTCGCCCACGCGCTGCCGGACGCCGCCGAGTCGGTGACGTAGTCGGGCTTGCCCTTGTTCTCCCCGCTCTTCACGAGCGAGTACGTGGTGTACGAGCCGGTCATCGGCAGGGCGTCGAGCCCGGGGAGCCGGCCTGCTGCGCCGTACTGGTAGTTGCGCGCCACGGTGATCTCGGAGTCGCCCATCCCGTCGCCGATGAGCAGGATGACGTTCTTCGCGCCGGCGTTCTGGATCGCCTGACGGACGTTCCGGGTCTGGTCGCCCTGGTGGCGGGCGGCACCGCCGTGCTGGTTCAGCGCGAGCTGGGCGACGGCCTCGGCCGTGCCCGGCAGTGCGACGGCGCCGACGATGACGGCTGCGCCGAGCGCGAGCGCCGCACGGCGTCGCTTGGTCGTGTGCTGCATGTGGTGGATCCCCTCTGGACGTGCCCCGAACGGGTGCCGTCAGAGGATGCCTGTGCAGCGGTACAGGCTCGTGAACGCGCCACGACCGGCAGGTGAACGACGACGTGCAGCGGACAGCCCGCCGCGGTCAGCCGCCGATCTCGACCTGCTGGCCGGCGTCGTCGAGGTCGAGCTGCACGACCGACCGGGCCCGCTCGACCCAGGGGCTCTCGGTGCACCCGATCCAGAGCACGGTGCACGGCTCGCTGCCCGCGACGCACCACTCCGCCGCCCAGCCGATGACGGCCTCGGCCAACGCCTCACCGCGGTCCGCGAAGACGAGCGACGCGATCCGTGACCCCCTGGTGCTCCGGACGAGCCAGGTGACGCCGACGCGGGGCGGGGCGGGCAGGATGCGGACCTCGTCCGCGAGGGCGACCTCGACGAACACCTGCCCGTACGCGGTGTCGGGCAACTCCAGGAGCTGGCGGTGGATCTCCGGCAGGTCGTCGGCGCAGCCCGCGACGAGCACGCGCGGGGCGGGCTCCTGCCGGTTCCTGGTCATCCGGACACCGTAGGGCCCGTGCGCGCTCACGACAAGGGTTCCGTCGGGACCCGCACCAGCGCGGGACCGAGTTCGTGGGCGAGGAACGACCACATCCACTCGAGCGCGACGGAGGTGGTCAGGCCCGGCACGCCCTGCTGGATCTGCGTCGCGACGCCGTCGCTGTACGCCGCGAGCTGGAGGGCGACGGTCTCGGGGTGCGCCGACGCCGCGAACACGCCGGTCTCGACGCCGCGGCGCAGGACCCGCACGAGGCAGGCCTCCCAGACGCGGATGCGTTCGGCGTACTCGGCCGCGACCTCCGGCCGGCGGACGACGGCGGTCCAGTAGTCCGACCAGACCCGCCAGTGCTCACGGACCTCCTGCCGCTCGGCGAACAGCGGTTCGACGAGCATCCGGACGGCCCGCACCGGGTCGGGTTCGGCGTCGACGGCCTCGACGATCGCGCCGTAGAAGCGCTCGGTCTCGAGCACCACGACCTCGTTGAGGATCTCGGCGACGCTGTCGAAGTGGTAGGTGACCGTCCCGACCGACACCCCCGCCTCGGCAGCGATGTCGCGGAGGCCGGTGGCGCCGACCCCGCGGCGGACGATGACCTCGCGGGCGGCCGCGACGATCATCGCCCGGCGGACCTCGGGGCGCTGCCGGGCACGGGTCCGGGAACCGCCCGCCGCCGGAGCACCCGACGCCGCGCTCACGCGGACGTCCGCGGCACGTCGTCGACGAACGTGTGCTCCGCGACGAGCACCTCCGGCGTGCCCGCCGCGCCGTCCCGCGCCCACGCCCGCACGGTGTTCTCGACGTGGAACGTGTCCTCGGACGCGCTGAGCTCCGAGGTCGTCTCGAGGCGCGCCGCCCAGTCGTCTGTCGCCAGTCCGATCGCCCACCGCGACGACGCCCGGGCGCTCGTCGGGTCGCCGGTCCGGATGCGGTAGGTCTCGCGCGCGTCCTCGGAGAAGACGAGCCCGTCCGGGTAGACGCGGCCCCCGCCGTAGCCGGGATCGACGTCGAGCGTCCACTGCCCCGTCTCGACGTCGTGCGTGACGGTCCGCTGCGGCAGCGGCTCCGACGGCTCGACGCGCTCGATCGCGAGCGGTGTCGACCGCTCCGGCGCCTCGAACGTGACGCCGTCGTCGGTCGTCCTCGTCCACAGCGGCAGCCGGAGCGCGGACGCCGACGGATCGACCACGAGGGTCGGGCTCTGGCCGTGCGGCCACACCCACGGCCAGTACGCCGTCGACACCGCGATCCGGAGGCGGTGCCCGGCGGCGAACCGGTGTCCGGTCGAGACGAGGCGCACGGGGAGCACCGTCGGCTCACCCGGTTCGAGCGGGTCGGCGCGGTCCATCCCTCCCCGGGCCGACGCGTTCAGCACACCGCGCGTGACGAGCGTCGACGACCCGTCCGGCGCGACGTCGCACAGGCGCACGGTGACGGTGGCGCGCGGCAGGTCGCTCGTGACGGTCAGGTCCACGAGGACGTTCCCGAGCAGGTCGAACGACTCGTCCACCGGCAGGTCGAAGCACACCGACCGTCCGTCCTCGGCACGCTGGTCCGGCGGCAGGTCGGTGGCGTTGCCGAACGGGAAGAACCGGCCGGCGTCGACCCCGGTGTGCTCCGGCGACCGGACGACGACCGCGCCGTCCGTGCCGCCCTGCAGCGCCGACAGCGGCACCGCCCGCACGGACGTCGCCGTGGAGGGCCACGCCTCCGCACCCACCCAGCGACCGCGTCGCTGGTCGTAGTACGACGCGGGTGCTTCGCCCTCGTTGATCCACGCCCGCAGGGCCGGGTCGTCCTCGACGCCCGTGTCGATCCCTCGGAGCCATCGGTCCCACCAGCGCAGCGTCTCCTGCAGGAAGCCGATCGACGGCCCCGGCGCGAGCCCGCGGTCCGGGTACTGGTGCGACCACGGCCCGACGATGCCCCTGACCGGCGCCGACACGTTCGCGACCAACCGCAGCACGGCGTCCCGGTACGGGTCCGCCCACCCACCGACCGCGAGGACCGCGGCGGAGATCCCGGCGTAGTCCTCGGCGGCGCTGCCGTGACGCCAGTAGTCGTCGCGCTCCTGGTGGGCGAGCCACGTCGGCGTCATCGGACGGTTCGCGTCGAGCCGCTCCCGCCACCGCTCGACCCACCCGTCGCCGACGACCTCGGGGCGCGGCGGACGCGAGTTGAACGCGAACATCGTCGCGCCCCACGCCGCCATGTCGATCCCGAGGAGCGCCCCGCCGACGTAGTGCACGTCGTTGTCGTACCGGTCGTCGGTCGAGCAGACGGTCACGATCGCCTTGAGCGCCTCGGGGGCGCGGGCCGCGAGCTGGAGCGCGTTGAACCCGCCCCACGAGATGCCGAACATGCCGACGGCTCCGGTCGACCACGGCTGCTCGGCGAGCCACGCGATCACGGCCTCGCCGTCGCGCAGTTCCTGCTCGCTGTACTCGTCGTCGAAGAACCCGTCGGACGACCCCGTCCCGCGGACGTCCACCCGCACCGAGGAGTACCCGTGCTCGGCGTACCAGGGGTGCCGCTCCGAGTCACGCGGCGCCGTCCAGTCGTCGAGCCGGTACGGCAGGTACTCGAGCAGCACCGGGACGCGCTGCACCGGCGCCCCGGACGACGGCGAAGCGGACGCGGGCGACCAGATCCGGGCGTGCAGCCGCACCCCGTCGGGCATCGGGATCCACTCGTCACGGACGACGACGCCGTCCGGCAGGCCGTCGGGCGTCCCGATCGCGGTGAGGTGCTGGGTCATCCGTCCACTCCGTTCCCGACGCCCACGGCGCGGTCCGTCCAGTTCCGCACGAGGTGGCCGTCACCGTGGTCGGTCCACCCCTCGTCGTGCTGCCAGTGCTGCACGCCGTCGTCGACGTCCGGCAACTCTGTACTGCCCGGTTCGAGCGTCGCGGCGAGCAACGTCGACGTGTACGGGTGGTTCGACCCGCCGAACACCGCCTCGGTCGGCCCGATCTCGACGATCCGACCGCCGGTCATGACCGCGACCCGGTCCGCGACGCCCCGGACGACGGCGAGGTCGTGGCTGATGAAGAGGCAGCTCAGCCCCCGCTCGCGCCGCAGGTCGGCGAGCAGCGCGAGGATGCCGGCCTGCACCTGCACGTCGAGCGCCGTCGTGATCTCGTCCGCGATCACGAGACGGGGCTCCGCGGCGAGTGCGCGCGCGATCCCCACGCGCTGCCGCTGCCCGCCGGACAGCTGCGCGGGCAGCCGGTCCGCGAACTCCGGGCCGAGGCCCACCAGGGTGAGCAGCTCCCCCACCCGCTCACGCGACGACGACCCCGTGAAGAGCCGCAGCGGTCGGCCGATCGCCGAGCCCACCGTACGGCGGGGGTTCAGCGACGTGTCCGCGTTCTGGAACACCAGCTGCACCGCGCGCCGGAGGTCGGGCGACCGCGCCCCGACCGGGACCCCGAGGTCACCGGACACCGTGCCGTCGTCGAAGGCGAACGTCCCCGACTCGGCCGGTACCAGCCCCGCGAGCGCGGTCGCGAGCGTCGACTTGCCGCTCCCCGACTCCCCCACCACCGCGAGGGTCTCGCGCGGACCGACGGTGAACGAGACCCCGTCGACGGCGGCCGGCAGGCCGCGTCCGTACCGGATCACCAGGTCCTCGGCCGTCACCACCGGACGCGTGCCGACGGGAGGCCCGGAGCGCGTCGCGTCGTCGGCGACCGTCCCCGGGACGGTCACCTCCAGGGCCGGGCAACCCGCGCCCCCCCGCCGTCGCCCGTCCGGCACCGCAGCCAACAGGGCACGCGTGTACTCGTGCTGCGGCGACGCGAAGAGCGCCGCCGTCACGGCGTGCTCGACGACCTCGCCGGCGCGCATGACGGCGATCTCGTCGGCCATCGCCGACACCACGCCGAGGTCGTGGCTGACGAGGAGGACGGCCATGCCGAGCTCACGACCGAGCTCCGCGACGAGGTCGAGGACCGCCGCCTGCGTGACGACGTCGAGCGCGGTCGTCGGTTCGTCGAGCACGAGGACCCGGGGCCGGGCGGCGACCGCCATCGCGATCGCGACACGCTGCTGCTGCCCGCCCGAGAGCTGGTGCGGGAAGCGCCGGACGATCGTCTCCGGTGACGGCAGACGGACGAGACGCGCGAGCTCCGCCACCCGCTCCGGGCCGTCGGGCTCGCCGTGCGCCCGGAGCGCCTCGCGGATCTGCTCGCCGATCCGCATCGACGGTGTCAGTGCCTGTCCGGCGTTCTGGGCGACGACGCTCGCCGTGCCGCCGCGGAGGGCTCGGCGACCGGCCGGTGAGAGCGCGAAGACGTCCTCGCCGCCGACCCGGACGGTGCCGCGCTCGACCACGGAACCGGCACGGAGGTGCGCGAGGAGCGTGCGGGCGACCGTCGACTTCCCGCTGCCCGACTCCCCGACGAGCCCCAGGGTCCGGCCGGCGGCGATCGTGAACGACACCCCGCGGACGACCGGGACGGTCCGGGACCCCGCGGCGTAGGAGACCGCGAGGTCGTCGACCTGGACGACGGGACCGTCGGCAGTCCCGCCCGGTGTGGTCGCGGTGGTCGTGGCGGTGGCGGTCATGCGCTCGCTCCCTGCGTCGCACGGTCGACGCCGAGGGACTTCGCGAGTCCGTCCGCGGCGAGGTTGAGGCCGACCACGAGGGTGGCGAGGGCGACGATCGGCGCGAGCGTGCCGAGCGGCACGACGGTCAACGCCGTCCGGTTCTCCTGCACCATGAGACCCCAGTCCGGCGTCGGCGGGTTCGCACCGAACCCGAGGAACGACAGCGACGCGACGAGCAGCACGATCCAGGACGCCCGCATCGCGTACTCGACGAGCACCACGTCGAGCACGTTCGGCAGGATCTCCCGGAACACGATCGACAGCGGGCGCTCGCCGCGGGCGCGCGCTGCGGTGACGTAGTCCTGCGTGATCACGGTGCGTGCGGCACCGCGGACCACGCGGGTCACGGCGGGGGCGTAGACGATCGTGACCGCGAGCACGATGACCCAGAGCCCGGCGTCGAAGACCGTCACGACGACGAGGAGCGCGAGGATCGACGGCACGCTGAGCAGGGCGTCGACGATCCGCATCACGACCTCGTCGAACCAGTTGTCGGCGTACGCGGTGACGGCGCCGAGGACGGTGCCGACCGCGACCGCGATGGTCGTCGCGAGGAAGGTCACGAGGAGCGCGTACCGGCCGCCGTTCAGCGTGCGGGACAGCACGTCGCGGCCGTACTGGTCGGTGCCGAGCCAGTGCGTCCACGTCGGGCCGGAGAGGACGTCGCCGGCGTTCGTCACGACCGGGCTGTGACCGGCGATCACCGGCGCCAGCACCGCGAGCACGAGGTGGACCGCGATGAGACCGAGCCCGACGGACAGGGCGGTGGAGCCGCGCAGCGGGGCGAGGACACGGCCGACCGCACCGGGTCGCAGGGTGCCGGTCGGACGGGGGGCGACGGCGGTCATGCGGCTGCCTTCCTGGATCGGCTCGTCGCGCTCGCGCGTCGGACGCGGGTCCGGCGATGGCGTGTGCGGAGCTTCGGGTCGAGCACGAGCGCGACGAGGTCCGCCGCGAGGTTGCACACGACGTACACGACCGCGCTGAGGAGCGCGATGGCCTCGATGGTCGGCAGGTCGCGGTCGTACACGGACTCGAGCATGAGCTTGCCCATGCCGGGGTAGTTGAAGACGTTCTCCACGACGACCACGCCGCCGAGCAGCCACGCCACGTTGAGCGCGATCACCGTGAGGGTCGGCAGCAGGGCGCTCGGCACGGCGTGCTTCCACACGACCCGGCGCATCGAGAGGCCCTTGAGCTCCGCGGTCGTGACGAACTCGGACGCCATCACGTCGATCGTCGAGGACCGCGCCGTCCGCACGATGTACGCGGCCATCGCGAGCGTGAGCACGATGATCGGCAGCCAGATGGTCGGCAGGAGCTCACCGACCGTGGCGTCGCTCCCCCGCAGCACGACCGCGGGGAACAGCGGCAGGCCGATCGCGAAGAGCAGCACGAGCACGGTCGCGACCATGAACTCGGGGACGCTCATCACGACCAGGCTGACGATCGAGACCACCCGGTCGGTGGCGCGGCCGCGACGGACCCCGGCGAGCACCCCGAGGAACAGCGACAGCGTGACGCCGACGAGCATCGCGGGGACGGCGATGAGCATGCTGTTCCGGAAGGCCGTGAAGAGCGTCGGTGCGACGGGTTCGCCGCTGACGAGCGACGTCCCGAAGTCGCCGTGCACCGCACCGCCGAGCCACTCGAGGTAGCGCAGCCACACGTTCTGGTCGAGGCCGAGGGACTCGCGGAGCTGCTTGACGGCCTCGGGTGTGGCGTTCTGCCCGAGGAGCTGCTGCGCGACGTCGCCGGGCAGCGCCTGCACCGCGAGGAACACGAAGAGCGACGCAAGGACCACCGTGAGCACGGCGATCCCGAGTCGGCGGAGGACGGGGACGATGACGTCCGTCGGTCTGGTGGTGGTCGTCATCGGCGCAGTCCGATCCGGAGCCAGTCGAACTCGAAGCCGTACTCCGAGTAGTTGACGACGTCGCGGGACAGCCCGACCAGGCGGTCCCCGAACATCGGGGTCATGTCGGCGCCGTCCTCGACGATGAGTCGTTGGGCGTCCTGGTAGAGCGTCAGGCGCTTGGCGTCGTCCATCTCGGCGCGGGCGTCGTCGAGCAGGGCGTCGAACCGCTCGTTCGACCAGGCGCTCTCGTTGTAGGAGGACCCGGACCGGAAGATCTGGTTCAGCAGCTGGTCGATCGGGCGCCCGGTGAACCAGTAGCTCACCATGAGCGGCTTCTGCATCCAGATCTGCGTGTAGTACGAGTCCGAGCTGGCGTTCTGCACCGTCAGGCGGATGCCCGCGTCCGCGACGGCGTCACGGTAGGCCACGGCCATCGGGGTGAAGACCGACTCGTAGCTCGACGTGTAGATCGATGCACGCAGGTCCGACCGGCCGGCGGCCTTGAGCAGTGCCCTCGCCTTGTCCGGGTCGTGCTCGCGGTGGTCGTCCACGAACGCGGCGAGCTGCGGCGGCACGGGGTTGTCCCAGCCGGGCGAACCGGTGCCCTGGAGCGCGGTCTCGACGATCGAGCGGGGGTCGTAGGCGAGCTTCATGGCCTGGCGGACGCGGGGGTCGCGGAACTCGTCGCTCGTCGCGAGCATCGGGATCGTGTACCACTGGGCGTTCTCCGAACGGGCGATCGTCGCCCGGTCCGACGCCGCCACGACCCGCGCCGTGGCGAAGTCGAGGTTCGTCTGCGAGATGAGGTCGATCTGTCCCGCGAGGAGGGCGTTGACCCGCGCGGTGGTGTCCTGGATCGAGAAGAAGTCGATGCCGTCGAGCGCCGGGCGCCCCGCGAAGTGGTCGTCGAACGCCTCGACGCTCCCGGCACCGGCCGGGGTGAACGACGACAGCCGGAACGGGCCCGTGCCGATGCCGGTCCGCCCGATGTCGGCCACGGCGTCCGCGGGGACGATGTAGCACTGGTACGCCGTGAGCAGGGACGGGAACTCCGCGTTCGGCTTCGTCAGCGCGAACCGGAGCGTGTACGGGTCGACGGCGGTCATCGACCGGGCGTCCATCACCTCGCCGAGGACCCCGGCCTGCGGGCTGCCGGTCTTCTCGTCGAGGATGTGTTGGATGCTCGCGATCGCGTCGTCCGCGACGAAGCGCGACCCGTCGTGGAACCGCACGCCGCGGCGGAGCCGGAACGTCCACTCGGTGCCGTCGGCGTTGGCGGACCACTCCTCGGCGAGGTCGGGGACCGGCTGCCCCTGCTGGTCGAGCTTCACGAGCCGGTTGTACAGCGCGCCCAGGTACTCGTAGGCGGAGAGCGAGCTCGCGGCGTCGAGGGTCTCGGCGGCCGAGGCGGCTGGCCGGGCGACCCGGAGTCGGCCGCCGCGTCGTGCCGTGCCGGTCGCGGCGACCTCGGGCAGGGCGTTCGTGCCGGCCGATGCGCCGGAGCTGCACCCGGTCAGGGTGAGCAGGCCGAGGCCGGCGAGTCCGGCGGCGCCGGACAGGAGCGTCCGGCGGCTCGGGCCGCGGGCGTTCCGGGGCTCGTGGACGATGGGCTGCATTCGGGGTGACCCCTCCTGGTAATCGTTCCGGTGAACGATAAGGGAACTTCGGGGATCCCCCAACCCCCTGCAGCCGGCCGCCGGACCCGTCCGGAGCGGCTTCGATGCGCACGGGTGCACCGATCCGGCGTGGTCGGTCCGGTGTGCGCGGGCAGCCTGAGTGTTTACCAACCCGTTACATGCGGGGCGACGAGCAGGCGGGATGATCGAGCATGGCGACCTTCACCCGCGGCTTCGGCGGTCGACGGCACGAACGCGACGACTCCCGCATCCCGCCCGGCCAGACCCTCGTCCAGGACTGGCCCGTCCTGTCCGCCGGCGCGACGCCCGAGATCGAGCGGTCGGACTGGTCGTTCTCCGTCCGGACCGAGAGCGGCCTGCACTCCTGGACGTGGGACGAGGTGCAGGCACTCGGCGTCGAGGACGTCACGGTCGACATCCACTGCGTGACCCACTGGACGAAACTCGACATGCCGTGGCGCGGCGTCCCTCTCGATCGGCTGTTCGCGGACGTCGAGACGTCGCTCGACTTCTGCATGGTGCACAGCTTCGGCGGCTACACGACGAACGTCCCGCTCGACGAACTGCTCGACGGGCAGTCCTGGATCGCGTTCGAGGCCGACGGCGAACCGTTGACACCCGAGCACGGCGGACCCGCACGGCTCCTCGTGCCGCACCTCTACTTCTGGAAGAGCGCCAAGTGGGTGCGCGGGATCGTCATGCAGTCCGACGACGAGCCCGGGTTCTGGGAGAACGCCGGCTACAACATGCACGGCGACCCCTGGAAGGAAGAGCGGTACTGGTGAGCGGCGGACCCCCGTCCACCGGCCTGGAGGCACGGCTCACCCCCGATCCGTCGGCACCGGTCCGTCGACGGCCGGCGTGGCACCCCGCGACGGTCGCCTCCGTCACACCCGAGACCCCGAACGCCCGGCGCCTGGTCCTCGACGTCCCGACCTGGCCCGGCAACGACCCCGGCCAGCACCTCGACCTGCGCCTCACCGCCGAGGACGGCTACCAGGCGACCCGGTCCTACTCGGTCGCGTCGGCGGGATCCGGGACGCAGGTGGTCCTCGCGGTCGACCGGGTCGACGGCGGCGAGGTCTCCCCGTTCCTGGTCGACGCGATCGAGGTCGGCGACGTCCTCGAGGTGCACGGTCCGCTCGGCGGCTGGTTCGTCTGGCACCCGTCGCCGGAGGCCCGGCCGGTGCAACTCATCGCGGGCGGATCGGGCATCGTGCCCCTCGCGGCGATCGCCACAGCGCACGCCGAGGTCGGCGACGCTGAGCCGTTCCGCTTGCTGTACGCCGTGCGGACCCCCGACGACGTCTTCTTCCGTGACGAACTCGACCGGGCCGCCGACGCGGGGGTGACCACCACGTTCGTGCACAGCCGACGAGCCCCCGCCGGCGAACCCGTGGGACGCCTGACCCGGGAAACCCTCGCGGCCGCGGTCTTCCCGCCCGATGCGCGAGCCCAGGTCTACGTGTGCGGTTCCACCCCGTTCGTCGAGCAGGTGCTCGGGTGGCTCACCGAGCTCGGGCACGACACGAGCGACGTCCGCGCCGAACGGTTCGGGGGCAGCTGATGTCGATCGTCGACGGCAACGCGCTCGCCGGGGTGCTCGTCGAGCGGTTGGGACCGGACGCGACGACGGTCCTGCTCCGGTGCCCGGGCTGTGCGAGCGACGGTGTCCTCGCCCGGACCCGTGTCCACCTGACGGCGATGGGAGCCGTCGCGCGCTGCCGCGACTGCGACACCGTGCTCGTCACCGTCGTCGACTCTCCGACCGGCCACCGTGTCCGGTTGTCGGGCACCGCCCGTCTCCACGGCCGGAGGGACGGCACACCGGCGGCCTGAGCGCAAGCGTGCAGCCGGATCCGGCGGGGATCATGCGAGAAACCGCAAACACGAACCCGGCACCCATCCGGGGGGCGAGCTGCTCCGGATGCTCCATCGGGCGTGCGGACCACCCATCCGCCACGACCCAGGGGCACGGTGGCCCCGACGCCGACGAGCGCGGGCACCCGAATCCTGCGCCCGCCGTGCGTCCCGCGTCCGTGGTGCCCGCCGCGGACATCCACCGGCCCGGTACCCGTCGCGGTACGACGAAGGCCCCGGTCGCTGCGACCGGGGCCTTCTGTTGCGAGCGGATGACGAGATTCGAACTCGCGACCCTCACCTTGGCAAGGTGATGCGCTACCACTGCGCCACATCCGCGTACCGGAACAGCGTAGCCCCTCCATCCCGCGGAGCACAGCCGACGGCTTCCGTCGGGCGCGTCGACCCCCTCCAAATGGGGCGCCGTTCCCCCGTTTTCTGGGGACAACCCGGGCGTGCCCTGGGCATTGCCTCCTGCCTACGCTCGACCAACACGATCCGACCCGGCCTGGGGAGACCGGTCCGGACCGTCGCGGCACCGAGGGACCGGCGCCGTCAGCGATCCGTGCTGCTCCGGGGCAGCACGGCCGAGACAGGGAGTGGAAGACGCATGCCCCAGCGCACCTCGATCCGTGCCGCGTTCGCCGTGGCGGTGCTCGCCGCCGGCCTCACGATCGTGCCCTTCGGAACCAGCACGCCCGCGGAGGCCGCCGCCGTGAACGCCCCCCGCGGCAACATCGGGAAGTTCAAGCAGACGTTCGTCCAGGAGTTCCGGACGAACGCGGCCGCCGGCGGGCCGTTCGCGAAGAAGTACGCGAGCAGCTGGCAGCCCTACCCCGACGGCATGAGCAACATGTACTGGTCGGGCAAGATGATCAAGGCGCGCAACGGGATCATGGACGTGACCCTGGACGGCAAGCACGGCGCAGCCGGCACGTTCGGCAGCCCGACCGGAGCGTGGGGGCACAAGGGCGGGAAGTTCAGCGTCCGCGCCAAGGCCACCGGCGGCAACGGCAACGGCGCCGCGTTCATGCTCTGGCCGACGTCGAACGTGTGGAGCGACGGCGAGATCGACTACCCGGAGGCCAACTTCGAGGACGCCCCCATGGCACACCACCACTCCATGAAGCCGGGCAACGAGGTGAACGCCATCAGCACGTCCACGAGGGTCTCGTGGCGGGACTGGCACGTCTACTCGGTCGAGTGGGTCCCCGGGAAGTCCGTCAAGTACCTCCTCGACGGCAAGGTCATCTCGACCGTCACCCGCGACGTCCCGCGGACCGCACACCGCTACATGTTCCAGGTCGGGAACTGGGGCAAGCCGGGACACCTCTTCATCGACTGGGTCGCCACCTACCGCTACACCGGCTGACCAGCGGTCGGACCGACGGACGGGAGGCACGTGGCGACATCGCCCCGGGCCTCCCATCCGTCGTCTGGTCGCGTCGCTACCGCAGCGTCGCTCCGGAACCGCTGGCAACGGCACGGAATCCACGATGGAGGAGTTCGATGGGTCGATGCAGCAGGACCCCGTCGCCGGAGCCGCCGACCGCCGAGGCTGGTGGCACCGCAAGTTCGCCCCGCAGGTCCGTACGGTGGGCCGGGTCGAGCGGGCCGTCCTGCTCCGTGCCGCCGTCGTGCTCGCGATCGCAGGAACGGTCGTCTTCGGGGCCATGCTCGTCGGCGTTCTGACGCACACCGGCTTCCAGCGACTCGACCGTCCCGTCGACGAGTGGTTCGACACGCAGCGCGACGCCGACCGCACGAACGTGATGGTCGTGCTCGCGACCGTGTTCGGGCCGATCGGCATGCCGATCGTGGTCCTCGTCGTCACCGTCGCCTGGGCGTTCCTGGCGCGCCACGCGTGGCGACCGCTCGTCCTCGCGTGCGGGATGGTGCTCGGCGTGATGACCGCTCAGACACTCGCACCGCTCGTCCGACACCCACGTCCGCCGGTCGCGGAGATGCTGCTCGGCCCCGACCACTCGTTCTCGTTCCCGTCGGGACACGTCCTCGGCGCGAGCGACTTCTTCCTCATCGGGGCGTTCCTGATCGCGTAGCGCACGCACCGACGCTTGATCACGGTCGGCCTGTTCGCACTCGCGGCGCTCATGATCGCGTCCCAGGTCATCAGCCGGCTCTACCTCGGCTACCACTGGCTGACGGACACGCTGTCGTCCGTCGGACTCTCGATGATGATCACCGCACTCACGATCGCGGTCGACACCCACCTCACGGCACGCGTCCCCGAGCTCGCGCAGGACCCGGGACCGACGACGGCGACCGGCGACCTCGTCCGGTGACCGGACTCGAGGTCGTCGCGAGTGCGGTCGGCGGGCTCCTGCTCGCGTGGCTCGTCGTCGACCGCACCGTACGGGTCAGCGTTCGGGCCTGGCTCGTCATCCCCCTGGCGTACCTGCTCTCGCCGATCGACCTCGTGCCCGACTTCGTCCCGGTCCTCGGGTGGCTCGACGACGCGCTGGTCGTCGTGATCGCGCTCCGGTTCGTGGTGCGGAGCGCCGGAGCGGACGCACTCCTGCGGCACTGGCTCGGGAGCCCGGGTGGCCTGCGAGCCCTCTGCCGCGTCGCCGGCGTGACCCTGCCCAGCCGAGCGCCCCAGAGCGTCGCACCAGGCCGGTGACCCGCCGAGCCGGTGGCGTAGGACGCGTCGCGCACCGCCGTACTGTCGGTCGGACCGGCACGGGCGGCAGCCTGGGCCACCGACGGAGCGCCAGGACCACCGGGCGACGCGGTCCAGCACCGGCGCTGCGCCGGGACGACACCACGAGACGCGGAGGAGCCGCCTTGCCCGACCGGACACGTTCCGCTGACCGCCGTGGGGGCACCTGGAAGACCATCGCCGCGGGCGCCGGTTTCCTCGCCGCGTTCATCCTCGCGCCGCTGTTCGGCGGCGTGTTCGTCCTCGGCGCGGTCGCCGGCTTCATCGCGGACGGCTACCGGGCGCACCAGGACGACGAACTCCGCGCGGTGGCGATCAGCACGACCGGGACCATCGACGCCATCGACGTCCGCCACTTCACGGAGAACTTCGGCCCGGGCAGGACCGAGTGCGTGCCGCAGGTCTCGGGGACCGCGAACGGAGAGCCACACACGTGGGACCTGGTGGACTACGCGGCGTGCGGCGGCGCGTACGAGGTCGGCCAGCGGCTGCAGGTCATGTACGACCCGTCCGACGTCGACCGGGCGCTGCTCGCCGACCGGGACGCAGGGGGCGTCCGCGCGCGCAGCACCGGGGTGCACGTGCAGCTGCTCGTGGTCGGCGTGGGCCTCGCCGCGGTCGGGACCGGTTGCTGGCTGTGGGTGGTCCGGAGCGGGCGCGGGCGGCGGGAGCAGCAGCCGTCGTCCTGAGCCGTCGCGGTCGGGCCCGGATCAGTGTCCGTTCGGTACGGTCGACCGGTGGGGGAAGCGCGTGAGGAACGCCCGGTGACGGTCCGCGGGAACCGGTTCAGGCCGGCGGCGTGGGCGGCGCTGGGAGCCGGCGTCGTCGCGGCCGGGGCCTGGACGGCGTGCAGCCCGGAAATGTTCGGGTCCGCCCGGTTCACCCAGGTGTGGACGAGTGGCTTCCTGCTCGTCGTCGGCGCGCTGACCGTGTCCCTGGCCGTCGGCGTGCTCCGCACCCGCGTGGAGGTGTTCCCCGACCGTCTCGAGGCGACCCGAGGGCTCCGCCGGACACAGGTCATCGGTCCCGGGGAGCTCGTGTCCTTCCGGGCCTCCGGGAAGGGCAACACCGTGATCAGCGCCGCCACTGCTCGGCGCCGGGGGTTCTCCACGAACCGGTTCCACCGGCACCACGACGCCCTCGTGGAGTGGCTCGACCGGAACACCGGCGAGGAGTGGACGGCGTTCCGGGACTTCTTCGGCAAGCTCACCGTGCAACGGGACCGGTCGCCGGTCCGGGAGTCGCTGTCGATCCTCCTCGTCGTCGGGGTGTTCCTCGCCACGCTCCTGACGTTCCCCGGTCTGTTCATCGGCAACGCGTACGACGCGGCGCACCGGGAACAGGTGACGTGCACCGTCACCGCCGCGGAGGCGATCACCGTCTCCAGCCGGTCCACCAGGGGCATCGGCTCCTCCCGAGCCGGTGTCGGGGTCGAAACGTCGGACTGCGGGCGCCTCACCATGACGCGCGGCGTCACCAGCGACAGCCGGGACGACATCGCGCGCGAGCTGAACCGCACGAAGGGCCCGCACACCTTCACCGTCGGCGGCGGGTCCTTCTGGCTGCGCAAGCACACCCCCGTCACGATCCCGGCGCCGACCGTGTACAGCATCGACGACCTCAGCGCCCGCTGACGATCGAGCCGGGCCGGGCTCGAGCTACCCGTCCGCGGTCTCGATCATCGCCACGATGTGCGGCGTGCTCCACCGGAGGAGCGCCGAGGACGGTGGCGCGTCGAGTTCCTCGCCCCAGACGGCGACCGCCGCACCCGACATCGGCGTGGACAGCCGCGATCCCGAGTCCCCGTCTGACGACCGCAGCGTCCAGTGCCGGCGGAGGTCAGCAGCGCTGTACGCGGCGTCCGCCGGGTCGAGGTCCGTCGGGACCTCGTAGAGGTAGTACGAGTCGTAGTTGAGCAGGTCGGTCCCCGCCCCGGCGAGGTCGCTCGCCCGCGCGCGGTGCTGCCGGCGTTCCCGGCGCTCCGTCGCGTCCTCGGTGTCGCCGTCGAGGCTCCAGTACGTGACACGGATGCGCGGGTCGAGGCGCCGGACCACGGGACGATCGATCCCGTCGTTCCACGCCCACACCGATCGGGTGCCGACCGCGGCCGCCATCGTGTTCAACCAGGTGACCCGATCACCGGCGCTGACGTCCTCACCCCACTCATCGCCGCCGATGTGGACGGCTCGACTGTGCGGGAACGTCCGTGTCACCTCGGCGAGCAGGTCCTTCGCCAAGGCGACGCTGCCGGGCGCCGACGGGTCGAGTTCGCTCTCGCCGCTGCGGATGCGGTCCACCCACCGCTTCCCGTGTCGCGCCTCGAGCAGCGCGAACGTCGCGGCCATGTGCCCCGGGGTGTCGATCTCGGGGACGATCGCGATCCGCTGCTTCTCGGCGTACGCCGCGATCGCCCTCGCCTGGGCGGCGCTGAGGAACGGGCGGCCCGTGACCCGGCTCGTGTACACACCGTCGCGCAGGTCGGCGTTCCCCGGCGTCTGCCCGAGGACCGCGCTCTCGATCCCGACGTTCTGGTCGTCGGTGAGGTGCAGGTGGAGGAAGCGGCCTCCGTGTGCAGCGAGGAGGTCGATGTACCGCTCGATGAGCGCCGGGCGGTAGTAGGCACGGGCGACGTCGAGCATCACGCCGGTCTCCGGCCTCGCCGGGGTGACGTGCCCGGTGCGCACCGTCGACGTCGACGTGCGGCAGGTCGACGCGGAGTACACGCCCGTGCAGGCGACGACCGCGTACTTCCCGGCGGGCACCCGGGACGCTGTGGTCAGCGTCGCACCGACGGTCGCCGTCCTGCCCGCAGCCAGCGCCCGGACCGGCACGTGCCCGAGCGCGTAGCGCCCGCTGCTCGACGCGAGGTACAGCCACGCTGGGAGCGCGGACGTTGCCACCTTCCCGGTGTTGCGCACGGTGACACTGGTCCGGACGGCCGTCCGGGTCGGCGAGCTGGTGCTGCTGGCACCGACCGCCGTGATCGTGGGTCCCGGCGTGGTCGGGGACGCGGCTGCCGCCTGCTGATCGCGGGGGTCGACGGCCCCGGCGACGGCGCCGATGCCGCCCACGACAGCTGCTGCACCGGCGATCGCGATGCCGAGCGCGACGACCCGTCGGACGGTCCGTCTCCGGCCCTCGCGGGCGCTCACCGTCCCGCTCCCCGGGTGACGTCGAGGGCGTCGAACAACGACCGCCCTGAGCGGTCCGTCGTCGAGGCGTCGAGGGTGATCCCGTCGCTGCCCGCCGGGACGTCGATCGGGATCCGGCTCGAGGTCCCGCAGGTGATGTCGGCCTGCCCGAGGAGTGCACTCGGTCCGTCATCGTCGACGGTGAGTTCGGTGATGCGCAGGTGCACCGTCTCCTTCGACCGGCGGACCGCCAGCACGTCGTACGGGCCGTGGAGGTCGTACTCGAGCGACACGAGTGCGCGGGCCGTCCTGCCGCCGTCCTCGGCGATCAGTCCCCCACCCCCTCCCCCGTGGTTCGCCGCGCCGTCCACGCCGAGCTGCGCGGAGGCCAGGCTCATCCACTGGGCGGAGTCCTCCGAGAGGGCCTCTCTGTGGTCGCCGCCGGAGCAGCCGACGAGCACCGACGCTCCCACGACGCCGATGACGAGCGCGCTGACGGAGTGACGACGGAGCGGGTGCACGTGACGATCCTGCCGTGTGCCACCGCCGTCCGGGAACCCCGCCATCGCGGGGTAGCCGTGAGCGGCGTAGTCTCACCGTCGTCAGCACGCTCCTCGACGACGAGAGCAGGTCACACCGTGCGCCGATCCCTGCAGGCGGTCCTCACGATCGCGACGGTCGCGGCACTCGCGACCACGTTCCTCCAGGCCGGCGCCGAGGCGCCACCCGCGCTGGCCGCCGGTGTCACGTCCGCACGCGGCCAGGCCGCGCCGACCCACCAGAACCCCATGACGCTGTCGCTGCCGGACGGGCAGACGGCCGCGAGCTGTGCGGACCCGACCGTCGTGCACGGGGTCGGGCGGGACCGCGACTGGTACCTCTACTGCACGAGTGACGCCCTCACCGCGACCGAGGAGGACCCCGAAGGGTCGCTGGTCCAGCACGTCGTCCCCACCTACCGTTCGACGGACCTCACGCACTGGGCGTACGTCGGCGACGCCTTCACGGCCAAGCCGGCCTGGGTCGGCGAGGCGAACGGCATCTGGGCCCCCGACGTCGTGCACCGGAACGGGCGCTGGTACCTGTACTACGCCGCGTCGGACACCCCGACGGCGACCTCGCCGACCGGTGGCGGATCGGCCGTCGGTGTGGCGACGAGCGCGAGCCCGACCGGTCCCTGGAAGGACTCGGGCGGCCCCGTCGTCGCACCGCAGGCCGCACCGAACGGTTCCGGACAGCGCTGGGAGTTCGACCCCGAGGTCATCACCGACCACGGCGCCACCTACCTGTACTTCGGCAGCTACTTCGGC
The DNA here is from genome assembly GCF_044749145.1 of Curtobacterium sp. NPDC089689. Lineage (NCBI taxonomy): Bacteria > Bacillati > Actinomycetota > Actinomycetes > Micrococcales > Microbacteriaceae > Curtobacterium > Curtobacterium sp. NPDC089689. Next base: position 195,832 of record NZ_JBIVHJ010000003.1, on the reverse strand, counting down.
GGGGTGAACGTCCGACGCCTGACTCCGGACGGGCTGCGTTCGGTGCCGTCCAGCGAGCGCCGGATCGCCATCGACAACCGGTACGAGGGCACCTACCTCATGCGCCACGACGGCTGGTGGTACTTCATGGGGTCCGCGACGAACTGCTGCAACGGCGCGCTCACCGGGTACGGCGTCTTCGTCGCGCGCTCCCGCAGCCCGCTCGGGCCCTTCACCGACCGGAACGGCGTGGCGATCACGGCGACCCGCGTGGGCGGTACCCCGATGCTCGCGCAGAACGGCAACCGCTGGGTCGGGACCGGGCACAACACGGTCGTGACGGACCTCGCCGGTGAGGACTGGATCGTGTACCACGCGGTCGACCGTGACGACCCGTACTACGCCGGTCAGGGCACCTACACGAAGCGCCCGGTGCTCATCGACCCGCTCGACTGGGTCGGTGGCTGGCCCGTCGTCCGGGGCGGAGCAGGTCCGTCCGACTCGGTGCAGCCCGGACCCGTCGCCCAGCCCGGCGAACGCCCGACGTACCGTCCGACCAGGACCCCGGTCGACGTCCCCGGGCGACTGCTCCGCTCTGCCTCGACCTCGTTCGACGGGTCGACGCTGCCGGCATCGCTCAGCTGGATCCGTGAACCCGATCCGTCGACGTGGACGGTCAGCGGCGGCGCCCTCCGCTGGCAGACCCAGGACGCGGACATCCACCCACCGGCGACGCCACTGGCTTCCGTGCTCGCCGAACCCGCACCGCGCGGCGACTACGTCGTCGAGACGACGGTCGCGCTGGACACCCCGGCCACCGGCGACGGTGTGAACTACGTCCAGGGCGGACTCATCGTGTACGGCGACGACGGCAACTACGTCCGTCTGACCTCCAACTCGATCTTCGACACCCGGCAGACGGAGTTCGGCAAGGAGGTGTCGCCGCAGCCGGCGGGAGCACCGAACTACGGGAACATGGTCGTCGGGCCGGTGGGAGACCGCACCACGCTGCGGATCGTGCACCGTCTCGTCGACGGGCTCGACCAGTACACGGCGTCCACGAGCGACGACGGCCGGCACTTCGTCCGGGGCGGCACCTGGACGGCTGATCTCGGCGCGCACCCACGCATCGGGCTGATCTCGCTCGGTGGCACCGGCTTCACGAGCACCTTCGACGGCCTCCGCGTCAGCACGGTCCGGAGCGTGCGCGGCTGATCCCGATCCTCCGGCGTCAGCGCGGCATCCGGAGATGCGAATCCAGGTCTCCGCCGGGCCAGGTCTCGAGGGACCGTCGATCGAGGCCGGTGCCATGTCACGACGATCGTGCTGCCACTTCCTACGCCGGGCCGCTCTACGCAAGGCCTTCGGAGTGAGCAAGGGGCGTCACCGCTCGAGGGTCACCTCCGGGAGCGCGGCGGAGAGTCGGTCCCGGTCCCACACGCGGGTGCCGGCGGGGATGAGTCCGAGTCGAGTGCGTTCCGCGGGCGTCGGTTTCCGCAGCGCCCCTTCAGCGTTGAGCCACCTCCACAGCTGCCCGGCGAAGTCGTCGTACATGCCCTTGTAGGTGGCGTTGTACCAGCGAAGGAATCGGGCACGCGTCTCGGTGCTGACCTCCTCGCTCCCCGCGATGTGTCGAAGCCGGTCGATCGTGTCGTCGAGGAGCCAACCTCGTTCAGGTGCTCCAGCGTTCGTCTCCGGCCGGGACGCCCAAGAGATGATGCGGTCGCGGACGTCGGCGGGCAGCGGGCGGAAGTACCGGTTGAACCGGCCCATCGTCTCCTCGAAACGGTCCACGTCCGTCACCTCCCAGATGCGGTTCTCCGACAGCGGCTTCGGGAGCTCCCTGCCGCGCTGCACGGCCCAGCGGGCGCTCCTCCGTTCGAGCGCGCCGATGGCTGAGGACCGGAGTCGGGTGATGGCTCCGACATCGAGGAGTGCCTGCCGGATGACTGCGAGCGCCGGGTCCGGGTTCCCGCCGTGCCAGGTGTCCACCGCCTGGTACCCGACATCGAACTCGTCCAGGTGCGGTGGGACATCGTCTCCGACGCCCCGCAGGAGCTCGCGGGCCCAGCCATCGGCGACGACGTCGAGGCTCTCCGCAGCGGGAGGGTCGTACGGGTCCACGGTCGTCATGTTGCCAGAGGATGCGGGATCCGACGGTGAGTGAGCTGATGTCGTTGCAGGAGATCCGGGCGTCCGGTACGAACGTCCCCCGGCAGGTGGAGGTCCACGACATCGACCGGTTCCACGAGGTGTTCCCGGAGTGCGACGAGCTGGGCTCCCCGCGGCGCATGCAATCGTCCCGGCGAGAACCGTCGGCGTCCCGTGCAGTGTGAGCAGCGTCGCCTCCTCGGCATCGGGCGAGACGCTGGGCGGCGGAAGCGTTCGCTGATCGTGCCAGAAGCGTGCCACTGCACCTGATCCGAGCGCCGGACAGTGCCGGTAGAAACAGGAAAACCCCCGGATCCCCGGGGGTTTTCGTCTTGTGGGCGATACTGGGATCGAACCAGTGACCTCTTCCGTGTCAGGGAAGCGCGCTACCGCTGCGCCAATCGCCCAGAGGAGTGTGGAGCTGGAGGTGGGGACGGGATTCGAACCCGCGTGGACGGCTTTGCAGGCCGCTGCCTAGCCTCTCGGCCACCCCACCATCGAGGTTCACGTCTCCGTGAGTACCCGAACGGTGGGATACCCTCTGGTGAGTCGTCGCGACCCGGAGGTCGAGACACTCGAGCGGATGACGAGATTCGAACTCGCGACCCTCACCTTGGCAAGGTGATGCGCTACCACTGCGCCACATCCGCATGTCGCTGCTCGGCTGGCCCTTCGTGCTGGCCTGCCGTCTCGGCGACGTCGTAAACTCTATACGAACCCTGGCGCATCCGCCAAAATCCTTCCGGTTCACCGGGCGTGTCCCCCGTGTTCACGCGGATGCACGGGCATCGAAGCGCCGCGCCACACCCGGGCGGCACGTCGTGTTCGGCACCGGCTCGCGCATCCGCTACTATCGACTGGCACGACAAGTGCAGCGGGCGATTGGCGCAGTTGGTAGCGCGCTTCGTTCACACCGAAGAGGTCATCAGTTCGAGTCTGGTATCGCCCACCCGCTGTGTCGCTTGACGACACGACCGAGAGCCCGACGCAGCACGCGTCGGGCTCTCGTCGTTCCGGCAAGCAGACGACGCACGCCGACTCCAGCAATCCGACACCAGCAGAACGATCCACAGGGGCACATGACCGACGTCGACCTCGAGTTCGCCCGCGTCCGCGCCGTCCTCGACCGTCCGACCCTCCGGCTCCTCTCGCGTCCGACCAGCGCCGCGGTCGTGGCCGTGTTCCGCGCGGTGTTCGACCGCGACGTCCAGTACGTCCCCGCCGACCGGATGCACCTCCAGGTCGAGGAGCACGTCGCCCGGCTCCAGGCGATGGGCGCCCGGGTGCCCGCGAGCGAGCAGGGCGGCGACGTCGAGGAGACACGACCGAACGGCCGGGCGCTCTGTCGCGAGTGGGTCGCCGCACAGTGGCTCGTGCGGTCGAACTCCCCCGACGGCGACGAGCAGTACTCCCTGACGAGCCACGCCCTCGAGGCGCTGAGCCTCGTGGACGCCCTGAGCGCGGACCGGGCCCTCATCAGCGAGAGCCGCCTCGCGATGATCGTCGACGCCGTGCACCGCTGGGCGGCACGCGCCGAACCCGACCCCGACGTGCAGATCCGCCGCCTCGACGCACAGATCGCCGAGCTCCAGGCGGAGCGGGACCGGTTGGCGAGCGGTGACACGGTCGAGACCGTCGACGACGACCGGATGCGCGACGGGTACACGAACATCTCCGACCTCATCCGCCAGCTGCCGAGCGACTTCAAGCGGGTCGAGGAAGCGGTGGCGACGATGCACCGCTCGATCGTCGAGGACTTCCGCAGCGAGGTCCGCCCGATCGGCGAGATCCTCGACGACTACCTCGCCCGCACCGACAACCTCATGCAGTCGACGCCGGAGGGCCGCGCGTTCGAGGGTGCGTTCGAGCTCCTCCGCGACGACGCGCTCCTGCTCCGACTCCGTGACGACATCGGCACGATCCTCACGCACCCGTTCGCCTCGACACTCGAGCCGGGTGAGCGCCGCGCGTTCCGGAACACGGTCAGCATCCTGCGGCAGGGCATCGAGGACGTCCTCGCCCGTCGACGACAGCTCACCGCGACCCTCCGCGACCAGATCGTCGCGCACGACGTCGTCCGCGACCGCGAGCTCGACGCGGTCCTCCGTTCGGTCAACCGCGGGCTCGCGGCCTGGATCGAGCGGGGATCGGCACGGGACCGCGTCCCGCTCGGCCTCCTGCCGGAGCCGGCCGAGGTCGAGACCCTCCGCGAACGCTTCTACGACCCGGACAACGAGTCGGTGCCGCCACCGATCGAGGAGCCCGACGACGACGTCTTCGACGACCTCGACGTCGACACGCTCCGGCGCCACGGCGGCCCGCTCCTCGCCGAGCTGCGCGACGCACTCCGGTCCGCGGTCGACACGACCAGCGCCGCCGCCTTCCACGGCCTGCCCGACGAGCACCGCCGACCCGTCGAGCTCTTCGGCCTCGCACACCTGCTCACGGGCCGACCGGACTTCGAGGAGGCCCGGCACGTGGTCGCCCACCACACGGTCCGGCCCGACGGCAGCGCGGTCACCTTCCACATGCCGACCGCCGCCCTCGCCGACGGCGACGCCACGGCCGAGCAGGACGCAGCGCACGACCCAGCACCCACAGCACCACACGCACAGGAGGCACGGTGAGCGACACCACGCCGGCACCGGTCGACGACACGGCCGGGTTCGAGGGCCTCGACACGGTCCCGCAGGACGAGGACCGCGACGAGACGAGCTTCGCCCTCTTCGAGGGCGACGAGGGTCGTCTCGACGAGCCGCAGCGACGCGCGCTGGTCGCGCTGCTCCGGCACACCTACGTGAGCGCCCGGACGCACGCCGACGAGTGGCGAGCGGTCCTCGACGCCGAGGGGCAGCTCCGGTCGCGCCTCAACGACCTCTTCCTCGAGCTCCACGTCGACCGGGACCGCGAGGTCGCCTGGAAGCGCCAGGCCCGCTCGGAGAGCCAGCGCCGGGCCTTCCCGACCCTGCTCCGCGACGTCCCGTACACGCGCGAGGAGACGATCGTCCTCGTCTACCTGCGCATGCGCCTCCGCGCCGACACCCGCCCCGGCCCCGACCAGGTCGTCGTCGACCGTTCGGAGATCCTCGGGCACGTGGCCGGCTTCCTCCCAGCGGGCTCCACCGACCGCACGCGCGACGAGGCCCGCGTCGCGAGCGCCGTGGAGCGGCTGGTCCGCGCCCGGATCCTGCTCCGCACCACCGACCCGGACCGCTTCCGCGTGGCGAGCGTCGTCGAGGTGCTCCTGCCCCTCGAACGGCTGCTCGAGCTCGACACCTGGCTCCGCACCGCGACCAGCGGAGACGGCGAGGCGACCGCCGGAGCCGAGCCGGGCCTCCAGGCCGAGCCGACCGACACCGACGACGAAGGCGAGCCGGCAGCATGACCGACACCGCGACCGGCACGACCGCGTACGAGGAGTACGCGATGCCCGCCCTCTTCGACACGGTGGCGCAGTGGCGTGCCGAGTCGATGCAGGTCGTGAACTGGGGCGGCTTCCACGGCCACCGCCAGGTGGAGCTGTCCGGTACCGCGACCCTCATCTCGGGCGCGTCCGGTACCGGCAAGTCGACGCTGATGGACGCGTACCTCGCGGTGATGATGCCGTCCGACGTGCCCTTCAACGGTGCGTCCAACGACACCACGACCGGTCGGGCACGCGGCGCGGACCAGCGGAACCTGCTCACGTACCTCCGCGGCAAGGTCGACACCCAGCGCGACCCGGAGACCGGCGCGCTCCGCGACGTCAACCTGCGCGGCGACGACCAGACGACGTGGGGTGCCGTCGCGGTGACCTTCCGGAACGACGACGAGCGTCGCTTCACCGTGCTGCGCGCGTACATCGTGCCGAAGCGGGCGCGCGGCGTCGGCGACATCCAGATGACGATGGCGACGGTCGACGACACGTTCGACCTGCGCCGGCTCGAGGAGTTCGTGCCCTCGCGCTTCCACCACCTCGAGCTGACCGGCCGCGTGCCCGGGCTCGTGATCCGCGACACCTACCAGGAGCTCGCGTACACCCTGCAGACCCGGCTCGGCATCGGTGACTCCGGCGGCGGCAACCGGGCGATGCGCCTGCTCGCCCGCATCCAGGCCGGTCAGCACCTCCCGACGGTCGACGCCCTCTACAAGTCGCTCGTCCTCGAGACGCCCGCCACCTACGAGGCGGCCGACCGTGCCCTCGCGCACTTCTCGGCCCTCGACGAGGCGTACGAGGCGATGGACACCGAGGAGCGCAAGGTCCGCATCCTCTCGCCCATCGTCGACCTCCACGCCGAGATCGCCCGGTCGAAGGCGGCTGCCGCGGCGCTCGACGGCATCGCCACCGGCGCCGAGGTCTCCCCGTTCGCACACTGGACGGCCTCCCGGAAGCGCGCGCTCCTCGACGACGAGGTCGCCCGGAACACCCGCGAGCGCACGGCCGCACGCGCGGAGGTCGCCGCCGCGTCCGCTCGGCACGCGGCCGTCGAGATCGAGCTCCGGGACGCCGAGGCCCGGCTCCGCGACCAGGGCGGCAACGCGCTCGCGCAGCTCGAGGACCGCATCGACCGCCGCACGCGCGAGCGTGACGCAGCGGCCCGGTCCCGCGCCGTGTTCGAGGAGCGCACCGCCGTCCTCGAGACCACGGTCGACTCCGAGACCGGGTTCTCCGCGGCGCAGCGGGCGTCGCACGACTTCCTCGGGACGTACGCCACCGCTCGGCAGGAACTCGACCAGCGCCGCGACGCCCTGACCCGCGAGGAGTACCCGCTCCTCGACCGCGAACGCACCCTGCGCCAGGAACGGCAGTCGCTCGAGCACCGCCAGGGCGCCATGCCGCTGCCGATGCACGAGGCCCGGGTCGCGATGGCCCGCGCCGCTGGCACCGACCCCGCCGACCTGCCCTTCGTGGCGGAACTCCTCGACGTGCTCCCGGGCGAGGAAGCCTGGCGGACGGCGATCGAGTCCGTGCTCGCGCCCGTCGCCCGCACGCTCCTGGTCGACCAGGACCACCTCGCGGCCTTCAGCGAGGCCATCGACTCCCTCCGGCTGCCCGTGCGGGTCCAGTTCGAGGGCGTCCCCACCGGGCCGCACATCGACCTCGACGGCGACCCGTCGATGGTGTCCGGCAAGCTCGCGATCAAGCCGTCCCCGTTCAGCACCTGGGTGCGCGAACGCATCGAGTCGGACCGCACCGACGCCCGCTGCGTCGAGGACGCGGGCGACCTCGGCGGCGGGGGCCGTCGCGTGACGCGGTCCGGGCAGCTCCGCGACGGTCGACGTGGCGCACACGGCGACCGGCGCCAGGCGAACGTCATCGGGTTCACGAACGAGGCCAGGGTCACCGCGGTCGAGCAGGAGCTCGCCTCCATCGCCGAGGACCTCGCGACGCTCGAGGCCCGGCGCACCGACGTCGCGCAGGACATCGCCGCGCTCGACGCCCTCCGCACCGCGCACCAGCACGTGGTCGACGCGAGCTGGGACGGCATCGACGTCGCGGGTCTGGACGAGTCGCTCGCGCAGCTCGACGCCGAACGCCAGGCGCTGCTCGCCGCCGACGACGGTCTCCGGACGCTCCGGGCGACGGTCGCTCGGCTCCGGGCCGCCCTCGACGAGGCCTCCGACCGCCGGTCCGCGGCGCGCTTGTCGGTCTCGCGACTCGAGGAGCGTCACGGCGTCCTCGTCGACGGGCAGGACGCCGCCGCCGAGATCCTCGCACGCTTCGACGACGCCCCGGACTCGCTGCCGGACGACGAACAGGCGCAGCTGCTGTCCGAGACGTTCGAGGAGGTCGGTGCTCCCGACGGCATCGACGGCTTCGACGACGCCACCCGTCGGCTGCGACGACGGCTCGACGAGCGGCTGTCGCAGGCGCTCGACGGTGCCGCTTCGGCCTCGAACGCCCTGACCCTGACGTTCCAGCGGTACCAGGACGCCTGGCCGGACCCGAACCTCGGCACCGGGGTCGCCTCCTACGAGGACTACCACGCGATCCTCGAGCAGATCCTCGCAACCGGCCTCCACGCCCGTCGGACCGAGTGGCGCCGCCGACTCTCGCAGTGGAGCGGCGAGGACCTCGTGCCGCTCGCAGGAGCCTTCGACCGGGCCGTCGTCGAGATCGAGGAGCGCCTGGAGCCGGTCAACGAGATCCTCCGCGAGCTGCCGTTCGGCGCGAACCGGGACCGGCTGAAGATCGTCATCCGCCGCGTCACCCGCGAAGAGGTCGCGTCGTTCCGCAAGGAGCTCCGCGCGCTGTCGGCCTCGGTGGACACCGAGCTGACCGACGACGTGCTCGAGACCCGGTTCCGTCGCCTCCGCCGGTTCATGGCGATCATCCGGCCGGACTCCGCCGCACCACGTGGCCGCACCACCGCCCGGGACGCCGTGCTCGACGTCCGGCGGCACATGGAGATCACCGCGGTCCGGTACGACGTCGACGGGAACGACCTCGGCGTGTACTCGTCGCTCGGCGACAAGTCCGGCGGCGAGACGCAGGAGCTCGTGGCGTTCATCGTCGGCGCCGCGCTCCGGTACCAGCTCGGTGACGAGACACGGCCGCGGCCCCGGTTCGCGCCGGTGTTCCTCGACGAGGCGTTCATCAAGGCGGACTCGGAGTTCGCCGGGCGTGCGGTGACGGCGTGGCTCCGGCTCGGCTTCCAGCTCGTGGTGAGCGCGCCGCTCGACAAGGTGACGGCGCTCGAACCGTCCATGGAGCGGCTGCTCTCCATGCGGAAGCACCCCGACACGGGCCACTCGTCCATCACCGAGATCGCGCGGGTCGCGCCCGGCGCCGAGTCCGCGTAGCCTGCGGGCGCCGCGACACGGGGCGCGAATGGTCGCGACACCCCGCCGACATCCGGCCAGGGGTCACGAACGGTCGGCCCGGCCGAGCCCGAACGACGCATCGTGACCGGCCAGCACGTCGCACGCGGGGAGTCGTGACCGCCGTCGCCGAAACAACCTCCGGCAGGCGACGGACAGTACGGTGGGCGGGTGCTCGGACGCCGCTCCCCCAGTCCTCGCCCCGACGACCGCCCCGGCCTCGGGATCGGGGCGCTCGTCCAGGTGGTCGACCCGGGCCAGCAGGGCGGCGAGCACTGGGCCGACGAACCGATCGGCGTCATCGTCGCACCGGGTGGGAGCCAACTCAGTGGGACGCAGCGGACGTGGACCGTCGCGTTCGACGAGCCCGCGTACACGACGGACGGCCGCGGCCCCTTCGAGCGCGCGACCGTCCTGAGTCGTCAACTGGTGCCGGTCGAGCCGGCAGCGGCCACCGGGGCCGGCGAGCGGGCCTAGTACTCCTCGGAGCCGCTCTTCATCATGGCCGCCGTGGCCATGCAGAGCCCGACGCCGCCGAGCACGCAGATCCCGATGATGACGCCTGCGATGACTTCGAGCATGTCCTGACTCCTTGGTTCCGGGGGGCGATCTGGCGACACCAGCCTACCCGGTGCGACCGCCCGCCGTGGCCGGGCGCGCTGGTCAGCGGACGCCGCGCATCAGGCGGAGGACCGGCTTCGCGAACACGAGCAGCAGGACGCCGACCACGACCGCCGCGAGGCCGAGCACGGTGAAGTACGGCGCCTCGTTCGCCGGGTCGTAGTAGCGCGAGAGCACGCCGGTGGCCGCGGTGCCGAGCGACACCGACAGGAAGAACAGCGCCACCATCTGCGTCTGGAACTTCGCGGGTGCGAGCTTCGTCGCGACGGACTGCCCGACGGGCGACAGGAGCAGCTCGGCGATGGTGAAGACGAGCAGGATGCCGACGAGTGCGAGCAGCGGCGTGCCGTTCTCGCCGGAGCGCACGAACGGCAGGAAGAGCAGGAACGCGACGCCCATGATGCCCGTGCCGAGGGCGAACTTCGTCGGGGTCGAGGGCTGACGGTCGCCGAGCTTCGTCCAGATCGCGGCGAACACGCCGGAGAGCACGATGATGAACACCGGGTTGATCGACTGGACCCACGACACCGGCATCTCCCACCCGAACAGCGAGCGGTCGAGCCGCTGGTCCGCGTAGACCGTGACGACCGTGAACTGCTGCTGGTAGAGCGACCAGAACACGGCGCTCGCGATGAAGAGCGGGATGAACGCGAACACGCGCGAGCGTTCCTCGGCGCTGATGCCGCTGCCGAGGATCACGACGAAGTACCCGATGGTGGCGAGGACCACGATCGCGACGACCACGGTCGGGAGGTTGCCGACGTTGAGGAGCCCGGTGAGGACCGCGGCGACGATCACCACGAGCGCCACCACGACCAGGACGGCCACGAGCGGCAGGCGTCGACGGTCGACCGGGTTGGTGACCTGCCGGACGACCTCGGGCAGGTGGCGGCGACGGATGGCGTACTGCACGAGACCCGCGGCCATGCCGACGGCGGCGAGGCCGAAGCCGAAGTGGAACCCGAGCGTGCTCTGCAGCAGCCCGGTCAGGAGCGGGCCGAAGAACGCGCCCAGGTTCACGCCGAGGTAGTACAGCGAGAAGCCCGCGTCACGGCGCGGGTCGTCCTTCGTGTAGAGACCGCCGACGATCGTGGTGGCGGTCGCCTTCAGCCCGCCCGAGCCGAGGGCGATGAGGACCAGTCCGACGCCGACGCCGGTGACGCCCGGCAGGACGGCGAGCGCGATGTGGCCGAGCATGACGACGACGGCACTGCCGAACAGCGTCCGGTCCGCGCCGACGAGCCGGTCGGCGACCCAGGCGCCGATGATCGTGAACAGGTACACCGCGCCGCCGTAGGCGCCCATGATCCCGCTCGCGATGCCCTTGTCGATGCCCAACCCGCCCTGCGTCAGCGAGTAGTACATGTAGATCAGGACGATGCCCTGCATGCCGTAGAACGAGAACCGCTCCCACAGCTCGACCGCGAACGGCGTGGACAGTTCGAACGGCTGTCCGAAGAACGTGCGCTTCGTGCTGGGCTCGTGACCCGGAGCGGTGGTACCTGACATGCCGCACAGTCTGCCCCGGACGAGGCGCGGCGGCACAATCGTCGACGGGTGCTCACAAAACTGTGCGGTGTCCGGTTGGAGGGTTCCCACGAGGACGAGCGGCCTGCCCCGACCGTGGTTTGTCCTGCCTGCACGGCGTTCACGTCACGAGCAGGCGGAATGCATAGCGTGGGTTCTGCAACACCGGACACCGCAGTTCAGGAGGACTCCCGACCATGGTCGACACCGCGCCCGTGCACAGCACCAGCACCCCGAAGGCCAGCACCCCGAAGGCCGACGCCGCCGGTGACCCCGCCGCGGGCACCCCCGTCGGGTCCACCGCTGCCGACGTGCACATCGACGTGGACCTGGTCGCCGAACTCCTGCTCGGCCGGTGGGCCGAGGACCGGCGGATCTCCCGTCGCCTCGCGCTCGACCCGGCGATGCACAAGATCGAGGGCATGCCCTACGCCGACGCCCGGTCGCGCACGCTCGACCAACTGCGCATCCTCGTCGAGGCCGGTGCGATCCAGCGGCCGTACCCGCCGGAGTTCGGCGGCCAGGACAACCACGGCGGGAACCTCGCGGCGTTCGAGGAGCTCACGACGGCCGACCCGTCGATGCAGATCAAGGCGGGCGTGCAGTGGGGCCTCTTCGGTTCCGCCGTGCACCACCTCGGCACCGAGCGGAACCACCGCGAGTTCCTCCCCGGCATCGTCTCGTTCGAGGTCCCGGGGTGCTTCGCCATGACCGAGACCGGGCACGGGTCGGACGTGCAGAGCATCGCCACGAGCGCCACGTACGACCCGGACACGCAGGAGTTCGTCATCCACACGCCCTTCCGCGGTGCGTGGAAGGACTACATCGGCAACGCCGCCCTGCACGGCAAGGCCGCCGTGGTGTTCGCGAAACTGGTGACGCAGGGCGTCGACCACGGCGTCCACGCGTTCTACGTCCCGATCCGCGACGACGAGGGCACGTTCCTGCCCGGCGTCGGCGGGGAGGACGACGGCTACAAGGGCGGCCTGAACGGCATCGACAACGGTCGACTGCACTTCGACCACGTGCGCGTGCCCCGGACGAACCTCCTGAACCGCTACGGCGACGTCGCCGAGGACGGCACCTACAGCTCCCCCATCGCGTCGCCCGGCCGTCGGTTCTTCACGATGCTCGGCACGCTCGTGCAGGGCCGGGTCTCGCTCGACGGTGCGGCGGTCGTGGCGCAGAAGATCGGTCTGCAGATCGCCCTGACCTACGCGATGGAGCGACGGCAGTTCCCCACCGGCGACGGCACCGAGGGCGTCCTGCTCGACTACGGCCGGCACCAGCGCCGGCTGATCCCGCGGCTCGCGACCGTGTTCGCGCAGTCGTTCGCGCACGAGAAGCTGCTCCGGACCTTCGACGACGTGTTCAGCGGACGTGAGGACACGCCGCAGCGCCGCGAGGACCTCGAGACGCAGGCAGCCGCGTTCAAGGCGATGTCGACGTGGTCGGCGCTCGACACGCTCCAGGAGTGCCGCGAGGCCTGCGGCGGTGCCGGGTTCCTCGCGGAGAACCGCCTCACCGGCCTCCGCGCCGACCTCGACGTCTACGTGACGTTCGAGGGCGACAACACCGTCCTGCTCCAGCTCGTCGGCAAGCGGCTGCTCACCGAGTTCCGCGCGCGGGCACCGAAGGACGCGGCGGCGACCGCGCGCTTCGTCGCGGGTACGGCAGCGTCGAAGCTCGCCGACGCCATGGGGATCCGGCGGCTCGAGCAGACCCTCGCCGACCGCGGCTCCCTCGCCGCGAGCGTGACGGACCTCCAGGACCCGACGACCCAGCGCGAACTCCTCGCCGGCCGCGTCGACACGATGGTGACCGAGATCGGCATACGGCTCGCCGGCGCGGGGAAGGACCGGGACCGCGCGGCGCTGCTCCTGAACCGCTCGCAGCACGAACTCATCGAGGCGTCGAAGGCGCACGCCGAGCTCATGCAGTGGGACGCTTTCACCGAGGCCCTCGACGAGGTCCCCGAGGGTGACACCCGGCGGGTGCTCGTCTGGCTCCGCGACATGTTCGCCCTCGGCCTGCTCGAGCAGCACCTCGGCTGGTACCTCGTGCACGGGCGTCTGACCGCTCAGCGCGCCCGGGCCGTGTCCGCGTACATCGACCGACTGGTCGCCCGGGTCCGCCCGGTCGTGCCGCAGCTGCTCGAGACGTTCGGGTACGAGCCCGGACACGTGCGGGCACCGATCGCGCTCGGTGCCGAGCGGGAGCGACAGGACGAGGCGCGCGCCTGGTTCGCCGCCGAGGCCGCCGCGGGGCGCCTGCCCGAGCAGGAGAAGAAGCCGCGCCCGTGATCTGTCCCAGGCGATCAACCTTGTGGGGTTGATTGTGCGTTTGTCAACCTTGTAGGGTTGACGCCGGGAGGGATCATGATCGTCATCACGGCGGACCAGATCGACAGCCGAGCGGGATCAGACCGGGTCGAGGCGGCACTGCGGCGAGTGTCCGACGTCCTCGGAGGCGCCGCGGTGCTGCCGCCGGAACGCACCGCGGGCGACGAGTTCCAGGTGCTCGTGTCCTCCGGGGGCGCGGCGGTCGACGTCGTCCGAGCGCTGACGCGGCAGGGTGGCTGGAGCATCGGTGTCGGCGTCGGAGCCGTCGAGTCACCCCTGCCGACGTCCACCCGTGCAGCCACCGGCCCGGCGTTCTACGCGGCGCGGGCGGCCGTCGAGCGTGCGAAGTCCACGCCGGAGCGCTTCGCGCTCGAGGTGGCACCGGGTGCCTCGCGCGACACGTCCGAGGTGGAGCCGCTCGTCGCACAGACCGTCCGCGCCCTCGGCCGCCGCTCCGCCGAAGGGTGGGAACTGGCCGACCTGCTCGACGCCGGCCTGTCCCGGACCGAGGCCGCGGCCCGCCTCGACATCACACCGCAGGCGGTCGCGAAGCGGTACGCGTCGGCCGAGCTCCGGAGCGACGCCCCGGTGCGCGCCGCGCTGGCCGCCCTGCTGGAGTCGGCCGACCGATCCACCGACGAGGAGCCCACACCGTGACCGCCGCACTCTGGACCACCGCCTCCGTCGTCGTGCTCGCCGCCGCCGTCTGGAGCACCGTCCGTCCCCTGCCCCCGGTCGTCCGGGCCGCACCGCCGGTGGTCGTGCTCCTGGCCCTCCTCACGATCCGCCTCGCGACCGGGACCATCGGCACCGGCACGAGCACAGGAACCGGCACCGGCACCGGCACCGCCGTGGTCGGCCTCGCAGCGACCGCCCCGGACCCCGTGGTCGGCACCGTCCTGGCCGCAGCGGTCTGCCTCCTCGGCATCCTCGCCGGCAGCGCCGTCACCGGGGCCGTCCTCGGCGTCGCGATGCGGAGCGACCTGCGCCGCGGCGACGTCCGCCGGGGCACGCACGGCGGCATCCTCGTGAGCACGACGGACGAACCGCTGGGGAACGCCACGGTCCCGCCGCCCTCGGAGGTCCTCCGCGGCGGCGCGGTCATCGGGTTCCTCGAGCGCTTCGCCATCGTCGGCGCCGCCCTCGTGGGCCACCTCGAGATCGTCGCCGCGGTGATCGCGGTCAAGGGCCTCGGCCGGTTCTCCGAGCTCGACTCCCCCGCGGCGCGCGAACGCTTCATCGTCGGCACCCTGACGAGCACCTGCTGGGCGGGTCTCGCCGCAGCGGTCGTCCTCCTCTAGGAAGAGCGGCGGACGGTCAGGACCCGGCGGACGGACCACCCTGGTCGCCCAGCGCACGGCGGAGCCGGGCCTCGGCGTCGTCGTCGGCAGCACCCGCGGCGGCGGCGGCTTCGGCGTTCGCCTCGATGACCGCCCGGACGACCTCCTCGCGCTGGATCTTCACACCGCGCGGGGCGTCGATGCCGATGCGCACCCCGTCGCCACGGCCGTCGAGCACCGTGATGACGATGTCGTCACCGACGAGGATCCGCTCGCCGACCTTCCGCGTGAGTACCAGCACCCCGTCAGCCTAGCGACAGGACCGGCACTCCCAGCAGGTGCACCGACTCCGGCGTGGCGGTCTCCGCGGAACCGATCGCGACCACGCCCGCGACGGTCGCACGCGCCGCCACCGCCCGGAGCATCGCAGCGGCGTCCTCCGTCTTCCGTCCCGCGTCGACGACGAGCCAGACCTGGTCGGCACCGAGTGCCTCGATCGTCGCCGCGTCGTCCCACGCGGCGACCGCGAGCACCGTCGCGCCGTCGCGGACGCCGTCGGCCCGCGCGAGGATCCCGGAGCGCCGGTCCGCGGCCGCGGTCGGCCGCAGCGCGTGCCGGGTGGCGAACAGCCCGGCGACCGCGTCGACGTCGCCCGCACGGCCGACGAGCAGGACGAGGTCGCCGTCCGCGGAGCGGACCGACGGCACGACCGGGCGCACCGGCGACGCGACGGCGACGGTGGGGACGACCTCGTCGAGGACCGCCGGGTCGTCGAGGAGGCGCGCCGCGCCTCCAGGCAGGGTGTCGGTGACGGCCTGGAGGCGCGACCCGCCCTGGTCGGGCAGGCTGCGGACCACCGGTGCGGACGCCGGTGCGATGCCGTCCGCGACGAACCCGTCGAGGACCGACGCGAACGCGTCGGCGCGGGTCGCGCCGGTGCCGTCGGCTGCGATGATGCGTGCCTCGGCGGCCTCCGCGTCGGCGAGGAGCGCCGCGATGCCCGCGCGCTGCACGGGCCCGTCGGCGATCGCCACCACGGCGGTGGGCGCCTCGTCCGGCGACGGGACCTCGACGGTGGCCTCGACGTGGGCCCTGCGGAACAGTCCGGCGATGCCCGGCGTCGTCACCCGTTCGGCGGCGACGATCCGGGCGGCGGGGCCGAACTCCTCGCGGACGGCGTCGCGCACCGCCTCGAGGGTGGCTCCGTCACGCTGCAACCGCGTCGGTGACACGGACCACCCCCACGGTCTCGATGGTGGAGCCCGCGGCCGTGGCCTCCTGGTACGACAGGACCGGCAGGCCGTTCGACTGCGCGGCGACCATGCGGTGCACGGCGGGCCGAAGCTGCGGCGCGCAGACGAGGACGGCGGAGAGTCCCTGGTCCTCGACCGACCGGACGGCGTCGCGGACCGAGCCGAGGACCTGCTCGATGCGGTGCGCGTCGAGGACGATCTGGCTGCCCTGCTCCGAGGGGCGGAGCCCCTCGAGCATCGTCTGCTCGAGCAGCGGGTCGATCATGATGACGCGGAGCACACCGGCGTCGGTGTGCCGGGCGACGAGCGCGGGACCGAGGGCCGCACGGGCGGACTCGACGAGCCCCTCGGGGTCGGTCGACACCTTCGCGCGGAGGGTCAGTGCCACGCAGATGCGGCCGAGGTCGTTGATCGGGACGCGCTCGGCGAGGAGCCCCTGCAGGACGCGCTGGAGCTCGGCCATCGACAGCATGCCGGGGACGAGTTCGTCGACCGCGGCGGGGTTGACCTGCTTGACGCCCTCGGTGAGGACCTTGACGTCCTCGCGGGTGAGCAGGCGCGCGGCGTTGTCGCCGATCACGGCCTGCAGGTGCGTGACGAGCACGGACACCCGGTCGATGACCGTCGCCCCGGTCATCTCGGCGGCGTGCCGGAGCTCGGCGGGGACCCACTTGCCGGCGAGGCCGAACACCGGCTCGACGGTGGCGGCGCCCGGGAGTCCGTCGAGCTGGTCGCCGAGGGCGAGGACGCTGCGGGACGGTGCGGTCCCCCGGCCGGCCTCGACGCCGGCGATCCGGATCGCGTACGTCGACGGCGGCAGGTCGATGCTGTCCCGCGTGCGCACCGGGGGCACCACGATGCCCATGTCGACCGCGATCTTCCGGCGCAGTGCCCGCACCCGGCCGAGCAGGTCGTCCGAGGCGCCGGACACCATGTCGACGAGGTCGGGGGCGAGCAGGATCTCGAGCGCGTGCACGCGCATCTGCTCGATGAGGTCCTCCGGGGTGTCGGCGGCGGGTGCCGCCGCCTCGAGCGCCTGTGCCTGCGGCGCCGCCGCGGCCTCGCGCTTCGCGTTCTGCCCGATGCGCCACCCGGTGAACAGCAGGAGCCCGCCGACGATGAGGAAGGCGACGATCGGCATGCCGGGGATGAAGCCCATGGCGATCGCGGCGACCCCGGCGATCGTGAGGGCGTTCCGCGACTGGCCGAGCTGGGCGGCGGCGCTCGACCCCATCTCGGTCTCGGCACCGGAGCGGGTGACGATCATGCCGGTCGAGACCGCCATGAGGAGTGCGGGGATCTGCGTGACGAGGCCGTCGCCGATGGTCAGGATGCCGTACTTGCCGAGGGCGTCGGTGATCGAGAGCCCGTTCTGGGTCATCCCGATCGCGATGCCGCCGACGAGGTTGATGACGATGATGAGGATGCCCGCGATGGCGTCGCCCTTGACGAACTTCGAGGCACCGTCCATCGCGCCGTAGAAGTCGGCCTCCGCGGAGACCGCTGCGCGGCGCTCCTTCGCCTCGGCGTCCGTGATGAGCCCCGCGTTGAGGTCAGCGTCGATCGCCATCTGCTTGCCGGGCATCGCGTCGAGCGTGAAGCGGGCGCCCACCTCGGCGACGCGCTCGGCACCCTTCGTGACGACCACGAACTGGATCACGACGAGGATGAGGAAGATCACGGCGCCGATGATGATCGACCCGGACACGGCGACGTGCCCGAACGCCTGGATGACGTCGCCCGCGAAACCGTCACCGAGCACGAGGCGCGTCGAGGCGACGTTCAGGCCGAGGCGGAACAGCGTCGCGACGAGCAGCAGCGACGGGAACACCGAGAAGTCGAGCGGCTTCTTGACGAACAGCGTCGTGAGCAGGATGACGAGCGCCAGCAGGATGTTGCAGATGATGAGCACGTCGAGCAGGAACGACGGCACCGGCAGGATCAGCAGCAGGATGATGCCGACGATGAAGACCGGGACGGCGAGCTTCGGCAGGTCCTTGCGGTTCACGCGGGAACCCCTTCCGTGGGAGCGCCTTCGCGCGGGGTCTGAGCAGGGCGCGGGGTGCGGAGCTTGCGGGGCCGGACGTCGCCCGTGAGCGTCGTCGGGTCGAGCACGGTCGCGACCTCTGCCTCGGTCGTCGGACGCGGCGCGGCGTGCGTGCCGGCAGCCGCGCCTCGGGCCGCGAGCTGCATGACGAACGACAGCACGCGGGCGACGGGCGTGTAGAGGTCGACCGGGATCTCCTGCCCGAGCTCGCACGCGG
The DNA here is from genome assembly GCF_044749145.1 of Curtobacterium sp. NPDC089689. Taxonomy (NCBI): domain Bacteria; kingdom Bacillati; phylum Actinomycetota; class Actinomycetes; order Micrococcales; family Microbacteriaceae; genus Curtobacterium; species Curtobacterium sp. NPDC089689. The sequence continues at coordinate 177,614 of NZ_JBIVHJ010000003.1, read as the reverse complement.
CGTGCAGGGCGCGGGTGAGGGGGACGTCCTGCACGATCGGCACGCGGGCCTCGAGCGCCCTGTCCTTGATCGCCGCGGCGACCGGCCCCGCTCCCTTGGCGACGACTCGCGGTGCGGACTTGCCCGCCTCGTACTTGATCGCGACCGCGTAGTGCGTCGGGTTGGTCATCACGACGTCCGCGTCGCCGATGGCGGAGATCATGCGGTTCCGGCTCAAAGCCATCTGCCGCGAACGACGCTGCGACTTGATCAGCGGGTCGCCGTCGGACTGCTTGTTCTCGTCCTTGACCTCGCGCTTGGTCATCATCGTGCGCTTGCGGTTCCGGCGGACGACCACGAACACGTCCACGGCGGCGAGCAGCAGCCCCGCGGCGATCGCCGCACGGAGCAGTGTGCCGACCCCGTCCCCGGCGGCCGCGAGCACCGCGGTCAGTGGCAGCGAGCCACTCGTCATGAGCACGGGCACGAGTCCCTGCACTGCGAACCAGAGCACGAGCCCGACGACGGTGGTCTTCAGGAGTGCCTTGACGCCGTTCCACAACGCCTGCACGCCGAAGACGCGCTTGAAGCCCTGCACCGGGTCGAAGTGGTCGGGCTGCGGCGCCATCCGGCGGAAGTGCACGCCGCCCTGGGCGACGGCGGCGGCGAGCACGGCGACCGCGGTGACCCCGAGCATCGGGCCGATGATCGTGCCGACGGACGCCATGGCCTCGGCGAACACCCGGTTCATCGTGCCGATCGTCGGGTCCGCGATGACGGTCTGCACCGCCGCGAGCTGGGACTCCCCCGCCGCCGCCGCGTTGCCGACCGCGGCGGGGATCATCAGCGCCGCCGCCGCGATGCCGACCCACGCGCCGAGGTCCTGCGACCGGCCGAGCTGCCCCTTGCGGTGCACCTCGCGCATCCGCTTGTCGGTGGCCTTCTCGGACCGTTCTCCACTGTCGGACACGCCGTCACCCCCTGCCCGTGATCGCCTGGACGGCGTCGCCGGTGAGCGACGACACCACGGAGGGCAGGGCCATCACGAGCGCCCCCGCGAACAGCACGGTGAGGCCGATCTTGATCGGGAAGCCCATCTGGAAGGCGTTGAGCGCCGGGGCGACCCGGGTGAGCAGGCCGAGCCCGACATCGGCGAGGAAGAGCACGACGACGAGCGGCCCGGCGATCTGCAGCGTCGCGAGGAACATCTGCGTCAGGGCGTGCACGAGCACCCCGGCGAAGCCACCGAGTGCGAAGCCGGCCGGGCTGCCGTCCGCGGCGACGAGCGGCACGGCGTCGAACGACCGGACGAGCCCGGCGACGATGAGCTGGTAGCCGCCCGAGGCGAACAGGAGCGCGAGCGCCGTCATCTGGAACAGCCGCGTGAACTGCGCACCGTTCACCTGCGACTGCGGGTCGAACGCCTGCGCGAGCGTGAACCCGCCGAACAGGTCGATGAGCGACCCCGCGGACTGCACGGCTGCGAACACGAGGTACACGAGGAAGCCGAGGGCGAGCCCGACCACGAGCTGCGTGACCAGGGCGACGAGGAAGGCTCCGGTGTCGAGCGTCGCGTACCCGGCGGTCACCCGCGGAGCGACCCCGATGGCGAGGGCGATGCCGAGCGCGACCTTGACGGTGCCCGGGAACGCCTTGTACGCGAACGGCGGTGCGATGACGAAGAACGCCACGAGGCGCACGCCCGCGAGCATGGTCCCCTCGAGGCGCGCGGCATCGATGCTGAGCTCCATCAGGCTGCCCCGAGCAGCTTCGGGATCATGTCGAACGCGGCGTGCGTGAACGCGATCATCTCCGAGATCATCCAGTTGCCGCAGACGACGAGCGCGACCGCGACCGCGACGGCCTTCGGGACGAACGACAGCGTGACCTCCTGGATCTGGGTCACCGACTGGAAGAGCGAGATCGCGAAGCCCACCACGAGCGAGGTCACGAGGACGGGGGCGGCGAGCTTGCCGGCGACGAGGAGCGCCTGGAGCACGAGGTCGAGGACGGCTTGCTGGTCCATCAGTGCACCACCTGGTACGACTCGATGAGCGACTTGATGATGAGTCCCCAGCCGTCCACGAGCACGAACAGCAGGACCTTGAACGGCAGCGAGATCATCACCGGCGGGAGCATCATCATGCCCATCGACATGAGCGCTGCGGAGACCACGAGGTCGATGACGAGGAACGGGATGAAGATGACGAACCCGATGATGAACGCGCTCCGCAGCTCGGAGATGATGAACGCCGGGATCGCCGTCGTCATCGGCACGTCGGACAGGTCCTTCGGGTTCGCCTGACCGGCCGCGCGGGTGATGAGCGCGACGTCCTCCTCGCGCGTCTGGTGCAGCATGAAGGTCCGCAGCGGCTTCGTCCCGACCTCGACCGCCTGGTTGAAGTCGAGGTGCCCCGCGAGGTACGGCTGCAGGGCGTCGTCGTTGATGTGCCCGATGACCGGCGCCATCACGAACAGCGACAGGAAGAGGGCGAGGCCGGCGAGCACCTGGTTCGGCGGGATCGACTGGAGCGCGAGGGCGTTCCTGGTCATCGCGAGGACGACGAAGATCTTCGTGAACGACGTCATCATCAGCATGAGGGCCGGTGCGACGCTGAGCAGCGTGATGCCGATGAGCGTCACGACGGCCGAGGACGGCGTGCCGTCGGGGCCGTTCACGCTGACGCTGAAGTCGCCCGTCGCGGGCGGGGTCGGGGTCGCCGGCGCGGTCGGCTGGACGACGGCCGCGTGCGCGCCGGACGCGGTGAGCAGGAGGAAGCCGGCGACCATCGCCAGCCCGAGCAGGACGAGGGCGATCAGTCGACCGGACCGCAGCGCGGTCACCCGGCTCGCCGGTTCTTCAGGGCCGCGGCGGCCTGCCGCCAGGTGTCCGCGGACAGGATCGAGCCCTGCAGCTGCGCGGCGGTCGGGACCACGGCGCGCTGCGGGCGCCGGTTGCGCGGGCGCATCGGCAGGTCGGTCGGGAGGCCCGGCTCGGCCCCGCTCTGCTGCTCGAGTTCACGACGGAACACGTCGGCCGACGGGGTCGGGGTCGGGTCGGCGGCCGTCGCCTCACGCGTCGGCAGGACGACGGGTCCGGTGACGATGGTCAGTTCCGGAGCGGGCGCCTGGCCGCTCGTCAGCAGCGACACCCCGTGCTCGGTGACCCCGAGCACGAGCCGCTCCCCCTCGACGTCCACGACGACGACGCTCGCCTTGCCGCCGATGCCCTGACGACCGACGACCTCGACCGACGCGGCACGGCGGCCGTGGGCCTTCCCGCCCACGAGCTTCTTCCGGCTGACGCGGTGCAGCACCCACATGAGGGCGAGCACGACGCCGAGCGAGAGCGCGACGCGGAGGACGATGACCGCAGTGTCCACGCTCAGACCGTCTCGGCGACGTCGAGGATCTTCGTGATGCGCACGGCGTAGTCCTGGTCGACGACGACGACCTCGCCGTGCGCGATGAGGCGGCCGTTCAGCAGGACGTCGGCGGGCGCGCCGGCGCTGCGGTCGAGTTCGACGACGGCACCGGGCTCCATGCCGAGGACGTCGCGGACGGACATCCGCGTGCGGCCGATCTCGACGGTGAGGGTCATCTCGACGTTGTTGATCCGGCCGAGGTTCCCGACCGGCGCCGCGACGGTGGGCACGTGCGACGCCGACACGGTGCCGTTCTCCCGCACCCGGATGCCGAACCAGCCCCCGGGCACGCCACCAGCGGTCAGCTCGAACACGGCGGTCTCGGGGTCCGCGAGGAGCGCTGCGCCGGACTCGAGCCGCGCGTCGCCGAGCACCCCGATGCCGAGGACCGACGCCGCCGCCTCGAGCGAGGGGCGCAGCACGTCGGTGACGTCGACGATCCCGTGCTCGGTACCACCCGCCGCCGTGACGGCCGCGAGGTCGGTGAGGACGAGCACGAGGTCGGCCGACAGGCCGCCGACGAAGGACGCGACCACCCCGGTGGCCGCCGCTTCGAGCGCGGCCGGCGTCGCGCCTCCCGGCTGTGCCACCGCGCTGAGCGGCGCCGCCGTCGGCAGGGCGACCACGAGGGAGTCGGCTGCAGTGGCGTGGAGGGTGGTGGTGGCGGTCATGCGGAGGGCTCCGTAGCTGCGGTGGTGGTGACGACGATGCCGGCGAGGCGCGACCCGTTCGCGCCGACGGCCGCGGTGCCGACGGGTTCGCCGTCGACCGCGATGGTGAGGGGGCGGTGCTGCGGGTGCGGCAGCGGCAGGACGTCGCCGACGGCGAGGCCGAGGACCTGTGCCGGCAGCACCGTCGCCGGCGCGAAGCGCAGCGCGACGCCGACCGGCACGTTCGCCAGCTGTTCGTCGAGCAGGTGGCGGGCCTCGGCGGCGGAGACGTGCGTCGCGGTCTCGCCGAGCTGCGGCAGGACCGCCTCGGCCGGGAGCGCGAGCGTCCCCGGCGCGACGCGGTCGCCGACGCGGATCTCGAAGGAGGCGACGATCATCAGGTCGCCCTTCTGTGCGGCCTGGGCGAACTGCGAGTTGAACTGGAACCCACCGGCGGTCACGTCGTGGACGAGGAGCCCGCCGAACGAGTAGCGGAGGTCGTCGAGGGCGTCCTCGACGATCTTGCGGACGAGTGCCTGCTCGATCGGGGTGAACGTGCGTTCGGGCGTCGGGAGCGGCTTGGACGCGCCGAGGGCGTGCGACACCCAGGTCAGCGCGGCGTCGAGCGGGACCTGGAGCACGCCCTTCGGCACCATGTCGGCGATCGGGAGCAGGACCATGCCGGTGAGCGCGGGCAGCGATGCGGCGTACTCGTCGTAGGTCTTCATCTGGACCGACTCGCACGTGACCTGGCTGACGGCGCGCACCTTCGCGGTGAGCTGGGTGCCCCACTGCCGGGCGAAGGTCTCGAAGGCGAGCTCGAGCACCCGCGCGTGCTCCCGGGCGAGGGTGGACGGGCGGGCGAAGTCGTACACGTCGACGGGTGCGTCGGCGGACGGGCCCGTCGCTGCGTCGGTCCGCGCGGGCACGCCGGACGTCGACGGCGGTGCTGCGGCGGTCTCGATCACGGGTGCGTCTATCGGTCCGCTGTGGACCACCCGTCAGCGCTGTGCCCCCTTCTGGGGCGGCGGCGGCGTCGCGCCTCGGTCTGCGCGCTACCCGTGCGTCACGCCCTTCGCGGTGTCCTGGGCCGCGGCGAGGGCAGGCATCAGCGCGCTGACGTCCTGGTCCTGGTTCGACAGCACCACGATGTCGACCCGCCGGTTCAGGGTGAGCGCCTGGTCGGAGTCGCCCTCCGCGAGCGGCCGGCTCGACCCGAAGCCGACGCTCTGCACGTGGGCCGAAGGCATCCCGCCCCGCTCGACGAGGTCCCGCAGCACCCCGGTGGCCCGCGCGGCGCTGAGTTCCCAGTTCGTGGCGTACGGCGCCGTCGAGTTCCGCTGGTCGGCGTGGCCCTCGACGCTGACGTCGTGGTCGCTCGTCTTGAGCACCGGCGCGATCGCGTCCATGATCCGCTTCGCCTGGTCGGACAGGTCGGCGCTGTTCGTGGCGAAGTAGGTCTCGCTGCCGACGAGCCGGACGGTGAGTCCGCGGGCATCGACCGTGAACTGCACGTTCGCGGTCTGGCCCGCCTTCCGCAGGTTCGCCTTGATCGCGCGCTCGATGCCCTGGAGGTCGTCGAGCTCCTGCTTCGCGGCGTCGACGTCGGCCTTCGACGCCGTCTTCGGCACCGCAGTGCTCGTCGGGTCGGCCGTCGCCGTGCCCGGACCGGCCTCGGCGTTGCTGCCCGCGTCGCCGCTCGACGCGCTCGAGTGGTCCGCCTGGGACTTGTCGATCGAGTACCCGGAGCCGTCCTGCACCTGGTCCTTCGTGACGACGGTGCCGGACGCCGTGTCGACCTTCTGCGACTTCACCTCGCCGAACCCGGTCGCGAGCGAGTTCTTCAGGGCGATGTACTTCTGCTGGTCGACCGTCGACATGGCGAAGAGCACGAGGAACATGCACATCAGGACGGTGATCATGTCCATGTAGGACGCCATCCACCGCTCGTCGGGGTGCTCGGCCTCGTCGTGGCCCTTCTTCGCCCGACCACGGCCACGACCCCGGGGGTTGCCGCTCATCGTCAGGCCGCCAGCTGCTGGTCGTCGTCCGCCGCGGTCTGCTTCTTCGCCGACTTCGCGTCCGCGATCCGGGCCGCGGGCGGGACCATGGCCTTGAGGCGCTCACCGAGGAGGCGCGGCTGGCTGCCGGCCTGCACCGCGAGCAGGCCCTCCATGAGGAGCGTCTGCCGGTCGGACTCGAGCTGCGCGAGCTTGCGGAGCTTGCCGCCGATCGGCAGCCAGAGGAAGTTCGCGGTCAGGAGGCCCCACAGCGTCGCGACGAACGCACTGGCGATGAGCGGGCCGAGCTCGTCCGGCTTGCCGAGGTTCGCGAGCACGTGCGTCAGCGACACCACGGTGCCGATGATGCCGACGGTCGGGGCGAACCCGCCGAGGCCCATGAAGAACGCGCTCGCGCTGCGGACCGGTGCGGCGTTCGACTCGATCTCGTCCTCGAGCAGGATCCGGAGCTCGTCGCCGTCGGTGCCGTCCGCGATGTTCTGCAGCGCCTTCTTCATGAACGGGTCGTCGTGCTTGTCGGCCTCCTGCTCGAGGGCGAGGAGCCCGTTCGCCCGTGCGGTCTCGGCGAGCCCGACCACGTCGTCGATGACGGACTGCGGCGGGGTGACCTTGCCCGTGAACGCCTTCGGGACGGCCTTGAACGAGGCGATCGCGTCCTTCAGCGTCGTGCTCGCGATGCCGCAGCCGATCGTGGCACCGAAGACGAGGAGCATCGGGGCCGGCAGGAAGAGTCCGGCGAGTTCGACGTGCTCCATCTCGACCATGCCGAAGAGCGCGCCGAACGCGATGAGGATGCCGATGATCGTCGCGATGTCCACGTCAGCGCCCCCCGTCGTGCGCGTGCAGCGGCGCCACCGGGGCGAGGGTGGGGACGGGGCCGGTCGCGTGGCGGTTCGCCTGCCCGTCGGTGCCGTACGCCATCCCGACGATGCGGGCGCGGTACGCGGCGATGAGGTCGATGACCTCCTCCATGGACTCCCGCACGATGTACTTCGCGCCGTCGACCATGATGAGGGTGGTGTCCGGCGTCTCCTGGATGCGCTCCACGAGGTCCGGGTTCACAGCGAAACCGCTGCCGTTGAGTCGTGTGACGACGATCATGGCCCGTCCTGGTTCTCGATCGTCCCGCCGCCGTCCGTGGGGCGGGATGCCGCCCTTCCGTGGGCGTGCACCGAGTGCTATCGGCCCGGAGCGCCCGCACGTAAGCACCGGGCGCCCAGCGACGTCGTCGGGGTACGGAACGGGGGACAGATCCGTGAGCGAACCCCCAGCAACCGAGCGCAACCGGAACGCCGGAACCGTCGGTAGTACCTGCGAGACGTCGAGGACGACGTCGAACCGACCGGCCCGACCCGGGCCAGAGAAGGAGACGACAACGATGCGCAAGAAGACCCTCGCCGCCGGGCTCGCGTCCGGTGCGCTGCTCGCCGCGACCGCCGCCGTGCTGCCCGCCACGACCGCCACGGCCGCGTCCGGCGACGCCACCCTCTCCGTCCTGCACGCCGTCCCGTCCGTCACCGTCGACGTCTACCTCGACGGCAAGCGCGCCCTCGACGACTTCACGCCGGGCACCCTCGCCGGCCCGATGACGGTCCCCGCCGGAGCACACACGATCGCGATCACCGCCGGTGACGCGACCGACGACTCGAAGCCGATCATCGGCCCGGTGGACGTCTCGCTCGACGCCGGCGGCAACTACACCGCGGTCGCGCACGACGACACCAGCGGCAAGCCGACCGCCACGCTCTTCACGAACGACACCTCGGCCACCCCGGCCGGTCAGGGCCGCCTCATCGTCCGCCACGTCGCAGCCGCCCCCGCGGTCGACGTGCTCGCCGGCGGGAAGGCCGTGGTCTCCGGGCTGACGAACCCCGACGAGAAGGCGCTCGAGCTCCCCGCGGGCACCGTGTCGGCCTCGGTCGCCGCAGCGGGCACCACCACCCCGGTGATCGGCCCGGCGGACGTCTCCGTGAAGGCCGGAACCGACACGATCGTCTACGCGTGGGGCAGCCTCGAGGACAAGGACCTCGCCCTCGCCACGCAGACGATCTCCGGGCTCGGGGGCACCCCGAACGGCGTCCCCGCCGGCAACGCTGGTCTCGTCGCAACGAACCAGCCCGACGTCGCGCCGTGGATCGGAGCCGCTGCCGCACTCCTCGCGGCCGCCACGCTCGGCACCGTCGTGGTCCGTCGGCGTCGCACCGCGGACGCCGGTCGGCAGGACGCCGGTCGCTGATCGTGCACCGCACGGTGCGGCCGTCCGTGGCGGCGCTCGCCGTCGCCACGGCGGCCGTCGCCGTCCTGACCGGGTGCTCGCCGGCTGGCTCCCTCCCCGGCGGGCACCCCTCCCTCGCCCCCTCGAGCACGCCGACGCCTCCCCCGGCGGCGTTCTCGACGGCGGTGCCGCAGCAACGAGCGACCGTCCCCCCGGTCGCCCCGGCCGCCGCGGCACCCGCCCGGGTCGCCGTCGACTGGGCCGGTGTCACCGCGCCGGTCCGCCCCGAGGGCGTCGACGACCAGGGCGCGATGGCGCTCCCGCCGGACCCGGCCGTCGCCGGCTGGTACCGGTACGGCGCCGCACCGGCTGCGACCCAGGGCACGGTGGTCCTCGCCGCCCACGTCGACGCGGTCGGCTACGGCATCGGCCCGTTCGCCCACCTGCGGGACGTGCCGGAGGGCCGCACCATCACCGTCACCGACACCGCCGGAGCCGAGACCCGATGGCGGATCGACTCGGTGTCGCTGCTCGAGAAGCGCGGCCTCCCCTGGGACCGCATCTTCCGGACCGACGGCGACCGGCGGCTCGTGCTCGTCACCTGCGGCGGCGTGTTCGACGAGCAGACCCACCACTACGAGAGCAACCTCGTCATCACCGCGACACCGGTGTCATGACCCGGGAGACACGACCGTGTGCCCGCCGTACCCCGCCGCCCCGCCGCCCGTACGATCGACACACGGTCAGTGCCGACCGCCCCGACGACAGGACCACGTGACGACCACCCTCCCCGACGACGGCGAGCTCTCCGACGCGTTCAGCGCCGGGAGCGAGGCAGCCCTGCGTGCCGTGTACGACCGGTGGTCCCCGCTCGTGCACACCCTCGCGCTCCGGGCACTGCGCGACCCGATGGCCGCGGAGGACGTCACCCAGCAGGTGTTCGTCAAGGCCTGGCGCAGGTCCGGCTCCTTCGACCCGGCACGTGGACCGCTCGGCGCGTGGCTCGTCGGCATCACCCGGAACTGCATCGCCGACGCACTGACCGAACGCGCCCGTCAGGCACCGACGGCCGACCCGACCGTCGTCGAGGAGACCGCCGTGGCACCGGAGTCGCCGTTCGACCTGGCGGAACGGGCACTCGTCGCCGGGGAGCTCGACCGCCTCGACGACGAGCCGCGCCGCGTCATGCGATTGGCCTTCTACGAGGACCTCAGCCATCGTGAGATCGCGGAGCGGCTGCAGATCCCCCTCGGCACCGTCAAGAGCCACATCCATCGGAGTCTGGCTCGGCTCCGAACACGTCTGGAGGTGATCGAGTGAAGCACGTGGACGACGAGACGCTGGCGATGCTCGCGGTCACCGACGTGGTGGCGGACGACGAGGTCGCGGCACACCTCGCTCAGTGCGCCCGGTGCCGCGCGGAGGTCGCGGACCTCCAGCGCGTCGCGGCCGTCACCCGCTCCGCGGCCGACGTCGACCTCGTCTCACCGCCGGAACGGGTGTGGGACCGCATCGCGGCGACCGTGCGTGCCGAGCAGGAGGCGGACGGCCTGGAGGCACGGGTCGACCCCGCCCCGTCGGCGCGGCCGGTCCTCCCCACGCGACCCACCACCGCGGCCGCCCGGCCCGGCAGCCGCCGCGACCCTCGCGGCACCGCCGCCGTCCGGCGCCGGCGACGGACGGTCGCCGGGATCATCGCGGTGGGCATCGGTGTGCTCGCGCTCCTCGTCGGCATCGGTGTCGTCACGGGGGTCGTCCCCGGCGCGGGCAGCGGTGAGACCGTCGTCGCCCGCGCGACCCTCGACGCACTCCCGGCGTGGGGCGGCGCACGCGGCACCGCCGAGCTCGAGCGCGACCGTGACGGACGGCTCACCCTCGTGGTCGACGTCAGCGGTGACCGCGACGGCTCCGACTCGGGCGCGCTCCGGGAGGTCTGGATGATGCAGTCGGACCTCAAGGGCCTCGTGAGCGTCGGGTTCCTCGACGGCGACCGCGGCCGCTTCACGGTACCGGCCGACATGGACCTGGCGAAGTACCCCGTGGTCGACGTCTCCGCCGAGCGCGACGACGGGGACCCGGCGCACTCGGGTGACTCCATCGTCCGGGGCGACCTCCACGACCGGTAGCCTCGGGCCGTGATCACCGCGGCGGACCTGCTCGAGGGCCCGCGTGGCCGACGGTTCATCCTCGAAATCCTCCGGCAGTTGCTCGACGACGAGTCCGGCCCCGGCGAGCACCTCCACCAGGTGCTGTTCTGGGCCGAGTACCACGTCATGTTCGAACGCGGGGACGCACCGACGCTCTTCGGCCCCGGGGCCGACCGCCGGGAGCCGGCACCGAGCGACCAGGAGCTCGTCGACGCACTCCGCGCCGCCGTCGACGTGGCGGACCCGTCGTCCGTGCAACCGGTGCACGTGCTCCGCGCACTGGCCGACACGGCCGCGGCCGCCCGGTACTGGCAGGAACCCGACGGCGAGGACGTCCTGCTGGCCCGCGCAGGCCTGGGCCCGGAGCTCGCACGGCTGGCGCGCGCGTGGGCCGGGGATCTCGCTGTCGGCGCGGTGGTCGCACCGAGCGACACGGCGGTCCCGTGGAGCACCGTCTTCGACGGAGCCCACGGCCCGGAACCGCTCCGCTCGACCGCGCCCGGCGACGCCGCACGTGCGTTGCGGGACTGGCGTCGAGCACTGCAGGCCGCGGTCGACGCCGTCGGGTGGCGGGACCGACGACGACGCGTCGACGCGCGGTACAGCGGCGAGTGGTGGTCGACCCCGCCGTCCGGACTCCTCGTGACGACCCCGTCCGTCCCGTCGCACGGGCCCCTCGGGGTGTGGGCGGTCGAGGACGACATGGGCTGGGAGCGGGCGACCGTCACCCCGGTCGTCCCGAGGGAAGGCGCGCGCGAGCTCGTCCTCGACGACGCGGACGACTGGGCAGCGCTCTGTCGCCGTTGGCCGATCGACGTCAGCTGGACCACCCGTCGGCACGACTGGTACCGGACGACCGGACGCGACGGCGGGTGGGTCACGCCCGACTGGGAGGGCGTCGCCGAGGCGTACGACGCGGTCTGCCTCACCGTGCGGTGCTGGCTGCGCGCCGCGGGCACGGCGATCCCGGTCGGCGCCGACACCGCAAGCGTCATCGCGGGATGGACGCCGGGGAGCACCGTCTGGCTCCGCGACCCGGTGCCCCCGGCCGACGCGCCACGGGCTGTCGACCTGGTGTTCGACAACGACCGACTGCAGTGGCACCGGAGCGATTGACTTCTCACAGACGGTGTATTCCCGATCCGTTCCTGTGAGTTCGGGCGCGGATGTCACCCGTTTTATCTCACGAGCGTGTTAGCGTGCCCCTCATGACCGACACCACCCTCGTCGCTCCCCAGACCACCGCAGCACCCCTCCGCGAGGTCGGCGCGCTGATCCGCGGTGCCCGCAAGGGCCGCGGCATGACCCAGGCGCAGCTCGCCGAACGCGTCGGCACGAGCCAGAGCGCGATCAACCGCATCGAGCAGGGCGGGCAGAACCTCAGCCTCGAGATGCTCACCCGGATCAGTGACGCGCTGGACCAGCAGATCGTGTCGATCGGCGGCGCCCCGCAGCGCGCGCACCTCCGCGTCCAGGGCGGACGGAAGCTCAGCGGGTCGATCGCGGTCAACTCGTCGAAGAACGCCGCCGTCGCGCTCCTCTGCGCCTCGCTCCTCAACCGCGGAGTCACGCGCCTGCACAAGGTCGCGCGCATCGTCGAGGTCGACCGGATCATCGACGTCCTCCGCAGCCTCGGCGCCAGCGTCACGTGGTCGGAGGACGGCGAGGTGCTCGAGATCGTCGCCCCGTCGGACCTCCGCCTCGACGCGATCGACGCCGACGCCGCCCGCCGCACCCGCAGCGTGCTCATGTTCCTCGGCCCGCTGAGCGGTCGGTTCGACGCGTTCCGCCTGCCCTACGCCGGCGGGTGCGACCTCGGCACGCGCACGGTCGAGCCGCACCTCATCGCGCTCCGCCCGTTCGGGGTCGACGTCGAGGCCACGAACGGCTGGTACGAGGTCGACGTCGCGAACAAGGACGTCCCGACGAAGTCCATCGTGCTCACCGAGCGCGGTGACACCGTGACCGAGAACGCCATCCTCGCCGCCGCTGCCCGCGACGGCGTGACGACGATCCGCAACGCCAGCCCGAACTACATGGTGCAGGACCTCTGCTTCTTCCTCGAGCTCCTGGGCGTGCAGGTCGAGGGCATCGGCACGACCACCCTCCGCATCACCGGCCGCAGCGTCATCGACGAGGTCGTGGACTACTGGCCGAGCGAGGACCCGGTCGAGGCGATGAGCCTCCTGACCGCGGGCATCGTCACCGGCTCCACGCTCACCGTGACGCGAGCGCCGATCGAGTTCCTCGAGATCGAGCTCGCGACCCTCGCCGAGATGGGCCTCCGCTTCGACGTCTCCGAGGAGTACGACGCCGCGAACGGTCGCACCCGACTCGTCGACATCACGGTGCACCCGTCCGAGCTGCACGCCCCGATCGACAAGATCCACGCGATGCCGTTCCCGGGGCTCAACATCGACAACCTGCCCTTCTTCGTCGTCATCGCGGCCTGCGCGAACGGCACGACGCTCGTCCACGACTGGGTGTACGAGGGCCGGGCGATCCACCTGCTCGACCTCACCCGGCTCGGCGCGAACGTCACGCTGCGCGACCCGCACCGCCTCGACGTCACCGGGCCGACGCACTTCTCCGGCGCCGAGGTCAGCTGCCCGCCGGCGCTCCGCCCCGCGGTCGTCATCCTGCTCGCCATGCTCGCCGCGAAGGGCGAGAGCGTCCTCCGCAACGTCGGCATCATCGCCCGCGGCTACGAGGGCCTGCAGGAGCGGCTCAACTCGCTCGGCGCGTCGATCGAGACGTTCCACGACTGAGCCGCCAACGCTGCAGTCGCTGGCGTGACCAGGTGACGGACTGGAGGCCCGTGGCGGATCCGCCACGGGCCTCCAGTCGGTCAGCCGCGTCCGACGAACGGCATGGCGGTCGGCATCACGGTGAGGGCCGGGACGTTCGTGCCGGCCGGCAGGCCGGCCATGTACGCGACCGCCCGACCGGTCTCGGCGACGTCCATCGTCGGCTCGCTGCGGGTGGTCCCGTCGGCCTGGAGGGTGCCGGACGCTGCGCCGGACCCCATCGACGTGGCCGCGTTGCCGATGTCGATCTGCCCGCAGGCGATGCCGAACGGGCGGCCGTCGAGCTGGAGCTGCTTCGTCAGCCCGGCGATGCCGTGCTTCGCGACCGTGTACGGCGCGGACAGCGGCCGGGGTGCGTGCGCGGAGATCGACCCGTTGTTGATGATCCGACCGCCCTGCGGGGTCTGCGTCCGCATCACCCGGAACGCCTCGCGGGCGCAGAGGAACGCGCCGGTGAGGGTCACGGACATGACCGAGGACCACGTGTCGAGCGTCAGTTCGTCGAACGGCGTCGCTGGCGCGCCGGTGCCGGCGTTGTTGAACAGCAGGTCGACGCGGCCGAAGCGGTCCACGGTCTCGTCGAACAGTCGTCGCACGTCGGCCTCCACCGACACGTCGGCGACCACGGGGACGATGCGCGACGACTGCGCGGCGACCTCCGCGAGCGGCTCGGGCCGGCGTCCGGCGACCACGACCGTCCAGCCGTCGGCGGCCAGCGCCAGGGCTGCTGCTCGGCCGATCCCGCTCCCGCCCCCGGTGACGATCGCGGTGCGCTCGGGACGTTCGGTGGTGGCGTCGTCGCTCATGCCCGCACGCTACCGCGCCGCCGTCAGATGTCGAGGACGCCGTCGGCCGCGGCGCTGCGTGGCGGGATGTGGCCGGTGGCGACCTCCTCCTCGAGGTACACCGTCACGTACCCGTGGTCGACGGGCCGGCCGGTGTCGTCGAAGACGCGGTAGCGGCGGCGGAGTCGGAGGAACGGGACGGCCGTGTGCTCGAACGACACCACGACCTCGGTGTCCGGGAACGCGCCCTCGACCTCAACCCGCACGTCCCGGTAGTCGCTCCGGATCCGCCGCGGACCGTCCGCCCCGCGCGACCAGCCGATCACCGGGTCACCGAGGTGCGTGAACTCCTCCACCAGACGGGCGACGCTGCGCTCACGGCCCACGGCGCCCGCGTCCCAGCGTGGCCACCGCGTGCCGTCGACACCGCTGAGGTCGAGCCGGTCGATCCAGGGTGTCCGTCGGGCCTCGCGCTCCTCGACCGAGCGCTCCCACGCGGCGTCCGCGGCGTCGGCGTCGTACTCGGCCGGGTCCTCGACAGGGACCGAGTCGAGGGTGTCGGTGTCGATCCTGGTCGGCAGGCCGTCGGACACGTCGACGACGACCTCGCGCGGGCGGTAGACCACGTCCTGAGACCCGTACGCGCCGGGGACGAGCTCCGGGCCGGTGCGGTGGAACCGCAGCGTCAGCCGGTCTCCTCGGACGGACACACCCTCGACGAGGTGGTCGACGCGGATCGTCGTCCGGGTCCCGTCGGGCGCGATGCGGACGAGGTCGGTGGGCGGGGTCGGCGAGGGCGGCCCGGGATCACCGCGATCGGGTGCGTCGCACTCGTCAGCGTCGTCGCTGAACCCGATGGACCACTGGTACGCGGTGGCGACGACGTGCCCGTCGTCCGCGCCGGGTTCATCGTCGGCGTCGGGTTCATCGTCGACGTCGGTGTCGACGTCCGGCTGCCAGTCGTCGTCGTTCGGCTCGGACCAGGTCGCGGGGTCGGGCCAGAACGGCTCCGACTCGGCCCACGGCAGGTCGGCGGACCCGAGCCCGGCGAGCTCGTCCTCGTCGGCGCCGTCCTCGTCGTCCTCGCTCCCGTCCCGGGCCATCCAGGCCGACGCGTCACGGGGATCGGCGAGCCACAGCCCACCCGGCTCCGCCTCGATGACACGCCGATCGGTGAGGTCCACCGCCGCGCCGACGCGGTCCGCGTCGAGGTGCACGGCCGTCCGCGTGACCCCGTCGATGCCGTCGGAGCGGTAGACGACCCACACCCCGGAACCGGTGGGCCAGGCCTCGACCTCCTCGACCGCCCGGTCGGGCAGCGGCGCCGACGGCCACGTCAGCCACCGCACCACGGCGCCGTCCTCGACGACCGCGGCGACCGGCCGGTGCAGGTCCGGGACGACGGACCGGCGCCCGACCGAGATGACATCGAGCGGGACGAGGTGGTCGGCAGCGGGTACGTCGGTCACGCGGGCGAGGCTACCGCGTCAGGCTCGACCGACACCGCCGTCAGCCACCAGCGGGTTGACTGGGACGTCGGTCATCGGAGGAGGGACGCGTGCTCGGACCCGAACTGGTGGTGGTGCTCGGCCTCGCGATCGCGGTGACGGCGGGCGTCGCCGACCGCATCCGGATCGCGCCGCCCGTGCTGCTGCTCGTGATCGGTGCGGGCCTCGCGCTCGTCCCCGAGTTCTCGGACCTGCAACTCCCCGCGGACGCCGTCCTCCTGCTGTTCCTGCCGGCGCTGCTGTACTGGGAGAGCCTCACTACCTCGCTCCGGGAGATCCGCAAGAACCTCCGCGGAATCGTCCTCATGGGGACGCTCCTCGTGGTGGTCACCGCGGGCGCGGTGGCCGCGCTCCTGCACCTGCTCGGTGTCCCGTGGGGGCCGGCGTGGGTGCTCGGTGCCGCGGTCGCCCCGACCGACGCCACGGCCGTCGGGGTCCTCACGCGCATGCTGCCGCGGCGCAACGTGACCGTGCTCCGCGCGGAGAGCCTCGTGAACGACGGCACCACCCTCGTCGTGTACGGCATCGCGGTCGCCGTCACGGTCGGGACGCAGGAGCTCACGTTCTGGGGCGTGTCGGGCATGCTCGTGCTGTCGTACGTCGGCGGGGTGGCGGCCGGGCTCGCCGCGGCGTGGCTCGGGACGCTGGTGCTCCGCCGGGTCGATTCGGTCGTGCTGCAGAACCTGCTGACGCTGCTCGTGCCGTTCGTCGCGTTCCTCGGCGCTGAGGCGATCGATGCCTCCGGGGTGCTCGCGGTCGTCACCGCCGGCATCGTCGTGAGTCAGGTGGCGCCGAAGCTCGACCGCGCCGAGACCCGGCAGCAGGTCCGGGCGTTCTGGTCGTTCCTCACGTACCTGCTCAACGGCGCGCTGTTCGTGCTGGTCGGCATCGAGGCGATGATCGCCGCACGTGCCCTCGACTCCGGTGAACTGCTCCGTGCGACGGGTCTCATCGTGGCGGTCGCCGTGCTGCTCGTCGTCGTCCGGTTCGCCTTCCTGGGGGCTGCGGGCGGTACGGTCTGGCTCGTGACGCGTCGGACCGGCGGCGAGCCACGCGAGGGACACCGCGACCGGCTGGTCAGCGGGTTCGCCGGGTTCCGCGGCGCGGTGTCGCTGGCGATGGCCGTCGCCGTGCCGCGGACGCTCGAGTCCGGGGGCGCCTTCCCGGACCGCGACCTCATCGTGTTCGTCACCGCCGGCGTGGTCGTGCTCACGGTCGTCGGGCAGGCGCTCGTGCTGCCGGCGGTCCTCCGACGTGCGGCACTGCCCGAGGACGAGTCGGTCGGCGAAGAACGCCGGTACGCCGAGCGCACCGCGATCGAGGAGGCGCTCGACGCACTCCCCCGGCTCGCGCGCGCCGCGGGTGCCGACCGGTCGATCGTCGAACGGGTGCGGAAGGACTACGAGGCGCACCTGGACGTCATCCAGGCACGGGAGGAGGCCGAGGACGACGACCACCCCACGCTCCAGCGACACGACGCCGCGGTGGCGCTCGAACTCGCCCTCGTGCAGCACAAGGCGGCGACGCTCCTCCGGCTGCGGGACGCCGACGAGATCGACGACCTCGTCCTCCGCCAGGTCCGGGCCGGGTACGACGCCGAGGAGGCACGCCTCGAGGGGTCGACACCCCCGTGACCGTCGACCTCGGCACGCTCCTCTGGACCCTGGTCGGAGTCGTGGCGCTGGTGGCGATCGCCACGGCGGCACTGATCCTCACCCGGGCCCCGTCGCCGTGGGCCCCCGCGCTCGCGGTCCTGCGCGGCACCGTCCAGCTCGCGGTGCTCAGCGTGGTCCTGACCGGGGTCATCCGCGACCCGGTGTGGATCGCGGTGGCGCTCGTGGTCATGTTCGGCGTCGCGACGACGACCGCCGCCCGCCGCCTCGGGACGCTCCGGACCCGGCTGTTCCCGGTGGCCCTTTCCATGGCGATCGGCATCGGAGCGGCGTTGGTCGTGGTCTTCGCAACCGGCGCGATCGCGTTCTCGCCGCGCTACGTCCTGGCGATGGGCGGCATCGTGATCGGCAACGCGATGACCATCGCCACGCTGTCCGGACGGCGGTTCGTTGAGCTCGTCGACGACCGCTGGGACGACGTCGAAGGGTGGCTCGCGCTCGGTGCCACGCCACGCCGGGCGACCGCCGACCTCGTCGTACGCGCCATCCACGCGGCGATGGTGCCGAGCACCGACCAGACCCGCACCACCGGGCTCGTGACGCTGCCGGGAGCCTTCGTCGGTGCGGTGTTCGGCGGGGTCTCGCCGCTCGAGGCGGGGCGGTTCCAGGTCGTCGTCCTCGCGGCGATCATCGCCGCAGGAGCGCTCGTCGCGGTCACCCTGACGCACCTGCTCGCGCCGGTACGGACGCGCCCGGTGCACGCGGACTGACGCCGATGACGACGACGTGACGAAGCCCGCTAGCCTGTCGCCGTGGGGAACGTGGACGGTGACGGAAACCCGACCGGTCCGGTTCGAAGCATCCGCGATGCGGCGCGACGCACACTGACCGCGGTCCTCGTCGTCGTCGCGGCGCTGACGTTGCTCCGGTACGGCGCGCTGTCCCTGGGCGCGACCGAGGGCGACGTTCCGGCCGCCTCCGTCGTCGAGCTCCCCTCGGGATCGGAAGTGGTCGATGACGACGTCGAATGCGCCTCCGGTGGGTGCTGGCGGCTCCTGACGGTCCGGCCACCGTCCGGATCGACCGCGAACGACCTGGCAGACACGCTCAGCGACCGTGTCGATGGCACCCTGTGGGATCCCCGCGTCGTCAACCTGTCGTCCGAGATCGACGAGGGGTTCCTGGTCGTACGCGCCGACTACTGGTCACAGTCCACCGGACCCCGGGCATGAACGCAGGTCCCCCGCGCCGACGGCATCGGGCACGGTCGCCCGATCCGTCAGCGGTGCGAGCAGCCTCGGTGCGCAACGACTGACGTGGCGTCGGTGGCGCGGCCCCCTAGGATCGGGTGATGCACGCTCACGTCCGCCAGGTCGCCACCGGTGACCAGTGGTCCGTCCTCTACGCGGGCTACCGCTCGTTCTACGCACTGCCGGAGGACTCCGGTGTCGTCGCCACCACCTGGGAGTGGGTCTCTGCGGGCGCGCACGGACTCGTCGGTCTCGTCGCGACGGACCCGGACGGCACCCTGCTCGGCCTCGCCAACCTCAGGCGCTTCGCACGTCCCTCTACCGCCGGGTTCGGCCTCTACCTCGACGATCTGTTCACCTCGCCGGACGCCCGGGGGCAGGGCGTCGCCACCGCCCTGTTGCGTCAGGCCGGGAAGCTTGCTTCGGAGGAGGGTGCGAACGTCGTCCGGTGGATCACCGCGACCGACAACCGGGCCGCACGCCGCGTGTACGACGAGGTCGCGAGCGCAACACCGTGGGTGACGTACGACATGGCGCCCGCGCAGCAGCAGGAGGCGCACCGGCCGGGGTGAGCTCGCTGACGCGCTCGTCGCAGCACCCGCTGACGGCATCCGTCGACCCGAGCCGCGGTCCGGCTCAGAGCCGGTCCTGGAATCGCGCCGCCGTGGCGGAGGTGCGCCGCGCCTCCCGGCCGGGGTGCGTCACCGCGTCACTGCGTCACTCGACGGTGACCTGTGACCGCACCATCCGCTCAGCCCCGGGTGTCGCCCAGACCGCGCCGTCCACGTCGAACGCGAGGACGTCCACCGCGCCGTCGGCGGTGATGCCCCGCAGGTCGTCGGCGTCCCCCGCCACGATCGCCGTCGCGAGGACGTCGGCCGTGACGATGTCGTCCGCGACCACCGTCGCCTGGACGAACGTCGGCGTCGACCGTCGCCAGACGTGCTCGCCGCGCTCCGCGGTGCCCGAGGTGGCGACGGCACGACGAGGTGCCTCGAGGGCCGCGACCCCGAGGACGACGTCGCGGTGTGCCGGGTCGACGACGCCGACGCTCCACGGTGCCACGCCGCGGTGGAGACCACGCACGAGGACGTCCCCACCGGCGTTCAGCAACCAGTCCTCGGACACCTCGTCGAGCACCGCACCCGCGTCACGGATCGCGAGCGCCTTCACCACGCCGGACAGGTCGACGACCCCGTCGGGGCGGTGCGGCGTGAACGCACCGCCGGTGCGGTCGCGCCACTCGAGGGCGAGGGCGTAGGTGTCGAGGACCTCCTGCGGGGCTTCCGACAGTCGGAGGTCACCACGGACGATCCGGCTCAGGACCGACGACGGGTCGTACAGGCTGTAGCGGTGGTCGTAGCCCGCGAACACCCGACGGGCCTCGGCCGCTGCGGACGGACCGGCACCGCGGATGCTGACGACCGTGCCCATCGTCTCGAAGGTCGCGACGCTCACAGGCCGGCCTCGTCCAGCGCGGATTGGAGGGATGTGACGTAGCCCTCGCTGGTGTAGGTCGCGCCGCTCACCGCTTGGATCTTCGCGGACTGGGCTTGCAGGGCCTCCTGCCGGAGGACGGGGGCGGCCTGCTGGCTGATCTGCACGGACCGACCACCGTCGTTCGTCAGCTGGAGTACGGCGACGTCGGTCAGCTTGCCGCCGGAGACCGTGATCTGAACCTGGACCGGCCCGTACTGGGTCTGCGCGGTCTGGCCCGCGAACGTGCCGTCCTTGACCGAGCCGGAGCCGCCCGCGCTGGTGCCGGTGCCAGCGCTGGTCGAGCCGGTGCTGCTGCCGCCGGTGGTCCCGCTGCCGCCGGTGCTCGTGCCCACGCTGCCCGTCCCGCTGGTCGTCCCACCCGAGGTCGTCGCCTGCTGCTGCGATGCCGTCAGCGCCGGCTGCGCGCCGACCTGCCACCCGATGACCAGGATCGCCGCCGAGGAGACGATGCCCCCGGCGAGCACACGCCCGCGCATCACTCGAACCGTTCCTGGTGGATCTGGTGCTCCGGGACGCCGGCGAGCCGTGCCTCCCGGACGACCAGGTCGGACCAGGCCTTCGGCCCGCAGACGTACAGGTCGGACTCCAGCAGGCGCGGGAACACCGAGCGCAGGGTGACGCCGCGTCGGACGTCGTCCTCGGTCATCCAGCTCTCCCGCGAGTGTGCTCGACGTCCGACCATCGCGAACAGGGCGCTCCCGGTACGTGCGGCGAGCTCGGCGGTCTCGTCCCAGAGGTACTGCTGATCGGTGTCGGTCCCGCGCAGGAGCACGGTGGCCTCGCCCGGGCGGAGGTCGGTGTCCTCGAGGAGCGACCGGATGGGGGTGATGCCGATGCCGGAGGCCACGAGCGCGAGGTACGGGGCGGTGCGGGCTCGGCTCGTGAACAGTCCGTACGGACCCTCGAGCGACACCAGGGCACCCGGCGTGATGCGGCCGAGCCTGGCCGAACCGGCGCCGAGGTCGCGGACCGTGATGCGGGCGTGTCCGCTGCCGGGGACCGCCGAGAACGACACGGGGTGCGCGTGCCACCAGGTCCGCGCCGTCCAGAAGCGCCACACCCCGTACTGCCCGCCCTGCACGCCGAGGCGGTCGAGGTCGCGGCCGCTGAGGTGGATCGACACGACCCCGGGCGCGATCGGCTCGACGGCCGTGACGCGGATGCGGTGCCGGAGGGTCACGACGAGCGGGAGGACGAACCGGTAGAGCGCGATGAGGCCGAGCGCCAGGGCGTAGAGCGCGATCCAGTAGACGCGCTGCCACGAGCCGTTCGACAGGACCCCGCCGACGCTGAGCATGTGCGGCAGCGCGACGAGCACCGCGGCGTAGCTGAGCAGGTGGATGACGTGCCAGGCCTCGTAGGGCAGGCGGCGCCGGACTGCGACGAGCGAGGACACGACCACCGTGACGAACAGCCCGAGCGCGAGGTACGCGAGCGGCATGTCCGGGGTCGAGAACAGCACGATGGTCTCGGCGACCGGACTGGTCGCCGACTCGGCGGAGTAACCGAGCGTGAGCAGTGCCCCGTGGGCGAGGAGCAGGTACAGCACGGGCTTCCCGAGCGCCCGGTGCACCGCGATCGCGTTGTCCTGCCCGAACACGCGGTCGATGAGCGGGACGCGCGCGGCGAGCACGAGCATCACGAGGGTGAGGTCCGTGCCGACCAGTCCGGCGATGATGCCCGCATCGGTCAGGACGCTGCCGACACCGGTGATGGTGCGCGACGGCGGCGTGACGAGCCACAGCGCGACCGCGAACGCGGCCGAACTCCAGGCGAGCACGCCGAGCAGGTCCGCCATCGCCGTCCGGGCGCGTCGCGCACGCCGACGCCGTCGCGCGGCTGCGGCGAGCGGTTCGGAGGGCGCGGGACGGAGCGGGGGTCGGCTCGTCGCGGCGGATCGGGCAGGGGGGCGGGTGGCAGGGCCGGCGGTGTCGATCATCGTCGTGGTCCTCTCCAGCAGCTGATCGGGTGACACCCAGCATCTGCATCGGAACCATGAGCGAACCCGGAACGGACCCGGTGCTTCGTTCGAGATCTCGAGTGGTGCCCGATCAGCGCCGCGGTAGCCGGACGGTCGCGACCGCTCCCCCGTCGACGCCGTTGCGGAGCGACGCCGAGCCACCGGCCCGTTCGGCGGTGCCCCGGACCAGGGCGAGCCCGAGCCCGCTCCCGCCGAGCCTCGTCCGCGACTCGTCCGCACGGGTGAACCGGTCGAACGCCTGCGGCAGGAAGGACTCCGGGACCCCGCGCCCGTCGTCGACCACCACGAGCTCGAGGTCCTGCTGCGGATCCTGCCGCAGCGCCACCCGCACCCAACCGCCCGCGCTGCCCGCGGCGATGGCGTTGGCGACGAGGTTGTCGACGACCCTCGCGAACGCGGCCGCGCCGATTCCGTACCGGACGTCCGGCACACCGACATCGACGGTGAAGTCGACGTCGCGCGGTCCGACGACGTCGATCGCCCGGGCCCGGTCGATCGACGCCATGAGCTCCGACACGAGGTCCGACGCGGTGGTTGAGGGCGTCGGCCCCTCCTCGTCGAGGCGGCTCAGCTCGAGCATCGTGTTCGCGAGCGCGACGAGCCGTGCGGCGTCCGACTCGGCTGCGGTCAGCTCGCGTTCGAGAGCCGCCGCGTCCCCGGAGGACCGGTGCGCGAGCTCCAGGCGTGCGGTGAGCGCGGCGAGCGGCGTCCGGAGCTCGTGGCTCGCGTCCGACACCATCCGCCGCTCGCGCTCGGCGTTCTCGCGCTGCCGGTCGAGGAACGCGTTCAGGGTCCGGGCGAGGCCGGCCAGCTCGTCGTCGGTCCGGCCCACCGGCAGGTGGGCGTCCGAGGACCCGGCGCTGATGGCCTCGGCTGTCCGACGCATCCGTCCGACCGGTCGGAGCGCCAGGGTGGAAAGCAGCCACGCCGTCCCGCCGAAGGCGACGAGGGCGAGGAGGGTGCCGATGACGAGCGACCGGTCGACGCGCTCGAGCGTCTCGTGTCCGGCGCGGCCGTCCTGCGCCGCCCAGACGACGTACGAGCCGGTGTCGTTGCGGACCGGGACCCCGACGACGGTGTTCCGGTGGCCGTGCACGTCGAGCCGGAGCGTCGTCTCGTGCTCCACGGTCCGCGGCAGGGCGTCGCGCAGGCCGTCGGGCAGCCGGTCGAGGATCCACGAGCCCGAGGACGACCGGATGCCGATGAGCAGTCCCTCGGTCGGCCGGTCGGGCGCCTCCCCCGGGTTCGACCGGAGGTCCGCGACGAACGGTGCCGCGTCGCTCATCGCCAGGGAGCGGTCGGTCTCGAGGGACGCGCGGTCGATCTGCACGTGCAGGGCGACGGCACTCGCGAGGAGCACGACCGCGCCGACGAGCACGCTGCCGAGCGTGATCCGCGCCCGGATCGACAGGCGCCGCAGCAGCCTCACGTCGACACGCCCGCCACGACGACCGAGGCGGTCACGAGGCCACGACGTCGAGTGCGTACCCGACGCCCCGCACGGTGCGGATCGCCACGTCGGCGTCCGCGACCTGCAGCTTCTTCCGCACGTAGCTGACGTACTGGTCGACGATCGTCGGGTCGAAGTGCTCCGCACTCCCCCAGACCTCGTCGAGCACCTCGCTGCGCGACCGCGTCCGTCCGACGCCCTGCACGAGGAACCGCAGCAGGGAGAACTCCTTCACGCTCAGCGGCAGGTCACGGCCGCGGACGGTGGCGCGGACGGCCACGGTGTCGAGCCGGACCGCGCCGGCCTCGACCACGGTCGGCGTACCGGCGGCACGGCGGCGGAGGTGCGCGCGGATGCGGGCGTTGAGCTCCGCGATCGCGAACGGCTTCGTGAGGTAGTCGTCGGCTCCGGAGTCGAGCCCGAACACCCGGTCGTCGACGGCGTCCCGGGCGGTGACGAGCACGACCGGGAAGTCCTGCCCCATCTCCCGCAGGCGACGGCACACCTCGAACCCGGTCATCTCGGGCAGCATGACGTCGATCGCCGCCGCGTCGAACGCACCGGACCGTGCCGCGACGAGCGCCGCGACCCCGTCGGTGACGAGCGTGACCGCGTGCCCCTCGTCACGCAGCCCGCGTTCGACCAGCGCACCCATCTCCGGGTCGTCCTCGACCACCAGGATCTCCGCCATGCACCGTCCCTTCCACCCACATCGTGCCCCATCCGACGGCCGTCGCGCTGGGCGGGTGGTCCGGAGACGACCGCCTGGAGGCCCGGTGCCGGTCCGGCGGACCCGCACCGGGCCTCCAGGCTGGCACCGTGTGTGCGCAGGTCAGGCGACGCCCGTCGTCCCGAGCAGCGAGCCGATGAGGAACGTGGCGGCGAGGGCGATCGCGCCGCCGACGACGACGCGGACGGTGGCACGTGGGACGGAGCCGCCGCCGATCCGCGCGCTCGTCGCTCCGGTGAGGGCGAGCGCAAGGAGCACGACGACGAACGTGACCGGGATGCGGGTGCCGTCCGGCGGCAGGAGGATCGCGAGGAGCGGGAGGAGCGCACCGACCGAGAAGGACGCGGCGGAAGCGAATGCCGCGTGCCACGGACTGACCACCTCGTCCTCGTCGATCCCGAGTTCGGTCGACAGGTGCGCCGCGAGGGCGTCGCGGTCGGTGAGCTCGGTGGCGACCCGCTCGGCCGTGTCCCGCTGCAGTCCGCGGGCCTCCCACAGCCGGGTGAGTTCCTCGAGCTCGGTCTCCGGGTCGTCCGCGAGCTCCTTGCGCTCCTTCTCGATGAGCGCCTTCTGGCTGTCGCTCTGGCTGCTCACCGAGACGTACTCGCCGAGCGCCATCGACACCGCGCCACCGACGAGTGCCGCGACCCCCGCGGTGGCGATCGCCGGCACGGAGGTCGACGCGCCCGCGACGCCCACGACGATCGAGGCGGTGGAGACGATGCCGTCGTTGGCACCGAGCACCGCGGCGCGGAGCCAGTTGAGCTTCGAGGACAGGCCGCCGGCGTGCGGCTCGCCGTCGTGGTGTTCGGTGTCGGTTCCGGTGTCGGTCACGCCGGCCAGACAACCACGCGGTGGGCGACCCGTTCGTGTGTGTTCTCGAACGATGTCCGAGTGCGGTGACCGGCCTGCGCACGGGCGGGCGGCCCGTCGAGCGGGTTCAGTTGTCGGTGGACGCCGAGGCCGCTCGGCGCGGAACCTGGAAGGGCTCGCGATGAACTGGCAGTACGGGGGCATCCCGCTCCACCCACTGTTCGTCCACCTCACCTCCGTCGCAGTACCGGTCGCCGCGCTGACGGCCATCGCGGTCGCCGCCTGGCCGGCGGCACGACGGTGGCTCGCGGTCGGCGCCCCGATCATCGGTCTCGTCGCACTCGTGTCGGTGCCGCTCGCGACCCAGTCGGGCGAGTGGCTGGAGGAGCACGAGAAGGAGACCGCGCTGCTCGAACGCCACACACACCTCGCCGACGGACTGCTGCCGTGGTCCGTCGCGGTCTTCGCGCTGCTCACCCTCTGGTGGGCGTGGCAACGCTTCGGTGTCGCCCGGGTCGACGGCCGCGGGGTCGCCCGCGTCGTCGGCATCGTGGGCCCGGTCCTCCTGATCGCAGCCGGCATCGGCTCGCTCATCGAGGTCGTCGTCATCGGACACGCAGGGGCCGTGTCCGTCTGGAAGGGATAGGGAACAGGATCGATGGAACACGACGAGACGAACACTTGCAGCTACCACATGGGCGGATCGCTGCCGGCGGGCGGTGACCACCTCGGTGGGGCGTTCGGGCAGTCGCCGACGCTCGAGCACTGGTACCCCCAGCGGCTCCGCGTCGACGCGCTGCACCGGAACGGGGTGGACGCCGACCCGCTCGGCGCGGACTTCGACTACGCGGCGGCCTTCGCGACGATCGACCTCGAGGAGCTCAAGCGGGACATCAAGACCCTGCTCACCACGAGCGTCGACTGGTGGCCCGCCGACTACGGCAACTACGGCCCGCAGATGATCCGCATGGCCTGGCACGCCGCCGGCACCTACCGGATCGCCGACGGACGGGGCGGTGCGGGCACGGCCATGCAGCGGTTCGCGCCGATCGGCAGCTGGTGGGACAACGGCAACACCGACAAGTCGCGGCGACTCCTCCAGCCGATCAAGCACAAGTACGGGAACGCCCTGAGCTGGGCCGACCTCATGGTGCTGACCGGCAACTGCTCGCTCGAGCTGATGGGCCTGCCGACCTACGGGTTCGCCGGTGGCCGCCTCGACGCGTGGGAGCCGGACGACGGCACGTGGTGGGGGCCGGAGGTGTGGAACCCGCACGAGGTGCACAGCATGGACGAGATGGTCTCCCGTGACGAGCGGTGGCACGGGCAGAACGGCGACGAGGACTACGACCTCCAGAGCCCGCTCGCCGCCTCGCACCAAGCCCTCATCTACGTCAACCCCGAGGGGCCGTACGCGAACGGCGACCCGATGGGGTCCGCCCGGGACATCCGGATCACCTTCACCCGGATGGCGATGAACGACGAGGAGACCGTCGCCCTCATCGCCGGTGGCCACGCGTTCGGCAAGAGCCACGGGCAGGTTGCGGCGACCGAGATCGGTCCCTCCCCCGAGCTCGCCCCGATCGAGCAGATGGGCCTCGGGTGGCACAACCCGGTCGGGACCGGCAACGCCGAGTACACCTCGACGAACGGCATCGAGGGCAGCTGGACCCAGGACCCGACCCGCTGGGACAACAGCTACCTCGAGAACCTGTTCGGGCACGAGTGGGAGCAGACGAAGAGCCCCGCCGGCGCGCTGCAGTGGACGCCGAAGGACCCGGACGCGCCGCGCACGCCCGACGCCCACGTGCCCGGCAAGGACCACGCCCTGATGATGATGACGTCGGACATCGCACTGAAGGTCGACCCCGAGTACCGGAAGGTGTGCGAGAAGTTCCTCGCCGACTTCGACACCTTCACGCTGGCGTTCTCGAAGGCCTGGTACAAGCTCACCCACCGCGACATGGGTCCGAAGTACCGGTACCTCGGCCCCGAGGTCACGATCCAGGACGACCTCCTCTGGCAGGACCCCCTGCCCGACGCCGAGGGCGCCCCGATCGGCGACGCGGACGTCGAGGCGCTGAAGGCCGCGGTCCGCTCCGCCCAGATCAGCGCCTCCGACCTCGTGTTCACCGCCTACTCGGCCGCGTCGACCTACCGCGACAGCGACAAGCGCGGCGGCGCGAACGGCGGCCGGATCGCCCTGTCCCCGCAGAAGGACTGGGCGGTGAACGGTCGGACGGTACCGGTGGTCGAGGCACTCCAGCGGATCAGGGAGCAGCACCCGTCGGTGTCGCTCGCCGACCTCGTCGTGCTCGCGGGCTGCGTCGGGGTCGAGGACGCCGCGCGCGACGCCGGCGTCGAGGTCACCGTGCCGTTCACGCCCGGTCGGGTGGACACCACGCAGGAGCTCACCGACATCGAGATGTTCGAGTGGCTCCGGCCGATCGCGGACGGCTTCCGGAACTTCCGCTCCGAGCGGTTCGAGCAGTTCGCCCCGGGCGTCGCGCTCGAGCAGGTGTTCCTCGACCGGGCGAACCTGATGACGCTGACCGCGCCGGAGTGGACCGTGCTCACCGGTGGCATGCGCGTGCTCGGGACGAACTGGGACGGCTCGGACGTCGGCGTCCTGACCGGACGCGTCGGCACGCTGTCGACCGACTGGTTCGTCAACCTGACGGACACCGACCTGGTGTGGACGAAGACCGACGACACCGAGACGGTCTTCGCCGGCACCGTGCAGGCGACGGGCGAGCAGCGCTGGATCGCGTCGCGGCACGACCTCGTGTTCGGGTCGAACGCGCAGCTACGGTCGATCGTCGACGTCTACGCCGGCAGCGACGGCCAGGAACGCTTCGTGCGGGACTTCGTCGCCGCGTGGGACAAGCTCATGATGCTCGACCGGTACGACGTCAAGGGTGCGAAGCGGTACGGCCCGATGGCCGCCTGACACCCTTCCGGACGCGGCGCCCGCTCTGCCACCATGGTGGTGGAGCGGGCGCCGTCGTCCGCGCGGTTCGAAGGAGACCACCATGACCGTCCGACTCAACCCGTACCTCGGCTTCCGCGACTCGGCGCGCGAGGCGCTCGAGTTCTACCATTCGGTCTTCGGCGGCTCGCTCACCGTCGGCACCTTCTCCGAGATGGGCATGGAGGTCGACGCCGCCGACCGCGACAAGGTCATGCACGGGCAGCTCGAGGGCGAGAACGGTCTGCTCCTCATGGCCTCCGACTCCCCCTCCGGCATGCGCGCCGACACCGGCAGCAGCATCTCGGTGTCGCTCAGCGGCGACGACCTCGACGCGCTCACCCGCTACTGGGAGGGACTGTCCGACGGCGCCACGATCATCGAGCCGTTCACGCAGGCCCCCTGGGGCGACACGTTCGGCATGCTGACCGACCGCTTCGGCACGACCTGGCTGGTCAACGCGAGCGCACCCGCGGCGTGACCCACGGTCGGACTGGAGGCCCATGGCGGCGCCCGCCACGGGCCTCCAGTCCGCCCCGCGAGGGGTCGCGACGCGGCCCGCGCCGCCTCCGTAGGCTCGGCACCATGTCCTACACCGCGGCGGACGACCGCTACGACTCCATGCCCTACCGCCGAACCGGCCGCTCCGGCCTCGACCTGCCCCTGCTCTCGCTCGGGTACTGGCACAACTTCGGCGACGACAAGCCGTTCGAGACGCAGCGGGCGATCAGCCGCCGCGCGTTCGACCTCGGCATCACGCACCACGACCTCGCGAACAACTACGGCCCGCCCTACGGCGCCGCCGAGGTCAACTTCGGCCGGCTCATGCGCGAGGACTTCCGGCCGTACCGCGACGAGATGGTGATCTCGACGAAGGCCGGCTGGGACATGTGGCCCGGGCCGTACGGCCAGGGCGGCGGCTCGCGGAAGTACGTGCTCGCCTCCCTCGACCAGTCGCTCCAGCGGATGGGCCTCGAGTACGTCGACGTCTTCTACTCCCACCGGCTCGACGCCTCGACGCCGCTCGAGGAGACCATGGGTGCGCTGCACACCGCCGTCCAGCAGGGCAAGGCGCTGTACGTCGGGATCTCGTCGTACGACGCCGAGCGCTCCCGGCAGGCCGCGGCGATCCTCCGCGACCTCGGCACCCCGCTCCTCATCCACCAGCCGTCGTACTCGATGCTCAACCGGTGGATCGAGGACGAGGGGCTGCTCGACGCGGCCGGCGAGCTCGGCTTCGGCGTGATCGGCTTCACCGCGCTCGCGCAGGGGCTGCTGACGGGGCGGTACCTCGACGGGGTGCCGGCCGACTCGCGTGCGGCAGCGGGCAAGTCGCTCGACGCCGGGTCCCTCACCCCGGAGGTCGTCGAGCACCTGCGGGCACTGAACGACGTCGCGGCGGCGCGCGGGCAGAGCCTGGCGCAGCTCGCGCTCGCCTGGGCGCTGCGCGACGAGCGGGTGACCTCGCTCGTGATCGGGGCGTCGCGGGTGGAGCAGCTCGAGCAGAACGTCGCGGCGCTCGGCAACCTGACCTTCACGGACGACGAGCTCCGGACGATCGACGAGCACTCCGTCGGTGTCCTCGACGTGGACCTGTGGTCCGGCGCGCGATCGGGCGAAGTGAACTGAGGGGCCGACTGCCCGGTGCACAACCAAAGTCGTCCCGAACCACGCCTTCCCGCGGTTCGGGACGACTTTGGTTGTGCGAACCTCAGCCCGGGATCACACCGGGAGCGCGACGGGCACCGCAGCCGACAACGCCGTCGCCGTCGCCGGGAGCGTCAGCGCCCGGTGCCCGCTCATCGTCTCGAGCACCCGCACGACCTGCCGGCTGTACCCGTACTCGTTGTCGTACCAGACGTAGACCACCACCTGCCGGCCGCCGTCGGCGATCGTCGCGAGCCCGTCGACGACCCCGGCCTTCCGCGAACCGAGGAAGTCGCTCGACACGACCTCCGGCGACTCGACGTAGTCGACCTGGCGGCGGAGGGCCGAGCGCAGCGAGACCTCGCGGAGGTGCGCGTTGAGCTCCTCGCGGGTCACGCCGCGACCGAGCGTCAACGTCAGGACCGCGATCGACACGTCCGGCGTCGGGACCCGGATCGCGCTCCCGGTGAGCTTCCCCGCGAGCGGCGGGTACGCCTTCGCCACGGCCTTCGCGGCACCGGTCTTCGTCGGCACCATGTTGAGCGCCGCGGACCGACCACGCCGGGGCCCGGGATGGTGGTTGTCGGTGAGGTTCTGGTCGTTCGTGAACGAGTGCACCGTCTCCACGTGTCCGTGCTCGATGCCGTACTCGGCCTCGAGCGCGGCGAGCACCGGCGTGATCGCGTTCGTCGTGCAGGACGCCGCCGCGACGATCGGCTCGTCCCCGATCATCGCGTCGTTGACCCCGTGCACGACGTTCGGCACGCCGCCGGAGGCCGGGGCGGTCAGCAGGACACGGGACACCCCTGGTGCCGCGAGGTGCGCCGACAGCGACTCCCGGTCGGTCCGGACCCCGGTGCTGTCGACGACGACGGCGGCGTCGATGCCGTACGCGGCGTAGTCGACGTCGGACGGCGACGCCGCACCGATGAACCGGATGACGGTCCCGTTCGCGGTGATCGTCTGCTCCTCATGGTCGACGGTGATCGTCCCGTCGAAGGGTCCGTGCACGGAGTCCCGACGCAACAGGCTCGCCCGCTTGACCAGGTCCTCCGGACCCGTGGAGCGCAGGACGACCGCGCGGAGGCGGAGTCCGTACGCGCCTCCCGACCGGGCCAGGAGGATCCGCGCGACGAGCCGGCCGATCCGTCCGAACCCGTGGATGACGACGTCGCGCGGCGGCGCCGCGTACTGACCGGTGCCGACCGCTTCGGCGAGGACGTGCCGGAGGTAGTCGTCGAGCTCGAGCGCGTCCTGCCTGCGGAAGCCGGCGTTGCAGTCGGCGACGTCGACCACCGACGGACCGAGGTCGAGGGTCGTCAGCGCGTGCAGGACCGGCAGGACCTCGTGCGGGGACAGTTCGACGCCGTCCACGTGCCGCGCGAACCGGTGCAGCTTGAGGATCTCGTGCACCGACCGACCGACGAGCCGGCGACCGTGGATCGTCGTCACGACGTCGTGCCGTCGGTGGAGTCCGTCGACGATCGGGACCATCGCGGCGGCGACCGACGCCCGGTCGACCCACTCGTCGAGGACCCGGTCGGTGTCCGCGCGGTTCACGCCGCGACCTCGACGCGCGCCGGCGTCGTGCCCCCGGCCGCTGCGGGTGCTGCTGCCGCCGCCTCGAGCCGAGCCCGCAGTGCCCGGAGCTCTGCCCGCACCGCGGCCGGGACGGTCCCACCGAGCGACTCGAAGAACTCCTCGGTCCGGTCCGCCTCGTCGAGCCAGCTGGCGGGGTCGACGTCGAACAGGGCCTGGAGGCTCGTCCCCGACACCCCGAGACCGCGCACGTCGAGCGCGCCCTCCGCGGGGACCGCGCCGAGTGGCGTCGCGCGCGTGGTCGGCGCGTCCGGGTCCGCGACCCGGTCCGCGATCCACGCGAGGACGCGGGCGTTCTCCCCGAAGCCGGGCCAGAGGAACGCGCCGTCCTCGCCCTTCCGGAACCAGTTGACCTGGAAGACCTTCGGAGCACCCGCGCCGAGCTCTTCGCCGACGTCGAGCCAGTGCTGCCAGTGCGACCCCATGTCGTAGCCGACGAACGGGAGCATGCCGAAGGGGTCCCGGCGGAGTTCGCCGACCGTGCCCTCCTGCGCCGCGGTGCGTTCGCTCGACACCGTCGCGCCGACGAAGACGCCCTGCGCCCAGCTCTCCGTCTCGACGACGAGCGGCACGTTCGTCGCCCGGCGCCCGCCGAAGAGGATCGCGTCGACCGGGACGCCGTCCTGCTCGTGCCAGTCGTCCGCGAGGGTCCGGCACTGCTCGATCGGGCTCGTGAACCGGGCGTTCGGGTGCGCCGCCGGCGTGCCCTTCGCCGGTGTCCAGTGCTCGCCCCGCCAGTCGATGAGGTGTGCCGGCGGCTCGTCGGTCAGCCCCTCCCACCAGACGTCCCCGTCCTCGGTCAGGGCGACGTTCGTGAAGATCGTCCGCTTCCGCATCGTGTCCATCGCGACGGGGTTCGTCGACACCGACGTCCCCGGAGCCACGCCGAAGATGCCGGCCTCGGGGTTGATCGCGTACAGCCGTCCGTCCGCGCCCGGCCGGAGCCAGGCGATGTCGTCGCCGATCGTCTCGACGCGCCAGCCCGGAAGCGTGGGCTGGAGCATCGCGAGGTTCGTCTTGCCGCACGCGCTCGGGAAGGCCGCGGCGACGTGGAACGCACGGCCGGCCGGGTCGGTGAGCTTGAGCAGGAGCATGTGCTCGGCGAGCCACCCCTCGTCGCGGGCGATCGTCGAACCGATCCGGAGCGCGAAGCACTTCTTCGACAGCAGCGCGTTGCCGCCGTAGCCGGAGCCGAACGACCAGATCGCCCGCTCCTCCGGGAAGTGCGAGATGTACTTCGTCGGGTTGCTCGGCCACGCGACGTCCGGGCGCCGGGTGCCGTCGGCGTTCCGGAGCGGGTAGCCGACGCTGTGCACGCCCGCGACCCACTGCGTGTCGGGTCCGATGCGTTCGAGCGCGTCGTCGCCCACCCGAGCCATCAGCGCGAGCGAGACGGCGGCGTAGGCGGAGTCGGTGACCTGCACGCCCAGCTGCGAGATCGCGCCGCCGACCGGCCCCATCGAGTACGGGACGACGTACATCGTCCGGCCGCGCATGGACTCCGCGAACAGGCCGTTGAGCTCGGCGTGCATCGACCGCGGGTCGCGCCAGTTGTTCGTCGGGCCGGCGTCGGCGGGGTCGCTCGTGCAGATGAAGGTGCGGTCTTCCATCCGGGCGACGTCGTCCGGGGTGCTCCGGGCCAGGAAGCTGTCCGGCCGCAGCCCCGGGTCGAGGCGGATGAGTGCGCCTTCTTCCACCATGCGGTCGGTCAGGCGGGTCCACTCGGGGTCCGAACCGTCGCACCAGACGACCTCGTCCGGTCGGGTCAGCAGCGCCGTGCGCACGACCCAGTCCGCGAGTGCGCGGTTCGCCAGTCCGTGCCGGTACGCACCGTCCGGCACCTCGGCGCTGGGGCACGGCCCCACCGGCGGGTGGGTGTGCCGGTGCACGGTCGCAGTGGGGATCGGGCCGGTCTCGGCGTCGCCGAAGCGGCGGTCACGGGACGGAACGGTCATCGTCATGGTGGTCTCCTCGTCGAGCCCTACGGTGGTCGTGGTCCCCAGCATGCGGGGCTGTCCGCCCGCTAGGCTGTCGGCCAGACGGAGAAGAACAGCAGTTCTTCACACTCGAGGAAGAGTGACGACATGTCCCACGACGACCGCCCCCAGCGACTGCTCGGGCAGTGGATCCGCCACGTGCGCACGACCCGCGGGATGACCCTCGACGTCCTCGGTCGCGCCACCGACCTCGCGCCGAGCCGCCTCTCGATGATCGAGAACGGGCTTCGCGAGCCGAAGGTCTCCGTGCTCACGAAGATCGCGGCGGCGCTGGACGTCCCCGTGTCCACGCTGACCTCGTCGACCCCGCCGACCGAGCGTGCCCGACTCGAGCTCGAGCTCGCCGCCCACCAGGACGGCCCGCTCGCCGCTCGTCTCGACCTGCCGCGCATCGACGTCCGGAAGAGCCTGCCCGACGACGCCCTCGCGAGCGTCGTCGCCCTGCACGAGGCGTTGGAGCGACGGGTCCGCGAGTCGGCGGTCACCCAGGCCGCCGGACGGGAGGCGATGATCGCACTGCGGCTGCAGGGCCAGTCGTCCGACAACTACTACGAGGACATCGAGGACCAGGCCGCCGACCTGCTCGGGACGGTCGAGCGTCCGCCGGGGCCGCTCATGCACCACACCGTCGCGGCGCTGGCATCGAAGCTCGGGTACCGGCTCGTGCACGCCGACGACCTGCCCGCGTCGTCGCGCACGATCACCGACCGCGAGCACGGCGTGATCTACCTGCCGCCGGCCGCGACACCCGGTGGTCGGGGCTTGCGGAGCCTGGCGCTGCAGGCGCTCGCGCACGTGGTCCTCGGGCACCGGCCGCCCACCGACTACGCCGAGTTCCTGCGGCAGCGCATCGAGATCACGGCGTTCGCGGCGGCCTGCCTCGTCCCGCGGGACGCCGCCGTGCCGTTCCTGCAGCAGGCGAAGTCCCGACGCGACATCGCCCTCGAGGACTTCCGCGACGCGTTCGGGGTCACGCACGAGACGGCCGCGCACCGGTTCACCACGCTCGCGACCCGCTTCCTCGACCTCCCCGTGCACTTCGTCCGTGTGCGCCGGTCTGGTGCGATCGTGAAGGGCTACGAGAACGACGGCATCACGTTCCCGACCGACACCGACGGCGGGATCGTCGGGCAGGTCGTGTGTGCGAAGTGGGCGTCCCGGACGGCGTTCGAGGACCGGAACCGCTCACGCGAGCACTACCAGTACACGGACACGCCGAACGGCACGTACTGGTGCAGCGTGCAGACGGGCACCGACGACGACGAGTTCTCGATCACGCTCGGGACGCCGTTCGCGCACGCGCAGTGGTTCCGGGGACGCGACACCACCGTCCGGCGGCAGTCGAACTGCCCCGACCCGTCGTGCTGCCGACGCCCGCCCGCGCCACTCGAGGCGAAGTGGCGGGATGTCGCCTGGCCGAGCGCCAAGCTCGGCGAGCACGTCCTCGCTCCCCTGCCCACCGGTCGCTTCCCCGGGGTCGACGACGGCGAGGTCTACCGGTTCCTCGAGGCGCACGCCGACTGACGCAGTCCCGGACGCGAGCCGCGCGTCGGGGCCGAGCCGCGCCTCCCGGCCGCTACCGTCGCACGCATGGTCGGAGCCGACTGCACCTTCTGCCGCAACATCGCCGCTGACTCCTTCGACATCGTCGGAGGCGGCCCTCGGACCCTCGTCGTGCTCGACCGCCAGCCCATCAACCAAGGGCACGTCCTCGTCCTCCCCCGGCGGCATGCCGAGGACTTCGCCTCGCTCACCGAGGAGGAGGTCGTCGAGATGGCTCTCCTGGCGCAGCGGGCGGACCGGGCGGTCCGTGCGCTCTTCGGCGACGTGACGACGGGGACGAACCTGCTCATGTCCAACGGCGCCAGCGCCGACCAGGGTGTGCCGCACGCGCACCTGCACGTGATCCCGCGCCAGGACGACGACGGGTACGAGTTCCGCGAGGACCCGACCCGGTACCCCCTCGTACCGCTCGACGACGACGAACGCGAGGGTCTGCGTCGGCACATCGACACGGGGCACGCACCGGCGCCGGACCGTTCGGGGACGTGACCGTGCCCGAACACCCCCTCTGGCGCCCGTTCGCCGCCGGGAGCAACGCCACGCGGCAGTCCGAGCGTGTGGCGTTCCGACAGACCGAACCCGGTCCGCCGCAGCCGTACGACCCGCGGTGGCCGGATGCGTACACGCTCGTGCGGGACCTCGTCGTGGGGGCGCTCGGCGACCACCCTCGTGTCCAGCACGTCGGCTCCACGGCCGTGCCGGGCATGACGGCGAAGCCGGTCGTCGACGTCGACCTGCTCGTGCCCGATGTCCTCGACGAGGGCGCATGGCTGCCGCAGCTCGAGGCGGTCGGGTTCCGCCTCCTCTTCCGGGACGCGATCGCCGGGGACCCGCACCGGCAGCTCACCCTCGGCGACCCGAACACGAACCTCCACGTGTGGGGGCCGGGGGCGGTCGAGCCGCAGCGTCACCGTGTCTTCGTGAGGTGGTTGCGCGAGCACGCCGAGGACCGGCAGGTCTACGCCGATGCGAAGGCGCGTGCGGTTCGGGGTGAGGACGGACTCCGGTACAACGACGCGAAGGCCGCGGTCGTGTACGACATCTACGAGCGCGCGTTCGCGGCCGATCCGGAGCACGGCCACGACCCTCGACCCCGATCGTGAACGCTCGGGACCACGGAAGGACTCGCCCGTGCGACCACTGATCCTCACCGGAGGCCCTGCCGTCGGGAAGACGACGTGCGCGCGGGCGCTCGCCGCTGAACGGGAGCGTGCCGCGTACATCGACGGCGACGACGTCCGTCAGCTCGTCGTCGCCGGTGCTGCGACGCCGTGGTCCGGACCGGAGGGGACGGCGCAGCACGAGCTGGCTGCCCGGAACACCGCGGCGCTGGCGCGGAACCTCGAGGGCGCGGGCTTCGACGTCACCGCCTCCGACGTCGTCACTTCGGAGGTCCTGCCCGTGTACCGCGAACACCTGCCGAGGTGCTTCATCGTGCACCTGGCCGTCTCCGTCGACGGAGCTCGCGATCGAGCAGCGACCCGTCCGGTCTTCATCACGGACGAGGAGTTCGAGCTGCTCCACCGGATGACCGCCGTCCCGCCGGCCGTGGACCTCGTCCTCGACGTCACGGGCATGACGGTCGACGAGCAGATCGAGCGGGTGCGCGGCGCCTGGTTCCAGGCCTGAACGGACACGCCGAGGACGTCGCTGCGCTACCGTTCCCTCATGGAGACGAGCAATCCCCTGGTCCCGGCCCCGTACGACCTCGTGTGGTCCGTCTTGGCGGTCATCACGGTGGCGCTCACGGTCGTCGCGTTGGTGTCGCTGGGCCGGGCCGCTCGAGGCCTGTCACCGTGGCTGGCCCTCGCGTGGGCAGCGCTCATCATCGTGGTGCCCGTCCTGGGTGCGGTGGCCTGGCTCGGCGTGGGTCGACGAGCCGAGCCCGGTGTGCGTCCGCCTCGGTAGGCGAACGAGACGCGCCTGCCCTCGCCCCGCACTTGTGCAGCCCCTGGGCACGGCCCTCCACCCGGCAGGATGGACCGGACCACGCGAGGGCGTCGGTCGGAGAGGACACCGTGTCGGACGACACCAGCAACGCCGCACTGCGGACGATGATCGAGCGCGCAGGGCGGATCACTTCCGAGGAAGCAGAAGCGCTCGACGTCACCTGGAAGGCCGACGAGGGCATCGTGGTGCCCGAGCCGAGCGCGTCGCTCGCCATCCAGGGCGGCGCGGACGGACGGATGGTGACGAACGCCGACCTCCTCGCCGCCTGGCAGCACGCACTCGACGCCGCCGGCGCTGCGGGTCGTGTCGAGGAGATCGAGGCAGCCCAGCAGGCCGGACGGGCCGTCCGGCACTCGGACGCCCACCTCCGGGACCGCTCGGGCGCCGAGGAAGCGATCCGGTCCGCGGTCCTCGCGACCGGCGTCCGCGAGCTCATCACCGACGACGAGTACGCCACGTTGACGGCGGCACGGCGGAAGGTGCTCGGCGAGCTCTGACCCGCGCCGAGCGAACGAGGGGGTCCTGCCGACATCGGCAGGGCCCCCTCGTCACGACCTGGTGGGTGCTCGGGCGCGTCAGCGCTTCAGGTTCGTCAGCTCCTGCAGCACCTCGTCCGAGGTCGTGATGATGCGTGCGTTCGCCTGGAACCCGCGCTGCGCCACGATGAGGTTCGTGAACTCCTGCGACAGGTCGACGTTCGACATCTCGAGCGTGCCCGCCGCGAGCGAGCCGACGCCCGCCGAGCCGGGTCCGCCCACGGAGGCCTGGCCGGAGTTCGCCGTCGCACGGTAGCCCGAGGCGCCGGTCTTCTCGAGGCCGGCCGGGTTGGCGAAGGTCGCGAGGGCGATCCGGCCGAGGGCGAGCGACGCACCGTTCGAGAAGGTGCCCGTGACGGTGCCGTCCTTCGCGATCGAGTAGCCCTGGAGCGACCCGGCCTCGT
Source organism: Curtobacterium sp. NPDC089689 (assembly GCF_044749145.1). NCBI lineage: Bacteria > Bacillati > Actinomycetota > Actinomycetes > Micrococcales > Microbacteriaceae > Curtobacterium > Curtobacterium sp. NPDC089689. Next base: position 140,076 of record NZ_JBIVHJ010000003.1, on the reverse strand, counting down.
GGCCGTTCTGCGACGAGATGGTCGCCGTGTTGAGCGTCGCGAACCCGGTGAGGCCGGACATGTCGACCGCGATCCCGCCGACGGTGAGCGCGCCGCCGGTGGCGACCGTGCCGTCGCCCTTGAACGTGATCGCCGACGCGGCCTTGTTGCCCTGCCCGTCGTCGGCCGCGACGTCCCAGCCGGCGGCGGTGCGCGTGTACGTGATCGACATCGTCTTCTTCGCACCGTTCGCGTCGTAGACGGTGGCGTCGCGCGTGACCTTGCCGTCGACCACGGTGTCCGACGGCAGGTTGCCGGTGAGGGCTGCGGTGGACGTGCGGACCGCGGGCGCGGCGGCCTCGAGCGGCAGGGTGATGTCGCCGAGCTGGCCGTTGTCGTTGACCACGCCGTTCACGGCCGGGTACCCCTGGACGATCTTGCCGTCCGAGGAGACCAGGCGGCCGTCGGCGTCGAAGTCGAACGCGCCGGCGCGGGTGTACACGGTGTCGGTGCCGAGGCGCGTGACGAAGAACCCGTCGCCGGAGATCATGAGGTCGGTCGCCTTGCCGGTGGCCTGCGCCGAGCCCTGGGCGAAGTTCGTGGAGACACCGGCGACCTGCACGCCGAGGCCGATCTGAGCGGGGTTCGTGCCGCCGATGCCGGTCTGCGGCCCACCGGCGCCCTGGGTCATCTGCGACAGGGTGTCCTGGAAGACGGTCGACGACGACTTGAAGCCGACGGTGTTGACGTTGGCGATGTTGTTGCCGGTGACGTCGAGCATCTCCTGGTGGGAGCGGAGACCGGAGATCCCGGAGTAGAGCGAGCGGAGCATGGTGCGTCCTTTCGTGGAGGTACCGAAGAAGAAGAAGAAGGTGGGTGGAGGGAGGTCAGGAGGCGGTCTTGATGCCGGAGATCACGTCGAGGTCGACCTCCTTCCCGCCCACCGTGACCGTGGGGACGCTTCCCGCGTACGACACCGCTGTCGCGGTCCCCTCGATCGACTTCCCCGTGGTGGCGTCGGTGTAGCTGACCTGCTTCCCGACGAGGTTCGCGGCGGCGATCCGCATCTGCAGCGAGAAGTTCTCGTTCGCCGTCGTGGTCTGGTTCGTGATCTGCTCCATCATCGCGAGCTGCGTCTGCTGGCTGATCATCTGGTTGGTGTCCATCGGCGAGGACGGGTCCTGGTTCCGGAGCTGCGTGACGAGCAGCTTCATGAACACCTCGGAGTCCATCGTCTGCGACCGCGAGGACGACTGGTTCGCGGCGAGGGCCGCGGCCTGCGTGGCCAGGTCGACCGACCCGGTGATGCCGTCGAGGGGCATGGTGTGGTCCTTTCGTGCCGTCGCTCAGGCGAGGACGTCGAGGCCCGCGGTGCGGACGGTGGTCGTGGTCGGGGTGCGGTGGGTGGCGGGGGCGGGTCGTGCCTCCCGGTCGTCGCGGACCGCCTGCGGACCGGGCGCCGGGCGATCGTCGCGCCGCGGGGCGGAGTCCGGGTGGTTCTGCGAGGACAGGTCGAGCGTCGTCGACAAACCGGTGCCGGCAGCGTCGCGGCGGAGGTCCGGCAGGACCTGGCGGACGGCCTCGCGTCCGGCGTCGGACGGCGCGTAGAGCTCGACGTGCATGCTGTGCGCGGTCACGTGGGCCCGCACGGTGACCGGCCCCAACGTGTCCGGCGTCACCTGCACGGTGACGACGTGCTCCCCCGGTCCGGCGTGGGCGAGGGAGAACACCGGTCGGGCGAGCTGCTGGGTGAAGGTCGCTGGCGCGGCGTTCGCGGTCGCGGCGCCGGACGGCGTCGCCGCGGCAGTGGGAGCGGTCGTCGACGGTGTCGGGAACGATGCGGGTGCGGCTCCGGCGCGTGCGCCGTCGACGGCCTGGAGGCTCGGCGCGGCTCCGGCGCTCGGCCGTCGGTCCGTCCCGGCGCCGGTCCCGTCGCCGCCCGTGCGGGTGCCCGCGGCCCCCGTCGGCTCAGCGGGGCTCGCGGTCCCCGCGCCGGTGGTGGCTGCCGTCGCCTCGGGCTGGGCCGTGGCGGGCTGCGTGGTCCTCGTGCCCGAGGGCACTGCCGCGGCGGCGGCCGTCGCACTGGCGTCCGTCGTGGCCGCCGGAGTGCTGAGCGGCTGCACGGGTGCGGCCGTCGTCGGGGACGGTGCCGTGACCGTGGCCGTCGTCGTGGACCGGGTTGCGCCCGAGGTGGTGGTCGGCTCCTGGGTCGTCGCGACCGTCTGGGTGCCGGCGAGTGCGGTCGAGGCGTGCACCGACGGGGCCGACGCCGTCGCGGGGACCTCGCTCGTGGTGGTCGCGGGGCGGGCGTCGGCGGGGGCGGCCCCGGGCGGGGGCGGAGCGGGGACGGGTGCCGGGGTGGTCAGGGCAGTGGTCGGGGCGGTGGTCGCGGCGGTCGGGGCGGCGGTCGCGGCGGCTGTCGCCACGGCACCGGCCGCGGTGCCAGCCACTGACGCTCCGGCCGTCCCGGTCACGCCGACGGGGTCCGTCCCGCTCGTGGTCGTGCCGGCGCTCGCGGGGAGTGCCCCGCCGAAGAGGGCGACCATCGGCACCGGCGTCCCGGCGGGCGTCCCGCCGGCGGTACCGTCCACGCTGCTGCCGATGACGGCGGTCGTCGTCGCGCCGCCCTGCTCGTCCGGCCGCTCCGTGCCCGGTGCGGCCGTGTCGGACGACGTCGTGCCGGCGCCGGTCGCCCGGGGAGCGGTGTCGCCCCCGGTGCCGGCCGCAGCATGGTCCTGTCGCGGACCGCGGGGCTGGGGGCCGGTGGGCGCCGCACCGGCGAGCACGTCGCCGAACGCTGCTCCCCCGTCGCCGGGACGCGTCGACGACGGCCGTCCGGTGGCGGCGGCCGTCGGCGGCGTGGTTGCGATCATCGTGCTCATGCGGCGCTCCCGGACTGCATCAGGGCCATCAGTGCGGCGGTCTGGAGGTCGGTCCCGGACCCGGCGGTCCCGGACCCGGCGGTGCCGGCCCCGGCGCTGCCGACGGCTGCGGTCCGGGCGGCGTCCTGTGCAGACGGCACGATGCGGCGGATCGTGGCGATGTCGGCGTCGGAGTACCAGTTGTCGACGATCCGGACGTCCTTGCCCGGTCGCGGCGCGTGCAGGACCTTGCCGTCGCCGACGTAGATGACGATGTGCTGCTCGCCCTTGGGGACGATGAGGTCCCCGGGCTGCGCGTCCTTGAGCGAGCCGACCGCGACCCCCATCTTCGCCTGGTCCGGCACGACCCGCGGCATGGTGACGCCGAGGTCCTTGAACACGGTCTGCACGAGCCCCGAGCAGTCCATGCCGGCGGTCGTGGTCCCGCCGAACACGTACGGGACGCCGAGGTACTTCTTCGCGTCGGCGACGACGTCGGCACCGGTCGCGCCGCTGCCCGTGGCGATGGTGCCCTTCCCGGCGTCGACCGACGTGGCGGGCGTCGTCCCGGCGAGCCCCGCGGCAGCCGTGAGGCCGGAGGCACCGGCAGCGCCGGTCGCCCCCGTCCCCGATCCGTTCGCCGTGGCGAGGGCATCGGCGAACGCCGTGGAGGACTCCGTCGACGCGGACCCGGCGGACGACGTCGTGTCGATGCTCCCCGTGCGCAGGGCGTCGATCTGGCCCTGGATCTCCGAGATCCGGGAGAGCACGGCGTCCACGCTCATCGGGCACCACCTTCCGCGCGGCTCCGTGCCGCGATCTCGTCGAGGGCGTTCTGTTCGGTGCGGAGTTCCTCCGCGGTGGCGGCGACGGTGTGCTGCTCCTCGAGCTTCTCGAGCCCGAGGGCCGCGCGTCGTGCGGTGTTGTACGTGTCCTGGGCCCGGTCGGCGTCGGCGCGGCGGCTCTGCACGACGGCGTCGAGCTCCTCGAGCATCCCGCGCGTGGCCGCCCGAGCGGCGGCGACGGCGCTGAGGGTCGCGGCGTCCTGGACGGGCTGCGCGTCGGCCTGGTCCGCGAGCGAACGGCGGGCAGCGACCCGGGCGTCGGCGGCGTCGCGGAGCCGCTCGTTCGCGGCTGCGAGCCCGGCGGCCGCACGGTCCTGTTCGGCGTGCCGGAGCCGGAGCAGGCCGGCGAGCGGGAACTTCCTGGCCATCAGGCACCACCCCCGACACCGAGCGTGCGCACGAGGGAGCCGAGGGCGTCCCACGAACCGGCCGCCGTCACGCGCTCGTCCATGCCCTGCCGGAGGAAGGCGTCGATCGCGTGTTGGTGGTCGACCGCGGCGTCGACGAGCGGGTTCGTCCCGCGCTGGTACGCGCCGACGTCGAGGAGGTCCTGCGCGGCACGGCGGGCGGCCATCACCGTCCGGAGTGCCGTCGCGGTGTCCCGCTGCTCACGGGTCGTCACCTTCGAGGCGACGCGCGACACCGACCCGAGCGCGTCGATCGACGGGAAGTGCCCGGTCACCGCGAGCTTCCGGTCGAGGACGACGTGCCCGTCGAGGATGCTCCGCGCGGCGTCGGCGATCGGCTCGTTGTGGTCGTCGCCGTCCACGAGCACCGTGTAGAGCCCCGTGACGCTGCCGACCCGGTCGGTCCCGGCCCGCTCAAGCAGTCCGGCGAGCACCGAGAACGTCGACGGCGGGTAGCCCCGGGTGGCCGGCGGCTCCCCGACCGACAGGCCGATCTCCCGCTGGGCCATGGCGACGCGGGTCAGCGAGTCCATCATGAGCACGACGTCCTGCCCGGCGTCGCGGAACGACTCGGCGATCCGGGTCGCGACGAACGCTGCACGGAGACGCATCAGGGCGGGCTCGTCCGAGGTCGACACGACGACGATCGACCGGGCGAGGCCCTCCGCGCCGAGGTCGTCCTCGAGGAACTCACGCACCTCGCGGCCGCGCTCCCCCACGAGCGCGATGACGTTGACGGCCGCGTCGCTCCCCCGCGCGATCATCGACAGCAGCGAGGACTTCCCCACGCCGGAGCCCGCGAAGAGGCCCATGCGCTGCCCCCGGCCGACGGTGGTCAGGGTGTCGAGCACACGGACACCGAGCTGCAGCGGCGTGTCGATGCGGGCGCGCCCCATGGCGTTCGGCGTCGGGTGGTCGAGCGGCACCAGGGCGTCGGGGTCGAGCGGTCCGCGGCCGTCGATCGGCCGTCCGAGCCCGTCGAGCACCCGCCCGAAGAGCCCGGTCCCGGTCGGGACGAGCACCGGGCGACCGGTGGGTCGGGCGGGCGTGCCGGCGGTGACGCCGACGAGCCGTCCGAGCGGCATGCACCGCACACCGGTCGGGTCGGTCGCGACGACCTCGACGGCCGTCTGCGGTGCCCCCTCGGCGCCGACGAGGACGACCTCGCCGACGTGCGCGTCGAGCCCCGCGACCGTGAGACCGAGCCCGACGGCGCTCGTCACGACGCCCTGGCGGACGGGCCGGGCATCGGCGACCGCGGCGTCGAGGCCGCGCGGACGCAGGAGGGTCGCGGTCACCGGGCGGCTCCCAGGGCCTCGCGTGCACGGTCGAGCGCCGCGCCGATGCGGGCGTCGAGCAGCCCGTCCGGCAGGTCGACGACGGCGTCGCCGTCGGACAGCGACGGGTCGCCCACGACCGGGACCGCCGTGTCGAGGTCGGCGACGCGCGCCGCATCGGCGACGCTGACGCGGACGCGCACCGCGACCGTCGGGTCGACCGAGGCGAGCGCCCGCAGGACGGTGGCCTCCGCGCCGGACGCACCCCGCGCCTCCGAGCCGTCGCTGGTGGCGGCCACCGGACGGGAGGCACGGATCGCGTACCCGACGACGGCCTCGGCCAGGTCCATGGCCGCGTCCGCGAGCGACGCCTCGGCGTCGCGGAGGACCGGCACCACCTGTGAGAGCAGCGCGTTCGTCGCGGCGTCGAGCACGGCGACGCGTCGGACGGTGTCGGCGGTGAGCGACGCGAGGCGCTGGTCGTGCTCGGCCTGCAAGCGCACCTGCAGTGCGGCGGTCTCGGCCTGCGCGGCACGGAGCCCCGCGGCGTAGCCGGCGGCGTGCCCACGGACCTCGGCCGCCGGGTCGGCGGTGGCGCCGGCGCCCGACCCGAGGACGGGGAACGTCATGCGCTGGACGGTCTGGTCAGTCAACGAGCTCGTCCTCCTCGGCGCGGTGGACGGTGATGACGCCCTGGGCCTCGAGTTCGCGGACCGAACGGACGACCTCGGCGCGGGCCTCCTCGACCTGGGACACGCGGATCGGCCCCATCGCCTGCAGCTCGTCGTCGAGGAGCTCGCGGTTGCGCTCGGACACGTTGGCGCGGATGGTCTCGACGACCGGCCCGGCAGCGCCCTTCATGGCGGTCGCGAGGATCTTCGAGTCGATGCCGCGGAGCACCTGCTGGATGTCGCGCGCCTCGAGCTTGACGATGTCCTCGAAGGTGAGCATCCGGGAGCGGATGTCCTCGGCGAGTTCGGGGTCCCGTGCCTCGAGTCCGTCGAGCACGGCCTTCTCGGTCGCGACGTCGGACCGGTTGATGATCTCGACCAGGGGTGCGATGCCGCCGACGACCTCGACGCTCTCGCGGGGCGACACCACGGCGCCGGCACGCTGCCGGAGCACCCCGGCGACGATCCCGACGGCCTCCGGGGTGGCGGAGCCCATCGTGGCGAACGCCTGCGCGACGTCGGTGCGGGCACGTTCGTCGACGCCCGCGAGCACCGCGCTCGCCTGCCCGGGCCCCAGGTGCGCCAGGACGAGTGCAATGGTCTGCGGGAGCTCGCCCTCGAGCAGGGTGACGACCTGGCCGGGCTCGGCGTCGTCGAGGAAGTCGAACGACTGCCCGGCGAGGTTCGACGCGAGCCGGTCCATGACACCCGCGGCGCGCTCGGCCCCGAAGGAGGCCTCGAGCAGCCCCATCGCGGTCTCCTTGCCGCCGCGCTTCTGCAGGCGGCCGCTCTGGGTCATGCGGTGGAACTCGGTCATCGTGCGGTCGACCACGGTGTCGTCGACACGGCGCATCCGGACGATCTCGGCGGAGATCTCCTCGGCCTCGAGCTCGGTGAACTGCTTCATCACCTCAGCGGCGCGGTCGGTCTCCATCTGCATGAGGATGAGCGCGACCTTCTGCGACCCGGTCAGGGGACGGTCGACGCCGCCGGACGAGCCGGGTCCGCCGAGACCGCCGCCGCTCGGGCTGAGGGCGCTCACACCGACGCCCGGTCGTCGAGGAGCCCGCGGAGGAGGTCGGCCGTGCGCTTCGGGTCGCGTTCGGCGAGTGCCTGGATGTCCTGGCGGCGGCGCTCGGCGCTGATGTCCTCGGTGGTGAGCAGCTCGGTCGGCGCGTCCTCGACGGGGAGCGTCGGCAGTGCGACGGTCGGGGCGTCGCCGGCGCGGAGCGCGTCGGGCTCGTCGACCGCGAGGGGCAGCTGGAACGTCTCGCCCGCGAACGCGTCGAGCTCGCCCAGGTCGACCGCCTCGCGCTCCTGGCGCCGGGCGCGTCGGGCGATCACCCACATGATCGCGATGAGCGCGAGGAGGCTGCCGATGACGATGCCGGCGGTCCGGATCGTCGCCCAGAGCGAGGCCTGCTGGTCGGCCTGCTGCTGCGCCTTGAGCGCGGCAGCGGCCTGGGAGGCGGCGGTCGTGTCGAAGTCCATCATCGCCACGGCGACCTTGTCCCCGCGGTTCGTGTCGACGCCGGCAGCCCGGGACACGAGGTCGTTGATGCTCTGCAGGTTCGCGTTCTGCACGCTCGCGGCCTTCGAGTTCAGCGCGACGGAGATCGACTGGTTCTCCAGCGCCCCGGCCGGGATCTGCGTCGTCTCGGTCGTGTGGTCGACGGCGTTGTTCTTCGTCGCGGACTCGTTCTTGTAGTCGTTCCCGGTGCCGCTGCTCGCGGCGCCGTTCGGGACCGCGATGTTGTCCGGGCCGAGGACGCCGGTGGCCCCGGCACCGCCCGCTCCCGAGCCGGCGCCGTACTGCTCGGTCGTGCTCGACTCGTTGAGGGCGACCGGGCCGCTCGTCGGCGCCGCGAACGACTCCGAGGTCTTCGTACCGGTGTTCTGGTTCATCGTGGCGGACACGACGACGGTCGCGTTGCCCGCGCCGAGGGTCGTGTCGAGGAGGTCCTGGATCTTCTTGCTGGTCGCCTGGTCGTAGTCGGCCGCCTGGTCGGTCCCGCTGCCCGCGGCGCCCGTGCCCACGGCCGAGAGGGTCTGCCCCTTCGAGTCGACGACGGACACGTCGGTCGGCTGCATGCCCTCGACCGCGGCGCTCGTCAGGTGCACGATCGCCTGCACCTGGTCGGAGCTGAGCTGCGCGCCGTTCTTCGTGGCGATGAACACCGACGCGGTCGGGTCCTTCTCCTCGGACACGAACACGGTCTTCTCCGGGATCGCGAGCTGCACGGACGCGGTCTGCACGCCGTCCATCGCCTGGATCGTCTTCGCGAGCTCGCCCTCGATCGCGCGCTTGTAGGTGACGTTCTGCTGGAACTCGGAGCTCGTCACGCCCATCTGGTCGAGGAGCGAGTAGCCGCCCTCGTTCGACGAGGGCAGGCCGTTCGCCGCGGCCTTGAGGCGCTCGGAATACACGGAGCCCTGCGGGACGAGGATCGTCGCACCGCCGTCGGTGAGCTGGTAGGGGACGCCGTCGGTGGTGAGCTGGTCGGTGACGCTCGCGGCGTCCGCGGCTGCGAGGCCGGTGAAGAGCGGCGCGTAGGACGCCTTGCCGAGCCAGCTGGCGAGGGCGATGCCGCCGAGCACGAGCGCGGCGACGACGAGGATCGCGATGGTGCGCTGGGCGGCGCTGAACCCCTTGACGTAGGCGGCGAGGCGCGCCCAGACGTTCTTGACGGCGACGGGCATCAGGCCTGCATCCTCATGATCTCGTTGAAGGCGTCGACGCCCTTGTTGCGGACGGCCGCGACGAGCTCGAGCGTGACCTGCGCGCGGGTGGCGGCGATGGTGGCGTCGTGGATGTCGTCGAGGTTGCCGGTGACGGCCTTGAGGGCGAGCGTCTTCGAGTCGCTCTGCAGCTGCTGGAGTCCGTCGACCGCGTTCCCGAGGCTCGCGGCGAAGCCGTCACCGGACGTGCCGGTCGCGGCGCTCGTCCCGACCCCGGTCGCGCCGACGGCACCGGCGCCGGTCGCGGCGTCGGTCGCGCCGGCGAAGGCGCGGGTCATCGCGTTGGTGGTCACACCGTTCACGGCGTCGATGGGCATCAGTTCTTCCCGATCTGCAGTGCCGCCTCGTAGGCGGTCTTGGCACGGTCGACCACGGCGGCGTTCGCCTGGTAGCCGCGCTGGGCCATGATGAGGTCCGCCATCTGCGTGCCGAGATCGATGTCCGGCATGCGGACGTAGCCCTCCGCGTTCGCGAGCGGGTTGTCCGGGTCGTACGTCACCCGTCCGGCGGCACTGCCGAACGCGGCACCCTTGACGTAGGCGCCTGAGACGCCGGCACCCTCCTGGACCTCGACGTAACGGGCCTGGAACGCGGAGTCGTCCATCGAGCGGACGGTGTTGACGTTCGCGATGTTGTCCGAGATCGCGTCGAGCCACTTCCGGTGTACGGTCATGCCGGTGCTCGCGATGCCGATCGCGTCGAACGTGGTCACGAGTTCGTCCGCATCGCCGCACGGACGCTGGTGAGCTCGGAGTTCATCGCCTGCGTCGCGAACTGGTAGCGGAGCACCGTGTCGACGTTCGAGAGGGTCTCCTCGTCGAGGTTCACGTTGTTGCCGTTGGTGTTCGTCGGCTCGAGGCTGCGCGCCACCGTGGGGGTCGTCGCACCGTTCCCGTCGACGATCGACTTCGCGAGGGCGTCCTCGAACTGCACCTTCTCGGCGTGGTAGTTCGGCGTGTTGATGTTCGCGACGTTGTTCGCGATCACCCGCTGGCGCATCGACAGGCCGTCGAGGGCACTCTGCAGTGCGGCGCTCGTCACGGAATCGAACACAGTTGGACCGTCCCCTCGGTCGACGCGCGTCCCCTGACGTCGTCGATGTGCGGTGGCCGATCCGTGGCCGGTTGGGCGAGCGATCCCTGCTCGTACGGGCCTGTCGGCCGCCGTGCGCGAGGGCGTAAGCCGTCGCCCCGAACGGGGGGCGGGGCAGGGCGGGTTCCGGGCTGGTTCACGAAACGCGCGTGTTTCGACAACCCGCTCGTCGTTCGACGCGTGCGACGTCGGAACGCGCGCGTTCCGTGCAGAGGGGCTGCGCTACGCGGAGGCGTCGAGGTAGACGGCCCCGCGCGGCTCGCGCGTCGCGTCGACGGCGCGCAGGGCACCGAGGTGCTCCAGGACCGCAGCGCGCTCGCCCTCCAGGGCACTCGCCCGGTCCCGCTGCGCGGCCAACAGCCGGGAGGCACGACCCACCAGGTCGCGCGGCACCGGTCCCAGCTCGGTCGGCTCGGTCCACGCCGCCGCGGCCGGCCCGGCAGCGGGTCCGGTCGCCGACCCGGCCACCTGCGCGGCGAGGTCCTGCTCCAGGGAGGTGAGCAGTGCCTCCCAGCCGGCCCGGAGGGCGCCGTCGTCAGGCGACACCGAGCGCCCCGCCCGCCACGTGTCCGACGACCGGTGCGGCGGATGCCGCCGGCAGCGACGCCGCGGCGTCGTGCCAGGCCTGCCGGAGCGGCTCGAGGATGCGGATGCAGTCGCGCGTCGCCTGGACGTCACGGTGCACGTTGGCCGTGATGAGCGACGTGCTCGCGTAGTTGTAGATCGCGAGGAGGCCCTCGCCGCCGTCCCACGCGTCGATGCGCAGGGTGGAGGAGAGTTCGCTGACGATGGCCTGCGCGTGCAGGAGCTGCTCGCGCGCGGCCTCCCAGTCGGAGCCGGTCTGCGCGGCCTCGGCGCGGTGCAGGTCGAGCAGGAGCCGGTCGTAGAGCATCGTCACGAGCTGGGCCGGCGTCGCGGAGAGCACGGCTTCGTTCGTGTACTGCGCGCGACGCTGGTCGGTCACGGTCCGGGGCTGCGCGGCCTGCCGGAAGGCGGCGGTCTGGAGGTCGTAGGTCATGGTCGTTCCCGTCAGGAGCTCGAGCTCGACAGTCCGGAGAGCTGGCCGGCGAGCCAACTCGACTGGGACTGGAGCTTGCTGAGGCTGGTCTCGAGCGCCGCGTACTGCGTCTGCAGGGTCGCACGGCGCATGGTGAGGCGGTCGGTCCAGCTGTCGATCTGGGTGGTGAGGTCCTTCGCGACCGACTGCTGGCCGGTGATCGAGGTGGTGATCGAGCCGGTGTACTTGTCCGACGCGGCGGTCGCGGCGGCCCCGACGTTCGCGGCGACGCCGGAGAGCATCGCCTGCGTGCCCTGGGGGTCCGCGGCCAGGGCCTTCTGGAACACGTCGGCGTCGAACGTGAAGTCGCCGTCCTTCGTGACGACGATGCCGATCGACGACGGGGACTTCCCGTTGACGGGCGCTGACATCGTGCTCGTCAGCCGCTGCATCGCGTCCCGCGTCGTGGCGTCCCCGGTGAGCACTCCTGCGGTCGTGGTCGCCGTCCCCGTGGTGGGGCTCGTGGTCGTCGTGACCGCGGTGTTCTGGCCGTAGTAGGACGTGATCGCGTTGATCGCGTCGACGAGTCCGGATGCGACCGCCTGGGCCTTCGAGGAGTCGCGGCCGATCGTGACCGTCACCGGGTCCGTCGTGGTCTGGCTGACCGTGACGTCGACACCCGGGAGCAGGTCGGTGAAGGTGTTCGAGGCGCTGGTGACGGTCTGCGCCGCAGCGGTGCCGGCCCAGAGCGTCACACTCGCGTCCTGCGCTGCCGTGACGACCGCGGCGCCGGTCCCGGTGAGGACGTTCGTCGCGGTGCCCGCCGTGACCTCGTCGCCGGTGCCCCGGTACACCTCGAACGCGCCGGCGGCACCGGTCTTCGTGGCGGTCAGCTGCAGGCGGTACTGCTTCGTGCCGTCCGCTGCGGTGCCGGCGGCGACCTTCGTCGCGGTGACACCCGCTCCGGCCTTGTTGATCGCCGAGACCGTGTCGTCGAGCGATCCGGACGCCGGGGTGACCGTCGTCTGCTTGCCGTCGGACCCGACGATCGTCAACGGGGCGGCATCGACGGACCACGTGGTCATCGCCGCGGTGACGCCGACCTGCGCGGTGGCCGTGGCCCCGACCGTGAACGACACGGATCCGGCGGCGGCCGAGGTGCCGGCGGCGACGGTGACGTTCGACGCCGAGCTCTTCGCCGTGAAGACGTCGAGTGACGCTGGCTTCGCGGCGTCGGTGGCCTTCGTGGCGAGGGACTGTACGAGCCCGTTGATCGTCTGGAGCGACGAGATGAACGAGTTCGTCGACGTGAGCTTGGTCTTCAGCAGGGTCTGCGGGACCTGCTCGATCGTCATGAGCGAGTTGATGAGGTCGGTGGTCTTGAGGCCACTGACCAGGCCGTCGATCGCGAGCGACGAACTCGAGGACACGGAGGACACGCGCGCTCCTTCAGACGGGACGAGAGGGGTGCGGCGCCCACCGGCACACCCGAACGGTGCCGGTGGACGCCGCGGGGTTCACTAGCGGAGGAGCGAGAGCACACCCTGCGTGCTCTGGTTCGCCTGCGCGAGCATCGAGGTGCCGGCCTGGCTGAGGATGTTGTCGCGCGTGTACTTGACCATCTCCTCTGCCATGTCGACATCGGTGATGCGCGAGCCTGCCGCGGTGAGGTTCTCCTTGGCCACGTTCGTCACGTTGATGGCGTGGTCGAAGCGGTTCTGGATGGCGCCGAGGTTCGAACGGGCGGACGAGACGGCGGCGATCTGCTCGTCGATGACCTTGATCGCGTTCTGGGCCGAGGTAGCCGAGTCGAACGAGATCTCGCCCGTGCCGGCGACACCGGTCTTGACCGCGCCATCGCCCGCCGCAGCACCGTCGACGGTGGCCTTCACCGCAGCACCGTCGGTGCCGAAGACCGTGACCTTGCCGTCCTTGAAGCTGGCGGTGAAGCCGTCGGCTGCACCCGCATCCAGCGCATTCTTCAGGGCGGTGTCGTCGTCGATGGTGTCGAAGTCGAGCGTCAGCGTCTTGCCGCCGGACTCGAAGGTGACCTTGCCGGTCGCCTTCGAAGAGTCGGCGATCGCGACCGACGTACCGGAGCCAGCCGCCACCTTGTCGGCGATCGACTTGATGTTGGCACCGGAGAGGTCGACCTCGATCTGGCTGCTCGTGTCACCGTTGGCGCCGACCTGGAAGGTCAGCTTGCCGTCACCGTTGGTGCCGGCGGATCCGTCGAGGAGGTTGATGCCGTTGAAGTTGGTCGACGCCGAGATGCGGGTCAGTTCCTTCTGGAGCTGGCCGACCTCGGTGCTGATCGCGGTGCGCGATGCATCGTTGTTCGAGTCGTTGCCCGCCTGGACGGCGAGGTCGCGCATGCGCTGGAGGATCGAGTGGGTCTCGGTGAGACCACCTTCAGCCGTCTGCACGACGGAGATGCCGTCCTGGGCGTTGCGGGCGGCAACCGTGAGGCCACCGACCTGGGACTTCAGCCCCTCGGAGATCGACAGACCGGCCGCGTCGTCGGCAGCACGGTTGATGCGGAGACCCGACGAGAGCTTCTCGAGGGACTTCGACAGGTCGTTCTGCGTCGAGTTGAGGTTCCGGTACGTGTTGAGTGCCGAGAGGTTGGTGTTGATGGACATACCCATGGTGGTTTCCTCCGTGAATCCTTGGGTTCGGTGTCTGCCCGTCCATGGGCTGACACGGGTGACTCTCGGCCGGCGGCGTCGAGTCGTTAGTGCCCGTTGCGGAAAAGTTCCGCAACGGGACGTCTACCCCGCCGCGGGCACCGGCGCCGCGGCGGCGTCGTGCACGGCGCGAGCCACCCCGGCGGCGGCGTTCGCGGCCACCTTCGCGAGGTAGGCGCTGCGGCGGGCGGCGGTGGTCCGGGACGCCGGCTCGGGCGTGGCCCCGCCGTCCCCGTAGTGCGTGGCGAGTCCGTCGCGGAGCAGGCGCATCGCCTCGGAGCGCTGCTGCGACACCGCGGAGTGCGTGATCCCGAGCTCGGCGGCGACGTCCGTGACGGACCGGTCGCCGAAGTAGACCTGCTCGACGATGAAACGCATCCGCTCCGGGAGCGCCTCGACCGCGGCGCGGAGGTAGCGGCGCTTCTCGGTCTCGAGGAGGTCGTCGCCCGGCAGCGCGATGTCCGCGGCGACGATGTCGTGCACCGTCTCGTCGATGGCGGTGACGGTGCGGCCGGCATCGCTCATGGCGTCCGCAGCGGTCTGGCGGTCGATGCCCATCGCGTCGGCGATCTCCTGCACGCCGACGGAGCGGCCGAGCCGGGCGGACAGCGCCTCCTGCGTGGCGAGGGTCTCGCGGATGCGTTTCCGGGTGCCGCGGGAGGCCCAGTCGGCGGAACGCATGTCGTCGGCGATCGCCCCGGTGATGCGGGTGCGGGCGTACGCACCGAACGGCACACCGAGGGTCGGGTCGAACGCGTCGGCGGCGGCGACCAGGGCGAGGGAACCGACGGCGGCGAGGTCGTCCCGGTCGAGGTGGGTGGCGCGTGCTCGGACGTCGGCGACGATGTAGCCGACGAGCGGGAGGTGCTCGACGATCATCGTGTTGCGTTCGGTGCGGTCCATGCTGCTGATCCCCTGATCGACCTGAAGCCCGTCCGTGGGTCGCCCGTCGGTGGGCACGACGGACACCGGCCTCGGCAGGCCGGAACGTACGTCGAAGACCGCCCGGGTCCCTCCGGGCGGGCACCTCCGCGTCCCTGCGACGCGTGCCGGGTCTGTCCCCCGGGGTGCGTTCTGAATGTATCGGCTGGGAAGGCTCTGAACAGGCCCTCATCCGTACCCAGTGCGGGGGTGACCCCCGTCGATCCGGGTCGGCATTTGGGAGGACACGAGGCTCGGAACAGCCGGTTCTGTCCCCCGATCGCCGTCCGGACGGGAGGCCCGGGGTACGCCCGCCCCGCCGGTCGCGCCGCATCGCGTCCCGTCGGTTCTGCGCGCACGTCAGCGCACGGCGCTTACGTCACCACCTCGCGGACCGATAGTCCACGGTGTCCGCAGGATGACGGACCGAACCACCACCCGGGAGGAGCTGATGAGCGTGAACGACCTGTCCGCCGTACTGTGGCGCGAACGTGAACTGCTCGAACTGCTCACGTTCAAGCTCGAGGAGGAGCAGCTGCTCCTCGCTGCCGGGCGTTCCCGCTGGGTGTCGCACGCCAGCCGTGAGGTCGAGCAGGTGCTCGAACGACTCCGGAGCACCGGGCTCGAGCGGGCCGCGTCGAGCGCCGAGGTCGCCGAGGAGTGGGGCGTCGCCGCCGACGCTCCCCTGCGTGACGTCGTCGCCGCCGCGCCGAACGGCCCGTGGGGCGAGATCCTCGGCGCGCACCTCACGGCCATGGTCGAGTTGACGACGCAGATCGGTGCGCTCCGCGACGAGAACGACCGCTTCCTCCGCGCCGCGGCCCACGCGACCGAGGAGACCCTCGCCGGCACGGTCGGGACTCCGGCGACGTACGACGCCAGCGGCACGAGCGGCTCCGGCGCCGACGGGGCGCGCTTGTTCGAGGGGAACCTCTAGTCGTGGTCAGCACCTTCGGTTCCCTCGCGACGGCGTACTCCGGCCTGGCCGCCGCCCGCGCCGGCATCGACGTCACCGGGCAGAACATCGCGAACGCCGGGACCGCCGGGTACACCCGGCAGCGGGTGACCCAGTCGTCGATCCCCGCCGCCCAGACCGGGTTCGTGCGCGGCACGGCGGCCCTCGCCGGGCAGGGCGTCTCGGTCGACGGCATCGCCCGGCTCGGGTCCCTGACGCTCGACGCCGGCGTGCGCGTCGCCGCGGGTTCCTCTGCGTACGCCGACGCCCGCGCCACCGCGCTGAGCGCCCTCGAGACCGGCCTGCAGGAGCCCGGCAAGGACGGCCTCTCCGCCAAGCTCGACGCGTTCTGGTCGGCGTGGGGCCAGGTCGCGGCACACCCCGACGACCCCGGTGCCGCGAGCACGCTCCTCGGCGCCGCGAACACCGTCGCGTCGACGTTGTCGAGCGGTTCGAAGGCGCTCGACCAGCAGTGGTCGCAGGTCCGCGCGACCGTCGCCGCCCAGGTGACGCAGCTGAACGACGCCGCGAAGCAGGTCGCCGACCTGAACGGGCAGATCCGGTCCGCGCTCGCTGCGGGCGGCAACGCGAACGAACTGCTCGACCAGCGCGACCAGCTCACCGAGCAGATCGCGACCCTGGCCGGCGGGACCGTCCGGACGAACGCGGACGGCACGGCCGACGTGCTCATCGGCGGGAACCCGATCGTGCAGGGCACCGACGCGCGCTCCCTGGCCCTCGGCGGCGCGACCGCGCTGCGCGACGGCGCCGCGGTGACCCTGACCTGGACGTCCGGGCAGGCCGGCGCGGTGTCGCTGTCCGGCGGGTCGATCGGCGGCGCGCTGTCGCTCCTGGCCCCCGCGGACGCCCAGGGCACCGGCGGTGCGCTCGCACAGGCGTCTGCCTCGTACGACGCCGTGGCGACGAAGCTCGCGGCCGTCGTGAACGCCGTGCACGAGTCCGGCTCCACGGCGGACGGCACCGCGGGCCACGCCTTCTTCGCCGTCGCGCCCGGGGTGCCCGCGGCACAGGGGCTGTCCGTCGTCCCCACGGACGCGAGCGGTCTGGCGACGCGGAACGCGGCGGGGGAACTCGACGACTCGTTCGCCGACGCGCTCGCGCGGCTCGGGGCGGCGTCCGACGGTCCGGACGCGGCCTGGGCGACGTTCGTGACGGGGGTGGGCAGTGCCTCCCGGTCGGCCGCGTCGGAATCGACGCTCACCGGACTCGCACTGACCAGCGCGCGCACCCAGCAGCAGTCGGGTGCCGGCGTCGACCTCGACGAGGAGAACGTCAACCTGCTGAGCTACCAGCATGCGTACCAGGGCGCCGCGCGCGTCTTGACCGCCGTCGACGAGATGCTCGACACCATCATCAACCGCGTCGGCCTCGTCGGCAGGAGCTGAACATGATCACCCGGGTGACCACCCAGATGTCGGTGGCCGCGGCCAGCGCACGCCTGCAGGCCGGCGCCGCGAAGGTCGCGCAGCTGACCGACCAGGCGACCACGCTCAAGAACATCTCGCGGCCGTCCGACGACCCGGTCGGGACCGGCACGTCGATGCAGGTGCGCAAGGAGCAGGCCGCGAACGCCCAGTACGCCCGGAACGCGGACGACGCGGTGGGCTGGCTCGCGACGACCGACAGCACGCTGACGTCGGTGTACTCGGTGCTCACGAACGTGCGCGACCTCACCGTCCAGGCCGCGAACTCCGGCACCATGAGCGACACCGACCGCGATGCGTTCATCACCGAGTTCCGGGCGCTGAAGTCGGACCTCGAGGCCCGGGCGAACACGACGTACGGCACCAGGAACGTCTTCGCGGGCTCGTCGACCGCCGCGACCGCGTACGACCCGGCAAGCGGGTTCGCCGCCTCGGGCACCGCGGTCTCGCGACGGGTCGGCGACGCCCAGTCCGTCCGGGTCGACACCCCCGGATCGGCCGTGTTCGGCTTCGGGTCGACGTCGGTGTTCTCGGTGATCGACTCGATCGTGTCCGACCTGCAGAACGGCGTGAACGTGAACCCGAGGCTCAACGACGTCGACGGTGCGATCGACACCGTGCGGAGCGCCCAGGCGGACGTCGGTGTCCGGCACGCGGCTGCGTTGACCGCGCAGGACTCGCTGAAGACCGCGTCCGTCGCGCTCGAGGGGCGCCGGTCGGACGTCGAGGACAAGGACCTCGCGAAGGCCGTCCTCGACCTCCAGGTGCAGCAGACCAACTACCAGGCAGCACTCGCCGTGACCGCGAAGGTGCTGCAGCCGACCCTGATGGACTACCTCCGATGAGCATCGACCTGACGTTCCCCGTCCCGCCGTTCGGCCTGAGCGGATCGGTCTTCACGCTGACACCGGTCGAGGGCTCCGAGGGGCTGTTCACCCTGGTCGGCGACGGTTCGCGCCTGTTCCTGCTCGACGCCGCGGTGCACCTGCCCGCGTACGAGCCGGTGCTCTCCACCGCACAGGTCGACGTGCTCGGGCTCACCGCGCCCGAGGACGCCATGCTCCTCGTCGTCGCGAACCCTGCAGCAGAGGGCACCACGGTGAACCTGCTCGCCCCTGTCGTCGTGAACGCCCGGACCTCGGTCGGCGCCCAGCTCATCCTCGAGGACCAGGACTTCCCGCTGCGCGCGGAGCTCGCCCGCCGCTAGGGGCGCGGCGGGTCGGGGGGCGGACCGGCGGGTCGGCCGGGCGGGTCGGTCGGTCGGGTCGGTCGGGTCCACGAGAGGCGCGCGTTTCCGTGGGGACCGCTCCCACCCCCGCGGCGTACGGTCTGCTCCATGGCCCGACAGCAGAAGGACCAGGCGATCATCCCGATGCCGGTCGCCCCGGTCGAAACCCCCGCACCCGATGCCGACGGCAAGCGTCTGGACACCGGCACCGGCTGGGTCAAGTGGTTGGACCGGGTGCTCAGCGTGCAGCGCCCCATCGTCGTCGCACACGTCAACCGGCTCCGTCGCCGCCACCCGGACGCCAGCCCTGCGGAGATCATCCAGATCCTCGAGCGGCAGTACCTCACGGCGGTCACGTCGGGCGGCGCGGCGGTCGGTGCGAGTGCCGTCATCCCGGGTGTCGGCATGGCTGCCGCGCTGGGGTTGAGCGGCGCGGAGACGGTCGGCTTCCTCGAGACCACAGCGCTGTTCGCGCAGTCGGTGACCGAGGTGCACGGGATCGCGCTGGACGATCCGGAGCGCGCACGCACGCTCGTGATGGCGCTCATCCTCGGCACTCCGGGGACCCAGCTCATCAAGCAGCTCGCCGGTCAGGCGGCCGGGGGGCAGGCGCGGACGGCGTTCTGGGGCGAGATGGTGACGGCCTCGCTGCCGAAACAGGTCGTGTCCGGCATCGGCGGTCAGGTCCGCGACCAGTTCGTCCGGCGCTTCGCGGCTCGGCAGGGATCGACGATCGTCGGGCGCGCCCTGCCGTTCGGGATCGGTGCTGCGGTGGGCGGGCTCGGCAACCACGCGCTCGGGCGCAAGGTGGTGAACGCGTCGCGGACCGGCTTCGGGACGCCGCCGGCGCAGTTCCCGATCGTGCTCGACGCGAAGCCGACCCGTGCGGCGAAGGAGCGTCGCGAGCCGACGTCCGAGGGCCGGAAGGCGCTGCCGTGGCGACGTCGCAAGGCGGACGAGGACCTCTGGGCGGAGACGCCCGACCCGGGTCCGGCCGACCGGCGCTGAGCTGACACCGGCCCGGCCGACCGGCGCTGAGCCGGTACCGGTCCGGCCGGCCAGCACCAGACCGGATCACCAGCACCAGCACCGGTCCGACACCGGCCCGGAGGCTCCTCAGCCCCGGCGCACCGGCGTCGTGACGACCTGCCCTGCGTGCGCGAAGCCTCCGCCGAAGCCGAACAACAGCGCCGGCACCCCTTCGGGCAGTTCGCCGCGCGACCACGCCTTCGACAGCCCCAGTGGCACGCTCGCCGCCGACGTGTTGCCCGACTCGACGACGTCACGGACGACGTAGCTCGGGGATCCGCCCAGCGCCTCGACGAGGGGCTCGATGATCCGCAGGTTCGCCTGATGGAACGCGAAGACCTCGATGTCGTCGATCGTCAGCCCGGCAGCGGCGACGACGGCACGCGCATGGTCGGCCGCCTCCGTGATGGCCCACCGGTAGATCGAGCGGCCCTCCTGGGAGAACCGCGCGGGGTCGCCGGACACCCGCACGGCCTGCTGCAGGTGCGGCACGCTCCCCCACGAGACCGGCCCGATCTGCGGCTCGTCGGAGGCCCCGACCACCGCTGCCCCGGCTCCGTCGCCCACGAGCACGCAGGTCGATCGGTCGGTCCAGTCGACGATGCCCGAGAGCTTCTCGGAACCGATCACGAGCGCGGTGTCGGCGGATCCGGTGCGCACGGCCTGGTCGGCGATGCCCATCGCGTACTCGAACCCGCTGCACGCGGTGTTGATGTCGATCGGTGCTGCCCGCGCGGACAGTCCGAGTTCCGCGACGACCCGACCGGCGGTGTACGGCGCGCGGTCCTCGTGCGTGGTGGAAGCCACGACGACGAGCCCGACGTCGGACGGACCGACCCCTGCGTCGGCGAGGGCAGCACGCCCGGCCTCGACCGCCATCGTGGTGACGGTGTCGTCCGGCCCGGCGATGCGGCGCGTCTCGATGCCGGTGCGGGTGGTGATCCACTCGTCGTTCGTGTCGACCATCGTCGAGAGCTCGTCGTTGGTCAGGATGCGCGAGGGCTGGTGGTGGCCGAACCCGATGATCCGGCTGCCTCGGAGTGCGGGGATGTTCACCCGCGGCACGCTACTCCCACCGACGACCGATGCATGCCCGCGAACGCATGCGCCCCGTACGAGCGCACACGCGCGACGAGAGCTCGCAACCGGTACCGCCAGGGCCTGGCTCCCCCAGCGCACCCCGCGTAGACCAGCTCCATGGACTACACACACCTCGGACGGACAGGGCTGTCGGTGTCGCGAGCGGTGCTCGGGACGATGAACTTCGGACCGGAGACCAGCGAGGACGACTCGCACGCCATCATGGACCGCGCACACGAGCTCGGCGTGAACTTCTTCGACACCGCGAACGGCTACGGCGGCTCGGTGGGCAAGGGCGCGACGGAGGAGATCATCGGCCGCTGGTTCGCGAAGGGCGGCGGTCGGCGCGAGAAGACCGTCCTCGCGACGAAGGTCTACGGCGACATGATCGACTGGCCGAACGGCGGGAAGCTCAGCGCGTACAACATCCGTCAGGCGCTCGACGCGAGCCTCCGGCGTCTCCAGACCGACCACATCGACCTCTACCAGTTCCACCACGTCGACCGCGCGACGCCGTGGGACGAGATCTGGCAGGCCCTCGAGGTCGCCGTCGCCCAGGGCAAGGTGCTCTACGTCGGCTCCTCGAACTTCGCCGGCTGGCACATCGCCCAGGCGCAGGAGGCCGCGGCCCGCCGGAACTTCCTCGGCCTCGTCAGCGAGCAGTCGATCTACAACCTGGTCGTCCGCGACGTCGAGCGCGACGTGCTGCCCGCCGCGGAGCACTACGGACTGGGCGTCATCCCGTGGTCGCCGTTGCAGGGCGGACTCCTCGGCGGTGTGATCGAGAAGACCGAGAACGGCTCACGCCGGCTGTCCGGCCGCAGTGCCGAGTACGTCGAGGGCCACCACGACCAGCTGTCGGCGTACGAGGCCTTCGCGAAGGAACTCGGCCACACGCCGGGCGAGCTCGCGCTGGCGTGGCTGCTGCACCAACCGGCCGTCACCGCGCCGATCACCGGGCCGCGCACGATGGAGCAGTGGGAGTCCGCGGTCCGCGCGGTCGACATCCGCCTCGACGACGCGGCGCTCGCGCGCCTCGACGAGATCTTCCCGGGGCACAAGACCTCCCCGGAGGACTACGCCTGGTGAGCCGACCCGACTGATCGGCGGTCACCCGATCCACGGATCCGGCGCCACCCGCAGGTCGGATCCGTGGGTCGCCGGACCGGCCTGGAGGCACGTGGCGCACCCGTCTCGACGGCTCGCCACGTGCCTCCAGGCCGTTCGCGCCCACCGCGTCGACCGTGCCGACCGCGCCCCGCACACGCTGCGTCGGCGCCCCGCACGCGCCATCCGCGCCGACCGCGCCGCGCACACGCCGGCCGCGCCGTCAGAGCGCCGCGAGCTCCTCCTCGCTCAGCCCGAGCCAGCGCAGGTAGCCGTCGATGCTCCCCCAGCGCACCTCGATCCGCTCCAGCACGGTCTGCATGATCTCCGGCACGCACCGCTGTGCGACCGCGGTCGCCTCCGGGTCCCCGCTCGCCGCCCGCTCGGCAGCGAACCGTTCCACGAGCCCGACCGCGCTGGCCGCGTAGTCCTCCGCGGCCGAGGCGATCGACGCACCCCAGTGCCGTGCCAGCAGTGCCGCGATGATGCCCGTGCGGTCCTTCCCCGCCGAGCAGCACACCAACACGTCGCCCCGCGTCCCGGCCACGGCCCGGAGTGCGGCGGCGATCCCGGCAGCGTGGCGCTCGGTCCAGTCGGTGTACTGGTCCTCCAACGCGACCGCTGAGGCACCGGACTCGGGCACGGACGGGTCGAACATCGGCACTTGCCGGTAGCCCGCGGTGTCGCGGAGGGGGTGCGGGACGCGGGCGACCTCGTCCTCTCGGCGCAGGTCCACCACGAGCGCGAGGTCCGCCGGGTACGCCGCTGGCGACACGGGCTCGGTGTTCGCCCGGTGGACGGTGCGCGAGCGGTCTGCCTGCAGGTCCGGGCCGCCGACGGGCCGGAGGTTGGTGAGCGTGGACGTCGTCGTCATGCCCCCAGCCTGCCAGCCCCGTGGCGCACCGAGCCGCCAGGGCCCACCCCGCACACGACGACGGGCCCCGCGCCTGCTGTGTGCGCGGGGCCCGTCGGACGGGGCGGAGAGAGCCGGAGCTACCGGACGGAGACCGGGGTCTCGTCGCGCTCCTCGTAGAGGACGTAGCCCTCTTCACCGTGGACCGCGGTGTCGATGCCGGCGACCTCGTCCTCGGTCTTCACGCGGAAGCCGATGGTCTTCTCGATGATCCAACCGATCGCGAAGGCCAGGACGAAGGAGTACAGGCCGACGGCGCCGGCGGCGGCCGCCTGCTTGCCGAGCTGGACGAACGAGCCGGAGTAGATCAGGCCGGTGTCGTTGGCGAAGAAGCCGAGGAACAGCGTGCCGAAGATGCCGCCGACGAGGTGGACGCCCACGACGTCGAGCGAGTCGTCGAAGCCGAGCTTGTACTTCCAGTCGATCGCGAAGCAGCAGACGATGCCGGCGAGGAACCCGAGGAGGATGCCCCAGCCCGGGGTGAGGGCGGCGCAGGCCGGGGTGATCGCGACGAGACCGGTGACGGCACCAGAGGCGGCACCGACGGACGTGGCCTTGCCGTCCTTGAGCTTCTCGACGAGCAGCCAGCCGAGGATGGCGGCGGCCGGGGCGGCGAGCGTGTTCACCCAGGCGATCGCGGCGATGCCGTCGGCCGCACCCTCGGAGCCGGCGTTGAAGCCGAACCAGCCGAACCAGAGGATCGCGGCACCGAGGAGCACGAAGGGCGGGTTGTGCGGCTTGTGCGCGCCCTTGGCGAAGCCGACGCGCTTGCCGAGCACGATCGCGAGGGCGAGCCCCGCGGCACCGGCGTTGATGTGCACCGCGGTGCCACCGGCGAAGTCGATGACGCCCCACGTGGCGGCCCAACCGGAGGTGAGGTTGAACACCCACGACGCGACCGGGAAGTACACGACGGTGACCCAGATGCCCGCGAAGAGCATCCAGGCGCCGAACTTGGCGCGGTCGGCGATGGCGCCGGAGATCAGGGCGACGGTGATGATCGCGAAGGTGGCCTGGAAGCCGACGAACGCCATCGACGGGTACGCGGCGTTGATCGTGGAGGCCTTGGCCTCCTCGAACGCCTGGCCGAGGCCGATGAGGTTCCAGTCGATGCTGAAGAACCCGACGACGCCGCTGACCGCGGTGTGCGGCCCGGTGTTC
This sequence comes from Curtobacterium sp. NPDC089689, assembly GCF_044749145.1. NCBI lineage: Bacteria > Bacillati > Actinomycetota > Actinomycetes > Micrococcales > Microbacteriaceae > Curtobacterium > Curtobacterium sp. NPDC089689. The sequence goes on along the minus strand of NZ_JBIVHJ010000003.1, from coordinate 116,682 downwards.
GCGAAGGCGATCGCGTAGCCGTACAGCACCCACAGGACGCTGACGAGCGCGATGGCTCCGAACGACATCATCATCATGCTGATGACGGACTTGGCCTTCACCAGACCGCCGTAGAAGAAGGCCAGGCCGGGTGTCATGAACAACACCAGCGCCGCCATGACCAACACGAAGGTCGTGTTGCCCTGATCAAGCATCTGTTCACCTCTCGATTGCACGAACGGCTCTTGGACCGCCTCGGGTGCTGTCGAGTTTGGCGAGGTGCTGTTTCACCGATGAGCACGATCTGTTTCGCGGATGTAACGCGACGTCGCGCCGTGTGAACGTTGTGTTTCGGCGGGCGGCGGGTCCCCTGCGACCGTCTGGACGGTCGCGTCACGAGGGCGGGCACCACCGGCCTTGAGGCGCGGTGCGGGCACGCCACGCGCCTCCCGGCCGTCGGGTGGTCGCCTCAGGCGGCGCGCGTCAGCGCGACCACGCGCGACGCCGCGCGCAGGTACTTCTTCCGGTACCCGCCGTCGAGCATCGTCTGCGGGTAGACCGCGTCGAGCGGCGTGCCCGACGCGACGATGCGCACCTGCGCGTCGTACAGCCGGTCGACGAGTGCGACCCAGCGGAGCGCGTCGGTCTGGTCCGTGAACGGCGTCGCGTCGGTGAGGCCGACCGCGTCGAGCCCCTCGACCAGCGCGACGTACTTCGAGGGGTGCACGGTGCCGAGGTGGGCGACGACGTCCGCGAAGGCGTCGAGCGTGACGGCACCGGCGGGCAGTGCCGCGGCGACGTCGGACACCACCGCGGCGGACTCGTCGACGGCGCGACGGCGGTAGTCGAGCCCGTCGATGCGGAGCGTGTCGAACCGATCGGACATCGCCTGGATCTCGCGGAGGAAGTCCTGTGCGGCGAAGCGACCCTCGCCGAGCGCCCCTGGTGGGGTGTTCGAGGTGGCGGCGAAGCGGGTGCCGGTCTCGGAGAGCTCCTTGATGAGCCGCGTCATCATCATCGTGTCGCCCGGGTCGTCGAGCTCGAACTCGTCGATGCACACGAGTGCCGTGCCGCGGAGGAGGTCGACCGTGCCCTGGAACCCGAGCGCGCCGACGAGCGCGGTGTACTCGATGAACGTGCCGAAGGTCTTCCGTCCCGAGGCCGCGTGGTACGCCGCGGCGAGCAGGTGGGTCTTGCCGACACCGAACCCGCCGTCGAGGTACACGCCCGACTTCGTGGCCGCCTCCGGTGCGGCGCTCCGGCGCCGGCCGAACAGCCCGCGGCGGGGCGCACCGGCGCCGGCACCGTTCGCGACGAACGCGGCGACGGTGTCGCGGACCTCGGCCTGGGACGGGTAGTCGGGGTCAGGTCGGTACGACTCGAACGACGCGTCGGTGAACTGCGGCGGCGGGACGAGGGCCGCGGCCATCTGCTGCGGGGACACCTGCGGGTCGCGGTCGACGAGGTGGCTCGGCACCGAGGCGTGTTCAGGCAAGGACGGCCCTTCCGGGAAGCATGTCGTGCGGTGCAACGTTGCGGCTGGAGCACGGTCCGCACGCGTACCGTTGCCCACAGGCACCGAGGACCGATCCTAGTCCGGCGCCCGATCACCACCTGGAGGTAGCACGCCATGACCGCACCGGTCGACCCGTCCGAGAAGTTCGCCGCCTACGCCCACCCGGAGCGCCTCGTCTCCACCGAGTGGCTGCAGGAGCAGCTCGACGCCGGGGTCGGCGCTCCGGACCTGGTCGTCGTCGAGTCCGACGAGGACGTCCTGCTCTACGAGACCGGGCACGTCCCCGGCTCGGTGAAGATCGACTGGCACACGGACCTCAACGACCCGGTGCAGCGCGACTACATCGACGGCGAGGCCTTCGCCCGGCTGCTCGGCGGCAAGGGCATCGCCCGCGACACCACGGTCGTGGTCTACGGCGACAAGAACAACTGGTGGGCTGCGTACGCCCTCTGGGTCTTCACGCTCTTCGGCCACGAGGACGTCCGACTGCTCGACGGCGGGCGGGCGAAGTGGATCGCCGAGGACCGCGCCCTCACGACCGACCGCATCGAGGTCACCCCGGTCGAGTACCCGGTCGTCGAGCGGAGCGACGAGCAGGTCCGCGCCTTCAAGGAGGACGTGCTCGCCCACCTCGGCAAGCCGCTCATCGACGTCCGGAGTGCCGCGGAGTACTCGGGCGAGCGGACCACCGCGCCGGACTACCCGGAGGAGGGCGCGCTGCGCGGCGGACACGTCCCGACCGCGGTGAACATCCCGTGGGCGACCGCGGCCGCGCCCGACGGCACCTTCAAGGACCGTGCCGAGCTCGACGCGATCTACCGCGACGGTGCGGGCATCGGCGACGCCGACGAGGTCATCGCCTACTGCCGCATCGGGGAACGGTCGAGCCACACCTGGTTCGTCCTGCAGCACCTCCTCGGGTACGAGAACGTCCGCAACTACGACGGCTCGTGGACCGAGTGGGGCAGCGCGGTCCGCGTCCCGATCGTCCAGGGCTCCGAGCCGGGCGAGGCCCCGACCCGATGACCGACGACACCACGGCGCTGCCGGCGACGCTCGCGGAGATCCGGGACGACTTCCTCGAGCTCTCCCAGCAGGACCGGCTCCAGCTGCTCCTCGAGTTCTCCGACGAACTCCCGGCGCTGCCCGAGCGGCTGCAGGGCCACGAGGACGAGCTCGAACGCGTCGAGGAGTGCCAGTCCCCCGTGTTCATCACCGTCACGGTCGGTGAGGACGGTGACGCCCCCGACGTCGTCCGGATGCACGCGACCGCACCGCGCGAGGCACCGACCACCCGTGGCTTCGCGTCGATCCTCGCGCAGGGGCTGTCCGGACTGACGGTCGACGAGGTCCTCGCCGTCCCGGCCGACTACCCGCTGACGATCGGGCTCTCCGAGGCGGTGAGCCCACTGCGCATCCGCGGCATGGTCGGGATGCTCGGCCGGGTGCAGCGGCAGGTGCACGCGCTGGCTTCCGCCTGAACCGACCCACCTGACGGGAGGCGCGGGGCGGGCGTGCACCGTCCTCCCTCGCAGGCTCGGTCGGCGCGCCCCGCGCAACGCTTCGCGTCGCTGCTGAGCGGGGCGCGCCCGTCCGTCAGTGGGTCGCGTCTACGACGCGCGGGTCGCCCCCTGGTGCTGCACCACCTCGGTGAGCCACGCGAGGATGCGGGCGTCGAACCAGTCGGCGTCGTGGTTCCAGAGCTTGGTGTGCCGTGCGGTGTGCTGCACCTCGAGCCGGACGATGTCGGGTCGGACGCGCGCGAGGTCGTGGGATGCCGACGACGGGACGAAGCCGTCGTCGTCGGAGTGCAGCAGCAGGATCGGGACGTGGAGCTCGTCGGCGCGGGCGACCATGTCGAGCTCCCGCAGGTCCACGGGCTCGCGCAGTCCGGCGACCCGGTGCAGCACGGGCGCCCGGAGGAGCCACTGTGCGACCTTCCGCACGGTCTTCGGGAACCGGAGCAGGCGGCTCTGCGACTTGAGGACCGCGTGCCAGTCGACCACCGGGGACTCGAGGACCACGCCGTCCACGAGGTGCGCCGACGACGACCGCAGGAGCGTCTGGAGCACGACCGCGCCGCCCATCGACCAGCCCATCAGGACCACGCTCGTCGCACCCTCGCCGGCGACCCAGCGCAGGGTGGCGTCGATGTCCTCCCACTCGGTGCTGCCGAGGCCGTACCGCCCGTCGACGCTCCGCGGGGCGACCCCGTCGTTGCGCCAGGACGCGAGGAGCACCGAGTAGCCAGCGGCCCGGAACACGGGCACGGCGCGGATGGTCTCGGCGCGGGTGACACCGCGGCCGTGCACGAGCACCGCCCAGGGCGCCTCGGGGTCGTCAGCACGGACCACCCACGCCGGCGCAGGGCCGTTCGGGGTGGGGACGTCGACGTCCTCGACGGGGACGTCGAGTTCGCCGGGCGTCAGGTAGAACCATCCGCCCCACCGACCACGGCGGGCGTTCGTCGGGTCACCGGCGTCGATCGCGATGATCCGGCGCGTGACGGTGGTGTCGGTCGTCCCGAGGACCTCGCCGACGCGCATGTGCCCGGTGCCGGCGCCGAACCAGAGGCTGTACCGCCCCTGCAGCTCCGTGTCCGCCGTGCGCTCGATCGTCACCGTGCGGGCACCGGGGTCGACCGCGTGGATCGGGACCCGCTCGGTGCGCTTGCGGTCCGGCGTGACGACGGCCCGGGCGACCGCCGCGACGAACCCGCCGACGACCGCCGCGCTGATCGTGGCGGCCGCGATCCCCGCCCCGAGCGCCACCACCCCGGCCGACCGGGCCGATCGCTGGAGGGCGTCCTCGGCGGGTCGTGCGGATCCGGGCATGCCCGGGAGCCTAGTCTGCATCCGTGTCCGAATCCCGAGAGCCCGACGCCTTCGCCAGGCTCCGCGCGTTCGTGGCGTCCGACCGGCCGCGCACCGAGACCACCGTCACCGAGATCCCCTCCCCGTCGCGGATCGCGCCGTGGTCCCTCGCCCTCGCGGCGGACGTCTCCGGCGCCGCCCACGGGGTCGACTCCGACCTCGGCACCGGCCGGTTCATCGCCCTGTACGACCCCGAAGAACCCGAGGGCTGGGACGGCGCGTTCCGCATCGTGACGTTCGCGCAGGCACCGCTCGAGCCGGAGATCGGTGTCGACGAGTTCGTCGCCGACGTGACGTGGAGCTGGCTCGTCGACGCCCTCGCAGCGCACGGCGCGACCTACGACCACGCGTCCGGGACGGCCACGAAGATCATCTCGCGCGGGTACGGTGACCTCGCGGCGCAGGGCGACGGCGCGCAGCTCGAGCTGCGCGCGTCGTGGACGCCGCGTGACGAGGACCTCACGGCGCACGTCCGCGCCTGGGAGGACATCGTCGCGATGCTCGCGGGCCTGCCGCCCACCTCGGACGGCGTGACCCTGTTGGCCCCGAGGAGGACCGCACGTGACTGACCCCGCTCCGTCGACCGGTGCTGCCGCGTCGGACTCGTCCCCGTTCGAGGAGGGGCACGCGACGGTCCACGTGATCGAGTCGCGCACCGAGTACCTCGCCGCGGTCGAGGCGCTCGCGGGTGGCGACGGACCGGTCGCCGTCGACGCCGAACGCGCCAGCGGGTACCGGTACTCACAGCGCGCCTACCTCATCCAGGTGTTCCGGCGAGGAGCGGGTTCGTTCCTGTTCGACCCGATCGCGATCGGTTCGTTCGCCGAGTTGCAGGACGCCATCGTCGACGAGGAGTGGCTGTTCCACGCCGCCTCGCAGGACCTCCCGTGCCTGCAGGAGGTCGGACTCGTCCCCACGAGGATCTTCGACACCGAGCTCGGTGCGCGCATCGCCGGCTTCCCCCGGGTCGGGCTCGGCGCCGTCGTCGAGCAGCTGCTCGGCATCACGCTCGCGAAGGCGCACTCCGCCGCCGACTGGTCGACCCGACCGCTCCCGCAGTCCTGGCTCGTGTACGCCGCGCTCGACGTCGAACTGCTCCCCGACCTCCGGGACGCCCTCGCGGCGGTCCTGGACGAGGCGGGCAAGACGCGGATCGCCGAGGAGGAGTTCGCCGCCGTGCTGGCGCGCGCGCCCAAGCCCCCGCGCGCCGAGCCCTGGCGTCGTCTCTCCGGCATGCACGCCCTGCGCGGTGCCCGTGCGCTCGCGATCGCCCGTGCGCTGTGGACGGCCCGGGACGAGTACGCGCGCGAGGCGGACATCGCCCCGGGTCGGACCATCCCCGACGCCGCGATCGTCGCAGCGGCGGCCGCGAACCCCGCGTCGAAGGGCGAGCTCGCCGGGCTCAAGGCCTTCACCGGACGTGCGAGCCGGAGCGAGATGGACCGCTGGTGGGCCGCCGTCGAGGCGGGTCGCACGACCGAGGACCTCCCCCGGCTCCGCGCCGTCGGCGACCCGTCGCTGCCGCCGCCCCGTGCGTGGGCCGATCGCAACCCCGAGGCCGACCGTCGCTACAAGGCGGCGCGTGCCGCGGTCGTCGCGCGTGCCGAGGCACTCGACCTGCCCGTCGAGAACCTCCTGACGCCGGAGACCCTCCGTGTCGTGTCGTGGGAGCCGCCCACGTCGATCGCGACCGAGACCGTGGGAGCCGCCCTCGCCGCGCACGACGCCCGGCCGTGGCAGGTCGAGGAGACGGCGTCGATCATCGCGCAGGCCTTTGTCGCTGCTGCACAGGAGCCTGCTGCTGAGAGCAACACCGGCTCGTAGGAACACCCCAACCGGCATGCGTCCGCCCAGGCGGCGGGCATAGCGTCGGTACCGTCGCCGGGTTCGACCCGGCCGGTCGGGGCGGAACGTGCCCCGACTCGATCGATGAGGATCTGGAGGCCCAGATTGCCCAAGGCAGCAGACGTCGTCTTCGTTGACGGCGTGCGGACACCGTTCGGACGTGCCGGAGAGAAGGGGGTGTTCTGGAAGACCCGCGCGGACGACCTCGCGGTCCACGCGATGCGCGGCCTGCTCGACCGCAACGCCTCCCTCGACGGAGCCGCCGTGGACGACGTCGCCGTCGCGGCCACGACGCAGCAGGGCGACCAGGGGCTCACCCTCGGACGAACCGTCGGGATGCTCGCGGGCCTGCCGAAGTCGGTGCCCGGTTACGCGATCGACCGCATGTGTGCCGGAGCCATGACGAGCGTCACGACCCTCGCCGGCGCGATCGCCTTCGGCGCGGCCGACGTCGCGATCGCCGGTGGCGTCGAGCACATGGGCCGTCACCCGATGGGCTTCGGTGCCGACGTCAACCCGCGCTTCGTCGCCGAGCGCATGGTCGCGACGGACGCGCTCGTGATGGGGTCCACCGCCGAGCGTCTCCACGACCGTTTCCCGGCCATCACCAAGGACCGCACCGACGCCTACGCCGTGCAGTCGCAGCAGCGGTACGCCGCCGCGTGGGCAGCCGGCAAGCTGCAGCCCGACGTCGTCCCGGTCGAGGTCAACACCGGCCAGGGTTGGGACATCGTCACGAAGGACGAGCCGCCGCGCCCGGGCACCACGCTCGAGGCACTCGCCGCGCTCAAGACGCCGTTCCGCCCGCACGGCCGCATCACCGCGGGCAACGCGGCCGGCCTGAACGACGGCGCCACGATGAGCCTCCTCGCCTCCGCCGACGCCGCGAAGGAGCACGGCCTGCCGCAGAAGATGCGCATGGTCTCCTTCGCCTTCGCCGGAGTGGACCCCGAGGTGATGGGCATCGGCCCCGTCCCCGCGACGGACAAGGCACTCGCCAAGGCCGGCCTCTCCATCGACGACATCGGCCTGTTCGAGATCAACGAGGCGTTCGCCGTGCAGGTGCTCGCGTTCCTCGACAACTACGGCATCGCCCAGGACTCCGCGAACGTGAACGCCTGGGGCGGCGCCATCGCCGTCGGTCATCCCCTCGCGTCCAGTGGTGTCCGTCTCATGACGCAGCTCGCCGCGCAGTTCGCCGAACGCCCGGACGTGCAGTACGGCATCACCACGATGTGCATCGGGCTCGGTCAGGGCGGCACCGTCATCTGGGAGAACCCGAACTACTCGAAGTCCGCCGCCCGTTCCGCCCGGAAGGACGCCTGATCATGACCACCACCCCGATCGACCAGCTGACCGAGCTCAGCGCCGACGAGGTCGTCACCCACTCGTACGTCAAGCACGTCCCGCTGCCGTCGGGCGGCACGCTCGCCCTCGTCACGCTCGACAACGGCAAGGACTACAAGCGGCCCTCGACCCTGGGCCCCCGGACGATGCGTGAGCTGTCCGACGTGCTGGACACCCTGCGGGCGGCAGCGTCTGCCGGGACCATCCAGGCGGTCGCGATCACCGGCAAGGAGTACTGCTTCGCCGCGGGTGCGGACCTGTCGCAGGCGGCAGCGCTCCCCTCGCGCGAGGTGGCGCACGAACTCGGCGTCCTCGGCCACGCCACGCTCCGCAAGCTGTCCGACCTCGGTGTGCCGTCGTTCGCGTTCGTGAACGGCATCGCCCTCGGCGGCGGACTCGAGATCGCGCTGCACTGCACCTACCGCGTGTTCTCGTCGGCCGCACAGGGCATCGGGTTGCCCGAGGTCTTCCTCGGCATCATCCCCGGCTGGGGCGGTGCCACGCTGCTCCCCCGGCTCATCGGCCCGGAGAAGGCGCTGCGGGTCATCGTCGAGAACCCGCTCAAGAACAACCGGCTCATGGACGGCAAGGCCGCGGTCGACCTCGGCATCGGAGACGCGCTCATCCCCTCGGTGACCTTCCTGCCGTCCGCCGTCGCCTGGGCAGACGGCGTCGTGTCCGGCCGGATCAAGGTCGTCCGGAAGAACGAGCCGGGCATGCTCGAGAAGGCAGCGTGGGGCACGGTCGTGAAGGTCGCGCGGGGCCAGGTCGCCGGCAAGATCGGCACCGTACCGAAGTCGCCGTCCCGTGCGCTCGACCTCGTCGCCGCTGCTCGCGGGGGTTCCCTCGACGAGCGGTTCGCCGACGAGGACGACGCCCTGGCCGACCTGCTGTCCGGGGACCAGTTCGCGGCGTCGATGTACGCGTTCGACCTCGTGCAGAAGCGTGCGAAGCGTCCCGTCGGTGCCCCCGAGGGTGTCGAGCCGCGGAAGATCACGAAGGTCGGCGTGCTCGGCGCCGGACTCATGGCCTCCCAGTTCGCCCTGCTCTTCGCCCGTCGTCTCAGCGTCCCCGTGGTCATCACGGACGTGTCGCAGGAGCGTGTGGACGCCGGCGTCGCCCGCATCCACGAGTCGGTCGACGAGATGCTCGGGAAGGGTCGTGTCTCCCCGGACGAGGCGAACCGCATCAAGGCGCTCGTCAGCGGCTCGGTGTCGTACGACGCCTTCGCGGACGCCGACTGGGTGATCGAGGCCGTCTTCGAGGAGATGAGCGTCAAGCAGGACGTGTTCCGCAAGATCGAGCAGGTCATCGCGCCGGACGCGATCCTCGCCACGAACACCTCGTCGCTCTCGGTCTCCGAGATGGGGTCGGTGCTGTCCGACCCGTCCCGCCTGGTCGGCTTCCACTTCTTCAACCCGGTCGCGGTGATGCCGCTGCTCGAGGTCGTCCGGACGGCGGACACGTCCGACGAGGTGCTCGCCACGGCGCTCTCGGTCGCGAAGACCCTCAAGAAGACGGCGATCATCACCGCCGACCAGCCGGGCTTCGTCGTGAACCGCGTGCTCGCGCGGGTCCTCGGTGAGGCGATGCGCGGCGTCGAGGAGGGCACCCCCTTCGAGACCGTCGCGGACGGCGCCGCTCCCCTGGGTCTGCCCATGTCACCGTTCGAGCTGCTCGAACTCGTCGGCCTGCCCGTCGGTGCGCACGTCCTCGACTCGCACCACGCCGCCTGGCCGGAGCGCTTCTACCCCGGTGACGGCCTGAGGCGCATCGCCGAGTGCGGGAAGATCCTCACGCGCGACAAGAAGGGCAACGCGACCGGGTACGACCCCGCTGCCGTGAAGCTCGTCGCACCGGCTCGACGTGATGCGACCCCGGTCGACGCCGCCACGATGCAGCAGCGGTTCGAGGACGCCCTCGCCGACGAGGTACACCGCATGCTCGAGGACGGCGTCGTGCAGCACGTCGAGGAGATCGACCTCGGGCTGATCCTCGGCGCGGGTTACCCGTTCCAGGCGGGCGGCATCAGCCCGTACCTCGACCGCTCCGGCGCGTCCGAGCGGGTGTTCGGCGGCCGGTTCCACGACCCCGCGATCGTCGGGCCCGCCTCGCGCTGACGCCCGGCGCTGCGGCCGCCGCCGCCGCCGCCCGACCAAAGTCACCCCGAACCAAGGTTCCCCGCGGTTCGGGGTGACTTCGGTTGTGCGAACGCGATCGGCACCACGCGCACCGCGCGGCCGTGTGCTTTGCCAGTGCCGCCCGGCGTAGCGTGCACGCATGCGGCAGGAGTGGTGGGCACCGAGGACGACGAACCGTCCGTCCGTCGTCGTGCCGGTCCCCCTCGCGGAGGTTCCCGCGCTGCTCCAGCGCGCGGTGGACGCCGTCCCCGGAGCCGCGGCGATGGAGATCCGTGAGGACGGCGCAGTGGTCGGACGTCGTACCTCGTTCGCCCTGCGCGCGGAGAACATCGTGTTCGCGTTCCACCGGGAGGGACCGTCGTCGTCACGCGTCGAGATCCTCCGCGAGGGTCGCGACGGGCTCGACTACGGACGCGTCCTGTTCGTCACCCCCGTGGCCCGCGCGATCCTCCGCGAGCTGGCCACCACTGCATCGTCCGGACGGCGCGAGCCGTGACGCAGACCCACTGGCAACCCCATCGAGACGTGCTCGATGTTGCCTCAGCTACGTCTGAGCCAATCGAGCAAAGCAGACTCATCGGAGGAGTCCTCGCCCTTGGCGAGAGCGACCGCTCGTCGCAGGGCCTTTCGACGAGATGCGAGCGCCTCGGCCAACTCGAGCCGAACAGCCAAGTGTCGAAGTGACAGCACCGACAGTGCCGGATGCCAAGCGCACAGCTCGACCAGCGCGACCATCAGGAACGAACTCAGGACAGCCGCTCCCGCCACCGGGCGGTCGACGGCGATCAACTGCAAGCCGCTGAGTACTACGAGGGACCCGAACACGGTCGGCAGGATCGGCAGTATCCAGGCCAACCACCGGAGACCCTCGGCGACCCGCGCGTAATGCACGAACAGGAATGCCCCATGGGCGCCGAGGACCAACCCGACCACCAACGGAGCGAAGAGCGGGCTCGCGCCGGGTGCCGCGACAGCCAGGCACAGCGATGGTGCAGCGCTGACGGCGATCGCACCGACGGAAGCAAGGACCGGACGCTTTCGCAAAGGGTCACGAAGCGGTTCCGCTGCTTGCCTGATACGCTCCCGCGAGCGTTCGAGCTCACGCTGGTTCTGCTCCAGCTGACGCCGCCGGCTGAGAAGCATCCACGAGCTCGTTTCGACCGCGAGAGCCACGACGAGGATGGTCTCGAGCACCGTGACGATCACGGATCCGACCGACCCGGCGGCGACGAGGAACACGATCCGGAGAACAACAACGCCACAGAAGCTCGCTGCGAGTACCTGAGCACCGCCGCTCAACCGGCGTCGGAGCGACACCACGTCGAGCCCCGGAGCAAGCTGGCCGCCGATGATCGCGATGTAGAAGCCCAAGATCACGGTGACGGTCATCCCGGAGAGAGCATCGAGAGCGTTCCCCGTCGATCGACCGAGCGCAACGATCGCACTCCCGAAGCTCTCGAACACAGCGTGCTGATCCGTGACTCCCGCTTCTGCGATGGACCACACGCCGAGGAGGAGCGTTCCCGTGCCGGCCACCGCGAGGAGTAATCCCGCGAATGCGCCCAGGCTGTTGCGGACGCCGAGTTGCTCGTACAACGCCGGGTTCACCGGTACACCTCTCGTCGATGGGTAGCACGGACCACAGTGACGAGGAGCAGGTCGTCCTCGATCTCGTAGATCATCCGGTGGTCACCGATCCGGATGCGCCAGGCGACATCAGTGCCGCTCAGTTTCCGCGATCCGTTCGGTCGAGGATCGTCGCCCAGTCCTTCGATGGCGTCGAGCAAGCGCGTCCGAACGTTCTTCGGGAGCTTCCGGATCGCTCTCGCTGCAGCTGCGGTGAACCCGACGCTGTAGCGACTCACGCCTCCCCGCGGAGATCGTCGAGGGAGACGCGAGTCCCGTCGTCTTCAGCTTTCGCATCGCGGTAGGCGCGGAGGTCTGCCGCGTCTTCGAGCTGCTCGAGGAGCTCGAGGTCATCGAGGCCGATCACGACGCCTGCGACCTTGCCGTTGCGGGTCACTGCGATGCGCTCGTGGCCGAACGTGGCCCGCCCCATCACGGCAGCGAGCTCAGCACGGAACTCTCTCGTCGTGAGCGATGCGGAAATGCTGTTCATGTGCACACTGTAACCAATGTGTACACACGTATCAACGCTCGGCGGAGCTCGTCTGCCGCGGCCGCGCGGGCTTCGCCTGCGGCACCTTCGTCCCGACGACCTGGTCGATCACGTCGCGGGCGATCGTCTGCGCCGTCAGCCCGACCTCCTGCAGGATCTGCGACCGCGACGCGTGATCGATGAACTCGTCCGGCAACCCGAGCTCGTTCACGCCCGTGTCCACCCCGGCCGCGCGGAGGTCCTGCCGCAACCGCGTCCCGACACCCCCGACGCGTACGCCGTCCTCGATCGTGATGACGAGCCGGTGGTCGCGCGAGAGGTCGATGAGCGACGCCGGGATCGGCACCACCCACCGCGGGTCGACGACGGTCGTCCCGATGCCCTGCGCCTCGAGCAGCGCCGCCGCCTCGAGCGCGACCGGGACCATCGACCCGACCGCGACGAACAGGACGTCGCGTTCCTGGTCTGACGACGGCGACCGCAGCACGTCGACGCCGTCGGACAGCCGACGGAGCGCCGGGATGTCCGGCCCGACCTGCCCCTTGGACCACCGCAGCACGGTGGGGGCGTCGTCCACGGCCACGGCCTCGCGGAACTCCTCACGGAGGGTCGCGGCGTCACGGGGTGCGGCGATCCGGATGCCCGGCACGACCTGCAGGAGCGCGAGGTCCCACATGCCGTGGTGCGACGGCCCGTCCGGCCCGGTGATCCCCGCCCGGTCGAGCACGAACGTGACGCCGGCCCGGTGCAGGGCGACGTCCATGAGCACCTGGTCGAACGCCCGGTTGAGGAACGTCGCGTACAGGGCGACCACGGGGTGCAGTCCGCCGTACGCGAGTCCGGCGGCGGTGGTCACCGCGTGCTGCTCGGCGATCCCGACGTCGATCACCCGGTCGGGGTGCTGCTCCTGGAACAGGTGGAGCCCCGTCGGCCGGAGCATGGCTGCGGTGATCGCGACGATGCGCTCGTCCGCACCACCGACCTCTGCGAGTGACGACGCGAACACCGACGTCCACGAGGGCCCCGACGAGACGTCGAGCGACTCCCCCGTCTCCGGATCGATGTGCCCGATCGCGTGGAACTGGTCGGCCTGGTCGCGGAGCGCCGGCTCGAACCCGTGCCCCTTCTCCGTGATGGCATGAACGATCGTGGGCGCCCCGTACGCCTTCGCCTGACGGAGCGCCGCCTCCATCGCCCGCTGGTCGTGCCCGTTCACCGGGCCGATGTACTTGATGTCGAGGTTCGAGTAGAGGGCCTCGTTGTTCGTGAACCGCGACAGGAACCCGTGCAGCCCGCCGCGCATCCCGCGGTAGAACGCACGACCGGGGGCACCGAAGCGCGAGGCGACGGCCTGCGACTTCTCGAACAGCGCCCGGTACTCGCGACGTGTCCGGACCGAGCTGAGGAACCGTGCCATGCCGCCGATCGTCGGCGCGTACGACCGCCCGTTGTCGTTCACGACGATGACGAGCCGACGGTCGTTGCTGTCGGAGATGTTGTTGAGCGCCTCCCAGGTCATCCCGCCCGTGAGCGCCCCGTCACCCACCACGGCGACGACGGTCCGATCAGCCTGTCCGGTGCGCTGGAACGCGCGCGAGATGCCGTCCGCCCACGACAGCGACGACGACGCGTGCGACGACTCGACGATGTCGTGCTCGGACTCGCTGCGCTGCGGGTACCCGGCGATGCCGCCCCGTTCCCGGAGGCGCGAGAAGTCCTGCCGCCCCGTCACGAGCTTGTGCACGTACGACTGGTGGCCCGTGTCGAAGACGATCGGGTCGTGCGGGGAGTCGAACACGCGGTGCATCGCGAGGGTCAGCTCCACGACCCCGAGGTTCGGTCCGAGGTGCCCACCGGTCTTCGCGACCTCCGCCACCAGGAACCGCCGGATCTCCGCGGCCAGGTCGGTCATCTGCGCGTCGGACAGACGCTTGAGGTCGCGCGGCGACGTGATCCTCGAGAGCAGACTCACGGGCGCTCCTTTCGTGGGGCTGTCGCCCACCATATCCGCGTGACCCGACAAAGGACGGGCGCGCCCCGCTGGGTGCAACGCGAAGCGTTGCGCGGGGCGCGCCGACCGAGCCTGCGAGGGAGGACGGTGCAGCTGGCACCGTCCTCCCGGTCGGTCCGTGGTCGCGTCCGCGACCCGTGTGCGGGCCGCTCGTGTCGTTCGACAGGCTCAGACGAGCGACCGGAGCACGTACTGCAGGATGCCGCCGTTGCGGTAGTAGTCGGCCTCGCCGGGGGTGTCGATGCGGACGACCGCGTCGAACTCGACCGTCTGCTTGCCCGCCGGCGAGTGCTCGCTCGGCTCGGCCGTGACGTGCACGGTCTTCGGCGTGCGGCCCTCGTTGAGCTCGGTCAGGCCCGAGATCGAGACGACCTCCGTACCGTCGAGGCCGAGCGACTCGACCGTCTCACCCGCGGGGAACTGGAGCGGGACGACGCCCATGCCGATGAGGTTCGAGCGGTGGATGCGCTCGAAGCTCTCGGTGATGACCGCCTTGACGCCGAGCAGGTTCGTGCCCTTCGCCGCCCAGTCACGGGACGACCCGGAACCGTACTCCTTGCCGCCGAAGATGACGAGCGGGATGCCCTGCTCCTGGTAGTGCTGCGAGGCGTCGTAGATGAACGACTGCGCGCCGTCGGGCGTCGTGAAGTCGCGGGTGTAGCCGCCCTCCACGCCGTCGAGCAGCTGGTTGCGCAGACGGATGTTCGCGAACGTGCCGCGGATCATCACCTCGTGGTTGCCGCGGCGCGAGCCGTAGGAGTTGAAGTCCTTGCGGTCGACGCCGTGCTCGGCGAGGTAGTGGCCCGCCGGGCTGTCGGCCTTGATCGACCCGGCCGGCGAGATGTGGTCGGTCGTGACCGAGTCGCCGAGCTTCGCGAGCACGCGGGCGCCGGAGATGTCCGAGACCGCGTCGGGCTGCATGGTCATGCCCTCGAAGTACGGGGGCTTCCGGACGTACGTCGACTCGCTGTCCCACTCGAAGGTGTCGCCCGTCGGGGTCGGCAGGTTCTTCCAGCGGTCGTCGCCCTCGAACACGGAGCCGTACTCGTGGGTGAACATCTCGGTGTCGATCGAGTCGTCGATGACCTGCTGGACCTCGCCGGCGTCGGGCCAGATGTCCTTGAGGAAGACGTCGTTGCCGTCCTGGTCCGTGCCGAGGGCGTCCTTGTCGAAGTCGAAGTGCATCGAGCCGGCGAGGGCGTACGCGATGACCAGTGGCGGCGAGGCCAGGTAGTTCATCTTCACGTCGGGGTTGATGCGGCCCTCGAAGTTGCGGTTGCCCGAGAGCACCGCGGTGACGGCGAGGTCGTTGTCCTGCACGGCCTGCGAGATCTCCTCGGGCAGCGGGCCCGAGTTGCCGATGCAGGTGGTGCAGCCGTAGCCGACCGTGTAGAAGCCGAGGTCCTCGAGGTAGCTGGTGAGACCGGCCTTCTCGTAGTAGTCGGTGACGACCTTCGAGCCGGGCGCGAGGGTGGTCTTCACCCACGGCTTCGCCTTGAGGCCCTTCTTCGCGGCGTTCCGCGCGAGGATGCCGGCGGCCATCATGACCGACGGGTTCGACGTGTTCGTGCACGACGTGATCGCGGCGATCGCGACGGCGCCGTGGTCGATCGTGAACGCGTCGCCGTCGCCCACCGTGACGCTCGTCGGCTTCGTGATCGTGGTCGGCGCGCTCGACACGTGCGTCTCGGACGGCTGGGCGTACTCGTCGTCCTGCACGGCGTGCTCGTCACCGGGGGCCGCGGCCACCGGGTCGGACGCCGGGAAGGTGTCGGCGACGGCCTTGTCCTGCTGTGAGTGGTCGGCCGTGGCGTAGTTCTCGAGGTCGACCTCGAACTGGTCCTTGGCCTTCGACAGCTCGATGCGGTCCTGCGGGCGCTTCGGGCCGGAGATCGACGGGACGACCGTCGAGAGGTCGAGCTCCATGTACTCGGAGTACGCGGGCTCCACCGACGGGTCGTGCCAGAGGCCCTGGGCCTTCGAGTACGCCTCGACCAGGGCGATCTGCTCCTCGGAGCGACCGGTCAGGCGCAGGTAGTCGAGCGTGACGGCGTCGACCGGGAAGATCGCGGCCGTGGAGCCGAACTCCGGGCTCATGTTGCCGATGGTCGCGCGGTTCGCGAGCGGGACCTCGGACACGCCCTCGCCGTAGAACTCGACGAACTTGCCGACGACGCCGTGCTTGCGGAGCTCCTGCGTGATCGTGAGCACCACGTCGGTCGCGGTGACACCGGCCGGGATCGACCCGGACAGCTTGAAGCCGACGACCTTCGGGATGAGCATCGACACGGGCTGACCGAGCATGGCCGCCTCGGCCTCGATGCCGCCGACGCCCCAGCCGAGCACGCCGAGGCCGTTCACCATCGTGGTGTGCGAGTCGGTGCCGACGAGGGTGTCCGGGTACGCGTACAGCTCGCCGTCGAACTCGCGCGTGTAGGTCACCTTCGCCAGGTACTCGATGTTCACCTGGTGCACGATGCCGGTGCCCGGCGGGACGACCTTGAAGTCCTCGAACGCGGTCTGTCCCCAGCGGAGGAACTGGTAGCGCTCACCGTTGCGCTCGTACTCGAGGTCGGTGTTGCGCTGCAGGGCGTCCTCGCGACCGAAGAGGTCCGCGACGACGGAGTGGTCGATGACCATCTCGGCCGGCGACAGCGGGTTGATCTTGTTCGGGTCGCCGCCGATCTGCGCCATCGCCTCACGCATGGTGGCGAGGTCGACGATGCACGGGACGCCCGTGAAGTCCTGCATGACCACGCGGGCCGGCGAGAACTGGATCTCGGTGTCGGGCTCGGCGTCGGGCTGCCACGACCCGAGGGCGCGGATCTGCTCCTCGGTGACGTTCGCACCGTCCTCGGTGCGGAGGAGGTTCTCGAGCAGCACCTTCAGGCTGTACGGGAGCTTCTCGTGCCCGGGCACCGTGTCGATCCGGTGGATCGCGTAGTCGACACCCCCAACCGACAGCGTGTCCTTCGAGCCGAAGCTGTTGACTGCAGCCACTGTGCCGCCTCCCTGGTTGATCGGTGTGCCCCCATCCAAGCGGGCCGCAGAACGTCCCACCAGCAAGGCAAACCTAAACCCGCCAGCCCGCGAGGGTCCGGCGGGAAGTATCTCGATGTCGAGACAACTCTACACCGTGGCGGTGTCGTCCTCGTCCTCGTGCCGGAACACCGTCCGGACGAGCAACCACGTCACCCAGAGCAGCGCGGCGTACAGCGGGACACCCGTGATGAGCTTGATGCCGGCGAGCAGCTCGACCTGCGCGGTGAGGTACAGCGGGATCTCGATGAGCAGCCGGAGCGCGAACAGCCCGACCCACATCCAGGTCGCGACGGTCAGGACGCGGCGCTTCCCCGGGTCGGCGCGCCAGTCGGTCCCGGTGCCGTCCTCGTCCTGCGGCAGCAGCAGTCCGACGATCAGCCCGATGAGCGGCCGCCGGATCGCGAGCGTCACGAGCAGCACGACGAGGCAGACCACGTTGATGACGATGCCCGGGATGAAGTTGCTCTCGGCCTTCCCGGTCAGCAGCGCCAGCCCCGCCGAGATCGCCACGCCGAGGATGCCCGCGAAGCTCATCGCGAGCGACTGCCGCTGCACGAGCCGGAGCACGACGAAGACGAGGCCGATGACGACGGGGATCACGACGCTCGGGACGAGCTCCTTCGTCACCGCGTACACGATGAGGAAACCGAAGCCGGGCAGCACCGACTCCGCGAGGCCCCGGACACCACCGACCGCCGTGAGCAGCGCACGGCCGGACGGCGCCTCGCCCGGGGCTACCTGGCCGATGCCGGCGTTGCGGACGGCGTCGCGGAGCTGGGCGTTCAGCGACAGCGGCTCGGCGCGCTCCGCCGCGAAGCGGTCGTCGACGGGCGCGACCCCGTCGGGCCCCACCCCGTCGGGCGCGACCCCGTCGGGTCGGGGGGTGTCGTCGTGGTCCGGCACCGTGCCTCCAGGCGGGGTCAGATCGCCGACTGCGTCGACTTCGGCATGTGCAGCGGGATGAGGTCGCGCGGCGGCATGGGCGTGGTGCCGCGCACGACGACCACGCTGCGGAACAGCTCCTCGATGTCGGCGGCGTCGTCCGGGGACTCGGCGGCCTTGCCGGCGATGACCCCGCGGAGGAACCAGCGCGGACCGTCCACGCCGACGAAGCGCGCCGGACGCGCCCCCTCGGTGACGCCGTCCTCGTTCGCGACCGGGACCTGGGCGCGGAGCTCGGGGCCGAACGGTCCGTCGACCTCGGTGACCTCGCCGCCCTGGCGTTCGATCTGCTCGGCGATCTGCGCGCGGATCTCGTGCCAGAGGCCGGTGGAACGGGGCGCGGCGAACGGCTGGACCTGGAGCGTCGACTCGTCGAAGTCGAGCCCGACGGCGACGACGCGCTGCGAGCCCTCCTCGACCTCGAGTCGCAGGTGCAGGCCCTCGCGCGGAAGCACCTTCACCCCGCCGAGGTCGACGTACGGACGGACCAGGTTCGCCTCGGTCTCGTCGTGAGGGCCGTTCTCGGCGCGGTCCTCGGGAGCGGACTTGTCGGTCGGTGCGACCGCGTCCACCTCGTCGAGGTCGGCGTCGGCGTCGGTGGCGATGTCCACCTCGGGGGTCGTCTCGGCGACCTCCACCTCGTCGGCGACGGCGTCCGCCACCTCGACCTCGTCACGCTTGCGGCGGCCGAACTTCATGCGCGGGATCCTTCCTGGACGTTCTCTGCGGCGCTGCTGACGGTACCGCTCCGGTCACCGTAGCCCGAGGAGCCGAACCCACCCTGGCCGCGGACGCTCTCGGGGAGTTCGTCGACGCGGGTGAACACGACCCGGGGCACGGGCATGACGACGACCTGCGCGATGCGGTCACCGACGTGGACCTCGTACGGTTCGGAGGCGTCCGTGTTGAGCAGCGCGACCTTCACCTCGCCGCGGTAGCCCGCGTCCACGGTGCCGGGCGAGTTCACGATCGTGATGCCGTGCTTCGCCGCGAGTCCGCTCCGCGGCACGACGAACGCCGCGTACCCCTCGGGCAGGGCGATCCGTAGGCCGGTGCCGACGAGTCGACGCTCCCCGGGCTGCAGCACGAAGGCCTCGGCGGAGACGAGGTCGCCGCCGGCGTCCCCGGGGTGGGCGTAGTGGGGCGGGTTCTCCCCGGTCCAGAGGACGTCGACTGGTTCGGTCACGTGACGAGGGTAGTGCAGACCGTGACCGTTCCGTGATGTGCGGTGAGGACGCAGCCCGACTCGTGGTGGGATGGTCTCGTGACCCTGTACCGCGAACGACTCTGGGCCCCGCCGGCGCTCTACCTGGCGACGGCCCTCGTGATCCCCGCCAGCCTGCTCGTCTTCCTCCCCATCAGCGTGCTCGCCGGGGTGCTCGTGGCGATCGGGATGGAGATCGGGGTGCTCGTGCTCCTCTGGGCGCTCGCCCCGACGGTCGAGGTCACGGAGACCGAGTTCCGGGCCGGCCGGGCACACCTGCCGCGGGAGCTCGTCGGCGACGTCGAGGGCTTCACCGGCGCCGACGCCACGGCCCAGCGCGGACCGCAGCTCGACGCCCGTGCGTGGACGCTCTTCCGCGGCTACGTCCGGGGCGTCGTCAAGGTCGAGGTCCGCGACGAGGCCGATCCGACCCCCTACTGGCTGGTGAGCGTCCGTCGTCCGGACGAGGTGGTGGCGGCGCTCCGCGCCTGAGCTGCGTCGTGACGGACGGGAGGCACGTGGCGGCGCCGCCACGGGCCTCCCGTCCGTCTGCTGGTCGCCAGCCGCAGGGCGCACGAGACTCGGCGTGGCGGACGACGCCCGTGCGCACGAGCACGCGACTCGTCCGCCCGCACGACACTCGGCATCCGGGCCACGAGACTCGGCAGCCGCGCCGCGCGGCCGCACACGCAGGAGACCCCGCCACCGGAGGGTGACGGGGTCTCGAGGATCGCGTGCTTACAGTGCCGCGCACTCCGCGCACACCGGGCCGAGCTTCGACTCGTGGTCGAGCTGCGAGCGGTGCTTCACGAGGAAGCACTCGACGCAGGTGAACTCGTCGACCTGGGGCGGGAGGACGACGACGTCGAGGTCGACGTCGGAGAGGTCCTGACCGGCGAGCTCGAACGAGCCCGGGTTGTCGGAATCATCGTCGACGACGCCCGACATCTTGTCGGGGACGCGCTCCTTCAGAGCCTCGATCGACTCCGAGTCCGAGGAGTCGTCGGTCTTCCGGGGGGCGTCGTAATCGGTGGCCATGCCCATCCATTTCTCGTATCGAGAGGTCGTCGCCGGTGATCGGCGGCGACAGTTTGCACCACGACCCGCCGGAGTGCAAACCGAACGTCCCGGCGGTTCGTTCTGGCGCTGCAACCCGTTGTCGAGCCCCGCCATTCCCGCACTGTCCGGAGCCGCGGACCGCACCTCGCGGCACGCCGTGCGCCTCCCCGGGATCGGGGTCCGCGCGCTGCATACTCACGGGGTACGACGCACGACCGTACGCACGCATCGGAAGGCGGAACCATGCAGGACCTGAGAGTCATCGGAGTGGAGTCGGGCGCACTCCTGCTCGCGACGGACGGCGGCACGGAGTACCGGCTGCCCGTCACCTCGTCCCTCCCGGGCCAGGTCCGGCAGGCGAACCCCGAGGGCGGACCGCAGAAGCGCGTGTCGCCGAAGGACGTGCAGGCGCGCATCCGCGGTGGTGCCGACGCCGCTGACGTCGCCGCCGCGCTCGACGTCGACGTCGACTACGTCCGCCGCTTCGAGGGCCCGGTGCTCGCCGAGCGCGCGTTCATCCTCGACGCCGCCCGCCGCGTGTCCGTGACCCCGGTCGACGACGAGGCGCCCGACACCTTCGGCGAGGCGATCACCGCCAAGCTCGAGGCCGGCGAGGCCACCGGCGTGCAGTGGGCGTCGTGGAAGCACGTCGACACCGGCTGGCAGGTCCGCGTCCGCTACGCCGTCGACGAGGTCGAGCACGACGCCCAGTGGCGCTTCGATCCGAAGACCTCGACGCTCGTGCCCGACAACGGCGACGCGCACCGGCTCTCGCACACCGACGACGAGGGCATCGCGCCCCGCCTCCGCGCAGTCGAGTTCGAGCACGAGGACGCCGACGGCACGCGCTTCGACTCCGGCGCCTTCCGCGTCGAGTCCGCCGACGACGAGCTCACGAACCCCGAGGTCGCCGAGCGTGCCCCGCTCCGAGCCCCGCTCCCCCGCATCGGGGCGGCCACTCCCGAGGAACGCGCTCCCGGCAACGAGACCGCCGACCTGCTGGAGGCCCTCCGTCGCCGCCGCGGTGAGCGTGAGGCCGCGTCGTTCACGGAGCACCAGGAGGAGCCCCGCCGGACCTCCATCAGCGTCGTCGACGTGCCGCTGCACGGCTTCGAGGACTCATCGGACACCGCCCCGCAGCCCGATGCCCGTCCGTCGTCGGCCCCGGAACCCGAGGCGCGCGACCGGAAGAAGCGGAGCCGCCGTTCGATGCCGAGCTGGGACGAGATCGTCTTCGGCACGCGCCCGGAGGACCCCGCCTGATCCCCGCCCTGGAGGCACGGCCCGGCCCCGTCACGCACCGCGCGTGACGGGGCCGGTCCCGTCCAGGGCGTCTGCGGGCGGCCGCGTTCGGTCGCGTGGTCAGCCCGCGAAGGCGCCGGCGAGGCGGAGCGGGACGAACGTCTCCTCGTCGGTCATCGCACCGTGCTGCCCGAGCATGCGCTTCGGGACCTCCCCGGGACGGAGCGCCCGGTCGTCGTTGAACGCCCACGAGCCGCGGGCCACGAGCACGACGTCGCCGATGCGGTCGACGACCTCGGGTGCCACGACACCGAACCACCCGGCCTCGATCGCCTCGGCACGGGCCGCGACGTATGCCTTCTTGCCGTAGCGGGCCCGGAAGCGGCCGACGAGGTCCCGCACGTCGGTGCCCGGCGCGACGGCGAGCTGCCGGCAGCGCGGGTCGCCGGCGACCCCGACGACGTCCGTCAGCAGCGCCGGGTCCATCGGCAGGTTCGCGTGCTCCGGGACGTCGAGCACGCCGTGGTCCGCCGTCACGACGACCCCCACGTCCGGGCGGAGCGCACGGTCGAAGCGGGCGAGCTCGCCGTCGAGCAGTTCGAGCGCCGCGGTCCACCGGTCGGACTGCCACCCGTGCTTGTGCCCGATCGAGTCGAGCTCGGGGACGTAGAGGTACACGAGGGAGCGGCCCGTCGCGGTCTCGGCGAGGGCGGCGTCGACGCGCTGCGCGATCGAGTCGGCGGACACGTACCGCGCGCCGCCGAGGACGCTCGCCGTCATGCCCGACGACCGGTACCGCCCGGGGCCGACGACGACCGGGTCGACGCCGAGCGCCGCGGCCTCGGTGAAGAGCGTCGGGCCGAGCAGCCAGTCCGCCGGCACCTCGTCGTCCCACCCGCTGAGCAGGTTCATCACGCGCTCGGTGTCCGGGTTCCACCCGCTGTAGCCGACGACCCCGTGCGAACCGGGTGGTCGACCGGTCGTGAGGGTGCTCAGCGCCGCGGCCGTCGTCGTGGGGAACCCGCTCCGCAGCTTCTTCGCGGAGCCGCTCGCGGGCGGGGCGACCAGCCATCGCGCGTGCCCAGCGCGCGCCGAGAGCGCCGCGGAGCCGAGGCCGTCGACCAGCACGACGACCGCCGAGCGGGCGGGGCGGAGGGCGATCCGTGCCTCCAGGCCGTGTGATCGCAACCACGCGTCGTCCGCGGCGCCGAGGGCCACGAGGCAACTCGGGAAGACGTCGGCGAGGTTCGCGGCGGCGTCGGGGGCCGTCGGTACGCTGGTTCCCATCCCCACCAGTCTCGCAGAAGGGTGCCATGGCACGCACGGAAGCAGTCGGCCTGCCCGACGGTGAACGCATCGAGGACGTCGACGTCTCCGAGGAGATGCAGGGCTCCTTCCTCGAGTACGCGTACTCCGTCATCTACTCCCGGGCGCTCCCCGACGCACGCGACGGCCTCAAGCCCGTGCAGCGCCGCATCCTCTACCAAATGGCCGAGATGGGCCTCCGGCCCGACCGCGGGCACGTCAAGAGCGCGCGCGTCACCGGCGAGGTGATGGGCAAGCTGCACCCGCACGGCGACAGCGCCATCTACGACGCCCTCGTCCGCATGGCGCAGCCGTTCACGATGCGGGTGCCGCTCGTCGACGGCCACGGCAACTTCGGCTCCCTCGACGACGGCCCCGCCGCGGCCCGCTACACCGAGGCGCGGCTCGCCGAACCCTCGATGGCGATGACCGAGGGCCTGGGTGAGGACGTCGTCGACTTCGTCCCGAACTACGACAACCAGATCATGCAGCCCGGTGTCCTGCCGGCGGCGTTCCCGAACCTCCTCGTCAACGGGGCGTCCGGCATCGCGGTCGGCATGGCCACGAACATGGCGCCGCACAACCTGGGCGAGGTCGTCGAGGCCGCGAAGCACCTCCTCATGAACCCGCAGGCCTCGCTCGAGGAGCTCATGGAGTTCGTGCCGGGCCCGGACCTGCCGGGTGGCGGCACGATCGTCGGGCTCTCCGGGGTCCGCGATGCCTACGCCACCGGCCGCGGCTCGTTCCGCACCCGCGCGAAGGTCAGTGTCGAGAACCTCACCCCGCGCAAGGCCGGGCTCGTCGTCACCGAGCTCCCCTACCTCGTCGGTCCCGAGCGCGTGATCGAGAAGATCAAGGACGGCGTCCAGTCGAAGAAGCTCGTCGGCATCTCCGACGTGAAGGACCTCACCGACCGGAACCACGGGCTGCGACTCGTCATCGAGATCAAGTCCGGCTTCAACCCCACCGCGGTGCTCGAGCAGCTCTACAAGCACACCCCGCTCGAGGACGGCTTCGGCATCAACAACGTCGCACTCGTCGACGGCTCCCCACGGACCCTGGGGCTGCGGGACCTGCTCGACGTCTACGTGCGGCACCGCATGTCCGTCGTCACCCGACGGTCGGAGTACCGGCTGGCCCGGCGCCGTGAGCGGCTCCACCTGGTCGAGGGCCTGCTCATCGCGATCCTCGACATCGATGAGGTCATCGAGGTCATCCGCTCGTCGGACGACTCCGAGGCCGCGCGCTCCCGACTGCAGACGGTGTTCGACCTGTCCGAGGTGCAGGCCGAGTACATCCTCGAGCTCCGGCTCCGCCGCCTGACGAAGTTCTCCCGCCTCGAGCTCGAGGGCGAGCGCGACCAGCTCCTCGCCGACATCGCCGCGCTCGAGGAGCTCCTCGGGTCCGACGAGCGGCTCCGCGCGCAGGTGTCGCTCGAGCTCACCGAGGTGTCCGACCGGTTCGCGACGCCACGCCGGACCCTCCTGACCGAGGCCGACGCCCCGGTCCGCGGTGGTCGCAAGGCCGCGGTCGACCCCGAGTCACTGCAGATCGCGGACTCGCCGTGCCGGGTGATCCTCTCCACCACCGGGCGGCTCGTCCGCGTCGACATCCCGGACACCGACCTGGGGATCGTGCGGGTGCCGAAGCGCTCGAAGCACGATGCCGTC
This sequence comes from Curtobacterium sp. NPDC089689, assembly GCF_044749145.1. Classification (NCBI taxonomy): domain Bacteria; kingdom Bacillati; phylum Actinomycetota; class Actinomycetes; order Micrococcales; family Microbacteriaceae; genus Curtobacterium; species Curtobacterium sp. NPDC089689. Next base: position 92,387 of record NZ_JBIVHJ010000003.1, on the reverse strand, counting down.
CGGTCGTCCGTCGTCTCCACCGTCCGTGGTCAGCTCGGCGCGCTGACGTCGACCGGCCGGGTCGTGCGGTTCTCCCCCGTCGACGTCCCCGCGGTGCCGCCGGCGTCCGTCCGGCTCGACGCCGGCGTGCGTGTGTCGGAGTACCTCGGCGTGCCCCGGACCGAGACGGTCGTGGCGCTCCTCGCGCTCACCGGTGAGGACTCCGTCGCGATCGGCACCGCCCAGGGCGTCGTGAAGCGCGTCGTCGCCGGTGCGTGGCCGGACAAGCCCGAGGTCGTCGCGATCGGCCTCAAGCCGGGTGACTCGGTCGTCGGCGCAGTCCAGGCGCCCGAGGACGACGACCTCGTGTTCATCACCTCGAACGCCCAGCTGCTGCGGTTCTCGGCGTCCGGCGTCCGCCCGCAGGGACTGCCCGCCGGCGGCGTCGCCGGGGTCGCACTGGCTGCTGGGGCGTCCGTGATCTGGTTCGGATCGGTCCCCCGCTCCGACGACGCGGTGGTCGCCACGGTGTCCACCTCCTCGTCGGCGCTGCCCGGCACCGACAACGGCCGGGCCAAGGTGTCGGCGCTGTCCGAGTTCCCGGCGAAGGGCCGCGCGACCCAGGGTGTCCGGGCACACGCGTTCCTCAAGGGCGAGGACGGCTTGACCGTGGCGTGGGCGGGCATCGCGCCGCCGCACGCCGTGGGGACGGACGGCGCAGCGCGGACCCTGCCGGACTGGCTGTCGAAGCGCGACGGGTCGGGCAGTCCGCTCGACGCCGTGATCGGCACGATCGGCGGGAGCGCGGCCGCGCTCGACGGGACCGCAGGCGAGGCGTAGGCGCGCGGCGGGCGGCGCCGCGCCGCGCGCCGCCGGGCCGAGTCTCGGGATCAGCGACAGTTCTCGCGCGCGAGCCCACGAGAACTGTCGCCTGGCGCGAGTCTCGGCGCTGCCGCGCTGAGACACGGCAGCCCACGCACGTCCGCGTCGCAGCGCGCTACGCGTCGATACGGTCGCGATCGAGCCCCTCGCCGGCGAGGATGAACTCCTTGCGCGGCGCGACGTCGTTCCCCATCAGCAGCTCGAACACCTTCGCAGCGTTCTCGGCATCGGGCACGTTCACCCGTCGGAGGGTCCGGTGTGTGCGGTCCATCGTGGTCTCGGCGAGCTGGTCGGCGTCCATCTCCCCGAGGCCCTTGTACCGCTGGATCGGCTCCTGGTACTTCTTGCCCTGCTTCTCGAGCTTCTTCAGGACCGCCTGCAGCTCGGCCTCGGAGTAGGTGTACAGCGTGTCGTTCGCCTTGCCGCGGTTCACCACGACGACCCGGTGCAGCGGCGGCACGGCAGCGAAGACCCGACCCTGCTCGATCATCGGGCGCATGTACCGGAAGAAGAGCGTGAGCAGGAGCGTGCGGATGTGGGCGCCGTCGACGTCGGCGTCGGACATGATGATGATCTTGCCGTAGCGCGCCTGGTCGATCTCGAACGTCCGACCCGAGCCGGCGCCGATGACCTGGATGATCGACGCGCACTCGGCGTTCGACAGCATGTCCGAGACCGAGGCCTTCTGCACGTTGAGGATCTTGCCCCGGATCGGCAGCAGCGCCTGGTACTCGCTGTTCCGCGCGAGCTTCGCGGTGCCGAGCGCGGAGTCGCCCTCGACGATGAAGAGCTCCGTGCCCTCGGCATCCTGCTTGCGGCAGTCGGCGAGCTTGGTCGGCAGCGAGGAGTTCTCGAGCGCGTTCTTCCGCCGCTGGGTCTCCTTGTGCGCCCGGGCGGAGATGCGGGTCTTCATCTCCGCGACGACCTTCTCGAGCAACGTCGCGGCCTGTGCCTTCTCGGTGCGCTGCGTCGAGGTCAGGATCTCGGTGAGCCGCTTCGACACCACCTGGTCGACGATCTTCCGGACCGCCGGCGTGCCGAGGACCTCCTTCGTCTGGCCCTCGAACTGCGGCTCGGGCAGGCGCACGGTGAGCACAGCCGTGAGCCCCGCGAGGACGTCGTCCTTCTCGAGCTTGTCCTGCCCGACCTTGAGCTTGCGGGCGTTCGCCTCGACCTGGGCGCGGACCGCCTTGACGACACCAGACTCGAAGCCGGCCTGGTGCGTCCCGCCCTTCGGCGTCGCGATGATGTTCACGAAGCTGCGGAACACCGTCTCGTAGCCGCTGCCCCACCGCAGCGCCAGGTCGACCTCGCACTCGCGCGACACCGACGTCGACACCATGTGCCCCTTGTCGTCGAGCATCGGCACGGTCTCGGTGAAGGTGCCCGTGCCCTGGACGCGCCAGACGTCGGTCACGGCGCCGTCGACGGCGAGGTGCTCGACGAACTCGCTGATGCCCCCCTCGTACCGGAAGCGCTCGATCACCGGACCGTCCTCGAGCGGCGCACCCGTGGCGGCGGCACGCGACGCGGCCGCCTCGATCGACGACGGTCGGGCGTCCGTGATGGTGATCCCGAGCCCGGGGACCAGGAACGCCGTCTGGCGCGCACGGTTGACGAGGTCCTGCGTGCTGAAGCGGGCATCGGGCGTGAAGATCTGCCGGTCGGCCCAGTAGCGGATGCGCGACCCGGTGACGCCCTTCTTGACCTTGCCGACGACCCGGAGCTCGCTGCCGGACGTGAACGGTGTGAAGGGCGCATCGGGACCGTCACCGGCGAACGTCCCCGGCTCACCACGGTGGAACGACATCGCGTAGGTCTTGCCGCCGCGGTCGACCTCGACGTCGAGCCGCTCCGACAGCGCGTTGACGACCGACGCCCCGACACCGTGCAGACCACCGGACGCCGCGTACGAGCCCGAGCCGAACTTGCCGCCCGCGTGGAGCTTCGTGAACACGACCTCGACCCCGGTCAGGCCGGTCTTCGGCTCGACGTCGACGGGGATGCCACGAGCAGTGTCGCGGACCTCGACCGAGCCGTCCGGGTGCAGCACCACGCCGATCTCGTCACCGTGCCCGGCGAGGGCTTCGTCGACGGAGTTGTCGATGATCTCCCACAGGCAGTGCATGAGGCCGCGCGAGTCGGTCGAGCCGATGTACATGCCCGGCCGCTTGCGGACCGCCTCGAGCCCCTCGAGGACGGAGAGATGGCGCGCAGAGTAGTCGGAGCTCACCGTCCGATCGTACTGAGCACCACCGACGCCCAGCGCCCTGACACTCGGTCTGGGGCCAGTGGGTCCGCGCTGAGCGAAACGTGCCCCGATGATGCCGTACATCCAGGCACCACGTGTTCAAATGGTCAGCAACCGGCACCCGTTGGGTGGAAACCCGGCACCCGCCCTGCGATCCGTGAGGAGCACAGCAATGACCCAGACCGTGCAGGACCTCTCCATCGACGAATTCGGCAGCAACCAGCTCACCGCTGCTGACCGCTGCGACAGCTGCGGAGCGCAGGCCTACATCCGAGCGACCATGGCGAGCGGCGAGCTCCTCTTCTGCGCCCACCACGGCGCCGAGTTCAAGGACAAGCTCGCAGCCACCGCCATCGAGTGGCACGACGAGAGCAGCCGACTCTACGAGTCGAAGTAGCGTCCGGACGCGACAGCGTCCGCATGTGACTGACGGGAGGCGGGGGGGGGGCGGGGGGCCCCCCCCCCCCCCCGGGGGGGGGGGGGGGCCCCCCCCCCCCCCCGCCCCGCCCCGGCCGCCCCCGCCGGACCGAAGGGGGGGGGTTTGGAC
>NZ_JBIVHJ010000003.1:73898-88718 GCF_044749145.1 Curtobacterium sp. NPDC089689 | reverse complement strand
CGGGCGCCCCCCCGCCCCCCCCCCCCCCCCCGGGTCCCCCCCCCCCCGCCCCCGGGGGGGGGGGGCCGGGGGCGGGGGGGGGGGGGGGGCCCCCCCCCCCCCCCCCCCCTCCCGTCTGTCGTGGGGTGCGGACCCCGCGTCGCGTCAGGCGATCCGCTTGAACGCCTTGTCGACGTAGCGGTCGATGGTCGCACGCGCTTCGCGCGCGTACCGGTCGATCGACGCCGTCCGCTGCGCGTCCGGCGTGTACTCGCGACCGAGCCGCGCGGTGGCGGCGGCGAGCACGCCGTCGGTCAGCTGCGGGTTGAGCGGCAGGATCGGTCCCTGGGTGTGGGTGCCGAACGAGGTGCCGGTGATCGCACCCTCGACCGGACTGCCCGCCTGGTTGCCGCCGCCCGACACGACGTCGGCGAAGGGCGTCACGCCGTCGCCGAGCTCGATGCGCGTCGCGTGGTCCTCGAAGCCCGCGAGGCGGGTCGGGGCGTCGCCGAGCAGCGGGTAGCGGGTCTCGAGCACGAAGTAGTTCACCCGACGCTCGGCGCCGCGCACGGCTCGGGCGTCGAACACCCCGAAGCCCGGGACGTCGGCACCGTCGGTCGCGACGACGGCGTTCGTGGCGAGGTCGAACCCGCCGCCGACCGCCACCACCGGGACGCCCGCGGTCGCGAAGTCGCGCAGTGCCGCACCGACCCGGGTGACGTCGCCCCCGAGGGACCGCATGGCGCTGAGCGGCCCGTTGCCGATCACGACGACGTCGGCAGCGGTGGGCAGGGTGTCACCCGGCGCGTACTCGACGACCTCGGTGGCGATGTCCGCGGTCTCGGCACGGCGGACGAGGGCAGCGACGTTGCCGCGGTCCCCCGAGACGCCCATCTGCCGCGGGTACACGTGCAGGATGGTCAACCGGTCGGCGGTCATGCCGTCTTCTCCATGTCCGGATGGCCGAGGGCCTTGCGGGCGATCATCATGATCTCGTAGTTGACGATGAAGTTCTTCGTCCCGCTCGACGTCGCGCCGAGCTGCTCCATGTGCCGGATGGCGGCCTCGACGTCCGGTTCGACCTTGCCGATGCGGACACCGGCGTGCTCGAGGGCGATCGCGATCTGCCACGCCTTGTCGCCGGAGACGACGTCCACGTGGTCGAGCGCCGAGAAGTCGATGTCGTAGATCCACGAGATGTCCGGCGTTCCCTCGTCGATCGCCATGAGGACCTGCTCGGGGCGGTCCGGGAGCGCGTCGAGGTTCAGCTGGAGGCTCGCGGCGTTCTTGAACATCGTGAACTCGGCGGCCTCGCCGGCGATCGGGAGCCGTTCGCCACGGCCGTACGCCGGCTTCATCGTGCCGAACGCCTTCGTGACCGCGTCCGCACGGAACTGGTCGCCCAGGGCCGCGCTCGCGGTGGCGGTGGCGGCCGCGGCGTCCACGGCGTAGTGCAGGCCACGGGCCGGGAGCCGCACGGGGATGTCCGCACCGCCGAACCGGATGGTCGCACCGTCGCCGGTGTTCACGACGACCTCGGCGTCGGCGACGTTCGGCACGGCGTCCTGCCGGTCGAAGTCGTCGGCGTTCTGCAGGCCGTTCGGGGCCGCGGCCACGACCTCGGCACTGGCACCGAAGCGGAGCACCTGCTGCCCGGCCGTGCCCGCGTACGCGTCGAGGAACTGGTCGTCGCGGTTGGTGATGACGTTCCGCGCCGACAGGGCCGCGGTGTCGAGCATCATCGTGGCGACGCGCTCGGTCTCGAAGAACCGGTAGAGCTGGTCGACCTGGACGTTCAGCATCGTCACCGTGGACGGCGACAGGATGCCGGCGAGCTCGACCGCGAACGCCTCGTCGACCTCGAGGATGCCGATGTCGGCCTTGAGCTTGCCGGTCAGCGACACCTCGGAGAGGAGCGCCGACGCGATGCCCTGCGGCAGGTTCGCACCGGACGGGTTCGTGAAGACCCGGAGGCCGTGCGCCCGCACGATGTCGGAGATCATGTGGGTCGTCGTGGACTTGCCGTTCGACCCGAGCACGAAGACGACGCCGTTCGGGAACTGCTTCGTCACGTGCTGCAGGAAGTCCGGCACGAGCTTGAGGACGATGTAGCCGGGGTAGGCGGACCCTCCGCCCCGCGCACGAGCGAGGGCACGGAGGATCCGCCCGACCAGGATCGGGATGAGGAAGCGCATCGGCCTACTCGAGGTAGTCGCGCAGCGACTGCGACCGCGACGGGTGGCGGAGCTTCGCCATCGTCTTCGACTCGATCTGGCGGATGCGCTCGCGCGTCACGCCGAACGTGTCCCCGATCTGGTCGAGGGTCTTCGGCTGACCGTCACCGAGGCCGAAGCGCATGCGGATGACGCCCGCCTCGCGCTCGGACAGGGAGTCGAGCAGGCTCTCGAGCTGCTTCTGCAGCATCGTGAAGCCCACCGCGTCGGCCGGCACGACGGCCTCGGTGTCCTCGATGAGGTCACCGAACTCCGAGTCGCCGTCCTCGCCCAGGGGCGTGTGCAGCGAGATCGGCTCGCGACCGTACTTCTGGACCTCGACGACCTTCTCCGGGGTCATGTCGAGCTCGCGGGCGAGCTCTTCCGGAGTGGGCTCGCGACCGAGGTCTTGGAGCATCTGACGCTGGACGCGCGCGAGCTTGTTGATGACCTCGACCATGTGCACCGGGATGCGGATGGTGCGGGCCTGGTCGGCCATCGCGCGGGTGATCGCCTGGCGGATCCACCACGTCGCGTAGGTCGAGAACTTGAAGCCCTTGGTGTAGTCGAACTTCTCGACGGCACGGATGAGGCCCAGGTTGCCCTCCTGGATGAGGTCCAGGAACTGCATGCCGCGGCCCGTGTAGCGCTTGGCGAGCGACACGACGAGGCGGAGGTTCGCGCCGAGCAGGTGCGACTTCGCGCGCTGACCGTCGCGGGCGACCCAGCGGAGCTCGCGCTCCTCGGGCTTGGAGAGGCCGGTCGAGTGCTGCAGCTTGTCCTCGGCGAACAGGCCGGCCTCGATGCGCATCGCGAGCTCGACCTCCTGCTCGGCGTTGAGGAGCGCGACCTTGCCGATCTGCTTCAGGTAGTCCTTCACGGGGTCGGCGGTCGCCCCCGTGATGGTCGTCGAGTAGACCGGGGCCTCGTCGTCGTCGGACTGCGAGATGACGAGCGCGCCGGCGGCGACCGCAGCGGCCTCGGCCTTGGTGTCCTTCGGGGCCTCTTCGTCGGCGTCGGCGTCGGCGTCGGCGTCGGCGTCGTCCGCCGCCTCGTCCACGGGCTCGACCGGCTCGTCGTCGAGCTCGTCGTCGTCGGCCTTGGCCTTCTTCCCGCCCTTGGCGGTGGTCTTCTTCGGCGCGGCCTTCTTCGCCGGCGCCTTGGTGGCGCGCTTCTTCGGCGCGGCCGTGCCCTCGGCCTCGGCGGACTCAGCCGCCGTGCCCTCGGGTTCGGTGTCCTTCGTGGGATCGATCGTCGTGCTCCGGGCAGCCATGCGATCACCTCTCTCGTCGTGCCACGTTCGTGGGGTCGTGGCCTCCCTCGCCGCCCAGGGCCGTCGCCGCAGTCCCCCGCGTCAGCCGGTCCTACCAATCCGGGCAGCACTAGGACCCATGTCAAGTCCCCAGGTTTCCGCGCGCTCCGAGGAGTGGTTGGTCACGAGGGGCCCGATGGGTCCGGTAGTCATTATTGCACGCCGCGCTTCCGCAGACGTGCAACCAGTGCAACCCAGAGCGGGCCGACGCGTATTCCCTCCTGTTCGTGCAGCACACGGCGGGTCCGGTGGCGTGCGTGCAGCAGCATCGCGACGCCGAAGCCGACGACGACGTACTGCACGGTGAGGGCGATCCGGAAGTTCGCCCAGGCGAAGACGGTCTGCCCCGTGGCGTGGGACGCGGCGTCGAGGATCGCGCCGACGAGGTACATCATCACGAACGCGGCGAGGAAGCCCCCGACGTTCACGAGCCCGTTCGCCGAGCCGAGCGCGCCGACCGGGTTGAAGGACCTGGCGAAGTCGAACCCGATGAGCGATCCCGGTCCGCCGATGCCCATCGCGACGACGAGCAGCACGAGCAACCAGGTCGGCGGCTGCCCCGGCCAGGTCAGCACCGCCGTCCACACCACGGCGAGGACCGCCACGCACCCCAGCACGAGGTTCGACCGGCGGAGCGGGTAACGGGCACAGAGGACACCGAGCAACGGCCCGGCGACGAAACCCGTCACGACGATCACGGTGAGGAAGCCGGCGGCCTCGGTCGGGGTGTAGCCGAGCCCGCGGAGCATCGGCACGCCCCACAGCAGCGAGAAGACCGTGCCGGAGGACTGCGTCACGTAGTGCGACCAGAACCCGAGTTGCGTCCCGGGGCGCCGGACCGCGTGCGCGAAGGTCCGGAGCGCCCCGCCCCACGAGTGCGGCAGCGGGATCGCACCGGTGCGCACCGGCACCGGACCGTTGCGGACGAAGGCGAACGCGAGCACCAGGCCCACGGCCCCGGCACCGGCGGCCACCCCGTACGCCGTGCCCCAGCCCGTGGTGTGCAGCAGGAGCGCGAACGGGAACGCCGAGAGCACCTGCCCGACCTGCCCCAGGTTGCCGGTCCACTGCGAGATCTGGGGCAGGATCCGCCCGCTGAACCACATCGGCAGGAGCCGCATGACCGAGATGAACGTCATCGCGTCACCGGCGCCGACGAGGACGCGCCCGACCACCGCCGGTCCGATCGTCGGCGACACCGCGACGACCGCCTGCCCGACGACGAGGAGCACCGCGCCGAGCAGCACGAGCCGCCGTGGCCCGAACCGGTCGAGCGCGATGCCGACGGGGATCTGCAGCGCCGCGTACACGGCAATCTGCACCACCGCGAGCGTCGACAGCACGGCGGCCGACACCGCGAAGCGCTCCTGCGCGTCCACGCCGGAGACGCCCAACGTGGACCGCTGCACCACGGCGAGGACGTAGGCCAGCACCGCGATGCCCCAGACGAGGAAGGCACGGCGCGAGTTCACCCGATCAGGCTACCGGCGCCGCCGCGGCGCCACGGCCGCCGGAGGCGACCTGTGGAGAACGCGACGGGCGGGACGGACGTGCACCGTGCCTCCAGGCAGGGACCGGCCGGGAGGCCCGTCGCGCGTCGACCGGAGCACCCGCGTCCGCCGGCCGGTCACCCCGTCAGTCGGCGGTGCCGTCCGCCTGCCCGCGCCGGTCCGCCAGGAACCGCTCGAGCTCCGCCGCGATCGCGTCGGCGGAGGGCACCTCGCCGTCGACCCCGGTGAGCGGCGAGCCGATCGGGTTGCCGGCCATGTACTCGTCGTGCCGCTCCTCGAGCACCGAGACGAGCCGCTGCAGTTCGCCGTTCCCGCCGACCTGCTCGTCGACGCGGGCGAGGAACTCGCGCCCTTCCTCGCGGAGGGCGTCGGACGGGAAGATGAGGCCGGTCGCGGCGGAGACCCCCGCGAGGGCAGCCACCGCGGCGTCGGGGAACTCGGTGTCCGAGAGGTAGTGCGGCACGAGCAGGACCAGCCCGGTGACGTCGTGTCCGGACTGCGCGAGCCGGTGCTCGACGAGGTGCAGCACGTTCGCCGGCGCCTGGGTCTCCGGCTTCCACACGCTCATCTGCTCGACGAGGTCGGCGCGCGTGCCGGACACGGTCATGCGGATCGGACGGGTGTGCGGCACGGGCATCGGGATCGACTGGACCCACGTCGTGTCGACGACCTGCAGCCGCTCGGCGAGGTCGGTGACCGCGGCGACGAAGGCGTTCCAACGGAAGTCGGGCTCGTACCCGGAGAGGAAGAGGAACGGCTGACCGATCTCGTCGCGCACGAGGGACAGCGCGAGCCGCGGGACCGCGACGGACTCGATGTGGTCGTGCTCGAACGTGATCACCGGCCGACGGGCGCGCCAGTCGAGCAGGACGTCGGGGTCGAACTCGACGATCGTCGCCGCGTCGAGTGTGCCCTCGATCGCCGTCGTGACCTGTGCCACCGCGGCTCCCGCGTCGGCGAAGCCGGTCAGCGCAGCGACGAGGTGGAGGCCCGCCGGCACCTCGGGGGCGCCGTCGACGAACGAGTAGAGGTCCTCGGGGTGGTTCACCGTCCCCATGCTAGGCGGGCGTGCACCGCGACCCGGGAGGAGCGGCCACGCCGACAGCGAACAGTGCGTGGATAGGGTTGGGGCATGGTCCGACCGATCCTCTCCACCGTCTCGTCCGCCGCAGCAGGAACGGAGGCCGACGTCCTCGTCGTCGGTGTCCGGCCGGGGGTCGACGGCGGTCCCGCGACCACCGTCGGCGCCGACTTCCTCGGCGACCTCGACCTCGCCGCGATCGGCGTCACCGGCGCGAAGGACCAGCTCGTCCGCCTCCCGGGGACGGGCGTCGCCGCGTCCTCGGTCGCCCTCGTCGGTCTCGGCTCCGCCACCGACGCCGCCGCCGTGCGGAGCGCCGCCGGCAGCGCGGTCCGGCAGCTCCCGCTCGTCGGGTCCATCGCGATCGCCCTGCCGACCGACTCCGCCGAGCTCGTCGAGGCGGCGCTCGAAGGGGCCGCCCTCGGCTCCTACGCCTTCACCGCCCACAAGGGCACCGGCACCAGCGGGCCCGCCCGCGGAGACCAGCGCATCGCGGTCGTGGCGCCCGCCGGCGTCGAGGTCGACACGACCCGTGCGTCCGTCGTGGCGGAGGCCGCGTCGACCGTCCGTGACCTCGTGAACACCGCCGCCGGCGACCTCGGCCCGTCCGACGTCGCGGACGTCGCGCAGGGGCTCGCCGCGGACCTGCCGCTCACCGTCGAGGTGCTCGACGAGCACGAGCTCGAGGCGCAGGGCTTCGGCGGCATCGCCGGGGTCGGCCGCGGTTCGGTCCGTCCTCCGCGTCTCGTGGTCGTCAGGTACGCCCCGGAGTCCGCGTCGAAGCACCTCGCGCTCGTCGGGAAGGGCATCACGTTCGACTCGGGCGGCCTCTCGCTCAAGCCGGCCGCCTCGATGCTCGGCATGAAGACCGACATGACCGGCGCCGCGACGGTCCTCGCCGCCACGGTCGCCGCCGCGAAGCTCGGCCTCGACACGAAGGTCACCGCGTGGCTGTGCCTCGCCGAGAACATGCCGTCCGGCTCGGCCACCCGCCCCGGCGACGTCCTGACGCTCAAGAACGGCAAGACCGTCGAGGTCACGAACACCGACGCCGAGGGCCGTCTCGTCCTCGGTGACGGCATGGCCGCGGCGTCCCTCGAGCACCCGGACGCGATCGTCGACGTCGCGACGCTCACCGGTGCGCAGGTCGTGGCGCTCGGCGACCGCACCACCGGCCTGATGGGCAGCGACGACCTCGTGGCGCAGGTCCGCTCGATCGCGGACGCCGTGGCCGAGCCGATCTGGCCGATGCCGCTGCCCGAGGAGCTCGACGCCCGACTCGCGAGCGACGTGGCCGACATGGTCAACGCGACCGTCGGCAACCCGGCGGGCGGCATGCTCCTCGCGGGCAAGTTCCTCGAGCGGTTCGTGGGCGAGGGCATCCCGTGGGCGCACCTCGACATCGCGGGTCCCTCGGAGCACAAGGGCGGCGGCTACGGGTGGCTCGGCAAGGGCGCCACGGGCGTCATGGTCCGGACACTCATCAGCCTCGCAGAAGAGCTCCAGTCCAAGTAGTAGGTTTGAGTCCGGCGGGGCGGCCGCGTGTGCGCGCACCCCGCCGGACCCACACGGGACGGGACCGGAACCACACGGTCCGACCGTGGGACGCCGCTCGCCGCGGTGTCCACGGGGCCTGACCGGTCCCGAACACGCACGAGGGAGTTGCACCAGGTGACGGAACAGACTTACGACGTCGTGGTCCTCGGTGGCGGCAGCGGTGGGTACGCCGCAGCGCTCCGGGCCGCCGAGCTCGGGATGAGCGTCGCGCTCATCGAGGGAGACAAGCTCGGGGGGACGTGTCTGCACCGCGGGTGCATCCCGACGAAGGCGCTCCTGCACGCAGCGGAGATCGCCGACGGCACCCGTGACGCCGAGAAGTACGGCGTCATCGCCGAGTTCGCCGGCGTCGAGGTGCCCAAGGTCATCGAGTACCAGCAGGGCGTCATCTCGTCCAAGTACAAGGGCCTCCAGGGCCTCATCAAGGCGCGGGGGATCACCGTGGTCGAGGGCTGGGGTCGCCTGACCGCCCCGAACACCGTGCAGGTCGGTGACCAGACCGTCACCGGCAAGAACGTCGTGCTCGCCACGGGTTCCTACTCGCGGTCCCTCCCCGGGCTGGAGATCGGCGGCCGGGTCATCACCTCCGAGACCGCGCTCAAGATGGACTACGTCCCGAACAAGGTCGTCATCCTCGGTGGCGGCGTCATCGGCGTCGAGTTCGCGAGCGTCTGGAAGTCCTTCGGCGCCGAGGTCACGATCGTGGAGGCGCTGCCCCACCTCGTCCCGGCCGAGGACGAGTCCATGTCGAAGCAGCTCGAGCGCGCGTTCCGCAAGCGCGGCATCGAGTTCTCGCTCGGTGTCCGCTTCCAGGGCGTCGAGCAGCACGAGAACGGTGTGGTCGTCACGCTCGAGGACGGCAAGACCTTCGAGGGCGACGTCATGCTCGTCGCCGTCGGTCGCGGCCCCCTCACCCAGAACATGGGCTTCGAGGAGGTCGGCGTCACGATGGACCGCGGGTTCGTCACGACGAACGAGCGCCTCGCCACCAACGTCCCGAACGTGTACGCCGTCGGCGACATCGTCCCGGGCCTGCAGCTCGCGCACCGCGGCTTCCAGCAGGGCATCTTCGTCGCCGAGGAGATCGCCGGTCTGAACCCGGTCGTCATCTCCGACACGAACATCCCGAAGATCACGTACTCCGACCCCGAGGTCGCGTCCGTCGGGCTCTCCCAGGCGAAGGCCGAGGAGCAGTACGGCGCCGACAAGGTGGACTCCTACGAGTACAACCTCGCCGGCAACGGCAAGAGCCACATCATCGGCACGTCCGGCTCGGTCAAGGTCGTCCGCGTGGTCGACGGCCCCGTCGTCGGCGTCAGCATGATCGGCGCCCGCGTCGGCGAGCTCATCGGCGAGGCACAGCTCGCCGTCAACTGGGAGGCCTACCCGGAGGACATCGCTCCCCTGGTCCACGGACACCCCACGCAGAACGAGGCGCTGGGCGAGGCGTTCCTGCACCTCGCGGGCAAGCCGCTGCACGCCCTGTGAACACCATGACCACCACCACGATCCACCCCTGCGAAGAGGAGTCCACCCGATGAGCGAATCCGTCAACCTCCCGGCGCTCGGCGAGAGCGTCACCGAGGGCACGGTGACCCGATGGCTGAAGAACGTCGGTGACCGGGTCGAGGTCGACGAGCCGCTGCTCGAGGTCTCGACCGACAAGGTCGACACCGAGATCCCCTCGCCCGTCGCGGGCGTCGTGGAGGAGATCCTCGTGCAGGAGGACGAGACCGTCGAGGTCGGCACCGCGCTGGTGAAGATCGGCGACGGCTCCGGTTCCTCCGACGGCGGCTCGGACGAGGGCGGCGCCGACCAGGGTGCCGCCGAGCAGGGCGCTTCCGAGCAGGGTTCCGACGAGGCCCAGGCCGACGCCACCGAGCCCGAGCCGGCCCCGAGCACCGAGCAGCAGGAGGAGCAGAAGGCTCCCGAGCCGCAGCAGGCCGAGCCCGCCCCGGGCGGCCAGACGCAGCCCGCCGCCCCGCAGGCGCCGTCCGCTCCGCCGGCCGCCGCCCCGGTGCCGCAGGCCGCTCCGGTCCCGCCGCCCGCCGCCGCTCCCCCGGCAGCCGTCCCGGCTCCTGCCGCCGCTCCGGCCCCTGCCGCCGCTCCGGCCACCTCCGGCCAGTCGGCGTCCGTGCCGAACCCGACGCAGGACGGCTCGGCTTCCGGCTACGTCACCCCGCTCGTGCGCAAGCTCGCGAACGAGCAGGGCGTCGACCTGTCGACCGTGACCGGCTCGGGTGTCGGCGGACGCATCCGCAAGGAGGACGTCCTCGCCGCCGCAGCCGCGAAGCCCGCGGCCGGTGGTCAGGCCGCAGCGGCTCCGTCCGGTCCCTTCGTCGCCGAGGTGTCGCCGCTCCGTGGCACCCGCGAGAAGATGACCCGCCTCCGCAAGGTCGTGGCCGAGCGTGCGGTGCAGTCGATGACCTCGACCGCGCAGCTCACGAGCGTCGTCGAGGTCGACGTCACGAAGGTGGCGCAGTTCCGCGACGCGCACAAGGCCGAGTTCCTCGAGAAGACCGGCTCGAAGCTCTCCTTCATGCCGTTCTTCGCCCTCGCGGCGTCGGAGGCGCTCAAGGCGCACCCGAAGATCAACTCGACGGTCGACGGCGACGAGATCGTGTACCCGGAGACCGAGAACGTCTCGATCGCGGTGGACACCGAGCGCGGTCTGCTCACCCCGGTGATCAAGGACGCTGCGTCGTTGAACCTGGCGCAGTTCTCGCAGTCGATCGCCGACCTGGCCGAGCGCACGCGCAACAACCAGCTCAAGCCGGACGAGCTCGCGGGCGGCACCTTCACGCTGACGAACACCGGTTCGCGTGGCGCACTGTTCGACACCCCCGTGGTGTTCCTCCCGCAGTCGGCGATCCTCGGCACGGGCATCGTGACGAAGCGTCCGGCGGTCGTGAAGGTCGACGGACAGGAGGCGATCGCGATCCGTTCGTTCGTCTACCTCGCGCTGTCGTACGACCACCGGATCATCGACGGTGCGGACGCGTCGCGCTACCTCGTCGCGGTCAAGAACCGCCTCGAGGAGGGCAACTTCGCCCCGAACCTGGGCTACTGAGGCACAGCCCTCGGGCACTGCACCACAGCCCTCGGGCAGTGAGACCCGGCGCTCCGGCCCGGCTCGACGGAACGGCCCCGCTCCCCAGGGAGCGGGGCCGTTCCGCGTCCCCGACGGGACGGACCGCGCCGCCGCGCCCGCACGTCACCCGCCGAGCGCCGTCACCGCGGCGACCGCCAGTCCGGCCGCGACCACGACACCGACGACGACCTGTCGCACCGGCAACCGCCGTCCGCCGACCGGGACGCCGCGCTCGACGAGGTCCCGTGCCCGGCCGATCGCCGCGTCGACGACGGACTGGTCCGACAGCGTCCCGGGGGCGGACGGCGCCGCCTCCTCGAAGGTGAAGAGTCCCGCCGGCGGATCCCAGCGCACCGGCCGCGGAGCCCCGGCAGCCCGCACGGTCTCCAGGAGGACGTGGAACGCGTCCGGGTCGCCGGACCGCGCCGCGACGAGGGCAGCGTCGACGCCCGGACGGCAGGGCTCCCGTGGGTCGACCCGCTCCCACACGACCCGTGCGGCGAGCAGCAGCGCGGTGACGCCCTCGACGAGCCCCGTGTCGGCGATCGCTCCGGCGACGAACGGTGCGGCACCCGTCGGCCGGTCGCAGAGCACCACGGCCCCGGCGTCGTCCACCACGACGTCGTCGGGGCGCGCACGTCCGAGCAGGACCGCCCCGCGCGACGCGGCGACGGCCAGGTCGAGCAGCGGCGTGGTCAGGGTGACCGCGACGCCGACGCTGGGTGTGCCGAGACGGTCGAGCGCCGCCGCCATCGACGGGCCGGTGGGTCGCAACGTCTCGGCGACCAGGACGCCCTCGCCGCTGCGACCGACCGCGAGCACCGGTCCGAGGTGCCGCTCCGTCGCCGCTGAACGAGCAGCGACCCAGGCGACGAAGGACTCCTCGGACGTGGCCGCCCACCAGGTCCTGCGCTCCTCGTCCGTGTCCACGCGTCGATGCTCCTACCGGCTGCACGGGCGCGGGTCTCCGCACGGACGACTGTGGAGCGACGCCGTTCGCCCACAGCCTCCTCCGAGCCGGTCTCGGAGTGCCTGCTCAGGCCGTATCCTGTGTGCATGGCACGCAGCAGTTCTTCCGACACGAAGGCGAAGGAGCCGGGTCGTCTCAAGCAGATGTACCAGGTCTTCCAGATGACCCGTCGGGCCGACCCGACGTCCGTCTGGTGGTTCGCCCTCGCGTTCCTGGTCCCCGTCGTCCTCGGCGTCCTGCTGGCACTGCTGCTGCCGGGTCAGAACTGGCTCGCGGTCGTCCTCTGGATCGTCGCGGGTGTCCTGCTCGGCGTCCTGCTCTTCCTCATCGTCCTCGGTCGCCTCGCCGAGCGCGCCGCGTACTCGCAGATCGAGGGCCAGCCCGGTGCCGTCGGCGCCGTCCTCTCGAACTCGCTCCGTCGCCAGTGGCGCTCGAGCGAGATGCCGGTGGCCGTGCACGGTCGTTCGCAGGCCGCCGTGTACCGCGCCGTCGGTACCCCGGGCGTCGTCCTCATCACCGAGGGCCAGCTCGGCAACCTCACCCGTCAGGTGGACGAGGAGCGTCGCAAGGTGCAGCGCATCGTCCCGAACGTCCCGGTCCACGTCGTGCACGTCGGTGGCGGCGACGACGCCGTCACGCTGCACAAGCTCCCCCGCGCGATGAACAAGTTCAAGAAGGCGCTCAACCGCAGCGAGGTCCTCGCGGTCGCCAACCGGCTCGACTCGCTGACGCAGAGCCCGGCCGCCGCCATCCCGAAGGGCATGGACCCGATGCGGGCACGCGCCGGTCGCCCGCGCTGATCCGCGGACCGCTCGACACGGAACGCCCCCGACCAACCGCGGTCGGGGGCGTTCTGCGTGCAGGGCGCGCGGCGGGTCAGCGCCGGACGAGCACGGTCCCGGCGATCCGGTCGTGGGCACCGCGGCTGTCGCGGTCGATGATGAGCGCCGGCACGACGAGGCAGAGCAGCACCGTCCGGACCACCGGACGCCACACTCCGACGTAGCCTCCTCGGAGCGGCACGACACGGAGGCCGACGCAGATGTGCCCGAACGAGCCCGACAGCAGGCAGATGAACAGGACCTGCAGCGCGGCGAAGATGGCGATCTGGATCCACGAGTGCGCGATGTCGCCGGATCCGTTGACCGGCGACCAGACGCCGGTGACGTAGGCCACGAGGTCGGCGAGGACACCGTCGATGAGCAGTGCGACGACGCGCCGGCCGATCCGTCCGACGCTGCGCGGCCCTTCCTCCGGGAGCCCGAGGTCCTTGCCGGGCCAGCCGTCGGGATGCGGGGTGGCGGACGACGACGGGGAGGTGCTGCGGGCCATGCTCCAAGCGTAGGCGAGCGCCGCCGCGTAACACGCACGAAACAACGCAGTCACGTCCGGGAAACTCGGTGTCAATAGCCTCGTCGGAGGGTGCCGAAAGGTCCCTGCCGACATCACCCAACCCCACAGGAGATCGACACACATGTTCAGCGATTCCTCCGAGGTGCTCGCCTTCATCAAGGACACGGACGTCAAGTTCCTCGACATCCGCTTCACGGACCTCCCCGGTGTCCAGCAGCACTTCAACATCCCGGCGTCGACGGTCGACGAGGACTTCTTCTCGGTCGGACAGCTCTTCGACGGTTCGTCGATCCGCGGCTTCGCGTCGATCCACGAGTCGGATATGCAGCTCATCCCCGACGTGACGACGGCCTACATCGACCAGTTCCGCGCCGAGCGCACGCTGATCATGATCTTCGACATCTACAACCCGCGGAACGGCGAGATCTACGGCCGCGACCCGCGTCAGGTCGCGAAGAAGGCGGAGAAGTACCTCGCGTCGACGGGCATCGCGGACACCGCGTTCTTCGCTCCCGAGGCCGAGTTCTACATCTTCGACGACGTCCGCTACTCGGTCACGCAGAACAAGTCGTTCTACAGCGTCGACTCGGAGGAGGGCGCGTGGAACACCGGCCGCGAGGAAGAGGGCGGCAACCTCGCCAACAAGACCCCGTACAAGGGCGGCTACTTCCCCGTCTCCCCCGTCGACAAGACGGCTGACCTCCGCGACGACATCACCCTCAAGCTGATCGAGGCGGGCTTCGAGCTCGAGCGCTCGCACCACGAGGTGGGCACCGGCGGCCAGCAGGAGATCAACTACAAGTTCGACACGATGGTCCACGCCGCGGACGACATCCTGAAGTTCAAGTACATCGTCAAGAA
The DNA here is from genome assembly GCF_044749145.1 of Curtobacterium sp. NPDC089689. NCBI lineage: Bacteria > Bacillati > Actinomycetota > Actinomycetes > Micrococcales > Microbacteriaceae > Curtobacterium > Curtobacterium sp. NPDC089689. The sequence goes on along the minus strand of NZ_JBIVHJ010000003.1, from coordinate 74,790 downwards.
CACGGCGGACCAGTGGGGCAAGGTCGCCACGTTCATGCCGAAGCCGCTCTTCGGCGACAACGGTTCGGGCATGCACACCCACCAGTCGCTGTGGAACGACGGCAAGCCGCTGTTCTACGACGAGAACGGCTACGGCGGTCTCTCGGACGTCGCGCGCTGGTACATCGGCGGCATCCTGAAGCACGCTCCGGCGCTGCTCGCGTTCACCAACCCGTCGATCAACTCGTACCACCGTCTGGTCAAGGGCTTCGAGGCGCCGGTCAACCTGGTCTACTCGGCCGGCAACCGCTCCGCTGCGATCCGCATCCCGATCACGGGCACGAACCCCAAGGCCAAGCGCATCGAGTTCCGCGCGCCGGACGCCTCGGGCAACCCGTACCTCGCGTTCGCCGCGCAGCTCATGGCGGGCCTCGACGGCATCCAGAACCGCATCGAGCCGCACGAGCCGGTCGACAAGGACCTCTACGAGCTCCCGCCGGAGGAGGCCAAGGGCATCCCGCAGGTGCCGGGCTCCCTCGACGAGGCGCTCGAGGCGCTCGAGGCGGACCACGAGTTCCTCACGAAGGGCAACGTCTTCACCGAGGACCTCATCCAGACCTGGATCGACTACAAGCGTGAGAACGAGATCCTCCCGCTCGCGCAGCGCCCGCACCCGTTCGAGTACGAGCTCTACTTCGGCGTCTGATCCCCGCTGACACCCCAGGAGGCCCCGCACCGGTTCCGGTGCGGGGCCTCCTGCGTGCGGCGCACGTGATGGTCGTGGTGGTGACCGCCTGGAGGCCCGGGGGCGGGGCCCCGGGCCCGCCCCCCGCCCCCCCCCCGGGGCCCCCCCCCCCCCCCCCCCCGGCCCCCGGGGCCCCCCGGGGGGGCCGCCCCCCCGCCGGGGGCCCCC